>JADFDO010000009.1 GCA_018262855.1 Methanolinea sp. | reverse complement strand
ATACCCTCTGAAAAGGTATCAGGCGTATGGAACGATGTCAGATGTTATCAGCCCGGGTTTTTTTTATGCCAGCGGTGCCTGTCTCATGGTCAGTTCAAAAATCCTGAGAGAACTTGACGAACCTGGATTTGACGCCACGTTCTTTCTCTATTATGAAGATGTGGATCTATCCTGGAGGATAAGGTTAAGAGGATATGATATTGGTATCTGTCCTGATGCCGTATGTTATCACAAAGAAGGGAACAGTTGTGCGAAACTGAAAGATAAACGGTTTTTTTATAGAAATAGAAACCGGATTCGCCTTCATTTAAAAAATTATTCGTTTTTTTCCCTGATATTATTCCTTCCCCAGGCCGTTTTCCTTGGATTTATTAGTGCATGCTTCTGTTGCATGAGGGAAAAAACAACAGGATTTTTAAGATTATTTCTCTCTTCCTGTACCGGGAATATCAAAGATATTCCTCTTATAATGAAAAAAAGAGGATTGATCCAGAAAATGAGAGAGATCAATGATGCCGGTATAATTAGTATGATGAGTGTCTCTCCCCATCATCTTGATTATTACTTCATGCACCGTGAGAGTGGTGAAGAGGGTAGCTCATGATCATCCTCCGCTGCCGCAACTGCAATGGGACAGGCGAAGTCCCGAACGAAGAGCACCTGCTCTGCAGCGAATTGAAATCCCACAGGGTAAAGCAATACTTCCATA
The DNA here is from genome assembly GCA_018262855.1 of Methanolinea sp. GTDB lineage: Archaea > Halobacteriota > Methanomicrobia > Methanomicrobiales > Methanospirillaceae > Methanolinea_A. The sequence goes on along the minus strand of JADFDO010000009.1, from coordinate 89,187 downwards.
TCCCGACAGAGGAGGAGATCGCCTCGGATGATGTGCCTCCCGATGCCTGCAATGGTGCCCCGGAAACGATCCCATGCCCCGTGTGCGAGGGAAACGGAACCATAGAGTTCGATGAGGACGAATGGGACCTTCAGATCATCGCGGATGAGGAAGAGACCGGGGATTAATTTCTTGCAGATTCTCAAATAAATATTGGGTATAGTGACATTGTGACCACAAATATTGCGAACAGATCAGGAAGAGGAATTACAGAAAAATACGTCACTAACATTAAGGAAATAAAAATGTGCTGGTTTTAGATTTCATAAATTATACGCGATTGACCCCGCCACCCCCGAAAATACCACGGGGCTTCCGTCCTCGACCCGGGGCGACCTGCGGTCACCGAAGATTCATCAATCCCTGTTGGATTCGCCTGAAAACGTGATAGACAAGGAGAAGCGGTGGCGGTTCAAATCCTGTTTTCATCTGCCAATTAGAACCAAATAATCATTTGGAATTCATGGAAAACAAGGAAACCCATCAATATCTCTGCGATTTTCCAAAACATTCGATAAATAATTTGGTAGCCAGAATGCCACAATATTCCATATTATAAGTCCCGTAATTTCCCCCCAAACACCGGCAGGAAGTCCTTCTTCCTCGACATGACACCGGCGAGGACGACAGGCTGCTCGGTATAATCAAGGCTCCGGAGCGTAGCATTCTCCCCGGCCGCAAACAGGTCGCTCTGGTTCGCGATAATGTCCGTAAAAAGGACGAGATACAGGTCAACACCGTTCCCTCTGCGAAGCTTCTCCAGTTCTGCCTGGATCTCCTCCCCTTTTTTTTCTGCGTATTCACGTGAGGCAGTCATCACCTGGGCGATGATGACCTCGCGGCCAAAGAGCGAATATCGCTTGACATCCTGAGAAAGGAGCTGGGGGAGGGGGGTATGCTCGAGATCCATACCATGCTGGATGAGGTCTGTCCCAAACTCATGGGCGTTGAGCCCGGTGATTTTTTCAAGATACTGGACAGCAGAGACATCATCGGGTGTTGTGGTCGACATCTTCAGTACAAGGGTATCGGAAAGAATCCCTGCGAGAAGCATCCCTGCCGTACCATGCGATGGATCTCTCCCTGAATCCATGAATTTTTTCGTGATGATTGTGGAGGTGGATCCAACAGGCTCGTTCTGGAACCGAACAGGTTTAAGGGTTGTGATTGCACCAAGGCGGTGGTGATCAATCAATTCAAGTATCTCTGCCATTTCCACACCTTCCACCGCCTGAGCGTACTCGTTGTGGTCGAGAAGGATCACCTGTTTCTGCACATCTTCAAGGAGGCTGTTCCGGGAGATCATGCCAATGAGCTTTCCATCCCGGTCAACCACGCAGGCAGTCCGGTATTTCGAATCGGTCACCATCTTCTTGGCATAGGAGAGAGGATCTTCCAGGCGGAGAACCGGAACATCGGTGGCCACTACCCTCCCGGCCGGGAGAGAGAGGTGCATCATCCTCCCCACGCTGAACGCGTCGAGGGGTGTCGAGAGTATTGCAGTACCTTTACTCGCAGCAGACTCGCGTACTCTCTGGCTGACCGGGGCCCCCTCTGCAATCACGAGCACGGATATCCCGGCTGAGATGAGGGCGAGCTGACTCGGTTCGTTATCTCCCACCACTGAAACATCAGCAGGGGAGAGGCGTGAGAGCGCCACATGGAGGGCATCTATTACGATAGAGACCCTGCCATGAACTGCAATGCCCTCCACGCCGGTGCAGATGGTGGCGTCCAAGATCCTGGCGATGGTCCCAAGGGGAATGGGGCCGATGGTGAGGTGTGCCTCAAGCCTTGGAGTCACGTATGCTTTCGCTAGTCCGTGCTCCGAGACAATGCCGAGAAGACGCTCATCGCCGTCCACAATGGGAATGTTCCGCACTTCGTACTCATCCATCATCGCGGCGACATCGATGGTCGGCATGTCGGCAGGGGCACGCTCTGTATAGAACGAGGGAATATCCCCTACACAAGGCTCAACGCTCTCGATAATGAGCGGCGGTTCCATTCCAAAGTGCCGGAGAGCGTACTGAGTTTCACTGTTCAGCGGTCCGCAGACAGCAGGAAGATACTGGCCGGGCCTGCGGAGATTCTGGAATTCGGCATATCCAATGACACTCGCAACGCTGTCTGTGTCCGGTTGCTTGTGCCCGATAATATACACCTTTTGCATGATTTTCCGCCTGTTCTATGGTGCGTGAAAATTTTAATACTGAGATTCCGGGTATTTCTTCATATATGGGTTGTCAAGAATTCATACTATCCTTCTTCTTTCTGCTTATTATGCAATATTGATACGTTAAAAAGGATGACCCGGGCATATTCCTCAGTAATGAGTACAGGGGTGTATCCTTTACGAGCACTTTCTTTCCAATTTTTGGTAGTATTTTAAGTATTTCAAAGTCCGAATGAACAAAAAGGTTCACGATTTCATGTCTGGTAAAGAACCGAATATGCGATTGATCCAGAATCCCTTCATCTTTGTATTCAAACCTATCGCGGAATAATAGGCTTAATACAATTTTATAATATTTTATGTTTGGAATGCTTACGATAATCAGACCCTCATTTTTAAGATACGGTGCATATTTCCCAAGAATCTGATCTGGGTGAAAAAAATGTTCCAGAACATCACAGAAGAGAATATAATCAAAATAATTCTTCTTAAACGGGATTTCAATAACTCCTGCATCTCCTGTGAGTATTGTGTCAATATTTTGTGCTGCAATTTTCGCTGCGTCAGGGTTCAGTTCAATACCACAGGTTTCCATAGCTTTTCCGCAATACTTCAATTGTTTTAAAGTAGCACCCGTGCCACAACCGATATCGAGAATCCGGTGGTCTCCAGGAGGGATGATCTCCAAAATTTCATGCCTGATTACAGAAAAGTATCCTATTTCAGCCATTTTACCCAAATAAAATATAATTTTTTCAATGTATCTTATTTACTATGATCCCACTCCATAGATGAAATAGTCAGGATAGAATCTCTCCTTCTACCCATCCCTCGTCTTCCCGAATATTTTCCCTGATGGACACCCCTATATGGGTACACATCCACATGATACACGCAATAGAACAATGAAGAATATCATCGTCAAAGGTGCGCGGCAGCACAACCTCAAGAATATCACCGTCGAGCTGCCGCGGGATAAGTTCATTGTCATCACCGGTCTGTCGGGGTCGGGGAAGTCCACGCTTGCGTTCGACACCATCTATGCCGAAGGGCAGCGCCGGTATGTCGAATCCCTTTCGGCATATGCGCGCCAGTTCCTGGGGCTCATGCACAAGCCCGATGTTGACGCGATCATCGGCCTCTCACCTGCAATTGCCATCGAGCAGAAGAGCACCAGCAAGAACCCGAGGAGTACCGTCGGCACGGTCACAGAGATCTACGACTACCTCCGCCTCCTCTTCGCCCGCGTCGGGATACCCTACTGCCCGGAACACAATATCCCCATCGAGGCACAGTCCCCGGAACGGATCGCAGAACGGGTCGCAGAGGAACTCGGAGGAACGGTGACGGTTCTGGCACCCCTTGTCCGGCAGAAGAAGGGCACGTACCAGCAGCTCTTAAAGGACCTCAACAAAGAAGGCTACACAAGGGTCCGGATCAACGGAGAGATCCACCGCACGGATGAAGAGGTCACGCTCGAACGGTACAAGAAGCACGATATCGAAGTGGTCATCGATCGACTCGAGGCATCGGACCGCTCACGCCTCGTGGAGGCCTGCGAGAACGCCCTGCTGAAATCCGGAGGCCTGATCATCGTTGTCCCGGAGAGCGGGGAAGAGAAGATCTACTCGGCCGTCATGGCCTGCCCTGTCTGCGGCCTCACCTTCGAAGAGCTCCAGCCACGGATGTTCTCCTTCAACAGCCCGTTCGGGGCATGCGAGGAATGCAATGGTCTCGGAATCAAGATGGAGTTCGATCCTGACCTGATCGTCCCGGACCCTTCGAGATCGATCGCGGATGGGGCTGTCGCGCTCTATCGCAATTACCTCGATGGCTATCGTAACCAGTATCTTGGTGCGGTGGCAAAGCATTACGGCTTCTCTGTCCTGACGCCCATCAAGGACCTCTCAAAAGAGCAGTACGATATCCTGATGTTCGGGTCGAAGGAACGCATCCGGTTCTCGATGAGCGGGAGGAACGGGGACGCCCACTGGGCCCATACCGGGGAATGGGAGGGGCTCGTTCCCCAGTCTGCAAGGCTCTACCACCAGACCCAGTCGGAATACAGGAAGAGGGAACTCGAGAAGTTCATGCGGATTTCTGAGTGTCCCCGCTGCCACGGGAAGCGGCTCAAGGACAAGGTCCTCTCAGTACGGATTCTGGATCGCTCCATCATCGATATCACCGACATGCCAGTCAGCAGGTGCCTTGACTTTTTCAGGGAACTTGACCTCCCCGAGAAACAGCAGGAGATCGCGCGGCAGATCCTGAAAGAGATCAATGCAAGGCTTGACTTCCTCGAAAAGGTGGGTCTTGGTTATCTCACGCTCTCCAGGAGTGCAGGGACTCTCTCGGGTGGCGAGGCCCAGCGTATCAGGCTGGCCACGCAGATCGGATCGAACCTGATGGGGGTGCTTTACGTGCTTGATGAGCCTTCCATCGGGCTTCACCAGCGTGACAACCAGATGCTGATCGACACCCTGCGACGCCTCCGGGATCTCGGGAATACCCTTATCGTGGTCGAGCATGACGAGGACACCATCCGGAGCGCCGACCATGTCGTTGATATGGGCCCGGGCGCGGGTCTTCACGGTGGTTATGTGGTGGCCGAGGGAACCCCTGAAGAGATCGAAGGAGATGCCAACTCCCTTACCGGGCAGTACCTCGCCGGGACCCTAAAGATCGAGACACCCGGGGAAAGGAGGAGAAGCGAACATTCCATCTCGATCTCGGGGTGTTCAGAGAACAACCTGAAACAGATAGACGTGGAGATCCCTCTCGGTGTCTTCACGGTGATTACCGGTGTCTCGGGGTCAGGAAAATCGACGCTCATTTATGATACCCTGTACCCGGCGCTCCAGAAAGTGCTCCATCAGTCAAGGGTCACCCCGGGAAAACACCGGTCTCTCAAGTTCAACGGGGATGTGGACAAGGTCATCGTCATCGACCAGAGCCCGATAGGAAAGACCCCCAGGAGTAACCCTGCGACCTATACCAAGGTCTTTGACGAGATCCGGAGGGTATTTGCCACCACAAAGGAGGCGAAAGTGAGGGGATACCAGCCGGGGAGGTTCTCATTCAACTTAAAAGGCGGCCGCTGCGAGGCGTGCGAGGGCGACGGGATGATCAAGATCGAGATGAACTTCCTGCCAGATGTGTATGTCGAATGCGAGGAATGCAAGGGGACCAGGTATAACAGCGAGACCCTTGAGGTGAAGTACAAGGGAAAGAGCATTGCGGAGGTCCTTGACATGACCGTCGAAGAAAATCTCGAACTCTTCCAGAATATCCCCTCGATCCGGCACAAGCTCGAGACTCTCGCCGCAGTTGGACTCGAGTACATCAAGCTTGGGCAGAGTTCCACCACGCTTTCAGGGGGAGAAGCCCAGCGGATCAAGCTCACCCGGGAACTCTCAAAGAAGGGAACGGGAAACACCATCTATCTCCTCGATGAACCCACCACCGGCCTTCACTTCCACGATGTCAAGAAGCTGATTGCGGTCCTGAACGAACTGGTCGAGAAGGGCAATACCGTAGTCGTGATCGAGCACAACCTCGACGTGATCAAGTCAGCCGACCATATCATCGACCTCGGGCCGGAAGGCGGTGACCGCGGCGGCTATATCGTCGCAACGGGAACACCCGAAGAGATCGCTGAAAACCCGGCGAGCCACACCGGGGAATTCCTCCAGAGGATGCTTGGGCGGGCATGAATACCCCTGCCTCTCTTCCTGGAGCCCCGGGCTGTTATCTCTTCAGGGGAAAGGATGGCGAACTCCTCTACGTGGGAAAGGCGAAGGACCTCAAAAAGCGGGTCTCCAGTTACTTCCAGAAACGTGACCATGACGGGAAAACCCGGCGTCTCGTCTCCCTTATTGCCGATATCGATTATATCGTGACCGCGAACGAGGTCGAGGCACTGATCCTCGAGAACAGCCTCATCAAGACCCACCAGCCGCGGTTCAATATCGATTTAAAGGATGCCAAGCAGTATGCCTTCATCCATCTGACTGGCGATGAATTCCCGCGAATCTGCATTGCCAGACGGATGACAGAGAAAGGATCCTACTTCGGGCCGTTTACTTCCGCAGCGGAGCGGGCTCACGTCCTCTCTGTCGTCAAGAAGACATTCCGGCTCCGAAGCTGCCGGAAGATGCCCAAGCGGGGTTGCCTCCGCGCATCGCTCGGGACATGCAGTGCACCCTGTAAGGGCAGGATCGGTCCTGAAGACTATGGGGTACTGGTGCGGCAGGCATCGCTCGTCCTGAAGGGAAATACCCCGGAGATCATCCGAACGCTTAAAGAGGAGATGGAGGAGAGGTCCCGGGCGCACGATTACGAGCGGGCGCTTCTGCTCCGCGACCAGGTGCAGGCGCTCACGCATCTTTCGGAACGCCAGGATATCGCGAGGAAGAAAGATACCGATGAGGATATCATCAATTACCTGATGCATGAGGGCCGGGTCTACCTGATGCTCTTCAACATCCACGCGGGTACGCTGATCAACAAGAAGGAGTTCATCTTCGATGAGGGCGAGGAGTTCCTCGAAGAGTTTCTTGTCCAGTATTACTCTGGCTACACCCCGCCGGGGGAGCTCATCCTCCCCGTAGAGGTGGGTCCCGATCTCCAGGAGTTCCTTTCGGTCAGGAGAGGAAAGAAAGTGACCGTAACCGTTCCCCGGATCGGTGCCAAGCACAGGTTACTCTCCCTGGTCAGGACGAATATTGAGATTGCCCATTTTGGCGACCGGATCAGGCTTGAAGAACTGATGGAGAAACTCGGCCTTGATGACCTGCCCCGGGTGATAGAGTGCTTTGACATCTCCCACCTCGCGGGGACCGAGGTTGTTGGATCCATGGTCCAGTTCCGGGATGGACGACCCGACAAGCGGAATTACCGCCGTTTCCGGATCAAAACCATCGAGGGAATTGACGACCCCGCGGCGATTGGCGAAGTCGTCACAAGGAGATACCGGCGCCTGAAGCAGGAAGGGGTGGAATTCCCGGACCTTGTCATGGTTGACGGAGGGAGGACCCAGTTACACGCAGCGGTCTCCTCAATAAAAAATCTTGAACTGTCGATCCCTGTCATTGCTCTCGCAAAGCGCGAGGAACAGATCTTCGTTGCCGGATCAGCGCATCCCCTTCCCGTTGCGAAGCATGAGAAGGCGTCGCTCTACCTCCAGGAGATCCGCGACGAAGCCCACCGGTTTGCAATTACCTATCACCGGCTGCTCCGGAAGAAGAAGGCGATACCATGACCGGGTTTGAACTCAAAGCAGGCTTTTCTCCACGCGGTTCACAACCCGGTGCGATCGACCGGCTCGTCAAAGGGGTAGACGCAGGACACCGGTACCAGACGCTTCTCGGCGTCACGGGATCCGGAAAGACTTTCACGATGGCCAATGTCATCGCAAGGGTCCAGAAGCCGACGCTTGTGATTGCCCATAACAAGACGCTTGCTGCCCAGTTATGGAACGAGTTCCGCGAATTCTTCCCGAAAAACAGGGTCGAGTACTTTGTCTCGTATTATGATTATTACCAGCCAGAGTCGTACATCCCCCAGAAAGACCAGTATATCGAGAAGGATGCCCAGATCAACCCGAAGATCGACATGATGCGGCTCTCTGCGACCGCATCGCTTCTCTCGCGTCGGGACGTGATCGTGATTGCTTCGGTATCCTGCATCTATGGCCTCGGGAGGCCCGAGCACTTCAGGGATATGGGCTTTGAGGTAAATGTCGGTGACCGAATCCCGAGGAAACAGATCATCGAACGCCTTGTGACCGGGCAGTACGAGAGAAACGACCTCGAACTCCAGCCAGGCCGCTTCAGGGTGAAGGGTGATACGATCGATCTCATCCCCGGGTACTTCCAGGACATCATCCGGATCGAGCTCTTCGGGGACGAGGTTGAGCGGATCAGCGAGGTCGAGAAGGCATCCGGGAACGTGAAGGAGCAGCACAAGTACTTCCACGTCTACCCTGCCAGGCACTATGTCATCCCGCACGAGATTCAGCAGAAGGCCCTCTCCACTATCCGTGATGAGTTGCAGCAGCGCCTGCCGGAACTGGGGATGCTCGAATCGCACAGGCTCGAGCAGCGGACCCTCTACGACCTCGAGATGATCGAGGAGACGGGATCCTGCAAGGGCATCGAAAATTACTCTCGCCACTTTGATTTCAGGAAGCCCGGTGAAAAACCCTACTGCCTCCTCGATTACTTTCCCGGGGACTACCTGATGTTCATCGACGAGAGCCACCAGACGATTCCCCAGCTCCACGGTATGTTCCATGGCGATAGGTCCCGAAAAAAAGCTCTCGTAGAGTATGGGTTTCGGCTCCCGAGCGCATTCGACAACCGCCCGCTGATGTTTAAGGAGTTCGAGCAGTACATGCGCCAGGCGATCTTTGTCTCCGCAACTCCTTCTGAATACGAACTCTCCCATTCGGCGCAGGTGGTGGAGCAGATCATCCGTCCTACCGGCCTTGTCGATCCGATTGTGCTGATCAGGAAGATCGAAGGCCAGACAGAGGATGTCATCCGGGAGATCCGGGAGACAATTACACGGGGAGACCGGATCCTTCTCACCACCCTCACGAAGAAGCTCGCCGAGGAGTTCACCGAGTACCTGGCCGAGAAGGGCATCCGGACCCGGTACCTTCACTCGGATATCGACACCCTCGAACGCACCGAAATCATACGCCAGCTCCGCCTCGGGAGATTCGACGTCCTTGTGGGTATCAACCTGCTCAGGGAAGGCCTGGACATCCCCGAAGTGGGATTCATCGGGATCCTCGATGCAGATAAAGAGGGTTTCTTAAGGGATGCAAGGAGCCTCATCCAGATTATCGGCAGGGCTGCAAGAAACGCGAATTCCAAAGTGGTTTTGTATGCCGACAACATCACCGGATCAATAAAAGAGGCTGTGGCTGAGACCGAAAGAAGGAGAAAATTACAACTTGACTACAACGAGGCTCATAACATCATCCCACAGACGATCAGAAAACCTGTGCCCGAGAAAGAGGTCGATATCAAGGACACAAAGCACATCCCGAAATCTGAAATCCCGAACCTCCTCGTCGAACTCGAGGCCAGGATGAACAAGGCTGCCGAGCGCCTGGACTTCGAGGAAGCGATCCAGATGAGGGACATGATCAACGCGTTGAGGAAAAAGATGGGGATTTAGTCGGATACCCTTCCTGTTCATCAAAGTGTCCTTTATCTCAATCCTATCCAGAGTTCAGGATTGAGGGTTCCGGAGGATATGGTTCCCTTGGCAGAGAGGAGTATATCCCGAAAGATCAACCCTGTTTTAAAACCCTAAAAAAAGCAACTAAGGGGAGATGGCCGCCTTCCCTTCACGGGAAGGGCAGCACGTGGATGCAGTTGTTGATCGTCTTTGCATCGATCTGTCCCGCTTCATCCGAGACAGCAAGCACCACGGAATAGTTCCCCGGAGACGGTATAGTGTAGACCTCCTTGTTCTGCCCGGTTGGGATATAGACAAGGACTGTCTCATCCTCATTCATGATCCACCACTGCCAGGTATTCGGGTTCCCTACTGAAGTATCAGTAAGAGTCACCGTCAGAGGTGCAGACCCTGTCGAGGGTGTGACCACAAAGTCTGCAGCGAACTTCTGCTTGACCTGGATGGTCTGAGAGGCAGACGAGCCATACCTCGAATCGGTGATTGTCTGTGTCACGGTGTAGTTCCCGGGCTTGGTGTAGGTGTGGATGGGATTCTTCTCGCTGGATACATATCCATCGCCGAAGTTCCAGACTATCCTCTGGTATGTCCCTGTTGATGCGTCAGTAAAGGCAACGGTCAGGGGAGCAAGGTTATCCGGGTTACTGGTGGTAAAGGTAAACCCGGCCTGCATTCCTTCCTCAGTGGTAATGAATCCATACGCGGTCTTCGTATCGGAGCCAGCCGCATTCGTCACCGTGAGCTGGACATTGTAGATTCCTGCTGCACTGTAGGTATGAACCGGATTCTGCTCGGTCGAGGTTGATCCGTCACCGAATGACCATGACCAGCTGACAGGGTCCCCCTTGGAGGTATCGGTGAACTGCACGGTCATGGGGAATGTCCCTGATGTCCTGTTGGCGGTAAAGTCAGCCAGCGGCAGGGCACGGACCGTGATATAATCAGTCCGTGTCATCGAGTCGCCACCAGCCCTGTTGCTGACCGTAAGCGTCACAGTGTAAATGCCTGGCTTCGTGTAGAGGTGGTAGGGATTCTGTGCCCTTGAAGAACTTCCATCGCCGAAGTTCCAGACCCAGGAAGAGGGATCTCCATCAGAATGGTCTTCGAACTGGACGACGAGCGGGGCATTGCCATAGGTCGGAGTTGCCGTGAAATTGGCGACTGGTGTCCTGACCACGACGATATAGTAATCCTTCCTGATAGTCTGTCCCCCAAGGACGTTGGTAGCATTGTTGTAGACGGTTAGGCTGACATTGTAGGTCCCAACCTCGTTATAGGTATGCAGGGGATTCTGGGCCTCAGTACCTGCTTCTCCGACAAGGATTGTCCCATCACCGAAACTCCACCCGTAATCAGTGGGATTATTCAGCGAGGTATCGGTGAACTGGACGGTAAGGGGCACTGTCCCGTACGTGGGCGCTGCGGTAAAGTTCGGTATGGGAACTGGAGGCAGAACACGGAATCCAAACGGAAGGGTTCCGTATTTCTCGTCAGGATTGAGCACTACTACAGTCCAATATCCCTCGATCGCGCTATCCAGATTGAAAGTACAGTTGAGTGTCTGGGAATCTATGAAATTCACACCGGTTGCCTGGATATTTGGCTGAAGGTTCTTGATCAGCCACACCGTTGCTCCGTTCCTGAAGTAGTTCCCTTTGATCTCATTGATGGTTACACTACCGCCATTCGAGGCAGCCGAAGGATCAATCGACATCACGGTCGGGGCAGGGTATTCAATGGTGAATCCATCGGGTAATATACCGGACTGACCATCGCTGTTTGTCACAATTACGTCCCAGGCACCGGCCGCTTTTCCATTCAGGTTCAGTGTGCAGCCAATCTGCGTCGGGCTTAAGACATTCACGCCGTCAGCCACAATGTCTGATCCGAGAGTGCTATTCAGTCTCACCGAGGCCCCGGAACGGAAATTGGTGCCTGAAAGGTTTGTAATCGTGACAACCTGGTTGTTGTTGCCCTTGTCCGGGGTGATACCTGCAACAGTCGGGGCAGGGTATCGTACCTGGAACCCGCCTTCGTAGGAATAGAACTGCCCGTCATCATTCGTGACAACAACATTCCACCACCCGGTCTGCTTCCCGGTGAGATCGAAGTCCGCACTGATCTGGGTCGGGCTGACAACAACGTTCGTTCCAGGAATGGCATCCTGCCCGGCCATGGTCAGATTCACAGCCGCTCCCGGCTGGAACCCGGTTCCCGCGATATTGGATATTGTGAAGACCCCGTCATTCACACCGTGTGAGGGTGAAATCCCTGTGATGACAGGACCTGCAGGATACATGATGAAGAATCCGTCTTCGAGGGTCCCCGTCTGGCTGTCAGTATTCGTCACTGATACATCCCACGACCCAACCTTTGCACCATTCAGGGCGAAGAAGCACATGATGGTCTGGGTGGTGACATTGACATTCACTGATGTTCCGGGAATATCGGTCTCCCCTTCGCGGGAGAGCTTCACCGTGGCACCGTCAAGGAAACCTGATCCGGTAAGTGCTGTGATTCCTACGGGGCCATTGTTGGAACCCGAACTGGGCGTAATGCTCTGGGGTGCCGGGGGCGGGTTGGTGATGGTGAAGAGTCCGGGATATGTGTCGCTCCTTCCATCAGGATTCAGCACTTCAACATCCCAGACACCTGCGGCCTTGCCATTCAGGTCAAACGTACAGGTAAGCGCGGTCGAGTTGACTCTGACAACGCTGGTTCCCGGTATTGGAATCTCGCCAACCTTGGTGAGGTTCACCACGATTCCGTTGAGGAAGTTCTCTCCAGTCAACGCAGGGATATCGACTGTTCCGGTGTTCTCCCCGGATGAGGGAGTTATTGTGTATATCACAGGAGCAGGGTTCACGATAGTGAACTTACTGAAGGGCGCACTTGACAGGCTGTCAGGGTTGGTCACGGTAACGGTGTAGTCCCCTGCTTCCTTCCCATCAATGTTTACATTACAGCTGAGTCTCGTGCTGCTCTCCCAGGTGACGCTGTCCGCATTGAACGATGTTGCTCCCTTCGTGAATGTTACAGTAGGCGTTGCATAGAATCCAGTCCCCGTGATATTCATGGTGGGGACAACCCACCCGGTATTGACACCTGATGTCGGGTCAATGGACGATATGGTTGGGGGAGGATTGGTGATGGTGAAGGCATCATCCTTTGTCGCGAATTTTCCGTCTTCGTTCGTGACGGTGAGATCCCACAGGCCTGCCGGCATCCCTGTGAGATCGAATGAGATTCCAGTGATACTTCCTGAAGAAACCACACCACCGGTGCCGGTAATATTCTGCACTCCATTGGAAAGACGCACCACTGCATTCTCGTGGAAACCGCTTCCCGTCACATTTGCGAGAATCGCTCCATTGTTGACACCTGTCGCCGGGGTGATCCCATCAACCGCTGGCGAATCAGGATAGAGAATCGTAAATCCTCCAGTCAGGTTTCCTTCCTGGGCATCGAGGTTGGTGACGATTACGTCCCATGCTCCGACGTGAGCACCGTTCAGGTCAAAGAAACAGAGGATCTTGGTGGGCTCGATGATTGGTCCGTTGATGGTGGGAATATCCGGTTGTCCTGCCTTTCGCAGGGTGACATTTGCACCCGGCATGAACCCGGAACCCGCAAGGTTGGTAATCCCGATAACTTTGTCATTAGTTCCGGATGATGGGTCAATGGAATCAACGACAGGTTCCGGATATCGGATAGTAAATGCATTCGAACGACCGTCCGAATTCCCATCGTAATTGGTCACAATGACATTCCAGTCACCCGGGGCAGCGTAGGTAATGTTGAACTCGCAGGTGATCTGTGTTGGACTGACAACATTGACATTGTTCGCAGTGATGGTCGGTTGCCCATCCTTGGTCAGGTTCACCGTTGCATTCGCGAGGAAGTTGCTTCCGGCAAGGTTGGTGATCGTGACGGGGGCAATGTTCACGCCGTTGTCAGGGGTGATGGATGAGAAGACCGGGGAGGGATTAAATACGGTGAATCCCGAGTTTAGGAACGCATTCTCACCACTTGAGTTGTTGATGACAAATACATGCCAAGATCCAGCCTTGGCTCCGGTAAGGTCAAAAACACACGTGATCCACGTTGGAGATGCCACCGTTACGAAATCAGCAACAATGCTCTCCTCGCCGGTCATGTTGAGCGAGACCAGGACATCAGCTCCGCTAGGGAAATCAGTGCCCGAAAGGTTGTCTATGTATTTAGTACCTGTGTTATATCCATTTGATGGTGTAATGCCAGTTACGCCAAGGGCGGCGCTGCCTGGCAGCACCAGGAGGAGACACAGGACCATAGGTATTGCTATCTGCAGCCCTTTTTCGCATTTCATACGGGTACCTCAGTTGCATTTTTGTATACATTCCCCAATCAGGAATCGAGGGCAATATCTGCCCTCAATCCCCGAACAAATGTATTCACCATATCCTCTTCCCGTTAATATATATACTTTTCCCTCTTTTGAGCCTTTTTCAGCCTTATTTTCCAACTCCTGCACCCATTGAATGCCCAATTTTCAATCGGACCGATGATCTTGGATATTCATCAGACTACCTTTTAACCCAGCAAACTGATTCAGTTATCCTCACAGTCGAAGTGCTGAAAAAAAATCAAATTTCAATTATTTTTAAAAAATAGCAGAAAAAAAGTCTTAATGGATTCAGGACACCCTTTGCATCCGAGGTAACTTTTCAAATACATGTCACAGAATCTGAATATACAAATCTAAAGTATGTATGTCAAACGCGCGTATCCATTACCTAAGTGGCAATAGGGACATAATCACAGAATTGAAAGGGGAAAAACCTGGAAAAATCAGAGTTTGGGTTTTGTTTTCAGCGCCTGCACGAGGAGCCGGACCCCCTCCTCTATATCACTGATATCGACGACTTCCACCGGGGAGTGAATGTAGCGGCTCGCGATGGAGATGGTCGTGCTGGGAATTCCCCCACGTTCAAGGTGGATTGCAGTTGCATCGGTGGTCCCACCGCTCCCCACTTCAAGCTGCACGGGGATATCATTCTTCTCTGCCGCATCGCAGAGCCATTTGATTACCGACCGGCTTGCAATGAGCCCCCTGCCACTCGAGTCGACAATCGTGATCACAGGGCCCTTTCCCATCTCCACCGGGACATCCTTGAGGTCTATGCCCGGATGGTCGCCCGGGATGGTGACATCGGTTGCAATCGCACAGTCGGGTTCAAGGGAATACGCACTCGTTTTTGCACCCTTCAGTCCCACCTCCTCCTGGACTGTGAAGACAGCATAGATGGTATTAGGGGACTTCATCTCCTGCATAGTCTTTACGAGCATGGTGACCCCAACCCGGTTATCAAAGGCTTTCCCCGTGACCCTGCCATTCGCGAGCGCTGCCAGTTCGCGGTCCACCGTGATCGGTGTCCCGATCCCGACGCCAAGCTCTGTCACCTCGTCCCTGGTCGAGGCACCGATATCGATGAACATGTCATCCACCTTCACGCCTTTCTTGCGCTCCTCCTCGTCCATCTTGTGCACGGGTTTCCCGCCAAGAACACCGTATATTCTCCCTTTTTCACCGTGGAGGATCACCCGCTGGTTGTAGAGCGTGGGTGCATACCAGCCTCCCATGGCGACAAACCGGATGAACCCCTTTTCATCGACTGATTTGACCATGAGCCCTATCTCATCGGCATGGGCTGCGAGCATCACCTTGAAAGAATTCCCCTTCTTGATCGCGACAAGGTTTCCCATCCGGTCCTCGCGGATCTCATCCACGTACTTCTTCAATTCCTTCCTTACAATCCCCGTGACACTCCCCTCACTTCCCGAAACGCCGTGAGCGTTCGATAACCGGGTTAAAAGATCTTTTACCATGAACAATCAGCCCTCAATCGCTTTTTTGATTCTCTTGACCGCTTCGCGTAAATTATCGCGGGATGTGGCATAGCTCATCCTTGCATATTCAGGAGCATTGCACCCGAATGCCTCACCCGGGACGATAACGACTCCCATTGCAAGGATACGCCCGATCAGGTCCTTTCCCAGCGGGGCGAACATGTAGAAAGCCCCCTCAGGCAATGGGAATGAAAACCCCATCTCGGTCAGCTCGCGGTACAGGTAGTCGCGGCGGAACTGGTATTCATTCCTCATCTCTCCGACACAATCCTGGGGACCGGTGTATGCAGTGAGAGCGGCATACTGCGATATAGAGGTTGCACAGGCCTGGCAGTACTGGTGGACCTTCAGGCACTGCTCGATATACTCCTTTGGCCCTGCCATGTATCCGAGCCTCCATCCTGTCATTGCGTAGGTTTTACTCGCCGCATTCACCGTGATCACATCATCGCCAAAGAGAGCTGCGCTCCAGTGCTGGGCCCCGTATATGAAGTGCTCGTACACCTCGTCGCTGACGATCGTAACCCCTATGTCATTCCCATACTCCACGAGCGCACGGATATTCTCCCGGGTCTCAACCGCTCCCGTAGGATTCCCGGGAGAGTTGAGCACAAAGAGGCGAGCCCCCTTCATCTTCTCCTTTGCGGCTTCTACATCGATGCGGAGATGCGAATCGAGTGGCACACCCTCCGGCTTTCCTCCAGCCAGCACGGCGAGAGCGCCATAGGAGACAAAACCCGGGTCAGCATAGAGGACCCGGTCGCCGGGTTCAACCAGTCCATGCATGATCACATGGAGCGCTTCGCTTGCACCGGCCGTGACCATAATCTGGTCAGGGGAGTATTCCAGGTTGTTCTCCTTTTTGAACTTGGCCGAGAGCGCTTCCCGCAATTCCGGGATGCCCATGTTCGAGGTATAGCCGGTCTTTCCCTCACGGAGTGCTCTTACCGCTCCTTCCTTGATGTGCGCAGGGGTGTCGAAGTCGGGTTGGCCGAGTCCCATGTTGATCGAATCCGGCCCTGCTGCATCGAAGAGCTTCCGTATCCCGGATATCTCGATCCCAAGGCACCTTCCTGCACACCGCATCTTCTCCATTTCCATATCCATCACTCAATGTTCGCGTGCCTGTCTTTCAATTCCTTCTCATCGATCTTTATAATCTCCATGAGCCTGGAGATGACCGCATCAGCAAAGATCATTGCCGCGGTCTCAAAAAGGGTTCCCAGGGGAGCGAACGATTTGTGCTCTCCCATCATCTGCCGTATCTCGAACTCGGCACCGTCATCCTTGACCTCGTCACGCTGGTGCTCGATAATCACGATGATATCGGCGATCCTCCCTATCCTTGACTCCCTGTTGGAGCTGATCAACGCAAGCCTTGCCCCTATCTCCTTCGCGGTCTCGGAGATATCTGCGACAGTCTTCGTCTTCCCTGATCCTGAGAAGACAACCATGAGATCATCCGCGCTCATTGCCGGGGTAATGGTCTCGCCTACCACAAATGAGGAGAACCCGAGGTGCATCAGTCGCATGGCGAATGCTTTTGCAACAAGTCCTGATCTCCCGGCCCCCATCACGTAAATCCTCCTGGCTTCGAGGATCTCCCCGACGAATTGTTCTACCTCTTCGTCAGAGAGAGATTCCGCGATGCTGATAATCCTCCGGGCCATGAGACGCATCATATCCCGGACCCTGCGTGTAGCCATGGTATTCCAGGTGTATTTTTTGTACTTGGACGTGATAGAGATTCTCCAATATATCCTGAATTTTTCAGGCGTCGCCTCTATCCTTTTTATTCCAGGCAGCCTACACACTATGGTTATCACTGTGCAACTCTGGCTTTCAAGCCGGGAAATGGGATTTTACCGGGCCGGCATCGGTCTTTGTGGATAGTGTCCATGAATCAGAGCCCTTACTACCAGGATGGTCTCTTCACCCTGTACCACGGGGATTGTCTGGAGGTGATGGAGCGTATGCCCGGGGCAGAGGTCGACCTTATCTTCGCCGATCCTCCCTACAACCTCTCAAACGGGGGTTTCACGTGTCATTCTGGGAAAAGAGTGTCCGTGAACAAGGGCCTCTGGGATACCAGCAGGGGCATCGAGAATGATTTTAAATTTCATACAAATTGGATCAGGTCATGCAGGAGGATTCTTTCGGACAACGGAAGCATCTGGATCAGCGGAACGTACCATTCGATCTATGCCTGCGGGTTTGCCCTCCAGAAGGAAGGATTCCAGATCCTGAATGATATCTGCTGGTTCAAGCCAAACGCATCCCCGAACCTGAGCACACGCTATTTCACCGCCAGCCACGAGACCCTGCTCTGGGCAAGAAAAGCAGGGAAAGGAAGGCACGTATTCAATTACCTTGACATGAAATGCGGGGACTGGCAAGACGACAGCCTCAAACGCCCGGGAAAACAGATGCGCACGGTGTGGAGTATCCCAACTCCGAGGGGCGCGGAGAAGGGCCAGGGCAGTCACCCCACCCAGAAGCCTCTCGCCCTCTTAAAACGCATTATTCTCTCGTCAACGGATGAAGGAGCCCTGGTGCTTGACCCTTTCACAGGGAGTTCGACCACGGGTCTCGCAGCCTGCTGCCTCAAAAGGCAGTTTATTGGAATCGATAAGGAGAAGGACTACCTGGATATCTCGGCCAGGCGTTACCAGGAAATGAAGGATTCAGGAGTACTGTGATGATGATCCGAAGACCGAACACCCATTCACTCTGCAACCACCGCGAATCCCTGGGAACGCATATTGAAAACCATCTCGGAGCCCTGGTGGACCTCTTTAAGGATCTCCACGCACACCCCGAACTCTCGGGAGAAGAGAGAAGGACATCGGGGATCATGGCCCGCGAGATGGAACAGGCAGGATTCAATGTCACGAAAGGAATCGGAGGATATGGAGTTGTGGGAGTACTCCGGAACGGAGATGGTCCCGTCGTGATGATCCGTGCCGACATGGATGCCCTCCCCCTTGTGGAAGAAACAGGGCTTCCTTACGCCAGCAAGGAACGAGTCCGGACCGCGGATGGCAGTGAGGTGGGGGTCATGCATGCATGCGGGCATGACCTGCACTGCACTGTCCTTGCAGGTACTGCCGGCTATCTCTCATCGGTGCGGGATACGTGGAATGGAACGATCCTCCTTGTTGCGCAGCCATCCGAGGAGAGGGCGTCAGGAGCTTCAAAAATGATCGAGGATGGACTGTATACCAAATTCCCGAGGCCTGACTGCGGCCTGGCACTCCATGTCTCACCAGACCTCCCTGTAGGCCACATCGGGTACAGGGAGGGGGTCTTTTCCGCGGGGGCAGAGTCTCTCGATATCACGGTCAGGGGCATAGGGGGGCATGCGGCACACCCCGACCGCGGCCGCGATCCCATCGTGCTTGCCGCGCATCTCATCCTCCTTTTCCAGACGATCATCACCCGCGAAGTGCCAGCGGGGAGGTTTGGCCTCATCACCGTAGGGGCGATCCATGGTGGTACCAAACATAACGCGATCCCTGACCAGGTCCATCTGCTCGTCAATGTCAGGTATTTCGAACCAGGGGTCAGGGACCTCATTCTCTCTTCGTTGATGCGGATATGCGAACACACCGCGAGGAGCTACGGGATTCCTGAAGACCGACTCCCGGTCATCGCACTCCAGGAGGAATCTGTTCCGTTGCTCGTGAATGATCCCTCGCTGACTGCAAGAGTCATCGAAGTCCTCGGAGCGTGCCTCGGGAAAGACCGGTTATGTTGCATGGCACCCCTCACCGGGAGCGAGGATTTCGGGTTATTCGGATCGGTAAATCCTCCAATCCCCCTCTGCTATCTCCGCCTCGGCACCGGGGTTGAACAGGGGGTATACCTGCACAGCACACGTTTCTGCATCTCTCCACACGACAGCATCAGGAACGGAGTGCAGGTGCTGTCACTTGCAGCACTGTCCTTACTGGATTCTTCGTGAGCGTCAGCAGTGACAGCCGCTTCCACCAGGCGGGATATGATCGATGGATCCGTATGGCTCGAGTGCGCGACCATCCATAACAGAAACAGGGCCATGTCCCCCGCATATCAGGCATGTGAGCCTGCCATCGAAAAACTGCCCTCTGGTATCCTTCACGAGACTGAGGATCTCCCTCCGTTCCTCCCGCGCCCTGTCGCTGTCGACATTCACCGACGTGACAAGGTTCACGGCAAGGGTGTTGTATTCTGACCTTTCCACGGTGAGATGATCAAAATTGATCACGGTATCCGCGGTGAAAAATACTCCCATGTCTTGGGAGAAGAGATAGATCTGCCCGTGGAGATGCCCGCCCATCCCTTCAAGTATCTCAAACCGGTGATTGCCGATCTCAACGATGTCAAGGATCGGGAAACGGCCCCGCTTCTCACCCTTTGGCGCGGGAAGTACCTGGATATCCCGGGGGGGACAGAATTTTGAGAAAAGGTTGATGAGCGTGGTATAGACCTCTTCAAGAATCGAAGACTGGTTCCTTGATCCGTACGCACGGTTGGAGACACGGATGATATCCAGGGTCCCGGGGTGCATGATCGCCGGGACATGATAGAAACCGCCTGCTCCGCAATGATCGGCATCGGCGTGCGAGATAATGATGCGGGACAGCCGCTCCATGGCACCCGGCATCCTTTTCCTGATAATTGTGTCGATCTCATGGCGGTAGACACCATACCCCGTGTCAACCATCACGCACTCGCAGGGGCTATCGAGGAGAAAGACATTCCCGCCGCAGGGGGGCTGGATACAGACGAGGCTTACATTCGCAGCAATGCGTATCTGCTGGATATCCGCGTAGAATTTCTCACCACTCGTATCGCGGAGTGTCTCCCCGGTCCGGAGGATGCTCTCGAACACGATCTTTGGATCCTGCCCCCTGTTCATCAGTTCCTGGACGATATGGTTAATATCACCGAGCAGCCTGAGCAGGAAAGCATCCTCGGATTCCCCGACAAGACTCCGGATTGCCTGGGCAAACCGGAGGTAGAAGACGGTATCATCAAGTGATTTTCCGCTCGTGTCATACTCAAGAACGTCTATCCTGTACCGGGACTTGAGTTTATCCAGGAGGCTCGAGACCACTGAGCTCTCTTCAAGATTCAGGCTCACGGTCAGGAGATCGGGAAAACTCCCGCGATCATCAAAATCGATCATGGCAATATTGGCCCCGTGAGACGTCGTGCACCCGAGAAAATCCAGGAGCGCTCCCGGTTTATTGGGGATATGGATCGAGAGCCTGAGAAAGCTCAAGGATTTCAGTGCAGTCTGGAGATATCCCAGTTCAACAAGACCCCGTCGTATTACCTCCCTCGCTTCCGGTGTCGAAGTCACCTCAAAAAACACTGTATGGGGATCGATCCGCCGGTCGAACTGTATCCTGTTGATATTGCCCTGGTGGCGGGAGATAATCTCTGCTGCCCTGTGGAGGGCTCCCGGTTGATCAGGAACCCGGGCCACGAACGCATACTTCTCCATTGTTTCACCGTACAACAGGATCAGGTGCGAACCGGCCCCCGATATAGTTTACCATAGGAAAAAAGGATGCCAGTCCGGCATCCATAACACGCTTCAATTCTTCAATCGTGTTCCATCTCTTCGTGGCCCATCATCAGGGACCCGAAGATGACCTTCTCGAGGACCACCGAAGCGTACTTGATCGCCTGAGCCCGTTCCATATTCTCGTTCCGGTGGATATCCGCGTAAATCTGGACCCGTAAGAGGGCAAAACGGAGACGGTCAAGTGCCGCATCATCGTATGCGATCGCTTTCCTGTAAATGCCCTCGACCCTTGCAGGAAAAAGCGTGATGTCTTCGAGGACGGGAAGGATCTCGGAGTAAATGTCAAGAGGTTCTCCTTCACCCGCAAGCACCTCCCGCAACGTCATTTAACCTTCAACCACCTTCACCAGCTCTTCCATGACCTTGTCGACATTCTTCCAGGTAGGGCTGTCCTTGCTCCGGATGATGAAGGGCTTTCCGTCGTCCCCCGCCTTCCGCATTTCAGGATCGAGCGGGATGCTGCCAAGGAAGGCGACCCCGAGCTGACTGGCAATCTTCTCGCCACCGCCCTTTCCAAAGAGGTCGATCTCCTTCTTGCAATGCGGGCAGACGAGGCCGCTCATGTTCTCCACGATCCCGAGAACAGGGATATCCAGTTTCTCGACAAACTTTGCTGCCTTCAGCGCATCCATCGTCGCGACATCCTGGGGTGTTGTCACAATCACGGCACCCCGGACATTGGGAGCGAGCTGGATGATTGAGAGCGCCTCGTCCCCTGTTCCCGGGGGAAGGTCCACGACAAGGTAGTCCAGGTGACCCCAGTCAACCTCGCTCAGAAACTGGCTGATTGCACTCATCTTCATGGGCCCGCGCCATATCACAGGGGTGCTGATATCAGGGAGGAGGAACGCCATCGAGACTACGGACAGGTTCCCTGTAACCCTGACCGGCTGGATCATCTTGCCGAGTGTGGTAAGCTGATGGCCTTCGAGTCCCAGCATCTTCGGGACGTTGGGGCCGTGAATGTCAAGGTCAAGGATCCCCACATCGAAGCCATGCGCAGATAACGCAAAGGAAAGATTGACCGCAACCGTGGATTTACCAACACCGCCTTTCCCTGAAAGGACAAGGATGACATTGTCAACTTCTATCTGGGCTTTGGGAGGAAGCCCCTTGCCTGCGGTTGTCTTCTTGTCACTATCACACTGCTGCGCACTTGCACATCCCTCACATTTCCCATCGCATTCTTCTGGAGTGTTCTTGGCCTGTTTCGTCATGGATCTCCTCGATTGATGTATTTGGTTGAGTGGGTACTTTTGGATGGAGAAAGCATTAAAGATAGATCATGTAGTCAATTGCAGCTTGTTTACTTAGTGATTTTCGGAATCGAGCGCATTGTTGCAGAGCGTATCCACAATGCGAATCCAGGGGTCTTCCCTTGGCAGGTTCACAAAACCGACAGATTCGAAGCGCTTTTCAAGTTCCTTCTCCCTGGAATACAATTCACGAAGATGTGATTTTCTTATCGTATACTCCCCCTTTATCTGCCTGACAACAAGTTCACTGTCAGAATGAACCACGATCTGCCGGTAAGGGGTTGTTGCTGCTTTCTCAAGTGCGCCGATCACGGCGTGGTATTCTGCTTCATTGTTGGTCTTTTTCCCGAGCAACCGGGCTTCACTCGCGATGAGAACACCCCATGCATCAACAATGATGAATGCGCAGGCTGCAGGTCCGGGATTTCCCCGGGATGCCCCATCAGTATATGCATAACAGCATGTTCCATCCATTCCTGGTCGAATCCTGCCCGCCCGCTATCTTCAAGCGGGCACCACACGCAGTACTATGTGACGCACAATGGAAAAACTGATTGTCAGGCTGGACTTCCTTGAATTCCCCCCCACGAACACCTGTGATGGAGACGACGAATCGCCACGAATCAGGATAGAGAATCTCAAATCCGTGTCCCTGGCACTTATGGCGGTGAACCCCTTCATTCCTTCATGCTGTTCCTTTTCTCCCTGGCTGGCATGGAATATTCCCCCGGTAAGTATCATTCCCCCGGGGCTTCCAAAGGAGAGCGCGATCAATGTGCCGATTCAGGCAATCCAGGGTACGAATGATTATGGCAAGGTGGGATATACCGGGCCCTGCCCGCCGAGGGGATCGACTCATCGTTATACCTTCAAGGTCTGGGGCCTTGATCAGATGCTTGATCTCACCCCGGGTGTCGGGAAAGCCGATCTCGTCTCAGCGATGAGAGGGCATGTCATCCAGTATGGAGAGACTTCGGCACTCTGTACAAGATAACGGATGACAGCAATCCGCGGGCTAGTTTCTTATATCAAAGCCTCGTCAACACTCTTGTATGCAGAGACGGGATATCGCCATTCTTCTCGCAGCCCTGTGTGTGGTTGTGGCGATAGCGGTGGTGGTCAAGCCGGTCCTGACCGGGAAATCTCCTGACCTCAGCCTTCCTTTCCTGCCCCGTTCTTCTCCAGCTCAGGAAGCGTCCCCGCACACCTCTCCCGGGCAGACTCCCGAAACGACCCCATCCATCACCATACCACCCACCGTTGTACCATCTCATACCTGGAATGGCTCGCCGCTGGAACTCTGGTACGTCGAGGATGGAGCCACTGTTCACCCTCCCGGTATGGATGAGATCCCGGAAAGTTCCAGGTATCCTCCTGCCGGCGCATCTGATACCAGCCCAACACCCGGCATTCTCAGTGCATCCTTTTCTGCCACGCCCACTGAGGGATCTGTCCCACTTCCTGTCCAGTTCACGGACACCTCCACCGGTATCCCGGACAGCTGGTCGTGGACGTTTGGGGACGGAGCCACTTCTGCGGAAAAAAATCCTCTTTATACCTATACGAGAACAGGGACATACCGGGTGAGCCTTACTGTCGGGAACGCGTTTGGCGCAAACACCAGGATAAACCAGGGATATGTCAATATTACTGCCGCGGGGAGAGACGATCTGGCGCTCCAGGCCGGACGCGGTGCACATATTGTTCGCGGCGGATTCATTGAATTCACCGTGACGAAACCGGCATCAAGGATAAAAATCGGCGGTCTCGTCGAATCTCTGCCCGTGGATTCACGGGTCCGCCTTGTTGTTGAGGATCCCGGGAAGGGAAAGGTCGCAATGCGCCAGAACTCGATCCAGGATTACTCTTTTGAGGAGGTGATCCTCTTTATCGATGGAGAATACAGGCATTCCGGAGAGATCAGGGAGATTAATATCCAGGGATACGAAGACCTCATCTCGAGCCTTGAACTTCGCGTCGCAGGTGGAGAGGGAGAGATTAATCTCCTCGAAAACGGGGTTTCAGTCGATCTTCACGGGGGGAAGGATTCCCTATCCCTCGTCTCGATACGTCCGGATTCAACCGGTGTGATGATCCTTGATTGTTACTGGCCTGATATGACTTTTTTCCAGGGAGGGGTCACAAGGTACCATGTGTTGAACGAGAATGCCATGGTGAACGAATGATCAGAGTCCTTATCTTGCAGGTACTACACGGATCATGTAATCTCCTCTGAACGGGGAGAATCCCCCTCCCCCGAACCTACACAGATGGTCATGGCCTTATCGATGGAATCCAGCACCCAAACCCCTGCATCATTGAGTCAGCTTCTGCCGCGGGGCTGGTAAAAATTGGGCATCCCCTATGCTAGGTTCTTATATCAACTGCCTTCCAACACTCAACTATGGAGAAGCGGGATCTCATCATTCTCCTGGTAGCCCTCGCCGCAATTGTCATCGTCGCAGTGGTAGTCAAACCGATCATGACCGGGCAACCCCCCGATCTCAGCCTGCCATCCATCCCGGGACTGACACCTGAACCGGAAGTGACGGCCACGACCAGTCCGCAAACCCCCCTGGTCACTCCAGTGAGAACTCCCTCTCCAAAACCCACCCCTTCCCCCACATGGAGTGGAAAATCCACAGATTTGGGGTATGTATCAAAGATATCTGCGGAAGAGACCCCGTCATTCACCCGCTTCCCCGATGAGACCCCGGGTCCGGAAAAGATGCTGACGTATGCATCGATAAAATCGTGGGGAGGCGGAGTCACCCAGACAATATCCATGCCATTCCCTTACTGGGAACTCCATTACTCGGTGGATCCATGGGAGACCACCTATGTGGGGGAGACCGAATCAAAGGAGGCAGGTCCGGCCGGTTTCGTGTATGGAGAGATCCATCCGAGGTTCTCAATCGAAGTGAGGGATGCCAGCGATAAATCCCTTGTCAGGGAGATTCAGCCAACCGGCGGCCTCGATAAAGAGCTCTGGGAAGAGGAAGAGGAGAACGACCCCCGTCCATGGGTGGAAAAATTTTACGAGTCTACTTCCAAGCGATCCTACTACTTTGTAATCCATACTCACATGATCAACTCCTACACCATGGAGATCAAAGTCCCCGAGCAGTATCTTGGAAAATATTAACATGGTGATGCTCTTTTCATATTCACCGGGTGGAAATGCGGGATTGGCGGGCTTCGATAGCTTTTCAGAGTATCGGGTTATTTTCCAGTCCTACCTTGTAAACTACCTGGACTTTTGGGAACCTTCCCAGAAATAAAACAACAGGTATGACTCGATGGAGAGGAGAAGGCGACCGTTATTCCTGGTTATTTTGAAAAATATCCCATGTTGTCGGGAAAAAAGAAAAAAAATGACTGGCGGGATTCCTGATGAAGGATCAATCCAGGTCGAGTTTCCTCTTCCCGAGGGCTTCCATGTACTGGATCTCTTTACCCACTTCCACCTGGTCGATCTTGTCAGCGGGGACCTCGATCTCGAAATTGTTATACTCTTTCATATCCATGAGGGTGACAGTTGTCCCGCTGATGGTGATGACCTGCCCGCTCTTCCTCTCAACGACCGGGACATAGGTCTTTGCAGAGACAGGCTGGACAATGGAGCGCTTGACCCCGTCAAAGAGACCCATTGCATCGATCCTGGCCTTTGCAGCTCCGTGTTTTCCTGGTTTTGAGACGGAGATACCCAGTATTTTGCATGGTTCATCATCGATGACCATGTACCGTCCCTCTTTCAGCTTCCCTACCTCTGTCTGTTCCTTCATTAGGTTCACACCCGCGTGAAAACGCAGTAACATGTATCTTTATATCACCAGATAAATACTCCTGTAGAATCCGTCGGATCTGGCACCATGGAGTTTTTAGACGCGTGTTCAATCCTTGCCCGCGATGTGCAGGACGCAATTCGTGACATGGTTGGTACAGAGAAGGCTGGCAGAACCATACGGATAGGTGCCGATCGTACCCCCACCAAAGAGATCGACCAGGTGGCTGAGGATTGCATCCTTGCATTCCTTGAGGATCATCCGCTCTGCAGGACCCTGATTTCCGAAGAGGCAGGAAAAGTCGAATTTCCCGGCAAGGCCGGGACCATATTTTTGGATCCGATCGACGGGACCTACAATGCCGTTGCCGGAATACCCTTCTATGCCCTTTCCCTCGCATATGCCGAGGAAGGTGTCGTTCTCCAGGGTTTTGTCCGTGATCTTGCCAGCGGTGAGACCTTCACCGCAATACGCGGGAAGGGGGCCTGGCTCGATGACCGCCCGGTGACTGCATCAAAAATTTCGAACCTCAACGAGAG
The DNA here is from genome assembly GCA_018262855.1 of Methanolinea sp. Classification (GTDB taxonomy): domain Archaea; phylum Halobacteriota; class Methanomicrobia; order Methanomicrobiales; family Methanospirillaceae; genus Methanolinea_A. Next base: position 62,719 of record JADFDO010000009.1, on the reverse strand, counting down.
TGCCATGAGCATCTACGGGAGAAAATTTGACCCCCGAAGGGTGATGCATCTCGGACAGAAGATACGCCGATGGCGTCTCTTCGGTGCTTCTGCACTTGAACTCTCGTACATCGGATGCGGCCGCATAGATGGGTTTATCGATATCCGTGGCACATTGAGGGTCACTGATGCAGCAGCAGGTATGCTCATCTGCACCGAGGCCGGGGGGATGGTCAGCGACCTCGAAGGCATGCCAATCCATTTCCCCGACGAGGTTACTATCGGGAGGTGCATGGTCGCCACCAACGGTATCCTGCACCATAAGGTAATTGAATACCTGAGATAGGAGGATATGATGAAGATCGTGCTGGTTTCGCGGATTGACGATCAGAAAGCCCTTGCATTCACACGAGACCTCGGTGAATCCCTCAAAAAGGACGACCACCAGGTCTCATACGAACCCGCAACTGCGAAAGCCATTGGCGAGCATCCTTCGTGGTCATGGGACACACTGTCAGACCTTATTGTGGTGGTTGGGGGGGACGGAACCATACTCCATACTGTCCAGCACATGGAGAAGCAGATCCCGGTCCTCGGAATCAACTGGGGCGAGGTAGGTTTTTTAGCCGATCTTGAACCAGACGAAGCAGGGGAGTTTATCAAGACTCTCCGGCCTGGATTTGCCATCGAGCCACGGATGCGCATCTCCCTTGCACGCGGAGGCGAGACACTTGGGCAGGCCTTGAACGAAGCTTTGATTGTCACAAGCCGCCCGGCAAAGATGCTGCGATTCGTCGTGGTTGTCGATGGGATCCCTGCAGAACGGTTCCGTGCGGACGGACTCCTCATGAGCACCCCGACAGGGTCCACCGCCTACGCGATGAGCGCTGGAGGGCCCATCGTAGACCCACGTATCGAGGGATTCCTGCTTGTCCCCCTGGCCCCCTACATGCTCTCATCGCGCCCGCACCTGATCAGCAACGAGCGCAGTGTCGAGGTGCGGCTCGAGAGCGCAAAACCAGCAACGCTCGTGATCGATGGGCAGAAGTCGATTGAACTCGGAAACGAGGCGAATATCACGATTTCCAGGGCGTCCCGGCCTGCCCTCTTTGTCGATGCCCACAAAAATTTCTTCAGAAAGGTCGATCATAAATTACGCCGGTTATAATGCGTTTTTACTCATATGAGCAGTTTTATCTCTTTTGAGCCCGAGCATCTAAATGCCATATCGGAAGTGATGCATGCATGGATGAGACCATCAAGAAGAGGATTGATTATGGCGAGGCATCTGCGAGCCTGAAAAAGGCTCTGGGCCTTGCATTTTCCCCCGTCGCAGTCAGGCTGGCAACGGGAAAAGAAGATATTCCCGATGGTATGGAGCACCTGAGCGGAACCGTCCGGCACTGCCAGATGGTGAACATGGCACGGAGAGACGGCAAGGTGTTCTACTCCACTGTCGAGAACCACGAATGTATGGGCGGTGCATGGGCACTCGGCCTCCGGCCTATCACGGAGACCCTGAAGAACGGGCATTTCTACTACAAACTGGGAAAGTTTGAGAGCACCGCCTCGTGCAAGCGGACCATCGATCGCATCCCTCATGTTGAGTCCGGCGCGACCTTTGCCACACTCTATGCGCCGCTGGAAAAAGCACAGTTCTCACCACACGTGATCATCATCGTCGCACCTGCAAGAGTGATGCTGAAACTGGCCCAGGCAACACTCTACAGGATGGGTGGCAGGATTACGTCAGAGTTTTCCGGCATCCAGTCGGTGTGCGCAGATGCGTGTGCCCAGACCTACCTGACCGGCAGGGCGAATTACTCTCTCGGGTGTGACGGCTCCCGGAAGTTTTCCGGGATTGAGGACGGGGAGATGGTGATGGGATTCCCGGTCGAGATGCTCCCGGAGATGGTGGAAGCAGTCCAGATTGTGACTGCCGCCCCGGGATCCAAGAAATAATTCCTTTTTATCTGTAACAAGGCATCGGAAGGAAAAACCCGATCATTCCCTGACTGCTGCCACGACCGTAATATTGTCCCTGCTTCGTGTCCGAGCATATTCCACGAGGCTTTCACAGAGACCTTTGATATGAAGCCTTCTCGCAAATGTTCCAAGCTCCCGGTCATCCATGCCATCAAGGAGGCCATCCGAACAGAGAACGAGTGTTCCATCCTCCATGGAGAAATGATAAAAATCCGGGAGATCCCCCGGCCTTCCAATGATCCTCGTGACAATATGCCTCATCGGGTGGGACACGGCCTCATCAGGAGAGAGAATTCCTGCATCTACCATCTCCTGGACCCTTGAATGATCACGCGTGATCCGCTCCGGCCCTTTGGAGAAAAGGTAAGCCCGGCTGTCGCCTACATTCCCCAAAATTCCCTCTCCTTCCTGATTTATGAGAGCTGCAACGAGCGTGGTTCCCATCCCAAGACACCGTGGATTTCCGGATGCATGGTTGATGACATCCCAGTTCGCCTTTGAGAATCCGGCAGCGAGTATGGTTTCGAGGGAAGACTGTTTGAGATCAGGGAGGGTGTTCATCCCTGTCGAGACGGCCTGGTGCAGCGCTCTGATTGCAAGCGCACTTGCCACTTCACCCGCCGGGTGCCCTCCAAGGCCATCAGCGACCGCGAGCAGATACAGGGAACCCTCTCCGGATCCGAGTGAAAAAACACCACATGCATCCTCGTTCCGGTCACGGATTCCCTTCTCAGTCCTGAAGCAGGTCAGGATCTTCCCGCTGGAACCCTTGCTCATATCCGGCATTGCTCAATGTACCCTTGTTTTTTTCAACTATTTAGGAATTTTTTACGTCTCATGGGAGAGCCAGTGTGTATCAAGATCGAAAAGACCGGTTCTTTTCGAGCACGAGGATATGTCGTGTGAGGCTCTTGTGGACCCTCTGTGAATAGCACCCGGCAATCTCCAGAACACTGGCTGCCTGGGCCCGTATATCCCTGTGTGTGACGAGGACTGCCCTGCGGCGTGGTTTCAGCACCCGTGCGATCTCCAGAAGCGCAGTCCGGTACAGCGTGTCAAGGCTTTCTGCCCTGATAGAGACAGACTGCCCGTAAGGGAGATCGGTGACCACTGCATCAAAGGATGCGGTGGGAAACGGGAGGCAGCATGCGTCGGCCTGCAGGATCTCTCCTCCCTTGACATTCAGCCTGCTGCCCCTGACCATGAAAGTATCCGTGTCTGATCCCACTGCATGGATCCCCATGAGATTGGCCTCCATCACCATGCCACCGGTTCCACAGAACGGATCAAGGAGGAACTCCCCATATCTCGCACACGATATATTCATGAGTGCCCGGACCATCCTTGGCATCATGACACCCGGGTGAAAAAAGGGCCTATCTCCAGGCCTGCGATCTGCGAAGCGGCGTGGATCGCTTCTCCAGATCACTTTCCCAAAGTAGCACCGCGACCCTGCGATCACTGCACGGAACTCCTCAACAGGGTTCTGAAGGTTGACTTTTCCACAAATTCCCGCACCTATCATTCTCTCCAGGTCCGGTTCAGAGGTCTCCATCGTACTGCCGAAGATCTTTTTCACCCTGACAGCGAACTGATGCGGGGTGGAGATCGAAAGATCCCTGATCATCTTTTTCACTGCATCGTTTTCCGCCTCGCACGAACCCAGGTATTCCATGGCTGAATGGGCAAGGGCAAGCCTCGGTATATCATCCGGCTGCGTACAATCCACCACCCCAACCTGGACATTCCTCTCGAGGATGTGTCCGAGGAGGTCAAGCTCTGCATACGGGAGTTCCGGATGATCTCCGGCGAGTTCCACCAGAAGACGCACGAATATATTGTTGACTTGCTACCCCAAGAAACAAAGGGGCAGCAGGATTCAGGAGAACACGGTTTTCCAGAAGGTATCGGGTGAAAGAGTAGAGGGCGAGGGAATATCCTATTTCTTCCCCATAAAACCCGAGAAGATGCCGCCCTTTTTTGAATCGGCCATGTGGTGACCTTCCAGCTCAAGGATCTTCTCGTAGAGGCCTTTTATCTCCTGCTTCAGTTGCTTAGGAATGACGACTTTGACGCGAACCAGGAGATCCCCGGGTTTGCCCCGGCGCCTCACTCCCTCGCCCGGGATCTTCAATGCGGTATTGTGCTGGATCCCAGCGGGTATCGTCAGTTCCACGGTTTTTTTCTCGATGGTTTCCACGTTCACGACCGACCCTACCACGGCCTGTGCGGGGCTTATTTCCACATCGGTCTCGAGGTTGTCCCCAATCCTCTTGAACCCTGCATGGGGACGCACATAGATCTCTATGAAGAGATCGCCGTTTGGTGCACCGTAGTCCCCCGCCTCACCATACCCTTCCATGCGCAGTCGCATCCCGCTGTCGATACCGGCAGGAATATGGACGGTCACTTTCCTGTGAACCTGGGTATGCCCGGAGCCGCGGCATTCGGTGCATCGTTTTTCAGGGATACGCCCGCGCCCATGGCATTCAGTACAGGTGCTCATGCGAACAAACTGGCCGAAGATTGTCTGGCTCATCTGCCGCATCTGGCCGGAACCCTGGCACCTCGGACAGTTCACAAGTTTCTTGTTCTCACTCCCGGTACCATTGCAGTGGCTGCAGGCTTCGGTATGGTTCACCTCGATCTCACGGTCAGCACCAAATACCACATCCTCGAGGGTCACCTGCATCTTCATCAGGAGATCGGAACCTTCCTGGGGACCACTCTGCCTTGATCCCGAGAATCCGCCGCCAAAGAAATCGAAGATGTCCCCGAATCCGCTGAAATCGGCGCTGAATCCCCCACCGTGGAAACCGCCGGCTCCGCTGTAAGATCCCTTCGAAGCGCTCGTAAAGGTCTCGTGACCCATGTGGTCGTACTGGGCACGCTTCTGCGAGTCCGAGAGCACGCTGTACGCCTCGTTGATCGTCTTGAATTTCTCCTCTGCGCCGTGTTCCTTGCAGACATCGGGGTGATACTTCCGGGCCAGGTTACGGTAGGCTTTCTTGATCTCCTTCTCGTCCGCATTCCTGGGAATACCCAGGATCTCGTAGTAATCACCCGCCGCCATCGGGCTCACTCGTCTTTTACCTTATAATCGGCATCGACGACGTTCTCATCCTTTTCCTGTGTTGAATTGCCCGTTCCTGCACCCGCCTCCCCGGCCTGTGCTTCCTTTGCCTGCCTCTCCGCCTGGACTTTCTGGTAGATCTTGGTGGTGATTGAGTAGACCGCTTCGGTGAGACTCTCCACCTTGGCCTTGATCTCATCGCTGTTGTCTGCCTCGAGGGCTTTCCGAAGCTCGCTGACTCCTGCCTCCACTTTTTCCTTGTCAGCCGGTTCGATATTTGCTGCCTGCTCTTTCAGCATCTTTTCGGCAGAGAAGATTGCGATATCGGCACCGTTCCGAAGTTCGATCTCTTCCTTCTTCTTTGCGTCTTCTGCCTCGAACTTCTTCGCATCCTCGGTCATCCTCTTGATGTCATCCTCGGTGAGTTTCCGGTCACCCTTGATGGTGATGGCCTGCTCGTTCCCTGTCCCGAGGTCTTTTGCAGAAACATGGATGATACCGTTGGCATCGATATCGAACGTGACCTCGATCTGAGGTATGCCGCGGGGTGCCGGGGGTATTCCGGTCAGCTGGAACCTGCCCAGCGTGAAGTTATCCTTCGCGAGCGCACGCTCTCCCTGGACAACGTGGATCTCAACGCTCGTCTGGCCATCCGCCGCGGTGGAGAATATCTGGCTTTTCCTGGTAGGAATGGTCGTATTTCTCTCGATCAACTTGGTCGAAATGCCCCCAAGGGTCTCGATCCCAAGCGTGAGCGGAGTGACATCCAGAAGCACGATATCCTTTGTCTCTCCTGAGAGGACCGCCCCCTGGATCGCAGCACCGAGACCGACACACTCGTCGGGATTGATACCCTTGTCGGGTTCTTTGCCGAGGATCTTCCTGACAGTCTCCTGGACGAGAGGCACCCGTGTCGATCCTCCCACGAGAAGGACATGGTCAATCTGGTCAGGCGTAAGCTTTGCGTCGCCCAATGCCTGCTTGACCGGCATCACCGTCGACTCTACGAGATCCCCGATCAACTGCTCGAGCTTTGCACGGGTGAGATCGATATCGAGGAAGAGGGGACCGCTCGGTCCTGTGGTGATGTACGGGAGGTTGATATTTGTCTTCATCTTCTGGGAGAGCTCGATCTTGGCATTCTCCGCTGCATCGCGCAGGCGCTGGGATGCAATGGGATCGGATCGAAGGTTGATACCTTCCTTCTTTTTGAACTCATCCACAAGATAGTCGACAATCCGGCTGTCAAAGTCGTCGCCTCCAAGGTGGTTGTTCCCCGATGTGGCCTTCACCTCGAATACCCCGTCTCCGAGGGTAAGAATTGACACATCGAATGTTCCCCCGCCGAGATCATAGACGAGCACGGTCGCGTCCTGTTCCTTGTCGATACCATAGGCGAGCGCACTGGCCGTTGGTTCATTGATGATCCTCAACACCTCAAGGCCTGCGATCCGGCCCGCATCCTTGGTGGCCTGCCGCTGGGCATCATTGAAATATGCCGGAGTGGTGATGACCGCCTTTGAGATCTTCTCCCCAAGGTATGCCTCCGCATCCGTCTTCATCTTCTGGAGGATCATCGCTGATATCTCCTGGGGAGTGTAGCTTTTATCGTCGATCTTCACCTTCTCGGTGGTGCCCATCTTTCGTTTGATGGATTGAATGGTCCGGGTCGGATTGGTGACGGCCTGCCTCTTCGCGAGGCTCCCGACCAGGCGTTCACCGTCTTTCGTGAATGCAACCACCGAAGGGGTGGTCCTCTGTCCCTCTGCATTGGGGATCACGATGGGTTTGCCGGCCTCCATGATGGCCATGCAGGAAAACGTGGTCCCCAGATCAATGCCAAGTATCTTCTCTTTTGCCATGTTTACTCAGTCTCCTTTCCTTTCGAAACAGCCACTTTTGCATATCGTATAACCTTGTCGTGCATCCGGAAGCCACAGCAGATCTCTTTGAGAACCGTTCCCTCCTCCTGATCGGAAGGTTCACAGTACACCGCCTCGTGTTCACCTGGATCGAATTTTTTTCCGGTGGCCTCGATGGGGCAGATACCGTGACGTTCCATGATTGTCCGGAACTGCTTGTGGATCTGTTCGAGACCTTCGCGTGCAGAACCAGGGTCTGCAGAGAGGGCCCGGTCGAAATTGTCCACCACTTCAAGGAGTTCCACTGCAAATCCCTCTATGGCAAACTTCACCCGGTTCTCGACATCCCGGTCCGACCTTTTCCTGTAATTCTCAAAGTCCGCTGCAAGCCTGATGAACCGATCATTCAGCTCGTCATACTTCTTCTGTAACTCTTCCAGACCGGAAGAAGGCTCATTTAAATCTGCTTGAGATTTTTGCTCCTTTTTTTCATCAGAGTCAAAATTTTCCTCCTCTCTGGATTCGGCCATAGCGCTATCATTTATCTATTGCATTGTAGTTCTATATAAAATTATTTATCTTGAAAGGCCTGTACCAGGGTTTTATGTGAAAATTGCGCAACGTTCAAGGTCCGATTGGTACCACCGGGAGAGAGGGGTGTTCTCACTACTTTTTCCCGCGCATTTTGGGTGGCAGAGTCTTCCACCGCCACGCACCGCTCGTGACAGATTCCGGGTCCCCTCCTCTCTTTCTGATCCATTCTTTCAGGAAGGCAACCCATTCCCGGTAGAGTTCGGGGTGTGCTCTCTCTACATACTCGAATTCGCTCTCGAGCATCGCAGGACACATCCAGCATCCCACCCTCTCAAGCCCCCTTTCATAGAGGGGGTTTACGGGGAGTTTTCGCCACCATATATACAGGAAGACTTCCAGTGCACGCCAGTTCCTGATAGGAGAGATATTGGTCTGGGCGGGATTATACGGGTTCTTCGATGCAGGCGCAAGACCTGCCCGGGCAAATGATTCGCACCAGCGGTTGCCCTGGATCGTCATGCACTCCCCCTTCCCTGAAAGCCACTTTTTTACCGGCGAGAGCTTCAGGTGCTCGCAGCACCATCGATCATCCTTCGTGGGTGGACCATGCCGGTTCACCTCGCGCCAGAAATCTCCGCCGTGAAGGATTGTCTTGACAGGATGAGCCCGTACAAATTCCAGGGTTTCCGGAAATTCCATTCCCGTGTCTACATAGTATGTGTCTTCGAATCCCGCTCTCCTGGCAAGTTCTCTCACGGCAGTGCTGTCCTTCCCGCCTGAAAACGAAATATTGACGCAATGTGCTTTTTCAGCCTGCTGCCTGATGAAGCGGACAGCATTCCGCTCCAAATTCTTCAGGTGCTGCCGGTTCCGGGTTATGACGTCCTCCCATCCTGGATCGGGCAATACCACAGGAGAGACATTTCCCACTTCCTTCACTTTTACATTCCCGTCAGTGGAAACTCCGACTCCACCATGACCGTTCCACCTGAGTACAACCCCTCCGTCCGGGATTTTCCGGGTTGCCGGATACTTTTTTCCCCCGATTCTTCGTCTCTGGAGCACATCTTCTTCGGCTCCCCGGAGATATCCCAGTTCAAGAATATTCTTTGTAATGAAAGGGAGCATTGAAGGCAGAGCTTCGAAGGAGAGTTCAAATTCATAAGAACGGTGCACGGGATCAAAAGAGAGCCAGCCAAAGCGACCTCCGTTGGCGATGACAAGGTCTTTCCTGTCCATCCCCCCTGTTTTATTGAGGAGAAGGACCGATGGCAGCTTCGCGATTCCATGCCGCTCCTCCAGTAACCGGGCAATGAGGCGATGATCGCTCTGGAGGGCAGGCCTTATGTCATATGGCTGAAGAAGCGGGATGGCATGCCCTTCACTCCCGCAGCCACAGGTTTTTCCGAGGAGGGGGACATTGCACTTCCCGCACCAGTAGAGGATCTTCTTGACAGGGGGTTCTCTCATCCTGATAGACATATCCCGCCTCAAAGTGATAATGATTGACCAGTTGCCTCCGCGGGAATCCTGCCCTGGTAACCCGTTGCATGAGTCCGGGCATCACGCTCTTAAATCTTGATCTCCCATAGGTGAGTATGAAGTGGGCATTGCTCTCGGTGTGGAACAAGGAGGGCATCGCGGATCTTGCAGGCGAACTGCACCGTCACGGGGTGCGCCTGCTCAGTTCGGGAGGAACGGGTGCTGCCCTCATGAAGGCAGCAATCCCGTTTACGGAAGTGTCTGAATATACCGGTTCGGCCGAGATGATGGATGGGCGCGTGAAGACCCTGCACCCCCGCATCCACGGCGGACTCCTCGGGCGGAGGGGAATCGACGACAGGGTGATGGACGAAGAAGGGATCCACCCTATCGATCTCCTGGTGGTAAACCTGTACCCCTTCGAAGAGATGGCAGGAAAAGACCTTCCGCTCTCAACACTTGTAGAATACATCGACATAGGTGGCCCTGCAATGATCAGGGCCGCGGCAAAAAATTACCGGGATGTCGCGGTGATCACCGATCCAGGTGACTACCCCCTTGTCAGGGAAGCGCTGAAGAACGGGGGATTCACTCCTGAAGAACGTCTGATGCTGGCAAGACGTGCATTTGCCCTGACTGCCTCATACGATGCGGCGATCAGCAATTACCTCCACAGTCTCGATACTGGTTTCCCACCTGTCTTCACCATCCAGTTCCGGAACGGGAGAACCCTCAGGTACGGTGAAAATCCCCACCAGAGGGGTGCGGTGTACGGGATGTCGGGTATTGCAGGTGAAGAACCCCTGCAGGGAAAGCAGATGTCCTACAATAATTACCTGGATCTCTCCGCAGCGGCAGGGCTCATCCGCGAATTCTCTGATCCTGCTGCAGTCATCGTCAAGCATAACAATCCCTGCGGTGTCGCCATCGGAGACACTCTTCTTGATGCATACGTCAAAGGCCGGGACGTTGATCCGGTGTCCGCCTATGGTTCGGTGGTGGCACTGAACAGGGAGGTGGATCGCCACGTCGCAGAGGAGATTGCAGGCACATTCGTCGAGGTCATAGCCGCGCCTTCATTCTCTTCCAACGCCCTGAAAATGTTTGAGAAAAAGGAGAACCTGCGTGTACTCAACCTGCCAGCCCCCGCGGGAGGCTGGGAACTCCGCACAATCGATGGAGGTGTTCTTGTCCAGCATACTCCCTCATACAAGGAGCACTGGGAGGTCGTCACCGACCGGGATGCGACACCCGCTGAGATGAAGGCGATGAAATTCGCCTGCAAAGTATGTGCCCACACGAGAAGCAATGCCATCGTGTTTGCTGATTCCACGCGCACACTCGGGATTGGCGCCGGGCAGATGAGCCGTGTGGATGCCGCCAAGATTGCCATTGAAAAGTCAAGGTTCCCGCTTGCGGGATCGGCGGTGGCCTCCGATGCGTTTCTTCCATTCCCTGATACACTCGAAGTGGCAGCTGCTGCAGGTGCGACCGCACTGGTGCAACCCGGCGGATCAATCCGTGACAAAGAGGTCATCGAAGCCGCAAACCGGCTGAATGTGGCCATGGTCTTCACGGGAATCCGCCATTTCAGGCATTAATAAGGATCATACACCCATTTTTCGAAGATACCTTTAAATTGAAACTGATGGCACCTGATCTGTAAAGAGTGGTGATTCGTATGGATTATGGCAACATGCTGGGAGATTCATTGGGATATGCAAAGGATGGCCTTGTGGGTCACTGGAAACGGTGGATCCTGCTTATCATCGCCACGATCATATTCCCGCTGATGATGGGGTACACGATGGAGATCTGGCGGGGTAAGAAGCCCGCCCCCGAACCGGAACAGTGGGGAACACTGTTCATCGACGGTCTTAAACTCCTGGTCGCGGCAATCATTTACGCGATACCGGTTATCCTCATCATCCTGATATTCGGAGGATTCGCGTTCTTCTCTGCAATCCGGGATGCAGCACTCAGCGGGAATCCCGACTATTTTACGACCAATATCGATGCGCTGATGCCCATCATGATGGCATTCATGGTCGGTCTGCTGATTGCATTCATCATCGCAATTATCATCTCACTCTTCTCGACTATCGGGTTTGTCCGAATGGCAAGGACTGGGAAGTTTGGTGAGGCATTCAATTTTGGTGCAATCGTTGAAACGATCGGGAAAATTGGGTGGGGGAGCTACATCCTTGCCCTTATCATCCTTTTCATCATCGCTGGGATCATCTGGTTCATCCTCAACCTTATCGCAGGGATTCCTTATGTCGGCTGGATCATCTGGATAATACTTCTCCCATTCCTGATTCTCTTTGAAGCCAGGTATATCTGCATGGTGTACGAATCTTCAGGAGAAACCTCTGTCCAGGTTCCACCAGCCTGATCTCTACCTTTTTTCCAGGTTCGTTCTCACACACGGCAGATCCCTTTTTTATTTTCCGAGATTGAATCAGTATCAGTGATTCGTATGGATTATGGAACAATGATTAGTGATTCATTTGAATACGCCAAGGATGGACTTACGAAAAATCTGAAGACCTGGATCATGCTGATAGTGTTGACCCTCCTTCCAGTGATTCCATTCATTCTATTAATTTTACTCATGCTACCCTCATTGATGGCGAATACTGGAGCGGACATGCCAGGATCGCTCATCGCGACGTTGATCATCGGGTTTGTCATTGCATTCGTGATAGCCATCATACTTGGTGCCTTTTCCATGGGGTACCTGCTCAGGATCCTCAGGGGCGAAGTCCCACTCCCCGAAGTCACCGGTTTTGGCAGGATGTTTGTTGATGGGATCAAGCTTCTCGTCATAGAAGTTATCTATCTCATCCCCGTGCTGATCATCCTTGCAGTCACTGCAGGAGCCGCACTCCTCAGCGCGTTACCGATCCTTATGTCCATGCCGGGCGAACCTGACTTTGAAGCACTCATGCCGAGCCTGATGCCCATCCTCGGAGGTGTGATTGCCGGCATCCTGATTGCAGTCATCGTAGCAATAATCCTCTGGCTCCTTGCAGTCGTCGGGGTTGTCCGGTTTGCCCGGACTGGAAAGATCGGAGAAGCCTTCAATTTCAGTGCGATTCTGGCTACTATCAGAAAAATTGGATGGGGATCCTACATCCTGGCACTGATCATTGTTGTGGTGATAGTTGCAGTTGTTCAGGTAATCTTAAGCATTATTCCCTACATTGGCGCAATCATCCAGATCCTCATTTCACCATTTATCATGGTATTTATGCACAGATACATCTGTATCCTCTATGATTCGTCACAGGATACACCGCAACCGGACTCAATCTCCCAACCCTGAACCCCTTTTTTTACTACAGATGAAAATGGTTTCACTACCTTCATCGTATCTGCATGTGTCCCGCCAGGAAAATCATGTGGTTTTTATAGCTGCGGGCATAACATTATACGCAGTGATGGTATTTCCATGACAGATCGTTTTATTCCCCGGTAAGATCCGGTTTTTTGACACCACCCTGCGGGATGGGGAGCAGACCCCTGGGGTCTCGCTGAATCCTGCGCAGAAACTTGAAATTGCGTCGAACCTTGCAGCCATTGGTGTCCATGTCATCGAGGCGGGCTCGGTTGCCGCATCCGACGGTGAAAGGGAAGCACTACGCCTTATCTCCAATGCAGGACTCAGTTCAGAGATCTGCACCTATGTGCGGGCTGTCTCCCAGGACATCGATTATGCCGCTGACTATGGCGCAGATTCTGTGCACCTTGTAATCCCTGTAAGCGACCTGCACATCCAGAAAAAGATGCGAAAGACCCGGCCGCAGATCTGCGAGATGGCGTTTTCCGCGGTGACCTATGCAAAGGAGAGAGGGCTGATCGTCGAACTTTCCGGCGAGGATGCCTCCCGGGCGGACCCGGATTTTATCCGCGAGATCTACACCGGCGGCCTTGAGAGAGGAGCCGACCGGCTGTGTTTCTGTGACACGGTCGGCCTGCTGACACCGGACAGGGTGGCGGAGGTTATCCCCGGACTCTGCATTGCACCATTGAGCATCCACTGCCACGATGATCTCGGGATGGCAATGGCCAATACTGTTGCTGCGCTCCGGGCAGGCGCATCGTGTGCGCACGTCACGGTCAACGGGATCGGCGAGAGGGCGGGAAATACCCCTCTTGAGGAACTGGTGATGGCCCTCGAGCTCCTCTACCAGTACCGGACCGGTATAAAGACCGAGGAGTTGTATCACCTCGCTTCGCTGGTATCACGGATGACCGACATCCCCCTTCCCACGAACAAGGCCATCGTAGGAGAGATGGCATTCACCCACGAGAGCGGCATCCATGCCCACGGGGTTCTCCGTGAACCGAGCACGTACGAGCCGGTGCCACCGGAGAGGGTCGGGAGAAAGCGGCGAATCATGCTGGGCAAGCATTCGGGATCAGCCTCTGTGGAAGCTGCACTCGCAGAGATGCATTACCATCCAGACGAGAACCAGCTGAAGGAGATACTGAAGAGGATCAAGGCTCTTGGGGACCAGGGCGCACGCATCACCGATACCGATCTCATCGCGGTCGCGGAGGCTGTAATGGCCATCGAGTGCCGCCCGGTCCTGAAAATGAAGCAGTTTACCGTCGTCAGCGGGAGCAACGTGATTCCCACCGCATCAGTTACTCTTGTGGTGAAGGGCGAGGAGGTGACAGGTGCATCGACAGGTACTGGACCTGTCGATGCAGCCATGGAAGCCCTCAGGCGATCGGTCGCAGCGGTCGCAGATATCCACCTTGAAGAATACCATGTCGACGCTATCCACGGCGGAACGGACGCCCTTGTGGACGTGACGGTAAGATTAAGTAAAGACGGAAAGATAATTACGTCTCGCGGCGCCCGCACGGACATCATCATGGCAAGCGTCGAAGCGGTGATCGCCGGCATGAACAGACTATTGAGGGAAGAGAATGAAGACCGGAGCAAAAATACTCATTGAAGGGCTGCAACGCGAAGGGGTGGAGACAATATTCGGCTACCCCGGCGGTGTAGTGTTGCCGATCTATGATGAACTCTACAATTCGTCATTGCGGCACATCCTCGTACGGCATGAACAGGCAGCTGCCCATGCCGCTGACGGGTTTGCCCGTGCCAGCGGCAGGGTCGGCGTATGCCTTGCCACCTCCGGTCCGGGTGCATGCAATCTCGTGACTGGAATCGCAACAGCATACATGGATTCCGTCCCGATTGTCGCACTCACCGGGCAGGTCCCCACAAGCCTGCTCGGAAACGACGCTTTCCAGGAATCTGATATCACCGGGATTACGCTGCCCGTCACCAAGCACAACTACCTCGTGAAGAGGACCGAGGACCTTGGCCACGTTATACGCGAGGCATTCTACATCTCCCGCACCGGAAGGCAGGGACCTGTCCTCATAGACCTTCCCAAGGATGTCAGCACAAAGGAGATTAGTTACGAATTCCCCGAAAATGACGAGGTGAACCTCCGCGGATACCAGCCGACCTACAAGGGTCATTCGCGGCAGATCGACAAGGCGATCGAGATGATCATGGAGGCAGAAAGGCCGCTCTTCTACATAGGCGGAGGAGTGATAGCCTCGAATGCTTCAGAAGAGCTGGTCAGGCTCGCCGAGATGCTGGGAATCCCTGTGACAACAACCCTCATGGGGCTTGGGGCAATCCCGTGCGACCATCCCCTCAACCTGGGGATGCTCGGGATGCACGGGACCCGGTTTGCCAACTATGCGGTGACCGAGTCTGATCTCCTCATCTCAATAGGGGTCAGGTTCGACGACCGGGTCACTGGGAAGCTTGATACGTTCGCATCACAGGCCCGGATCATCCATGTCGATATCGATCCGGCAGAGATTGGGAAGAACAAGAGGGTGGATGTCCCTATAGTGGGAGACTCGAAATCAGTCCTCCAGGATATGCTTGCGAAGATCCAGAAGAAGAAGACCTACCAGCAATGGCAATCCCGCATACATTCCTGGAAAGAGAAGTACCCCATGAAATATCCACAGGACGGGATGTTGCGTCCCCAGTTCGTCATCGAGCAGCTCTCCGAACTGCTTGACGGCGAGGGTGTTATTGTGAGCGAAGTCGGGCAGAACCAGATGTGGACGGCCCAGTACTTCTGTTTCCGCCATCCGAGGAGCTGGATCACGTCCGGTGGGCTCGGTACCATGGGGTACGGATTCCCGGCTGCAATGGGAGCCCATTTCGCCCGTCCTGACCAGGTCGTATTTGACATTGCCGGGGACGGGAGTTTCCAGATGAACATCCAGGAACTGGGAACGGTGTCCCATTACCAGATCCCCGTGAAGGTGGCAATCCTGAACAACAGGTTCCTTGGGATGGTGCGGCAATGGCAGGAGCTCTTCTATGACCGCAGGTATTCCTACACCGAACTCCCACCGGTCGACTTCGTGAAGATCGCCAATGCATATGGAATCGATGGAATCAGGGTGGAGGACTGCGGTGATGTCAGATCTGCCTTGAAGACAGCAATCGAGACCGACGGCCCCTTCGTCCTGGACTTCAGGGTGGAGCGGGAAGAGAACGTCTTCCCGATGGTCCCGGCGGGAGCTGCCATCAACGAGATGATCGGGGGGTACACCGAATGAAGCCGCACACCTTGAGCGTGCTCGTCGAAAACAAGCCCGGCGTCCTCTCGCGGGTGACGGGCCTCTTCTCGAGACGCGGTTTCAATATCGAGAGCCTTGCGGTCGGAACCTGCGAGGAATCTGGGACAAGCCGCATCACCATCGTCTGTATCGGTGACGATGCCCAGATCGAGCAGGTGATCAAGCAGCTGAACAAGCTTATCGATGTGATCAAGGTCTCGGATATCACCGAGAACGACCGCGTGGAGCGCGAACTTGCACTCATCAAGGTCAATGCCGATCCCGGGAGCAGCAGGGCCGAGATCATGCAGATTGCAAGCATCTTCCGGGCCCATATCATCGATGTCGGTACAAAAACCGTGGTCCTCTCTGTTGCAGGCGATACCGAGAAGATCGATGCCCTTGAGAAACTTCTCCGCCAATACGGGGTCAAGGAGCTTGTCCGGACGGGAAGGATTGCAATCCTACGCGGGGCAAAAACAGTGAAGAGCTCCAAATAGGAGCAATTTACTTTTTTCGGGGTACAGTGACAATCTAGCCAACTAAATTTTAAGCGAATTGTGTGATAATACCAGTTATCGAGGTTTGTTCAACTGTTTTTTTTGAATTTCAGATCTTTTTTGGTTTTAATAGGGAAATGAAAAAAATAGTATTTGAATCGCCGCCGTGCTCCATCTCATCACTCCTACCAGAATTTTTCAACAATTACTGAAGATTTAGCGACGACCGCAGGTCGCCCCGGGCCGAGGGCGGAAGCCCCGCGGTATTTTCGGGGGCGGCGGGGTCAATCGCAGATCCGAAATGAAATCCAGAACCTGCACTTCTTTTCAATAATTTTAGTACTGTGTTTTTCTTCTTTTTTTTCTTCGTGACTTGTCCGTGAGATTGGTGGTAACAATGACACAATAGACGTCACTTTTTTTCGCAAGAATCCAATGAGAACATGTGCAGTGGTTATCCCCACCCATCAGGTATATCCCGGTTATCAGTCCTTTGCTTTCAAGATCAGCCATTCCTGCTCTCCTGCTTTTTTAAACCTGACAAGGAGATATCTTCCCTGGAGGCGTTCCCCCTGGAGTGTGAACTCGATCCTGTCCTCTCCCCATGCTATGGGGGAAAAGGTTCCGCGGTCCCAGATCTTCACCTGTCCTGCACCGTACTCTCCTTCAGGGATAGCCCCTTCGAACACCGCATACGCCAGCGGATGATCCTCGGTTCTCACTGCCAGGTGCTTTTTCCCCGGCAATTCCGGGATTCCCTTTGGCACGGCCCATGACACAAGCACCCCCTCATGCTCCAGCCTGAGATCGAAATGGTGGTGGCTCGAATGATGCTCCTGGACAACAAAGACCGGGACCTCCTGTCCCTGCACAGCGTCCCCGTGGGGTTCAGGAGTCTTTGTAAAATCCCTCTTTTTTGAATATTCGCTCAAGGACACTGCTCTATCTCCACTCGTTTCGTATATACCCCCGATCTGCCATAAATAGGCGCGGAAGACTAAACCTCTGCATGGTCAACCATATTACCCCTGCCGCGAAATATATGGATCGTGCGAACACTCATCCTGGGAGGGGGATTGACCGGAATCACGCTTGCCCGCCTGCTGCGTGAGAAGGGACATGAGGTTCTCGTGCTCGAGGCAGAGTCAAGAATAGGCGGACTCTGCCGGTCCCGGACCGATCATGGTTTCACCTTCGATACAGGCGGTTCACATATCATATTCTCCCGGGACAAGGAAGTGCTTGAATTCATGCATGGAGTGCTCGGTTCCAACCGGGATACACGATCGAGGAACACGAAGATACTCTACCGGAATATCCTTGTGAAATACCCGTTTGAGAACGGCCTTGCCGCACTTCCGAAAGAGGATCTCTATTTCTGTATCAATGAATTCATCAGGACCTATGTGAAGGCCGAGAAAGGGGAGATACCACCCCCGAAAAATTTCCGTGAATGGATCTTTGCCACGTTCGGGAGAGGGATCGCCGAACTCTACATGATACCTTACAACGAGAAGATCTGGAATTATCCCGCCCACCTGATGTCGGCACACTGGATGGAAGGACGGGTGCCAAGGCCGCCTGTCGAGGACGTGATCAAGTCTGCAATAGGCATCGAGACGGAGGGGTATACCCACCAGTCTATCTTCTCGTACCCTGTTGAGGGGGGCATAGAAGCTCTTGTGACATCGATCGCAGATGGCCTCGAGGACGCGATTTTCACCGGGTTTCCTGTCCGTTCCATCGTGTTCAGGGATGGTCACTGGGAGGTAAGCGATGGTACGAGGACCATTTCTGGCGACCGGGTCATAAGCACCATCCCGCTCCAGCACCTCGTCACGTGCCTCCATGATATCCCCGATGAGGTGAAAAATGCGGTACAGGCGCTCCGTTATAATTCTGTTGCATGCATCCAAATGGGAATCCGTGGGATAGTCCCCGATATCTCCTGGCTCTACATCCCTGACCCCAACCAGGGCCTTGCGAACCGCATCTCATTCCCATCAAATTTCAGCAGCCACGTGGCACCGGGAAATCATGCCGGTATCCTTGCCGAGATCACCTATAACGAAGGGGATGCCGTCTCCCGCATGACCGACGAGGAACTGATCAACCATACTGTGCGATCGCTCGGGGAGATGGGATTCATCACGCCGGATCAGGTAGTTCACACTGCAGTCGATCGGCAAAAATTTGCCTATGTTGTTTATGACCTTGGGTATCTCGAGAATATCCGGATTATAAGGGAATATTTCAAATCCCGGGGGATCACCCTTGAGGGCCGGTTCTCAAGGTTTGAGTACCTGAATATGGACGGATGCATACGCAATGCAATGGAATGCGCAAAGGGGTGGGAATGAAGGTCAATTTTTTCGTGGAAGACCTGCTCTTCCTCCGCTACATCGGGTGTGCGACTGTTGCGAAGACACTGTACCGGCAGCTCCAGCTGGAACCGGGAATCGAGGTTTCCTGGAAAAAATACGCGAATCACGCGGATATCGTTCATTACCATACCTTCGGCCCGATTGCAGCACTCAACCGCCGGATGGCAAAGGGAAAAAAGGTGCTCACTGCGCACTCCACTCCCCGGATCAACATGGGCAACATTGCCCTCGCCCGGGCGATCAACAAGAGGTATCCAAAAATATACCGGAAGTACGACCATATCATCACGATTTCCCGGCCATGCCACGAGGAAGTCACCGCCATGGTCCCCGAAATGCCGGTCACCCTTATCCCGAACGGAGTGAACAGGGATTTTTTCCGGAGGGACGACGAGAAGCGGGCTGCGTTTCGGGAGGAATATGGTATCCCGGACGACCAGGACGTGGTGCTTACCGTGGCACAGCAGACGCCACGGAAAGGTCTCTATGATTTCCTGGCCCTTTCCCAGGAATACCCTGATAAGAAGTTCATCTGGATCGGGGGCTCTCCCTACATGGCGCTCTCGAAGGATTACGGGAAGATCAAGCAGCTGAAGATGCAGTGCAGGGACAATGTGCTCTTTCCCGGGTACATGAACGATATCATCAAGCCCTACAGTGCCGCGGATATCTTCCTGATGCCCTCCTATGCGGAGACGTTCGGGCTGGTCATCCTTGAAGCCCTCTCGTGCAGCCTCCCTGTGATTGCGAGGGACATCCCCGAGTTCCACGACATTTACGGCGACACAATCCTTTATTTCTCAGCACTAGAGGATGCGATGGCCAGAATAGAAGACCGTCCCGCGCTCACGCACTGTGCCGCAGGGGCGAGGGATTTCTCATCGCAGTTCGATCTGAAAGACATCGCCTCGCTTCATGTGAAACTCTACAGGGAGCTGACAGAATGAAGATTTCCGTCGTGATCCCCTCGTTTAACGAGGAAGCAAATATCGTTGCATGCCTTGAGTCGCTGAACCGCCAGACCATTCCTCGGAATGAGTATGAGATCATCGTGGTGGACGGAGGATCGAAGGATTCCACCAGGGAACTTGCCGGGCCGCGTGCCGATCTCGTGTTTATCCAGACCAGCAGGAAGGTGGGAGGAGCCCGGAATGACGGCGCGATGCGTGCACAGAGCCCGGTTCTGGCAACCACCGATGCTGACTGTATCATCCCTCCCAACTGGCTCGAGGTCATTCTCGACGACTTTGAACGGCATCCCGAAGCCGTGCAGCTCTTTGGCCCCGTCGACCCGATTGAAAAGACTCTCAAGAACCATATCTCACTTGGACTTGCGAACCATTTTGCCAGGCTCGGGTACTACACGCGGACCCTCTATTATACGCTCGGGTGCAACACCGCGTTCCGGAGGGAGGCATTTTTAAAGGCAGGAATGTACCGGTGCATCGATGCCGGCGACGACCTCGAGATTGCAAGGAGGATGAAAGACCTGGGAAGGGTGCTCTTTGACAGCAGGATGAGGGTCGGGTTCTCCATGCGCAGGTATGAGCAGTTCGGGACGCTGAAGTCACTGTACGAGTGGCTGTATATCGTGGCACATGGGGGCTCTTCAGAGAAGCACCAATATACCCAGCGTGAATACAAGCAGGATGAGAAGAAGTGATTCATCCTGGAACAGGAGATAGGGTATGACCGACGATCACGGAGACTCTTGTACCACGGAACTTCCGGCTGATCAGCAAATATCCCGGATAAGGCAGTTCAACGATTCCGAATTTGCCCGCCTCCTTGAGATGGAAATCGTCGAAGCCCGCCCTGGATATGCGAAGGTAGTGATGAATGTTACAGGGAAGCGGAACCAGCACATGCATGCCCACGGCGGTGCAATTTTTTCCCTTGCAGACCAGGCATTCGGTATCGCGGCAAACCTTGGCCTTACAGAGGAGGTTGCACTCTCAGCCCAGATCAACTACCTCTCGCCTGCGAAAGGCACCCTTACCGCTGTCGCACAGTGCGTGGGAGAGCCAGGTCATTATTCCACCTATACGGTCCATGTATTTCATGACAATACCCTGGTTGCGACGTTTGAGGGTCAGGGGATCAGGAATAGAAGGAGATAATTTTCGAACACTATAGGTTTCTTCATGAGTGGCATGCACACGAGTCAGGGAACTCAGCATTTCTCTCCAGAAAAGAGAGCCTGACTCTCTCCTGACTGGAAAACCTGCTTCACCTGAAGAGAACCGGGATCTGAATCCTTATAAAAAACTACATGATTCCCGAATGATTCCCCTTCGACACACATGTATACACAATGAAAATTGCGGAGCGATTTTCATATGAAAAAATTGGTGTAAAATATTATTTTTACCCCCAATCCTACAAACAAATTACGACAATACATTTGAAAAATTTCAATCACAAAAATCCAGGTGAAAAAAGTGCAGGCTCTGGGCTCTACATCTGATATGCGATTGACCCCGCCGCCCCCGAAGGGGGCCCCGGCGGCGGTGCAAAAAATAGGCATTTTGGCTTTAAAACACGGAATTATCAAACGATACACATAAAACTGAAAAGGAGACCTGTCTCAATATACTAGGAGTATTACTACAAATCGAAAAAAAGTTAGGGGCAACGTGAATACTTTACCCAAAATTACATGATTTTCCAACCTGGGACACAGGCATACAGAATGAAAATCGCGGAGCGATTTTCATAGAAAAAAAGATATCAGTTATATGACCTGAACGCAAGGGACTGGTCATAGATCCTGTACCTTTCGCCATTGACAAGGGTCACAAAGATCTCCACCCGGTCGGTCCCCTGAGTTCCCATAATCTCGACTTTCGAGTTCACCTGGGGTTTCTCCTGGATCTTTGAGATGACCTGCCCGTCGGAGCGGCTGACCACCACTTCCATCGTAGAGATGAAGTTAATCCCCTTTCCGCCTCGGAATGTGGCGGTAATGAGCGGATTTGTTGCGACGCGGTTCCGATCAACCTCGACGATGACTTCGTATTGCGAGGGTATGGGACCTGCGATGTATCCAAGGGTCGGGGTGACTGCCGGAGTTGTCACTGTCTGCTGGCCGGTCGGTTCGGCAGGTGAAGTGGTGGGGGTTGGTGTTGGAGCAGATGTTTGCGGTCCGGTGGCTGGCTGGGTACATCCTGCGCCGAGGACCATGAGTCCCACGAATGCACAGATTACAAAAACAGCGATTGCCTTCATGTGTAGTGCTTCATCATGAAATTATAAGAGGCTTCTGAGGGAGTGTTGTCAGACAGGAAAACCCGATCGTGAGCGTCACTGGCAATGTGCAGTAATTAATACAGTTCATGAATCAGATCCTGATTATGGACTACAGACTGCCTCTCATCATACCATTCATTCTTCTTGTCATTTTTACCGGCTGCATGGATACATCCTCTTCACAGGGACCCGGTGTTCCCACACCCGGGGTAACCACAGAAGTATCCCTTGCGACGACCCCGCCAGCAGCCTCCCCTGCCCAGTCCTACCCCTCAACCGCACTTGAGATCAAGGAATATGTGGACCAGGCTGCAGCATGGGCACAGGAGAACGGGAAAGAGAAGGCTATCGCCGAATTCAACAATGCAACAGGTCCGTTTGTGACCGGCGATGTCTATGTGTACGCGCTCGATTACCAGGGAACCGCACTCGCCCTGCCATTCCAACCGGCCATGGTAGGTTCCAACTTCCTTCCCTTAAAGGACGCTTCAGGAAAATTGTATACCGAGATCGAGATCCAGCTGGCAAAAGCAGGAGGCGGGTATATCCTCTACCGCTACCCGTATCCTGCCGGCGACCAGCAGAGCACGCTCAAGATCAGCTATGTCCGCCCGGTTGATGACACGTACTGGATCGGGGCCGGGGTGTATACGTCCGAAGAGCGCCTTGTTGACATGGATCTCCTCGAACTTGTCGACGATGCAAAAGTCTATGCCCAGACGCATGGCCGGGAGAGGGCTGTCGCCGAATTCAATAATCTCAATGGTTCTTTTGTGAAAGGGGATCTCTATATCTTCTCCTACGACTACAACGGGACGGTACTCTCCTGGCCTTATACGCCTGACCAGATAGGGGCGAACAGGTTGAATGTGACCGATCCGGTCGGCAACCACCATGTCAGGGATTTCCTCACCATCGCGAAGAACGGCGGGGGAATCACCGATTATTACTCTGTCAATCCGTTCACGAACAGGACTGACCTGAAGATCAGCTACGTGACAGATATCGACGGGACATGGATGATCGGTGCCGGAAACTACATCGAACCAGGGCCGAGGGTGCTCCGGGCGTGAGGATGGTGCCAGGAGGTCATCCAGGATTCAAGAGAGCATACAATTCGGGGAAAAAGGAGGCAGGGAGCGCTGGACCCTGCTTCCCTGCAACGGCCCCGTAAATACGGACGATGCACTCAATGGGATAGGGAACCTTCCCGATCCCAACCTTTTTGGTTCAGATCGTTGTTAACCATGATCGATCAGCATGACCTACGAGCCGAGTCCGGACAGGCTACCTCCTCTCTGCAAGGTCTGTGCGCATCTCCATCCAGAGAAGGAAATTCCGGAATGCGATGCGTTCCCGGACGGCATCCCGGATGAAATCCTTGCGGGAGCTCTGCATGTCGATTCCCTGCCGGGAGATCGGGGGATTGCATTCCTGAAAATATCGCCCGGACCTTCCCATTTCATTGCAGGTTCGGAGCCCGGAACCCTTTTCCGGGTTACCTGTGCAGGAACCTATGAACGCTATGTGCCGATTCTCGACCTCTGGGATCTTGACAATACATTCATCCGGTATGTAATCTCCCAATCCATCCCTGTAAAGTCCGTCGATGCATCCGGGGCTGAAGCATTTGTTGAAGCCCGGCGAGCCTGTCTCGAATCAATGAATCCGTGCATGCGGGAGATCAGAAGGATGATGTACATATGTTCCCATGAAGAGGAGAATAAATAGGGGGGGTTGTCTTATGCACAGGATTATTCTATTTCGTTTTTGTCCTCTTCTTTTTTAAACAGAAAAAAAATTGGAAATTGGTACATAGAAAATGTACCTGCCAGTAAAGGGACATCAGGATCACAGCTGGTTTAGGGGCACTTTGGGGCACATGGAAGGTATTTTTGTAAAACTCTTCGCGAAAAAAAATTATAGGAAAAAGTTTCCGAAAATGGGTGCGAAGTGCCCCAATGTGCCCCAAAGGGGGAATAGTAAGAAATTGGAAAACGTAAAAAAAAAATGGACTTGTCCCTTGGAGGAATTGGAATTCGAGATGCTTTATTATCGAAGCTTAGGGCTAATGGAAAACAGAAGAACTCACGAATTTTTTTAAAATTCAATCAAAATACGCCGAGGGGGAGAGTTGAACTCCCGAGGCGGCGAGCGCCAGTAGCTTTCGAGGCTACCGCCTTTCCGGGCTAGACTACCTCGGCACGGGTTAGATATTTTTCTTTCGCGTTCGTATAATCCTATCGAATGGGAGTGAAATGCACATTTCTCATGGTCCCCGGTGGGGAAGTCGTGGACTATGAAGGTCCTGAAGGTTCCACGTACGAAGAGGCGCTCCTCTCGCTCGGGGTTATCCCGGATACCGTGCTCATTCTTTTCAGGGGAGTGAGTCTCCCACAGGACAAACCGATTGAAGAGGACGAGGTGGAGATTCTCTCGACCTGCTCAAGGGGATGAGCCGGGCATTCGAAGAAAACCCCATGTTTCCCCTCGGGAGATCACGTATACAGAATGAAAATCGCGGATGCGAGTTTCATATAAACTTCTGATGAACACCGTAGAGTCGAGTATACAGTATAAAAATCACGAAGTGATGTTCATTCGAAAAATGAGGAACATCCCTTTCATGGGGGGTATCCAGGTATGCCGGGATCATCCCTGGTGAGGCTCTGTGAGCCCCCTATAATCCTGACTTACCCCAAAAGAACCCCTGTACGCTCTCCGTTTGGCAGTGTTTCATCCAGGAACGGTGGCTCCATGGGAAATACCGCTCACCCTTACGGAAAATACTGATGAAATCGAATATTTTCTTAAAATTCCGGGTTAAATCAGGTAAAAAAAGTGCTCTTTATTGTGCCTGTACCAGGCAGGCGATAAGAGGGGGTAATGCAACCGATCCTGGAAGAGATCCTGCCGGGGGCGCTTTCTATCGGGACCATAAAGAAGCGTTTTCGGGCAGGAGGTGCCGTTCTGTCATAATCCAGGGAAAAGAAGAATCCCTGAAATAAACGAAAAAATTGCGTGGTATTTAGCCCATCGGGGGCATGCCCATGGGGGCTCCGCCCGGGGCACCACCCTCTCGGGTTACCATCATGTCATCGACACGGATGAGCATAACGGCTGCTTCGGTCGCACTCTGGATGGCCTGGCGCTTCGAGCGCTGGGGTTCGATCACGCCTTCCTTTTTCATGTCGATGATTTTTCCGTTGTAGACATTCAGCCCGGCGTACTTCTGGCCTTTTGCATGAGCATTCTTGAGGTCGACCAGCTTGTCGACAGGATTGTATCCTGAATTCTCGGCAAGGGTCACAGGGATTACTTCAAACGCATTGGCATAGGCCTCGATGGCAAGCTGGACGCGACCACCGACATGCTCGGCGTAGTCGCGGACTTTCATGAGGATCTCGGTCTCGACTGCTCCGCCGCCGACCACGAGTTTCCGGTCTTCCATCGCATCCATGACGACACGGGTTCCGTCGACAACTGCCCGCTCGAGCTCGTCCAGGAGATATTCAGTGGATCCCCGCAGGAGGATGGTCACGGTCTTTGGGTTTTTGCATCCGGAGATCTTGACGAAATCTGCGTCCTCCAGCTGCTCAACCATCTCGGCCCTGCCCAGCATCTCAGGTGAGAGTTCATCCACCTTGTTGGCAATCTGGGCATTGAGTGCCTTTGCGGCAAACTTCATATCTTTCTCGGGGACGTCCTCGACTGCGAGCACTCCACCCTTTGCGAGGTAGAATGAGACTGCATCCGCAAGGCCTTTCTGGCAGAGTAGAACGTTTGCACCGCTCTCGATGACCTTGTCGGCGAACTGCTTCAGGGCCTGTCTCTCCTGTTCCGAGAAGGCACTGACCATCTCGCTCGAACTGATGTGGATCTTCTGTTTGACCTGGGTCTTCTTGATCTCCATCGGACTTGCAACGAGCGCGACTCGTGCGTCCTTGACCTTGCGGGGCATGTCCTCGGTGATCCGGGTCTTGTCGATGACGACGCCACGTACAAGTTCGGCATCATCCATGGTCTCGCCCGACTGCTTCTTGATCAGGACGTTGTCTTCGTCTGCGGTGACCTTCCTGCCTTCCTTCTCCGAGATTGCCATCACCGCGTCGACCGCAATTTCATTCAGCTTGTGTTTCACTGATTCGATCGACTTCCCCGTCATTGCAGTATCTGCGATCTTGATCAGGCTCTCCCTGTCATAGGAATCGATTGATATGGAGAGATCATCAAGGATCTCAAGGGCTTTTTTCATACCAAGCCTGTAACCCTCTGCGATCACGGTGGGGTGAATCTTCCGCTCGATCAGTTGTTCGGCTTTCTCCATGAACGACCCGACAAGAACAACAGCGGTGGTTGTGCCATCCCCGACTTCCTCGTCCTGGGCTTTGGCAACCTCGATGACCATCTTGGCGCCAGGGTGCACCACTGAGATATCCTGGAGGATGGTCGCCCCATCATTGGTGATGGTCACATCGCCTGTTCCTTCGACGAGCATCTTGTCCATGCCCCGGGGTCCAAGGGTCGTCCGGACCGCACTGGCAATGGCCTTTGCAGCCGCAATATTCGAGCGCTGGGCTTCAAGACCCCTGTTTCGCTCCACGTTCTCTTTAAGAATGATAATCGGTTGTCCACCAAGCATAGCGATTCCTCCGATGCTGTAAAAGATGGAATTAAACTTCTATATAAATTAATCTATTTTTCAAAAAAATTCAGGTGAATTTTTCAGTCAATGCGGGATATCCTGAAGAGGGAATAGACGGGAACGCCATCAACATCCCGAAGCCCGCGCTTATCAAAGATCACCCATATTGCGATAGGCATCGCACCGTGACGACGCAGGTACTTCACCACGTCCTGCATGGTATTTCCTGACGTGATGACATCATCGATGATGATGCACCGCTCGCCTGACACCGATGCAAAATTCCCGCTGATCGATCCGACGGGGGGATCCTGGGTACTGTGTTTTGCCGGGTGGTAGATGGCGAGTTTGATATCCTCCTCTGCAGCAATCAAGGTGGCAAGCGGAATACCGGAGATCGAAATTCCCACCGCGAGCGTCGGGAACCGCTCTGAGTATCCCTCATCCTTTTCACCCTCATCAAGAGCGGCATAATACCGCTTGAGAAGCATCATCGCCATTCCGTCGAGGAGTGGGCCCTGGCCGCTGACCGCAGTCCAGTCGATATGCACATCCTTCGGGATTGCAGATCCCTTCTGCTGGGTGAGAAGCCAGGTCACGGTCTCCATAGAGAGAGAGAGTTCATCGGCGATCTGCCCGGGGCTGTGACCTTCCGAGAGGAGCATTCTGGCTTTCTGGATCAGCTCGTCGAGCGACGACATGGTCAAGAAGTGTGCATGTATCTACTTAATGGTTCTTTTTGGCATGGCTCCGCAGACCGGACATTGAACCATACTATCTCCATATCTCCCGCATCCTGGGCACCGGAATCTCCATTTCCTTTTCCTCGCCTTCCTCTGTTGCAGGGGACATACGGGGATACCGAGGTGATGCGCCACGTTCTGGAGTGCAAAGTCATCCGAGATCACCTCTGCTGAGATCTCAAGGGCGAGGGCAAGAAGTTCCCTGTCTGCCGGTGAGAGGACTTCGCTATCGCCGCTCACTTCCGACGCCTCGTCAACCCTGTGAAGCGACTCGCGACCCGGACACAGAACCCGCAGTCCGGATGCAGAAAGGGCTTCAAACCTGCATCGTGACCTGGTATCGGCGAGTTCATCCACCACGAGCGGGGTGGTAAAGAGCTCGCCTTCAAGGGGAATCTCGAGGAAAAATGCCGTCGCGTCAAGAACCCTTTGCATTTCAGGTCACCTCATATGGCAGTCCATTCGATCGCCAGCATCACCGGAGGGCTTCGGCGATGGCATTGCCTGCGGTATAGCGACTGCAGGCCCGCTCAAGGGTATCGCTGCATGTCACTTCACGGATGCCCTTGGCAAGGAGGCGGATGTACGCTCCCTCTGCAAGGACGCCATGCACGCACACTGAGGAAAGACTCCTCGCCCCCTGGGCATGAAGCATCGCTGAGGATGTGGCAAGGGTGCCTCCTGTGGATATGATATCGTCAACGATCACCACATCACGATCTTTTGCCTCAATGTTCTTCGGCTCGATCCGGACTTCGTCACCCGAGATGCGGACCTTCTCGAGGTGATCGTGCTGCCAGCCACAAGTTGCTGCGACCTGGGAAGCAAACGCTGCTGCTCCATCGTCAGGTGCCAGGATGAGAGGATCTTCAAGTGGCTGGAGTGACAGGTATCGGCCAATCTCCCCCGCAAGGCTGATATCCCGGGCAGGGACCTTGAAATGTGAAAGCACCGCCTTGTCATGCACGTTCACGGTAAAAATCCGCGATACACCGGTTGAGAGCGCCCTCGCAATCGCCCGTGCGCTGAGTGGCTCGCCGGCATTGAACTTCTTGTCCTGCCTTGCATATCCAAGGTAGGGAACCACAAGGGTACATTCAGACCCTTCGCAGGCATCTATGAGGAGGAGGAGCTGGATCATTGCATCCGAATCAGGAACGCTGCCGACCACCACCATCTCCTCGTGCGGTGTATCCATTCGAAGGTAATGCTCGCCATCGGGAAAACGGGTAAAACGGACCCCGCCCAGTTGGCAATCCATTGCGTGTGCGACGTGTGCAGCCAGTATTTGTGAATATTCCGTGCTCACAACCAACATATCCTCTACCTCAGGCTGAAAGTACTTAAACGAGCAGGAATAAATTATATCTCTATCTCATACGGAGAAGAGGTCATTTTTCGCATGGAATCCGATCAGAGAGTCGAAGAAGGCCAGGACGAGGAGATCCCCGTCGAAGTTTCTATGGAAAATTCTTCTCAGGTGGAAGTGCCCCCGTCCCTCATCGACCAGGTAATCGGCCAGGAACATGCTGTAGAGGTCATCAGGAAAGCCGCTACGCAGAGGCGTCATGTAATGATGATTGGAAGCCCGGGGACCGGGAAATCCATGCTGGCAAAGGCCATGGCAGAACTCCTCCCCAAGGAAGAGATGCAGGACATCCTGGTGTACCCGAACTCCGATGACCAGAATAATCCCATCGTAAGGACGGTCCCCGCAGGACGGGGAAAGCAGATCGTCGCTGCTCACAAGGCAGAAGCCCGGAAAAAGATCCAGCTCCGGAACACCCTCGTGATGCTGCTCATGATCGGCATCATCGGGTACGCCTTTATCACCTACCAGTGGCTCATGGGAGTCATCGCTGCAGCGTTTATCTTCATGGCCCTCCGGTATGCCACTCCTCGCGAGGAGTCCATGGTCCCGAAGCTCCTCGTTTCAAACGATACTACAACCGTTGCTCCCTTCATCGATGCCACGGGATCCCATGCCGGGGCGCTTCTCGGCGATGTCAGGCACGATCCGTTCCAGAGCGGGGGGCTCGAGACCCCGAGCCATGATCGTGTGGAAGCAGGGGCCATCCACCGTTCCCACAAGGGTGTCCTCTTCATCGACGAGATCAACACCCTGACGCCCCATTCCCAGCAGAACCTCCTCACCGCACTCCAGGAGGGTGAATTCCCGATCACCGGGCAGAGCGAGAGGTCAAGCGGCGCCATGGTCAGGACCGAGCCGGTCCCCTGCAAGTTCATCATGATCGCCGCAGGAAACCTCGATGCCATCCAGGGAATGCATCCGGCGCTCCGCTCCCGTATCCGGGGATATGGATACGAAGTCTACATGAGCGAGAGCATGCCCGACACCCCCGAGAACAGGGAGAAATTCATCCGCTTCATAGCCCAGGAAGTGAAAAACGACGGGAAGATCCCCCATTTCGACAAGGGCGCGATGGAGGAGATCATCCGTGAAGCCCGGCGTCGTTCCAACCGCAAGGGTCACCTGACCCTGAAACTCCGTGATATCGGGGGACTCATACGCGTGGCGGGTGACCTTGCACGGCAGGAAGGAGCCGAAGTGACAACGGCCGACCACGTGATCGCTGCCAAGAAGACCGCGAGATCCATCGAGGACCAGGTCTCCGATGAATACATCCACCGGAGCAGGGAATACGAACTGACCGTTGTGGAAGGGACGAGGATAGGGCGTGTAAACGGTCTTGCAGTGATGGGTAGCGATTCAGGCTCGGTCCTTCCGATCATGGCGGAAGTGACCCCCGCACAGGGGGCGAGCGGCACGGTGATCGCCACGGGAATGCTGAAGGAGATTGCCCAGGAATCCATCAAGAACGTGAGCGCAATCCTGAAGAAATTCACCGGGAAGGACATCAAGAACATGGATGTCCATATCCAGTTCATCGGGACCTACGGCGGGGTGGAAGGAGACTCCGCCTCTATCAGCGTGGCGACTGCGGTAATCAGTGCTATTGAGAGTATTCCCGTCCGCCAGGATATCGGGATGACGGGATCCCTCTCCGTCAGGGGAGATGTCCTGCCTGTGGGCGGGGTCACTTTCAAGATAGAGGCTGCAGCCAAGGCTGGGATCAAGACCGTGCTTATACCGAGAGCGAACATCGACGATGTCCTGATCGAGGAACGCTATAAATCCCTTGTCACCATCATCCCTGTCGACTACATCGAGGACGTGCTGAAGATTGCGCTGGTGCCCGAAAACCGCGAGGGTTTTCTCTCAAAACTGCGGAAGATGGCATCCACATCCTCCAGCCCATTCCTCGACAGCACCGGAATTCCCACCTCCACGGCGTGACGCTATGGAGGAGATCCGCTATTTTGACGTTCGCCACGTCACCGGCACTGTCACCCACGTTGACATAGACAATGCAAGGGTTGAATCGGCAGGCACCTCTTACGTGGATCGGGCGATTCTCAGGGTGCTTGGTTCCAGGGGCTGGGGGATCCTTGCGGTGGACTCCTATTCGAGACCCAAGGGCAGGGATTTTGAAGTGCTTCTGGAACAGGCGGGGAGCCTTGCATCCCTGACGAACCAAAAAGTGCTTCTTGCCAAGGTTCCCGGCGGGTGTATCCCGGTCCCCGGGATGAAAGAGGACCCGGCGGACGTGGATCTGGAGGAGAAACAGGATCTTCTTTCAGGGATCGAGAAGAGCGCCCGTATCGATGGGATCAAGAGCACCCGGGCGTCGTACATCGAACGGAACGAGGAAGTGAGGTTCGAGAACCTCTACGGCGATGAGTATTCGTATTCCATCTGCAGGTCCGGATTCTCAATTGTCGCGGTCGCAGAACGCGGGGGGGACATGCAGATGGGGTATGTAAGGAATCACGCTATCCAGGACTTCAACCTCCGGCACCACCAGGATGACGGGAATACAGCTGCGATGAGGGCGGTTGCACTCCTCGACGCCCGGCCGCCACGCGGTGGAACGATGCACGCGATCCTGGATCCCGAGCTTGCAGGAGTCTTCGCCCACGAGGCGGTAGGACATGCAAGCGAGGCCGATCTTGTCCAGGAGGGAGGGTCGGTACTCGCTGATACAATGGGCCAGCAGATCGCGAGCGAGTCTGTGACCATCGTCGACGATCCCTCACTGCCGGAATTCGGGTTCGAGCCGCTTGATGCCGAAGGAAGCCACGTGGGAAGGACTGAGATTATCAAGAAAGGAAAGGTGAATGCCTTCCTGCACAACCGGGAGACACTTGCCGCGGTGGGCTTTGGCCATGCAGGCAATGCACGGGCAATGGCAGGGGAGCCCCCCCAGGTACGGATGAGCAATACCTACATCGAGAACGGGGATTCTTCGTTCGATGAAATTGTCAGCGAGTGCCGGTCAGGGATCCTCCTCAAGGGCTCGCGAGGAGGGCAGGTGGACCCCGGGCGGGGTATCTTCCAGTTCAACGCTGAATATGGGTATGCAATCGAACATGGCGAACGGGGGGCGATGGTGAGAGATGTCTCGCTCTCTGGTGAGATTCTCAGGACGCTGCACAGTATCTCTCTCTGCGCCAGGGACAGGAAAATGCACCAGGGATACTGTGGCAAGGGCGGCCAGAGCGTTCCCGTGAGCGACGGAGCTCCCCATGTTCTTCTGATCGATGCGGTGGTGGGTGGCAGTGGAACTGATTGAACGCATTGTCAAGGAAGGCGGGCGGCGGGTCGATGAACTGGAAGCCTACCAGTTCTCCGGTTATTCTGTCTCAGCCCGGTTAAAGCGGCACGAGATCCACTATGCTTCAGGTACTCACCTGCAGGGTCTCTCGCTCCGGGTAATCCACAAGGGGTGTATCGGGACCTCTGCGACCATGAACCCTGAACGATGGGAAGCCTGCCTTGATGCTGCGATCGCTAGTGCCACACTCGCAACACCGCAGGAATGGAAGGGACTGCCGGTTCCGGCAGCATTCGATCCGACGCCGGTGAACTATGACCCAGGTGTCACACCGGACGCTGAAACTGTAAAAACCCTCCTCGGCGATCTCGTCGATGGAACCCGGGCATACCCGGTCGAGATCACTTCAGGGAGCGCCGAGATCTCGCGGTATTCCGGGACCCTTGCCAATACAGGAGGAGTACATTATGGTGACATGGAGAGCATGGTGAGCGTCGGGATAGAGACCATCACCGGGCAGTCAACCGGGTACGAGTTTGATGCTTCCTGGAGAATGGATATCGATCCCCGGAAGGTGGGAGAGAGAGCGGCATACCTCGCATACTCTTCCCTTGATGGAAAAGATGTTGCTTCCGGATCGTACGATATCGTCCTCTCACCCATCGCCCTTTCACAACTGCTGGGAGGGGTTTATCTTCCTGCCCTGAGCGGGAAGAACGTCCACGCAGGTCGTTCACGCCTCGCCAACCTTCAGGGGCAGCAGGTCATGGACCGGCTTCTCTCCCTGCGCGATGACCCCTTCCATCCGAGAGGCCTTTCAAGCTGCCGGTGGGATGGCGAGGGAACCCCTACAAGGATCGTCAACTTTGTTGAACAAGGGATCCTCCGCGAATTTGCCTATGATCTCAAGACCGCGTACAGGTACGGTAAACAGAGCACCGGGAGTGCGGTCAGGGGGGGTCACGGGGGATCCCCGGGAATAGGTACCCACACGCTGACACTCGATGGCCAGAGGGGTAACCTGATGGAGGGACGGGTAATCCATGTCAACGACATGGTGGGTGCGCACACCGCAAATCCCTTAACTGGGGATTTCTCAGTGGAGCTCTCCAACGCCTACCTTATGCAGGACGGGAATGTCGAGTTTCCGATACGAAAGGCGATGCTCTCGGGCAATGTTTTCGATGTCCTGATGAAGACAGGAGGCCTCTCTGCCGGTGAGAGAGTCGTGGGATCGATGGTCCTGCCTGAGATAAGATTAAAAGACCTTGCAATCATTGGTAATTAAGCATGAATATAGATTTGGCGGTCCTTATCGCAGGAATCCTTATCGCAGTGGCCCTCTTCTTCCTTTTAAAAGACATCACGAAACTGATCATCAACTCAATCCTGGGACTCCTGGTCCTCTTCTTCATGAACCTGTTCAATATCATGGCGAGCCTTGGAAGAACTGAGATCCCTTACTCGCTCGTGAACATCCTGCTCTGTATCCTGGGAGGAATCCCTGGTGCCATCATCGTGATAGTGCTCCACCTTATCGGGATTGAAGGGTTCTAGATCGGGGGAGGCTGCCCTACCATTGTGGAGCAACTTTACTCCCGTATGATTTTTCAGGAGTACGAGAAGAGGAAATCAGAGTACTGTGGCAATCTAGCCAAAAAAATATGGGTATAGTAGCAATCTAGCCACCAACATTTTTTAGATTTATTTGGATAGTCCCATACCATCAAGGTGGTTTTTCTTGTTGTTTTGTAAATATCATCTACTTTTTCGTTTTTATAAGGCCAACGAAAATATTATTTGAACCGCCGCCGCTTCTCATTATCTATCACGTTTTCAGGCGAATCCAATAGGGGTTGATGAATCATCGGTGATCGCAGGTCGCCCCGGGTCGAGGGCGGCAGCCCCGCGGTATTTTCGGGGGCGGCGGGGTTTATCGCACATGAGGTATGAAAACCTGAATTTACACGTATTTTCTCTCCCTTCTCAGGAATCCCTCAGACACAGTTTCCCCGCAGCACCGGACTTTCAGTCCGTGGCCTGAATCCTAATGTTCTCCGGATCCCTCTCCCTTGTTTCCCCGCAGCACCGGACTTTCAGTCCGTTGCTGCTCCTCAAAACACATTCGCTTCGGTGTAGACCAGGACCTGTCCCTGCTGGATCTCGTATGGCTTGATCTCGCGGGAGTGGGAGGAGAGCCGCATCTTGACCACTTCCAGCGCAAGATGCACATCGGTGAGATCTGATGGCCTTACATAGCGGAGCAGGATCACCGTATCGGCAAGGTATTCAATGAGATTGTGCCGGCTTGCGAACGGATTGTCCTTGTCGGTCTCGCTTGTCATGACGATCGTACAGTGCTGGTCCCGGAGCGTATCGACGAACCGGAACATCTCCCTCCTCCGGTCGGAATCGCGATCAAAGAGGTCTTCGAAGAGCGAGATCGGATCAATCACAACCCTCTGGGCGCCAACCTGCTTCACGAGAGCAGGGAGTTCGTTCTTGATACTGTTGATGGCAAGGTTGAAGTCAGATGGGTCAAGCTTCAGCACTGAAAAAGCCTTCCCCGAATAGGGGGCAATATCCCATCCTTTCTCGGTCATATAGCGTATCAGGCGGTCCTCACGCTCTTCCAGGCTGATGTAGATAACATGTTCGCCCTGCTTGAGACCCTCCCAGATGAACTCAAGTGCAAAGGTCGTTTTCCCGGTCCCATAGGTTCCGATTATCGCACAGATGCTGCCAGGTATCAGCCCGCCCCCCATCATCTGATCGAGGCCTTCGATGCCGATCCTCACCCGGTCCTCGCTCATATGACCACCCTGATGTTGCTCACATCGAATCCTTCTGTCGAGGATATCCGGACCGCAAACTTCACCAGGTCTTTCTCCTCAAGATAGGTCATCAGCCCCCTGAACTTCTCGATGTACATGACCCGCTGCCTGCGGGCCCCGGCGGTCTCCTCCCACCTGAAGGAGAGAACCGCATCAGTGGCGTCCGCAACCTCGAGTTCCCTGGCAGGTTCGAGGATACCCTTGGTGAGCGGGAGGTAGACAGTAGAATCCCATACCTTTGACACCCGCTGCAGACCACGCAAAAAGGCGGCAAAATCATTCCACTTCCCGGTTTTATTGAACTGGCTTGCCAGGTCGGTGACGGAATCGAGTATGATGAGGCTTTGTTTCGGGACCGAATTGAGCTGGGCTGCCAGGTTGCCAAGGATATTACCGTGATCACCTCTTGACTGGAGCCTTGAGAAGATGTCCTTCTCCGAATACCATTCAAGGGGGATGATACTCGAATCAAAGTAGATCTGGGAGAGGTCCTTGAACTTCACCTCCCCGAGCGATCCGGTCAGGTCGGGATGGAACGAGCGTTGCATCTCATGAAGGACATCATCCTTTCCCTTGGTGAAGGTGAAGTAATCAATCTCGGCGGGGAGCAGGAGGTTCTGCTGCGCCTGCTTGTCGGCCAGTTTCGAGAGCTGCATGATAGAACTGTAGACAAATTCACTGCTCCCGGCCCCGATATCCCCGAGCAGGAGTACAAGCGACCCGGGGGGGACGCCCCCTTCAAGCACAGGATCAAGCGATGAAATACCGGTGGGCATTGCCCGGCGCGCCGTATTATGCATGCTGAACCTCAAATATCCTATGAACATGAGGGTCCAGGGCTACATGTAGATTTCTGTCAAATACGGAACGCAATGCACTCCCGGGCAATTGCAGTGGGTCTGATTTCTCCTCGCCGCCAATCATGGATTTATATAGGTGTGCGGGGATACCAGTGTTATAGAAGACCATAAGACCACGGCGTGGTGCATGGTCAGGGGTATTTCGTGCCATTAAAAGTACCGGATCTCAAGGGAATAACTGACCGGCTCAAGCCCGTGAAAGGTCAGGATGAAATAGACACCACACCCCCGGATTTCTCGATTTCACGTGTAATTACCCGGAAGAAAAGCACTTCTTCGCTGCCAGAATACGATTTCCCCACGCACGGGCCGCTTGTGGAAGCCGAGATCCCTGATGGATACCATGAAGTCAGCCGCTACTGGGTTGAGGAGGGCAGGTCTCTTGTCGACATTGCACTGAACGAGAAGACCAACCAGGTTGAGTATCTTCTCTACGAGCCCCGTCTCTCCGAATTCGAGTACGAACTCCTCGAAAGGTTGCACGAGGATATGAGATCGGTGCTCATCCTTACCGATGAAGAGATTGGAGTAGACCGCCGTGTTCTTCTGATGGAGAAGATGCGGACCCTGCTCGATGAGTATGGTATCACCCTTGAAGAGGGAAGCCTCTTCAGGCTGCAGTACTACCTGGTCCGTAACTTTATCGGATGGGGGCGGATCGATGCCCTGATGAAAGATCCATTCCTCGAGGATATCTCCTGCGACGGCCACCGGGTTCCACTCTTCCTGTACCATCGCAAGTACAGGAATGTCAAGACCAACATCATGTTCGAAGCAGAGGTACTGAACTCCCTTGCAGTCTCGCTCGCACAGCGTTCAGGAAAACATATCTCCACCGGGACCCCCATGCTCGATGCCACCCTCCCCGATGGCTCGAGGCTCCAGCTCACCCTGGGGACAGAGGTGACCACCAGGGGCACCTCGTTTACGATCAGAAAATTCAGGGAGGATCCGTTCTCTCCTGTCGAGCTGATGGAATATGGAACGTTCAGCGCCGAACAGCTGGCGTTTTTCTGGATTGCAATCGAGAATAACAAGAGTCTCCTCTTCATCGGTGGAACGGCATCCGGTAAGACCTCCTCGCTCAATGCCGTCTCTCTCTTTATCCCCCCCATGGCCAAGGTGGTCAGCATCGAGGACACCAGGGAGATCACGCTCTACCACGAGAACTGGATTGCGAGTGTGACGAGGGAGACTGTCGCCGAAGGATCGAATATTATCTCAATGTTTGACCTGCTCAGGGCTGCCATGCGCCAGCGTCCTGAGTATATCCTCGTCGGCGAGGTCAGGGGTGTCGAGGCCCAGACACTGTTCCAGGCGATGAATACCGGCCACACCACCTTCTCCACCATGCATGCAGGGAGCGTGGATGCTGCCATCCACCGGCTTGAGAATGAACCGCTCAACGTCCCCAGGAACATGGTCACCGCACTGAACATCGTGAGTGTCCAGGCACAGATCTACCGGGGTACGGAAAGGGTGAGGCGCTGCCTTGAGATCGTCGAGATTGCCGGGATCGATCCATCGACCGGTAACCTGAGGGTCAATACGGTATTTGATTACGACCCTGTCACCGATGTGTTCAGTTACAAGGGGAGGTCGTTCATTTATGCCGATATCGCCGAACGGAGGGGGTGGAGCAGGGAACAGCTGGAACAGGAGATTTCCACGAGAACGAGGATCCTCGACGCCATGGAGAAACAGAAGATCATCGACTACAAGCAGGTCTCAAAAATCTTCCATGCCTACAGCATCAATCCACGTCACGTGATAGAGAACCTGGAGAACCTATCCCGGGTACTTGAATGATGTTCAATGCCCTGATCAGGAGGTGGGTCAGACGTGATCCGATACGGTACCAGAGCCTCCAGTCTGATCTCACCTCGATCAGGGCAGGGGTGACACTCGAACACTATATCGCAAGGTCCATCCAGGTCGCGATCCTCGGCGGCATAGGGTTTGCAGCACTCGCATTCGCCATTACAAGCCTTCTCATTTTCACTGCCGAGCGGACCGGGAATCTTCACCTCTACAACGTATTCAACATCCCTTTTCCCCAGAATGTGGATTTCACGTCGCCGGCATTTCTCATCATCAGACTCGTTATTGCAGCGATTGCATTTCTCTGGGGTGCCTTCATCATCGAGAGACTGGCATACCGGTATCCCCGTTTGCAGAGGGGCAACAGGGCTACCAAGATCAACCTGACCCTCCACAACGCGGTCGCCTACATGTATGCCATGCGGAAAGGAGGCGCCCAGCTGATCCCGATTTTCCGATCGCTCTCTGAGAATGCCAGCATCTACGGGGAGGTGGCACTCGAATTCCGGCAGGTGGTCAGGGATGCTGATTTTTTCGGGTATGACGTGATCACTGCGCTCCGTCACCTGAGAGAGACAACCCCTTCAGAGAAACTCAAGCAATTCCTTGAGGATATGATCTCGGTGATCGAGAGCGGAGGAGACCTCGTGGGGTTCCTCTCCGGGAGAGTCCGGCTCTACCAGGAAGAGGCCCGGTTCGAGCAGAAACAGTTCCTCCAGTTCCTCTCCCTCGTAGCTGAATCCTATGTGACCCTCTTTGTTGCCGGACCGCTGTTCCTGATCATCATTATGGTAGTGATGGGGATGATGGGCGGAGTGGCAATCCTCCAGATGACCGCGGTGGTGTATCTCGTTTTTCCGATCGGTTCCGCGGTGTTCATCCTTCTGATCGATATCATCTCCCTCAAGACCGAGACCGTCGAAAGGTATGTACGGGCAAAATGGCTCCATGAATACAGTGACGTCCGGGTCTATCACAGGGAGGGAGAGGAGCCGTTCTTTGCAAGGCTTGTACAGTACGACAGGGTGCGGAATTTCAGGGAATTCCTTCGTCACCCCTTCGCAGCATTCCAGAAAAATTACAACCTCACCCTCTATGTCACGGTGCCCGTGGCAATCATCTACCTCGTTGCGCTCTTCCTGGTCGTTCCACACTATCATGATCTTGAACTCTATATCGACATCGTGGACGACCACATCATGATAGCGCTCCTGATCGTCATGGTGCCATACGCCTTCTTCTACGAGATGTGGCGGAGGAATATCCAGGGCATGGAGGCGTTGATCCCTGAATTCCTCGACAGGATGGCCGGGATCAACCAGGTGGGCCTTACCATCGCCCAGGCCATCGGGATCATGGTCAATACGAACCTCGGCCTCCTCTCCTACGAGATCAGGCGCATCAAGCGTGACATCGACTGGGGTGCAAGCTTCACTGATGCCCTGATACGGTTTGAGGACAGGATCAGGACCCCTCTGATCGCAAGGACAGTGACCCTGATCACAAAAGCCAGCCAGATGAGCGGCTCCATCGGTGACGTCCTTGCCATCGCAGCGAGCGATGCCAAGATGTCTGAACTTCTCAAGAGGGAGCGGCTCTCCGACATGTTCATTTATACCGCGATCATTTACCTGGCATTCGTGGTGTTCGTCTTCGTCGTCGCGATCATCTCCAACAATTTCATTCCGATCCTCGGGAGTGTCGAATCAGGCGGGATCCCCCAGGGCACGCCTATTTCAGGTGTCAGCGGGGGGAGCATCAAGGCGATCCTGCGACTGATGTTCCATTCCGTGGTACTCCAGGCGCTCCTCTCGGGTCTTATTGCAGGCCAGATGGGGGAGGGATCGTTAAAGGCAGGAGTCAAGCACTCCTGTATCATGATCGTCATCGCGCTGGTCATCTTCAACATTTTTATCTGAGGGAGGTGCGGCCGGAAATGTCTGAAAGAATCATCCATGTTTCGGCAGATTCTCTTCTCCTCGTACAGGGCGAAAGATCGTTCCTCCTTGCAGGACCGGTTGGCTCCTGTTTCCCGCTCTGTATCGAGACATTCGAGGAAGAGTACTGCCAAACCCTGGAACCACACCACCTTGTCGCGGTCTCTGCTCCGGAGGGTGGATCCCGGAACGCTGCCTGGATGCTGCTCGAACTGGTGAGGACCTACAGGATCCCGCTCACGGTAATGCCCAGCGGGCATCCGGGTTCCCAGAGGCTCCGTTACGTTGTTTCAGCAGGGGAGGAGATTCTCCTCTCATGCACGATCTCAAGGGGTACGCACCCCGAACAGCACCTGCTCTGCTCATCGGAAGAACTTGGCGGGATTCGCCTCCATGGCACCCCGACAGGTATCAGGATCACAGGTATCCCGGAGAGCGTGGAAACAGCAGTGATACCCATTCCAATCCAGGAATTCAGTTCCGCATGAAAACCGGATACCCGGGATAATGGAGCACCAACAGATATTCCCTGCAGGCTGCCAGGGAATGGGCAAGTTATCCTGGTAATATACTGTGAGATTGAGCCCGGATTCTCCCGGGACCCTTTATAATAGTTTTGTTGGCGAAAAAAAATATCAACAGATATAAGAACAATTCCGGTCTAACATTCCAGTGCCGTGAGAGGAGGGTTGGATGAAGACTGAGGTCTTGAAGAACATCAAAGAAACAGAAGCTGAGTACCAGAAGACGATCAGCGATGCCATGGCAGAGAGGAAGCGGAGCACTGCAAATGCCGACCTCGAAGCTGACAACCTGATCATGAAAGCAACCCATGATGCTGAAGAGTACAAGAAGGCCAGGCTGGCTGAAGCCCGACAGAACGCGGCGAAAAAGCACGACGAGATTCTTGCGGAAGGAAAACGACGCGCTGCGGAACTGAAGGAGCGTGGAACACGGAACCTTGGGAGAGCAGCAGACCTTCTGGTGTCGCGGTTCAAGGAGCGGCTCCATGCTCACCCCTGAAGGAATGACCCGTGTCCTGATTGCGGCCACCAAATCACAGATGGAACCGGTGATCCGGGAGATTTACCGTCAGAACCTGTTCCATATCGAGGAGTTCGTGGAAAAAGACAGGAAAGAGTACGAGGGATACCGTATCGGTACCCCCCTCCCTCAGGCGAATGAGACTTCCCGCGAACTGCTCCGGCTCAGGGGCATCACGAATGCGTTCATGATCCGTGAAGACGAGGAGGGAATTCCACACGAGAAACAGAAGAATGAACACCTGAAAGGATTGATCGGGAAGGAACTGCCGGCACTGGAGAAGGATGTCGAGGAACTTCTTGCCAGGAGAACACGTCTCGATACCCAGATCAAGGAGTATGAACAGAAGATCGAGGGATTAACACCGTTCAAAGATATTCCCGTCGACCTTGAACTCCTGCGTGGGTACAGGTCATTTTCTGTCTTTTCAGGGTATATCTCCAGGGAATTACACCTTGATATCCCCCATGAGATCTATACGGCCGAAACGAAGAAGACGAAGCTCATCGCTCTCGTCGTTTCGAACAGTGACCGAAACACTGCTGAGCAGGCTCTTGCCGATGCCCAGTTCCAGGCAGTCCCGATTCCGGACGAAGAGGGAATTGCAAAGGACCGTATCGGGTACTACGAGAGCCAGCTCCTGGCAGTCAAGGGTGAACTCGAAGAGATCAACCGCCGTCTTGACGAGATAAAAAAGGAGCACAAAGGCCTGTTCCTTGCCTGCAACGAGCTTCTCACCGCTGATGTCGAGATGGCAGAAGCCCCGCTTCGCTTTGCCACCATCGGCGAGTCTTTCATCGTCGAAGGCTGGGTACCGAAGAGCGAACTGGAAAAATTCCGCCAGGGAATCCATTACGCAACGGGAGGAAAAGTCTACGTCTATGAGATGGATCCATCCGAGGTCGAGGATGTTGCCCCTACGGAATATCACAATGTCAGTTTCGCAAAGCCAACAGAGATGCTCATGGATGTATACTCGAGGCCGAAGTATACCGAGATCGATCCTACCCTTCTGGTCTCGATTATATTCCCGATCTTTTTCGGGATCATCCTTGGAGATGTTGGCTATGGGGCGATTGTTCTCGCCCTGTCACTCGGTCTCCGGAAGATCATAACAGGCGATGAAGGTACAAGACTTCTCAAGGTCCTTCGGAATGCCAGTATCTCGAGTATTGTATTCGGAGTCCTGTACAGTGAATGCTTCGGGTTTGCACTCCCCTGGAAACCTATCCTGTTCTCCAGGCACCTGAACATCGGGGGCCATGCAGGGGGGCACGGCCCTGATGTGATATCCCTGATGATCATGGCGGTCTGGATTGGCATCCTGCAGATCACCCTGGGAAGGATCCTCGGCATGATCAACCATGCACGGCAGGATCATGGTGCCCATCGGATGAAGGCTGTCATGGCCAACCTGGGATGGATCATGGTTCTCTGGGGAATCCTGTTCATGCTCTGGGCAGCATTTACCATGCCCTTCATGCCTGATTTCACAGGGCTTCCCCCAATTGCCGTGGGACTGAACATTGCATCCATCATCGGAATCGTGATGATCATCCTTGGTGTCATCTTCATTATCAGGGATTCCGCTCTAGAGATTGTCGAACTCCCCACCATCCTGAGCCACGTGCTCTCCTATGCCCGTCTTGTCGGTGTGGGTCTTTCATCAGTGGCGATTGCCATGGTGGTGAACTTCATTGCCATCGGATTGATCATCGAACCGCAGCTTGAATCTCTGAGCGCGGTGGGTGTGATCATCATCATCGTTGGCGTACTGGTCTTCGTGATCGGGCACCTCCTGAATACCATTCTCGGGGTGCTGGGTGGCGCTCTCCAGTCAATCAGGTTACAGTATGTCGAATTCTTCACCAAGTTCTACAAAGGTGGAGGCAAGAAATACAACCCCTTCGGGATGAAAAAGAGATTTACGGAGGATTAAAAAAATGGCAGACGCAGCAACAGCAGTAGCAGCAACAGAAATGACCGTCGAAATGGTGAAAGCTTCACAGCTCGGGATGAAAGCACTCGGCGCAGGTATCGCTGTCGGCCTTACCGGGATTGGGACCGGTCTTGCCGAGATGGCTATCGGATCGGCCGCAGTAGGCGCAACCGCCGAGAACAAGGATGTCTTCGGACTGGTGCTCCTGTTAACGGTTATTCCTGAGACCATCGTCATCTTCGGTCTCGTGGTCGGCCTCCTGCTATTGTTCTAAGGAGCTGAACATGGGATTGGAGGCAGTCCTAGCAGATATCCGCGAGAAAGGTCAGCAGGAAGTGCAGAGGATCAGGAGCGAGAGCCAGCAGGAGACCTCGAGGGTTCTGACCGCTGCCCAGGAA
Source organism: Methanolinea sp. (assembly GCA_018262855.1). Lineage (GTDB taxonomy): Archaea > Halobacteriota > Methanomicrobia > Methanomicrobiales > Methanospirillaceae > Methanolinea_A. Next base: position 20,194 of record JADFDO010000009.1, on the reverse strand, counting down.
CGTGCAGGGAAGATCAAGCAGGCCGCCAATGAGGAGGCAGAACGGCAGTCGGGATATATCCTCTCCCAGGAGAGCTCGGCAGCCAACCTCCTTGTGAAAAGGGAGATCCTGAATACCCAGAAGGAACTCCTCGACCAGGTATACAAAAAAGCCCTTGTGTCCATTGGGGAGTTGCCGGAGGGTTTCCACCAGGATTCTATTGTCCGGCTCCTGACGGATGCAAAAAAACAGATTCCCGAGGGGATTGCGCACGTCAACCAGCGGGATCGGAAAATCCTGGACAGGATTCTTGCGGAAAAACCTGAGTTCAGAACGTTTTCTGCGGGCAGGGATTTGGATATTGATGGCGGGGTGATAGTTGAAAGCAGGGATGGCACCCTGCAGCTCGATTACAGCTATCGCACCTTCCTGGACATGATATGGGAATCAGGACTCAAAGATGCGTCTGACTTGCTCTTTGGGTAGGAGGTTGCTCGGATGGCAGAAGTGAGAGCAGGACCGGCTCCCTACATCTATGTCTGTACCAGGATGAGGGTTCGGAAAGCCAAGCTCCTTCCCCGTGAAGAATACGTGCGGATGCTGAACATGGGTCTTTCAGAGATCACAAGATCGATCGAAGAGACCCAGTACAAAAAAGAGATCGATGAACTCGCACCCTCGTTCCATGGAATTGATCTGATCGAGCTCGCGCTCAGCTGGAACCTGGCGAAGGAGTACCAGAGTATCCAGAAGATCACCCCGGGGTCCTTAAAAGACCTCACCAGGGCATACTTAAGGAAGTGGGATATCCAGAATGTCCTCACCATCCTCCGGGGGAAACTGCATGGGGAAAAGCCGGGAAAGATCAGGGAGGTACTCATCCCCGCAGGTGAGCTTGACAAGCAGATTCTTGACAAACTCATTGAGGAACAGACGCCTGAACGAATCATCGAGGGTTTGAAAGGAAAGGGGGTCTACCCGCTTCTCTCCAGATCGTTCGAAGCCGGTGTCAAGGAGGATTTCCTCCCCAGGGTTGAGAATGCCCTCTACAAGCAGTTCTATGCAGACCTGATCTCCATGGCCCAGAGCGGTATCAAGGGCGGACGCCAGTTCATGGATTACATCACGCTGGATATCGATATCACGAATATCCGGAACATGTTCAGGTTCCGTGCCGACCCTTCTGCAGGTGAGATGAGTGATGCGGTTGTCCCTGGCGGGACAATCTCTCCGCAACTCATCCAGAGGATCATGGCGATCAAGGACCGGAATGAATTTATTGACGCACTCATTCCGAGCGTCAAGGTTCGGGACCTGCGTGAATTGCTCGAGACCCTCAGGGAAGAGAAGTCTGTCCGCGAGATCGAGATCGATCTTATCAAAGTCCAACTCTCGGAGATGGAGAGCATGTCCAAGATGAATCCCTTCTCCATTCATCCCATTCTCGCATATCTCGAGATGAAGAAGTATGAGATCTTCAACCTGAGAGCCCTGGCGCGGGGGAAGGAATCGAACCTCCCGCCGGAGCGAATCAGGGGATACCTGGTGATGTAATGGAGATCGCAGTGATAGGAAACCAGGAATTCATCCTTGGCTTTCGCCTCGCGGGAATCCGGAAAACCTACCCTGCCGAGAGCGATGAGCGGCTGGTGGAGCATATCAACAAGGTTCTTGGGGACCCGGATGTGGGTATCCTCGTGCTGCAGAGCGGCGACCTGAAGAAGATTCCCCGTCGCCTTCAGATGACGCTTGAGGAATCGGTGAAACCGACGGTGATCACCATCGGGGCTGAGGAGGGAGGACTCTCCATGAGGGAGAGGATAAAGCGTTCAGTGGGTGTTGACCTGTGGAAGTGAAGACAGAGAAAGCAAAAAGTGATGCAACAGGAGTTCTCAAGAGAATCGCCGGGCCTGTGGTCACCGCCGTGGGGATTAACGCCCACATGTATGACGTGGTGAAGGTCGGTAAGGAAGAACTCATGGGTGAAGTGATCAAGATCCAGGGTGAGAACATCATCATCCAGGTCTACGAGGATACCGCCGGTATCAGGCCTGGTGAACCGGTGATCAACACCGGGCTGTCCCTGGCGGTGGAACTCGGTCCCGGGCTGCTGACAAGTATTTATGATGGCATCCAGCGACCCCTCGCAGTGCTCGTCCAGAAGATGGGTGACTTCATCGAGCGGGGAGTCTCTGCCCCGGGACTTGACCATGCCAAAAAATGGGAGTTCAAGCCACTGGTGAAGGAAGGTGCACGCGTTTCTCCGGGAAGCATCATCGGCGAGGTGCAGGAGACCAATATTGTCCACCGCATCATGGTTCCGCCTAATGTGAAAGGCGGCACCGTGAAGAGCATCAAGGGAGGATCGTTCACGGTTGATGAGATCATCTGCACGCTCGACAATGGGGCGGAACTTGCCATGATGCAGAAATGGCCGGTCCGGGTACCGAGACCGGTCAACGAAAAGATGAACCCGACCGTTCCCCTTATCACCGGGCAGCGTATTCTTGACGGGCTGTTCCCTATCGCAAAAGGTGGAACAGCAGCCATCCCGGGACCGTTCGGGAGCGGAAAGACGGTCACCCAGCAGCAGCTCGCCAAGTGGAGCGACGCAGAGATCGTGGTCTATATCGGGTGCGGGGAACGCGGGAACGAGATGACCGAAGTGCTGACGGAGTTCCCGGAACTCGAAGACCCGAAGACCGGCAAACCCCTTATGGAGCGGACCGTCCTTATCGCAAACACGAGCAACATGCCCGTGGCTGCCCGTGAAGCATCGGTGTACACGGGTATCACCATTGCCGAGTATTTCCGGGACATGGGATATGATGTCTCCCTCATGGCCGATTCCACCTCGCGGTGGGCTGAAGCAATGCGTGAGATCTCCTCCCGTCTCGAAGAGATGCCGGGTGAAGAGGGATATCCCGCATACCTTGCTGCCCGCCTCTCTGAATTCTATGAGAGGGCCGGGAGGGTAAAGACCCTGAGCGGGGGCATGGGATCTGTCTCCGTCATTGGGGCGGTCTCCCCGCCCGGTGGTGACTTCTCAGAGCCGGTCACCCAGAATACCCTCCGTATCGTGAAAGTCTTCTGGGCCCTCGACGCCAAGCTCTCGCAGCGGCGGCACTTCCCGGCCATCAACTGGCTCAACTCCTACTCGCTCTACCTGGACAGCCTCCATGACTGGTATGACAAGGAGGTCTCGCCAGAGTGGAACGTCATCCGTTCATGGGCAATGGAGATCCTCCAGAAAGAGGCCGAGCTCCAGGAGATTGTGCAGCTCGTCGGATCAGATGCGTTGCCAGAAGCAGAGCAGATCACGATCGAGGTGGCCAGGATGATCCGTGAGATCTTCCTCCAGCAGAACGCGTACGATGCGGTGGACACCTTCTGCGACATGAAGAAGCAGTACGACATGATGAAAGCCATCCGCCAGTATTCGGACCTTGCGTACGCTGCACAGAGTGCCGGGGTGACCCCCCAGCAGATCGTGTCCGTGAAATCCAAGAACGAGCTGCCACAGATCAAGTTCATCAAGGATTACAAGCCGGCGCTTGACAAGATCCAGGCCGAACTGGACGAAGAATTCAATGCACTGAGGTCGGCAGCATGAAGGAATACAGAACAATCTCCCAGATAGCCGGTCCCCTTGTATTCGTCGAGAAAACGGAACCCGTAGGGTACAACGAACTGGTCAACATCGTCCTATTCGACGGCACCATCAAGAGAGGACAGGTGCTTGATACGAGCGACGAACTCGTTGTCGTCCAGGTCTTCGAGACCACCGCAGGGATCGGTAAGGACAGCGGGATCCGCTTCACCGGTGAGACGATCAAGATGCCCGTCGGGCGGGACATGCTCGGCCGCATCCTCTCCGGCGGAGGGAAACCCATCGACGGCGGACCCGAGATCGTTCCCGAGAAGCGTCTCGACATCACGGGTGCCGCGATCAATCCTTACGCACGGGGCTCCCCGAACGACTTCATCCAGACAGGCATCTCCACGATCGACGGGACGAACACGCTCGTCAGGGGCCAGAAACTTCCCATCTTCTCTGGTGCGGGTCTTCCCCACAACCAGATCGCCCTCCAGATCGCACGCCAGTCCAAGGTGCCCGGATCAAAGGAGGCCTTTGCAGTCGTCTTTGCCGCGATGGGAATCACGAAGGAGGAAGCCAACTACTTCATGCAGGACTTTGAGAGGACGGGAGCTCTCGAGCGTGCGGTGGTCTTCCTGAACCTCGCGGACGATCCTGCCGTGGAACGGATCATTACGCCGCGGCTTGCGCTCACTACTGCCGAGTACCTCGCCTTCGACCTCGGGATGCATGTGCTTGTGATCCTCACGGACATGACCAATTACTGCGAAGCGCTCCGACAGATCGGTGCTGCCCGTGAAGAGGTTCCCGGGAGACGTGGTTATCCGGGGTACATGTACACGGACCTCGCAGGCATCTACGAGCGTGCAGGGATTGTGAAAGGCAAGAAAGGCTCGATCACCCAGTTCCCGATCCTCACCATGCCAGGCGATGATATCACCCACCCAATCCCTGATCTTACCGGGTACATCACCGAGGGCCAGATCGTGGTCAGCAGGGAGCTGCACCGGAAGGGTATCTACCCGCCGATTAACGTGCTTCCGTCCCTGTCACGACTGATGAACCTCGGGATTGGAAAGGGACACACCCGCGAGGATCACAAGAAGGTCTCCGACCAGATGTACGCAGGGTACGCAGAAGGAAACGATCTCCGCGGCCTCGTTGCAATTGTCGGAAAAGACGCACTCTCCGAACGGGACAGGATGTTCCTCGAGTTTGCCGATATCTTTGAGAACCGGTTTGTCAGGCAGGGCTATGCCGAGGACCGGACGATCGAGGATACGTTGAACCTTGGATGGGACCTCCTCTCGACGCTTCCGGTCGAGCAGCTGGTGCGTATCGACCGCGACCTGATCAACAAGTACCACCCCAAGTTCAGGCAGGCTGGAAAGGCCGAGGGGTAAGAATCCATGGCACTCCGAGACATAAAGCCCACCAGATCCGAGCTGATCAACCTCAAGAAGAGGATCGCCCTTTCAGAGAGAGGATACAAGATCCTCAAGATGAAGAGGGACGGGCTTATCCTGGAGTTCTTCAAGGTGCTTGAGCAGGCAAAGGATACCCGGGATGATCTCCTCGACAGGTATGAGAAAGCCCAGGCAATGATGGCTGTGGCAAACACGGTTGAAGGGGCAATCGGGGTCAAGGCTGCGGCATTCTCAGTCCAGGAGGTTCCCGACATCAAGCTTGCCAGCAAGAACATCATGGGTGTCGTGGTCCCGGATATCGAATCGTCGAAGGTCCGGAAAGGCTTAAACGAGCGTGGATACGGGATCCTCGGGACCACGTCGGTCATCGATGAGACAGCGCTCTCTTTTGAAGACCTGGTGGAATCGATCATCCGGAGCGCAGAGATCGAGACCACGATGAAGAAGCTCCTGGACGAGATCGAATCCACCAAGCGGCGGGTCAATGCGCTCGAGTTCAAGGTCATCCCCGAGCTGACCGCTGCAAGGGATTTCATCAAGATGCGGCTGGATGAGATGGAACGTGAGGAACTCTTCCGCCTGAAGAAGATAAAGGCCCGGAACGTGTAGAAGGAGAGGATGAGTGTGCCCATCGGGACCCTGAAGGAGATAAAACCTGAGGGCAGGACCATCCTCCTCCGCCTCGACCTCAATTCCCCCATCGATCCAACGACGAAACACATCCTTGATGACAAGCGTTTCCGGGAGCACCTTCCCACCATCCAGGCCCTGTCCCAGAGCCGTGTGGTGATTGTCACCCACCAGAGCAGGCCCGGGAAGAAGGACTTCACTACCCTGGAAGCACATGCCGAGCGGCTTGAGGCACTGCTCGGGAGAAAAGTGCGCTATGTTGACGATATCTTTGGACAGTGTGCCCGGGACGCGGTCCGTGCCATGAAGAACGGCGAGGTGCTTGTCCTTGAAAATGTCAGGTTCAACGCCGAAGAGAATCTCACAGTAAAGTCTGATGATGCGCAGAAACTTTTCCTCGTCAGGAAACTCGCACAGATGGGAGATTATTTTGTGAACGATGCCTTCGGCACCGCTCACCGCTCCCAGCCCACGATGGTGGGATTGCCGATGGCCATGAGATCGGTTGCCGGGCTCCTGATGGAGAGAGAGGTTACGACGCTCACGAGAGTCTTTCAGAACTCACCAAAGCCCGTTTGCATGGTGCTTGGCGGAACCAAGGTTGACGACTCGATCTCCGTTGCAGATCACATGCTGAACGGGAATACTGCTGATATGATTATCGTGACGGGTGTCGTCGCAAACATATTCCTTGCAGCCGCAGGATTCGATATAGGAAAACCCGCCTCGCAGCTGATCCAGCAACTGAAGTATGAGGGCGAGATCTCCCGGGCAAAGAAGCTCCTCTCTTCGTTCAGCGACAGGATCATTATCCCCGAATTCGTCGCAGTCAAGGAGAACGGAAAGCGGGCGGAATACCCCGTTACTGCAATCCCAAAGGATGCCCCGATCATGGATGCAGGCATTGACTCGATCACCACACTTTCGGGAGCCATCAGGAAATGCGGGACGGTCGTGTTCAACGGCCCGGCAGGAGTCTTTGAAGAGCCTGATTTTGCCACGGGGACCTACGAATTGTTGAAAGCTGCATCGAAGGTCGAATTTTCCATCATTGGCGGGGGCCATACTGCTGCGGTCGTGGAGAAGATGGGAATCGACAGGGACTTTACCCATATCTCAACCGGCGGCGGGGCCTGTATCGAGTTCCTGACCGGGAAGAAGCTGCCTGCTGTGGAAGCACTCGAACGGTCAAGGGAACTGTTCGGGGGGTAACTTTTTTTATCCGGAATTCCGTGTCGCGTTATTATTACAGGATTCCCCACAGAGTTCGCGCATGTGAGAAGGAATGTGCAGGCGCCTTCGCTCTACTATCCGAGAGAGGTTCTCCTCCTTTCCCTTCACTGCATCCTATAAACTCTACAATCAAACCGCACTCAACCCATGATGACCCTCTTGAGACTTCGTTCTGTCGCTGTGGCATTTCTTAAGTGCTATAGAGCTGGTGCTGAGATCTGACTAGATTTGGGGATTTCTGTGAAACCCTGGTCACAGGCTATCGCGTTGTTGGGGGAGGGATCAGGGGAGGGGGATTCTCCCCCTCCCCGTCGATAAAATACCGCACTCAATTCACGATGACGCTCTTGGGGGCTGTCGCCCCCGCCGCTGTGGCATCCCAAAATGCGATAGGACCAGTGCTGAAAGCCGACTAGATTGAGAGAGTTCTATGCAATCCTGCCACAACCTATCGCGTTGTGGGGGAGGGATTATGAGGGTGAATCTCCATCTCGCCATCGACAAGATACCGAACTCATTCCATAATAACACTCTTGGAGCTTCGCGCTGTCGCATGTGGCATCCCAAAATGCGATAGGACCAGTACTGAGAAGCCGATTGGATTGGGTTATTTCTGTGAAATCCTGGTCACAGGTTATCGCGTTGTGGGGGTGAGGTCTGGGGAGGGGGGATTCTCCCCCTCCCCATCGACGAAATACCAAACTCGTTACGTAATGACGTTCTTGGGGCTTCGCCCCGCCGCATTGGATCGCCTTATCACCATGGGACTGGTTCTGGAAAAAGCGGTAATCCATAGGGCTCGGTATTGCACACCACTTGGAGATAGAAAAAAGGTGATAATGAAAAAAATGATCCTATTCCTCGACAGTCGCGGAATGAGATACCTTGGTCTGCCTGGGTGAATATTCCTTCCTGACCTGGACGGGAAGGTGGAAAGCGCGGAAAAACCGTCCCTGCTTCAACAGGCCTCCCATAAGGGATGGAGCTCCCTTGTTCTTTGCCCGCATCAGGTTGTAGGTTGCGATCGAGAATATGATGGCAGTCACCATGAACAGGATCAGTCCAAAGAGAGTGGCAATACCGCTGACCGTGAGGATTCTTGTGCCGGGGATGAGCATCCAGGCTCCTACGATATAGACCGGCCAGTAGAGCATCACGGCATACTTCGTGAACTCTCTCGGGCTCCATATGCACCTCTCCCTCTCTTCCTCGTGTTCTGTGGGGAACCGGTCAATCAGCCTGCCCATGTGGACCAGGATGATACTGGAAAAAAGTGAGAAAATGCCTCCGAATATGACTCCAAAGAACAGGATTTCATTCATCAGATGTGCCTCCTCAGCATCTCTTTTGAAGGCGTTCATATTTAAAGTATTTCATATGTAATACTTATGTAAAACAAAGGACTGAAGGTATTTCATAAGTAATCCTTTTATTTTCGCAGCTTTTTTATACGAAGGAACTCCATTTCATTAAGAATGGTGGACAGGGGTAATAACAAGCGGGGGGAACGTGTTGCCGTTTCCTATAAAATGCCCCCGAATATCTACGAAAAAGTGAACAGGCTCGTATACGAGGAGAAAAAATTTTCCACGGTCTCCGATTGCATAACCCAAGCATTAATATATTTCGTTGACAATCATGACGATGTGGGACAGTTCAAGGAAAACCTCCATGAGTTCCTGGCGTCGGATGAGGGACGGGATTTCATGAAGAAAATCATGAAAGATCTACTTGTTGATGTCCTCACCACCCAGCAGAAGATTGCTGTGGAAGAGCAAAGGTAATACCTATAGATTCCATCCCGTCTCATTGTAATCGTTTTTTTTAGACTGCATCCCTGATTTTTTCCGGCCTTCACACGCTGTTTCAGAATAAATCCTGATAGGAAAACAATAGCATTCATTCAAGTTCCCGCTAGTTTCCGGATTCCAGTACGCAAGAATATTCATCTGCCATTCCGGCCAATTCACCCTCATGCACCATGCGCCATCGTCCGAAAAATTGATCGGGCCAGCCCTTGGAAAAGAGCCGTCAGATATTGTGTTTACCGGTGCATGCCTCTTTGATCCATTCACGTGCACATGGATTGAGACCGACTTTGCAGTGGCATACGGCCGCATTGTCGGCTTTGGAGACTCTTACAGGGGCAGAAAAACCTGTGATCTGAAAGGCAAGAGAGTAATCCCCGGCCTCATAGATGCGCATGTTCATATCGAGAGTTCACTCCTTGTCCCTTCCGAATATGCGAGAGTTGTTGCAATGCATGGTTCAACAACCGTGGTGGCCGATCCACACGAGATTGCAAATGTCTGCGGAGTGGAAGGCCTCCTGTACATGCTCGAAGAACGTGAAGGGCTTCCCGTCGACATGTTTTTTATGCTGCCGTCATGCGTTCCCGCGACTCCGCTTGACAGGGGCGGGGCAGAGATTACTGCGAAAGACCTTGCCAGGTTCGTCGGAAGGGAAGGAGTGATCGGACTTGGTGAAATGATGAATGTGCCGGGAGTACTTGGCCATGACCATGGCGTCTGGGAGAAACTCGCACTCTTCCCGATAATTGATGGACATGCACCACTACTCAGGGGACCCGCCCTCAACGCATACATCTGCGCAGGCATTGAGAGCGATCATGAGAGCACGGAACGGGATGAGGCCGCAGAGAAACTTACCAGGGGCATGTATATCTTTGCAAGGGAGGGATCGACCGAGAAGAACCTCAAAGCACTCATACCCCTCGCGACTGCCTGTTCTGCCTCACGGATGGCATTTGCGACCGATGACAGACATGCCGACATGCTGGTTGAGGATGGCCATATAGACGATTGCATACGGAAATCGCTCCAGTACGGGCTCGATCTTGAGACGGCACTCCGGATGGCAACACTCTCTGCTGCCGACAGGTTCTCCCTCCGTGACAGGGGTGCACTCGCCCCGGGCAGGCTTGCAGACTTCTGTATACTGAGAGATGGGGACGGATTCATCATTGAAAAAACATTCAAGCGAGGAATGCTTATCAATCCACGGACCCGGGAAGCACCCCGGATTATCAAGGCACCCATGGAAGCCCGAATCCCCACCCGCGAGAGCCTGGCAATCGAGGGTAAAGGAATGGCAAGGGTGATCGGGATAGTCCCCCAGCAGATCCTGACCGAAAAGAAGGAATATCTCGTTGATGGATCGAAAATCCCTGATACCGACCGGGACATCATCAAGGTCGTCGTCTGCAGCCGCTACCGGAATGGCATCCAGGGCCTTGGCCTCGTTCATGGTTTCGGCCTCAAAAAGGGGGCTATAGCGGGGAGCGTCTCGCATGATGCCCATAACCTTGTGGCGGTGGGGGCCGATGACCAGGCACTTCTCGACTCCCTCGCCGCGATCATTCATGCCGGAGGAGGTATGGCGGTCGCGGATTCAGGGTCCGTTGACCTGCTGCCGCTCGAATGTGCAGGCCTCATGTCCACGCTACCCGCTGAGGAAGTCGCTGAGCGCCTGCATGCTCTGAATAGCAGGGCAGAGGGTCTGGGAGCACTCCCTGAAGCATTCATGTATCTCTCGTTCCTCGCCCTTACGGTCATACCAAGCATCCGCATCACAGAGAGGGGGATGTTCGATGCAGATACATTCAGGGATGTTCCCCTCTTTATATCCTAGCGTGGAGTGTCCACCGGGCATATGCCCCTTTGAAAATTACCCTCCTTGCGAAAAAGCAGGGAATACGACCAAAATGAAAGGATTAAGTAAATAGAATGAAAAAGGGTGTCTTGGAAAAGGATACCAATCAACGGGGATATCATGATCTCAGTGCTCCTGGTCGATGATGAACCTGCCCTCCTGGAAGTGACCCGCCTTTTTCTGGAACGATTTGGGGAGGTTAAAGTCGAGACCTGCAGGTCTGCACTCGAAGCGCTGGAACTGATAAAGACCCGGTCATTTGATGCAATCGTTTCAGATTATGAGATGCCAATGATGGATGGGATCGTGTTTCTCAAGATACTCAGGGCGGAAGGCGATGCCACACCGTTCATCATCTTCACGGGCAAGGGAAGAGAGCACGTAGTCCTGGAGGCACTGAATAACAGGGCGGATTTCTTCCTCTCGAAAGGCGATGATCCGAAGACGCAGTTTGCAGCGCTCGACAAGATGATCCGTCAGGCTATTAGCCGGAGGGAAGCCGAGGAAGCCCTTCACCTCGCTGATCGGACGATGGTCGATATCATCAACAATCTCCCGGATGCCACGTTTGCTATCGACAAGGAAGGCCGGGTTATCTCGTGGAACCGGGCTATGGAAGACCTGACAGGGGTCCAGGCACGGGATATGATAGGAAAGAGAGAATACGAGTATGCACTTCCTTTCTTCAGGACCAGGAGACCCATGCTCATCAACCTTATCAACAGTTCAGACGAAGAAATCCTTTCACTCTCGTATGAGAACATCAGGAGAGATGCACAGTCAATTGTTGCAGAGACTGTTGCGGTGAAAAAAGGAGGTGATCCTTCCGTGTTCTGGTCAAGGGCCACCCTTATCACCGACCGGAATGGGACCGTAATCGGAGCTATCGAGTCTATCCGTGACATCACTGAGATCCGGAAAGCCCAGGGCGAACAGAAAGCCGAGGCGGCACGAGAGAAAGAGAAAGGGATGTTCGACAGGATCTTCGGGAAATCCACGGCGAGCTGGTACAAGAAAGGGATGGATCTCTATTACAAGCAGGGGAAATTCCAGGATGCTATTGCATGCTTTGACCGCGTAATCGAGATGGACCCCAACCATGTAGATGCCTGGAGGGAGAAAGGGATCTGTCTGAACGAACTTGGCAGGTATGAAGCGGCACTCCAGTGTTTTAACCGTGTGCTTGAACTGGGTGACGGAACTACCACTACCTATTATGCAAAGGGTGAGACACTCGAGAAGCTTGGAAAGGAAACCGAAGATTTCGCACTCTTCGAACAGGCTGTCGCCTGTTTTGACGTGGTCCTTGAGAAGGATCCTGAGAATGTAAATGCCTGGAATTACCGGGGTATATGCTTAAAGGAACTGGGGAAACATGAAGAGGCGAGGCGCTCATTTGACAAGGCTCAAATGCTGCTGCGGTTAAATCCCCAGAAATACACCCGGTGATTATCACGATACACAAGATTCCTGCCCTGAATGACATTGGGCTGAAGGACTTTATCTTTAAAGGGAACTAGGGCAATATCATGAATGAGCTTGGAGCGATGAGATGACCGGGCGAAGAAAATCGGAGATCTCGATGAATCCACACACGCAGGTACTGCTGGTTGTCACAATCACCGCGATAGCATCTCTTGGCTATATCGCTGCAACCCTTCTCGGCATCCCCGTCATTGCTCCCCTGCTCCTCTACTTCCCGATAATTCTGGCCGCGTACTGGTTTCCCAAGAAAGGAGTTCTCTTCGCCGTTGCAGTTGGAATCCTTGAGGTGTTCTTTGTCTATTTCTCCCGCATGCCTAGCGTTCCTGATATCACGTTTGCTGTCACCACGGCAAGTTTTTATGTCCTGGTCGCTATCGCGGTAGTCATCTCTTCACTCTCCGGGGGACTGAAAGAGCGGGAAGCACGGTACAGGGGGCTTTTCAACAGCTCTGAAGCAGGAATCTTCCTTGTCAGGTGCGACAACTCCGACCTGATCATCGAAGAGGTGAATATCCGGGGGGGTACACTCCTTGGATGTCACCCTGGAGATTTGGTTGGCGAGAGCTTTCTCAAGTACTGGGATGACCCCCCTTTTCTGAACAGCCTTGTTCACAGCGGAAGTAATCCCATCTCTGTCACACAGCGCGAGAGTAGAATAACCCTGCTGGACGGGTCAGGAATACCCGTACTGATCTCGGGTTCCAACCTGCCAGGAAAGATGATGGTTCTTACCGTGATTGATATCTCATCCAGAAAGGTTCAGGAAGAGGAGATCCAGACAAGGAACCAGCAGCTCTCCATTATCAACCGGGTAATCACGGAGGCATCCGGAGCACAGGGACTGGATGATATGTTTGGCCGGGTGCTCTCGAACATGATGGGATACCTTGACTGCGGGTATGGAGGTGTGTCCCTGTTCGAGGAGGGGTCGTACCGGATCGCTACTCAGTACCACCAGGGAGACGAACATCTTTTCCGTCACATTCAGAAAGCAAGTGACGGATCCTGTGCTGAATTGATACGCTCTATCGAGGCTGGGAGAAGCCTCGTGTGGAAAAGTGATGCGGGGGGTGAGACAGAAGGTCCCTGTGCAGGTATTGTCGTTCCCCTTGAGAGTGGCAAGGAGAAACTCGGAACGATGTATTTCCTGTCGGGTGATGCAAGGGGGTGTTCGGCAAGTCAGCACCAGACCATAGAGTTCCTCGCACGAGAGGTGGGCGCTGCAGTATCACGACTTGTCCTCACCCAGAGGATACACGAGGCAAACCATCAGGCAAACCTTTACCTTGATATCCTGATGCATGACATCAACAATGCCAATCTCGCATCGCTCTGGTATGGAGATCTCCTGATGGACATGCTCACAGGTGAGCCAAAGGAGACTGCCAGAAAGATGATGGACGGGGTCCAGAAGAGCAGGGCTGTGATCAGGAACCTCGAGACGATCCGGAAGATCCAGGTGAGGAAAAACGATCTCAGAATTGTCAGCCTGGATATGGCAATCCAGAAAGAGATCAGGTTCTTCCCGGATGCTCACATCGAGTACAGGGAGAATGGCATCGAGGTAATGGCTGATGAATTGCTCGGTGAGATCTTCACAAACCTTATCGGGAACAGCATAAAATTCGGCGGACCGGCGGTCAGAATTGCAATCGAGGCCAATATGGTTCCGCCCGATATCGTGGAGGTCATTTTTTCCGACACAGGCCCCGGGATACCCGATGACCTGAAGAGAGTAATATTCAGGAGATTTTCCCAGACCACTCCACAGAGTGAGGGAAAAGGACTTGGATTGTATATCGTCAAAACCCTCCTTGAACGGTACGGCGGGACAATTACAGTCTCCGATCGTGTCGAGGGCGACTATACACAGGGAACGATCTTCAGGATGACCTTGAAAAAAGCCAGCCGTTAGACGGTCCTCCCTCACAGCCCCGCGGGGACCACGGAGATCGAGAACAGGATCGAGATCATGAGGAGTAGGACCGGCTGATGCAGCACGTAGATTGCGAGCGAATGCCTTCCTATGAGTGAGATTGTCTTTTTTCCAGGAACCGGGTTTTCAGGCATCTGGTATCTCCTCTCCCCGTCCGGATATAAGAGGTGCCCGACGAAGACCCCGATGAATACGACACCGATCCAGGGGAGCAGAGGGGTATAATCAAGGCTTGCAAAATTTTGGGGATGAACCCCCAGCCATGCAAGCCACAAAGGGCCAGGAATACCACTTATTATCCAGCCCAACGGAATTATCACCATCGCTGCAGCGAGGCATTCCCATGGACGGCGGAGAAAGAGCGGGGAGATCATCACGGAAAGCCCGATCAGGTGAAGAATCCCAAAGAGGATGGGTTCCCCAGGTGCCATGACAAGAGTAACAAGGGTGATGAGAAGACCAAGCACCATGATTCCACCCCCTCTTCGGAGATATTTTACCAGGAACGATCTTTTGTTCATCACCCTGTATGCCCTTGCCCCGCTCAGGGTGAGGGAGACTCCTACCAGGAGCAGAAAAAGCGAGGCTGTGCAGATCGCCAGGAGTTTCCATGGACCCGAATTCACATCGATGGGAAAGACCCCGAAGTATGCTAAGTCGAAGACGGTATGGAAGAGAATCATCATGAACACTGCAATACCCCTGCAATAGTCCACTTCCCAGAACCGCGGCGGTCCCGGCCTGGTATTCCTCTTCAACCAGGGGATATGGTACGTGGAGTCCATGCTGTATGAGTATCATGTACTTGGGAAAGTAAAATATCAATCTTTAATTTCCTGGCAAGACCATATCCCGATCCGGGGTTTCTCCACCGATTCATGGATCACAGTCACCGCACCCATAGTGATTCCATTGGATCATCCAGAGTGAGAATGCAGCAGTGGTTCTTCCCTGCACCAGGGATCACTCCCGTTTCCGGGTGAGAGGCCGACTGGTGAAAAACCGATAACCATATTCACCCGGGGGAAGAAAAGAACACAGGTGAACCTCCAATGATCGACAATCTGTTCGAAGGGAACAAAAAATTCAGAGAAGGCTTTTTCAAAGAGAACAAGGCACATTACGAGGAACTAACCCGGGGCCAGAGCCCGACGGTCCTCTGGATTGGATGCTCTGACTCCAGACTCCAGACAGGCCATATCACCCAAGCCAAAGCAGGAACACTCTTCATGCACCGGAATATTGGAAATGTTGTCCCGCTCTTTGACTGGAACTTTGCAACAGTGCTGGAATATGCAATCCGTCACCTCAAGATAAAAGATATCGTGATCTGCGGCCATTCTGACTGCGGGGCCATCAAAGCACTCGACAAGGAGACCGATGATGTCTATATCCCGCTCTGGCTCAACAATGCCGTAGAGGCAAAGAGAAGGATTGATGCAAAAATCGATACACCAAAAACACCTGCAGCGATGAAGGAGCGTTCTCATATGATTGAGGTGGAGAACGTGAAACTGCAGATTGAGCATCTCATGATGTATCCCGTGGTAAAAGAGGCGTTAAAGGAGAAAAAAATCCAGATTCATGGCCTTTATTACAACCTGGAGAACGGAGAACTCTCGAGGATCACCTGAGATTCCGGACTTTCTCGATCTCTTTTTGTATCAATGGGAGGGAGATCCTCCCCATGGGAACCAGCGTGCCGTTGATCAATACGAATGGGATCGGAGGATAGCGGGATGCAATAATCTCCCTGATATGTTCGGGTACTACCTCATCGATCAACACAAGTTTCATCTCAATACCTGAACCAAACTGCCCTTTCAGTTCCTTTTGAAGGGCTTCAAAAGCCGGAACCAGTCTCCCTGAAGGATGGCACTCATAGAGCCCGCAGCTCCGGGTCATATCGCAGGGAAAAGGAGAGCAGGTAGAATCCTTGAGTCCCACTACTTCGATCGAGATGATCGCTGCCATACCATACTCATCTGTGAACACTCCTTAATTAGAGTGTGCACACCTTCATGGTCTCCGTCCTGCCCTCATGATGCATCAGAGAAACCCCGGACTCGATCGAAGAAACATCATAAAAACTTCTCAAATCTGTCCTGGGTGACTTTGCAGATGGGACAGACCAGCGGGGGATTCTCCCTGGCACAGAGATATCCGCATACCCTGCATCGCCATACCGGGTATGGAAGCGTTCCTGCCTGAAAAACTCCCCCGGTCTTTTTCATCCTCTCACCCCGGGAAGGCCTCCGTTCGGGGATTGATCCAATCTTCTGCTTCCCCGATACAACATCTCCTGATACATACAGCGCACAATAACACGAACCGTACTCGTTCAGGTCAGGATCCCGGTAATCGCAGGGGCATATGATATCGAGATCATCCTCTTTTTTTCCCATCGAGAGACGGCATGGGCACGCCGGGTACCCGTACCTGGCCTCATTGACGCAAATCCCGGCGACCAGGCTCTCAACAAATGACACATCCGGGTTGAGAAGATAGCCCCCCGCCTCAGCCTCTTCGCGGATCTTTTGCAATCGTTGCCGTACGAGATCGCCGGAAATGTTACCTGCGGTCATTTGAGAGCCTCACGTATCTCTGCTTCCTTGAAGCCAACAATGGTCTTTGAACCATTAATAACGAGCGTAGGAAATGATCCGCTTGGATTGTGCTTCTCCACTTCACGAAGTGCCGACTCCATCTCATCAGAAGGGAGCTGGTCAACGAAGACGTACCAATATTCGACACCCAACCTGTTCAGGAGATCTTTTGTCTTTGCACACCATCCGCACGTGGAGAGGGCATACAACCGGATGTCGCCGAGATGCCTGCCTTTTACCTGTTCCATGTCCATGTGTATCCCCGGGAAAATACCGTGTTCTCATTAGGGGAATGGTATGAAGGGATATAACAGTATCACAGGAGGAACCACAGGTGAAAAGGAAGAAGAATATTCGTTTGAGTGATCTTCACAGCATCTCTGCCAGCTTCTGGATCTGTCTCATGAAATATTCGAACCATTGCTGGATTGCATCGAAGAACGTGAAGAGCTGATCCTCGATAAGCTTGATTACCTGGATAAATGGCCCGGTCCCTGTATCCGCTTCGCTCCCGTTGTTGAGCATGACGGTAAGCCCGATTATCACAATAAGAGCAAGAATGATGATAATCATCAGGATTGTGATGAGTAGGATGGTGAAGGAACTCGACCGCATGCTCCCCTCACAGGGATATTATTCGTTTCTGTCTATTTAAAGCCATACATTTCCAATTTGGGGAATAATAAGGGACTATTTGTCTCTCAATCGTGTGTCTTCCCATCTTCCTTGTCCTTCCTTAACTCCATGATCAGCATCACGCAGAGGATTGCAGAGAAGCCAAGAACGATGAGCGTGAGAAAGAGGCTCACAAAGATCATGACCCCCTGGGCACTGAGGAATCCTACCCATAGAAGGGCAACGAAACAGATGAGATAATAAAAGACCCACCCCCTGGGGTCACGTAACTCCATATAACGCCAATATCTGCAGATCACAATTTAAATATTGTCATTTTTTTCCTGGGAACGACGAAGAGAGCCATTCCCGCGATCACTCAATTTCCCCGGCCCCTGCCGATACTTTTCTCATCGTCTACGATCATCCTGTAATTATGAGCAGAAGCATGTTCCTCTGTGTCCTCATGCTCCTCCTTCTCCCAGGAATGGTCCATGCCCTGGTAACCGGGAGCGGGGATCGGGTTCACTTTGACACGCCGGTTGATGATGATGTCTTTGCCATAGGAGGACAGCTCAGCGTGAATGCACCGGTCAGGAGCCTCGTCGTCGCAGGCGGGGAGGTGCTCGTGAATGCACCGGTGGAGGGGGATGTGGTAGCCGCCGGAGGCACCGTCACCATCAATGCACCAGTGGGTGGAAAGGTGGTCCTGGCTGGAGGAATGGTCACCTTAAACTCCACTATCGGCAGGAATGCTCTCATGTATGGAGGCGATGTAAAGATGACGAGCAATACGGTTATTGGTGCCGATGCACTGGTATCCGCCAGCAGGGTGGCCAACCATGGTGAAGTGAGGGGAAATCTCACGGTATCCAGCCAGCAATTCACCGACACGGGGAAAGCAGGTCATCTCTCATTCACACGGGAGAGGTCAACACTTGGTTCGGAGATCCTGGGATTTCTCTCCCTTGCAACAGTCCTCTTCTCAATCGGCATGGGGATACTGGGTCTCCTTATGATTCACTTCACGCCAGGACCATTCAGGCTCGTTGAGGAGCAGGTCAGGGCACGGCCGCTCGTAAAGATACTGGCAGGGCTAGGAGGAATCCTCGGAGGTATCATCCTCACAATACTTCTTGCTCTCACCGTGATCGGCATCCCAATTGCCCTGTGTGTGTGCCTGGGCCTCATCGCAGGCATGCTCTTTGCGACGCTTTTTGTATCCTCTTCCCTGGGCAGGTTCCTCGCGGACCGTTTCGGAAGAACATTAAAAGATTGGCAGTATTTTCTCCTGGGGTTCGTCGTCCTCCAGCTCTCATTCCGGATCCCATTCCTGGGCCTGGTGATTCTTGCTATTGCCCTGTGTCTCGGATTCGGGGCACTCATGTATGCTCTTCCATCCTGCAGGACGCTCTTTGCGGGGAACACTGAACGCGTGTGAATGCCGGGGGATTACATTCACCCCATTACTCCCCCACACTTTTTGATCGAATGGAAAAAAATGGCCGGATAACAGGTTTGGGGTAAAATCGAAAGATATATGCCCCTCAAGCGGCCCATTCGATACTATGTGTGCGCGCTTTTTTGACCGTTTTTTAAAGCCCCGGCCTCATATCGTGGAAAGCCCTCCACCGCCCTCAATCGCGCACGGGCCTGGTGTATACGTCCCTGAATTCAAGATCAAACCCTATTTCATCGTGGCCTCCGTCGAGATGGGAAATACCACTACGAAATGTATCCTGACTGGTGTCAACCTTGAAACAGGGATGAGTTACGTCATCAACAAGACAGTGAAGATGAGCAGGGATGTCAGGAAACCGAAACCGGGAGAGGCAATCTTTGGCGAAACACTCGACGGGACCCAGCTGACCAGGGAGTCAGTCACCGAGCTTGTCCGGGATACCCTCATCGAATGCCACAATGAGGTGCACCTCGACCTCAAGAAGGACCTGGATTTCGTGGTGAGAAGTACCGGTGTTGTTGCCGCAATGGACTCGCCGGACCAGGTTGGCGAATTCGTGCTGGCACTCGCGAACGGCTGCCTCCTCGCAGGCGTGCCGCCAAGGAAGATGACACCCCCTATGTCAAAGGCCAACCAGGCACAGAAACTCCAGCCTTTCAGCTATGCAGACAAGGTTGTGTTCATCGGGGCAGTCGCGGGTGTTATCCCTCCAGTGGGGAGCACTGGCGTTGAGATGGTTGCAAACGAGATGGAGGGCGAACTTGCGATGGCCGGGATCAAAGAAGGTGCGATGTGGACCCCTGTCGATTTCAGGAATCCCTGCATATCCATCGACTTTGGGACAACTCTCGATGGCCGAATCACGAGCGACGTGAGCAAGGACGATCCCAACCCGTTTGCAAAGACAATCGGGAATTTCTGCGGGCTCGCCGGGGCAATACCTGATGCCATTATCAAGGGGACAGGGCTTGTGGATCCCAAAACAGGAACGGCTCTCGAAGTCTTCGGTGACCGGAGCGTAATGAGTGATTTTTCGTTAAAAGGTCAGAAAGATCTGGTAAAACAGTACGTTGACCGGGCTCACGAGCTTATCGATATTCGCCTTGTACCCCCAGAACGGAAGCGGTTTGGGAGAGTGCCCGTCTATGCAGATGTTGCAAAGGAATCCGGGGTTGCTCTGATAGGGTGCGATGCAGGAGAGAACGGGAGTACTCTCCCTGCATTGAAGGATCTGGGGGAAGAGATCTATTCGAGGCACAGCCTGAGCCTTGTCAACGAAGTAATCGATCGTGTGTGTGCCCGGATGGCACTCCGGCTTGTTGACGTGACTGCCGAACAGGGCCAGGTACTCCCCAACTCCAGCATCGGTTTTACGGGAAGGGCAGCGATATCAGGACGGAAACCTGATTACATCCTGGAAGGTATTACTGAGAGAAAATTCTTCGAGAACCCGAACGACCACCTGGTGTTCGTGGATGACGGTCTTGCCAGGGGGGCGGCTCTCATGGGACGATGCATGAATTCACTCGGCAAACCCAAGAATCCGATCGG
>JADFDO010000008.1 GCA_018262855.1 Methanolinea sp. | reverse complement strand
TTTGAGATATCGGTGACTGTCAGTCCACGCGGGTTGAATTTAAGGACTTTTAAAATTGCTGTACGCGCTTCCTCCTCTTCCACCATATTCCTGTGTTTATGGAAAAACAAAATTTATATTTTGTGTTTTATCGTTTTTTGATTATTCCTCCAACGTCAATCATCTGCTTCTTTTTAAAGACTTGGGTAAATGTCCAAACGTAAGGGGACAACTCATTCCTTAGAAATGAGGATTCGGGTCTCCTTCAATGCATTTCCTTCAAAACACTTGATCCACGCTCAGGTATGTTGTGTTCTATTATTCCCGGCTTTCAGGTCCCTTCACCCGGGAATGTGTTTGTGATCCCCGATTCCTGTTATACGTTGAAGCCAGATGAATGCTCCGAGTGCTGCACCCTGCATCAGGATTGCATACCCCGAGACTGCACTCAAACTGATCCCATATAAAAAGCCAAAGAATACGCTCCCGGCAAACCAGGCGCCTCCATAGAGTGTATTGAAGATACCATATGCAAATCCCCGTTTCTGGATGGAGGTGATGTCAGCAAGTGCTGCCCGGAGAATGGTCTCCTGTCCGCCCATTGAAAAACCCCACAGGATTGCCGCACCAAACGCCCCCTGGTAACCAAAGAAAAACGCGAGTGGTGCGATGGGTATATTTGCGAGCGGGATGAGCACAAGCACCT
Organism: Methanolinea sp.; assembly: GCA_018262855.1. Classification (GTDB taxonomy): domain Archaea; phylum Halobacteriota; class Methanomicrobia; order Methanomicrobiales; family Methanospirillaceae; genus Methanolinea_A. The sequence goes on along the minus strand of JADFDO010000008.1, from coordinate 115,019 downwards.
TGAGGCCGATGCGGTCATAGAGCCTCCCGAGGAGAAGGGCAGAGAGTGCGTCGACTGCCATTGCTATTGCAAAGAAGACCGGTATCTGGGCTTCCGGGACAGAAGAGGTTGCGCTGAAATGATAAGCCATGAGAGGGAATACGAGGAAGCCCGCCATCGAGAATACCGTGAATGCCCCGTAGGGCAAAAGGATGCGGGGAGTGTGAACCTCGTCATGCTTCACCGCATGAGCTTCTTCCAGTGATACGGGATCGGGTATCAGCCTCCATGCAAGGAAGAGTGACACAACCAGCAGGGTGAAGGGTATGACCATCAATGCAAATCCGTCGCCATATCCGCCCCGGAGTGCGAGCGAGGCTGCAAACACCAGCGGACCTGCGACGGCTCCCACCTGGTCAAGTGCTTCGTGGATCCCAAAACCCCAGCCTCTTCCCACCTGCTGTGCAGCATGGGAGAGGATCGTGTCCTTTGAAGGAGACCGTATCGCTTTCCCCAACCTTTCAAGAAGGAGGAGCATGACTGCAACCTGCCAGGATCCTGCAAAAACAAGGAGGGGAATTGCTCCTATCAGCAGGTACCCGGCAATTGTGAAGGCCCAGTAACTCCCGGTCCGGTCTGCAATATACCCTGACGCCATCCTTATGGCATATCCTATGAATTCCCCGAGGCCCGAGACCCATGCTATCGTAAATGCCGATGCGCCAAGGATCATCAGGAATGGTCCGGAGACGCTTCGTGCACCTTCGTAGATGATGTCGCCAAAAAGGCTCACCATGCCGAGAAGGATGATAACCCGCATGGCTGCCGAATGACCCGGATTTTTGTGCAACTGGTATCAGGCCCCTATAAGGGAGTAGATCTCATGAAAGATGGTGTGATCGCTCAATGGTTATCCCTCTTTGTGATAATTGTATGTCCATCTCGATCATCTCTAGGTGATATTAAGAGAGAGTCTAATAGCAGCAGTTGTTCCCCCTGTATTGGCTAATGATCACCACTTCGGTCTAATTTCTGCTATCACTCCAGACGATAATCGACTGGTGATTTCAGCCTTTCGCAACCGAAAATTTTTTCTGAAAGCTATGAGAAACGCCTTACTATATTTAAACCTGGTAGGAATTTTGTATTACCTGGAGAAGAATGAAATTTAATCCTGTGCAGATGGATGCAATGCAGGAGCTCACGAATATCGGAGCGTCCCATGCTGCAACCACGCTCTCGCAGATGCTTGCATGCAATATCGATATCAGTGTTCCTGAAGTGAAGATTGTCGATATCTCCGACGTAGGAATGATCCTTGGTGATGAGGTTACCACCATGGTACTCTTCCAGCTCCAGGGCGACATCCCTGCAGGAGGTTTTTTGATCCTTCATTTTTCCAACGAATCTGCACTACGAACCGCCAGTATCATGTGCGGGGTTTCTGATGAAGTTCGGCCACTGGGAGAGATGGACCAGAGTGCACTTCTTGAGGTCGGAAACATCATGATGTCGGCCTTTCTCGGTTCAACATCCAGCCTTTTGGGCATCATGATGCTTCCCTCCCCCCCATTCCTTGTGATCGATATCGGTCATGCAGTCCTCCAGTCACTCATCGCACAGATGGGGATGGACGTGGATGATGTCATCATCTTCAAGGTCACGCTCGCTTCCAGCGAGAACAGGATCGCAGGGAACATCTTCATTTTTCTCGACGATGCCACGCTCACGAAGATCGCGACACTCCTTGAAGCAATGCTCAACTCGCAACCTTCTCCTGTCTGAACGACAGGGTCGCATGGACTCCTGGGAGCCCGGAAAAGTTCAAATCCCCGGGGAATGTTAAGGTAATTAATATGATACCGGAATCTTTCGCTGTCGAACTCGTGCCCTGGGAGGAGGCCATATCCCTCTCAAGAATGCTCGCAGAGCGTATCAGAGGCAGATGCAATCCGGATCTTGTCATCGCGATTGGAAGGGGAGGTTTTGTCCCGGCACGGGTGGTGTGCGATTCCCTGATGATCATGAAACTCACCAGTATTAGGGTTGAGCACTGGGGTGAGGCCGCAGAATGCCATAAAGAGGCACGTGTCAGGTATCCGCTATCGATCAGCGTTGAGGGGCAGGATCTGCTGGTCATCGATGATGTGACCGATACGGGAGATACTCTTGATGCAGCCCTTGAGTATCTCCGATCCCTAAATCCGCAGTCGGTAACGACAGGAGTACTCCACCATAAGATGAGTTCGTCATTTGTCCCCGATTATTATGCAAAAGCAGTGGAGGGATGGCACTGGATCGTCTATCCCTGGGCTCTCCACGAAGACCTGACTGCTTTTGTTGAAAAAGTCCTCTCTTCCGAACCTGAATCGATCAGGGACCTGCGGGAGTCCCTTAAAAAGCGTTACAGGATGGATCCCGGAGCAGAAGAGATTGCTTTTGCGATTCGGGAACTTATGAAAGCGGGAAAGGCTGTCGAGACAGAGAAGGGGATAATGAAGGTAGAGCGGGGGTCTTTATAATGCGCACACCGCTCGATCGTGAGATCAGGGATTATTAAAACACATAGAATGGTAGCTGCTCATTCAACTGGCTTTGCCTTCTGAAGAAGGAAACCAGTGCCATGAAAGAGAAAGAAGAATTCTCTTTTTTTACCGGGAATCGAATAAGGAGATCTGCACAATGTATCCCCCGCCATTGAGGCAGAGATCGAGAGATCCGCTCTCGATCATTTCCCTGAACACAACTTCCGGGTCGAACTCTCCGGGTGTGTTGTAGGTTCGGGTTGGTGAACAGAGAGTGCGATGCATCGCGAATTTCACATTGTCCCTGCGATATCTGATCAGTTCCTTCAGCACCGCACTATTTTCGGGATTCGACAGGAAAGACCGGGAACAATCCAGACACAATACAAGGAGATTATCTTCAGGATCAGAATTATCGCTTCCTGCATCTGCCTCGAAATCGATAAAGTGGATTGTAAGCCCGGTGATCAGGGACTCATTTGAACAATGCTCGCACCTCAGCCCGGCGGCTCTCTTCAGTACTCGCGATTTGACCGGGTGTTCTTTGAGGAGCCTGGATACCCGCGACGTGAGATCACCTCAATCTGTCAGTCCTCTTCCAGCTGCCTTCCCGCTTCCCTGTATTTCGCAAGGATCTCATCCGTGATCTGCGGATATTGTAAGTCCAGAGACCTGATTTTTGTGGTGATGATATCTGCAATCAGAGTCCGGGCTACCCACTTGTGATCGGCCGGGATCACATACCACGGGACAAGATCGGTGCTCGTGGCGTTGATCGCATCTTCATACGCAGCCTGGTAATCATTCCAGAATTGGCGTTCCGAAATATCTGTCAGAGAAAATTTCCAGTATTTTTCATCATCTTTCAGCCGGTCAAGGAGGCGCTTCTTCTGCTCCTCTCGTGAGATATGGAGGAAGAACTTGAGGATGATCGTCCCATTCCTGAAAAGATGCTGCTCAAAGCTATTGATATCCTCATACCTGGCATTCCAGAATTTTTTCCCTATCTTCCCGGGAGGAAGGTTCCTGAGCCGTTCCGGGTGGACTTTCACGACAAGAACGTCCTCGTAATAGGAACGGTTGAATATTCCTATCTCCCCACGGTTCGGCAGGGCCCGCCAGAATCTCCAGAGGAAAGTGTGATCAAGCTCTTCTTCTGTCGGTACTTTAAAACTGTGTACTTTGCATCCCTGAGGATTCACTCCGGAAAGGACGTGCTTGATGGTCCCATCTTTTCCGGCCGTATCCATCCCCTGGAGGATGATCAGGATCGAATACACGTTGCTGGCCCACAGAAGCTCCTGCGCGGAAGCAAGCGCGGCACGGTTTTCATCAAGGATCTTCAGGGCTTTTTCCTTGAATGCCTCCTTTTCGGCGTCTTTTAAATCCCTCTCCTGTGCCCAGTCCGTGGAAAAATCATCGAGTCTGATCTTCTTCCCGGGAGCTGCTCTGATTCGTTTGAGATATTTGTTCGCGATCAACCCAATCCTCCCCTCCCTCCTTGTTTGATTGACTTTGTGTTCATGGTTGTTCTCTCTGAGCATCTGGTTTTTATTTGTTGCCCCTACCGCACTCTGTCAGGAAAAGTCCATGGAAGCAGGAGAAGTGGGCGCACATATATAGTGGAGAAGGATCGTAGCTTTGCGTGTAGGGTCGCCTTGATGTGGAGAAACGACCCTTCTGGTCCCCTGGTGGTATTCCGAATGCGAATCGTGCTTGCACTTGGTGGAAATGCCCTTCTGAAGAGGGGAGATGCGATGACTGCTGCAGTGCAGCGTGAGAATATTCGGTCAGCCGCGGGTAAAATCACACCTCTTTCCAGTCAGCACGAACTTGTGATCACCCATGGAAACGGCCCCCAGGTGGGATTACTGGCGCTCCAGGCCGCCTGCTATTCTCAGGTAGAACCATATCCTCTCGACATACTCGACGCCCAGACTGAGGGCATGATCGGGTATATTGTTGAGCAGGAGCTGCGCAATCATCTCCCAAGAAGTCTGTCTTGTGCAACTCTCCTCACCATGATTGAGGTTCACCCTGATGATCCTGCTTTTATTCATCCCTCCAAGTTCGTTGGTCCTGGATACAATGATGACGAGAAGGAGAGAATTGCTCGGGAGAAGGGATGGGCATTCGAACAAGATGGGGATCGCTGGCGAAGGGTGGTGGCCTCCCCCCGGCCGCATAGAATCGTCGAGATCAAGCCAATCCGGTGGCTCCTAGAGCGGGGTGTTATCGTGATCTGTGCAGGCGGCGGAGGAATCCCCGTGTTCTCCGGGGGGAAGGGAGGAGAGATTCTTGCGGGAATTGAGGCAGTAATTGACAAGGACCTTGCGAGTGCCGTCCTTGCAGAGGAACTCAGTGCGGATCTGCTGGTAATGGCCACTGATGTACGCGGGGTATACTTAGATTGGAATACACCGGGTGCAAGGCAGATACGGACCATTACCCCGGCGGAACTCAAAAATCACCAGTTTGCTCCCGGTTCCATGGGACCCAAGGTCGAAGCAGCATGCCGTTTTGTCGAACATACGGAAAAACGGGCTGCAATCGGCGCACTCAGCGACATTGATACTCTCGTATCCGGAACTGCAGGGACGCAGGTGGTTCCAAAGGATATAGAAAAATAAACCAGGTGTCACAGATGCCAGATTTTGGGGTATACTCTGAAGTCGGCCGGTTGGGGAAGGTACTTGTCCACCGCCCGGACCTGAGCGTCAGGAGGCTGACGCCAGGGAACCATCAGGATCTCCTCTTTGATGACGTCCTCTGGGTTGAAAAGGCGATCGAAGAACACGATGCATTCGTACGTGTCCTTCAGGAAGAGGGAGTGAAGGTATACCAGCTCAAAGATCTCCTTTTTGATGTGCTGGCAGGCAACAGTGAGGCACGAAAGTGGGTGATCCATCAGGTAGTGAACCCCATGACGATAGGAATCCCGGCATGCAGCGCTGTCAGAGACTGCCTGATGGACATGGATACAGAGACCCTTGTCACGCATCTTATTGGAGGACTTACAAGGGGCGAGCTTGAATGTATTTACTTAGAGGGAATGAGTCGGTCGTCCCTTATTTTCTCATCTTCAGACAGGGATACCTTCATCCTTCCTCCGCTTCCCAACACCCTCTTTACCCGGGATACCTCTTCCTGGATAGCGGAGGGGGTCACTCTGAACCCCATGCACTGGCCCGCCCGAAGACTTGAAACAATCAACATTGCCGCCATCTACAGGTTCCATCCGCTCTTTTCAGGCAGGGAAGTAAAAACCTGGTATTCATGCCTTGACGAGGGAAAGGGGAAATCCTACCTCTTTCCGGGAATGGCATCGATGGAAGGGGGCGATATCATGCCGATTGGAAAAGGAACCCTCCTCGTCGGAATGGGTGAAAGGACAGCGGGCACGATGATTGAAACGCTCTCGAGGATTCTGCTCTCCTCGGGAGTGGTCCAGAGGATTATCGTAGCACAGATGAGCCATGACAGGGCCCACATGCATCTGGATTCGGTCTGCACGATGCTTGATACCGATATCATCACCGTCTTTCCTAAAGTGATAGAAGGGATCAGGACCTACAGCATCCGGTGGGCGGGTGGAGACAGGATCTTTGAGGTTTCAAGAGAAGTGGATCTCACTGCAGCCATCACCGATGCGCTAGAACTCGATCGGCTTCTGGTCATCCCAACAGGGGGCGATGAATATCAGGCTGCCAGGGAGCAATGGGACGATGGCAACAATGTTCTCGCCATCACGCCTGGCAAGGTGGTTGCGTACGATCGGAATACTTGCACGAATAAAAATTTCTGGGAGGCCGGGATCGACGTGATAGAGATAGAGGGTTCGGAACTCTCACGGGGGAGGGGTGGCGGGCACTGCCTGACATGCCCGATCAAGAGGGATGCGATCTGAAAGAAGGTAAATCCCCGGAATTGTGCATGTCTCGTGCCTTTTTCATCTCGTCTGGCGATATATTCTCGCAGTATCATGAGTCCCTCGATCCCTTCACCCTTCACGAGACGCATTTCAGAGAGAAGGAAGGAACTGGAGGCATTGCAGGCCTACCCTGAAGAGAAGCTTGCCTCGGTGATCGAAGAGGTTGGATTCTCCTGTATGCTCTGCGGAAAGTGCTGTACCAGGGACTTCAACGGGCATGTCCTTCTCCTCGATGACGATGTAGCAAGGATGCTGTCGAGAGACCCCGAATGCCTTGAACCGCCCCCGGTATACGATCTCTGCGACCAGCACGGTACATTCTATGTTTCAGGGTACACCATCAGGACAGGACAGGACATGGAAGGGACCTGCAAATTCCTGGAACATGGACGCTGCAGGGTGTATGCTGACAGACCATGGGTATGCCGAGTATACCCTTACATGCTCCACAGGGAACCTGATGAGAGAGGTGAAGTTGACTGGAGGCAGATCAGTGGCCTTGACCAGCACGGGGAATATCATTCACAAATCCCACCAGAGACCGCACGGGATATCGCCCGCGATGTGAAGGCCTTTGAGACTGCAGTGCTCTGCCAGGAGATTGCCTTTCTTGAATATATTGGAGAGTATTTTGCCCGGCACAGTCTCAGGCATGTCCGAAAGAGGTTCGACGACCGCATGCGGGAGCATCTGGCAGGAGCAGATATCACGGTGAAGGTGTTCTTCCAGGGTTCCCTTGAAACTTGGCTGGTTGGAGGGCACTATTCTGAAAGGAGGCCTGGTACAAATGGCCAGGGTTCTTCAGGGAATCGTTGAATTTATCCTGAAAGACTCTGTCAGCCCTGTCAGAGCTGGTTCATCGTCATCTCTCATCGACCGATATCATTATTGAATGAAAAGGGGAATTCTTCCTGCCAGGAGGAGAATTTCGTGCACCGGACTGCCATTCTCAAAATCATTCTCGTCGCAATTTTCTGCATTCCCGTATGTGTAATTGCTGATGGGAATCTGTACTCGTCCCCGGGAGATCAGGGGTATTTCTCGATTCACTCCATCCCTGCATCAGCGGATGTGTATTTCGACGGGGTATTCATCGGCGAAACCCCTGCAATGGTTCCTGTCACGACGACAGGAACACAAACTCACACCATCCGGATCACCATGGCGGGCTACGACCCCTGGGAGACCACGTACACGGAAAATCCCCGTGCAGGGCAGACCATCACTCTCTCAGCAGCGCTTGTCCCGGCTTCGACATCGGGAGGTATTCTGGTTACGTCATCACCGAGCGGGGCGATCTCAACCCTGGACGGGTCTGGTGCACAGACCACCCCCTTTACCTATACAAATGTCCCGGCCGGGACTCACGGTATCTCCGTGTACCTGTCAGGGTACCAGACGTACTATGGAAATGTTGTGGTGCGAGGGGGAGAGATCACCGAAGTATTCGCCGGGCTCTCTCCGGTCGTTACGAGCGGTGCACTTGCTGCAGGATCTGATCCGGCTGGTGCAGCGGTGCAGGTCGATGGGATATACCGGGGAGTAACACCCACCACGGTGGGAAACCTTGCTCCAGGCCAGCACTCCGTGACGCTCTTCAAATCCGGTTTCCAGGAATGGAAGGGGAATGTCCAGGTTGACAAGGGGGTCGTCACCACAATCTCCCCGACCCTCGTAAAAGATCCGCAGCCTGTATATGGTACGGTAAGCATTACATCTATACCGGCCGGGGCTGACGTCTATGCGGATGGATTGTATATGGGAGAGACGAGGACCGGCAGTCCCCTGGTATTCCGTGAGGTAAAGCCGGGTACCCATTCGCTGCTCCTCACGAGGGCGGGTTACCAGGACTATTCCACGTCCGGTGTGATCAGGGCCGGGGAGAATTATGATCTTGTGATCACCCTGGTGGCAGTTCCCCATCAGGAGATGGGGGGTGTTACAATCGAATCATCACCGTCCGGAGCAGAAGTATTCCTTGACAATGCCTATAGGGGACTTACGCCACTCTCGGTGGATACGCTCCCGCCGGGATCCTACCATGTTCTTCTCAGGCTCTCCGGTTACGAGGATTGGCAGTCAGTCGTGAATGTGGCACCCGGTCAGCAGGTGCCACTGAATGGACTCCTCACCCCCCTGCAACAGCAGGAACACCGGCAGGCCGGAGCAATCCCTCTTGTGATCTTTGGATCGCTTGCGCTTGCCATCGCCATCAGCATCCGGAAACGATAGGTATCTTTCTTTTTCCTGGCGTTGGAGTGCGGCAGATCAGATCTCGCACTGATTGTCATCAAAGGGTGGGGAGAAGGTTCTGATCAGTTCCGAGATGATACAGATTCGCGACCTTCTGTTCGAGGAGACGCTGGTCACTGATATCCTCCACGATCCCGTTGATGTGAGAGATAGATCCGTCCGGGTTGAAAGTTGCGAGTGCCGTCACCAGCACATGGATGATGCGACCATCACCCCTCCGGAGCGTGATCTCCATGTTCTTGACAAATCCGTGCTGTTTTAGTTCGGTGAGCAGTTCTTCCCTTCCCGTGCTCCGTGCAAAAAAATCGCAGACTGCAATCTCCTTGAGGTCATCCAGTGAATTATAACCGAGGATATGTATCAGGGACGTGTTCCCCCAGATGAATCTTCCCCTCGGATCCCCGGTACTACGGTACACCCCGACATTGATGTTATTGACAAGTCCCTGGTATTTCATCTCCAGGTCCCTCAACCGTTCTTCTGCCTTTTGTGCGCTGATATCCCTGACGATCGTCGATGCACCCATGATACTGCCATCCTCCTGGTATACCGGGGATATGGTGAGGGAGACGTCGATTGTCCTGCCGTCCTTTCTCACGCGCTGAGTCTCGTGCTGCACGATAGATTCACCATTCCGGATCCTGTCAAGGATGGCAGCAATCTCACCCTTGAGGTGTGGCGGCTCCAGCATGTGTACATCCTTCCCCTCCACTTCTCCGGAGGTATAACCATAGATCCGTTCCGCTGCCGGATTCCAGGTGAGCACCCTGCCGTCAATTGTGGCACTGAAAATACCATCATGGGAGGATCGGATGATGTCAGAGAGCAGATTTCTGGTCTGGGCCGCTTCAAGGCGGGGGGTAATATCTTCGTATACGATCATCTGCTGGCCACCAGAAAGGCATACAGGCATGAAGAGAATATTTTTAAAATGGCCGTCTTTGCAGCGTACCCTGAAATGACGGGGCAGCCCATCACCTGAGAACGACCCGGCAAGGTCGTACTTCCAGGTCTCCTTTGCGAGGGTCTGTTCGGCAAGGTCAGGGTAGGCATGCATGAACCATTCCTTTCCTGACTGGATATCATTGAGAGAATATCCGAAGAGCTCTGTGAACCTTGGGCTCAGGTACAGGTAACGACCAGACCTGTCAAGGATCGAGATTGGCAGGGGGTTTGTGGTAGCGACTTTGATGAAACGCTCCTCGCTGGTATCAAGCGTCTTTCTGGAGATCCATCCATCCAGTGCGAGTGAGGCAATCCCAAGGTATGCGTCGATGAGATTCCTCGTCTGGGGGGAAAGAGCCACCGGATTGAAGAGTTCTGCGGCCCCACGGAGGGTTCCATGTGCTACAAGACCGGCTGAGTACCCGTGCAATCCTTCAACAGACAAACCCTGATCAGCATCACCTTCCTCGCCACTGCAGGAAGTGCAACAACTGAAGAGGGAGCCTCCAGTATCAACAAGCGATCCAGAGAGAAGGGCTTCCTTTATTTTTCTGTATTCTGTATCGTGGTTTTCAAAGGTGCAGGTACCCTGGGATTCATCAAGAGGTATGACCTCCTGGTCCTTGGAATCAGCGCTGCTTTGATTGATCGCTTTGAGTGTAAAAGACAGCAGGTCACCATCGCATGAAAATACCATGGCAAGAGATCCTGGAACAAAAGCTGCGAGGTTGCGTCCTATGAAACGGTACAGATCCAATTCCGAATCCATCCGCAGGAACTCCACGGTCTTTGAAGAGAGGGCGTGGAGAATCTCCGAACGGGCAGTTTCATGCTCTTTAGCCTCTATCTCAAGGGTGATATCACGTCCAATTCCCTGATAGGCACGGGGGAGTCCCTCCTTGTCAAACACTCCGTGAAATGTCCAGGTATTCCACGCGGTGGTTCCATCGCCACGATGTACCCTGAATGCGACAGTAATATCTGGTTTCTCCCTGGAAAGGACTGAAAGGTGAGACCGGAGCATCTCCTGGTCTGCTGGTTCGACTTTTGAAAAAAACGATGGTTCAGGTTGATCAGAGGATAGGAGGTTAAAATATGACTGGTATGCCCTGTTCGAAAAAATTTCCGTTCCATCGGGGAGAAAACGGATCACCATCTCCATGAGTGATTCAACAATCGCCCTGTACATGGCCTCGCTTGTTTTCAGGTCAGCACTCGAGAGCACCTCGCCGGTGATATCCTCGATCAAAAAGATCGAACCTGCCGTCCCGTCATCAAAGACTGTGGGAATCTTTTTCACTTTCAGGTGAGAGATCCCCTCTCCGGCTGATATTGCCAGGGTTGAGGAAGAGAAGGCACCCTGCGTAGTATCCCCCATGCAGGAAGCACAGAGTGTTTTCAGGAGGGGATGCTCCTGTTCATGGATACCTCTGCCCTCAATGTCTTCGGGGTTGCAGCGGAGATAAGAGAGGAGAGGTGAATTCGCAGAGAGTATAGTATCATTCCCATCAAGGATAAGCGCCATGTCGGAGGTGTAATGGAGAATATTTGATATTGGCGGTCTCTGCGCCAGAGAGTAGATGCGGGTAGTACCAAATGCCTGCTGGATCACCTGGCCCGAGAGCGAGAGGGCATGCAGATCTCTTGAGACAGAATTCCTGTGCCTCTGCAGGCATGAGGATATTTCATTCACCGAGAGACCCCTGGGGTGTTCAGCGAGAAGGTTCTTGATTGCAGCCAGGCGTTCTGCCGGTGTGATGTTGTTCATATTTTCACATCTGCCAGGCATAGAGTGATGTGTACCTTTTCCATCTCAATGCCCTTGGTACGGACGTATTTGTCTAAATTAAAGGAATTTTGCCAGTCTCTAGTGCACAACAGCAGTGCAATGCACTCCGTTGAACCCTTGTGCTGATATAACTGCCCTTCGGTTGACGCATGCAGAATCTCGTGGCAAATAGTTAATATTTCACTCCTTTATCTCTCATGTGCCAGAGGGTTATGACCCCGGCGATCGACAGGGGGAAAAAAACCATGGACAGAATTTCACCACACACGGTAAGGACAATGATGAAGATTTCAGAAGAAGCGGAATATTCCTTCCGCATGGCGACAGAATCGGCACACAAGGGAGACTATCACCGGGCTCTTGAGCAGATAGAGAAGGTGATCTCGACCGATCCGCATTTGGCCATGGCCTGGCACGAGAAAGCAAACTGCCTGGATGAGCTTGGCCGGTGTGATGAGGCTCTCTCAAGTTATGATACCGCGATCAAGCTGGATCCCCACCATGCCGAGGCCTGGTTCAACAAGGGACTCACATTACAGAAGATGGGAAAGGAAAAAGAGGCCTACCAGTGCATGAACCGTGGAGTGGATCTTGCATTGGGCAGGTGATCCATCCCACTTTTCCCGGTGCATATTCCCATTTCACTCCAATTTAGCCTCAATTTTCGTTCCTGATAGATGATTGTGCCTAGCGGTCGATTCTTTTTTAGCTTCAAAGCAGTGGGGAAATGACGCGCACACTCCTAAAAAATATCGGGAGATTTTGAGCTTTTACTGGCGCAGCGTGCCCACAACACAGCGATTGGGGATGGAAAAAGAGAGATATTCTAATTTTTTTGGTTTTACGGTCTGTGTGGAATACCGGCCCGGTTTTGAGAACAGGGCAAGTGTGGTTTTTCCAGATGCTCATGCATCAATATATGCCGTGCATCCCGGGCTGTCACAAGTGCATGGCATTCTTTAAGTCAATCATATTAAATTAACATAAAAATAAAGTAAAATTAAGCCTCCATTTTTAAAAATATCGTTTAGATAATTTTATTTTCTGTTGGCATTAACTGCCCCTCGTATACAGGTGTTTGAATGAATGCAAAGTATGTACAGACCACCTGCCCCTATTGTGGGACCGGGTGTTCGTTCAACCTCGTGGTAATGGACGGAAAAGTGACAGCGACCGCCCCCTACCAGCGATCCCCCGTCAACGAGGGAAAGGTTTGCCCGAAAGGGACTTACGCCCACGAGTTTGTTAATGCCCCAGACCGGCTCACAAAGCCGCTGATCAGGAAGGACGGCAAATTCGTGGAGGCCAGCTGGGATGAAGCCTATGACCTGATAGCAAAGAAATTCAAGCAGTACAAGCCCGATGAATGCGCATGCCTCTCTTCTGCCCGTGTTTCGAACGAAGAGAACTATGCGATGATGAAATTCGCCCGCGGTGTCATGAAAACACGGCACATAGACCACTGCGCAAGGCTCTGCCATGCCTCGACGGTTGCAGGGCTCGCATCTACCTTCGGTTCTGGAGCAATGACCAACTCCATCGGGGATATCGCGGATTCCAAGTGTGTTTTCATTCTGGGCAGTAACACCTTCGAACAGCACCCCCTGATTGGCCGGAGGGTCATGCAGGCCAAGGCACACGGGGCGAAGCTGATTTACGCCGATCCGAGGTTTACCCCCACAGGAAAACAGGCTGATCTCTATATGCAGTTCCGTTCGGGATCCGATGTTGCGATCCTGAACGGTATGATGCAGGAGATTTTACGGAACGGTTGGGAAGACAAGGAGTTTGTCAAGAGCCGGACCAAGGACTTCGATGCACTGAAGGCCGAGGTAATGAAGCCTGAGTATACTCTTGAAAATGTCTCGAAGATCTCGGGAATCCCTGCTGGACAGTTGAAGACCGCGACCGAGTGGTTCGCGAAAGCGGAATCAGCATGTATCCTCTATTCTATGGGCATTACTCAGCACACGACCGGTGTCGACAATGTCAGATCGGTGGCAAACATCCAGATGCTGACAGGGAACCTTGGAAGACCGGGCACCGGTGTGAACGCTCTTCGTGGCCAGAATAATGTGCAGGGCGCCTGTGATATGGGTGCACTCCCTGTCGTTTACACGGCATACCAGAAGGTCATCGAAGAGGCTGCCCGTAAGAAATTTTCGGATGCCTGGGGCTTCCCTGACGGCATTGCGGAGGGGAAGAACGGGTACGAAGTGACGGTCATGATGGATGTCCTCGCCGACAAACCCGGCGAGCTCAAGTGCATGTACATCATGGGAGAGAACCCAATGATCTCCGATCCCGACCTTCACCACGTCGAGAAGGCACTGAAGAACCTTGAATTCCTCGTCGTGCAGGACATCTTCATGAACGAGACTGCGGAACTTGCGCATGTGGTATTGCCCTCATGCTGTTATGCTGAGAAGGATGGCACCCAGACCTCGACCGAACGCCGCGTCCAGATGTGGAGGAAGGCTCAGGACCCGCCCGGACAGGCAAAGCTCGACTGGGTGATCATCAAGGAGATCGCCGCAAAAATGGGCTACGCCAAGCAGTTCCCCTGGAACAGCGCCGAGGAGATCTTCAACGAGATGTCGAAGCTCACACCCTCCTATGCAGGGATGAATTACACGAGGCTGAACAAACCGGAGGCACTCCACTGGCCTTGCCCAACCGCCGAACACGCGGGAACCCCTATCCTCCACAAGGAGAAGTTTGCGCATCCCGACGGCCTCGGGCAGTTCTTCGCAGTTCCCTACAAGCCTCCTGCAGAGGTTCCCGACTCCCAGTACCCGTTCGTGCTCACCACAGGCCGCTGCCTCTGGCACTGGCATACCGGCACGATGACTCGCAGGTCCAAGTCGCTGGAAACTGAAGAGCCCACGGGATGGATCGAGATCAACCCCGATGATGCGAAGGCTCTGGGCATCAAGGATAAAGAGATGGTCAAGGCCACCACCCGTCGGGGGACGGTCAATGTTCCCGCAAGAGTGACAAAAGATATCATGAAGGGCGTGATGTTCATGCCGTTCCACTTCAAGGAATGTGCAGCGAACGTACTTACGAATAACGCACTTGATCCCATCGCCAAGATACCGGAGTTCAAGGCCTGTGCGGTGAAGGTCGAGAAGATCCCGGAGGCGAAATAGATGGCTCTCTTTGGCGGAAAACCCAGCGCGAAAAAGGGTGACATGTTCTATGCGTGGACAAACGATCAGGAGATTGCGAAGAAGGCCGAATGCGGCGGTGCGGTGACAACCCTGCTCAAGTACGCCCTTGAGAAGAAGATCGTCGATGCCGTACTCGTAGTAAAAAGAGGCCAGGATGTGTATGACGCCGTTCCGACGCTCGTCACAGACCCGAAAGACCTCAAGGACACTGCAGGGTCTCTCCACTGCGGCTCCCTACTTATGGCCAAACCAGCGGTAAAAATCCTCGAACGGAACAAGGGGATGAAACTCGGTATGACCACAAAGGGCTGCGATGTCATGGCCATCCAGGAGTATGCAAAGCGGAAGAAAGTCGATCTGAACAATCTTCTTCTCATTGGGGTCAACTGCGGAGGCACCGTAAGCCCTGTGGCAGCCCGGAAGATGATCAAGGAGAAGTTCGAAGTTGATCCGGATACCGTTCACAAGGAAGAGATCGATAAGGGCCAGTTCATTATCGAGTACCAGGGAGGCCATAAAGGGATCAAGATCGACGATCTGGAGGATTCAGGTTATGGCAGGAGGACGAACTGCCGGCGCTGCCTCTACAAGGTGCCACGCCAGGCGGATCTCGCCTGCGGGAACTGGGGAGTCATCGGCGACAAGGCAGGAAAGGCAACCTTTGTCGAGGTCTGCAGCGACAAGGGTGCAGACCTCCTCTCAAAGGCGATAAAAGACGGTGCCCTGAATGCAGAGGCGCCAGATCCAAAAGGCCTCGACATGCGCGGGAAAGTCGAAGGGGCGATGATCAAGCTTGGCGAGAAGTGGCGCAAGAGAGACTTTGAAGTTCTCTCAAAGGACCTCTTCGGGACCATCCAGAGGGAAACCTCGCGGTGCATCAAGTGTTACTCCTGCATCGAGAACTGCCCGGTCTGTTCCCCGTCTGCCGAAAAGCTCAAGGGCAAGCTTTACATGGTCAAACCGGGAGAGGTGCCACCGAACCCGATGTTCCACATGCGCCGGTTTGCCCATATCTCCGACTCCTGCATCAATTGCGGGCAGTGCGAAGAGCTCTGTGCAATGGATATACCTCTCGCAAAGTTCTCGCATGCGATCAGGGTCGAAGCAGATTCTGCGTTTGAGCCGAAACTGGGGAAATCGGTATATTCCAACTAATCCCTCATTTTTTCCTGGTATCGTTATGGTCCCAGGACTGCTCTTTTGGTCCGCATAGGATTTCAGGTCACTTCTGTGGGTGTATTGACAAAAATGATGTGCGAATAACCGGGACAGAAGCTATTTTATTCATCATGTGCAACGCTGGTGACGTACATATTCATGGAGATCTTTTCTGCCATTCTGATCATCGCCGGCCTCATACTTTTTGAGACCATTACGAGCATTGATAATGCCATCATCAATGCGGAAGTCCTCTCCACGATGAAGGAATGGGCAAGAAGATGGTTCCTGCTCTGGGGACTCCTGATTGCGGTGTTCATTGTCCGGGGTGTTCTACCCTGGCTTATCGTCTGGATGTCAACTCCTTCCCTTGGGCCGCTTGAAGCGCTCACGGCCACATTCAGCAGCGATCCCGCGGTGATCATGGCAATCGAGGAATCGGCCCCCGTCCTCTTGATGGGTGGAGGGACGTTCCTGGTATTCCTCTTCTTCCACTGGATATTCCTGGAACCAAAATTCTACGGTATCCGTGGTGAGAAGTACATTGCTACCAAGGGTGTCTGGTTCTTTGCCGTAGTCTCGATTCTCCTCTGCATCCTTGTGTGGGAGGCACTTTCGGTCAACCCGATGATGGCGTTCGGCGCCGTCGTGGGCTCAACCGCATTCTTCATCGTCCATGGTTTCCGCCAGAACGCCGAGGAACAGGAGAAGAAGATGATGGGTGGGGACATGTCGGATATCAGTAAGATCTTCTACCTCGAGGTCATTGATGCAACCTTCTCAATCGACGGGGTGCTTGGGGCTTTTGCATTCACCATGTCGGTCCCGCTCATTATCATCGGCAATGGTATCGGGGCGGTGGTGGTAAGGGAGCTCACCGTCCACAATGTTGAGAATATCAAGAAATACCGTTACCTGAAAAATGGCGCCATGTATTCGATCTTTTTCCTTGGAATCATTATGATCCTTGACAGTTTCGGAGCACACATACCGAACTGGGTCTCACCAATTGTCACGTTTGGGATCGTGGGATTCTTCTTTTACAAATCAAAGAGAGAGATCGATCTCGATGCGAGGGAATGACAGAGATCAGACTTGTGCAATCGTCTAAATATTCATATCTTTGAACAGGGGAGACTTGATTAAGGCAACAGACTTTTCACATCTTTTCCATCAACAATACGGATTCCGATGTTCTGCATGTCGAAAAGATTGGCCTCGTGGATCTCCCTGTTTTTAGCCGTCATGGCATCCCGGACCAGGAAAACCTGGTAATTATATGCCATGGCATCAAACGCTGTCGTCCTGATACAGTTCGGGGTCTGGATCCCGGTGATAAAGAGTGAATCGATACCAAGTGTCCTGAGCATGAGATCAAGGTCAGTATCGAAAAATGCGCTCATGCGGGTCTTTTTCACCCGGTATTCGCCTTCTATGGGCGCCAGTTCCTCTATCACTGCGGCACCCCTGGTCCCTTCGACTGCAAAGGGTGTTCGCCTGAAGATCTCCCTCCTCGTTATCTCCACGTCAACACCGGATGCCCGGTGAAGCCGGAGCACATGGAACACCGGGAGATGAGCTTTCCTGAAGAGTGTGAGGATATCCACGACTCCTGGAATAATGTCCCGGGCACCTGGTACCGGCAACGAACCCCCAGGCATCACAAAATCATTCTGCATATCGATAATCAGCAAAGCAGGTTTTCGGGGGATAACGTTATTCTCTCTCTCCATATTCACGTCTCCGATGCAGTGCTATAAATATCCATCAGCCTTTCTGTGCCAGGACCGCCGGCAGCACATGGATGGCTGAAGCCAGGGAATGGATCTTTTCTCCGCAAAGGATTATCGTCAGATTCAATATATTCCGCACGCCACCATCTACCCATATGCCCCGCCCTCATGTCATTGTAAACCTTGCAATGAGTGCCGATGGAAAACTCTCGACCAGGGAACGCCGCCAGGTGAAGATATCAGGCAAAGAAGATTTTTCAAGGGTTGATGCACTGAAGGCGGGGTGCGATGCGATCATGGTGGGAATCGGGACGGTGACTGCTGACGATCCTTCGCTCACGGTGAAATCGAAGGATCTGATCGCATCGAGGAGGGCAAGAGGTCTTGAGGATCATCCTGTGAGGGTGGTGGTGGACTGCCAGGCAAGGATTCCCCTTGATGCATCTATGTTCCGCAAGGGTTCAGGGACTAAGGTTATTGCATGCTGCGAGGATGCCGATCCCAGACGATGCCGGGCTCTATCCGGTGTTGCTCATGTGATCGCGGTGGGAAAGGGATCTGTTGACATTGTAGCAGTTCTCTCACAACTCTATGACATGGGCATCCGCCGGATTATGGTAGAGGGAGGGGGGACACTGATCGGATCCTTCTTCGAGAGAAATCTCGTGGATGAATACATCACATTTATCGGGAACATGATAATAGGAGGAAAGGAGGCACCCACTCCCTCCGACGGACGCGGTTTTATCAGGGAGGACACTTTTCCGTCACTCACCCTCTTTGCCGTGGAGAGGATGGATCACGGAGTCCTGCTTCACTGGATGGTGAAGAAGAATGAATCAGGGTGACCCCGGTTGGCAACGTCCCTGTTCACGATTCCCATCCCGGTCCTGATCCTTGGACTCGTGTTTATCCTGATCGCCATACGCCAGGTAGGACGGCTTCGCCTCCGAATCTGGCAGGTGATGCTAGGGGGAGCGCTTGCAGTGCTGGTCCTCGGTCAGATCCCTCCCCTCGATGCATTACGTTCTGTCAATTCTGACGTGATGTTGTTCCTTTTCGGGATGTTTGTCGTTGGTGAGGCCATGGAGAGGAGCGGGTATCTTCCTGCTCTTGCTGATCGGATCTTCGGGAGAGCACACTCCCATGACCAGTTCATCCTGCTCATCCTCCTTGGTATGGGGCTCCTTTCGGCCATTTTGATGAACGATACCCTCGCCATCATCGGCACCCCTCTCGTCATTGCGTACGCCTGCCGTTTTGGAGTTCCTCCAAAGACTGCACTGCTTGCACTCTGCTTTGCCGTGACTATCGGAAGCGTGATGAGCCCGATAGGAAATCCCCAGAATCTCCTGATTGCAACCTACAGCCAGGTGCCCCAGCCTTTCGTCGTGTTTCTCATCTACCTTGGTCTCCCGACTATGGTGAACCTCCTTGTTGCCTTCGCGATGCTCACATGGTTGAATCCGATCGGAAAGGGGGAATGCCGGTTGGAGCCGCAAACAGACCTGATCAGGGACCCCCGGCTCGCGGACCTGTGCCGCATCTCCCTGCTGTTGATCCTGGTGCTGATTGTTACCAGGGTGGTCACAGGGCCCGGGTTCATTCCACTCTCATATATCGCGCTTGCCGGGGCAGCTCCTGTGCTCCTGCTCTCGGGCCAGCGGGGAGCGGTACTCAGGAATATAGACTGGGCGACCCTCGTATTTTTTGTGTCGATGTTCATCATGATGCAGAGCGTGTACCTCACCGGGTTCTTCCAGTCGATGATGGACTTCTCGACTCTCCAGTCAGTCCCGGTGATCCTTGGGGCAAGCGTGATCTTGAGCCAGTTCATCTCGAACGTTCCTTTTGCAGCCCTCTTCCAGCCTCTCATGGCATCAAAGGGAATGGCGATCGAAGGCGTGATGGCGCTCGCAGCAGGGAGCACGATTGCCGGGAACCTTACCATCCTCGGGGCGGCTAGCAACGTGATCATCATCCAGAATGCGGAAAAAAGGGGATATACTCTTAGTTTCTGGGAATTCTTCAGGATTGGGCTTCCACTCACCGTCGTCAACTGCGTGGTGTACTGGATCTTCCTCGCTCTCGTTTGAGCGCTTGCCTGTGATACACCTTGGCAGGGATTGATTACCTTCATTAAGATTGGGAGGTGATATGAGGCAGGAGAAGAAGCGCTGTGAGCGACGGAGACCGGATGATCCCATGACTGACCGGGAAAAGAAGAGGGCCGAACTGAAGATATCAGGGATGCATTGCGCCACGTGTGCTGTGAATATTGAAAAATCCCTGGCACTTCCAGGCAGGGCGGAATCTGCAGACGTCAACTTTGGTACTGATACCGCCCGTGTCGAGTATGATCCTTCTGCGACTACACTTGCAGATCTGGAGAAGGCAGTACGGGATGCAGGGTACGAAGTGATCCATGAGGAGGCAACCATCAAGGTCGGAGGGATGGTCTGTGCCACCTGCGTTGAGACTATCGAGACTGCGTTGAAAGCCCTTCCCGGGGTTCTCGATGTCAAGGTGAACCTTGCGACCGAGAAGGCGCATGTGATCTACAACGGATCTCTTACAACTCTTGAGGAGATGAGAAACGCGATCGAAGAGGCCGGGTACCAGTACCTTGGGCTTGCCGGCCAGCTCAGCCTTGAAGCAGAAGAAAAGGCAAGGCAGCGGGACCTCGATGACAAGTTCCGACGGTTCGTGGTAGGTTTTGCCGTGAGTATCCCCCTTTTTGTGCTCATGTATGTGCCCCTCCCGATATCCATGCACCAGCTCTCCTACCTTATCCTTGTCGTATCCACTCCGGTTTTTATCTACGTTGCATATCCCATCTTCCGTGCCGCAAGGATGGCGCTTCATAACAGGACGCTCAACATGGATGTCATGTACGCCATGGGGACGGGTGTTTCATACGTCTCCAGCCTTTTCGGGACCCTTGGGATAGTGCTTTCCCATGAGTTCATGTTCTATGATACGGCGATCATGCTTGCATCCTTCCTCATGCTGGGGAGATACCTGGAAGCGAGGGCAAAGGGGAGGACCTCGACAGCGATCAAAGCCCTGATCGGTCTCCGGCCTTCGACCGCGACAGTTGTTGAAGGCGATGCGGAGAGGGAGATCCCATTGGAGGATGTCATGGTGGGAAATATCCTCCGTGTCAGGCCTGGCGGGAAGATCCCGGTCGATGGTGTGGTAACAGCGGGCGAGAGTTACATTGATGAATCCATGATCACCGGAGAGCCAATCCACCTACTTAAGGCACAGGGAGCGCCGGTGGTCGCAGGCACCTTGAATACCAACAGCATCCTCACACTCCGTGCAGAGAGAGTCGGAAAAGATACGGTCCTTGCGCACATCATACAGCTCGTTGAAGATGCCCAGGGAGGAAAACCCCCTGTCCAGCGTATCGCCGATGTCGCGGTCAGCTACTTCATCCCGTCAGTTCTCTCAATCGCAATCATATCCTTCCTCATCTGGTATCTCGTGTTGGGTTCCACGCTTCTCTTTGCACTCACCACAGTCGTCTCTATCCTCTTCGTCGCCTGCCCGTGTGCACTCGGTCTTGCGACCCCGACCGCGGTCACCGTCGGGGTGGGGAGGGCAGCTGAGCTTGGCATCCTCATAAGGAATGGGGAGACCCTTGAGGTGGCTGATGGGGTGAATAGTGTGGTATTTGACAAGACCGGTACCCTGACGAAGGGTGAACCTGCGGTGACTGATGTGATCCCCCTTGGAATTTCCGCAAGTACCCTGATCAGCATCGCGGCAGCCCTGGAGAAAAATTCCCAGCACCCTCTTGCAATGGCAGTTGTAAAGAAGGCACATGAAAATGGTATGGAAGCGGGGGAGGCAGAGGGATTCGATACCCACGGAGGTAAGGGCGTCTCCGGAAGAGTTCTTGGAGAATCGGTGCTTATCGGAAACCGTCTGTTCCAGAGAGAGAAGGGGATTATCATCGGTAGCGATGCCGAATCCGCGATCCAGGGGCTCGAAAACGAGGGGAAGACGGTTGTCCTTGTCTCAGTCGCAGGGACTCTCGCAGGAATTTTCGGTATCGCAGATACCCTCAAGGCAACGAGCTCCGCAGCGGTGGAGAATCTGAAAGCGATGGGCATGAATGTTGCGATGATTACCGGTGACAACCGAAGGACCGCCGGGGTTATCGGGAAGAACCTGGGGATCGAGCGGGTGATTGCAGAGGTCCTCCCTGCTGAAAAGTCAGAAGAGGTGAAAAGGCTCCAGGAGACGGGGAACGTGGTTGCCTTTGTGGGAGACGGGATCAATGATGCTCCTGCACTCGCCAGGGCTGACGTAGGGCTTGCCATAGGGGGCGGGACCGATATAGCCATTGAGAGCGGGGATATTGTCCTTGTCCGCGACGACCTGCTCGATGCGGTGGCCGCGCTCCAGATCTCCAAAAAGGTCATGTCACGAATCCGGCAGAATATCTTCTGGGCATTTGCCTACAACGCAGCATTGATCCCGCTCGCTGCAGGGGTGCTCTACCCCCTAATAGGATATACGCTCCGCCCGGAACTCGCCGCGCTTGCAATGGCACTCAGTTCAGTGACGGTTATCACACTCTCCCTCTCCCTGAAAAGGTATATACCTCCCGCAAGGCGATATCGATCCGGTGAGGTTTGAACAGATGGCAATCGATCCAATCTGCAAAATGACCGTTGATGAAAAGACCGCGAAGTTCACGAGCCAGTACAAAGGGAAGACTTACTACTTCTGTGCTCCTGGGTGCAAGAAAAAATTCGACGCAGATCCGGAGAAATACTTACATTAGGTGGTGCCAGGAAGGATGCAGGAGGGATATGGAACTTCCCCCTCCCCACTGGGGAAGGAGCCAGGGTATTTGTAGAGAGTGCCCACATGTAACCCTTGACCGGAGGAGATTGTGATGGCATCACTCAAGAAAAGCGGCGTGTCGGCTGAGATAGACGACAGGGACTTCATGCAATGGCAGGAGGATGACCTGGCCGAAAGACTTCCGGTGGTGATGGAGGCAAGGCAGGCTGCAGGGCTCGAGGGGATGGCAGGAGGCCTTGAGGCGGTGGTGATCAATACAGAACAGGATAGACTCGATCCTGCTGTTGGGGAGCTGCTCAATGATACGGGCCTTGGCGTCACTGAGCATTTTACCGATCCTGCACATCATACATACGTCCTTGGGAAAGAGGGCTCGCCGTACATCCTTGTCAGGAACAGGAGATCTGGCACGAATCCATTTGGTCCCTTCAACCAGGCAGAGAAAGCCCGGGCGCTCCCCAATACCCGGCTCGAGACATTCATCTTCAGGGTCCGGGACATCGAATCATTTGTGGAAATCCAGAGGGGCAGAGGTATCCGTTTCATGGGGAAAGGAATTGAGGATTCGCAGGGATACCGGTTTATCCAGACGTATCCATCGCAGTTCACCGGCAACTCCCTTGGGTTTATCGAGTGGAAGGGGTCACAATGCTCATTCGCTCCAGACGGATCAACGGTCCTTTCCACTTCCCTGAAAAAGCCTGATCATCCCTGGCTTTCCCTGATCCGCGGCCTGGACCATACTGCGACTCGGGTAAAGGCAGCAGAAAGGAATAGTGCAATCCTCGAATTCCTGTCACTTACGGGGTACCATTTTGACTTTGCCGTGTTCGTGAAGTCCCTGAACTCCATCACAAGTGTTGCCCGTTTGAGCAAGGATGATTTCGCGATGGTCTTCACGTCCGGGATTGTCCCATTTATCGGGAGTGCTGAGTCGGGGCCGACAGAGATGTTCATCAATAACTATGGTACCCGCGTCCACCACATGGCGTTCTCCACAGAGGAAATTGACTCAGTTGTTAGTGAACTCAGGGAACATGGCATGGATTTCCTGGTGGATCTCGTGGGATCACCTGAGGAAGGGCTCAAGCAGACTTTCTCGATGCCTTCGCCCCATACCATGATCGTGAATGAATATATTCACCGCTATGAAGGATTTGATGGGTTTTTTACGAGGAGCAATGTCGAGGCATTGACCCGGGCCACAGGAAAACAGTAATCCCAGTCCGGTATATATTTGCACCGGGCATGCAAACCATACATTGAAACGTGGATACCATGAGCAAGTATTCCTGGACGATAAAACTCGGTATTGTTCTCATCTTCTTTTCGTGTGTGGTCTACCTGGTCAAGTTCGTGATCCTGGGTGACCCCGAGAATACCTATTTTTATGTATTTAATGCCCTGGGCTTCCTTCCCATCAATGTACTCCTTGTTACCCTTGTCCTGAACGAACTCTTAAGCGTAAGGGCGAGACGGGAAAGACTGGAAAAAATGAACATGGTGATTGGCACATTCTTCTCGGAAGCAGGCACGGATCTTCTGAAGACGATAGCCCGTGCAGACAAAACAATCTCGACGCTCGAGGATACTCTTCGGGTGACCGGGACATGGAAGGACCAGGATTTTCTCCGTGTGGAACAGGTCATGAAGGAATATGGATTCCAAATTGATTACACGCTCATGAATATCGAGGAGATGAGATCCTTCCTCAAAGAGAAGCGGGATTTCCTGCTTCGTCTCCTTGAGAATCCCATGCTCCTGGAACACCAGTCATTCACGGAGTTATTACGTGCTGTCTTTCATCTTACCGAGGAGATAACAAGACGGGAATCTCTCTGCAGCCTTCCTGATAATGATTGCAAGCACCTCCAGAAGGACGTTGAGAGGATATACAGGCTCCTCTCGATGGAGTGGCTCTCATACATGAAGCATCTTCACAACAACTACCCCTATCTTTCATCGCTGGCGATGAGGACAAATCCATTTGACAGCACGGCACGGGTTGTGGTTGAATAAACCCCCTGTTTCCAGCAGTCCACATCTGCACCAATCTCCTGCACCCGGCTCTGCATCCGTAAAACAGAGGGCAGGAGATTGAATCATGATTGAACCCGGTCTTTTCATACAAGAGGGCCTGGTTTACGGATACATTATAAAAAGACGAGAGCCATTGCAGACTTTTTTCAGGTAGCCGGGAACAAAACCATTAATGCCCGCCTGGGAAAATACCTGCTTGATAAGGAGGAATACCATTGCTGAAAAAAAGTATTGAAGATGCATTGAACAAACAGCTGAATGCAGAACTGTACTCCTCGTACCTGTATCTTTCCATGTCGGCATACTGCGAGACAGTACCTCTAAAAGGGTTTGCCAAGTGGCTCAGAATGCAGGCTGAAGAAGAGAAGGCCCATGGGATGAAATTTTTTGATTACCTGATCGAGGCCGGCGGGACCGTGAAACTGGTAAAGATCGATGCGCCCAAGACCGAATGGAAATCAGTCGGAGATGTGTTCAACCAGGTCTACGAGCATGAGAAGAAGGTCACTGCGTTGATCAACGGCCTTATGGATCTCGCGATCAAAGAGAAGGACTATGCTACCCAGAATTACCTGGGCTGGTTCGTCAAAGAGCAGGTCGAGGAGGAAGCAAACGCCAGTGAAATCCAGGCCCAGATCAAGATGATGGGCGATATTGTCGGGCACCTCTTCTGGCTCGACCACGAACTTGGTAAGAGAAAATAACACTCCTTTTTCCTTTTTCTTCATTCCTGAAATTCGCATGCGAATCCTGGGAGATGTCTCTTCAGGAGACCTCTACAGGATAACAGAGGTGAGGATGTTCAAGCGAGGGCAATTTTCCCCATTCCATGACTTTTCCACCGGTTGACCATTCACCTCTCATGGTTTTTGATGGAGAATCCTTTTAGGGCGAATTCACCACACCTGATCGTGAAGGGAAGGAGGATTTGAGACGTATGGCAGAGAAGGTCTATTTTGCATGCATGAGAGCCCGTAATCCCGGCCAGAATACCATCACCAAACTACAGCGCCTCTTCGATGAGGCAGGTTTTTCAGGATTGATCGATCCAGGAGATCTCACAGCGATCAAGCTGCACTTTGGGGAATGGGGAAACGAATCGTATGTCAATCCCGTATATGTTCGCCAGGTCGTGGACCATGTCCGCCAGGCAGGGGGAAAACCATTTCTCACCGACTCAAACACCCTTTACAAGGGAAGCCGCAGCAATGCAGTGGATCATCTCCAGATTGCGATCGAGCACGGTTTTGCCTATGCTGTTGTCGCGGCTCCGCTGATCATCGCAGACGGTATCAGGGGAGGAGACCGCCGGAATGTGGTTACACGGACTCCACACTTCCAGAATGTGACAATATCGGGAGAAATTGCCGACTCGGATGCAATGATCGTCCTTTCGCACTTCAAGGGACACGACACTGCCGGATTTGGAGGAGCGATCAAGAATCTCGCCATGGGGTGCGCCCCGCCTGTAGGAAAGCAGGCCCAGCACTGCGCCAGGCCAGTGAATAATCCCGACAGGTGCACGGGTTGCGGAAAGTGTTTTTCAGTCTGTCCCGCGGATGCCATCTCTATGGTAGATGGTCAGGGTGGGCAGAAGGCCAGGATAGAATCCGGCCAGTGTATCGGTTGCTTCGAATGCCTGGCAATATGTCCCTCTTCCGCAATCGACGTGGACTGGGAGACCGAGATCCCGGAATTCATCGAAAGGATGGTTGAATATGCCTATGGCGCGGTGAAGGGAAAGGAAAAGAAGACGGGGTACATCAACTTCCTCCTCCGTATCACACCCGATTGTGACTGTGTTCCCTGGAGTGATGCATCCATCGTCCCGGATATAGGTATCCTCGCTTCCCGCGACCCCGTTGCCATCGATGCAGCGAGTTATGACCTTGTAAATGCAGAAGAAGGGATCAGGCAGTCTTTCCTCAGCGATAACTTTGGCAGGGGCATGGATAAATTCAAAGGAGTGTGGAAACACACCGATGGCTACCGCCAGATAGAATATGGGGAGAAGATTGGCCTCGGGAATCCCGAATATACCTTGGTTCCCCTGGATTCATCCCATCCTGTCTGAAAAAATTGGGATTTTCGACATGATGCGTGAAAATCCAGCCTTTTTAAAAAGAGAATGACCGCAAACTATATCTAGGGAGGGAAGGCAAGCGCTTATAAGCATTTAAAATATAAAACTATGGTCAGTTTGGGGTTCTATACCCAGACAAACTTTGATATTTTTGAAATTCCACCAGAGCACAAGGAGAGTAGAATGAATCTTCGACAGCCGAATGCAAATGAAGCAACAGGCACTGTGAACCGTTCCCGCGATGTGGCACCTGTTTCAGGAATCTGTACCCGATGTATGGATGGATGCAAGGGAAGTTGTGAGATTTGGTTATCATCTTTTAGGGGGAGGGAAGTCCTCTACCCGGGTCCGTTTGGGGAGATCACTGCAGGAGCAGATAAGAATTACCCGGTGGATTACTCACACCTGAATATCCAGGGATATGCCATGGGGGCCCGTGGTCTCCCGGAAGGGACCGAGATTGGCCCTGACAGTGCCGTGTTCTACTCGGTGAATACCGAGACCGAATATGGATGGGATAAAAAAGTGAAGATGCGTCTTCCCATCTTCACGGGTGCACTTGGTTCCACCGATATTGCCCGCATCAACTGGGAGCATTTTGCTGTCGGGGCAGCGATATCAGGTATCACGATTGTGTGCGGTGAAAATGTCTGCGGGATTGATCCGCAGCTCGTTCTCGACAACAAGGGCAAGGTGAAAAAATCACCAGAAATGGATCGCCGCATCGAATTGTACAAGAAATTCCATGACGGCTATGGCGAGATGCTTGTCCAGATGAATGTCGAGGATACGAGGCTTGGCACAGCCGAATACGTGTCTTCCAAGCATAACCTCGATACTATTGAATTGAAATGGGGCCAGGGTGCAAAGTGTATCGGAGGGGAGATCAAGGTCAAGGCAATTGACCGGGCAATCGAGCTTAAGAAGAGAGGCTACATTGTCCTTCCTGATCCCACCCGGGCGGATATTCAGGCTGCCTTCAAGCAGGGGGCCATCAAGGAATTCGAACGCCATTCACGCCTTGGATTCATCTCGAAGGAAGGATTCCTCGAAGAAGTTGATCGTCTGAGGGATGTAGGATTCAAGCGGGTTACGTTAAAGACCGGGGCTTACTCCGCGGTCGAGCTGGCCATGGCCATCCGGTATGGTTCGGAAGCGAAGATCGATCTCCTCACCATTGATGGTGCCCCTGGTGGAACAGGTATGAGTCCCTGGCCCATGATGAATGAATGGGGTGTTCCGACGTTCTATCTCCAGTCACTTGCAATCGAGTATGCCGAACTGCTCAAGAAGAGGGGCCTTCGGGTCCCCGACCTGGCGATGGCAGGTGGATTCTCTGACGAGCCCGGGGTATTCAAGGCACTCGCGATGGGGAGCCCTCACTTCAAGGCAGTGTGCATGGGTCGCGGCCTGATGATCCCGGGAATGGTTGGCAAGAATATCGAGAAATGGATCAAAGACGGGGAGCTTCCGAAGACAGTCTCCAAGTATGGATCTGTTCCTGAAGAGATCTTTGTCACCTGGGAAGAGCTCAAGGAAAAATTCGGAGGAAGGTTCAAGGAGATCCCGATGGGTGCAATCGGGATATACACATTCGCTCAGAAATTCAAGATCGGGCTTCAGCAGATCATGGCAGGAAACAGGAACTTTACCTTACAGTCTGTATCCAGGGACGACCTCATGGCCCTCACCGAAGAGGCTTCCCGCATATCAGGCATCCCTTATGTCATGGATGCGTACGCGGATGAGGCGCTCACGGTGCTTCTCGATTGAGATTGGAATATCTGCCCTTTTTTAATTATTTTTGGATATGATTACGGTTAAGGACAGTTTATCGCGGAGAAAACGCCTCGAGTATCTTCGAAGTGATACGGGAACCGAGCGAGGGATTCAATGATTCCAGCCAGAGGAAGAACCCGACCCTGGAAGGGGTAAACCGCTCAAACTTGAAATTGCCCTCTTTATCCTGGACCATCTTGAGATATTCCTTCTTCTGGTTTGAACGCAGGTAGATGAGCGGTTCATACCCGGGGAGATCGGTTGCAAGGATGACCTTTGAGAACTGCCTGCGGATATCGTCAAAACCGATCTTCTTCCCCTTTATAGAGAATTCGTAATCATGGCACACCTTTCGCACTGCAGAGGGATACAGGCAGCCATACAGGATCTTCTTCACCAGGATCGAAGTGTCGTGAGGACTGGCCACACTCTTGACATCGATCTCATTGGAGACACTGGAAAAGACCCAGTCTCTCTCCAGGTTGTGAAATTTCTGGTAATCGAATGCCCTCCTGAAGGTGAAGCCTGATGCCCTCACCATTTTCTGGTGGGGAGGCCGGGGTTTCCACCCGTAAGCTGGCTTCTGTTTTCCATTCAAATGGGATTTGATCTCCTCGCAGGACGCGGGCTGGAAATAGAGTGTGTGGGGGGTTTTTAAGATTCTCCTTCCCGCAGTGTAGTTTGAGACGTTGAATGAAGCCACCACCATGAAGGGGACATAAGGCTGGTCAAACAGGTATCCCAGAAGCCTGCGCTTGTATTCGATCTCGATCTCAAATTCCTTGAGATCGGAGGGAGATGTGATGACCTCGGTGAAGACGATATGATTTTCACTGTCAACCATGAGGAGATCAAACTCGGCGAGATCCTGGCCGTTTCCGCGGATTGTGATATCCCCTGCTCTTGAATAGAATATCCCGTTCTGACCGAGTTTTGCAGTCCTCCCGCCACGTGGTGCGTCGGCACCCTTCAGTGCGAGGAAACGGATCGCCTCTGTGTGTGCGGATATTTCAACAAAAGTCTCGTAAATGATCGCCTCAAACCAGCGCCCCTCCGCGGTCCGCATCTTCTCGATATCTTTTGAAAAGAGCTTCGAACGCTCCAATCTTGAGAGATGCCTCGTGGCATTCAGTGCGAGGGTCGGGTCGGGGCATGAGGGCGGTGATTGCGGCCCCAACCATGCGGAAAGTCTGGTCATCCTATCTGCATTTATATAACCTTTGTGGTTAAAAAAGTACCCCGGAGGAATAGACTTCGCACACAACACATATTGCCTAGTGATGGTATTGTTGATCATTCCAGTTTGGGTGGCGAAGGGGCATGGAAGGTACTATACTTCTGGTAGACGATAACAAATTCATAGTCGACGGCTTAAAAGCCATCCTTCGTAAGAAGGGATATTCTATCATAGTAGCATATGGGGGAGAGGAGGCGCTGGGAATCCTTAAAAATACCATTCCCGATCTCATCCTGCTCGATATTTCCATGGAACCGATTGACGGATGGGAGACTCTTGAGCGGGCGAGACGGAGTCCGGACTCAGCACATATCCCGGTAATCATCTTTTCTGCAAGGAAGACCCTCTCCGAAGAAGCCAGCAGGATCCGGCTTGAAGTATCGGAGATACTCTCCAAGCCAATCAACACCGGGCAACTGCTCGCCGCGATTGAGAAAGCTCTGAAAGGGAAAAAGCCTGTACCTGAAATGGAAATAAAGCCAGATATCTCAGAGTTTCACATTAATATAGGTTTTGAGAAACACATCTCTGAACAATAAATCGTTGAGGATCTCATGAGTGTTCTCCCGGGTCGTCCGGCACGAACAAGGAAAAATGTAAATATATTTATATGGTTTTCCCGCATTGTAATAATGCTGTGTGTTTAGAGTCGATGGGCTCGTAGCTCAGTTAGGTAGAGCGCCTGGCTTTTAACCAGGTGGTCGGGGGTTCAAATCCCTCCGGGCCCGCTGCCGCGGTCACAGCCAGCGGTGTTACCGGTGATGTCCCTGCGAGCAATCGAACATCCTAAGGACGGGGGTTTGGGTTGAGTTTAAAATTGAATGTACTGGAACACGTAATGGTTCCGGATCACCAGATCATGAGCGAAGATGAAGTCCAGCAACTCTTTTCTCTCTACACTATCTCCAGCGAACAGCTGCCAAAAATCTACCATGACGATCCTGCTGTGAAGGTTATCGGAGCCAAAGTGGGTGATGTCATCCGCATCGTTCGGATGTCCCATACGGCCGGAAGGGCCGAATCGTACCGACTGGTCATCAAAAGGCCGAAAAAATAAATCAGGCGGGGTTGATCGTTCTGATTAATAGAAGCGTACTATCAAAAGCATATTTTTCCCAGGAGCATGTAGCGCGGCACCAGCTCGACTCCTTCAACAATTTTCTCCTCCAGAATCTGCAGAAAGTTGTCAATGAACAGCGCGTAATCGAGACCGACATCGAGATCAGGGGGAGGAGCAATGATCCAGTCTGGGTCGAACTTGGAAGAGTGGAGGTAAAAAAACCGCTCGTCAGGGAGGCTGACGGGTCCCAGGGGGACCTTTTCCCGAGCGAAGCACGACTCAGGAACCTTACCTATGCGGCACCAATCCAGCTCGAACTGACTCTTGTCCAGGGCGGTGACAGGCAGGAACCTGTCATCACCACGATCGGGCAACTGCCCATCATGGTCGGTTCGGCGGCCTGTAACCTTCATGGGATGAGCCGCGAGGAGCGGATCGGCCATGGTGAGGATCCACTCGATCCGGGCGGATATTTCATTGTCAACGGGACCGAGCGGGTGCTGATGACCCTCGAAGACCTCGCCTCGAACAAGATAATGACCGAGTATACGGAGCGCTACAACGAACGGATCTACGTCGCAAAAGTATTCTCGCAGTACCGGGGCTACAGGGCGCTTGTCGTTGTAGAAAGGAACCGGAAAAACCTTCTCGAGGTCTCTTTTCCCTCGGTTGCCGGCCATCTCAAGTTCGTTGACCTGATGCGGTCGCTTGGCATGATGAGTGACCACGATATCGTGAGCGCGGTCTCAATCGACGAGGACATCCTGACCTATATGATGCAGAACCTCGAGGAGAGTGATTGTGACAGCGTGGAAGCCGGTGTCATGTATGTCGGAAAGAAGCTGGCTCCCAACCAGACCAAGGATTACCAGAGAAAACGGGCTGAGTTCGTTCTGGACAATTACCTTCTCCCGCACCTCAACTACCTGATGCCAACCAACTTAAAAGAGGGTGACGAGGGATATCTTGAGGCCGTTGCCGAAGTTCGCCTCGCGAAGGCTCATTTCCTCGGTCGCATGGCAGAGGCCTGTTTCGATCTGGTCCTTTCCAAGCGACGCATCGATGACAAGGACCACTACTCAAACAAGCGGTTGAAGCTTGCGGGTGATCTCATGGAGGATCTCTTCCGGATATCCTTGAACCGTCTCACCCGTGATATCAAGTACCAGCTTGAACGGGCAAGCATGCGTCATCGTGATCTCTCCATCGGGACAGCGGTCCGAGCTGACGTCCTTACCGAACGCCTCCTCCACCCGCTCGCGACAGGGAACTGGGTGGGTGGAAGAACCGGGGTCTCACAACTCCTGGACCGCGTGGATCACATGAGTGTCCTCTCCCACCTCCGGAGGGTCATCTCGCCGCTCTCAAGGTCCCAGCCGCACTTCGAGGCCCGTGATCTTCACCCTACCCAGTGGGGACGTATATGCCCGAGCGAGACACCGGAAGGTCCGAACTGCGGTCTTGTGAAAAATTTTGCACAGATGGTGGAGATCAGCAGGGGTGTCCATGACGAGGAAGAAGTGGTGCGGATACTCTACTCCCTTGGAGTGGAGCACATAAAGGGGGACGTCAGATGAAGAAGGCAAGGGTGTTTGTAGATGGCGCCCTCATCGGGCTTGTGGATGATCCAAAATCCATGGTAGCTCAGGTCCGGGCGATGCGTCGCCAGGGAGCGATCTCTGCTGAAGTGAATATCTCCCACAAGGAATTCAACAACGATGTGATCATCCATACCGACCGGGGGAGGGCACGGCGGCCGCTGATAGTTTTGAACCAGGGAAAACCGCTTGTGACCGATGAAGACATCGAGAAACTCAGAAAGAAGGAGATAGAGTTTGCAACCCTGGTGAACAAAGGATTTATAGAGATGATTGATGCCGAAGAGGAAGAGGATCTTTTCATCGCGATCAACCCTTCAGATGCGACTCCAGAACACACCCATATGGAGATCGATCCCTCTCTCATCCTGGGTATCGGTGCTGCGCACGTCCCATTCCCGGAGCACAATGCAAGTCCGAGGGTCACCATGGGTGCGGGGATGGTAAAGCAGGCCCTCGGATTCGGCGCTGCAAACATGAAGATCCGGCCGGACACCCGTGGCCATCTCCTCCACTATATCCAGAAACCTCTGGTCCATACCCAGACATCAGACCTCATAGGATCGGATGACAGGCCTGCAGGCCAGAACTTTGTCGTAGCAATCCTTTCATTCGAGGGATACAATATCGAAGATGCCCTCATCTTCAACAAGGCATCCATCGACAGGGGCCTCGGACGATCACATTTCTTCCGCACCTACGAAGGGGAAGAGAGGAGATATCCCGGTGGCCAGGTTGACAGGATCGAGATACCTGACGAAGAGGTCACAGGGGCTCACGGTGCCGAGAGCTACAAAAACCTTGATGACGACGGGGTCATCAACCCCGAGACTGTCGTGAATGAGAAGGATGTCCTGATCGGCAAGACATCTCCGCCTCGTTTCCTCGAAGAACCCACGAGCGACCTCATCACTGTCGAGAAACGCAGGGATACTTCGGTGACTATGCGGAGCAACGAGCGGGGGATCGTGGACACCGTCATCATCACCGAAGGTGAGAACAGTTCACGGCTTGTGAAGGTAAGGACAAGGGATCTGAGAGTCCCGGAGGTGGGTGACAAGTTTGCCTCGAGGCACGGGCAGAAAGGAGTCATCGGGCTTATCACACCGCAGGAGGATATGCCTTACACTGAATCCGGGCTTACCCCCGACCTCGTGATTAATCCCCATGCGATCCCGAGCCGGATGACAATCGGTCACATGCTCGAGATGATCGGTGGAAAGGTCGGATCGCTCGAGGGAAGGAGAATCAACGGGACCGCGTTCTCAGGGGAGCGGGAAGAAGACCTTCGTGCATCGCTGAAACGCCAGGGATTTGCACATACCGGGCGCGAGGTGATGTATGATGGGATCACCGGGAAACGCTTCTCTGCAGATATCTACATGGGTGTGATTTATTACCAGAAACTCTATCACATGGTCTCATCGAAGATGCATGCCAGATCCAGGGGGCCCGTACAGGTGCTCACCCGTCAACCCACTGAAGGAAGGGCCAGGGAAGGCGGACTGCGGTTCGGGGAGATGGAGCGCGACGTGATGATAGGCCATGGTGCTGCAATGGCACTGAAGGAGCGTCTTCTCGATGAATCCGACAAGGTGCAGGAATATGTCTGTGCCCATTGCGGAATGGTGGCGATGCTGGACCGGAAGGCCAACACCACGAGGTGCCTTGCATGCGGTGGTGAGACAGACATCTATCCTGTCGAGATGTCGTATGCGTTCAAGCTTCTTCTGGATGAGATGAAGAGCATGGGTATTGCCCCGAGACTCAAACTCGAGGATGTGGTGTAGGAGGAAGTGTCATGCCCAGCCCAAAGAGAATAGGAAAGATCGAATTCGGACTCCTTTCGCCAAAGGAGATCCGGACCATGAGCGTGAGGAAGATCATATGGGCGGATACCTACGACGATGATGGATTTCCGTATCCCCAGGGTCTGATGGACCTGAATCTCGGGGTTATTGATCCGGGCCTCCGATGCAAGACCTGTGACCAGAAGGCAAGCGAATGCCCCGGGCATTTCGGTCACATCGAGCTCGCAAAACCTGTAATCCATGTCGGGTATACCAGGTTGATCCGGAAGCTCCTCCGTGTGACCTGCCGTAGCTGCAGCCGGCTTCTCCTCTCCCCTGAAGAGATCGAGAAAGTTGTGGGTACCGAGGACGATCTTACCGGCGATGTCCTCTCTGAGAAGGATATCAAAAAAGAGAGGCTCTGCCCGCACTGCGGTGAGCAGCAGCTCAAGATCAATTTCGAAAAACCTACCACGTTCTCGGAGATCTTTATTGATGACGGCAAAAAGATCGAGCACAAGTTGACCCCGGCAGATATCCGGGCCCGCCTCGAGAAGATACCCGACGAGGATCTCCGCCACCTTGGCATCAACCCCGATGTGGCACGGCCCGAGTGGACCGTGCTCACCGTCCTCCCGGTCCCACCTGTCACAATGCGCCCGTCCATTATCCTGGAGAACGGACAGAGATCTGAAGACGATCTCACCCATAAACTCGTGGATATCATCAGGATCAACCAGCGTTTCAAGGAGAACCAGGACGCCGGGGCCCCGCAACTGATCATCGAAGATCTCTGGGAACTTCTTCAGTACCACGTCACCACGTACCTTGACAACGAGGTGGCAGGGTGCCCGCCAGCAAGGCACCGGAGCGGGCGGCCACTAAAGACGCTCTCGCAGCGGCTGAAAGGGAAAGACGGAAGATTCAGGGGATCGCTGTCAGGGAAGAGGGTAAATTTCTCGGCGAGAACGGTCATCTCGCCGGATCCCAACCTGAGTGTAATCGAGGTTGGCATACCTCTGGCTGTGGCGAACGAGATGACCATCCCCGTCCAGGCAAACCCCTTCAACATTGAAGAACTGAAGCAGATGGTGAGATATGGCCCGTTCCGCTCGAGCCTCATCCAGCCCTGCGGGGCGAACTATGTGATCCGTCCCGACAAGCGCCGCATCCGTCTCGCGGAGGGGAACCTTGAGACTGTTGTCGACATGATCGAACCGGGCTGGACAGTTGAGCGGCAGATCCGTGACGGCGACATCGTCCTCTTCAACCGTCAGCCATCACTGCACCGGATGAGCATCATGGCCCACCGCGTAAAAGTGATGGACGGCAGGACGTTCAGGCTGAACCCGGCAGTATGTCCTCCGTACAATGCAGATTTTGATGGAGACGAGATGAACCTCCATATCCCCCAGACTGAAGAGGCAAGGGCAGAGGCTGCCATTCTTGTCGCGGTCGAAGAGAACATTCTCTCACCGAGATTCGGAGGCCCGATCATTGGTGGAATCCATGACCACGTCTCGGGCATCTTCATGCTTACCAACCAGCTGAGGTGGCACACCAAGGAAGAGACCCTCTATCTTCTGAAAAATATTGAAGTGGAACACCTTCCGGATCCCGGCAAGGAGGAAGAAGGTATCCAGTACTGGAGCAACAAGCAGGTCTTCTCGGAGATCCTTCCCAAGGAGATGAACATGGTGTTCCGGGCGAGTTCCTGCCAGAACTGCGAGACCTGCAAGAGGGAACTGTGCGAACGCGATGCATACGTCCGCATCATCGACGGGAGTCTGGAATCGGGAACCATCGACAAAAAGGCGATCGGTGCGTTTGATGGCCAGATCGTGAACCGCATCATCCGGCAGTATGGAATGAAGAGGGCTGCGGAGTTCATCGACGATATCACCCACCTCTCGATCCGGGCAATCATGATGTACGGGTTCTCCTTTGGCATTGATGACGAAGACCTCTCCAAGACCGAGTACGGCCAGATCGAGGAGGTTCTGACCAGTGCAGTCAACGATGTCCAGCGGCGTATCAAGATATATGAGGACGGCCAGCTCGAAGCGATGCCCGGGAGGACGCCTGAGGAGACCCTTGAGATGCAGATCATGCAGGTCCTCGGAAAAGCCCGTGACCGCACCGGAGAGATTGCGGGCAGGCACCTTGGTCTCGGCAACAGCGCCGTCGTCATGGCAGTCTCCGGGGCAAGAGGGTCCATGCTGAACCTCACCCAGATGGCAGGCTGCGTCGGGCAGCAATCGGTCCGTGGAGAGCGTATCATGAGAGGATATGACGATCGCACGCTCCCCCATTACAAAAAGGGCGACCGCGGATCAGATGCACACGGATTCATCACCCACAGTTACAAGTCAGGCTTAAACCCGACGGAGTTCTTCTTCCATGCGATCGGTGGCCGCGAAGGTCTTGTGGACACTGCGGTCAGGACATCGCAGAGCGGGTACCTGCAGCGCAGAATGATCAATGCACTACAGGATCTCAAAGTGGCATATGACGGGACCGTAAGGACCACGGGAGGGAGGATCATCCAGTTCTGCTATGGAGAGGACGGAACCGATCCCATGAAGAGCAGTTTCGGGGATCCGGTGGATGTGAAGGGCATAGTGGAGAGCATCCTGAAAGAGGAGGTGTGAAATGAAGCCAGAGTTTCTTGAGGCGATAGAGAATGCTGACCTCCCGGTGAAAACAAAACAGCAGCTGCAATCCTACCTTGAGAACAGAGATATCACCGAGGAGAAGTTTACCACTATCCTCGAACGGGTTATCAATGAATACCAGAACACCCGCATCGAGGCCTGCGAAGCGGTCGGCATCATCGCAGCCCAGTCGATCGGTGAGCCCGGTACGCAGATGACCATGCGAACCTTCCACTATGCGGGAGTTGCCGAGATTAACGTCACGCTTGGCCTTCCCAGGCTCATCGAGATCATGGATGCCAGGAAGGAACCGAGTACACCCACGATGACAATCTATCTCCAGGAGGAATATGCGGATGACAGGGATCGGGCAAGGGAGGTGAGCTGGCAGATAGAGGCGGCGCCCCTTCATGAATTCGGCGATATCGTCATTGACATGGAGAACATGCAGATTGTCGTACAGCTGAACCCCCAGGTCTGTGAAAAGAGGAAGATCGCGGTATCCGATATTGTGGAGATCGCACCCCGGAAGATCCGTGACCGCCGCCATTATCGTGACTTCGACCATGAAGTTGACGAGAAGGGTTCCATGATGCTCTTCATGCCAAAAGATCGTGAGAGCTACCAGAACCTGTTCCAACTTGCAGAGCACGTGCGCAACGTGATCGTCCAGGGTATCGATGACATCGAGCGTGTGGTGGTCAGAAAGGAGAGCGGAGAGTATATCCTTTATACTGAAGGCTCCAACCTTAAAGACGTGTTTGAGGTTGATGGTGTGGATACCACAAGAACCCGCACCAACAACATCAGCGAGAGCGCCCAGGTGCTGGGCATAGAAGCGGCCAGGAATGCCATCATTCACGAAGCCCTCTCGACACTGAACGAGCAGGGTATCCTCGTTGATGTCCGGCATATCATGCTTGTCGCGGATATGATGTGCATGGAAGGCGAAGTCAAACAGATTGGCAGGCATGGTATTGCCGGGGAGAAGGAGAGCGTCCTCTCCCGCGCTGCATTCG
Source organism: Methanolinea sp. (assembly GCA_018262855.1). Classification (GTDB taxonomy): domain Archaea; phylum Halobacteriota; class Methanomicrobia; order Methanomicrobiales; family Methanospirillaceae; genus Methanolinea_A. The sequence goes on along the minus strand of JADFDO010000008.1, from coordinate 77,452 downwards.
AGGTGACCGTCAATCACCTTCTCGATGCAGCGGTGGCCAATGAGGTGGATGAACTTTCGGGAGTAACCGAGAACGTGATTGTCGGCCAGCCGATACAGCTTGGCACCGGTGACGTCAAATTAATTGCAAAACCTATGAACTAGGAGAATTGTAATGGATTTTAATGCTTCTTTAAGAAGAGCCATAAAAACAGGAGAGGTCCTGCTGGGTCAGAACATGACCTCGCAGTGCATCGAAAACGGCAAGGCCAAGATGGTGGTAGTGGCCGAAAACTGCCCTGAAAATTACAGAGAAATGCTCAAATCCAAAGAGAACGTCTTCATCTATACGTTTGAAGGATCCAGCGTACAGCTCGGGAAAGCGTGCGGAAAACCGTTCATGGTCAGTGCACTCGCGATCATCAACCCCGGCGAATCTGATATCCTCAGTCTTAAGAGGGCCTGAATACCATGGCTGAAGTGTTACTCAACGAGGACTGCATGCGCTTGATCTCCCAGTTTGAGAAACTGACGGGTGCTGGGAGCAGGGACTGTGTCATTGACGATCGGAATAACAGGATCATCTTTGTCATCAATCCCGGTGAGATGGGCCTTGCGATCGGCAAGAGCGGTTCGAGCATCAAGAAAGCGATGGAGGTCATGGGGAAGAAGATCGAGGTGGTTGAGTACGCGAATACCCCCGACCAGTTCCTCAGAAACTGCTTTTTGCCTGCGAAGGTGACTTCCGTGGTCTTCGAAGGGGAAGGGGATGGCCAGGTGGCACAGGTTGAGGTTAAGGACGAGGACCGCGGCCTTGCTATCGGGAAAGAGGGTAAGAACATCTTCAAGGCAAAGAAACTTGCCCAGCGCCAGCACAATATCAGTGACGTAGTCCTGATCAATAACCAGATGGAATAATCCCTTTTTTTAAACGCAAATCGGAATCCGGGTTATTGACTCCTATTTTTCCGGGAAAAGTAGTTTTATATCCTCACTGACTTGTGGGGGTCGTCGTCATGGGAACCCGGTGATACCTGGCAGATATTCCCGAGGGCTCCCTGGATCTCCCTCATCCTTTCAGTGACTTCATGCAGTTTCTTGTCAAGTTCGGTGAGATCGAACTGGATGTTCCGGATATCATTCTTGATGCTCTCGATATCATAAAAGGCGCTCTCAATATCGGCCATGGCGTTCATTATGACATTGTTCGCCCGTATACAGTTGTCCGGCATATGCGATACCCGGATGAGCATCGGATCTTACCGTGATTAAATGTTTCTTTCAGGAAATGAGGAGAATTGGATTCGCGGCGGAGGAAGAAATATAGTACGTACTACGGGCCTGGAGGGATTCGAACCCTCGACATCCGGGTTAGAAGCCCGGCGCTCTATCCTGGCTAAGCCACAAGCCCAGTTATCCAGGGTATTATTTGGTCTGTGAATAATTAATCGTTGTTTCAGATCCCTCGGATCACTATTTCATTCGAACCATTCCACGACTCATAGAGTACGAGGTCAGAATCATACGCACGTGGATCTTCCCCTCCTTTCACCCTGAAATACCACCAGGTACTGCAGTCATACCCGAAAAGATATTTGACGAACGATAATTTGGTTACTTCCCTGGTGAATTGACTACGTATTGCAGGAGCAGGAATATCACAAAAAAGGAAAGTATCGAGATCCCCCAGACGAATCCCAGGGTTTGAAGAAGATTGCTGATGGGATTATTCATCGTCAGGATAATGAAACTGATCCCGGCAATGATGGCAATACAGAACGCATACCAGAAATTATCATTGATAAGGGATTGGGATGTATTCAACCGGAAACGCTGGTAAGCCCTGCTATCGTCCGCTGGACATGGGAGAGTATTATCCTGGACAAGCCTCGAGCTCTTTTTCAATTCCTTCACTTTCTGATTGCACAGTCTAGCTTCTTCGAGCTTGCCAATTTTTAAAAAGGAAAGGCCGAGGTTATTCCAGGCCTCGATAAAACCAGGGTTCAGCTCGATTGCTCTCCGGTAAAACTTCAGGGCAATTTTGTAAAATCCCCGCTTGAAGAGTTCATTCCCCGATCTCTTCCATGTCGCTGGATCGTCTATGGCGTGTTTTAAAAGTTGGTTGCCTGGCATGACTCAGCTACTATTTCATTGAGGAAGTAGAATATATTTTCCCAGACTCCTGGTGTTGAACAGGGAAATTGATGGTACCCTCTGGTCATCGTTTGATACTGATCTCCTGCAGTGGATGGTATGCATGTTTCCTGGACTGAAAGAAAATTAGGGTATAATGGCATTTTTACCACCAATCTCGCTCACAAATCACGACGAGGAATAATGGAAAACCCATTCACCAAAATCCAGGTGAAAAAAGTGCGGTTTGTTGGTCTCACTTTTCAAAGGCAATTGACCCCGCCGCCCCCGACCCGGGGCGACATGCGGTCACCTTCAGACTCACAACGATTTTTGAGTAATTTGGTATGATAGATGTGAAGGACGCCCCAGCGGCGGTTCAAAGACTATTCACATTGGCCTTGAAGAACGGAGTCATCATCTGAAATTTACTATATACCAAGGAAACCCGCCTCAATATAACGGGATTATTTACACCTTTTACTAAAAAATTCGGTGGCTAGATTGTCACTATACCCAAAATTATGACCGGATTTTCAATCCGCCTCAATATTTCACGAAAAATTTATAAAAAGGCGATTATCCTGTTATCCTGCGTGGTAACAAGCAGATTTCAGCACCTCGACCGTGATAGGCTGGATCATCCCTTCGAACGTCACGCTCTTGACAGTGGAGGATCCGGCGCATTTCACCTTTATCCGTGCGGACATTCGCTCTCGCTCTTCATAGTGGAGGCCATGAGCGTATTCCATTACCCGTTTCATGGTGATGCTTACGGCGAGAATTTCCACGATGATCCCCGAATCACCTGGAGAGAGATCCTCCATATCCACGGTTGTCATGAATACCAGCGAACCGGGGGAAATTCCGGCAAGAGTCACCACATTATGCGTACTCTGTAGTTCCAGGGTCCGGGCTTTTCCTTCCTGGAGCTCTCTGATCACCTGTGGGGCGATTCCGGTTAATGCGAGGCACTTCATCTGTATCACCCGTACATGGGAAGCTGCTCTTTCTTTGGCATGGTCTCAGCAGTCTTCACCTGTTCAGCCAGTTTCTGCATGGTCGACTCGATCTCTTCGGCCTGTTCGATTAGCGGCTGCACATCGAGATCGATATCATACATCTTCTTGAGAACCTCGATCGCGGCAGCCGATGCCCTTGGATCGGGTGCATTGATGGTCTCTCCGAGGAGCCCGTATCCAGCGATATCCCGTATCCTGCATTCGGTGAGAATACTGCTCGCAATTCCCGAGATGCTGCCGACAGGGAGTATGATCGTGGAGTCCTGTATCCGGGACAGGGCCTGTTCGTTGCTCGCCACACCAAAGACTCTCTTCTCAGGTTCATTGGTGATGATGCCCGCGATTGCAACCACTTCCCTGACAGAAAAGGGCTCCAGCCAGTTCATGATGCCGTTGGCAACCTCATAGCATATATTCGGGTGGATGGGAATATCGGCAATTATTGAGACGATATTTCCCTTTTCGTAGAGCCGGACAGGCACATTGACGACACCCTTGCTCATCATCGCAAGGGGTGGGAAATACTTGCTGTTGATGCTCCCGATCTGCTCAAATTCCAGCTGGTCGATCATGTACTGGAGCGCGATACTCCCAACAAGACCGCTCCCCGGGAATCCCATGAGAACGGACGAGCCTTGACTGGAAAGAGGCTTCGAGAAGATCTTGATATCGGTGTCAGGATCGGTGGACATTAGATTAACATATTTCATACACCTAAAAAAGTATTATGCAAGAATATCCTGTAAAACGGGGTTATACAAAAGATCTCCAGGAGACCATCGGATCCAGGCTGAAAGAATGTTTCGGCGTGGAACCAGAAAGGGAAGCAGGGCATTTCAGGATCAGGTATGGGGCATTGAAAGTGCTCGATGCCTCCTGCGGAAAGGAAGGGAAGAGTCTTATTATCGATACCGTATCCGATACGGGTGCAACCGATGAAATTATTCTCGATACCAATCGCCGCTTCAGGCGATATCTCGATGAAGTTACGGGATATTCAACAAAGGAGAGAGTGAAAAAAGCAAAGAGTGTGGAACCCGAATAACCTCACTCAATAACTATTGCCGGTTTGAAGGGGAGGGCTGCTGATGCCTTGGCAAGCGTGCTCTCTCCCGCATCCACCACGTGAACCTTTGCTGAGCACTCTCTCTCAAGGAAATCCCGGGCGTTGTCGAATATCTCGATCTCATTCATCTCCGCCTTAAGATACTGCTCAACGATTCCGGGGGGGAGCCGGTGAATGAGGGTGATGCACTGTTTTATCGCATCCTGGGCGGCTTTTCCCCGTCTTCGCACCTGTTCGTCCTTCATGATCTCCCGTATGACGGTATTCCTGTCGGGTGCAGTAGCGACCGATGCAAACACATCCTTCTTCCAGGAGGGGGCAACGCAGATTGTGATGGAGGAAGGAGTTATCTGGATGACCTTCCTGATTGACTCGATATCTTCTATCGTTCTGAGCAGCAGCTCTTCTGCAAGTTCAAGGTTGGGATCGATCCTGGACCTGTCAGCGGAAGGCCATGGTGCAAACGAGACAAGCCCCTCACCGCCAATCTCACACCATAACCTCTCGCAGGTGAACGGAATAACAGGAGCCAGGAGCCTGACCCAGATTGAACCAAGTTCCTTAAGGGCAAACCCTCCGGCTGCGCCATCAGGAAGTCGCTTCCGGTACCATTTCAGGTCAGATTCAATTGCATAGAATGCCTCCTGGAGGGCCTGCCTGGTCTGGAACCGCTCGAGCGCCTCCGTGGCTTTCTGGATATGCTGCTGGAGCCTTGAGATTAACCAGGGATCGACACCCGAAGTCCTGCGTTCGGCGTTCCTGGTCTCTTCTATTGTGTTCCAGAACCTTTCGATCTGCTTGCGGGTTGAATAGACCAGATCATTTCTCCAGTCGAAATCCTGCCAGGGTTCGGCACTTCCGACGAGAAACATCCGGACAGTATCTGCCCCGAACTCCTCCAGTGCATCCTCAAGGAGGAACACATTTCCTTTCGAGGATGACATCTTTGCACCTTCAAGGAGCCCCATTCCAAAGACTACCATGCCGCATGGCATGCTCTCCTTTGGGAATATGGCTGCGTGATGGAAGAGCTGGAAGGTGAGATGGTTGGAGATGAGATCCTTTGCCGAGAACCTGTAATCATAGGGATACCAGTACTCGAACTCCTTCCGCATCACCTCAAGTTCTTCCCTGTTTTTAAGGCCAGGGGTGTCTTTCCCGAGGAACAGGAACTCGAAGGTTTCGGGGGTGAGATCATCAGGATTGAATTTTTTCAGGTGGTGGGCAATCGTGTAATACGCCATGTAAATGGTCGAATCACTGAGAGGCTCGATAAGCCAGTCGGGATCCCAGGGGAGTCTCGTGCCAAGCCCCACCCTCCTCGTGCATGCCCAATCCTTGAGCCAGTCGATCGTCCGTTCGAATTCCGCACGCACTTCCGGGGGAACGAGTGACATCTCGGCCAAGTGGGCTTCAACCTGTGATTTCCATGCAGGATCGCTGTATTGGAGGAACCACTGGTCATGCAGTATCTTGACATACACCCTGCCACCACAGCGGCAGACAACCGGACGGCTGTCAAATTCATAGATCACAGATGAATTGTACGAGTCTGTCATCAGGATCCCGACAGTTTCGCGGGCCTGACGGACCGTTTCACCGCCATATTTTTCCAGTAACTTCCCCGAAGAGAATTCAGCGCTGTACACTTCCTGGGTGAGGGCATCCATGCGGGGATCGTTCTGATCGACAATTCCAGCCTTCTCAACCGCATCTTTTGCCGGGAACTCCCCATAATGTGGAACTTTTATGAGAGATACCGGTTTAATGTCCTGATACCGTCCCTCCGCCTGCAGGTCTCTTAGTGCAATGTAATCGAAGGGTGCATGGGCAGGGACGCTCATGACGATTCCGCTTGCCATATCCGGATCTACGAAGGTCGCCGGGAGAACCGGCACATCACCGCAGAGCGGGTGATGTACGATCTGATCGATCAGGGAATTCCCTGGAATTTCCTCGATCTCCTTGACAGCATGATCCTGAAGGGAGAGCTTGGTTGCAGCCTCACGGCTTACGATCCATGTGGTGCCGTCAACAAGAACCTTGACATAGGTGACAGTGGGATTCACCCAAAGGTTCGTGACGCCATAGACGGTCTCGGGGCGAAGGGTGGCGGTAGGGATGAATGAATCTCTCCACCGGAACATCACCATTACGAACTTCAGAATCTCAGCCTTGTCCCCCTCGAGCAGGTCATGGTCCCCGACAGGGTTGTCGCACTGGGGGCAGAACCGCACCGGGTGCGCCCCCTTCTTGACGTGGCCACCCTCCCAAAGGTGCTTCCATTGCCACTCGATGAACTTGCTGTACTGGGGATCCACTGTGGTGAATCGGCGCCTCCAGTCTATGGAGAGACCGCAGGAGGTCATCACCCTCTGATACTCGGCTGCGAAGTGCCGGACAATGGTAAGGGGATTTGTAAACTCTTTTAAGGTCTCCTCGGGGACCCTGTAGAGATCGCGGTAGAGATGGATGGCTTTCTCGTCGCCCCGGGCGATCCTCTTTGAAATCCCGATGACCGGTGCACCGGTGACATGAAAAGCCATGGGGTAAAGGACCTGGCGCCCCCTCATTCTCCAGAACCTGGCGATCACATCGGGAGCGATGTAGGTCCTCCCGTGACCAACATGCATGGCCCCACTGGGGTATGGGTATGCCACGGTCAGGTAAAATTTCTCTTTAGCTGCTGGATCAGCCTCAAAAGCATGCTCCCATTGCTTCAGGGCAGCCTCTTCCAGCTGCCGCATTTCAGGTAGGCTCAAGTATTCTCACCCTCTCCTCAATAAAAGATTGGAAAAATGCCTATACAGGCCTCAGTTTAATGGTGTCGCCTTCATTGTAGCGCTTGATGAGCTCAAGTGCGATGGTCGAATTCTTGGCCAGGTGGATCTCCCCGGAGTCGTTGACCGTCGCGGTAAACAGATATTCCTTCCCTGAAAAGACATCCACAATCTTTCCACCCTGTTCAGGGCAGATGATGGCCAACTGCTTCTTGTCCATACGTATTTTCAGTCCACCGCCCAGCTGGAGTTCTTCCTCCTGGGACGGAGGTGCCGGTGTCTTTTCGAGTTCGGTCCTCGGTCTGATGTCAATGCCAATTCCCACCTTGTTCACGATTGCAGCGATATTCTTCCCACCTTTGCCGATGGCGGCCGGAACATCCTTATCCTCGATATAGACTACCGCCTTTGAATCGGAGAGCATGTGAACATCCACATACCCATCGGTGTACCGGCCGATCTCCCTCTGGATCTCCTTCTCGAGGATCTTCCATTGCGTATTCTCCTCTTCTTTTGGCGGTGCAGGCGATTTGAGGGGTGCAGGTGCCGAGACCGGCCCCATCACCGGCATCACGATGGTCTCACCGTCATATTTGAAGATCTCAAACACCAGGTCCCCTGTCTCGTAATCCGAGACCGTGGTCACCGGGCGGAGGTTGATCTCAGACGACATCCCCTCGGGAACCTTGATGGTAAAACCGACGTCGTAGACATTGGTGATCTCACCTTTATCGACAAATATGATGGTGTTGATTATCTGCGGAAGAACGCCGAAATCGACCCTGTCCGAAAAGCGTTGAAGTGCGTCGTGTGCACCAATTGCATGGATAACCCCTATCATTCCAATTCCGGCAAGGCGCATGTCGGCAAAGACCCTGAAATCCTCATTTTTCCGGAGTTCATCGAAGATTACGAAATCAGGCCTCACAAGCATGAGAACATCTGCGGTATTCTCCATGCTTCCGTCAAGCGAGGTATACTGGGTGATATGATCGGGAACCTGGAGTTCGCGGGGGGCCTCCATGGTCTTCACCACGTATCCATGGTCCGCCAGGTAGGTGGCGATGCTCTGAGCAAGGGTCGTCTTCCCTCCACCCGGTGATCCTGCGATAAGAAGGCCCCGTTTATCACCGACAATCCTTGTCTTGATGATGTTGGCTTTGTTGAACTGTTCCAGGCTTACATCGGCGATCGGGCGGACCGCGGTAATCTCCATGCCATCCGAGAACGGTCTCCGGGTTATGGCGATCCTCATCGAGCCGATCTGGACAACCGTAACACCCCTTTTCTCAAGCTCTATAAAGCCGTCAGGGTCACGTTTTGCCCGTTCCAGAATCTCCTGTGCAAGGTTTCTCAATTCATAGTCAGTGCTGACCTGTTCCCTGATCTTCACCAGGCGCATCTCTTTGACCGTCCCCTTCTTGGCCATCGGGGATACTCTCTCCTTGAGATAGACCGCGATGGTATGCTCGTCGAAGAACTGGTCGATACCGAGAGGAGTGAAGCCCTCCACCTGCGGCCTTAAGTAAATCACGTCGAGTCCTTTGGCTTTGGCCACCTCGGCCTGGACCACATCGCTCGTGATAAACTTCGCACTATTCTCGATTGCAGCGTTACGAATCAACGCGTCAATTTCTCCGCCACTGGCGAGTTTTACCTGCTCAAGGCTGGGACGCACACCCACGAATTTGAGCTCAATCGTGCCTTCTTCCGCAAGTTTGCATAACGCCTGAAGCTCGGTCAGGCCCGAAAATCCAATCTCCCGTCCCTGATTTGCCTGTGCTTCGAGTTCTGCGACCACTGCTTCCGGGATTATTATTGATGCACCCTTATATTCTCCAGTTTGTATCATGGAGGTGATGCGACCGTCTATTACGACACTGGTATCCGGTACTAATTTCAAAAGCCTCACCTGATTGTTTAGTTCTATTATGTGGATTCTGGCCGGGATAGGGCGTATTTTTGTCACTGGAGGAATCTGTGATCAACAGTGTATATTGCCCCCCAGCCCTCTGTATTAAGTCCACGAGTAATATTACTCGAGGAAATACATGAAAGTTCTGTCAAAAACCGGGGGAGTCCTGATCGTTTCGTCCGGAAAAAAGGTCAGTGTTCTTCCACTAACTTTTACCGGTCAAGAAGAGGATTCATGGTGATCTTTTTCCATACACGCTGTCGGGATCGAAGACCTGTTCTGCAACAACCTCTCCCTCGATAGTCCGGAAAAAGCATGACGGGTATCCCATATGGCAGGCGGCACCTGACTGTTCGACCTCGTACAGAAGGCAGTCCTCGTCGCAGTCGACAAGAACCCTGAGTACTCTCTGTAGATGACCGCTCTCTTCACCCTTCTTCCATAACTTCCTCCTGCTCCGCGAGTAATAATGGGCATATCCAGTCTGGATGGTGAGTTCAACCGCCTGTGCATTGGCATACGCCATCATCAATACATCCCGTGTGCATGCATCCTGCACCACGACCGGGACAAGACCGTCTTTGTAGTTGAGAGTGAGCACTTCAGACACCTGCCAGGAATTTCATAAATAGGAACAGGATATCACCAACGAAGAGAGCCGAGATTAATCCTGCAGTAAGGGGAACGATGAAAGGTATCCCATATGAGATCCATACATGACCTGCCTTCCGGAACAGAGATATTTCCCGGGTGTAATTCTCAGGATGGAGGCGTAGATCCTTGGTATAAACCCTCTTCTTGCCGGAAACCATCTTCTGAATCGCTTCACCGGGTCGTATGAACCGCCTCGTAATCATGTCATCACCGTCTTCATCGATCTCTTCCATGATGAATCCATAAGCCCGCGGGAGTTCGTCCGCCGGGAGAGGAAACCCGAGAAACATATAGGGAAATGGTGCCCGTTGACCGTCCAGAAGATTCTTAATGAACAGACCAAGGGGAGTAAGGAAGTTCAGTATCAGCGCATTCACAAGGACAGTAAATGGTAAGAATCCGAGAGGAGGATACCCTGTCGCAGGTTCTATGGGAAAAGCAGGGATGGAAACACACAGGAATATGAGTGCCCATGCATCTGCACCCCCAAAGAGATTCATCCATGCAAAGAAATAAAAAATTGCGGAAAAGAGCAGCGTGAGAATGAGGAAATATACGACGATCTCCCACCCGTTCTGGATCCAGGCATTCATATAAAACCAGATCACCATCGGAACTGCGATGGCGAGCATGGGATACCATGTGGCAAAGGGAACCCGCCTCTCCTTCACATCGCGAAAGGAAGCGTAAAAGAAGGTACAGATGACAGCAGCCGCACCGATGGCCAGAGGGATTATCATGGATACAGGTACATATGAGTCGTGCGGGTTCTTATGCATGGCCCCCGGGTTCCGATGCGGCACCTAAAAGTCACCTGAATTCACCTGAACGATACTATGACGCTGAGACGATTGCGAGGAAATCCGTCCACGGTTGAATGGTGGCAATGGCAGATGAGAGCAAAAGGATTTGATTCGCCATGACAAGCAAGGAGATCCTGGAATCCCTTCTCGAAAGCTCGGAAACACAGGGGCCTTTTTCCCTGCAGAATCTGCTCGAGATGACAAGAAAAGAGGCTCTCTTTGGTATTGCGAAATCTGCAGACAGACGCCAGGCCTGGTATATCCTTTTCTCCGAAGGTGAACCCAATGGAGCAATTCTCCACGATGACAAGGGGTGCCTTTTTGGGAACAAGGCAGTCTATCTCCTGAAAGGGAATGAGCAGTTCACGTTTTACCCTGTAAATCCTGCGGTGATCGAACGCATTATCCTGGGATGTCGTGTCTTTGACAGGAACCTCTTTGACAGGGGAAAGGCGCGGGACATCCCCGAAATGAAAAAGGTTGGAGAGACCGGGGCCGGAATCTTTGCCATGAAGCTTGTGAAAGAAGGAAAGCCGTTACCGGGCCGGCGGATCTCGATAAGGAAGGATAACCAGGTTATCGCAAACGATTTTACAAGTTCCGAAGGAAAGGTATCGTTCAGGCTCCTGTACGGAAGGTATGAGTGTGTGGTCCATGAAAAAGACCTTTCGACAAAGACCTATGAGTTCGAGTTCGATGCGGGGCTTCTCAAACAGGTTGTTACCCTGGACATAACCTGATCATACTAGTTTCTCATGAGCCAGGACCTGGGTGATCCGGGAATAGCATACACCAATTTTATTTGAGTGCACAGCAGATATCTGGTTTGAGGAGTCGGAACCAATGGATAAACAAGATTTTGAGGCCATCCTCAGTGGGAGCAAGGACATTACCGGGTATTTTCAAATGAATCCTGCCGAAGGAGTGGTGACCTGTTTTGGGGTGCGGACAGCCAGTAACCCGAATTACCTTGTGAGGGCCCTCTACGAATTGTACGAAGCCAACCTCAACAGGAAGCTTGCCAACAAGGCCATGCGCAAGCTCTTCCGTTCCGTCGGCAAGGGATCGGTCGGGCTCAACAACCTCTTAAAGAAACTCGGGATGAATTTGAAACCGGAAGAGTTCCTGATGCTCGTCTTCAAGCTCCAGCACCAGCAGGGATGGGGAGCTCCGTTCGAGCTCGTTGAAGCGAGTGAGAAGAGGATCGTGCTCCGGTGCAAGCATACGTTTGAGTCCGAGGTTCTCAAGGACTGGAAGATGCCTGTCTGTGGTATTCACCAGGGGTGGATCGAAGGGATCCTCATGTCCATAACCGGAAAAAACTGGTTCTGTCTGGAGAAATCCTGCCATGCGAACGGTGACGAATACTGCACCTTCCAGGCAGACCAGGTTCCTGCGAGCTGGAAATTCAAGGCTGAAGCGGTGGTCAAGGGCGATTCGGCAATCACCGAGTTCATTGAACACAAGCCTCTTGAAGGCAAGATTTCCCTGATGGATGAACCGGTTGTCATGATGCCCCGGTTTATCTTCACGTCCATGACCAATTCGTTGAAGAAGACCATGGGAGAGGCGCCGGCAAGCGGTGTCAACTACCGTGCCTACATGGACATGGGAAAGGAGAACGTGGAGCACTACAAGAAGATGAGTATCTATTTTGACCTCTCCAGGACCAAACTTGACGGGGATCTTAAGATGTTGCATGACCGATTCGCAGCACACGGGACTCCATCAATAACCGGAGGCAAGATTGCCTACGGCGGCCACGTCGTCAATGATAACTTCGAGGTTGTTGATTCCATTGAAAAGGAACGGGGCAGCAAGGCCACCGTCTTCCAGAAGATCGGTGATAAGGCAATCCGTGTATCTACCAACGTTATTGGCGCCGATGGCAAGCGGGCTGTCGGGACCGAGATTTCAAATGTCGTCTATGATGCCGTGATCAACAAAGGGCAGACCTATTACGGCACTGCAGATGTGGTTGGGAAAAATTATGTCACGGCGTATGAGCCAATCAAAAATCCTGCAGGAGAGACTATAGGTATCCTGTTTGTTGGAATTCCGGAAGACACGATAAAGGAAGAAGGCCAGAAAAAGATCAATCCTAAGACACTCTCCGACATGGCATTTGCCTTCTATTCCCAGATGGGCTGGTTCAACCTCGTGAAGGAGGAATGGGATGAGAAGACCAAGACGAAGACAATTACCCTCTCCCACACGGTAGAGTCCGAGTCGTTTGGCAATACCGGAAAACCGGTCTGCTTCTGTACGGCAGGTCTTCTTGCAGGAATCATTGAAGGCTCTTTTGGGATCAAGGTCCAGTGCAGGGAGATAACGTGCAAGTCAAAGGGAGACGAACATTGCGTGTTCCAGATCAAGAACCGGCAGGGAGAATCCTGACACTCCCTTCACCACTCTCCATCACAATCTTTCTAGCCTCTAGGAAATAGCGGTTCTCCGTGTTATCCTCGTGAGATAACTCGAATATCCCTGCTTTTTTATCCATCACTCGGAATGAAGAAGAGCATGAAATAGGGCTTGAAAAAAGGTCAGCGGTCTGACGCCCTGGGCAATCAGATCTTGAGATGACCAATCTCGTCGACGTTTGCCATCAGGGCGTCGAACTCTGAATCTGTGACCATTATCTGTGATTCGAGGAGTTCAAAGTCCCTGACCAACTGTCGAATACGGATATACATAAAGACAACCAGGATCAGGAGGAAAAGAATCACAAGGCTGCTGATGATCAGCAGGATCATCTCCAGCGTCATTTTTTCCCCCTGAAGAGGACTTTTGCAAACCTCTCGATGAACTTGTCCTGGCTCTCCGTTCCACGTTGCTCAATCGGGATGCCTGCGAGTTCCGCTGCAAGGTTCTTGATAGCCATTGATGCAGGCGATAAGGGATACTTCACGACGACGGGAGTCTTGAATGATGCAGCTTTCCGGACGTTGGGATCTTCAGGGATTGTACCTATTACCTGAACTCCGAGCACCTTCTCCATCTTCTGCTTGACGACCTCTGTCTTTTCAGTTCCTACGCGGTTTATTATGACACCAAGCACGTGTCCACCGACTACCTCCGTGAGTATTTTAGTCTTTAACGCATCGACAATAGAAGAGAGTTCGGGGTTGACCACCAGGATCACATCGTCTGCGATGGCAAGAGGGATTACCCCGTCCCTGCTGATTCCTGCAGGAGCATCGATGATGAGAAAATCACACACCTCAACGAGTTCCTTGAGCACATCCTTGAGACGTTCAGGATTTGCCTGCTGGAAACCCTGGAGCGATATCCCGCTTGGTACCACTTTCACATCAGCAGGCCCATCATAGATGGCCTCATGGACATTGGCCTTCCCCGCAAGAACTTCATGAAGTGTCACCGGGGCATCCTCGAGTCCAAGCGCAAGCCCCAGGTTTGCCATCCCGATGTCGGCATCCATGATAATGGTGTTTTTCCCGAACTGGGCGAGGCTTGTTCCAAGATTGACTGTGGTTGTGGTTTTTCCGGTACCCCCCTTTCCGGATGCAATCGTGAATACTCTGACCATTCAAGCCTCCATTGCCTTTTGTTTGACCCTGTGCTTATATAAGGTTAATGAAAAACGCATGTTTGATCCTCAAATCCATTTTTCAAGAATTTTTTCGAGATCTTTTTTGAGCGAATCGAGGGAAGAATCCTGAAAAGACCCGGAACTGCGATATATTCCTACAAGCGGATGAGCATGGAAATCAACCGGGAATACATGGACGCCTTCTTCAGTGATTGGTGCCCCGGTCAGGAACGCATAACTGAACTGAGCAGCCTCGGTGATCGCCGAGGGATGCCCTGACGATGCGATCACCAGTCCGTCAGGTGATGAGACTGTGAGGGAATCAAGATCATAGAGCGTACAGAGATTTTTCATTCCTGAAGGAATATCAGGCGCATCAGTGCCCACATCGAATTTTTTCCTCTCTGCCGGTCGGGGAGAAGCCGCCACTTCCTGCACCACTTCCTTTGCAGGAGCTGTAGCAGCAGGAATGGGAGTTACGGTACCTGCCTCTGCCACGCTTTTTGAGAGAGCATGGGATGAGGAATGTTCAACAAACCCTTCCACGGTCTTCTCCAGGTCTGCGATCCTCTTTGAAAACCTTGTTACATAAATGGTAGTCACAAGTGAGAGGAAAAGGACAATTCCAACGAGAATAAGCAATACCAGCAGGAGGAATGTATCGTATCCAATGAAATCCATGATGAATTCCCTTCAATCCCTCTGGTGTTCCATAAGATGTTCAAGGTGCAGTTTCTCAATCATGCTTTTACAGTTTTCACGGATCTTGGTACTCATGGTCGCCAGGTCCATCGAGTCGAGGGCATTGAGATCCCTGTCCACCAGCGTCAGCTCGTCCCCGTCACGGGCGAATATGTCAGCCTGCTTGCTCTTACCGGATTCGGGCGGAGAGGATAGGATTTTCTCGGGCTGTGGAGCCGTTTGAGGGGAAGAAGGCGCCGGGGGTGTCTTTTCTGTTTGAGAATCCAATTCAAAAGGAGGGGATACTGGCTGGACGATCTTCTCCTTCTCGGGTATACGGTGTACGGGTGGAACCTCTCGGATATTCTCTCTCTGAACGCTTTTCACACTCTGGACGTCCTTATTCTCTTCACGCGCAGTGACCGGGGATTTTTGAGGAGATTCCCTTTTTACGCTGATCCTGCACTGTTCGTTGAACTCCAGTGTAAGTTTCATCTGTGCCGGTGTCAGATCTGACAGGGCTGCGTCTGCAATCTCCTCAACCATGGATTGTATCATAACCATCGCAGGATTTCCACATGCTGAATCGCAGCTTGCGAGCAGGATATTCCCATCCCTGACAACCAGATCAATAACATGGACCCCGGAGGCAAGAGAACAGGAACCTGAAAAACCCTCTTCTTTCAGGTTATTTAAAATAAAACCGACTTTCATGCCTTTTTTCATGGAATGAAAAGTGCCGCGGGGTAGTTGCATTATAAAAGATCATTACTCCTCTCTTCATAATGGTATTGGTACAATACAATTATTCTTGCCATCGGTTGAGCGGGCAAGAATGACGTGGCAACTATGTGAAACTATAGCAAACATTTTTATTTTTATATATCAAGAAAGATGCTTTATAAGTGTAGGTGGCATGAATGCTAAAACAGATTTTAGGAGAATTCTTGAAGATTGATGGTGTGACTGCTGCGGTCGTGGTGGGACGCGACGGGTTTGTCATTGAGAGTGCGGTATCGGGTAAAATGGATATCGATGCCCTTGGTGCTATGGCATCGACAGGTATGGGTACCTCCGAAGCGATGGGCAAGGAACTCGGCAAGGGGGAGCTCCACCAGATGCTCGTCGAGCTCGATCACGGCCCTATCATCATGTCTCCTCTCTCTGCCGATGAATTGATTGCGGTAGTGGCAAGCAATGAAGCGAATGTCGGACGTATCCGCTACGAGCTGAAGAAAAATAAAGAACGCCTTGTTGCAGCACTGTAAGGTATGAGTCTTCCTGAAGGCACATACGCAGGTATCTCGGCGGTACCCCTGCAGGATGAGCATCCTGACGGCACCTACCCTTTTTCGGGAAGAGTGGAAGTGCTGACAGGAAATGGTTCTGGAATCCTTATCATTGACAAAGGCAGGGTTATTGCTGCATATTTCAGGAACCAGACCCGCGATTTCAAGGGAAAAGAAGTCATCGCCCATCTTATGCGCAGTGCCGGGGATAAAGAGCTCAACCTTCGTTATGTGCAGTACAGATATACCCCGGAACAGATGGCAGATGCCAAAAAGATCTGCCGCCAGGAAGGACTATGCATGCTGGAGAGTGATGCGGAATCGCATGCAGTAAAGGTGCAACCCCGTGCATCGGAAGATGAGCCAGGTGGAGCATCCCCAAAGGGAGGACTTGACGACGCCCTGTTACATCGCCTGGTAAGTCAGCACGGGGTGATCGCCGTATCAGTCTTCTTCGAAGGATTCCCGGTGCAGTCCATCGGGGAGGGAGATTTTGAACAGGTCGCTGCCATGGCGGAAGATTTCCTGCGTGCCGGAAAAAAGATGGCAGGCAATTTACGAATGGGGGTGCTCGACCAGATTATCCTTGAGAGCGACCAGAGAAAATGTATCATCGCACCGTATGGGGATCTTTACCTCTGCCTGCTCACCGATACGGCTGTGAACCTTGGACTTATAAGGCTAGCCATTCATACTATCCAGAGTGAATTGCAAGGCAGGGGCTGAGTAGTGCCGGTCAGAAAAGCTAAAATTCTCATTCACTGGCAGTATGTGGGGTGTTGGGCATGACTGCAGACGATAAAAAAGGATTATCAATCAAGAACCTGTTTTCCAGAAAGAAGACCGAAGGTCCTCCTGGTAAAACCGGAGGGAAACCAAGCCAGGAGAACAAAGGCTTGTCAGTTGCTCCCGTGGCCGAAGATGACCTTGATAGTTTCATGAAGCGATTGGGGCTGTCACCCGGTGAGAAAGAGAATCCGGAAGTACCTCCATTCCCCCAGGCTGGAACAAAGCCAAAGGAACCGGAACAGGACCTCACTCCCAGGGCAGGGGATGCAGGAAGTCCCGGTAAAGAAAGCGATCTCACAACGAATATTTCTCACCCTCAACGCCCCTCGAAATATTCGCCGGCCGAGAAAAAAGAGCCGGTCCCGGCCCACACGCCTCCCAAATTTGAGCCCGCAAAAAAGACCATCTGGTCGACTGAAAAACCTGTCCTTGAAGAGACGGTCATATCAGTTGATCAGATCAACGACCTTTCCGGGCTCATCCTTCCCAAGGGTGCCACCTTCCAGGTGGAAGAAATAAAAATTCAGGACAGGAGCAATATTTTCACCATCAAAGGGGGAAACGATGCGATCGCAGGGAAAGACCTTTTCAAATCCGATATATCGGATACCGGCATCAAGAAGGTCTCTGAAGCCGCATCTGAAGTCCATGCAGAGGCAGGCAAGGGGGGAATCCTTTCAAAGCTCAACCCCATCAACGTGATACGAAAGGTTCCTGTGGAGTACAATCCAAGGACCCATGGCGCCCTTGTGGATCTCACGTTCAGGCCAAGACCTGGGGTGGAGCAGACCGAGATCTATCCCGTCAACGAACCATATGCCTATGTCCGCATCACCTACGACAATGCCACGCATGAATACCTCTACGAAGTGCTGGAACCGAAACTTACCCCTGCAGAAAATGATCTCTTCGCCGACATCAAGGAGCGGATCTTCGAACGCCTCGATATCAACACCCAGAATGTACTTGAGGAAGTTGCGAAAAAGACCCTTCGCGATGTGACGGACGATATCATCGACGATTACGGACTCTCCCTCTCCCCCCTCCAGAGGGAAAAGATCCTCTATGCCATGTACAAAGAGTTCCTTGGAAACGGCATGATAGACCCGCTTATGCATGACAGGTACATTGAGGATATCTCATGCGACGGTGTCAACGCAAATCTCTTTGTCTACCATAACCGCTACGAATCCATGCGGACGAACCTGATGTACAAGAGTTCCGAGGAACTGGATTCCTATGTCACCAAGCTTGCGCAGAGGGCAGGGAAGTACATCTCTATCGCCGAACCCATGCTCGATGCCACCATGAGCGACGGGTCGCGTATCCAGATGACCCTGGGAACCGAGGTTACCGCCCACGGGTCCACCTACACTATCAGGAAATTCAAGGATGAACCGATCACCCCCACTGACCTGATCGAATGGCACACCTTCTCCCCGCTGTCCATCGCATTCTTCTGGATGGCTGTGGAGAGTGGAAAATCGTGCCTGTTTGCCGGAGGTACCGCTTCCGGAAAGACAACCTCTTTAAACGCCATCTCGCTCTTCATGCCGCCCCTGGCAAAGATTGTCACCCTTGAAGATACCCGTGAGCTTAAGCTCCCCCACCCAAACTGGATTCCGAGCATCACAAGGACCTCTTTTGATACCAATGGGAAAGGGGAAATTGACATGTACGAGCTCCTCAGGGCTGCATTGCGGCAGCGTCCTGAGTATATCCTCGTTGGTGAAGTCCGTGGTAAGGAAGCTCTCACACTCTTCCAGGCGATGAGCACCGGGCACGTTACCTACTCAACAATCCACGCGGATTCGGTGGCAAGTATCGTTCACCGTCTCGAGAATCCCCCTTTAAATGTACCAAGGAACATGCTCTCAGCGCTTGACCTGGTATCGGTCCAGGTTCAGGCCCGTATCGGGGGGCAGCGTATCAGGAGGAACAAGCAGATCATCGAGATCCTGGATATCGATCCCCGTACGAACGAATTGATTACGAACGAGGTCTTCAGGTGGCACCCGGCGACCGATGAGATCACCTACTCGGGGAAGTCATACGTTCTCGAGGAGATCATGGAGTCCAGGGGATGGGACGAGGAACGTATGAAAGAGGAACTCAAGATGCGCCAGGAAGTGCTCGAATGGATGAGGATCAAGAAGGTCCGGCACTTCCGGGATGTCGGCAATATTCTTGTCCAGTACTACCGTGACCCCGCGAATCTTATGGAGAAGATCAGGGAGGAACTCTACGGGGTATCATGAACGGGTTTGAACGCATCGCCTTCAGGCTTCTCGGTTCTTACGCAGAGAAGAAGAGGGATGCCTATTCTGCGCTCCGTAATGATCTTGTGACCGCCCGGATGAAAGTTCCATTCGAGGTCTATCTTTCCACGGCATATCTCTCCTCAATTCTCGCAGGGCTTATCGGAGCGGTTCTGATCGGACTGTTTACTTACCTCCTGAATATACCGTCGATGATAAAGTATCAGGGTGCAGTCCCGGATTTCATGCTTGTCATCTCCGAATACAGCCTGGTTATCGGGACGATACTCGCGGTAGTAGTCTCGCTCGCGGTGGTCGGGGGGATTACATTCCTCATATTCCTTATCTATCCCAGTATGATCGCAGGGAACCGGCGCAGGAATATTGACGCAACCCTTCCCTACGCAATCAACTACATCACCGCAATGTCCACAGCAGGCATCCCCCCCGCTGAGATTTTCAGGCAGCTCGGGAGCAGCCCTATGTATGGCGAGAGCGCGGTTGAGGCACGATTCGTCGCGATGGAGATCGATCTCTTCGGGAGGGACCTGATCGATGCACTGCGACTCATATCCGCGACTACGCCGAGCCTCCGAATGAAGGAATTTTTGCAGGGAGCGATGGGATGTATCTCAGCGGGAAGCAGTCTTACTGAATATTTTCGCACCAAGGCGGAGCAGTATTCCCTGGAAAACCGCCAGAGCCAGAAATTGTTCCTTGATACCCTTGGACTGATATCCGAATCATATGTGACCGCCATGGTTGCAGGACCGCTCTTCCTGATTATCCTGCAATCGATCATGACCATCCTGAGCCAGTCGTCGCAACCGATGATGCTGTATGTCATTATCTACATGATTATCCCATTCGGAAGCCTCATGTTCGTGATCCTCATAAGCTCGATGACCCCGGAGACGTAACCATGGGACTCGGTGATTCGTTCAAGAATATCCTGCCGAAGAAGGAACCCGAAAGCGGGGGGAAGGACCAGAGAGCGAAAGAATTGACGACCAAAAAGCTGACAACTCAGACCGCTCCGGATGCATCTCCCATTATCCAGAAGGCAGGAATCACTGCAAAGGATCCGGGATTCTGGGGTATTCTGAAAGGTGAAAAGCCCTATTCGGTCGACCTTGGACCCGGGGAGATCGGAAGATTTGCGAAAGAACAGATTGAGATCAGCACGAAACTCGAGAAGCACAAGGCCGAGCGTTCAGGTTGGATGCGCATTCTCAAGCACCCGGCCAAGGTTCTCCTGGAGAAGCCGCTCAACATCCTGATCGTCACGGCCCCGCTTGCGATAATCGTATTCGTGCTGGGAATGGCATTCATCATCAGGGATTACGGGATGAGCGTAATCTTCACGACAACCCTTCTCGATGACATTCTCATCCTTTCAATCCTGATCGCAATTGTTCCGGTTGCATTCATGGATTTCCGGGAGAACCGGCGAATGAAGAACCTCGAAGAAGCGCTCCCGAATTTCTTCCGTGATCTTGCTGGCATGAATGACAGCGGCATGACGCTCCCAAATGCAATCCACCTCGTTGCCCAGGGGGAATATAGCACCCTTACCCCCTTTATACGACGCCTCGACAACGAGATGTCATGGAACACCACATTCATTGAGGCCATCCAGAGATTCAGGACCCGCCTTGGAACCCCGCTTTCAGACAGGAGTATTGACCTGATTGCCAAGGCGAGTAAAGCCGGCGGCGATGTGAGCGAAGTGCTCCGCGCTGCTGCCCGTGATACCTACGAGGTCCTGGCACTTCGTTCGGAACGTTCGAACAACATGCTGATTTACGTGATTATCGTCCTGATATCATTCCTTGTATTCGTGTTCGTGATCTTCATCCTGGTCAGCACGTTCCTCACCACCATGGCTACCGCAGGGAGTGCAGCATCCGCTGCAGGTGCCGGCGCAGCAGCCTTCATCGGTAATATCGACCTTTTCTTCTACACACGGCTCTTCTCCCATGCTGCTATGATCCAGGGGGTCTGTTCAGGCCTTGTCGCCGGGCAGATGGGTGAAGGACGGGTGGTTGCCGGGCTGAAATACTCATCCATCATGCTGATCATTGCATGGGTGATATTCAGGTTCATGATCTGAATAAAACCGGAATTTGTGTTTTTTTAAAAAAGGGGTCTAAGAAATTATTGGGTATAGACTTATTTTTTTCACCAATCTTGCTCACAAATGACGAAAGGGAATTTAAAAAAAAAAAATACTACTTACAAAAATCCTAGTGTAAAAAGTGTAGGTTATTGGTTTAAGATCCAGGCGCGATTCACCCCGCCGCCCCCGAAAATACCGCGGGGCTTCCACCCTCGACCCGGGGCGACCTGCGGGCACCTCCAGATTTATCGCGATGGTTGCATAGTCTAGCATGAGGTATACGAGAGAGCACGGCGGCGGTTCAAATACATTGATATTGGCGTAATAAGAACGAAATCTCCAGTGGATAATCAAAAAAACAGCAAGCAATCCCACCTTATTTTAATGATATTATTCATTGAGTTCGAAAAAAGTTAGTGGCTAGATTAACACGATACCCAAATTTTTTTTTGGAATATTACCCGGTGCAGGGATCCCTTCAGGACAATATCCCCATCTCTGTCAGTCTTTTCGGCAGGTACTCCTGTGTCACGAAATCGAGCCCCCGGGCCGCAAAAGCCTGCTGTTCGGACTTGAGGTTGAGTTTTAATTGGAGCTCGATCTGGGACTTCCAGTACTCAGATGCAAATCTTGGATCAGAGAGTTCGCTCTGGAGAGCTGCGATATCCTTGTCTGTAAGCGTGTCCGATGGGAGGTTATAGTCCCTGATATCACTGGGCTGCACGCCTATGAACTGGGCACGGGGTGTTGCGAGGAGTTCAGACATATGCGCACTCTTGATTGCCCCGTATGCGACGCTTGCAAAGATACGGTATGACCAGGGATCGCCATCAGTGAACACAAGAACAGGGAGCCCGAATTTTTCATTGATGCGATGCAGCATCCTGCGGGTCGAGCGTGCAGGCTGTCCTTTCAGGTGAACAAGAATTGCACGGTGATCCTGGTCGAACCCGTTCTCGATCAAACGTGCGTACATACCTCCAGTCTCAATAGCGATCACAAAATTCGCGTCATGTTCGATCAGGTCGATATTCTCGACATTGCTCGGTATCTGGTACCCTGCCTCGCCAACGTCGTCCTGACAGTGGATGGTCCGCTCCCCCCTCCTTGTCATCTCACGGATCCGGAGGGGACCAAAGATGGTTGCCCCATCCTCCTCCGGACGGAGGTGGAATGCTTCTCTCTGGAGATCAGTAAGGATTTCGAGGTCCTCGATGAGGAAGTTACTCTCGTCCTGTGCCGAGAACTTGGCTCTTTTCCAACCCTCTGAGATGTAGTACAGCTCTCTCAACGTGGAAGAGCGTTTCTCAATGAGTTGGGTTTTCAAAAACCAGATGACATATGACATCTTAAGCAGGTGTAACGCGCTCTTGGCCGTATGCGCCGAACGAACGCTTTCCCTGTCACCGTATTTCCAGACCTCTGACTCGTCATCGAATTCGATGTTCTGCTTTGTTCTCGTAGGCATCGAGATGGAGGGGATTGCACCCTCCTTTATCTGTTCATACCATTTCATCGCGATGGAAAGGAGACGCTCATGCGTCTTTGTATCCATCTCGTCACTGGGAGTCAATGTCCACCACCACGACCTGTTCGGGAGGAATTCCCCTGACCTCGAGGGTTCCTCCACCCGATCCTGCATAGCCTGCGGTCCATCCGTCTCCGGGCTGGAGTGTCAGTTTCCACATCTTCGTGAACTCGCCGTCGAGTTCTGTGACGATCGAGGGTTCCGGGGATGCCCCTTTCCCGCTGTCTGATGAGATATCATAGACTGTAATTTCTGCAGGATGGGATGTGTAATTCTTCCCCTCAATGATTACCCTCCCTTCCCTGAGATACCTCTTGACCAGCACTTTCTTCATGATCTTCCCCTCGATAGGAGCAATATCGGGAACAGGAAGCTCTACAATCTCGGCGACCTTGGCGGCGATCTCAGGGATGATCGCGCACACCGCTCTCGCCCTGTCCTCCTGCAATCGGTTTTTGTCCCGGCGGGACAGGTAGGTCTTGAGTTCACGTCCGAGTTCCTGGAGCACGAGGGTGATCTCGCGCTCTATCTCGGGGATCGCAGCAATCGCATCTTTGGATTCGCTGGTAAATGGGACGTTGGTGGATGCAACATGGATGAGGACAAGGAGAGGCCCTGTCGGGAGAGTGGACTGTGAGATATTGTAAGTTTTCCATGATACGCCGGCGATACACCCGGTTATTGCACAGGCACCCTGCTGGTAGAGGAGAGGAACCCGGTTGGCAAATCGGAGGATCTGGGCATTCCCGTCTGGGGGGAGTTTTCCCCCATAGCCAATCGCTGCTTCGACAAGGAACGGATGACCTGCATAGACGGAGCTTGCCCGGGTCCTTGCCTTGACGAAATCCATCTGGAACTCTTTTTCAAGACCCTTCGCGATCAGATCCTCGCCGATAGGCGAGAGACAGGCCTGAGTAGGGGGAGCAGGGACCTTCACCTCCTGCATAGCCTGCAATAACCTCTTCTGTTCCACCGGAGAAAGTGAAGATGCCCGCGATCCCGGTGATATTCCCGCATTTTTACAGATCTCATCCGCGGTCTTTTTTCCCACCCGGGTGAAGTTCTCAACAAGGAATTCACTGGACGTATCTTCTGATGCTGCCAGCATCCTCATCAGCTGGCCTATCTCGATTCCATGGGGATGGGGTTTGATGGCTTGCGGGCAGGCGATCACCTCGTCACTGACACGTTCAAAAAGGTAGGTTTCGTCATCAAGTTCCACCCGGATCCTTGCATGGGGATTGACGACAGAAGTGTACTTGAGATACTCGAGAAGCCTCTTCTTGGCCGCCATTGTGCTCTTGAACTCGATCTGCACCCGGGTCCCATGAGTCCTGTCCCACATAATCTCCTCTCTCTCAAGCACATCAGGTTCGTTGGTCTTGATGTTTATCTGGAGGAGGAACCGGTATGCACCCTGGTCCGCCCCGGTCCGTGATATGATTATGGTGGGAAGTCCCGTGGTCAGCTGTGCGTACAGGACCGCTGCACTGATGCCGATTCCCTGCTGTCCTCTGCTCTGGCGGATCTGGTGGAACCTCGATCCATAGAGAAGCTTTCCAAAGACGAAGGGGATCTGGTCAGGGACTATGCCAGGACCGTTGTCCTCCACCACGATGCGGAAGACATCGCTCTCAATCTTCTTAATAAGAACGAGGATATCCGGGAGGACCGATGCCTCCTCGCAGGCGTCAAGGGCATTGTCGACCGCCTCCTTGATGGTAGTGATTATTCCACGCGTCGGGGAATCGAACCCGAGGAGGTGTTTGTTCTTCTCGAAGAACTCCGCGACACTGATGCTTCTCTGCTGCCTTGCGAGATCTTCAGCGAGTGTCACCACTGCACACCTCGTGCAATGCGTCATCTAGTGAGAGGTTTTTCTGAATTCCGGAACGGAGATCCTTCAGCGTGACCGTCTTGCTGTCCCGCTCCTTTCCTCCGATGATAATGGCATATTCCGCAAATCGCGATATGCCTGAGAGTTGCTGCCCGATTGACTTTCCGGTGAGATCGAGAGGTGTTCTGATCCCGGCTTTCCGGAACTCTCCGGCAACCCGGAGAGCCCAGGGTCTGCCCTCCGGGGTGAATGCGACACCTGCAGACTTCCCAGGAGCCGCAGGTCTTTCCCCGCGTGCCACCATGATCCTGTCGAAACCGACAGCAAACCCGCACGAGGGAGTATCTTCACCTCCAAAGAGGTGAGCGAGACGGTATGTCCCTCCTCCGAGCACCTGGTTCTCTGCACCAAGGTTATCTGCAAACGCTTCGAAGACCATCCCGGTATAATAGTCCAGTCCACGAGCTATGCCGGGATTCAGGGTATAGCAAATCCCGGCCTCCTCGAGGATGCTGAACAGTTCTTCGATTCTCTCCCGTTCCGGGAAATCCCCGGTTATCTCGAATGCCTGCGAGAGGTCGCGGCATCCGGCGAGTGCAATGAGACGGTCCGAGAGGGCAGCATGGTCTCTTCCCGAGAGGTATTCCCGAAGCCCGGGCGTGTCCCTCTTGTCAAGGAACATTCTGGCTCTCTTCTGGTCAAAGGGATCAAGTTCCTTCAGGAGGATCCTCATGAAGGACAGGTGGCCCACGTGAAGTGTGAAGCTAATTCCGGAGGATGAGAGAATCTCGTGAGCGAGCATGATCACTTCTGCTTCGGCTATGGGTGTATCTGCACCGATCAGTTCGACACCGAACTGCCAGAACTGCCTGTAACGACCTTTCTGGGGGCGTTCATAGCGGAAACAGTCAGCAAAGTAAAACCAGCGCAGCGGTTTCGGGAGTGTTTTGCCTTCGTTTACATACATCCGGAGGACGGGAGCAGTCAGTTCAGGCCGGAGAGCGAGCTTTCGTCCTCCCTTATCTTCGAAGACATACATCTCCTGGATGATCCCTTCCCCGGATCGGATTGTGAACAGGTCAAGCTCCTCGAACTCAGGAGTGCAGATCTCCCTATATCCCCAGCTCCGGGCAACTCCCCTCATCCGGCTCTCGACCTCACGCCTCGATTCCATCTCATCGGGGAGAAAATCCCGTGTACCACGTGGTTTTTGAAGCATAAAAGACTCAATCCTCCCTTCCAGGGGGTGTAATTTTCCTCGGAGCGTTTCCGGTCAGACGGTCCCAGGTATTCTCTCCAGAGAATACTTTTTCCCGTGCGATCTTTCCCTGAAAATACAGGGATGCGAGTATTATACCGAGCCCAAGGAGTTCAGTCGGGAATCGTTCCGTTGAGAAATAGGTGAAGGCAAAGCCGGCTATAGCCAGTGCTCCACAGAACACACCCCTGTATGCCGCATTCCGGTACCCGGGCAGGCCCGTGCGCAGGAAGATCCTGGCATCCCGGATCCATAAGAAGAATACCACCACCATCCCGAACAGGGCAACATAGACCAGGTAACTCATGCTGTTGCATCAATTATTATACCCCCGCCCATATCTTAATTATCACAGCATGCCATCGAATCACCGAATCAAAGAGGTGCTTTCCCTTTTCAAAGAGGGTAGGTTGACCCTCGAAGACACCATCAGGGAGGTTGCCGGACTCCGGATAGATACCGTGGCCGGGATGGCAAACCTGGATGCTGGAAGAGGCGTCCGGTGCGGCATCCCCGAGGTAATTCTCGCCGAAGGGAAGAACCCTCTTCAGGTTTCGGAGATCTCCGCAAGAGCAGTCGAGAGTGGCCGGAGAGTCATTGTATCAAGGTTATCTCCCGATCATCTTGCTGCCCTTGAAGATCTCTGCAGCAGCCGGAACTACATACTCGAATCGCACGAACTGGCAGCAATGGCAGTCATCTCCACCACACCTCTTCCGGACCCGGGGAAAGGGATCGTTGCGATCATCACTGCCGGGACTTCGGATATAAGGGTCGCCGAGGAGGCCAGGGTCATTGCCAGTGAGATGGGGTGTCGCGTCAAGACTGCATACGACGTGGGAGCTGCAGGAATTCACCGCCTTTTTCCCGCCCTTAAAGAATGCCTTGATGCACATGTCTTCGTCGTGGCTGCTGGGAGAGAAGGAACCCTGCCGGGTGTTGTAGCAGGCCTTGTGGATCGCCCGGTCATAGGAGTTCCCGTCAGTACCGGATACGGGTACATGGGCGGTGGGAATGCGGCACTTGCCAGCATGCTCCAGTCATGTTCGGTGATTGCGGTGGTGAATATCGACGCGGGCTTTGTTGCAGGGGCATTTGCAGCCCAGGTGGCTAGCATGGCGGGAAGGACATGAGCAGGATATTTTATATCGGGAGGTTCCAGCCCTATCACAACGGGCACCAGCATATCCTCGAGGATATCGCACAGAATGCTGATGAGATCATCATAGGCATCGGGAGTGCGCAATTATCACACGAGGCTGACAATCCTTTCACGGCAGGGGAGAGAATCCTGATGATTACCCGCGCACTCCATGATATTGGCTGTCCATTTTATGTGATCCCGATCGAGGATATCAGGAGAAATGCACTCTGGGTTGCCCATGTCAGGTCCATGGCACCTCCGTTCGATCTTGTCTACTCCGGGAATCCCCTGGTTGTCCGACTTTTCGAAGAGGAGGGAATTCCCGTGGAGTCACCTGCCATGTATGAGAGGGAATCGCACAGCGGGACCGAGATAAGGAGGCGAATTCTTGCCGGTGAGCCGTGGGAACCGCTCGTTCCCCGGGCTGTTGAGCACGTGATCCGGGAGATTGACGGAATAGAACGAATACGTCAGATCGCGAGAAGCGATGGCGACAGCCGCGATTTCTCCTGAGGCAGCATGTTCCGAAGGGTAAAGGATCTGCTTGGCCGGAAAGAGATTGAAGAGATCCAGGAGATCTCTCTTGATGAAATCCCGCAACTCCTCGCTACGAATGAGAAGGCATGGGAAGACGAGTTTTCACAATCAACTGTAGACGCACGGAAGGAGATGATCGAGATTCGGGATCATATGATCCGCGCTGTCCAGGCGCTCTCCAAAACAGAAAGAGAAGCTGCATTTCACCCAAAACTCGAAAAAATTGCAAAAAATTCAATTCCGCAATTTGAAAAAGCGCTCCTTTCTGCGCTGAATCGCCAGCTGCCGGAGGATCCTTATGCATTCTACCAGGCCTGTTCAGAGATATTAAAAGGATGCGTGAAGGGACTGACCGGCCCCGGACGGTATCTGCGAAATGTGCTCCCGGAAGAGATGAAGGAGATCAGTCTCCTTGTCGATGCATTCGGGAAGGAGATCAACAACCTGACCCCGCGGGTTGCAGAGTGGAGGAAGAGAAAGGAGGGAGTAGGTGCGCTCCGTGAATCCCTTTCCCGGATGAAGGAAATGGAACGAACAGCCGATGAACTCTCCCGGGATATTCCTGTGCTTGGAAAAGAGATTAGTGATCTCAACGAAGAGCTCAAGAGACGCACTGGTGAAAAGGAAAGTTGTGAAAGAACACTGGCAGAAGACTCCGAGTACCGGAACCTCATGCAGGAAGCTGCAGATTCAGAGGGTCAACTTCTTGAAACAGACCGGGAAATGCACTCTGTCACATCGACCCTCTCCCACGTCCTCCGGAAGGCAGAAAAGATAGCCCATCACCGGGCTTCCGAAAAATTATCAAAGCAACTGAACCAGGTTGAAATCCTCCTTTCAGGGGGTGATTTGTTGTCGGATGAGGAATTACCCGGAGCCATCACCGCCGTTCTCCCTGTCATGGTAAGCATGATCGGATCCGGGGACATCCAGTTGAAGAACCAGGAGGAGAGATCTCTCTTTGCATCTCCTGAAAAGATACCCTTAATCCTGCAGGACCACCTGAAACGAAGGGCAGATGCTCTGGAAAAGGCTGGAGAGATCAAAAAACGGATGGCCCTCTATCCGGCCATCCAAACCCTGACAAGAATTGACGCAGAATTGAAATCACTCGATGCCACCATTTCCGATAAAGAAAGGCAGCTGTGGGATCTTAAAAGAAAAAAGGAGGAGATACTTCCAGGAATCCCCTCCCTGCATTCCCTGATGGAACGGCAGATCTCTGCAATACTTGGGCGGAAGATCCGGGTTATCTCCAGATGAACTATACATATTATATCATAGTCAATACTGGTAGGAGTTCTCATGCCTGATGATGATTACCGGATCCTTGAAGTGCATGACGGCCATGTTCCGTGCCTTCCCGGAAGAGATGAATCCGTGGAACATTGCAGATTCTGCGTTCATTCCCGCTATTTCAGGGTGAATGGGGCCTATGTAAAATCGCCAGCCCTGGCCTTCTGCCTCCGGCACAGGGATGCCGGGGAGGTCGATCTTAAGAAAGTTGAGGCAGTAAAATGCGGGGACAGGCGGGGTGAAGGCTACAGGAGCATGATGAGTATTATCGGATGATGGAATCCCTTCATGTGAACAGGGTTCTCAGGTTCTCCAGAACTCGAACCACTTTTTACTCTGGTAAGGGACGGGCCTGACCTCATTACTCCATTCGACCTCAAGCGTGTGGTGCATTAGGGTCACCTCTTCTGCAAGCCTGTCGAGTGAAGTTTTTACCTCTGAAATGGCATGCTTGAGCTCGTGATACTCCTCGTATGCCCTGGTCTCGTTGAAGGTGACTGGTGTTCCATCGGTGAGCCTGGCATAGCCCTGCTCGATGCATTCGAGGAGTGCCCTGTTCCTGTCCAGGCCGTGTTCTTTGGCAAATTTATCGATAAGGTCCATGGTGTCCGGATCAATGGTAATTGAAACCCGCATCGGCATGTCTTTCTCCACCTCACCATCCTGTCTGCGACTGAGGTTGTTCGTCATCCCTGAAATAGCCCCCTGTCGTTCCAGTTGAGGAGCTAATTCGAGAATGACCTTCTGCGATTGAGTTCATGTAAAATACCTGAGAAGGGCTTCTGTCCTGACATGGCGTAAGAAGAGAGCTGCAAGGTCTTCGTAAGGATCATTCGAAGACTGAGACGCCGTATACTGAAGCCCTCTCCGGGTGTAGAGAAAGGAAAGCAGAGCATCGACAGCAGGGGTATTGGAAAAAAGGCCATGGAGGTAGGTTCCGAATACCAGGCCATCTCCCGATACTGCCCCGTCACCATCGAACGCCTCTCTGTCTGCACCCCGTTCAGTCACCCCCATGTGGATCTCGTAGCCTGAGACTTTCCCAAACGAAGAGAGAATGGGCCTTACCGGTCGTGCCGCGAGCGTGACCTGCTCGGTCCGCTTTTCATAGCGGTCAAATCGGGTCACGACATCCAGAATTCCCAGACCGCGATATGTTCCCTTGCAGGATTCAACCCCGGAATCGATCACCTCTTTCCCAAGCATCTGATATCCGCCGCAGATTCCGATTATGGGGGTTCCTCGTTCACGTGCAGAGACAATCATATCTGCAGTTCCCGATCTCCACATCTGGGCGAGGTCATTTACGGTATTCTTGGTTCCCGGAACAATGATGCAGTCAAAGTCTTCAAGGGATACCCCGAGGGGGACATATTCCACCCTCGCCCGATGCTCGAGTGCTTCAAAATCGGAAAAATTTGAGATGTGCGGGAGCCTGATAACGGCGATACGTACCGGAAAACCCCCCGCTTTTTTATCCCCGAGAGAGAGCGAGTCTTCGCTGGGGAGTTCGATGGAGGCAAAAGGAAGCACTCCAAGAACAGGGACGCCGCTGATCTCTTCCAGGATATCGACACCCTGGGCAAAGATTGCAGGATCTCCCCGGAATTTATTGATAATGATCCCCTTTACAAGAGGAGCGATATCATCAGGGAGGAGCTTGATGGTGCCATACACCTGCGCGAATATGCCTCCTCTCTCAATGTCGGCGACGAGGATGATGGGATACTGAAGCGCCCTTGCAAGAAGGATGTTCGCAATATCCCGGGAATAGAGGTTCATCTCTGCTGCTCCCCCGGCACCCTCGACAACGAGATGACCATATTCCTTCTCAAGGAGACGGGCAGCACCGACTGCCTTTTCAAGGAGGAAAGATGTCTCCCTGTAGTATTCCCGTGCCGGAACATCCTTGTAGGGATGCCCCATCAGCACCACCTGTGACGTGGCATCGCCCTTGGGTTTCAGGAGAACGGGATTCATTTCAGGCCGGGGTTCCACGCGTGCGGCAAAAGCCTGCATTGCCTGGGCTATCCCTATCTCGCATCCGTCAGAGGTGACATACGAATTCAGGCTCATATTCTGGGATTTGAACGGAGCCACGCTGATGCCCTTATTGGCCAGGACTCTGCAAAGGGCGGCAACCACCGTGCTCTTCCCCGCATGGGAGGAGGTTCCCAGCACCATAAGGGACATGCATCTAGAAAATTGGCATGAGTTTAAATAAAGGGCATTCCTCTCTCTCGTAATGGATCTCTGTGACCCCGCCAAGGTACTCCTTGCCAGCCGGTACCTGCTGCCAGGTGAGACCCCTGATGCGATGTTCAGGAGGGTTGCCCGTGCAGTGGGAACAAAAAAGACGGCACTCTTCACTGACCTGATCGGCAGCATCCGTTTTCTTCCCAACTCGCCGACCCTCATGAATGCGGGAACCCGTCCCGGCCAGCTCTCCGCATGCTTCGTGCTTCCTGTGGAGGACTCAATCAGGCAGATCTTCTCGGTCCTTAGCTACATGGCTATTCTCCACAAGAGCGGGGGAGGGACGGGCTTCTCATTCTCCCGTATCCGGCCACGCGGGGATGTGGTACATGGTACGGCGGGGGTTGCCAGCGGGCCCCTCTCATTCATCCATGTCTTTGATGAGGCAACGAATGCCCTCCGGCAGGGAGGGAAACGAAGGGGAGCCAACATGGGAGTGCTTGCGAGCAGCCATCCCGATATCTTCGAATTCATCCGTGCAAAGGAGGCAGGAGGCCTTCACAATTTTAACCTCTCGGTAGGATTCGACCGGGCGTTCTTCTCCTGCATGGAGAAAGGGCGCAGGTACGAACTCGTGAACCCGAGGGATGGGTCGGTCTCCCTTGATATCGATCCGCATGATCTCTGGGACTCGCTCGCCCATTCAGCGTGGAAATGTGGTGATCCCGGTGCGCTCTTTCTTGATCGGATCAACGAGAAAAACCCGGTCCCGGGGCTCGGGGAGATAGAAGCCACCAACCCCTGTGGTGAGCAGCCGCTTCTCCCCTGGGAGAGCTGCAACCTTGGAAGTATCAATCTTTCACGTTTCATTCATAGGAAGGAGATTGATTGGGAGACCCTTTCCGGGACGGTGTCACTGGCCGTTGAATTCCTCGATTCGGTGATCGATGTGAACCGCCTTCCTATCCGCAGGATCAGGAACCAGACCCTCCAGACAAGAAAAATTGGCCTTGGTGTGATGGGTTTTGCAGATGCCCTCATCCAGATGGGTATTCCCTACCAGTCAGGGGAAGCGCTTCAATGCGGAGAACAGATAATGCAGTTCATCCAGGAAGAGGCCCATGTTGCATCCCGTTCGCTCGGCGAGGAGAAGGGATCCTTCCCTGCCATCGAACAGAGCATCTATTCGGAACCGTTGAGAAATGCGACTGTGACCACCATCGCCCCAACAGGCTCGCTCCACCTGATCGCCTGCACAAGCAGCGGCATTGAACCTCTCTTCTCGTGTGCGGGCGAGAGGAGGATCGACGGCGAGGTGTTCCGGATCCTCCATCCGGGCCTGAGCCGCCTCTTCAAAGATATGCCGGATGGAAGGGATCTCCTGAAAGAAGTGATGAGGACAGGGAGCGTCCAGCACTTGAGGCTGCCGGAGGAGATCAGGGAACTTTTCAGAAACGCCGGGGAGATCGATCCCACCCACCACGTGAAAATGCAGGCGGCCTTCCAGAAATATGTCGACAATGCGGTCTCCAAGACCGTGAACCTTCCTGAAAATGCCACGACCGAGGATATCTCACATATCTTCTCTCTTGCCAGGGAACTGGGATGCAAGGGAATTACGGTATACCGCTACCATAGCCGCAGGGACCAGGTGCTTTCCAGGGGGTGCGATACCTGCAGGGTGGATGCGGTGAATCCGTAAGGGTTTTTCCCGGAATTGACCAAACGGGATATTAATGGGGAATTGACGGCTTTTTGGGATGCCAACAAATATATAAAGAGAACTTGAAGGTACTTGTGATGAACGGAGGTATATGTCCAACGTGTGGACTGCCCAAAGAGCTATGCATTTGCGAAGAAGTCGCAAAGGAACAACAGCGGATCAGTGTCAAGGTCGACAGGCGCCGGTACGGGAAAGAAGTGACCGTGATCGAGGGCCTGAATCCTACGGATATCGATCTTGAAGATCTCTCCAAATACATGAAAGGGAGACTTGCATGTGGCGGAACGGTGAAGGGAACTTCAATCGAACTGCAGGGCAATCACAAGGAGAGGGTCAAGGATCTTCTGGTGAACAAGGGATACAGCGTGGATAATATCAACTGAAATGAATTAGATTCATTATTTTTTATTTTTCTTCTTTTTTGGCCTGACCATGGAGAGGAGGTCTACCAGGTAGCTGCCCTCACCCTTGCCGACGCCTACGACCCTTTCATCCGAACCTGCGAGTTTCTCAATGTTCAGCTCGTAGGTTCCCGGGGATACGATACGGATGCTCTCAAGCCGGTTGTATTCAGGGACGGGGATAATGTCTGGATTTTCATCCTCCTCTGTCTTTTTCACTTCCCTGGCGGTATTCTGCTCCGTGGGTTCCGGTTCCCTCTCCCGCTCTATAAGGGGAACGAAAATGAACTTCTTTCCCCCGCATTCCCTGCACCCCTTGAGGATCTCGCATTCGTTGGTGCGGTATTCCCTTCCGCACTTGACGCATCGGTGGGGCATTTGCGTTCACCGGGTCGAGACCCAGGCGCTTATGATATCCTTCTCCTTCCGGATCATACGAAGCTGGTTTGCCGGTCCTATAACGGTTAATCGTGACTCGCTAGTGGATTTTCCGAGCAGTTTCTGGAGAAAGCCGGGGCTGTGTTCCTTCGAGGGGTACGTCTCTATCTCGATGCCATTGAACCCATCGGGAAGAATTTCCCGCATGGTCATCTCGATCAGCGTACTCTGCTCATCTGGGGATAGGCCCTTTTCAAGTATGATAATTGAACCCTTCCGCACATGGTCGAGGATGAGATGGATCTTCTCGAGTGAAGTGAGCGACGCGAGTTTTTCCGACGATATCAGGTCAATCTGTATCCCTTGCATCATACACACCTACCCGAAGTACTCCACCATCTTTTCATACAGTTCCTCAATATTCTTCCCCTCGAGGCAGGAAATAGGTACCATGGGGTGCTGGGGGAAGGCGCTGCGAATCCTCTGCGGGGCGGCATCGGGGAGATCGATCTTGTTTGCAACGATGATAACCGGGAGTTTGCGGCTCTCGATGATACCGATCATCATGATATTGACCTGGAGGAAGGGATCCTCGGTTGCGTCGAGCATGTAGATGACGCCGTTGATATCCTCCCGGAGCCAGTGCATCGCTTCTGCAACCCCCTCGGTCGCTTCACGGGCGCGGGTTACCGCAGTCTCCTTGTCAATGCCGTATTCCAGGAAATCCTTGTAATCGATCTTGGTGGTCACACCGGGTGTATCCACGATATCAATCGTGATATTACTGCCGTTTGACCCGGTGATACTGATGTCGGTCTTCCGTACCGCCCGGCGTGTCTCGTGGGGGATTTCGCTCACAGGGCCCACATCCTCCCCGGTCCAGTCTTTTGCGATGCGGTTGGCAAGCGTAGTTTTTCCCGCATTTGGCGGGCCGTAAATGCCGATTCTGGCTCTCTTTTTCTGGAAAAAAGCCTTCAGGAATTTTGAGAGACGTCTCTTGGTCTGGACCAGAATATTCATGGTACACCTCTTCGCGGCCATCCAGGGGTCTTATCATCCCGGGCCACGAAAATCCATTACTATCCTTTTAGGGGTGGTGTGGTTATTAGATTTATTATCCCCTATTTGCTACGCTCCCGTCACTACAGAAAGTATATAGACACCATTTGCCGTATTGGTAACTGCAATAACCCCACTTGTGTCAAATACATGGAGGTGATGGATTGAAAAAATCATCCGATACCATCCGCTTCGATACCCGGGTGCCACTTCGGGAGGTCATGCGTCGCAACCCTACTACCATTGGTAACGATGGTACTGTTGCCCGTGCGGCCATGCTCATGTGCCGGGATGAGGTGGGAAGCTGCATTGTTCTTGGCCGTGATAATCTGCCCCTCGGGATAGTGACCGAGGAGGATATCAATTGTAAAGTGGTGGCCAAGGATCTCAAGCCGGGGGATATCCCTGCACGCGAGATCATGAGCACTCCCCTCATTACCGTAAGTGCAGACAAATCTGTCAAGGACGCGGCGCACATGATGATCAGGCATCGTGTCAGGCGGCTCCCTGTGGTTGACGAGGGGAACAAGGTTATTGGTATTGTAACAGTTCGGGATATCCTCACGGTTTCAACGGAAATTAATGAGCTGATGACCGACCTCGTTGAGATCAACCGCCTTGAAGAGGTGGAAGTTGGAATCTGCAGCAGGTGCAGCCAGATGTCAGATGATCTCCGGAGGATCGATAATATGATGCTCTGCCCGTCGTGCCGGGAGGAGGAACTGCTGCAATGAAGATGGCCCGGGATTTCCTGGTTGAAGTGCCGGTCCTCAAATTCAACGAAAAGGTCACAAGGGCCAGGCAGGTACTCCGTGATGACGTCTATCGTGAGATCTACGTCCATGACGGCAAGCGAAAGCTCATGGGATACATTGATATCACGGGGGTCCTCAATGTCACGGCGACCAGGTCAAATGTGACTATAGAGGGCTTCATCAGGGACATCGTCCCGGTGAACCCGGATTTTAGCATAGAGAGTGTGCTCAAGAGTATCCGGAAAGAGGGTACTGACAGCATCCCTGTCGTCAACGGCCAGGACCAGATACTCGGGGGAGTTCTCCTCTCCGAGATCTTTCCTGTCATCATCACGCAGCATAGGATCTCCGGGACGGTTGGAGATACCATGTCAAGGAATGTCGTGGTATGCTCACCCGATGAACCCATTCATAAGATCCACACGCTCATGACCGAGAGCGGCTTTTCCGCATTCCCTGTCATGAAGAAAAAGCGCCTTGTAGGGATTGTATCAAGGAGAGACCTCTTGAGGGATGGCAGGTGGCGTGCATCTGTCGATGGATCATCGAATACACCTGTATCCGGAGTCATGACCACGCCAGTAATATCCGTGACACCCGATGAAAGCCTTCAGCATGCTGCTGAAATGATGGTCAGGCACGATATAAGTCGTCTTCCTGTTCTTAATGGGGAAGACCTGGTTGGAATCATAGACAGGCACGATGTACTGAATGCAATTCCATGAATTGCGGTTGAATGGTGTGATATTGCAATACACCCGGTGAACGGTGATACCTCTTTACATGAGAGCAGGGGCCTAACATGGTGCATCACAGTGAGAAGAACTTCAAGCAGAGTGATAAATTACTGAAAATGCCCGGCAAACTTGACCGGGGCCCGATTGAATTCAGATCCAGGGTCGTTGAGCAGGAGGGAGAGATCATGGCCATCGCCACGGGTGACGTGATCACGGTACCCCAGACCATGAGCATCCTTGGCGCGGTGGAGACGATGACCCGTTGCGGTTTTCGCAGGCTTCCTGTCGTGGATGCAGGATCGCGGAAAGTGCGCGGGATAGTGACTTCCGGTGACATTATCAATTTCCTCGGAGGGGGCGACAAGTTCAACCTTGTCCAGGTCAAGCATGGGGGCAATCTCCTTTCCGCGGTCAATGAGAGCATCCGGAGCATCATGACCACGCAGGTGACCACCCTCCCCGATTCATCATCGCTCCGTGATGCCATCGACATCATCAAGGGAAAGATGATAGGGGGAATCCCGATCCTTCACCAGGACCAGTCAATTGCCGGGATAGTTACAGAAAGAGACGTGATGACTGTGCTTGCGAATGAAAGGGTCTCATGTACCGTTGAAGAGATCATGAGCAGGTCTCTGCGCGTCACCGAGCCTGACTGCCCTATCGGGAAGGTCACCCGCGAGATGACCAAATACCGGTTCCGAAGGCTGCCTGTGGTCAGCGATGATGTTCTTTACGGTATCATCACCACGACTGATATCATGAAGTACCTTGGCAGCAAGAGGGTGTTCGATCAGCTTGAGACAGGCGATATTGGAGAAGTGATGGCCCTCCCCGTAAGGACGCTTGTGTCCGGAAACCTCTATACCATCGCACCCGACAGGAGCGTCAACCAGGCTGCAGGGGAGATGGTGAAGAAGAATGCAGGAGCACTGCCAGTGATCGAGGATGCACGGCTGATAGGCCTCGTCACCGAGTTCGACCTTGTAAAAGCATTGTCCAGGGGGTGAGAAGGATGCAGGCACAGGATATCATGTCATCGCCGGTGTATATTGTCAGCCCGGGGGAGCATGTTGCGTATGCACGAAACCTGATGCTGAAACACAGGATATCGCGGGTCCCGGTGGTGGAAGCGGAGTCGCTCGTAGGCGTGCTCACGAAGAAGGATATCGGCTACCGTCTGCGGCAAAGTGAACCCATATGGAGGAGGAGGCCGATCGATAATATCCCGGTCAGCATCCTGATGACCAGGGATCCCCTGACAATCTCTCCTGATACCTCCACACGCCAGATTGCAGCGCTTATGATCCAGTGGGACATAAGCGGGCTCCCGGTGATGGAGGAGGGACATATTGCCGGGATCGTGACAAAATCGGACTTCATGCGCTCCGCTACAGTCAATACGCTCACCCAGACTGTTGCAGACGTGATGGAGGATGCGATAACCGTCAGCAGATATCATTCCCTGGACCATGTCATCGACATCATGAGGGAAAGAAATGATAAGGTAGTCGTGTTGAATAATGATGGCACACTTGCAGGCATCATCACTGAGAGCAATCTCGCATTCTATCTTTACGAGACAGAAAAACGTGAACTCCCAAAGAAAGACGTCAAAATGCTGCGTCGCGGGGAGCCCGGCGGCAGGAAGCAACTCCGCTATGTGATGGAGGCAGTTGCGGTTGCAGAGGATCTTATGTCCCGACCGGTCATCACCGTGCAAAGCGACGAAAAATTGACGAGCGCCGTGCAGGTTATGCAGACCCACCACATCAATAGTGTGGTCGCGATGGAAAACAACGAGATCAAGGGAATTCTGAAAAGAGACGATATCATAAGGGAAGTGGCAGAATGAGCGATGATATTCTTGTAAAAGACATCATGTCAAAGCCGGTTACCATATCAAAATCCGCGCCGATCACCGAGGCGCTGGACCGGATGCTGGATGAAGGCATCGACCCCCTGATTGTGGTGAACCATAATACGGTAGTGGGAACGGTCTCCCGAAAGACCGTGGCTGAAAAGCTCGGGACAAAGCGGAACTCCTCAATATCCCCTACATCCATTCATGTCGCGAACACGGTTGAGGAGGATTTCACCACGGTATACCCTGACCAGGATCTTGACGTGGTCATCCCCCTGCTCCAGGCATACAAACTCGTGGTGGTATACGATGAGGACCACCGCCTCGTTGGCCAGGTCACTGCAGGCGATCTCCTCCGTATCATGCGTCCTTCGGGGACACTGGCGGATGTTATGGAACCAGCGTGTACTATCGACTCCGATGAACGGGTTGTTCACTGGAGACGCCGGATGCTCGACGATAACCTTCACCGGTGCGTGGTCACCGACAATGACCAGGTTGTGGGGATCGTGACCGAGACGGATGTTGCCGTCTCGATGAGAAGGTTCCGTGAGATGGTTGAGGATCGGCACCAGGATCACCGGATCCGGAACCTCCTCATCAAGGATATCATGACAAGCCCGGTGATGTGCGTGGAATCAAGTGCCAGTGTCGATGAAGTGGTTGATCTCATGCTTTCGAAGGCCATCAGTTCCATACCTGTGACCAGCAAGGGAAAGATCGCCGGTCTTGTGACCCGGTCATCCCTTGTAAAAGCCCTCTGATACCCCCGGTTTTCCATTTTTTTAGAGTAGGATAAGAGATTCTCTGGCCAAGTACTGGGTTGGTCCCTTCTCCGCGATCAGGTCACGGCATACATTTCTTATCGCATGCCTGCCATCTATGAGTAATGGCTGAAAGAAAGAGGAAAGGCCTGAGGAGGAAGGGTGAATTTGAAGAAATCCTGGGTCCC
This sequence comes from Methanolinea sp., assembly GCA_018262855.1. Classification (GTDB taxonomy): domain Archaea; phylum Halobacteriota; class Methanomicrobia; order Methanomicrobiales; family Methanospirillaceae; genus Methanolinea_A. The sequence goes on along the minus strand of JADFDO010000008.1, from coordinate 38,747 downwards.
GCGGCGGAAGTTTTCCATCCTCACGGCATGTGCACAACACAGCCTGTCATCCCTACAGGCAACGTGGATGAGTTGCTCCAAAGGATGTCAAAGACAGGTTTTCAGGGGAGGAAACTCGGCGAATCCGTTGAGATCTGGAAACGGATGATCCGGGATCCCGACGTTACTATCCTTTTCGGCCTTTCCGGCGCGATGATCCCTGCAGGGATGCAGAAGGTCCTCATCGAGATGGCACGACGCCACTATATGGATGTCGTGGTATCGACCGGGGCGAATATCTTCCATGATGTCTGCGAACACCTCGGTGTCTGCCACTATCTTGGCCACCACCATGTCAGTGACGCAGATCTCTATAAGAGAGGAATTGATCGCATCTATGATGTGTTTGCCTTCGAGGAGGAATTCCGCTGGGTTGATCGAGGATTTGCGAATTACGCAGAGAGGATTGCACCATTCCGGGGATCATCCCGCGAATTCCTGGCCGGGTTTGGTGAATGGCTGGCAGGGGCAGTTCCTGCCGGTGAGTCTTTCCTTTCCACGTGCGTAAAAGAGAGAATTCCTATCTTTGTTCCTGCACTCTGCGATTCTTCGATCGGCATAGGAGCCCTTATCGCAAGGAGGCGCGGTGTTTCGATCGATATCGATCAGATCGCCGATACAGATGAGGTCACCTCAATAGTTGAAGAGGTGAAGAAGACCGGGGTTGTCTATCTTGGAGGGGGAGTACCAAAGAACTTCATCCAGCAGACCCAGGTGATAGGATCGATCCATAAGAAAGATCTCGGAGGTCATGACTATGCAATACAGTATACCACCGATTCACCACACTGGGGGGGTCTCTCCGGATGTACCTTCGACGAAGCCATAAGCTGGGGTAAGGAATCGGAACACACGATGCAGGTACAGGTCCATGTCGATGCGACGATCGCCCTGCCGATTGTTGTCTCCGCCCTTATCGAAAGCGGAGTGACGCGGGTGAAGAAACGGGGCTTAAAAAAGAAAAAGGTTGTCCGGCAGGGAATTGATTAATTTTTTTTCAACGGCCGTTTCGATGGGTCTTAAAATCCAGCCTCATGATGATGGAAAGGTTTTTTTAACCGGCCCCCCAAATAATAAAGCACCATTCATGGAGCAGCACCGTTGGCGTGCTGCGAGTATCGAAAGATGCGAGATTCTCTGTTGAGGTAGCCAAGCCAGGTATGGCGCAGGTTTGCTAAACCTGTGTCCCCTTGGGACTCGAGGGTTCAAATCCCTCCCTCAGCGTTTCAGAAGAATTCTCACAAATCAGCGAGGGATTGGATGGCGAAGGAAGAAGAAGAGATACGATATTTCGTACGAATCAGCAATACAGACCTTGACGGCACAAAGTCTGTCCTCACAGCCCTGACAGGGATCAAGGGTGTGGGAAGGCACAGTGCATCGGTCATTGCTGCAATGGCAAAAGTGAACGGCCGCGAACTGATGGGAAAACTCAAGGAAGAGGACGTGGACAAACTTCGGGAAGTCGTGGACAATTACTCCTCGAAGGTTCCCGACTGGATGGTCAACCGCCCCAAGGATATCTATACTGGCGAGTCGCGCCACCTGCTCGGGACCGAGGTAGCAACTACCCTCGACGAGGATATCAACCTCATGAGGAAGATCAGGAGCTACAAAGGAATCCGCCACGAGACCGGCCAGAAAGTGAGAGGGCAGAGGACCAAGTCGACAGGTCGCACCGGTGCCACCGTTGGTGTGAAGAGGAAGAAGGAGTAGTCGTCACCAGGTGAGTTTCAATGGGATACCCGGGAAAGAACCACAAGAAATACCAGACCCCCAAGCGGCCCTTTGAGAAGACCCGCATTGAGGACGAGAACCGCCTGATGATAGAATATGGCCTCCGGAACAAGCGCGAAGTGTGGAAGGCCTCCAGCAACCTGCGGCGGTACAGAAAAGCAGCCCGCGGACTGCTTGCCATCATGTCCACAGGGGCCGACCAGGCGGTCTTTGATGCCAAAAAAGGCGAGCTTATCGGCCACCTCCAGCGCCTCGGCCTGCTTGGTCCCGATGCCGATATCGACAATGTTCTCTCGCTGAAGGTCCAGAACCAGCTCGAACGCCGCCTCCAGACCATTGTCTACCGCCAGGGTCTCGCCAGGTCGCCGAAACAGGCACGCCAGATGATCACGCACGGGCACATCGCAATTGGCGGAAAGCGTGTCAGCATCCCCGGATATAAGGTTTCCAGGGACGAGGAGACAGCGGTATCCTACTACAACAGGTCCCCTGTCGCAAATCCCGACCATGCCGAACGGGCGCGTATCAGCAAGGCAGGGAGGTAAGCAATGGCAGCAGAGAAAGAAAAATGGGGGATCGCCCATATCTTCGCCTCATTCAACAATACCATCATCACTGTCACGGATCTCTCCGGTGCAGAAACGGTCTGCAAGAGCAGCGGCGGCATGGTGGTCAAGCAGGACAGGAACGAAAGTTCTCCATACGCAGCCATGCAGATGGCATCAAATGTTGCCCAGACCGCCATGGAGAAGGGGATTGTCGGGGTGCATGTAAAGGTGCGGGCACCTGGAAGGGGAAAGCAGCGGAGCCCCGGGCCGGGAGCCCAGGCAGCAATCCGGGCTCTTGCCAGGGCAGGTATGCGCATAGGGCGTATTGAAGATGTCACCCCGGTTCCCCATGACTCCATCCGCCAGAAAGGAGGCCGGAGGGGTAGGAGAGTCTGATGGATATCGCGTTTTCACGCCTGGATGACACTACTGCCCGGTTTACGCTGTCGGGAACTTCACAGCCTTTCACCAATGCGCTCCGCAGGTCGATGATCGGCGAGGTGCCGACCCTCGCTATCGATGAAGTGCGCATTTATGACAACACCAGCGCACTCTTCGACGAGATGCTGGCGCACAGGCTGGGCCTGATCCCGATCCGGACCGATCTTGACTGCTATGTCCCCCAGGACAGGTGCAGTTGCGAAGGTGCCGGGTGCGACCGGTGCAGCGTGATGTACACACTCTCCGTCGAGGGGCCGGGAATCGTTTACTCGAGAGACCTGATTCCCCAGGATCCCCGTGCAGCTCCTGCAGTTGAAGGAATCCCCATCGTGAAGCTTGCAAAGGACCAGAAAGTGGTCCTTGAGGCCAGGGCGATACTCAACAAGGGCAGGGTCCACGCCAAGTGGCAACCGACCACCACCTGTGGATACAAGAACTATCCCGTCATCGATGTGAGTGAGAAGTGCGATGCCTGCGGCCGGTGCGTTGATGAATGTCCCCGGGGAATCCTTGTCATCAAGGGAGGGCGGGTGGCCGTTTCAGAAGGGCGGGTCGAGGAGTGTTCACTCTGCCGCCTTTGCGAACGGGCCTGCCTGAATACCGGAATCGGAGAAGAATCAGCAATAAGCATCAAATCTGAAGAATCCAGGTATATATTCGTCGTGGAGGGCGATGGATCCCTCCCGGTGCATGCCATACTCGAGGAGGCACTGAAGTACCTGAAGAGCCAGTCAGACGAATTGTTCGAAAAGATCGGTGAACTATCGGGAGTGACCGGAGATGAAGAGAAGAACGAATAATAAGACAAACCCCCGCCTGATCAACCTCATATCCCTGCTGAAGGACACTTCACGGCAGAACGAAGTGAATATCTGGCGGGATGTGGCCACAAGGCTGGAAGCACCGGTACGCAATTATGCTGAGGTCAATCTGAGCAAGATCAATCGCTACGCCAGCAATGGCGAGACGATCGTGGTTCCGGGAAAGGTGCTCGGGAGCGGTATGATCGAGATGTCGGTAAAGATTGCTGCCCTTACCTTCTCGCAGTCGGCCGAGACCAAGATACGCGAAGCGAACGGACAGTGCCTCACCATCGAAGAGCTGGTAAAGGACAATCCCAAGGGGAGCAGGATACGGGTACTCAGGTGAGATGAGATGACCACAATCATCAACGGTGAAGGTCTCCTCCTGGGGAGGATGGCAAGTATCGTGGCCAAGCGCGCTCTCAATGGCGAGACCATTGCGATTGTCAATGCCGAAAAAGCGATAATATCAGGGAGCAGGGCACGGGTTCTTTCAAATTACGGTCACAAGAGGAGCCGTGGTTCCCGTGAGGGAGGCCCGTTCTTCCCGCGAAGACCCGATCATATCGTCCGGCGGACTATCAGGGGGATGCTCCCCTACAAGAGAGCCCCCGGCATGGAGGCCTTCAAGAGGGTGAAGGTGTATGTCGGAATCCCAGTGGACCTTGTCGGGAAAGAGATGGAAGTCCTCGAGGAGGCGCACATGAACAGGCTGAACAGCCCGAAGACGGTGACCGTCGGTGCTGTCAGCACATTCCTGGGAGCAAAGTACTAGGAGGATGCAGAGGATGGGAAAGATAATCAACACGAGCGGGAAACGGAAGACCGCCATTGCCAGGGCCACGGTCCGGGCAGGGAAGGGGATAGTCAGGATTAACTCGGTTCCCCTGGACTTCTACCCGAATGAGATGGTGCGGTTGAAGATCGCCGAGCCGATCCTCCTCGCCCCGAAATCCATCGAAGGGATCGATATCTCGATCGATGTGAAAGGCGGCGGGATGATGGGACAGGCCGAAGCAGTCCGCACCGCCCTTGCGAGGGGAATTCTGAAGTGGTCGAACGATCCCCAGATCAAGGATATCTTCCTGCAGTATGACAGGACACTGCTTGTGAACGACTCCAGGCAGAAAGAATCGAAGAAACCCCATGGCAGGGGTGCGAGAAAGAAGTTCCAAAAGTCTTATCGTTGAGATATGGAAATTAATTTGGAGATCATACCGGCATGATACCCGTACGATGTTTCACCTGTGGGAAAGTCATCTCCCCTGCATATGATGAGTATAAGCGCCGCAAAGAGGCAGGCGAGGATCCCAAAAAGATCCTCGATGACCTCGGCATGGACCGCTATTGCTGTCGCAGGATGTTCCTTGCCCACAAAGAGATAATCGATGATCTCAATCCATACCAATGAGGGGTCGTGGGGTAGCCTGGACCATCCTATGGCGTTCGGGATGCTGTGACCTGAGTTCGAATCTCAGCGACCCCATTTAAAGCTAGGGGATACATTTGAGGGTATATGAAAGAGACTTATACTCGGTATGAGCGGGCCCGGATTATCGGAGCCCGGGCACTCCAGATATCCATGGGTGCCCCCCTCCTGATCCGGACCAGCAGGATTGACCCGCTGGAGATCGCGCTCGAAGAGTACCAGCACAATGTCATACCTATTACGGTGAAAAGGAAGTAGTCAGCCATGACGCTCATCCGCAGCATACAACTGCGCACCATACTGGACAGCAGGGGCAATCCCACTGTAGAGGCCGATATTCTCACTGACAGCGGGTTCGGGAGATCTGCTGCACCAAGCGGGGCCAGCACGGGCCTCCATGAGGCAAAGGTAATAGATCCGTCGGAATCGATACCGTATGCGATCACGAATATTATTCCCGAACTCGAGGGGATGGATTCGAGGGACCAGGTATCATTCGATTCTCTCCTCCGTGAGCTTGACGGGACCTCCGACTTTTCCGTGATCGGGGCCAACGTGGCAGTCGCCCTTTCCCTCGCAAATGCCAAGGCCGCAGCCTCGTCGCTCGGGATGGAGCTCTTCTCCTACCTGGGCGGCGTGTTTGTACCCGAGATGCCGCTGCCGCTCGGCAACATCATCGGAGGGGGAGCCCATGCAGCGAATGCAACCGACATCCAGGAATTCCTGGTGGTGGCGACCGGTGCGGAAGGTCCGACGCAGGCAGTCTTTGCCAATGCCAGGGTCCACAGGCGAGTGAAGGAGATCCTGAAAGCAAAGGGAAAACCCTGTGGGAAGGGCGACGAGGGCGCCTGGGCACCGCAGATAGGGGATCTTGAGGCATTCGAGATCATTCACCAGGCAATCGGCGAGATCTCGGACGAACTCTCCATCCCGATAGGCATGGGGATCGATGTCGCCGCGAGCCAGATGTGGAACAAGGAGAGGGGGTGCTACATTGACAGGAACGGCACCCGCACCACTGCCGACCACATCACTTACCTTGCCGAGCTTGTAGACCGGTACGAGCTGGTATATGTCGAAGACCCGCTTGACGAAGAGGATTTTCACGGATTCGCCGACCTTACCGCACAGGTGGGGGACAGGTGCCTTGTGTGCGGAGACGATCTCTTTGTGACCAACGCAGAACGCATTGCGGAAGGGATCGAGATAGGTTCCGCCAACTGTGTTCTTATCAAGCCGAACCAGGTTGGTACTCTGACCGACACCTTCGAAGCAATCCACCTTTCGCATGTCCATGGCATGGATACGGTGATGAGCCACAGGTCTGGGGAGACCACCGATTTCGCCATTGCCCATCTTGCGACCGCATTCGGGTGCGTATTCCTCAAGACCGGTGCGGTAGGCGGGGAACGGATTGCCAAGTTGAATGAACTGATACGAATCGAGGAACAGATAGCATGACAGAAGCAGAGATGGAAATTGAATTGAAGGAACCGCTGGTTCCCGTCGAAGAGTACCTCGCTGCGGGTATCCATATCGGCACCCAGCAGAAGAGCAAGGACATGATGAAGTTCATCTACCGTGTGAGAGGGGATGGACTGTATATCCTGGATATCAGGGAGACCGATGAGCGTATCAAGACCGCAGCAAAATTCCTCTCCCAGTTTGATCCTTCCAGTATCCTTGTGGTCACATCAAGGCAGTATGGCCAGTACCCGGCCAAAAAATTTGCAGAGTCGATCGGAGGCATCGCTGAAACCGGCAGGTTCATACCCGGGATGCTCACCAACCAGAACCTGTCCAAATATATCGAGCCACAGGTCCTTGTGGTCACTGACCCCATAGGTGATGCCCAGGCAGTCAAGGAAGCTGTCCAGTGCGGGATCCCGATCCTTGCATTGTGCGATACCAACAACATGACGAGCCTTGTTGATCTGGTCATCCCGACCAACAACAAAGGGAGAAAGGCCCTCTCGATGATCTACTTCCTCCTCACCAGGGAGATGCTGCGGCTTCGTGGTATCACCACCTCGCTCACCGCGGAAGATTTCGAGACCGAACTCTAATATAGCTGCGATACAAGAAGGGAGATCCGATGAAGACTCGGCGGTGCGCGGTTGCCGGCATGTTCTACCCGCGGGACCCGCACCATCTCGAACAGCTGCTGGAGACATTCTTCCGGAACAAGAATCCCGGCGTTGAAGCATTCGGGATTGTTTCCCCACATGCAGGATATCCCTATTCCGGGGAAGTATCAGCACTTTCCTTCAGCGCCATTCCAGCATCATTTTCCGGGACTTTTATTGTGATAGGACCAAGCCACCGGGGACACAGGACATGTGTGTCACTCCTCCCATGGGAGACACCCCTTGGCATCGTGGACAATGATGCAGACCTTGGATCGTCACTCGACCTTGAGGTGGATGAGGTGTCCCACCAGGAGCAGGAGAACTCTCTTGAAGTGCAGATCCCCTTCATCAAGTACCGGTTTCCCAGGGCAAGAATCGTCCCGATACTGATGGGGGACCAGAGCATGGAAGGGGCAATCGCGCTCTCGCGCGTTCTCATCGATGGAATAAGGAAGAGCGGCCGGGGGGATATCAGGATTGTTGCCTCGAGTGACTTCTCCCATTATGTGCCCGATGCTGTAGCCAGGGAGCAGGACCTCTATGCAATTTCGGGGCTGGAACAGCTCGATATTGGTGAATTCTACAGGAGAATCGTTGGACGGAGAATCAGTGCATGCGGGTACGGCCCCATCGCAGCCATGTGCTCGGCATGCAGGGATATGGGGGCCAGGGAAGCGAGGCTGCTCCGTTATGCTACCAGCGGTGATGTGACAGGGGACCCTGACGTTGTAGGGTATGCTGCCATTGCGGTGATATAGGGTGGCCACCTGGAGTGCCCCCGGCAAGGTGTTCCTCTTCGGAGAACATGCCGTGGTATACGGCAAACCCGGGGTTGCTATGGCAATCCGGCCCCGGGTATTTGTAACTGTCAGGAAGAGCAAATCCGCCCACCATGCCAGGTCGCCCTACATCGACAGCTGCTTTGACGAGATGGGGGTGAAAGGGAGCGTGTATGTAAACTCACAGCTCCCGAGTTCATCGGGATTAGGTTCTTCAGCTGCCGTTACGGTCGCCACCCTTTCCGCGATCAACGACGAGTTCGGAAAGAGAATGAGCATGGAAGAGATCGCCACCCTGGCGTATGGGATCGAGAAGAAGGTCCAGAAGGGGAAGGCAAGTCCCACTGACACGAGCGTCTCGACTTTTGGGGGTATTGTCCTAATCACCGGGACCCAGCGGAGAAGGCTTCCTCCCCAGAATTTCCCGCTGGTCATCGGCAATACGCTTGTGTCGCACAGCACGTCGAAGATGGTGGAAAAGGTTGCTGAGCTGAAGAAGGTGAACCCTGAGATCTGTGATCCCATCATGGATTCCATTGGCGGGATCACCATGTGTGCGATCCGGAATTTTTCCGACCCGCACAAACTCGGGACACTGATGAACATGAACCATGCACTCCTCGATGCCCTTGGCGCGGGTCATCCCTCTCTCTCACGCCTCGTCCTTGCGGCGAGGGCTGCGGGAGCATACGGGGCGAAACTGACCGGGGCAGGAGGCGGCGGCTGCATGATTGCCATCTGTCCCAAGCATCTGAAAAGCCGGGTGGTCGGAGCAGTTGAGTCATGCGATGCCAAGGCCTTCGTGACAAATCTCGACACCGAGGGAGCAAGGAAGGAGAAGGATGTCTGAACGGCTGCTGGTCAAGGTGGGAGGAAGCGTGCTCACCGAGAAGGGCAGGAAAGGCACTGCTGATACCGGGGCGATCGGGATGATTGCCAGGGATATCGCAGCATGTCAGGATATTCCGCTCTGCCTGGTCCACGGGGCGGGGTCGTTCGGCCACCCGGAAGCGCACCAGTACGGTCTTGCACATGGGGCCGACCGGACCAACAGGCAGGGCATCGCCATGACGCACATGTCAGTCGCCCGCCTGAACCAGATGATGGTGGAGGCATTGCGACATGCCGGGGCTGATGCGATTGGCATCCATCCCCTCGCAGGCGCATTTGCCCGGGCAGGACGCTTAATCTCGCTCGAGACCCGGCCCCTGCAACACCTGATGGACATGGGAATCATCCCTGTGCTTCACGGTGACGTAGTCATGGACGAAGTGCAGGGTGCCTGCATCGTCTCCGGGGACCAGATCATCAGGTACCTCGGGGAGCACCTGCCATTTACCCGGATTGGCCTTGCCACCGATGTCCCCGGTGTCCTCTCAAAGGATGGATGCGTGATCGCCGAGATCTCCGGGGAGAGAGGCGATGATGTTGCCACGGGAGGATCCAGGCACACTGATGTAACGGGCGGGATGAAAGGAAAGTTAAGGGAACTGTCAGAACTATCTTCACATGGTATCGCATCAGAGGTTTTTCATGTATCAAGGCTCCCGGATTTCCTCCAGGGAAGGCCACATGGAGGAACCACAATACTGTGCGGGAGGGAGCATGGATAAGGAGCGTTTCACATCCGGAAGGAAGATGGATCATTTGAGAATCTGCGCAGGGCAGGAAATTGAGCGGGGGTATACCGGTTTTACGGATATCCGCCTCGTTCATTCAGCGCTTCCCGAATGCGACATGCACCGGATCGACCTCTCCACGAGATTCCTGGGGAACCGGCTTTCGTCCCCTCTCTTCATCGCTGCCATGACCGGCGGACACCCTGACACCATTACGGTGAACCGCCGTCTCGCAAGGGCTGCCGAGAGGTTTGGGATCGGTATGTGCGTGGGTTCCCAGCGCGCTGCGCTCGAGAATCCTGCCCTCGCAGAGAGTTTCTCGGTAGTTCGCGATGAGGCACCACATGCGTTCCTGCTTGCGAACCTTGGGATTGTACAGCTACGAGAACACGGGCCGGAATGGGTGGAAAGGGCAGTTTCCATGATCGATGCCAATGCCATCGCTATCCATGTGAATTTCCTGCAGGAGGCCATCCAGCCCGAAGGCGATCACGATGCAACCGGCTGCTATGATGCCCTTGCCGGACTCTGCCGGGACAGCCCGGTTCCGGTGGTCATCAAGGAGACAGGGAGTGGAATCTCAACAGAAACTGCCAGGAGATGCTGGGGTGCGGGGGTCAGTGCGATCGATATCGGCGGATGGGGAGGGACATCATGGCCTGCCGTGGAAGCCTGCCGGGCTCACAATGCCCCCGGAAATGCAGCCGGCACGCTGGTCTCACTCGGGGCCCTGTATGAGGACTGGGGAATCCCGACAGCAGTGAGCCTGTGCGAGGTCGCCAGTACGGGAGGACCGGTCATCGCCACGGGCGGCATCAGAAGCGGCCTTGACATGGCGAAGGCGATGGCTCTTGGTGCCGATCTCTGTGGCCTTGCACTTCCCCTGCTCAGGCCTGCGATGGAGAGCGACGATCAGCTCTTCTCGACGATCGAGACGTTTCACAGGGAACTGATCACGGCGATGTTTCTCTCTGGGTCGGCAAAGATTGCCGACCTCAAGAACGTACGGGTGTATATTACCGGTAAGACCCGGCAGATGCTGGGACACCTACAAGGAGGAGAATAATGGATATTGAAATAATTGCAGTGGGCGGATACGACGAGGTCGGGAGAAATATGACCGCTGTCCGCTGCGGAAAGGACATTGTTATTTTTGACATGGGGCTTCGTCTGGACCAGGTGATGATCCACGAAGATGCGGAAGTTGAGAATATGCACTCGCTGGATCTCATCCAGATGAAGGCTATTCCTGATGATACGATGATGAACACGGTGGAAGGGAGTGTCAAGGCAATCGTCTGTTCGCACGGGCACCTTGATCATATCGGGGCGATTCCCAAACTGGCACACCGGTACAATGCCCCGATTATCAGCACACCCTATACCACAGAACTGATCCGCCAGCAGATCGCAGGAGAGCAGAAGTTCGGGGTGAACAACAAGCTGTTTGCACTCAAGGCCGGGCAGAAATACACGATCTCCCAGAACCTGACGCTCGAGTTCGTAAGGATGCAGCACAGTATCATCGATACCGTGACCGCGGTGCTCCACACCCCGAAAGGTGCGATCGTCTATGCATGCGACTACAAGCTCGACAGGACACCGGTGATTGGAGAACCGCCTGACTTCGCCAGACTCCGCCAGATCGGGAAGGAAGGCGTGCTTGGCCTGATCGTCGAAAGCACTTACATAGACAACCGGGGCCGGGCACCGAGCGAGCGGGTCGCAAGGGATCTCGTACGCGACACCATCACGAGTTACGAGGACGACAAGGCTGCGATCATTGTCTCAACCTTCTCGTCGCACATCGCGAGAGTGAAGACGATTGCCGAATGTGCGCACGAGATAGGGAGAAAACCCGTACTGCTCGGAAGGTCCATGGAGAGGTACTCGTCCACTGCCGAGCAGTTGAAACTCGTCGGGTATCCCGAGACAATGAGCATGTTCGGGAACCGGAGAACGGTGGACAGGACGCTCCGCAGGATGATGAAGGCCGGGAAGGAAAAATTCGTACCCATCATCACCGGGCATCAGGGGGAACCGGGATCAATTCTTACGAGAGTTGCTCTCGGCGATACCCCATACAAGGTTGAAAAGGGCGACAAGATTATCTTCAGCGCGAAGGTAATCCCGAACCCCATGAACGTCGGGCAGCGGTACATGGTCGAGACTCACCTGAACATGGCGGGGGCACGGATCTTCCCGGACCTGCATGTCACGGGCCATGCGTACCGCGAGGATCACTACGAGTTCATCAGCATGCTGAATCCGCAGCACATCATCCCGGCACACGGCCACATCCGCATGACATCAGGCTACTCGGAATTCACCGAAGCCCTCGGGTATACCCTGCACAACGACGTACATATCCTCTCCAACGGGCAACGGGTCAAGATGACCTGACGGAGATGGGGGCAAGGAGTACGACATGGATCTCAAGGAATATCTGGAACAGACTGCCAGCCAGGTAGACGCGCTCATTGACCGGTATTTTGGAACGGCATGCGATGACCTCGGCAAAGCGAGCGCACACCTTCTGCTTGCAGGAGGAAAGCGGCTGCGCCCTGCGGTGCTGCTGCTTGCAGCGGATGCCGTGAAGAAGGGGAGTTCGACGGACGTGATGCCCGCGGCGCTGGCACTCGAGCTCACCCACAGTTTCACCCTCATCCATGACGACATCATGGATGGCGACGAGGTGAGAAGGGGCGTTCCCACAGTCCACACCCAATGGAACGAGCCGACCGCAATCCTGGCAGGCGACGTGCTCTTTGCCAGCGCCTTTGAGTTCATCAGCATGGCTGAAGCCCCCGATAATACAAAAGTGCGTGCCACGTCCATGCTTGCGCGAACGTGCGTTGAGATCTGCGAAGGGCAGCACCTTGACATGGCCTTTGAGAACCGTGACGATGTGAGCGAGGGTGAATACCTGAAGATGGTCGAAAAGAAGACCGGAGCGCTGTATGCAGCATCCGCAGGGATCGGCAGTATCCTTGCGGGGGGAAACCCCTCATACTCAAGCGCCCTCTACCATTTTGGCCAGGGTATAGGGATGGCGTTCCAGATCCAGGACGACCTGATCGATCTCCTCGCCCCGCCTGAAGTGAGCGGGAAGGACCAGGCATCCGATATCCGGGAAGGAAAGAAGACACTCATCCATATCAAGGCGCTTGAGAAAGGATTTGACCTGTCACCCTTCAAGCGGCGTCTCAGTCCTGCCGAGATCCAGGACATCATCGCCAAACTCAATCAACTCGGGGTAATTGCAGAGGTGCAGGAGACCGCGGAGAACCTGGTGAAGACAGGGATAAAGCGGATCTCCATTCTCCCCAAGAGCCAGGAACGCGATCTCCTCATTCAGATGGGTGATTACTTCATACGCCGGAGCTACTGACATGGAGGATCCACTGAGGCAGGCACTCCTTCTTTTTGCACTCCAGAACGCGGTTAAACACCAGAGCATACCCAAACCCGGTGCCGTGATCGGGATGGTGATGGGGAAGTACCCGGAATTCAAGGCAAGAGCCCGGGAGGCAACCGTACTTGTGAAGGAAGTGATCGACGAGGTTTCTGCCATCCCTCCCGCAGAGCAGGCTGCCCGCCTCCAGGCGATAGCCCCGGAACTTGTCGAGGAAATGGCAAAGCCCCGTGAGCAGGTCAGGGAGCTCCCCGATCTCGAAAAGGCACAGGGGGGTGTCGTCATGCGGTTTGCCCCGAACCCGTCCGGCCCTCTCCATCTCGGTCATGCAAGGGCTGCGGTCCTGAACGATGCGTATGTTCACCGTTACGGTGGGCGCTATGTCCTTCGCATCGAGGATACGGACCCGAAGAGAGTTGATCCTCAGGCGTACACGATGGTCCAGGAGGACCTGAAATGGCTGGGTCTCGGGATTACCGACATCGTCTACCAGAGCGATCGTTTTGATCTTTACTACCAGTACGGCGAGGAGCTGATCCAACGGGGAGGTGCCTACGTCTGCACCTGTGACAACGAGCGTTTCAAGGCAATGAAGCTCGCGAAGGAGGCCTGTCCCTGCCGCAGCACCGGTATTGACGAAACCCTCGAATCCTTCAAAAAGATGCGTGATGGCGGGTTCGAAGAAGGAGAGGCGACCCTCCGTGTCCGGACCGATCTCGATCATCCCGATCCCGCGATGAGGGACTTTCCGGCGTTCCGCATCCTCAAGAGCCCGCCTCACCCGAGGATGGAGGGGTGTCTCTACCCCTTGATGAACTTCTCGGTCACCGTTGATGACCACCTCCTCGGGATAACCCACGTAATCCGCGGGAAGGATCATATTGCGAATACCCGAAGGCAGCGGTATATCTTCGATTATTTCGGATGGGAACCCCCTGTATACCGGCACTATGGCCGGATGGGAATCGAGGGGGTCGTCCTCTCGACCTCGCAGATGCGGGCAGGGATCAATGCAGGCGAGTTCCAGGGATGGGATGATATCCGCCTCGGTACGCTCCGGGCCATGGCACGCCGAGGGATCAAACCGGAGGCGGTCCGGGAAGCGGTCCTCGACATTGGTATCGGCGAGACTGACATCTCCTTCTCATGGGAGAACCTGTTTGCTAAGAACCGGAATATTGTCGATAAAATCGCAAATCGATACTTTTTTGTTCCAGATCCTGTCGAAATCCGCATCAAAGGGGGACCGGAGAATTGGACAGCACATCCTGCTCTCCATCCTGGCGATGAGAAGAGTGGGAGCAGGACATTGGACTATACCGCTCCTGCGACACTGATTCCCAGCAACGAGGCAACACCTGGCCTAAAGCGCCTGAAAGATCTCTTCAATATTGAGATCCATAATGGGGATTCCACGATTCAAACTGCGACGTTTGCAGGAGAATCCCTTGCGGACGTCCGTATGAAAAAAGCTCCAATTATCCAGTGGCTGTCCCCAAGAAATTGCATCCCCTGTACACTCATGACGCCTGATGGTGATGTGCATGGTATGTGTGAGCAGGCGGTAAAGAGTGAACTCGGAAACGTGGTGCAGTTCGAACGGGTAGGGTTTGTGAGGATCGATTCGATTTCGCCGGAAGGTATCATCGCGTATTTTACCCACCGGTAATTATTGGCAGGACAACCGACATTATCTATTAATCCTCTTTCATTATTTTCAGGTGTATCGGATCATCGAATTATTTGTATTCACCGGCTGTTATCCTCAAGTGTTTCAGATTCTTGTCGACTGCGAAAAATTTTCCAATAGTATATATATCAATAATCGAATTCTTTATCATAATAATCGATAGGGGTTACAAAATGAAAGATTATAACAATCCGGAACAAGTGAAGAGTGCATGGAATAAGCCAGTGTTAACCGTTCTGGTAAGGAATAATCCAGAGGAAGAAGTTTTAACAGCGTGCAAATTGGTTCGAGGTTCGGTAGGTCCCGGATCCGGTTATGATGTTTGTGCTGTTCCACCAGAACCAGTGTGCGAAGGAAAATGCAATAATTTAACCACGTCATAATCCACCACACTATTTTCATCAGGCGATTGAAGTAGTATTCAATTATTAATCCGTATGCGATAATCTTCGCCTGCCAATGATAGCGTGTGGTATACCGGTAATTAAAGTAAAAAATTAACAAAAACACTAATTAATGTTAAATTTTTCTTGAATTCTTTAATAGCATTATCTATTTCTTCCATTAGTATCCATAGGGAGTATGAATATGACGGTAATATGTGAAAAAGGTAAGACTACCTGGAAAAGGCCAGTACTCACAATTCTGGTTCGGACCAGAGAGGAAGCGATATTGACATCGTGTAAGAGTCAGGGACAGATTTCCTCTCCATGGTCAAATGCTGGTGGTTGCATGACAGAAGATCAAGGATGCTTTATCTGCGAGATAATTGGGACTTCATGACAGTGCTAATAGGTCACCAGATTTTCATCTTTTTTCGAGTGTAACCTATCATAATTTTAACTCAGCGAAAAAAATGATAGTTACGTTCTACGTTGCTGTATATCCGTATCCAGGATTATAAGAGTTTTCTTTCACGTGAGTGGGGGACTAACAATCTTTCCTTTTTCGCATAGATGATATCAACGTAATTTTCACTTCATTCCCTTACCATGAAGTATTACAAGGATTAGTAAAAGGATGAGCCTATACTATTTTCAGGTTACTTTTCTTTCGATTCTCCAATATTTCAAACAGTTTATATACTAATAACTAACACGATTTCAGTAGTAATCGATAGGGGTTACAAAATGAAAGGAAATGACCAACTGATGAAGATGAAGAGTCTGTGGAATAAGCCAGTGTTAACTGTCCTGGTGAGGAATAATCCTGAAGAAACTGTTTTGACAGCATGTAAAATGAGAGGGGTTATCACAGGACCAGGCAATTTAGCGATTAGTTGCAGTAACGAACCAGCGACGGCATATTGTGTCGCATGTGCCAATCTTTCCGCGTCATAGTCCGTTCACAAATTATTGTGAATTAAAATTCTTTTTTTCCTCACATGACCGAATCACTAGTATTAACTGGGTTATGGAGATTTTCTTTATACACTCTGTAGATTAAATAATACCCTACTATCCTATCATTTTTTTCGAGCAGTGGGAGGTTGTACGCAAGGTAGGCCCTGTCTTTATTGTGTAATTCAGGGGAATTCGTAAAGTGAATAATTAATATTATTGAGCGAAGGAAGTACTCTACAACGCAAGCTATGATATTACTTAACAGATATAGTCATTTTATAACAAAAGTAGGTAACCATGGAGCACGAAGTATCCCTCGACAGGGTCTACAGCCCATCCAAAGACATTGTTGCTCGTGACGTGATGGGCGAGCTGATCATCGTACCTCTTGCATCGGGAATCGGAAACACGGAAGACGAGATTTATACCCTGAACGAGACCGGCCGGGCTATCTGGGACAGGCTCGATGGCAGGACGAACCTCCGGGAAATCGCAAAATCCCTGGCAAGGGAGTTTGACGCACCTCCGGGCGAGATTGAACTCGATATCCAGGGACTTATCGGGGAGCTCTTCCACCGGAGAATGGTCATTGCAGTCTGAAGGCACCGGAACCTTTGCCGAGGATGAACATAAAGGGGTCTACACGAGCGAGATCAGGCTCGAACTTTTGAAAACCGTGGTGGAAGGGGGGCATCAGTTCCGCATGCGAGCACCCGGTTTCAGCATGCATCCTTTTATCAGGAACCGGGATATCATCACGATCTCGCCGATGCCACCGGAAAGCCCCATTCCTGGAGATGTTGTGGCGTTTGTTCGCCCTGATACTGGCAAGCTGGTTGTCCACAGGGTCGTGAAACGAACCGGAGAGTTCTGCCTGATAAAGGGGGATAATTGCGGTGATCCGGACGGGATCATCACAAAGGCAAGTCTCCTTGGTATTGTTACCCGTGTTGAGCGTAACGGCAGTGATGTAAAAGCAGGGCTGTTGTATGGCCGGGGAATGATCGCAGTCCTCAACAGGTTCGGCCTCCTGGAGAAGGCGACCTCCACAACTGTTCAGATGAGAACGTATTGCGGTGCCGGGCTGCAGAAACTCCAGGGACTTGAGGCATACCGCCGGCTGGCAGCACACCTTCGGCCCAGTATTTCCTTTCTTGAAGCAGAAGAGCATGATATGGAGGAGTACCACAGCACCTGGAACTGCGATCCAGCAAATATCTCCTACCGCCATGACCCTTTGGTGACCAACTTCGTGGCGAAGGCGGGCGGGAAGATCGTTGGGTTCATCCAGCTCGTCAGGCATCCGGAATCACATTACCCGTACACCGGCTACTGGCTCTTCGGCCTTATGGTGAGAGTGCCGTACCGGGGCATGGGAATCGGGCGGGAACTCTCGATGAAGGTGATAGAAAAAGCAGATGAGGAGGGTGCACCCGAGTTGAAACTCCTTGTCAATGAAAAAAACAAAGCCGCTATCAGCTTATACAGGCAACTCAAGTTTGAGCCAGTCTCGATCCCGGGCCTGGAAGAACAACTTGACCGAGAATATTCGGAGACTGGAAGCCGCCGGGTTCCCATGAAACGGGTGCTTGGCGAAGGATCGAGATAGGGGAAGAGTATTGGGATGACGGAAGATTTTACCACGCAACAGGAGATACAGGACTTTTCGCTCTGGGACAGGATGAAGGAGAAGCGGGCCTGTTATTCCTTTACGATCGAACTGACTGCAAGGTGCAACAACAACTGCGCTCACTGCTACATCAACCTCCCTGCCGGTGATAAGGAGGCAAAGGAAAGGGAACTCTCGGTCCCGCAGATCATGGATATCGCAGACCAGGCCGTAAGGCTCGGGGCGCTCTGGTGCAATATTACCGGGGGTGAACCTCTCATCAGGCTAGACTTTCCCGAGGTATATCTCGGGCTTAAGAAAAAAGGACTTCTTGTTTCGGTCATGACCAATGCGACCCTTATCACCAGGGACCATATCGACCTGTTCAAAAAGTACCCGCCCCGTGATATTGAGATTACAGTGTATGGTGCTACAAGAGAAACGTATGAAACGGTCTCCCGTCGTCCTGGTTCCTACGATGCATTCATGCGAGGACTCAACCTCCTGCTGGATGCAGGTATCAAGGTCAGGCTCAAGGCGATGGCAATTCATTCAAATCTCCATGAGATACAGAAAATTGCAGAATTTTCCCGGGCGTTCACCAAGGATTATTACCGGTTCGATCCGCAGCTTCACCTGAGAATGGACCACAACCCTGCAAGGAATGAGGAGATTCGAAGGGAGCGGCTCACCCCTGAAGAGATCGTGAGACTCGAACAATCTGACGGCGAACGAAAAAATGCCCTTGAAAAGGGGTGTGATACCCTGATCGTGCCCGATTTCTGTAAAACCGGGTGTAACCATCTCTTCCATTGCGGGACAGGGAACGGGGATTTCGTGGTTGGTCCCGACGGAATGTTTCGGTTATGCATGTCCCTCTGCCATCCGGACTGTGTGTATGATCTCAAATCCGGTACGCTTGAGGATGCCTGGCAGCATTTTATTCCAAAAGTGAGGGATATGCGGACGAATAATCAAGAATTTTTAAAAACATGCCGGGTCTGCCCCATCATCAACCTCTGCCTGTGGTGCCCTGCGCATGCCGACCTCGAAACAGGCAGGCTGGATGGCCGGGTTGAATACTTCTGCCGGGTTGCCCATGCACGGGCAAAAGCGCTTGGATACACAGGAGACCAGCCATGACCGGGTATGCGACAATCAAAAAGACCGGTCAGATGCCCCGTCTGCCCCTCTCAGGCTCGATCGACCTTACCTATCGGTGTAATAACAACTGCCGTCACTGCTGGCTGCGGGTATCCCCAAATGGCAGGGAAAAGCATGACGAACTCTCATTTGATGAGATCTGCCATATTGTCGATGATGCCCGGGCGATGGGGTGCCGCCACTGGTCAATTTCAGGCGGCGAACCGATGCTCCGCCCTGATTTCCCGGAAATATTCGACTATATCACCAGTAAATCCACCTCCTATTCCTTCAACTCGAACGGGACACTCATCACCCCTGAAATCGCAGAGTTGCTCACGCGGAAAGGGTCGAAAATGATCGCGCTCTATGGTGCGACCGAGGCAGTCCACGACCATGTGACCAGGAATCCTGGCTCCTTCAGGGCAACCATGCGGGGATTTCAGCTGCTGAAAGAGGCTGGAGCGGGATTTCTGGTCCAGATCATCCCCATGAGAGACAACTACCATGAATTCCCGGAAATGGTTGAACTTGCAAAGTCTTTGAGCCCGCACTACAGGATCGGCGCCGCCTGGCTCTACCTTTCCGCAAGCGGATCAAAGGAGAAGAACGCCGAGATCAATACGCAGCGGCTCCCCCCTGAAGAAGTCATAAACCTGGATAACCCGGTGCCATCCCATGAAGAACGTGATCAGGAAGATCATTGCCGTGGTTGTGGTTCCGATGATTCCCTTTTCGCTCGGTGTATCGAAGGAAGACGGGATTTCCACCTTGATCCCTACGGGAACATGACATTTTGCGGGTTCATCAAGGACCCGGCGATGAGGTATAGCCTTCGCACGGGCACATTTGTGGAATGCTGGGAAGAGTTCATCCCATCACTCTCCGGGAAAATCAGGGGTGGAGAGGAATACAGGAAGAACTGCGGATCGTGCAAGAACCGTTCAGACTGCAGGTGGTGTCCGGTCTATGCATACCTTGAGACAGGGAGATACTCTGCGAAGATCCCCTACCTCTGCGAGGTTGCCAGTGAGGCGAAAAAATTCAAAGAGAACTGGAGAAGGAAACACCGCCGGTACTTTACTATAGCTGGTATAACCGTATGTGTTGAAAGCGACCTTGACCTTGATCACATGGGATTCAAGGAGGAGTTTAACTCCTTCATAGCAGATGGCCCTGGGGTAGACAATGTGACTATCAGGCATTATTTTGATCTGCCTGATCTGAAGGAAAAAGACCTCGGCAGGGAACTGTACAGGAAGGCACCCTGGGCCATATCACGGAAGGGTGACATGTGGTTTTACCGCGGGATCTCGCCAGATCCGGATGATCCCGGGTTGCACCGCATCGCGGTATTCAATGCCGATCACACCAGGGCATCCATTTACAGTCCTCCAAGGGATGCGGACCGCATACGGGACGAGGGATGGCATTCCCTCTCCCTCTTTCCCACCGACCAGATATGGATTGCCCCCCTCCTCGCGGATCGCGATGCGGTCCTTATGCATTCGGCAGCGGCAATCGTCAACGGCCAGGGTTTGCTGTTTGTCGGGCATTCCGAGGCAGGAAAATCGACGACCATGACACTCCTGAAGAAAGAGGCTGAGACAAGCAGGAACCGGTCACATTTTGAGGTCGAGATCCTCTGCGATGACCGCAATATCATCCAGCACAGGAATGGCGGGTGGTATGTATATGGTACGTGGAGCCATGGGGATGTTCCGGATGTGTCTGGAGCGTCTGCTCCGCTTCGGGCAATCCTCTTCCTCAAGCAGGATACCAGGAATGAGATCACACCACTTACGGACCGAAACGAGATCTTCAGGAAGCTCCTTGCGACCCTGATCAGGCCGATGGTCACCACCGAATGGTGGCAAAAAGAGATAGATATCCTGGAGCGGATCGTTGCCGAAGTACCCTGCTTCCTGATGCACTTTGACAGGAGCGGGGCAATCGTTCCGGAACTCACACGCCTGGTACGGCAGGGTTCCTGAACCAGGCAGACAATCATGACAAGAGAAAATCCCTCACCATATGTGGTCACAGCACCCGCGTCATCCCACAGGGTATGGAAAGACCGTGCCCCCCTCATTGGAAGGCTGGACATGGAGCTTACCGAGCGGTGCAACAACAACTGTATCCATTGCTGCATCAACCTGCCTGAAGACGATAAGGCCCGTCTCCGGGAAATGTCGAAGGATGAGATCAAGCGGATCCTGAACGAGGCGGTCGCCCTCGGTGCCCTTTCCGTCAGGTTCACTGGAGGCGAACCACTCCTTCGGGAGGATTTCTCCGAAATGTATCTCTATGCCAGAAAGCTCGGTCTTAAGGTCATGCTTTTTACCAACGCGAGGTGTATCACCCCGGAGATCGCAGACATGCTCGCCCTGGTGCCACCGCTCGAGAAGATAGAAGTCACGGTCTACGGAATGACACGGGGGTCCTACGAGGCTGTTTCCCGTTCACCCGGATCGTTTGACGAGTTCAGGCGAGGTATGGACCTCTTGCTCGAACGGAAGATCCCTTTCATCGTGAAGGGAGCCGTGCTTCCCCCGAACCGCGATGAGATGGAACAGTTCGAGGAGTGGGCGGCAACAATCCCTGCTATGGACAAGCCCCCGTCATACTCGATCTTCTTTGATCTTCGCTGCCGCAGGGACTCACCCGAAAAGAACCATCTCATTCATACTTTGAGAGCAAAACCACGAGACGGAGTGTCAATTCTCTCCCGCAACCGCGAGAGTTATCTGAAGAGTATGCGGGAGTTCTGTTCAAAATTCATGAGGCCTCCCGGGGATTCCCTCTTCTCCTGCGGCGCCGGGCACGGGGCGTGCGTCGATGCCTATGGCATGGTGCAGCCCTGTCTGATGCTCCGGCATCCATCTGTCGTGTATAACCTTAAGTCGGGATCCCTGAAAGACGCGTTAACGCGGTTCTTCCCTGCTGTGCGAGAGATGAAAGCGACAAACCCTGACTATCTCTCACGGTGTGCCCGTTGTTTCCTGAAAGGACTGTGCGAGACGTGCCCGGCTAAGTCATGGATGGAGCATGGGACACTCGATACCCCGGTGGAATACCTCTGTGAAGTGGCCCATGAGCAGGCTCGTGATCTCGGGCTTATACTTGAGGGGGAAAAAGCATGGGAGGTCAAGGACTGGGAGGAACGCATCAGGAGGTTCTCAAAGAATATTCCGGGGTGAACGACAGACCCATTCTCCCTGGAATTGGATGTTATTCCTTCGTCAAAATCTTAGTTGATACCTATCGCAAAAAGACAGAAATACTTTCGTTGAAGAGAGTCCATGAAGAAGCGAGTGGTGAATTGGGAGATCTTTTGAGATGGATGTAAAATGAAGAAACAATGGAGTCCGCCCAGCCTGATGGTATTGATCCGACCTAGGAATGCAGAACAGATACTGACGTATTGTAAATCAACATCCCATTCTGGTGCAGGATATTCGGAGGACAGTTGTACGAGACAGATGAATTACTGCTACGAATTAAATGTCTCCTGAACGGAGACTTTTGGAATTTTACCAATTCTGAACATGGAGTCAAATAAGATAATGACCTAATTTCAATCACATATCAGTGCTTTCATGGTCTGGTATAAAAATATAAGAAATCTTTTCTGGCACTTTAGAGGACAACCTAATAATTGGAATATCTGATATTGGATCTTTCCTTGCGAGACGAGTTAGGAATATCTAATGGATCGGTATATCCAGACTGGATCTCTAGACTTAACCGACAATAAAATTGCGTTGATAATCTCTGATAGAATGAAAAATGAGAGTTGTGAGTGGTATGGCCAATTAACTAATGGAGATATCGAAACAACCACCGCAAGCCATGGAAGTTCTTCCTACGCAAGTTATATAACTCGCGCCATCGGGCCCGGCTCCTGCACCAGTTCCCTTACATGCACTTAGGATTTGTTCCTGCGCTTGATTTCTCACCAGGACAGTCAGTTGTGGCCTCTTCCATCTCTTTTGCACGTTGATTGAATTCATTCTTGTTCCCCTATCTCTCTTCAGGATTTATGCGAAATCACCCATATCATACCATGTGGACATGGTAAACATGTGAAATTTTCTCGACTATTAACACTCGATGGAATTTATATATAATCTTATTCTCTCATTTTTTCATCGACTCTTTCTGGAAGATACCCTGAATCTTGAGATGCCACACATGGGGAATTCTGTCCAGGATCTCGTAATTGACAACTGTTATTGTTCCTGGTAAGGAGGAAAGAATCGACTCAGGGGATAATGTATGACCTTCTTCAGCACCGGAAAAAAATTGAATGGGGTGGTGCGAGATAACGGATTCATGATAATTTAATATCATGATTGAGCCACTCAATGTAGTTCCAAATGGTAACATTCAGTCTGGTCAGCGATCATTTAATAGAGGCTCTATCGCGTACATTGTGGTTGTGAAGGTATGCGATGGTCACCTCTGACATGAAATGGACTATCTCGGGTGGACTGATCTTCTTCAACGAGATATCAAATTACCTTGAATATATGCGCAGATTGTTGAAATCTGATTCTCATGTTGTCGATTCGGTGCATGACTGCCCTCCCGGCCTGATCTGGCAGGGCGGCAGGTATATCCCATGGGGAAAATTGACCCTTGATGATTACATCAGTTTCGTGAAAATTTACAACCACAAGGGAATCGGAGTGTTTTATACGTTCTCGAATACCTGCCTCGAGCCCGAGCACCTCGAAGACGACATGTGCAATTATTTTCTCGAGAAGACCGAGAACCCGATGAACGGGGTCATACTCGCATCTGATATCCTCCGGGACTATGTCCGTTCACAGTATCCAAAATTTTCAACCAAGGCGTCGATTGCGAATATGTCAACCGATTATCAGTCGCTGTTAAGCCTCTATGACACTGCCGTTGTTCAGCCTGACGATAACCGGAAGTATGATCTCCTCTCGACTTTGGACACTTCGCGGCTGGAAGTGCTTGTGAATGAAGCGTGTGTTCAGAACTGTTCCTACAAACGTGAGCATTTCGATTATTTCTCAAAAAACGTACTGGAAAGGCGGGTGTTGTGGAAACATCTCGAAGATCTGAATACCTGCTATGCAGAAAAAGCCGGAGACATGAGGTGCGATGAGCTGGTTTTGTCGATCGATGAAGTCAGGAAATTATATGATATCGGTATCCGCAGGTTCAAGATCGCGGGAAGGGATACCTCTGCTGATTACATGACCTCCCAGATGAAGTATTACATCAGGGATCCCCTCGTGCGTTACATGAAACACGGCGTGTTCTATGGCAAATGATGATACCGGTCTTCCCCCTTCCATTCGGAAATTGTCCACACCAACTCGTTTTCTATAAAGCCAGCGGGGATTGGTTTTTATAATAATTACTCACCAGTCTACTGAGATTTTGGAAAGGGTGGGAAATCAATGGTATTTCCCATGTAAAGAAATAAAAATGATTTTTCTGATGAAATCAATTGAAAAACTCATAAACAGGGATAGTGTAGATTACTAATGAAGGATGTAATAATCACTAATAGCTCATTCCCACCCCACGTTTGTAATCCTCGCATGATACCATGGTAACAAAATTCCGTCGATACTGGCAGATCGCTGACGTGCTCTTCAAGTACGGTTTTGGGATTGCGGTCCAGCGGCTCTTCCCCGGCGTGATCAGGTTCCGCCTTTGCCGAACCTGCCCTGTTGATTCCGCCGCGAATGAATACCGGCGGATGAGGATGGCTCTCGAAGAGCTCGGGCCCACGTATGTGAAGTTCGGGCAGATCATCAGCACCCGCCAGGACATGCTCCCGCCCGGGTTGATCGAAGAACTCAGGTACCTCCAGGACAACACGAACCCGCTCCCGTTCGAGACGATCAGAGGTGTACTCCAGGAGGTCTGCCCGCAGTACGAGGAGTATTTTTCAGAAATTGAGGAGATACCCATAGCCTCTGCGTCCATCAGCCAGGTGCACCGGGCTCGCCTGAAGGATGGCACCTGGGTGGCAGTCAAGATCCAGAGGCCTGGAATCGAGGATATCATCGAGACGGACATCCTGATCCTCGAGTCTCTCGCGAGGCGTGCCGAACGGAACTTCCCCGAGTGGAGAGTCTATAACCCGAGGGGGATTATCAGGGATTTCGCGGCCCAGATCCGGAAAGAACTCGATTTCATCCGCGATGGAAAGAATGCCGACCTCCTTCGGGCCCACATGCGTGACATCGATGGGGTAAAGGTCCCGAAGATATACTGGGAATACAGCAGCAGGCGCCTGCTCGTCATGGAATTTATCGAGGGGGTGCGGATTGATAATATCGAAGCCATTCGTGCATTTGGGCTCAATCCCAGGAAGATCGCAGAGACCGGCTTTTTTGCATACATGAAACAAATCTTCGAAGATGGTTTCTTCCACGGCGATCCGCATCCAGGAAACCTCCTTGTTACCCAGGATGGTGAGATCGCATTCCTGGACTTCGGGATCATCGGCATAATCCGCCCTGAACGACGTTTCTGGTTCACCCAGCTCCTCAATTCCATGGTGCTCCAGGATGCGGGGATGATGATGAAATCACTTGAGGGACTCTCTGTCAAGATCCCCGAGGCATCAAGGGAAGCGCTGCGGGACGAGATCTACATCGCCCTCACGGAGGCTGAAGGGATCTCAATCGGGCAGTTCAGCTTTGCCAAGATGGCAGGTTCGTTCACCGCCATTCTGCGTGAATACCGTATCCATGTCCCGGGGAACCTGATGCTGATGCTGAAAGTGATCATCATGGTCCTGGATGTGGGGTTGGCACTGGACCCGGGATTCCGGTTCAAGGACGAGGCCGAACAGTACATGGCCCGGTTCAAAAAACGGGACTCTTTCATCGAGCAGATCAAATCGCGTGCCGGGGGATCGCTGCTTGAGACGATGGATGGCCTTCTCGATATGCCGAGGAACATCAACCAGATGCTGAAACAGCTGGGGACCGGGATCATCAAGATCGATATCGTGGACACCGACATCCGTCGCCTTCAGGTATCGCTCGACCGGACCAGCAACAAGGTGCTGATCGGGCTGGTCGTCTCGAGCATGGTCATCGGATCGTCATTCATCCTGATGAAATCAGACCTGCAGCTCCCTGATCTTGTCTATTACCTCGCTCTTTTTTCCTATATCGTGGCGATTGCTATCGGATTTTATGCGATTTACCGGGTCCTTGTGACAGGGGAGGATGAAGAAAACCGGTGAGTGGGATTCTGTATCTGACCTCTCCGGCTCTCAATTCAATCTAGGTTGCCGGAAATACAGAGTCCGCGGATCTGGGAACTTAAAATCAGGATACCGGAGATTTTTTACCGGAAATAAAGATTGCAGTGGCAGCTCCCGTCACTCGCGATCTCTTCTTCGTGGAAAATGCAGGGGCAGATTATCTCCCGGTCTTTTTCGGGATCTCCTGACCGGAGGCGGCAGGGGCAGTAACGTTCCCCGAACTTCTTCTCGTTCCGCGCAAGCCCGCGAATCACGATCTCAAGTTTCCTGGTATCGGGATTGAGGGTCCAGTGGTGCTTCTGGGCGTATTTCCTTGCCCATTCAAGTATTTCTGATTCCAGTTCATCTTCAGGCATGATTCTTACCAATGTGTTGAGTCCCTGATGAGTAATCTTCTTTCTTATTGCAACAGCTTGTTTATTCCCTTGCACAAATCCTTTCTGCAACACGCCGGTATACCGCGAGGACGTCTCCCTTGGAAAAACGGTAAACGTCCTTGTCAAGCGACTCACCCGTCCCGGCGTCCCAGAGCCGCATGGAATCCATGCTGATCTCGTCACCGAGGAGGATCTGGCCGTCGGCTTTCCCGAACTCAATCTTGAAGTCAACGAGGGTGATATCGAGCGATTCGAAGAACTGGAAAAGGATCCTGTTGATGGAATGCGCCAGCTCTTTGATCCTTGCAAGTTCATCGGCGTTTACGATCTTCAGAGCGAGGATCAGGTCGTCGTTGAGCATGGGATCATGGCGGGAATCGTCCTTGTAATCCATCACAAGGACGGGCGGATTCAGGGGTGTTCCCTCTGCGATGGGATAGGTCCGGACCATGGATCCCGCTGCCACATTCCGGACGATTACCTCGAGCGGGATCATATCGAGCGACCTGACCAGCATGGATCTCTCATCGATCATCTCGATAAAGTGGGTAGGAATCCCGCACTCCTTGAGGTGGCTGAAGAGAAACGCTGAGACACGGGCATTGAGCGATCCCTTTTTCGCGAGGACATCCTTCTTGCCCCCATCGAACGCGGTGATATCATCGCGGAATTCCACGAGGAAGATCCCTTCCCTGTCAGTCCGGAAGACAGATTTCGCCTTGCCTGCATAGAGCAGATCACCCTTCTGTATTGCCATTGTTCCTCTCCTCAACAATTTGGTCGAGTCTCCTAATAAGCGGTGCGAGTCGCGGAGAATACCATCCCTTCTCTATATACCGTGGGTAGATGCAGAGACGTTCCATGAGCCTCGCATCGCCGATGAGATGTTCGAGTTCCCGGATCTCGGGCCAAGGATGTTCGGGATTGACATAATCAATGGTCAGCGGGGAGACTCCGCCGAGATCATCAACCCCGCACAGGATCAGGGACGACGCATCAGCGAGATTGGGCGGGATCTGGATCGCGACATCATCAGGGAGGATATCCCTTGCCATCCTGATGGTGAGGCAGATCTCCTCGGGATCAACCGGGGAATATCCTGCCATGGGCGTCCCCTCCTTCGGGCAGAAGTTCTGGATGATCACCTCCTGGATGTGTCCGTATCTCCGGGCAAGGTCTCGGATTGTCATGAGGGATTCCTCACGGTCACCCATATCCTCTCCAATTCCAAGGAGGAGGCCGGTAGTGAATGGGATCCGGAGTTTCCCGGCATTCTCGATCATCTCGATCCGGACTTCGGGATCCTTCCCCGGTGAATTGAGGTGAGCATCGAGACGGGCTGTGGTCTCGAGCATGAGACCCATGCTTGCGTTCACCTGTAAGAAGCGTTCCATCTCCTCCATTGTCAGGATCCCGGCATTCGTATGCGGGAGCAGTCCGAAGGAGATGGCCTTCTCGCAGAGATCGTAGCAGTAATCAAGGATGTCAGAAAACCCCGTTCCTGCCAGGATCTCCTGAAAGCCAGGTTCGAGTCCGGGACGCTCACCAAAGGTAAAAAGGGCCTCGGTGCACCCAAGCGCTGCCCCCCTGCGCAACGTCTCTTCCACGTACTCCGGAAAGAGAACGCACCCTTCATGCACCGGGGTCCTGAACGAGCAGTAGCCGCAACGGTTATGGCAGACCGTGGTGAGCGGGAGGAATATATTCCGCGAATAGGTGATGATTCTCTGTGGCATCTCGTTACCATGTCAATCGGGTGTGATCCCATATGAATGAACCATATGGAGACACCATGCAGACCGAAATCACGAGCTTTTTTTGTCAGGGGCACAGATCCAGAAGTATACATGCCTGTCACCGCGCTGATCCCGTTCAAACCTGGAAATCCCAAGACACGCCTCTCATGTGTGCTTGATGCCGATGAGAGAATCACGTTTGCAAGGCTGATGCTTGCTGATGTAGTGCGGGCGGTCAGGGGCGCGGGCTGCGAACCCAGAATCATCTCAACCGAGGAATATTCCTGCAGCATTGCGGTCGTGGATGTAATCCCCGGGGGCCTCAACGAGACCCTCAATGACCTCCTGGAAGTCATGGACGGCGAAGTACTCATCATAATGTCCGATCTCCCGCTCTCGAACCCGGAAGCTCTCGTGCGTCTTATCACCACCGAGCACGACATGGCCATAGTCCCCGGCAGAGGCGGGGGCACCAATGTTATCTACTTATCAAGAGGATCGGATTTCCGGGTGAGTTACTATGGTTCAAGTTTTCTGAAACATCTCCGGATCGCTGAAGAGCGAAATCTCTCATGCGAGATCATTGACTCGTACCGGCTTTCCACCGACATCGACGAAAAAGAGGATCTGCCCGAGCTCCTGATTCACGGGCAGGGAAAGAGCAGGGAATATCTTGAAAGCCTTGGTTTTTCCATCTCCATCGAGAAGGGGAGAGTGGGGGTTACAAGGCCGGAAAAGACCTGAACGTCCTGCCAGGGAAAATGGCATGCAAGGATGGACCCTTTTTCCCCATATGAGGCACTGTGTATCTTTGGGGATTTAGGATCCTTGGCAAGGACAGTTCATACCTGCGTGGCAGAATGGTGGTTTTTAAGGTCACTTCCAGGCCACACACCGGGATCAGAGATGATGATAGAGTGAGATTTATCGTATATTTTTTTCAAGCAGTCCCATGAAGAGGCAGTCTTCGGCCGAGATCGACTCGATTCCGGTTGCATCGGTGACAGGAATCCCAAGCCCGCGGACAAGTGCAGCAGGGATGCGTTCATCTGCCTCCCCCATCACTACTTCTGCTGCCGACGCAAGATTATCAGCGAGTGCCTGTCGTGTGACGACAAGGGGTCTTCCGAAGAGGTCGTTCCGGCCTCGTGCGTCGAGCACGGAAGGTATCCCTGCGCAGCCGATCGCGACCCCGCTGCACCCCACGCGCATGGCATGAGTGCGGCTGTCTGCAACGATCACTCCCACATCTGCTCCTGTCTCTTGCTTTATCCTGCGTTTCAGGATGAGCGCGCTGGAATCGGGATCGGAGGGAAGAGGTGTGACGCAACCAGGAGGTGCATTTGAGGCGTCCACCCCTGCATTCGGAAGGAGCGTTCCGTGCTTCATGCACAGGAGAAATCCGGTGATACCGCCGACGATCTCATCGCTCTCTTCGAGAATACACTGCACCAGGCTGGGATCCATGGAATATTTTCGGCCAAGTTCAAGAGCTTCCTTCGTGGGGATGATGGAATCGAGCCGGATGATACGCCCCTCGGCAGTCGAGACTGCGGTCTCAGCCACAACGAGGATATCTCCCTCATGGAACTGGGCGGCAGGAGTTTCTCTCAATGAAGCGATAAGAATCGCTGCAATATCATCTCCCTGCCTGATCAGGGGCGTTGGTATGCCAGTGATGGTGTAGGACGGTGTCATGATCCTGCCAGCATTACCTGTTCGGCGATGATAATCGCATCCCTTGTCTCTGCGACATCGTGAGTGCGCACCACATCAGCTCCCCTGGCGACGAGGAGGGCTGTCATGGCAAGCGATGCAGGCAGCCGTCCTTCGGGTGGTTTCCCGACCATCCTCCCGAGGAATGTCTTTCGTGATATCGCGAGAAGCAGGGGACGCTGATAGATGGTGAACTCGGAGAAGTGACGGCAGAGTTCCAGGTCGAAATCAGGTGTTCGTGTCTCCTGCCATAGACCAATGGCCGGGTCAAGGACATACTGTGCAACACCCGCTGCACGGGCCCTGGTCTCAACCATGGCACAGGCCTGGAAGGCTTCTCCGAGATTGCGTGAGTCCCCCACGGCTCTCACGGACGCCATCAGGAAGGCCGGGAGACCCGACTCGGCAACGATCGATGCGTATCCGGGGTCAAGGAGGCCTGAAATATCGTTCACCGCAGCGATATCATACTCGAGGCATGTCTCGAGCACGACAGGATCCATCGTGTCCACCGAGACCCGGATACCCGAACCTTCCAGGGATGAAAGTGCCTGTTCCATCCTGGCGATCTCTTCTTTCCGCGTGATGTGCGGAGCACCAGGAGCAGTGCTCCTTGCACCTACATCGATGATATCTGCACCCTCGTTTACAAGCTGGCAGGCACGGCCCAGAACATCGTGTGCAGGCGTGTAGGATCCCGGGTAGAATGACTCGGGACTGCAATTGATCACCCCCATCACCCGGACAGGGGCGCCATCACCTATCGTCAGTCCCCTGATGGTACACCTGTTCATGTCTGGAGCCTGGCTGCGAGGAATGTGTTCTCCATGAGGGACACAATAGTCATGGGACCAACACCTCCCGGCACCGGGGTAATCGCGCCGGCGATATCCCGGACACGATCAAAATCAACGTCCCCGCACAGCTTCCCGTCAACATGGTTTGTGCCTACATCGATAACAACTGCCCCCTGCTTGACCATATCAGGTCCGACAAACCGGGCTTTTCCCACAGCGGCAACAAGGATGTCTGCCTTTGATGAGATTGCAGGCAGATCGCGTGTCCTCCGGTGGCATATGGTCACCGTTGCGTTGGCATTCAACAGGAGTGAGGCCATGGGCCTGCCAACCTCAATGCTCCTTCCAAGCACGACGGCGTGCATTCCATCAGGTTCGACACCGTATTCTGTGAGGAGCGTCATGATCCCTTTCGGGGTGCAGGGGGAGTAGACCGGGTTACCCGAGAAGAGGCGCCCCAGGTTTGCTGGGTGGAACCCGTCAACATCTTTCTCGGGGAGGACTGCCTCCACAATGCGGGATGTGTCGATATGCAGAGGCAGGGGAAGCTGGACGAGGATACCGTGTACGCTTCTGTCCCTGTTAAGAATCTGGATCTGTTTCAGTACGTCAGAAGTCGTTGATGTGCCCGGGAGTTCGATTCCGCGAGATTGGATGTTCACCTGTTCGCATGCCCTGTGTTTCATCCTGACATAGAGCTGTGATGCAGGGTCATTTCCCACGATCACCGTGGCAAGCCCTGGTGAGAGCCCCGCTGCCGAGATCTCCTCTTTCAGGGCTGCCAGGCGGGATTCGGAGACCTTCTTCCCATCGAGGATCATGTTACTCTGGATAGAGGGGGAATTTTGAGGACATCAATGTGACGTCCCTGCCAATCTTTTTTATAAGGGCATCGTTGTGGATATCCCGGACGATCATGCCTATCCACTCCCCGATCTGGTGCATCTCTTCCTCTTTCATCCCTCTGCTGGTCACCGCGGGAGTGCCGACCCTGAGACCGCTCGTGACGAACGGGCTGCGTTGTTCGTTCGGGATGGTGTTCTTGTTCACCGTGATGTGAGCCCTCCCGAGAGCCTGTTCAGCTTCGAGCCCGGTGATACCAAGGTTGTTCAGATCGAGCAGGATGAGGTGGTTGTCAGTCCCGCCGGAAACGAGGCGGAGGTTCATCTCTAGGAGGGTCTCTGCGAGCGCTTTTGCATTCTTCACGATCTGCCTGTTGTAGTCCTTGAAGGAGGGCTGCAGCGCCTCTTTGAAGCAGACAGCCTTTGCCGTGATCGTGTGCATGAGCGGACCTCCCTGCATGCCGGGGAATACTGCCTTGTCAATGATCTGTGCGTATTCACTATTGCACATGATGGCGCCGCCGCGTGGCCCTCTGAGTGTCTTGTGGGTGGTGGTAGTGGTAAAATCCGTCACCCCGACCGACGTGGGATGGATTCCGCTCGCAACAAGGCCCGCGATATGGGCGATATCGGCCATGCAGTAGGCATCGACAGAGTCCGCAATCTCTTGGAACGCCTTGAAATCGATGATCCTCGGGTATGCGCTGGCCCCGCATACGATGATC
Source organism: Methanolinea sp. (assembly GCA_018262855.1). Taxonomy (GTDB): domain Archaea; phylum Halobacteriota; class Methanomicrobia; order Methanomicrobiales; family Methanospirillaceae; genus Methanolinea_A. The sequence continues at coordinate 6,563 of JADFDO010000008.1, read as the reverse complement.
GCCGGCTTCTCTTTCCGTGCCATCTCGTCGACAACACCATAATCCAGGGTCTCTGACTCCGGGTCCACGCCATACTGGGCAACCCGGTAGAACTGTCCGGTGAAGCTGACCGGGGATCCGTGGGAAAGGTGGCCACCCTGGGAAAGTTTCATCGAGAGCATGAGTTCCCCGAGTTTCATCGTGGCGAAGTAGACAGCCATGTTTGCCTGGGTCCCGGAATGCGGCTGCACGTTCGCATGCTGTGCACCAAACAGTTCCTTCAGGCGGTCACGGGCCAGGTTCTCTGCCATATCGTGGAATTCACATCCGCCGTAGTACCGTTTCCCGGGGTATCCCTCCGCGTACTTGTTGGTCATGACAGAACCCATAGCCTCAAGTACTGCCCTGCTGACCATGTTCTCGGAGGCTATCAGCTCCAGGCCGTCACGCTGGCGCTCCATCTCTTTCCTGATGATATGTGCGATTTCCGGATCTGTGGTGGCCAGATTGGACATGTATAAAAGGGTTGATCTGATAAGGTAAGACCTTTTCTTCTTCCAGGGAAAAACACGGTCAAACCAGGAAGATATGTTCTCTTTGGACGGGATATGCGCCCGATCCCGAAAGGTATTAAAAAAATGGCGGAAAACCAGTTCGGATGAAGGTGATTCTCACAGGAAAAGATAGAAAAAAAGAAAAATCGCACAAATCAAGCCCTGGAGGCAGCATAATTATTATAGGGGAATAATTCATGATGATCATTGAGGGCTTTCCTATATGCCAGCCACCGCCCCATCACCGGTATGAGATGCGGACCAGCCCCAAGGAGTCAGATATGGAGATAATAAAGGACAAGGACCGGAGTCTTGCACCCGTGGATGAGCGGGTTGCGGCCCTGGAAAAGAAGGTTAGGGAGATCGATGCCCTGGTCAAGGGGCTCACCGAAGAGTTACTGGATCTCAAATCCGTGGCAATGAAGCTCTCGAAGGTGAGCGAGGAACGGACCCGGGCTGAGATGCGTATGGCCAAGCCTGTGGCAGTTCCAGGCACAGGTCCGGTCATCCTGCAGAAGAAACCGGCCGGATCACCTGCCAGCCAGAGACCCGCTCAGGCACAGGCCCAGGCACCTGTTGAGACCGCCCCGGAGAAGATGGATATGATCATGCAGCCCAACGGCACACTTGCCCCTGAGAAGAGGAAGAACAGTGATTATATCATCGCATCCGCAGGATTCTCCAAGAAGAAGCAGAATATTGGAGGTGCGGGAAAGAAGAGCGATCTCATCGTAGCTGAAGACGAAGAGACAGATTCCGCACAGAAGAAATAACGGGGCCCTGGTCTTTGTATATCACCGAGCTCGAGATTGATAACTTCAAGTCATTCACAAAAAAGACCAAAATCCCTTTTTACGAGGGTTTTTCTGTCATCTCCGGGCCAAACGGATCTGGGAAGAGCAATATAATCGATGGGATACTATTTGTCCTGGCACTGTCAGGGTCACGAACGCTCCGTGCCGAGAAACTGACCGATCTCATCAACCTCAATTCGGGCAGAAATACTGCGGAAGTGACCCTTGCCTTTTCCGACGGTACCAGGATCCGCAGGCGGATAAAGAGGACCGGAAACGGGTATTACAGCTATATTTACCTCAACAACCGCCTCTCCAAGCAATCTGATGTCAACGATCATCTTGCGAAGTATGGTATCAAGCCCCATGGATACAACGTGGTCATGCAGGGGGATATCACCCGCATCATCGAGATGAGCGATTTCGAGCGGCGCAAGATCATCGATGATATTGCAGGAGTCGCGGAGTTCGACCAGAAGAAAGGCCAGGCGCTCATAGAACTCGAGGTGGTGAGGGAGAGGATTGAGCGCGAGGAACTGATACTTCGGGAGCTCTCCCAGCGCCTCTCAGAACTCGCCCAGGAGAGAGAGCAGGCGCTGAAATTCCGGCACTGGCAGGAGACTCTCCAGCGGATGGAAGGCCTCCGGGCGGCTGCAACCCTGCATGCGAAGGAGAAGGATCTCGCCGGACTCTCAAGGGTGATCGAAGATGAAAAGATACAGATGGACCGTGTCATCTCGGACCGGAGCCTCGAAGAGAACGAGCGCGAGTATCTCAAGAAGGATCTCTCCGACCTCGATACCCAGATCAACCAGAAGAGCGGTGCAGAATACTTGCGGCTCATCGCCGAACTTGAGGAGGCCAAAGGGACGATCAAGCTCGCGGAGCAGACCGTCCTGAGGCTGAAGAAGGAGAAGGAAGCGAGCCTTGAAGGGATTAACCGGACCTTCATCGATCAGAAGAGGGCCGAGACCAGGATCGGCGAGATAGCCCAGGCAGTACGCGAGATGAACATCGACCGGACCAACCTGGCGATGGAACATGCGACCGCCAGGGCACAGGCCGAGAAGATCGAGGAGCAGATCAAGTCCCAGAGCAGGGACACCGAGGGTGCAAGGGATGAACTCTTCGCGCTGATGCAGGCAATCGAGGAGAAGAAGAATGAACGATCCTCATTCCTGCACCAGAAAGACATGCTGATAGAGAAAAGCCGCATGCGGACCTCTGAGAAAGAGAGGATGGAGGAGAGGTTAAAAGCCCTCGCCGATGAAGGGGCCGGCAAAGAGCAGAAGCTTGCTGAGAATACCAGAGAAGCCGATGCCCTCTCAAAGGAGAAGGCTGACCTCGACAGGGCGCTCTCTGAAATCGAGAGCAGCGTCTTCGCACGCCGCACCACACTCGAACGAATCAGGGAGGAGTACAGGGTTTGCGAGCAGGATGTCATACGCCTCGAAGCACAACAGCAGGCCCGCGGGGAGGCCGGCAGCCGTGCCCTCGATGCTGTGCTCGGCATGGACGGAGTGTATGGCACCATCGCCCAGCTGGGAAAAGCACCCCCGGAATATGCGACTGCACTGAACGTGGCAGCCGGCCAGAGGCTGCATTATGTGGTGGTGAAGGATGATGGTGTTGCTGCAAGAGCGATAGAATACCTAAAAGAGCAGAAGATGGGAAGGGTGACCTTCCTCCCGCTCTCCCGGCTGAAAGCCCCTGATCTTCCGCCTGTCCGGGAGGATGGTGTACTAGGATATGCCGTGCAGATGCTTGAATTCCAGCCTCAATATGCGGACGCCTTCCGGGTAGTATTCGGCGGCACTGTGGTGGTGGAATCACTGGTAAGGGGCCGGAAGCTTCTTGGAAAATACAGGATGGTCACTCCCGATGGTGAGCTCCTCGAGAAGAGCGGGGCCATGACGGGGGGCTCATTCAAGAAACCGATCAGGGGTTTTGGAGCGGCCGTCGAGGACGAGATATCCCGTATCCGATCGCAAATGGATGAGCTTGCAACGGAGATTGCAGACATAGAGCGGAATGTCAAGCGCGGCAGCGAAGAGATAGAAGCGAAGAGGGCGAGGCGATCCGAGCTTGATACAGAGATCTCGAGACTCTCTGTCATAAGGGAGGAGTTCTCCCGCCAGGAAGAGGTGACGGGGCGTGAGAAGGCGCAGATCAGTGAGATCCTCGCCACGCTTGCAGAAGAAGTCCGCTCCGGGACTGCAGAGCTTGCGGCACTCGAAGCAGGCCTTGATGCTATCACGGAGGCAATCGCGCTCACCGGGAAGAAGATCGAATCAGTCAAAAAGAAGCTCGAAGATACCTCAATTCCTGTCCTCTCCGAACAGCTCGAGAAGAAGAAAAGGGAATGCGACGATATCGAAAGGAGGCTCCGGAACAAGGAGTCCGACCTCAACGACCTGCAACGCGAGAGGCAGCACTTCACGTCAAGGCTTGATGAGTTAAAAGCTGAAGTTGAGCGTATACAGGCAAAGACAGCCGAGATCGACCGGGAGGTCTCCTCATCCCAGGAGCAGATTGCAGCGAGTAAATCCAGGATTGCCGAGATCGAGGAACGCCAGAAGCAGTTTTCATCCGAGCTCCAGGAACTCCAGAACCGCCACACGCAGATCTCTGATGCCATCAGGGATTCCGGCCAGAAGATCCTGGAGTACGACTCAGCGACGGAGCGACACAAGATCCAGCTCGCAGCGCTGAATGACCGGTTTATGACCCTGAATACGGAGATAGAAGCGCTGCGCCAGGAAGCAGGAGATACCGATACGGAACTTACCCTCAAGGAGATAGAGGATGGGATAAGCGAGGCTTCCCATGAGATAAGGAAGATCGGGGCGGTGAACATGCTGGCAATCGAGGAGTACGACCGTGTCGAGGGAAGGATTGCGGACCGGGGGGAGAAGAAAGAGGTACTCTCCCGGGAACGTGCGACGCTCCTCGAGAGGATCGAAAAATTCGAGAAGATGAAGTACGAGGCCTTTATGAGCGCCTTTAAGGCGATTGATGCGAATTTCAGGGAGGTCTTCGCCCGGCTGACGAGCGGAAGCGGCCATCTTATCCTCGAGAACGAGGAAGATCCTTTCTCAGGGGGGCTCTCGTTCGCGGTCCAGCCTCGTGATAAACCGGTCCACCTCCTGTCCGCACTCTCCGGTGGGGAGAAATCATTGACCACGCTCGCATTCATCTTCTCTATCCAGCAGCACAACCCTGCTCCCTTCTATGCGTTCGACGAGGTAGACATGTCGCTCGACGGTTCGAATGTGGAAAGGATTGCAGACATGATCAAGGAACTCTCAAAGACCTCACAGTTCATCCTGGTCTCACTCAGGAAGCCGATGATCGAAGGCGCGGACCGCATCCTTGGAGTAACCCTGCTCCCGGACAAGACTTCCTTCGTGACTGGCATCAAGTCCCATGGCTGAAGAACCCGTCGAGATCCTTGTGCAGATGGCTGAGCGCGGGGAGATAGATCCCTGGAATATCGATATCGTGGAGGTGACGGACCGGTTCCTTTCGGAGCTGGAGAGGAGAAAGGAGCTTGATCTCAGGGTCTCGGGACGGACCCTCTTTTATGCGGCACTTCTCCTGCGCATGAAGTCCGAGATCCTCGAGCAGGCAGAGGCCGGGGAAGACGATGAATCAGGGGAGGGGGATGCTCTTGATGAGGGGGATTTCAGTTTTGAAGCGGAATTCGATGCCGACGGACATGCCATCGGGCCCATAGAGCGGCTCGAGCGGGAGATCAAGCGACGACTCGATCGGAAACAGTTGCGCAAACGGCCTGTCACCCTGTTTGAACTCATTCTTGAACTGAAAGCCCTTGAGAAGGAGCAGCGTCGCCGGCAGCGCTTCATAAGTCCCTTTGACCCGGGCCTCATCGAAGTCGAGGACGTCGTGGGCATCGCGCATGACGAAGGCTACCGCGAGGCCGCAGTTGCCGTTCTCTGCCAGTGCGAGGCCCGCCTTGAGGAGGAAGGGGTCATGACGCTGCAGGAGCTGGCAGAGATGATGGGGAAGCGGATCATCGAGGTCTATATTCCCCTCCTTTACCTGATGTTCGAGGGGAAGATATCGTTGTGGCAGGACGAATTTTTCGGCCAGGTTTTTGTCCAGGTCTGGCGCGCTGGTGACGCAAAGGCTGGAATTGAGGAATAAACTGAGATCAGGAAGGTTATGCGTCAGATTGTAAAGCAATAATCCTCTTTTACGTCTTTTTCAGGATTTCATCTTTCTATTTTTGTTATTTTCACAAAACGGTCGTGTAATCCATTTTTAATGAACAGAGGAACTACGCCGGTGGAATGCAGGGGCTGAGATTCATGGAAAACTTTCATATACCAGCGTGTGTAACATGTATTCCCTCATATCACAGTGAAGAACCGGACAAAGGGGTGATGGTTCCGGTTCTGAGGATTGAGACCGGATCGCAGGAATGAACACACGCCTTTCGTGGCGATGTGCACTCATTGCGTGTATCCGGGGTGTATCCGTTCGGCAGGACGGATGGTTGCAGGTTTGAATCTCCGGAAAACGCCGGAGTGAAAAAGGGTTAAATAGCAACAACACCTATATTGTTACCCTCTGTGATGGAGAACCAAATACGCCCGACTCTGGTCGGAAATTGGTTCTGACGTTGGTACTGGCAATGCGGAAATTTGTTTGGTAACCGCTAATTCCTCGAAGTATTGAACGATAGTGTGCGAGATTAACGAGAATTCTGGTTGATCCTGCCAGAGGCCACTGCTATCGGGGTTCGATTAAGCCATGCGAGTCGAGAGGTGCAAGACCTCGGCGCACTGCTCAGTAACACGTGGACAACCTACCCTCAGGAGGGGGATAACCCCGGGAAACTGGGGATAATACCCCATAGACCAGGGATGCTGGAATGCCTCCTGGTTCAAAGGTCCGCCGCCTGAGGATGGGTCTGCGGCCGATTAGGTTGTTGTTGGGGTAACGGCCCAACAAGCCTTTGATCGGTACGGGTTGTGAGAGCAAGAGCCCGGAGATGGATTCTGAGACACGAATCCAGGCCCTACGGGGCGCAGCAGGCGCGAAAACTTTACAATGCGAGAAATCGTGATAAGGGAACCCCGAGTGCCCGTAAATTCGGGCTGTCCGCCAGTGCAAATAGCTGGTGAAGAAAGGGCCGGGCAAGACCGGTGCCAGCCGCCGCGGTAATACCGGCGGCTCGAGTGGTGGCCACTATTACTGGGCTTAAAGCGTC
>JADFDO010000007.1 GCA_018262855.1 Methanolinea sp. | reverse complement strand
CACATTCTGCCCCTATTGATGATTCCTCCACAGGGTATTCGCCATTCTCCTTTCCGCAATCCCTTTCCGCAGGGGCAAAATGACGGAAATCTGCAGAAATCTGCAGAAGGACCCGGAACGTTCCTCTCACAGGTCCGGGCTGCGGACTACAGGCCGCGAAGGGGAAGGCGCAGAAGGTTGAGGTGTTGCTGCCAGGCACCTCAAAGGTGACGCAGGCCGAACGGGAGAGTCAAGCCTGCCGTACTGGTTGAAAGGATTCATCCCTCCAATTCCCATTGTTCTACCCGTTCCCGGCAATCAGGGTCGGGGAGATAATTTCCACACTCTATCATGGCCTGGAGGGCCACCACAAGAGCCTGCCGTGAGAGAAGCTGACGCTCATTGATGAGGTCCAGGATCCAAAGGACGCCGTGGACCGGAATTCCAGCCCCTTCACAGAGTGCCCGGAGACGTTTGTCCCCGGTGATAACACAATAATCCCGGTGATCCGATGCATAGAGGAACAAGGACAGGTCAGAAGGTTTGATTTTCCTGTATTGAGGACTGATACGAAATATCTCTGCGATATCATCATCAGAGAGAGAAAGAGATATAAGCCCGGACCGGATAAGAGAGTCCGTGTCTACCGTTTCCCATTCGGCGAGAATAAGATCCGTGGTGCACCAGGAGCAGTGAAGGTCCCACAGGATATCCAGCACGTTTCCATCGTCAAGAGAGAAAAGGACGCTGGAATCGAGGAGATATCGCGGGGACTCTTCAGGCACAGTCTACACACCCGCAAATGGTGGCAATGTCCTTGCCAAAGATCTCGTTTGCTCTTCCCCTGGAGATGATCCCCTCAGAGTACGCCCGCATGATCATGAGGTTCATCGAACTCGGTTCTTCGGGAAGATATGGTTTCATGGGCTCTGCCAGGTGCCACTTGTTCTTCCTGAAGGTGATATGGATCTTCTGGAACGATGCAGGGCTGATATACCCATTGTCGAACGCCCGGTAGAGAATCGCCATCATTGAGAGGCCGTACCGGTGCTTGAGGATGCATAACTCCTCGAGCCCGATCTTCTTTCTGCCCTCGCCCAGCTCTTTTCTGACCTGGTTCTTTGGAAAGAGGAAGGCTCCCGCAAAGCGGTGGTACAGCGTGTCCTTGTCGGTCGCCGGGTCAACTGCCAGGACGAAGTGGCCGATCTCATGGGCGATGGTGAGCCGCTGACGATCACCGCTGATATTTCTATTCACCACAATCACGGGGTAGTCATCATTGACCTTGATGGTCATCCCGACAAATGCATCAGAGGCATCTACGATACCGATCTTGATCCCGTGGTCCTCCAGGACATCCATGAGGTTCTCGATCGGATCCAGGCCGAGGTTCCAGTACCTGCGCAACTGGACTGCAGCGTCCTCGATGTCTTCGGGACGGCTGATGTGAATGGCTGATGGAAGGTCCACCTGTCGTTTTTCGTCAATGATGGTCTCGATCGCCACGAATCGCTCCAGCCAGTCCCTGGTATCCTCGATAATTTTATTGAGTTCTTTCTGCTTCAGGGTGACTTTTTTCCTGAACGCCAGCGGCTGGAGACTTGTAATCGGCTCCTGGCGGAAGAAGTATTCGATGGGCAGGTTCAGGACCTTTGCCAGCTGTATCAGCCGAGAGGAATCTGGAGTGGTAAATCCCTTCTCGTAATTGTTCAGGGCAGTCTGGGTAATTCCGAGCTTCTCGCCGAGATCTCTCAAGCTGAGTCCTGCTTTTATCCGACCGTACCGGATTCTCTCCCCTATATGCATGATCCTCACCACTTTACAAATTGTAATTAATCATTGTATTTGTAAAGTTATAAGGATACGTATCTTCCGGCTTGCGTGAGAGGCTGTAGTATCCGAAATCATTTTTTACCAATTTGTCTTGGATTATATCGTTTTCATCGATCAATATCTATAGAACTTTACTTAGGCCCCACACCCCAAGCAGCCGCCAATGACCCGGGACCCCCGCCCAGCATCCCACAAAAATATGGTATACTCTCTCGCTTTCTCCCGATTTCCCCTCCCCCATCCACATGTATATATACTGATCGATCACATGTTATAGCGCAGCAAAAAACTGCATAGGTAAGCAAAATGGATGACAGAGGTTTTAGGGGAGGGTTCAACCGGCCCCGGACTATGACAAAAACTGTATGTGCGGACTGTGGAAAAGAGTGCGAAGTACCGTTCGTGCCAACCGAAGGAAGGCCGGTGTACTGCCGGGAGTGCTTACCCAAGCACAGGAAACCCCGGTACTAAGAACTCTCATTTTTTTGGAACGTTTCTTCTCGTAGTGTTTTGACGCGGTGGTGCGTCTTGGTGTGTTGTGGCAAGGAGCCATGGCTCTTGAATTATAAATTCGTTTTATAGCCCATGGTATTAGTTCGATATTTTGTTGAACGGGCGTGTCTTTGCGGGGAGTGGGAGAATCCCTCTCCCCTGTCCCCTCCCCCAACACGCGATAGGTTGTGGAAAGGGTGACCTTTTGAAGATTGAAAATGAGTGTTCTCCAGCACTGACCCTATCGCGTTTTGGGATGCCACAGCGGCGGAGCATAAGCCCCAAGAGCGCATGAGGTAGGGGTGCGGTTTTCGTAAGGCAGGCGTAGAATATTTTCCCTTAGCTCCTTCAAGTTCAAATGGCAATATCCAGGCAGATTATCTCGGGGTATCATTATTAAGAGAGAATATCCACATTGTATCTGGTCAATCCGATGGAATCATTTCGTTTCTCTGTGGTAATTGAGAAAGACGAATCAGGCTACTACGTATTCTGCCCGGAGCTTCAGGGATGTTATTCACAGGGTGGCACCTATGAAGAGGCCCTTGATAATATTCGCGACGCAATACGTCTCCATATTGAGGACAGGATCTCATGCGGTGAGGCAATTCCGCAGCCAAAAATGGTGAGCCTGACAACAGTCGATGTGGCAGTATGAAGGGAAAAATTCCCCGGATAACTGCTGATAAGATCATCAGGATCTTACAAAAACATGGATTTTCCCAGGTTAGGCAAAGTGGTAGCCATAAAATATTCAGAAATTCTGAAGGTACTAGGGTAACGATACCGTTTCATTCAGGAGTGATTCTTCATCCAAAAATTGTCAAGAGTATCCTGGACGATACAGGATTATCTCAGGAAGATCTTGAAGAAAAATAAGTATCAGGGTTTTCAGGGTTATCGAACTCTGTAATAACCCTCATCCCTCCCCACCTCCATACACTCTTCTCAAGGAACTGGTCACCATGGCGAAGATGCCACCGCGAAAATACAAGGGGCTCGTCCCGAGGCTAGGGTTCTGGGAGGTGACCATATCGGGGATTGGCATCATCCTTGGCGCAGGGATCTATGCCCTGATCGGTGCTGCGGCGGGAACCGCGGGGAATGCGCTCTGGCTGTCGTTCGTGATCTCTGCCCTGGTGGCGTTCTTCACAGCCCTCTCCTACATGGAACTCTCGTCCATGATGCCGAACGTAGGAGCCGAGTACGAGTATGCGAACCGGGCGGTGGGAAAGAGGGTTGCAATGGTGATCGGGTGGCTGATCATCTTCTCCGGGATCCTTGGTGCCGCGACCGTATCGCTCGGGTTCGCAGGTTACCTCGCGAACCTGCTGCCGGTCCCGGTCATTGCAGCCGCCATCTTACTGATTGCCATCCTCTGCGGCATACTCCTTGTCGGTGTCAAGGAGAGTGCGCTTGTGGCGGTGCTGTTCACCCTGGTGGAGGTCGGGGGACTTATCCTGATCATCGTTGCCGGCCTGCCGTATCTCGGTCGGGTGGACTTCATGGAGATGCCGTTCGGGATCACAGGTGTGCTGTCTGCCGCTGCCCTTGTCTTCTTCGCCTACCAGGGATTCGAGGAGATGGTCAAGTTCTCGGAGGAGACCAGAAAGCCTGAGCGGACCGTTCCGCTCGCCCTGATTACGGCGCTTGTGGTCTCGACCGTGCTCTATATCTTCGTCTGCCTCTCCGCCGTGAGCGTGGTCGGGTGGGAGGCGCTCGCGGCATCGCCTGCCCCGTTTGCAACCGTCGCCTCCGCTGCATGGGGAGGGGATGCGTCAGTCCTCATGTCGGTCATCGCGCTGTTTGCGACCGCGAACACCGTGCTCATGATGATGTTTGCCTCCTCCCGCATCAGCTACGGGATGGCCAGGGCCGGATCGCTCCCGGCGTTCATGGCAAGGGTTCATCCCGACCGGCACACGCCCTGGATCTCGATCCTCCTTGTCGGGGGAGGAGCGCTCCTCTTCATGTTTGCCGGGGATATCGCGTTTGTCGCAAACATCTCCAACTTCACCCTCTTTGTGACCTTCATGGTGGTGAACCTCTCGGTGATTGTACTCCGCTACAGGGAGCCCCGGAGTGAACGACCCTTTTCAATCCCAGGGAGGATCGGGAGGTTTCCGATCTTCCCGGTCCTTGGCCTGGTCTCCTGTCTCTTCCTGCTGGTCCAGCTCGAGCCGGTCATCCTCGGGATCGGGGCGCTCCTTACGGGAATCGGGATCGTGGTTGTGATGGTCTTTGGGAAAAGCCGGGAGAGATGAGGTAAATCACCATGGCACCGGTCACGATTAGACCGGAAAAATATTTTATCCTATGTAATACCCCCGCAGCAGAAGGGCTTTTCAGCCCTTCTGCTCCTCCCCATATGGCCTGTTCTCCTTCAGGCACATCGCAAGATCCTGCATGATCCCCCGGAGATCTCCGGTGTCCCGGTACCTCTCAAGAAGGATCTGCCCGAGGCTCCCCTCCTCGATTCTTCTTCGAATTAAGGGAAGGTAGCGGAGTTCCTCACGGGTGGCTGACTTTTCTGCATACCGGTACAGTGTTTTCAGATCATCTTCCAGTTCGGCCGTCCCGGTATGAATTGCTGTTTCGGTCATATCGAGGAGCGCTCCCCTGTCTTCTTCGAGCGGGAGGTCCCTGGCTCGGAGCAGTGCCCTGACGAATGCACAGAAGGCGATATCGGAGCGGACACATTCCTGTTCGTCGGGGACCTTGATCTCCACGCAGGGACGGGAGAACCGGACGATCACCCCTGCGGAGGCAACCCACTCCTCGCAGAGGATCGACGCACCACGTTCTTCGAGCTCCCTGTAGATCCCCGCGAGTCTCTTGCGGTAATCTCCCACCGACGCGATCGGATCCGGGACAATGCCGTTGCAGATGGCCGGGACCTGCGCCTGGTTCTCCCGGTAATAGATGAGGCGGTTGTCGACCGGGCCGGGCACCTTCCCTTCCACGAATGGGGATGCGGCCGAGACCGCGATCAGGAACGGGATCAGGCAGCGGACCCGGTTATGTATCTCCACGAGCGCATCTTCGCTCCGGTATTCAAGGTTAACCTGGAGCGCCTGGATGTTCAGCCAGCCGTGCTGCTGGAGGGAGAAGAGCCGGTCGTAGGCCTCGTAATATTCGCCTTCGTCGTGGTCCCAGACCCGGGTCTCGTCAAGCGAGAGGGTCGGGTGCATCCCGAGCCCCAGAAGGGTGTACCGATTCTGGAACCTGCGGTAAAATTCCCTGATGCCGTCCTGCACCGAGGACTCGAGTACAGATAACCGGAATGAAGGGTGTTCCGGGGCGAACTCGAGCACGGTCTTCTGGAGCTCCTTACAGATGAACGACCGCCCAAGAGGGATCTCGCCGTCCCATCTGCCGGATACTTCCTCAAGTACCCTGTCGGATTCCGGGAGCGGGACCAGTCCCGGCCCGTTGAGGGAATATTCGTGTTCGGTTCCCGTCTTCATGGGATACGATCCTTTTCCATGTCAAGAGGGATCTCTGCAACGAGATCGGTCTCAGGTTCGGGGATGGCGTTGATCACATCCAGCTCGTGGAGGGGAAGCGATCGGACGAGATCGGCAAGGTTCTTTTCAGCCATCCTGCACTGGGTCTGGTATGCCATGTCGTCTGCCTTCAGGTAGGGCACGAGCGGGCAGATCGATTCGCGCTTGAGGAACAGCCGGAGAGTATTCCCGGCAACGTCGAACGTGAACGGCCCTGCCACGCAGGTCTCGGGTTTCACCGCGTGGATCCTGCACCGCCCGTCCGTGCACATGATGCACGTTCCGTCGTGACCCGCTTTCATCCTGGTGTATCCATTGCGTTCGAACGCTGATGGAAGCACCCCTTTCCCGTGCAGGATCGCAATTCTTGCCGGGCTCAGGGGGGGATGAGCCTCGTGGCAGCACTTTCCCCCGCATGCCGCGCAGATGGCCTCTGCTATCGCCTCAAAAGACACTGTCATGGAAAATATTCACGTCTCCAGGAGGGTATGGACGATCTCCCGGTATACGTCCGGGTACGCGGTATCTTCCCCGCCTTCGAGCGACGGGTTGTCATTGACCTCGATCACACACGGGCCCGAGGGTCCTTCCTTGATATCCACCCCATAAAGCCCGTTCCCTATTGCCCGCCCGGCCCTGACCCCGAGTTCGCGCACCGCGGCAGGCACCATGTCGGGCGGCACGCTCTGCACCCCGCAGTAGACGACATGGCCGTTCACCGAATCCTGGATCTTGAACGTCTGCGAGGGGATGATGTACTTGCAGGCATACAGGAACTCACCACCGAGCACCCCCACTCTCCAGTCATAGGTGCTCTCCACGAACTCCTGGGCAACGATCCAGTCCGACATCTTGAAGTAGCGGCGGGCGACCTGGAGGAGCCCTGCAGGGTCCGTTACCTTCTCCACCCGGAGCGAGAAGGAGGTTGAGGGTTCCTTCACGATCAAAGGCGAGCCGAGATCGTCGAAGATCTCCCTTGCCCTTGCAGGACAGAGATCCCTCTGGGAGACAAAGAGCGTCCGGGGGATCATAACTCCGTGCTGCATCAGGCGGGAGTACATGTTCACCTTGTCGGAACAGATCTGGATTGACATGGGGTCATCGATCACAGGTATTTGTGCAAACGAGGCCATACGAGATGCGACATAGGTGACGTTCATGGGATCGGTCCTGGCCCGGATGAAGAGCCCGTCCATCTGGGGGATCTTCCTGATGTCGACGGGGAAGATGAACTCGACACCGTGCCCCATCTCCTCCGCGGTGTCCCTGCACCGGATCAGGGCATTGAGCTGCTCGGCAGACGAGAGTGTCTTCCGGTCGACGAACACCCCGAGCCGGCTCATAGGAATTCCTGGCCGGAAAGGCAGGCCCTGACGATAGATTTCTCCACCTTGGAGAGATGGGAGTAGCGGACCGGGCAGAGCGAGGAGAGGCGAAGGCCGTCCGGGCCCGACAGGCATACGATCTCAACGAGAGGTATCCTGAAACACTCCCAGATCCTGCCGGCCATGTCAGCCATCCCCTTGCCGGGAGAGGCCACCATCCCGAAGATCGAGGTCTTTCGCTCGATACGCACCCCCACATCAAGGCGCTGCGAGCAGAAGGGATATTTCCCGTTGTTGGTGACATGCCTGATCATCTCCCTCTCCTGGGCGTTCTCCTGGAGCACCTCGAAATGCGAAGTACAGGCAAAGTAATTCAGGCCATAGATGACCGCGGGGACTGGGATGCAGGACTGGGAGATGGCATAGTCGGCCACCGGGATCCCGCAGGAGTGGGCCCGCTCGAGGCATATGGGCACCACGAAGGCGTCGAGGATTGATGACGAGTCAGGTGCCACGCGCTGGCCCCGGATCTCCCGTTCGAGGATGGAGTAGTACGCTTCGCTCTTATACGAATAGTTCTCCGAGACCAGGTATATCGTGCCATCCCGTTCAGCCATATGGATGCTGTCTTTTGAGAGGGCGGTACTAGGATCTCCCTTTTCTCTGGATGCACGCCATTGCGACGGAACTCCTGTGAAGAGATCGGGAGACGGCTGTGCCTCCGGGATCAGGATCCCCTGGGGCATCAGGGTGTCACCTCCTGGCGGCCATGAAAAAGGCCCTTATCCGGGAAAGAAGAGATCGAAAAACCGGCAGAATTGACCCTATTATGGGGGTCATCATCACTTTCGCTTTCAGGTTCTGGCATGAGGAACCACGAGCCGCATCATTCTGGCAGCTGAGAGGTATCACTCAGAAGGTGTGACAGAATTGGTTTAAATGTTTGTGGTCGATCCTGCCCAATTTTCCCGGAAAAGGAAGGAAAAGGGATTCAATTTTCCGGTGCTCGCCATTATCTCAGCTGGAGATCAAAAGTGGCTCTCAAAAATATCGATTCCGTTCTATCCCGGGAATGTCTGCTCGTTTCGTGAAGTAGTAACCCCTGCATATCCCACAGGGGCTGGCTGCACTGGATCCCGTGGAAGGTGCGATGAGGTTGGGGAAGAGGAGGTTGCATGAGGGGGTGGGATGGTCTTGCCCGAACGGAACTATATGGATATATATACTAATATTGTGCAGAATAGAGCGGCATAGAAAGTATTTGAAAGGGATACCCGGGCATGGACATCAGGAAAGTGCAGATTACAGGGGGTTCGTCATTTGTGATCACCCTCCCGAAGGAATGGGCAGAGCAGCAGGGTGTAAAAAAGAACGACCCCCTGGGTCTTGTGGCACAACCTGACGGGACTCTTCTTGTGACGAGGGATCTCTCTGAGACCCCTGCGCAGCGCTCCAGGACCTTTGACGTGACATCAATCAATGATCCGACCTTCCTCTTCAGGCTTCTCATTGGATCTTACATCGCGGGATATACTACCATAGGGGTGACCTCCAAGACCAGGCTTCCGGCGTCGATACGGATGGCAGTCCGTGACTTTTCACAGATGACGATAGGGCCCGAGGTGGTTGAAGAGACGGATACCTCGATCCTCTTAAAAGACCTGCTCAATCCTGCCGAGATGCCCTTTGAAAATACCATCAGGAGGATGTACGTCATTGTCAAGAATATGTACATGGATGCCCTGGCGGTGCTCGAGACCGGGAATGCCGCCCTCGCACGCGATGTGGTTGCGCGGGACAATGATGTTGACCGCCTCCACTGGCTCGTCGCACGGCAGACCAATATTATCTTAAAGAACGCCAGCCTCTCGAGAAAGATGGGCGTGGCGTCATCGGTTGTCGTCAATACCTACATCATCAGCAGGATCATCGAGCGGATAGGCGACCATGCGGTTCATTTCGTGGAGGAGGCAGGGCGCGTCCCGAGAGAGAGGATCGATCCGGAGTGCCTGGCATCGATACGGGCTGCCACCCAGCATTCGATGTCCATCTTCGACAGGAGCATCTTCTCGTTCTTCAAGGCAGACATCAGGGAAGCCCATGCGAACATTGAGCAGGTGAAAGTCCTGGAAGACGAGTGCAATATCATCTTTTCCAACTCGCTCGATGAGACCCCGGAGATTACAGTCCCCCTGCGGTATATCGTCGCAAGCATCAGGAGGGCAGGGGAATACGCGGGGGACATCTCCGAGAATGTCATCAACCTCCTCGTCGAGGAAAAGGTATGACCTGATCCCCTGGCCGGGAAAGGCCAACATATAATACCAACTTCCTGCAACATCACACCCTGGAGGAAGAGTGTGGAAGAGGTAGAGCCGGTCGAAGTGACCGATATCACCTGGGAGAAGACCGTCGAGAAGAGCCGGATGCCGGTTCTGGTCATGTTCTACAGCCCGACCTGCCCCCATTGCAGGACCATGGACCCCTATGTTCGCGGGTTTGCCAGGGAGTACACAGGGATAGTCCTCGTTGTGAAGGTGGATATCACATCAAGCCAGTGGACGGCAGAGCGTTTTGGTGTCATGAGCACCCCGACGTTCAAGTTCTTCTGCAACGGCAAGCCAGTCTCTGACATGGTGGGGGCAGTATACCCGGCACTAATCAAAAGGATGATAGACGAGGGGATAAAAAACGGTCACGAGTGCCTGGAGCATTCATCCGTCATAGACTACGATGTTTCAGGGTATGCCTGACAACCCCGTTGAGCATATCGAGACTATATTCCGGTGCGCGCAATATTCCGGTGAATGGGAAGGCTGAACCATTCCTGTTCTGCCACCCCTTTCAAGCTCAATAGCTATATAAGAATTCATTGGCAAATTGTTGTTATTGGAATGACAACAGATATCCGGTATTTTTTCCCACTCATCCTTTCGGTATGCCTCTGGGTTGCGCTCATCTCGGCTCCTGCGCTTGGTGCGGGAGAGTACCTTGGGGGAGAACCCGTGCTTGTCGCCTCGCTGGAAGGATCACACGAATTCCTTCCAGGGAGTGACGCAACCCTTGTGGTCGTGATCGAAAATCGGGCAACCAATGACTTCGAGGTGTTCCCTTCAGGAAAAATCGTTGCAGACGAGGTTCCCACGACCGCCAGGCTGCTTACCGTGGACCTTGGGACAGGGGACGCCCCCCTTTTTCTTCGTACCGACCCCCAGATGGTCGGTGATCTGCCTGCAAATTCACGGGTGAAGGTACCTTTCGAGGTAAAATTTTTCGAGAATGCGTCGGGAGGGAGTTACACGCTTCCACTCTCCCTGAAATATCGTTCATTCCTGTTCGCGGATCAGCGGGGGTCGGAGACCGTGGCCTATCAATACGCGAACAGCAGTGCAATCATTCCTCTCGGGGTCGAGGTGACGCCGCGGGTGAGTATCCGGGTCCTCGGGACTGAAGCGGAAGAGCTTACATCAGGGAATGAGGGAGTCATTACCCTTACACTCGTGAATGATGGGTCGCTTTCAGGAAATGAGGCGATCACACGGATCTTCCGGCACCAGGAAAGCCCAATCATCCCGGTGGTCGGAACCTCTTATATAGGCGTATTCGCCCCCGGAGATACAGTAAAAACCCAGTTCAAGATACAGGTGAATGACGCAGCGCAGGCATCGACCTATCCCCTTGATGTCGTGGTGGAGTACCTGGACCCCCAGGGAGACCTTGATACCACCGATCCGGTCACCATCGGTGTCCCGGTGAAGGGATCGATAGAATTCAAGATACTCTCGGATGACTTCACCATGCCACGAGGCGATACGGGGGAGATCGAGGTCTCCTTCAGAAATACGGGCCCCGTGCCCGTGCGAAGTGCCCAGGCACGCATCAGTGCGGTCGATCCATTCTCTTCGACCAGGGACATTGCATCGCTTGGAGACCTTGACCCTGGAGAAGAGGGAAAAGCAGTCTTCGTCATCTCAGTCGACAAGGCCGCAACGGTGAAAGACTACAGCCTCGAGGCTGAGGTCCGGTATCGCGATGCGCTTGACAACCGCCTCGTCTCAGATCCAATGAAGATCAGGGTCAGGGTGGTCGAGAGGAGCGGGATCGATGCGATACTCAAAAATCCGCTCTATCTTACGATTATCGCAGCCGTCCTGATTGGCGCAGGATATTTTGCCTATACCAGGAAAAAAGGCGGCATCAGGAAGAAGGAATAATCCTCCCCTCGCTGGAGTAAAGGGAATTTTCCCTTTCTTTCAACTCTCTATGCAAACCTCCACGCGAGGCGATGGTAGGGTTTTTTTTCCTATTCCTCCGGCAAGGAACTGTGGCTGGCTGTCCCGGACCTGCGGGCACACAGTATACCATCGGCACCTGCATTTTAGGAAGGGATCAGGAAATACAACCGGAAAAAAGAAAGAGAGAGGAGGTGTTACCACTTCTCTGCGAATGCCATGTTCACGTAGATATCCTCAAGCCTGCTCTTGTGGCCCCGCTCCATGCTTGCGAGTTCCATGAACATCTTCTTCTGTTCGGCGCCAGTGCTATTCTGTGCGAGGGCTGTATACATCTGCATGGCCTCGAGCTCTTTCTTGATTGCCACGACGAGACCGTCCACTGGCGTCAGATCTGGGGTCAGGGCAGGGGTCTCTATGTTGTCACCGACCTTGTAGTCCTTGGATGCAGAGAATTTGAGTTCCTTTACATCCTTTGAGAGCAGTCCCTGGAGAAACTCCCTGTGCTTGGTCTCTTCTCCGGCAAGCTCAAGGAAGAGGCTCTTTAAGTTTGCATCCTTCACCTTTCCCGATACTGTCTTGTAGAATGTATACGCTTCCACTTCACGGTCGATTGCTGTCGAAATGATCTTCCTGTACTCTTCTGGAGTCATTCAAATCGTATCCTCCAGTCACTAGATTGATCCATCACATTATATAAGTTCGCGGTTCTTGCCACGTATGTGATGTTTTTAAAAAATAACGCATATTCTGCGCTGGTAAGGAATATAGAAGTACACTGGAAACGATAAACTGCACCTTGTCCCGGCAGATCCGGAAAACCATGATTCCTGGTATTTTTTGGTGAAAAGAAAGAGATACTGCGATATCATGGTTGACACGGGTTTTTCATATCCACTTTACACCCGAGGCTGCGATCAATGATGCAGTGCTCTGCAGTGCATTCTGCACCACGGTTTTTTCCGGATCACTCGGTGAACCCGGAGGTATCACGATGGACCCCTCAAATGAAGAAGACCTATCTATGAAAAAATCGAAAGTACATGATTATGGTTGAGAAGAAGAAGTGCGAATATTGCGGGAAGGAGGCCATCGGGCTCCAGTCCCTGGAGGGCAGTTTTGCATATGTCTGTCCCGACCATGCTGACAGCCTCCTCCTCGCGCTTAAACCCGGTGAAAAAAAGGTATTCGGCGTGTGCGTGCTCGAACGCTATCCCGACGAGGATTCCTGAACCTTTCATTTGATCAGGGGTAATGTGTTGAGAATCCCGGATTGAAAAAACATATCGTTGAAAAGACCCTGGAGATACGCGTACCATGGATAAAAAACCCAGATGCGAATATTGTGAGAAGGACGCGATAGGTATCCAGTCCCTCGGGACCTGCGTTTCCTTGGTCTGCCGGGACCATGCCGACAGTCACCTTCTCGCGCTTAAACCCGGTGAAAAGCAGGCATACGATTACTGTTACTTCGAACGATTCGATACAGTCGACTCCTGAGATCCCTTTTTTTGACCCTTGCGGGTAAGTTTTGGAGTGTCCTTGTTCCAGTAAGAGCTCCCACATCTCCAGTCACGGATGAGGTGAAACCCTTTTTTTACCTGGTCCTTTGTACACCAGGGATCCTCTGCCAATCTGAAAAACGGCAGGGAAATACCTCTTTTACACTATGAACATTTTTTTGAAAAGAGTGAGTGGACGGATTGCCACTAAACCCTAAAAAAATATTCTATTCCGGATCAGGGCACAACCCTGGACAAAGGAAATGGCGAGGCCAACTTTACTTTAACTGCGAATAACGGCCGGACCGTCAACCATAAAGGATAAAAATGGCCGAGCCATTTGCGCTATAAGCGCCAGCAACAGGCATGTTGTGAACCATAAAGTTTGAAAATGGCGGTGCCATTTGCATTATAAGCGCCAGCAACAGGCATGTTGTGAACCATAAAGGTTGAAAATCGCGGATGCGATTTTCAAAGAAAAAAAAGTTACTTGACCGGGTTGAACACGTTCTCGTAGATCATGTCGCTTCCCGTGTTGGCAAGCCTTGCACGCTCTGCCCTCTCCTCGACATATGCGAGAAGCGGGAGCTCCATGTCGACGCCCGGGACGTGGCCGAACATCTTCTCAAGTTCGACCTGTTGTGCGTGCATGAACAGGGCGTTTGGTATCTCCGCAGGACAGAGTTCCTCGCACTGGCCGCAGTTCACGCAGGAATCCGCAATATGGGCGAACCGGATCAGCTGGAACATGAAGCTTGGCGGGAGCTGCCCCGGGGTCACATACACGGGGTTCTTGGTCGTACAGTCGACGCAGTAGCAGATAGGGCAGTTGTCGATACACGAGTAGCACTTGATGCAGCGTGAGGTCTCGGAGACGATCTTCTTGAGCCGCTCCTTCCCCTCACCAAGTGAGTTAAAGTCGTGCTTGCGCCACTTGTCCGCGAGCTTGAACATTGCATTCTCGACTTTTGCGCGAATCTCAAGACCCTTGGGGTTCGCTGCCTCGGTGGCAAGGATACCTTTTTTCACGGCGCCATTGAGGAGATTCGCGCCCTTCTCGGAACAGACCTCGATAAAGGTTGCCTTTCCGGCCTTGTCGCCGATGACTCCCCAGTTCCCGCAGGCGAGATCTGCCTGCCGGGGGATCTTCATCTTGCAGCGGCGGCAGTTGCTGCGCCGGCCATACCCCTGCTCTTCGAGCTCGTCGACCGAGATTCCCTTGTGTCCGCCTTCGTACTCGATGATGAACTGGCCCTTGTCGATCTCTTCCTTGTGGACCGTGTCGGGGTCAACACCAAACTTGTCGGCGATCATCCTGCGGGCGAGGACTGGGCTCACTGATCCTCCACAGTTGACGCCGATCATGATGACGTTGTCGAGGTTGATCTGCTGGCGCTTGGCAAGTTCGTAGAACGCCATCGCATCGCAGCCCTTCACCGTGACACCGAGTTTCATGGTCTCGGCGCCATCAAGGAATTTCTTGACAAGCTTCGGAAGGAGGAGGGTTCCACAGTGGAGCGATCCAGCCGTACTTGCGATCTCTTTCGGGTCGGTGATAAGCACCGGCTGAGCATCGTAGAGATCGGTCCCCTTGGTGATGGCAAGGACGGCATCGACGGTCTTTGACTCGAGTGCATACTTCCACAGCGCGGTGACCGCACCCCCGAGTTCTGCCTTCTTCTTGATCTCCTCGTCGCTGGTCCACGCATAGAGCATATCGCCTTTCTTTGCCATGTTCAGGCCTCCTTTATCTTCTCGATCTTACAGGCACAGGCCTTGAATTCGGGGATCTTTGCGGTCGGGTCCAGTGCATTGTTGGTGAGGATGTTGGCGGCACATTCCACGAAGTGGAACGGGATGAAGATAACCCCCTTCTTGATGGTATCGACAACCCTCGCACCGATGGTGATCTCGCCCCTGCGGGTGATTGCCTTCACCATCTCCTTGTCCTTGATGTTCAGTGCCTTTGCGTCCTCCGGGTTGATTTCAACCCATCCCGTGGGCTCTTCGCGTTCCAGGTCAACAGACCGGCGGGTCATCGTGCCGGTGTGCCAGTGCCATATACAGCGTCCGGTAGTCAGGAGGAGCGGGTACTCGTTGTCCGGGACTTCTGCGGGGGGTTTCCACTCAATGGGGGTGAAGATGCCGAGCCCGTCGGGGTGGGAGAACTTCTCCTTGTGCAGGATAGGTGTCCCCGGGTGCTCCTTGGTCGGGCACGGCCAGTGGAGAGCTTCTGGCTTTGCTAGGCGGGTGTAGTCCATGCCACCATAGGATGGTGTGACTTTCGAGATCTCGGTGAAGATATCTTCGGCACTCTTGTACGGGAACTGTTTCTCGTATCCCATGTATTTGGCGAGTTCGCAGAAGATCTGCCAGTCAGTCTTTGCTTCTCCCGGCGGGTCCTGGGCCTTCCTCCACATCTGGACGCGGCGCTCGGTCGAGGTCTGGGTGCCGTCCTTTTCGGCGAAACAGGCGGCCGGCAGCACCACATTGGCAAGCTGGGCGGTCTCGGTCAGGAAGATATCCTGGACAACCATGAATTCGACGTTCCGGAGTCCCTTCTCAACGTGGTGGAGGTCGGGGTCGGAGAGCATCGGGTTCTCACCCATGATGTAGACGCACTTGACCTTTCCGGGCTCATCAGCGAGGGTATTGATCAACGTGGTCACCGTGAGGCCCACTTTACCCTCTGCAATGTCGCAGCCCCATGCGTCTTCCATCTTCTTCTTCATCTCGGGGACGAGCACTGACTGGTACCCGGAGTATACGTTTGCGAGGGCTCCCATGTCGCAGGCGCCCTGCACGTTGTTCTGGCCACGCAGGGCACAGATGCCGGTCCCGGGTCTCCCGAGATTGCCGGTCATCATCTGGAGGTTCGCGGTTGACTTGACGTTGTCAACACCGGTGGTGTGCTGGGTGATACCCATCGAGTAGAGGATCGCAGATTTGCCTGATGTACCAAACCATTCGGCTGCTGTAATGATGTCTTTTGCAGGAACACCAGTGATCTTCGAGACGTTCTCAGGGCTGTAGCTGTCCTTCATCACGACTTCTTTGACCTTCTCGAAGTCCTTGGTACGGTTCTTGATGAAGTCCTTGTTCTCCCAGCCGTTCTTGAGAACCTGTTGCATCATGCAGTTGAAAAGTGCCACATCGGTACCCGAGTAGAACTGCAGGTGCAGGTCTGCAATCTTTCCTGTCGGGGTGAGCCGGGGATCAGCGTAGATGATCTTGGCGCCATTCTTCTTCGCCTGCATGATACGGCGCCCGATCAGCGGGTGCTGCTCGAAGGTGTTGGTCCCGATGACGAGAAGGCACTTTGATTCGGCAATGTCTGCGATAGACTGGGTCATCGCACCGGAGCCGAATGCCCCGGCAAGGCCGACGACGGTCGACGCATGGCAGAGCCTCGCGCAGTGGTCGATGTTGGGGGTCTTCATGACCGCCCGGGCAAACTTCTGCATTAGGTAGTTCTCCTCGTTCGAGACCCTGGCAGACGCAAGGCAGGCACTCTGCTCGCCCTGGTACTTCTTGAAGTTCTCGGCGATCAGCTTGTAGGCCTCGTCCCATGACGCCTCTTCAAATTTGCCATCTCTCTTGATGAGCGGCTTCGTGAGCCGGTCGGGGCTGTTGATAAACTGCCAGGCATAAATGCCCTTGGGGCAGAGCTTGCCCTCGTTGACGGGATTGCGCTGCCAGGGCTTGACGCCGACAACCTTCTTGTCTCTGACAACGAGGTTGAAGCCGCACCCGGTTCCGCAATATGGACACGTGGTTGGTACATACTTGAATTCCATGGTCTCACCTTGGATAAGGGAGGGTCAGTGTATCGTTATTTAAGTGAATCGAATCCATTGATAAAAATGATTAATAACAGTGGGTTCGTAGAACTCTCAGGCAGATTTTGGATAATATGGATCAATTAACCGCAGCAAAAAGTCAATCAGGCATGTTATTTCGGGAAATAAGAGATTTCGCGAGCGCGCATATGCTATGAAACCACTATGCATCCCTCCGCTCATGACCGAAATTGTCCAGACCGGTATCTCTGCAGTCGAAGGAGTTGTCTTTACAGACCACACCACATGCCCGGCATGCGGGGGGCAGCTCTCCGGGTATGATACAAAAAAGAAACAGTTTGCACGGATGATCACTGAACATGGACAGAGTGTGGTATTCGTATCGGTTAAACGGTTTTATTGCAGGCAGTGTTCCAGAATTTGTTACGCGGACGAGCCATTCTATCCCAATACCAGGATCGGTTCTGTGGTCATCGATCTCTGCATTGCCCTCTCGATGACAATGCCTGCAAACCGTGTTGCCGCATATCTCGAGGCAATGGGCATCCTCGTACATCGCATGAGCTGCCGCCTCTATATCAGGAACAGCAGCAACAATTCCATGAGGAACAGCGCCCGTAACATGGAAGCAAACAATATGTTCGGTGTCCACATGCCCCGCTCTATTTTATCGCTGTCAGGGCTTGCGCTCGAACTTGAGGTAGGAAATCAGATCAAAGGTCCAGATGTGCTTGCCGCGTGTGGGTACCCTTCACGTAACCGGGTTTTTGAGGAGGGGGAATCGTTAAAAGAACCATGGAACATGCCGGCAGGCAGGGATACCGGCGACCATTAGGTTTTTCCATCCGGGCCAGGCTCTCATGATCATGCCCTGATGTTGGGGAATTGCTGAGCCTGGTGGGATTCTTATGCTCTATGCTCACCCGGAATGGCACGGTTCCCATGCACGAAAGATGGGGGATGACCTATCCCTTGTCCTTGACAGGGGGACTGCAAGGTATTTTTGACCGTGGTATTCCGGTATGATTCCAGTCAATGAAGTGAAAAGATTTAACACCCAGCAATCACTGGTGACCTCTCCACTCATGGTGATGCAGGTCCCATAAGCGGCGATCCGTCATAAGGGCAGAATGCGATCCGGGGATCCGTGGTCCTGAAGCCGCATACGGGGCATGTCTTTTCATCCTTCCTGCCACGCAGGAAGGGGATGAGAGGTATGAAGAGGAAGAGAAAGAAGAACGGCAGTCCCGCGAGATAGAGGACCGCGCTCGCAAGTATCGATACGGCGAGGAGGAGTGCGCTGATCACCCACGGCTTCGTTTAAACACCTCCATTACGGCAAAGGCAGGGAGGGCATCGGCGACCGGTCCAAGTTCCCTCGAGAGATCCAGAGCCCCGAGATAAGGAGCGAGAAGGCCCGCCCCGATTCCCGCAGTGAGGATCGTCCGGGCACCGGATCTCTTCTGTGCGTCTGACACGGCCTCCCGTATCATCGCACCCTGAACTCTCCAGAATTCACCCGCAACCTGCATCGCACCCACTTCGCCGATCTCTTCCAGGTCTGAGCAGACGACCCGGGCCAGTCTCCGGAGGCAGGATTCCCGGTCCTTTCCTTTACCGTCGGGAGTATCACAGGTGTAGTCCGCGAGAGTGATGTGTCCCAGTACCAGGTGGGCATCAGCGCTTGCAGCAAAATACTCAGCACTCACAGGCGTTGGGATATTGTCTAGGCAGACGCTCCGCAGAATCGCGGGCAGGGTGGTGCGCAGGAGCCCTGTATACAGGAGATACCCCTTCTGAAGTCTTGCGAGATCGGTGAGCCCGTGAAGGGAAGGGGGATTCGTGAGCGGGATGATGTCGGTGGTGGTACTTCCCATATCCACCAGAATGCCGTCAGGGTAAAGGGTGTGGAGGTATGTAGCAGATGCAAGCCAGTTTGCTGCCGCGAGCGCCGGTACTGGGGAATCATGGAACTTCCCGTCAGTCCCATAAAAGACAGCGCCGGGGAAGACCTCCTTCACGGTGTCAACGATCCACCTAATCCCCTCCATCTTGTTCAGAAAACAATCGGCAAGTTCCCCGCTCATGACGACTGCTACCCCCACCCCTTCACCGGTGTCATAGCGCGAGAGGATATCATGGAGGGGCGCCTCCTGCCAGAGCGGGCAGTAGATGGTATCAGCACGGTCTCCGTATACTACTTTTACGTTGGCTCCGCCAACATCGATACCGATCACAACCGCTCCACCTTGCCGTGGCAATCGAAACGGACACTTCCCCTGAAATGCACCCTGTCAGGGCCGCCACCCTTCGATGCCTGGACAAGGATATCGGCGATCTCTTCCTCCATGCATGTGGCTATCCCGACGATGCTCGTGGTGATCCTCGGGTTCACATCCACAACGTAGCATTTGTCGGCAACGACCATATCTATCCCGACGTATCCCTGGCAGCCGAGTACCTGGAGCGCCTTCGTTGCGGTCTCAATAATCTCGGCTGAGCGCGGATGCGATACCGGGGTCTCGCCTCCAAGGTAGTGGAATGATCCGTCTTCTCCAATCGAGATATCCTGGCGGTTTAAGGCCAGCAGGAGGGGGGGCTTGCCTGTATAAAAAGAGCATGCGTCGCCAACAACCCGGTTCCCGACAAGGCTCACACTGATGTGCTCACCTTCGATATATTCCTGGGAATATTCGCCTGTCCCGGCCGGTCCATCTGTCAGCCGGACCCCAACTGATCCGCACCCCCTGATCGGTTTTACCACTCTTCTCCCGCCGGTATCCTGTGCCGGCACCGCAATCCCATGGCGGGAAAGAATCCGGCCGCATTGAATTTTATCGGCACACACCGCGACATTCATGCTCCCGCAACCCACGTTATGGGTCATGCTCTCGAGCATGTAAGTATACTTGAAGAGAAGGTGATCCGGGGCGATGACAAGCCCGACATCGCATTCGGGAGCAAGTCGTCTGATCTCTTCTGAAAAGTCCCCTCTTTCAGGGGTTACGACCTCGTACCCGCACCGCGAGAAACTATCCCTGAGCACCCTGAGCATTGCCTCGCCTTCAGGGGCAAGAAGGGGATCATGGAACACGGTATACTCCGCGAGGAACGCCTTCATCATACAGCATGGATCATGAGGCCAGATGAGCCTGACGATCGGACAGCTATTTCTCATTGGTTTACCAATGGATGGTAACCATGAAACCCCGGATCCTGCTCACCAATGACGATGGCATCAACTCTGCGGGATTGTGGGCTGCCTATGAAGCCCTTTCCCCAATCGCAAGGGTAACGGTTGTCGCTCCTGCGACCCAGCAGAGCGCGGTCGGACGCTCGATCTCAATATTTGAACCCATCCGGGCGAACGAGGTGGAGATGAACGGAGTCAGGGCATGGGCGGTCGGGGGCAAGCCGACTGATGCCGTCATCATCGGCCTCTATGCCCTCGATCTCCAGCCGGCAATGGTGGTGAGCGGTGTCAATATCGGTGAAAACCTCTCGTTCGAGTCCATCATGACCTCCGGGACCGTCGGAGCGGCGCTGGAGGCTGCCAACCAGGGAACTCCTGCCATCGCCTTCTCGCTCCAGGTGAAGGACCAGGGCGACAAGTTCGACGACCCGCGGAACCACGGCCAGAGTTTCGAGGAGTCCAAGCGGATTATCAGGGAGGTATGCTCGACCTTCCTTGACCGTCCGTTCCCCTCCGGGGCTGATGTCATCAATGTGAATATCCCGTCGGTTGTCACCGGAGGCTACGAGGTGACAAGGCTTGGAGAGAAACTCTTTGCGACAGGCGTGGAGAAGAGGCTCGATCCGAGAGGGAGGCCTTACTTCTGGATCAATGGCCCCCTCATCCAGGATGCCGGGGAGGGGACGGATGTTCATGCAATAAGAAAAGGGAACATATCAATCACCCCGATCACGCTCGACTGCACCGCACCGGGGGCATGCCAGGCGCTCCGGGACCTCTTCGGGAACAAGAGAGAAAGAGGGAATTCATGATCTCCGCTCCCGCAGAGAAGGCGAAGAAGGATGCTGGGTTCCACGCTGCAAATCTCGTGAAGGACGGCATGATCCTCGGGCTCGGTACCGGATCGACGACATACCACGCGATGGTCAGGCTCTCCGCGAGGAGAAAAGAGGAACATCTCTCCATAGCCGGTGTCCCCACCTCGCTCCAGACTGCAATAAGGGCGCGAGATCTGGGAATACCCTTAACAACCCTTGACGATCACCCGACCATTGATATGGCGATCGACGGGGCAGATCAGGTCGACCCCATCCTGCGTCTGATCAAGGGACGGGGAGCGGCGCTCACGAGAGAGAAGGTGGTCGCAGAGGCCGCCGGCCGTCTGGTCATCGTCGTTGATGAGGGAAAACTGGTGACGAACCTCACCGGAGTGGTCCCTGTCGAAGTGATCCCTTTTGCCATCACCCCGGTCATGAAGAGAATAACCGGGATGGGGGCCGATCCGCTCATCCGTGAGGGAAATGCGAAAGACGGGCCGGTGATCACCGATAACGGGAATTATATCCTCGATTGCAGTTTCAGCGGAATAGTGAATCCCGGTGAACTCGAGGACACGATCACAGCGATCCCCGGAGTCGTGGAATGCGGCCTCTTCTGCAATTATACTGGGAAAACGACCGTGATAATCGGTGGAGAAAAGGGTTGCCGGGTTGTTGACGGAAGGAAGAATCAGGAGATATAATCCCGCAACTGCTGGATAAGATTCAGCTGGTTGGTCGCTTCAGCCCGCTTCTCCCTCTCGATCCCATCCATGATCTCCCCGATCGGCTGGGAGAGCTTGTAGATCTTGACGGGCCTACCCTTGTTTTCAGCCTTGGTTTCCCTGTTTTCCACCCAGCGCTGCTCCATCATGTTCGCCATTGCGATACTCACTTCCGGCTGCCTGAGATCGGTACCGCGCTCAATGTCCCGTGAGGTAGCCTCTGCGGTATGGGCCAGGTACACAAGTACTTTCGCGACGTTCTTCTTCATCCCGATCCGTACCAGAAGGTCGGCGAATTCCTCTTCCCTTGGTGTAAAATACATGACTTTTCTGGACTTCATGGTCTGCACCGCTTCATAGTATGCCATTATGTCATTAGTGAATAGTATATAAAAAGATTATTATTATTATATATACTATTAAATATAAGAAAGGAAAAGAGGGACTTCCAGCCTTCTCAGAGAAGGCCGAGGTTCTTGAGATCGTTCAAGATTTTCTGGACCGCTTTCCTGGCGTCCTCCGGCTCCTTGCCGCCGGTGATGATGAGCTTCCCTGAACCGAAGAGCAGGACCACCACCTTTGGATTCTCCAGCCTGTACACGAGGCCCGGGAACTGCTCCGGTTCGTACTCGATCCGGTCAAGG
Source organism: Methanolinea sp. (assembly GCA_018262855.1). Taxonomy (GTDB): domain Archaea; phylum Halobacteriota; class Methanomicrobia; order Methanomicrobiales; family Methanospirillaceae; genus Methanolinea_A. The sequence goes on along the minus strand of JADFDO010000007.1, from coordinate 108,624 downwards.
TTGAATCCCACGGCGATCTTGTTCAGGTTGATGCCGGAACCAAGGTCCGCGGATGTGACGATGTTCTGGATCTTGTAACTCAGCTTCTTCGGGATATCAATCTTGAGCCCCCGCAGGAGGTTTCCGAGGATCTCGAGCCCCTCGGAGAGGCTCTCGATGCTCTTTGCACCGGTCAGCACCACTTTTCCCGATCCAAAGACAAGCGCTGCGATCTTCGGCTCCTGCATCCTGATAACGACGCCAGGGAAACGCTTCTTATTGTATTCGGCGTCTTTGATCTGGGAGGCCAGGGCGGGAAGATCCAGGTAATCGGTCACCTTGGCTGAGGCGACGATATTTTCAATCTTGAGAGAGTCCTCTGGCTTGACCTTCATGTTTATAAATGCCTCAGGACAGTATATAAACAGTTGGGTGGGGAATAATTCCGAACGACCCTGAATCCCCCTCGGTTCAGAAAGGATGGGAACAAAGGGACATTTATCTCCTCCCCGCAGCAGGTGTATGTATGCAAAGGCAGCAGACTTCTGCCGTCAACGAAGTGATCGCATCGATCCTCATCGTGGCGCTGGTCATCGCGCTTGCGGTTATTATCGGGGGTATCGTCTTTGGTTTGATCGTGATCCAGCCGAAATCCGCCTACATTCCTCCTGAAGTGAAAGTGGTCAGCTACACGAATGGGACACTGCAAGCGATCAGTCTCTATTCGAGAGGAGGGGATACCGCATACCTTGACAAAGGCGACAATGTGCAGTATGCTCTCGGGGTTTATGTCGACAGATCCGAGGGTTCATTCCGTGCTAAGGTCGAGGATGATGCGGGCACCTTCAATCCCGGTCAGACGCTGTATTTGTATTACTCCACTTCCGGGTATCGAATCACCGACGATTTGACGGGAAAACAGATACTGCCACTCCCCGCAGGATCAATGACACTACGCATCGTAGACGAGAATGCGAGGCTGCTGGTATACAACCAGGGGATGACTATTTCGGGGGGAGGGACGGTGAGTCCGACACCGACGTGTACGTTGGGCACTGGGTGGCGGATATGGAACCAAGATACTATCACACATACCTATATCCTAAAAGTAGAACCCGGAGGACAGGTACTGTCTCCAGCAAGTTCAATACCTGCGAAAACCTGGAGATATGTCTGGTTTAATGTTATGCCCCCATATCAAGCGAATCTAACTACAATTGAAACAGCGGAATCAGAAGTAAGAGGATCGGGATCAGCATTATGCGTGTTTCCGAATAAAGATGAATCAAAGCCTGGTGGAAGTACTCAATCGAGACTTCAATTGAATGGTATTAATACAATCCCATAACTATTTGTGGATAAATAAGATTCACCGCGTTTTTTTTGCATTCAAAAATTATTTCATAATGATCAATCCTTGTTAAAAAGAAGACATTTTATTGCTTTATTATTGCTAAAATTAAAAATACTGGGAAAAGGCCTTCTTTTTTCACTCACGAATCGCTACTTAAGAGGATTGGCACGGCCCCCAGTTCATTGCTATTAAAGCAAGACCGTACACACCTGCTGCAAGCAGCGTGAGGTCAAGGAAGAAGCCATAGAGGGCAGGAGCGAAAATCCCTGCAAAGAATGCCCACCAGAGGAGGAAGGCACATAGTAAAGTGAAGGGAAGACGGTCATTTTTCAGCGTTGCCAGTGATGTCATGAGGAGAGCTATTGCAAGGATAGTCGTGGGACAGGGTGCAGGCGGCAGCGGTCCCCAAGGGTAGGTATGACCCGTGAGCCACCCGGCAATAGTGTAAAGTCCCAGTGCCCAGGCAGCCCATGCAAGGGTTGCGAACCGCAGCCAGCCCGAATCAGGAATTCCAATCCGGATCTTTTTTCGAGATATGTCGGCTGCGAACAGCACCCCTGCGATAACCATGGGTATCCCTCCTGCGACCGATGATATGGTCATGTAAAAGAAGAAGAACACGATTCCATTCCAGAAAAAGACCAGCGCCAGCACGCTCTTGACGAGCGTTTGGAGACGCTCGTCACCGGGCCTCAGGAAGACTAATACGGTGGCGACCACAAGCAGCAACCAGAGAATCGCGTTGGCGACAGGCCAATCGGTATTGTAGGCGGCAAACTGGGTAAAGAAATAGGATACGTCCATTCGAACCATCACCTCATGGGACACGCTGTCCGGGCGTGCATGCCTTCATATGGATGAGGATAAAGCAACCCCCATGATGAACCTGCCGGAGGAAGTTTCCAAATCTGCAAGAATGCAAGGTTTGCAGGGCGGGGGCTACCGCCCCTCGACCCCGGGGCGACCGTACGGTCGCCGACACTGGAATAAAAATCAGAAAACCGGGAAAAGGGAAGATAAAACCTGTTCAGTCGTATTCACGCCAGGTATGCCCGCACTCGCAGCATCGGAAGAAGCGGACCTCGCTCTCGTCCGCAGCACGAAGCTGCCTGAGCCACCAGAATGCAAGGTTATGCTCGCATTTCGGGCATTTGGTTGCGATTGTTGGAAGGGTACGTATCTGCCCGCCCTCCTCTTCCACAATCACGATCTCCCTCTCGCGCCGTTCCTTCCTGATCAGCATCTGGTCATCCTTGCCGATCTTGCGAATGTACCCGCATTTGCGGCATTTCAGCTGACCTGCAGACGAGATCATGAGGCTCTTGCACTCAGGACAGAACATGATGCACTATTATTCGCACCGATGCAAGATTAAGTCTTGGTTCATTGCCAGGCAAAAATCCCGGAATTTACGCCCGTTGGGGCAGGGAGGGTGTAAACGCACTCTTTTTCTCCGATGCGATCCAATAGAAGAGCAATGAAGGAACTCCTGGTCCTCTTTTCCTGCCTGTTTTTCCTGGCCTTCCTGGTCCCCTGGCGATTACGCCATTACTGTGCGATCCTCGGCTGGACCTTCATCGTGCTCTTTCTGTTTGCCGAGGTCCCTTATTACCTCTCAATCAATAACTGGCTTTACCCTGCAATGGCGATCATATCGGTTCCGTTCCTCCTGATCACCGCAAAGCATCTCCTTGCGAGGGAGATGCTCGTACTCCAGCTCTCCACCGCTGCAGCAGTCGCTTTTCTTCTCTACGCCCCTTTTGCGTACACTCCACTTGGCGACTGGCTCATCTCGATCGTGGTCGGCCAGACCGAATGGATGCTCCAGGCGTTCGGGTATCCCGCCATCCACGAGGCATGGAACATGATATCCAGGAATAATTTCAGGGTGGAGATCATCCTCGCCTGCACCGGTATCCAGGCAATCGCCATCATGCTCGGCGTCATCAGTGCCGTGAAGACCACATCGCGGCAGAAACTCCTTTCGTTTCTCCTTGTGGTCCCGACGATCTATATCCTGAATATTCTTCGAAACACCTCGGTGATCATCGCCTATACCGAGCAATGGTTCCCCTTCCTCCCCGAGATTGCGGGGAATGGCGAATTTGGATACGAGAGCTTCTTCTGGGCTCACAATATCATTGCAGAGGGACTCGCACTCCTGTTGCTGATCGGGATTGCATGGGGGCTCTTCCGGATCATTCCCGGCCTTGCAGATTTTGCTGTCAGGCTGGTCCAGCTCTATGTCGGGGATATCAGGAGAGCCTTCGGTAGAGATACATAATCCTCTCAAGCGCCGAGAGGTTCGTACATATCGCGATGATCAGCACCGAGATCCATATGAACCCGGTCAGGCCTCCGACGAGAAGGACAAGGAATGTCTCGGGGCGGCCGAAGAACCCGACCCCTTCAAGCGGATCCTCGATCTTCCCGTCAACCCGTTCCTGATACCCTATTTCGGCATACACCACGGGCTTGATGAAGGTATTCATCAGTGACCCTGTGATAGCGAATGCCACCACCGCAAAATCAGCCAGCGGTGGCAGTGGCAGAAGCCTCGTGATGATGGCTATCCCCGACAGACCTATGCCGAGCAGGACCAGTGCGTCAACATATTTGTCCACGATCCAGTCAAACACGGCGCCAAACCTGGTCTGTTTCGAGGTCTGCCGGGCGACAGCCCCGTCCACGAGGTCAAGGACTGCGGAGAGGAGGAGGGCCACGCTCCCGGCCGGGAACATCTGCCGGAAGAAAAGATAGGCAGAGAGAAGTCCGAAAAAGAGGGCCAGGAGTGATACCTGGTTGGGGGTGGCTCCGATACGGCAGAAAAACGCTGCCACCGGCTCGAGGTATCGCGTAAACCGTGGCCGGAGGGCAGTAATATTCATGCCTAAGTACCACGCCGGTTAGGCCAATAATGATTGCCATCAGCGCGTAATTCCGTGCAGGGGGGATATGTAGGATCCCGGATAGGCAGGTGGACCCATCTGATAAAAAGAGCGGAGAAAAACCTGACAACTTCTATATGAAAGGAATACGATATCTCTGGCAAGGAGAAAGGAACAGCTGTGCAGGAACAACAGAGAAGACCGCATGTCCTGATGATGTCTGAAATTACTGTGGATGGGAAGCTTACCCTGAAAAAGGGAGCATCCAGCAAGATCCTCATGAAGTACATGGATCATGCGACGGAAATCCTCTTACATCAGACCCGGGCAAAGTGCGATGCTATCATGGTTGGCTCGAATACAATCAAGATCGACAATTCATTCCTCACCGTACGATACGTGGAAGGAAAGAGCCCTCTTCGTGTCATTCCGAGCAGCATGGCCGATATCCCCATCGATGCCAACGTGCTCGGGCCCGACGCACCGACGGTGGTTGCGGTTGCAAAAAAGGCGCCCAGAGGGAAAGTCGACGCCATAAGGAATCGAGGTGTACAAGTTCTGGTGTCGGGAGATGACCGGGTGCATCTGCCCCTTCTCATGGAGCAACTGTACGATCAGTTCTCTGTCCGTACCATGATGATCGAAGGTGGTCCCACGCTGAACTGGCACATGCTCCACCATTGTCTCGTCGATGAGATACGCCTGATACACCTTCCCTTTATTGTTGGTGGCGCTGATACACCCTCACTGGTCGGGGGAATGCACATCGAGGACGAGAGCCAGATGATCCGTCTGATCCTCAAGAACCACTATCTCTGCGGGAGCAACCTCGTCACCGAGTACCGGGTCTGCTACGAGGGGGAGGGCCCCGGGTATCCGTCAGAGATCAAGTCCTGATGGAAATTCCCTGGACAGTGCACCCGGAGGGGTATCGTCATATCATATCCCGTGGATCAGCCTTCATGAACTCCCTGCAGACCGTGGTTGCATACTGGCCTGGTGGGAGTGAAAAGGAGATTTTGAGATCGGGCCCCTCTATCACAGAATGTATGTCGGTATTGAGGGAGACCGGACGAAGGGCCCCGTCATACCTTGTCCCGACGAGCGTTGACGCCCGGGAGAATGATTCATGGTCAATTCCCTTCGAGTCGATGAGCAGGGATATGGTGCGATCATCGTCTCCTTTTTCATGAGAACATCTCGATCCAGGCATCATGATCGCAACGCGGCAGCGTCCCCTCTCAACCTGCATCCTTGCTGCATTCAGGGTGCTTTCGGTCACGGTATCCTCCTTTCCGTTGGCAAAGAGAAGGCGGTCACCAGGATATGGGAGAAAGAATTCCGGATCCCTTTCCATCCTCGCGGACAGCGCCATGTTGAAGAGGTGTGACTGGAAGGCGCTGACAAACATGGAAAGGAGCCGCGGTGGCAGTGAGAGCAATGCCCCACTGTAATCCCCGGGACTTGAGACAAGGTGGTGGAGCATCGCTCTCTCGTAAGTGAGGGGGACCGGCAATGATCTGAGGGCCCGGAGAGGATCTCCATCCTCTGAGTATGCAGTCCTTGCCTGCCGGACATCAACAGGTTCATCGGGGCAGGCCGCACCGACGTAGCAGTCAACCGCCCCCTCAAGGTCCCCTCTGAGTATCTGCTCCCCGACAAGATGGGTTATCGGCCTGATCACGCCAAACCTCTGGATCCCGAAATAGTTGGGTAAGCCCTGTGCGCAGGTTCCTGACACTTCTGCAGCGACCCTGGCGAGGTCCGGGCAGGTGGTCTTCCGGATCATGATGGAGAACTGGTTCGCCTGGTGGGCTCCGAGTGTGAGTGGTGAGGTCGACCTCCCGACAGGGACAACCTCAAGGTCTTTTAACCGAACCCGGGACAGGTCTTCTTCCTGGATTCCATAGATCGAGATGAGCTGGGTGGTCACCGCATGCTTGTCCTTGGTTCCTGTCCATCCAATTCTCCTGTGAGAGATGGAGAGCTGTTTTGCGATCTCGCGGACCGCTCTCTGGAGTTCCCAGTCCTTCTTGGTAAGACGGCAGATGACATGGGCACCCTCGTTTCCCGGAGCAGGAGAGATCTCGTCAACAACAAAGTCTTCGGCAGATTCCCGGAGCCTTCCACCGGTCCCGGGCGTATCGCTGGCATACCAGCACATGCCAAGGGCCTGTTCAAGGGTATATGGACTCTCTCTCATCAGGGTGTATCAGGGAATGGCGATAGTGGTCCCATGTTCCAGCGTGGCCGCTAGAGCAGGGGGAGGTCGCTTGTGATCCGGTCGAGATCCTCGCTCTTTCCCGGGCCGATACCGAGTGCGGTCACGGTGCCGGGAGGGATCTCGGTGAGGCCAGCATCCTGGACGAGGCCTGTGGAGAGGCCGGCATGTTCGGCAAGCGTCTTTAATTCAAGAAGGGTTCTCTCGGAGGAGACCTTCAGGACCACTTTCTTCTGACCTTCCTGCAGCCATTTCTTCTTTGTCGTAGCATCCGCTCGGTCATAGGCAATCACTGCCGCGTGGGCAGCCTGGGCACAGGTCTTCCCGCGGCTCATCTTCACATCGCTGCGGATTATGAGGCATTGTTTCCATTCGAACAGGGGTTCTTTCTCCATCTGTGCTCTCATATTGTCCCGGCGAGGAGAAAATAGGTGTGAAGGGAATCAGGAGACGGGAACAGACGAACCCGGTTGGACGATACCATCCAGATGAACAGGGAATCAGGAGACGGGAGGGGATAGTACCCCTCCCGGCCCACCCCGGTTGGTTCCCCGCAGGAGTGGTCTTGGACCACTCCTGCTCCCCGTTGTGCCCCCGCAGGGGGGTTTTTGACCCCCCTCTGCGCCCCTTCAGTTTGTGGCCTTCCGGCCATTCAACTGCTCCCTTCATCCCGTTTCAACACAGATCCTGGTACGGGAATGAGCCAGTGCTATGATGTGGTGGTGGTGGGGGGCGGTCCGGCCGGAAGCTCCTGCGCCCGGCTCTGTGCAGAGCAGGGGCTCTCCGTGTGCCTGGTTGAGGAGCACGGGACTGCAGGAGTCCCGGTCCAGTGTGCCGGGCTCCTGTCGATGAATGCGTTCAGGGAATGCGAGGTCTCGAATCGCTGCATCCTCTCGACCGTCCGCGGTGCCAGGGTTGTATCGAGCCTGGGGCCGGAACTTGAGTTCGATGCGGGCAACCCCAAGGCTCACGTAGTCGATCGTGCGGTCCTCGACCAGGAGATGCTCTGGAGAGCGGCCAAGGCAGGGGCCGACATCAGGATGAAGACCTCCTACCTGACCCGGAAAGGCGATTGCATCATCACGCGGGGTGCAGACGGGAGATGCGAGATCCCGTTCCGTATCCTTGTTGCCGCTGACGGAGCAAGGAGCAGGGTTGCAAGGATTGAGAAGATGCCAAGGCCGAAGGTCTTTCTCGCGGGACTCCAGGCTGACATCCTTTACGATATGGATCAGTCAAAGGTCGAGATCCATCCTGATGCATCGCCCGAGTTCTTTGGCTGGGCAATCCCGCTCGGGCCCGGGAGAGCGAGGGTTGGGCTTGCGGGAAGGAGTGATGTCAAGGGTCGGTTCACGCGTTTTCTCGGGATGTTCGGGAAGGAGACCCGGTCCGCACAGGTGCATCTCGTGAGCGGGACGATTCCGCTTGGGACCAGGTCAAGGACCTTCGGGAACCATGTGCTCTTTATTGGCGATGCAGCAGGGATGGCAAAGCCCACTTCCGGCGGCGGCGTTTACACAGGGGTTCGTGCCGCCCGCCATGCTGCCCGGGTGATCGGAGAAGCGCTGTCAGAAAATGACTCTGGTGATACCAGCCTCTCCGAATACCAAAAAGCCTGGAAGAATGATTTCGGGCGGGAACTTGATCTCGGGATGCAGCTCTTCCGCATCAGGCAGGGGATATCCCCCGCCGACATGTCCAGGGTGATCACAGTACTCGGTGACCCTGCCATACTCGAGGATATCGTCATGCTGGGTGACATGGACAGGCCGGGAAAGCTTATACGGCGGCTCCTTATGAGGCCCTCGCTCTTTCACCTTTTAGGCATACTGATCAAAACGGAAGTATGTCGAATTTACAAAGAGTAATATTTTTTAACTATTCCTTATTACGATATTACACAAACGTATTATTACAGGTGATTTAATGCACATTCCCGATGCCTTCATTCCAATCTACCAGGGTGCCATATACTGGGTAATTGCCCTTGTTTTTGTCTTCCTTGCAGTAAGATGGGCGAAAAACGAGATGAACGAGGAGAAACTTCCCCTTGTTGCGGTACTCGCGGCAGCAATCTTTGCAATCCAGTCTTTCAACCTCCCGGTCTCGATGGGGACAAGCGGGCATCTCGTCGGGGGTGCCCTTGCGGCAATCATTCTCGGCTCCCCGTTTGCGGCGGTGTTCATCCTCACCATGGTCCTGATCGTGCAGGGAGTTCTTTTTGGAGACGGTGGAATTACCACCATGGGTGCGAACATCATCAATATGGGAGTAATCGGTGGTTTTGTAGGCTTTTATTCCTACAAGGGGATCAAAGCAGCCACGAAAAGTATGCCTGTTTCAGCGTTCATCGCTGCATGGCTTGCCTGCCTGATCCCCGCACTCGCGTGTGCAGTGGAGATGTTCATTGCGGGAACATTCCCCTTGATGGAAGGTCTGGTGGCGATGGGTATTTACCATGCGATCATCGGTGTCATTGAGGGTGTGATCACGGTCGCAGCCATATACCTTATCATGAATGTTCGGCCTGACCTTGTGGACAATGGAGTGAAACCGGTGAAGAAGGTGAGCGCGGTATGATGGACAACAGGACCTTCCTCATAGTCGGGCTCGTGATCTCGCTCCTCGTGGGATGCATCGCGGTCTTCATGGCGTCATCGGATCCCGACGGTCTGGAGAGCACCGCTCTCGTAGTTCAGGGAGATAAAACCCTTACGGGCGCGGCTCACGAAGATGCCGAGATTCACGAAGTGACTGAAGGCCGGTTTTCATACGAATCACCCATGCCGGACTACGCACTGGGTGAGGAGATGGGATCCGCGGGAGGGCTGGTTGCGATTCTTGCCGGGACGATCCTGGCATTCCTTGCGGTCCTGGGACTTGTTTACGTGATGAAGGCACCGGGGAAGTCAGTGTAATCAGACCAATGAACCAATATGGTATCCTCAATACCAGGTCATATTCATGCACCTGATCGAGACCCGAGATCTCTGTTATACGTATCCAGGGAATGTCAAAGCCCTTGATCACATTCATTTCATTGCTCCCAGGAATGCAAGGATTGCGGTAATCGGTGCGAACGGGGCAGGGAAGAGTACCCTCTTCAAACAATTCAACGGAATTTTCAAGCCCACATCAGGAAGTGTTCTCATCAGAGGCGAACCTATCAGCAAAGAGAACCTCCGTGAAGTGAGAAAGTTCGTGGGGCTCGTGTTCCAGAACCCCGATGACCAGATCTTCTCTCCCACCGTGGAACAGGATGTCGCATTCGGACCCATGAACCTGGGTCTCGATGAAGAGACAGTACAACACCGGGTCACAGAGGCATTGGGAGTTGTCGGGATCGAACATCTGAGGGATCGTGTGCCACACCATTTGAGCGGGGGTGAGAAGAAGAGAGTGGCCATTGCAGGGGTGATCGCCATGGAGCCTCAGGTGCTTGTCCTGGACGAACCCACTGCGGGTCTGGATCCCCAGGGGGTAAGAGACCTCGTGGGATTCATCAACTCACTCTCTTCGAAATACGGAATGACGGTGATCTTCTCAACTCACGATGTCTCGCTGGTCCCGGAAGTGGCCGATTATGTGTATGTGATGAATAAAGGTCAGGTGGTAGGGACCGGCACTGTTGAGGAGATCTTCATCAATGAGGAGATGCTGAATTCTGTCCGCCTGGGAGTTCCTGTCCTGCCGAAACTCATCTCAACGCTGCAAAAACACGGGATCAGCATATCGCCGGCCTACTCCTATGCGGATGCAGAACGCTCGTTTCTTTCCGCGTTTGGAAAACAACCATGATAGAAGAACTCTTCCAGATAGAGCGTGATGCATACCGGGACAGTTGGGTCCACCGTGTGGATGCCCGGGTGAAGATCATTCTCTGTTTTGCAGCGATCGTGGCACTCGTCGCAGTCCCCTATTCAACGATGTTATATACGGTCGGAGCGATTTTCTTCATTTTTTTCCTTGCCTTCTGGGTAGCAACACGGCTCCCGTTTGCCGGCTATTTGAAACGTCTTGCAGTAATCGTGCCTGTATGGGGGATCATTATTTTTTTCCAGATCTTTTTGAAAAACAAGTATTATTCTGAATATCACTCCCTTGTATCCCTGCCATTCGGGATCCATATTTATACCGAATCCATTGAGTTTGCCTTCATACTGTGCATCAAATTCATGCTCACCATCTCGTTCATCATCCTTCTGTCATCCACTACGAAGATGCAGGATCTTCTTGATGGTGCAAGCCGGATTGGCCTTCCCGAGGAGTTTGCCCTGGCCCTCGGCATGATGATCCGATACCTGTTCGTCTTCGGCTATATGTACCGCAAAATCCAGGAGTCCCTGAAAACCCGCTGTTTTAATCCTTTCGATTCACGCCTCCCATACCGGTACAGGCTTCGTCAATTGGGCTATACCATCGGGACCATGTTTATCAGGTCGTATGAACAGGGAGAGCGTGTGTATATCAGTATGCTCTGCCGCGGGCATGGAACACGTTCGCATCTGTTTTTGAATAAAAAGCCCCTGCGGAGAGGAGAGTGGAGCCTGCTCATCGCGGGTCTTGTGTTCATTATCGTGATGCCGCTTTGTGTCTGGCTGATGCAATTCTCGCTTTTTTAAGTCGGTGCCACTCTCTTCCGGTATATTATTATGGAAGGCAGGAAAGGCTAGTGCATGGCAAGTACATTCGGCCGGGGCTTCATCACGAACCTTATGCTGATCTGCAACCACTTCGCGCATAAACCTGAAGAGGCATTCTACGGCGCTGCAGACCACCTCGAGGAGTTTATCATCCCTGACCAGTTCAAGGGAACCGAGATCGAGGAGCTGGCCGGTAAGCTCAGGAAACGGATCGTCTGGCACCAACCCGGTACCCTTGACCGTGAGGACGCGGAGGAAGTGATGAAGCTGTTAAGAAGGATAATCCTGGCTATTGACAGGGATCTCGGCATAAAAGACCCGGATATGGGAGAATTCTCCTAGCCGGCCACGTATTTGCGCCCTTATCCTTAAGTGTTCAGGCGACAAATACTGTATGTGACGTCGGTTTTCAAAATCGGACAGATTTTTTTGACGGAGGAGCGGGATTGACCGATACGTACGATGCATCTCATATCACGGTACTGGAGGGTCTGCAGCCAGTACGGGAACGCCCGGCCATGTACATCGGGAGTACCGATGCACGCGGGCTCCATCATCTCGTCTACGAGGTTGTGGATAATTCTATCGACGAAGCACTTGCAGGATACTGCGACCATATCTGGGTGAGCATCAACAGGGACGGTTCCGTGACTGTTGAGGATAACGGGAGGGGGATCCCGGTCGACAGGATGGAGAAGAACGGGAAATGCGCACTCGAGGTGGTGCTCACCGTCCTTCATGCCGGAGGAAAATTCGACAAGGACTCGTACCAGGTCTCCGGGGGTCTGCACGGCGTCGGCGTATCTGTGGTGAATGCCCTCTCGAGCTGGCTTGATGCCCGGGTGTACCGTGACGGGAAGATCTACGACATGCGGTTTTCTCAGGGAAAGACGATCTCACAATGCTCCGAGCGGGAGGAGACGCTCTCCGAACTCCGTACCCGGTTCAGGCAGTGGTACGTGGAGCCGCAGGTACCAGCCGGGGCAGACGGCCAGGGCGTCATACCTGCTCCCGCAGCACCGGCTGACGAAGGGAATCTTGACAGGATCCAGTTCCTGGAAAAATACCAGGCAAAATTATCGGGAACGAGGATCACGTTCAACCCGGATTCGTCGATCTTCGAGACGGTCAATTTTGACTATGATACCCTTGCACACAGGTTAAGGGAGCTCGCATTTCTCAACGCCGGGCTCGTCATTTGTATCCGGGATGAACGTAACGGTGACCATGACCGGTATCATTACCTTGGCGGGCTGTCAGAGTTCGTCACCTACCTCAACGAGGGGTCCGACTGCCTCAATCCTGCCCCCATCTTCATCTCGAAAAAGGACGAGGAGAACAAACTGGAATTCGATGTGGCAATCCAGTATACCACCGGCTATGATGAGAAGATCTTCTCGTACGTGAATTCGGTCAATACGAGGGAGGGGGGGACTCACCTCGAGGGCTTCCGGAGCGCGATTACCCGGGCGATCAACACCATGGCCAAAAGGAACGGGCTGATCAAGGAGAACTCCTCCATCACGCTCCGGGGCGAAGATGTCAGGGAGGGCATGACCGCGGTGGTCTCCATCAAGATGGCGAATCCCCAGTTCGAGGGACAGACAAAGATGCGGCTTGGGAACAGCAACGTCAAGGGGATCGCTGACTCCCTCGTCTACTCGGCACTCTCCGAATACTTCGATGAAAATCCGAAAGTCCTCCAGATTATCGTCGAAAAAGCGCTCTCTGCGGCAAAAGCCCGGGAGGCTGCCCGGAATGCCCGGGAACTTGCACGCCGGAAGGGAGCCCTGGAAAGTGGCGGTCTCCCGGGAAAACTCGCTGATTGTTCCGAGCGGAACCCTGAAAAAAGCGAGATCTACATCGTGGAAGGAGATTCTGCGGGCGGCAGTGCGAAACAGGGGAGGGACAGGAAATTCCAGGCAATCCTGCCGCTCCGCGGGAAGATCCTGAATGTCGAGAAGGCCGGAGAGCACCAACTCTTGAAAAATGCGGAGATCCAGACCCTCGTGTCCGCTATCGGGACGGGTATCGGGGAGAACTTCGACCTATCCCGCGCCCGCTATCACCGGATCGTGATCATGACGGATGCTGATGTGGACGGTTCACACATCAGGACCCTTCTCCTCACGTTCTTCCATAAATCGATGCCCAAGCTGATCGAGGCGGGATTTATCTATATCGCGCAGCCCCCCCTCTTCTCCGTCTCGAAAGGCAAGGTCGAAAAATACGCCTACAGGGAAGAGGACATGAAGAAACTCCTCGCCGAATTGGGTGAAAAAGGGATCTCGGTCAAGAGATACAAGGGTCTTGGGGAGATGAACGCCCAGCAGCTCTGGGACACGACGATGAATCCAGAGAACCGGATCTTCAAGAAGGTCATGATCGAGGATGCGATGGAAGCAAACGAGATATTCAAGATACTGATGGGCAAGGACGTGGAGGCCCGGAAGGATTTCATCAAGCGGCACGCGAGGGAGGTGAAGAACCTTGACATCTGACCAGGATCTTCCGGTGGATGATACCATGACCGAGAGGGTGGAAGCGGTCAGTATCGAGAAGGAAATGAAGACCTCGTTCATCGATTATGCGATGAGCGTCATCATCCAGCGGGCTATCCCGGATGTCCGTGACGGTTTAAAACCGGTTCACCGTCGCTCGCTCTTTGCCATGTGGGAGATGGGCAATACCAGCGACAAGCCCACCAAGAAGAGTGCGAGGGTGGTTGGGGATGTCATGGGGAAGTACCATCCCCACGGTGATGCCTCCATTTACGATACCATCGTGAAGATGGCGCAACCCTTCTCGTATCGCCATACCCTCGTCGAGGGGCAGGGAAACTTCGGATCCATTGATGGTGATGCTGCGGCGGCGCAAAGGTACACCGAAGTCCGGTTGAGGCCATATGCCGAAGCGCTCCTCGAGGATATCGAGAAGGAGACCGTTCCGCTTGTCCCAAACTACGATGAATCACTCACCGAACCCGTTGTCCTTCCTGCAAAAATCCCCAACCTCCTGGTCAACGGTACTGACGGCATCGCGGTCGGGATGGCAACAAAGATGCCACCGCACAACCTGCGGGAAGTCTGCGCTGCCGTGGTGGCATACCTTGACAATCCTGCGATCACTGTCGAAGACCTTATGACTTCGCTGCCCGCCCCCGATTTCCCGACCGGGGGGATCCTGATGGGGGTCGAGGGAGTGAGAAACATCTATACGAGCGGGCAGGGACGGCTCATCGTCCGCGGGGTGGCGACGATCGAGGAGCCGAAGAGCGGTTCCCGGAACGCCCGCATCATCGTCTCCGAACTTCCCTACCAGGTCAACAAGGCTCAGTGGATCACTGCCATTGCGGACATGGTGAAGAACAAGAGGATCGAGGGCATCTCCGACATCCGCGACGAGTCCGACAAGGAGGGTATCCGTGTCGTCTTCGATCTCAAGAAGGACGCGATTCCCTCTGTTGTGCTCAACAACCTCTACAAGAATACCCAGCTCGAATCGAGTTTCTGGGCGATTAACTACGCAATTGTCGAGAACCAGCCCCGGCTCCTGAATCTCCCCGAGTTGCTCGACCATTTTGTCAGGCACCGGATTGAGATCATCACGAAGCGATCCGAGTTTGACCTTAAAAAAGCCCTCGAAAAGGTCCACATATTGAACGGCCTGCTGATCGCGCTTGCCAGGATCGACGATGTGATCGCTGCGATCAGGGCTTCGGAGACGGTCGAGGATGCACGGATTGCCCTGATCACAAGGTTCGGGCTCGACGAGCCGCAGGCAAATGCTATTCTCCAGATGCAGCTCCGCCGCCTTGCCGCCCTTGAACAGAGGAAGATAAACGACGAGAAAGCAGGGCTCGAGACCGAGATCGCCAGGTTGCAGCATATCCTTTCAAGCGAGGAGCACATCAAGGCGGAGATCCGGCGCGAAACGATGGAGGTCTCGGAGAAATTCGGGGATGACCGGCGAACCCAGATATCCCTGAACTTCGGGGATATCTCCAACGAGGACCTGATCGAGGACAAGACAGTCCTCGTATCCATCACCACCGCGAACTATATCAAGCGAACCGATATCGACGTATACAGGAATCAGAGGCGCGGCGGGCACGGTATCACGGGGATGACCACGAAGGAAGCCGACGTCGTCGATTCTGTCTTTGCCGCGAGCCTCAAGGATTACCTCCTCTGCTTTACCGATACGGGCCGCGTTTACTGGCTGAAAGTCTACCAGATCCCCGAGACCAGCAGGACGGCAAAGGGAAAACCAATCGTCAACCTCCTCAACCTCAAGGATGAAGTGGTGACCGCGGTCATCCCGATCCGGGAGTTCCGCGAGGACCAGTTCCTCCTGTTTGCGACCAAACTTGGGCAGGTCATCAAGATACCCTTAAAAGAATTCTCGTTCCCCCGATCTGTAGGGACCAATGCAATCAAACTGCGTGGATCCGACCAGCTGGTCGAGGTCATCCTCACCGACGGGAACAAGGAGATCATCCTCACAAGCCGCTTCGGCCAGAGCCTCCGTTTCCACGAGGAGACCGTGAGGACGGTGGGGCGGACTGCCCAGGGTGTCAGGGGAATGAAGCTGAAGGGCGGCGATACCGTCGTTGCGGTCACGCTGGTAGAGAAGGATCACCTCCTCACGATCTCCGATGTCGGGTTCGGAAAGAGGACCGAATTCGATGAGTTCCGCGGCCATGGCAGGGGGACCATGGGGGTCCGGAACATCCAGCTCGAGAGGGATGCAGTCGTGATTGCATCCTGTGCCGTGCTTGATACGGATGAGATCATGGTGATGACGGCATCCGGTGTTGTGATCCGGATCCACGTCAACGAGGTACGCGTCATAGGGCGCGGAACAAAGGGTGTCAAGATCATGCGCCTCGATGAGAACGACCGGATCGTGGGAATCGCGATAGTGCCCAAAGACGATGAGAACGGTCAGAACGACGAGGATGCCGGGAACCCGGAAACCGTTGACGAATAATTCATATTTTGAGTATAGTGGCACACTAGTCACTAAAAATATTTATTGAATGGTGTGAATAAATCTGTGTTTTAGGTGGTTTCCTTGGTTGTCGAATTTCAAATGACTATTTAGTTCCGATAGGCTAATGAAAATTTAATTTGAACCGCCGCCGTACTTCTTCACATCACTCCTACCAGAATTATTCAGCAATTTCTGAAGATATGGAGGTGACCGCAGGTCTCCCCGGGTCGAGGGCGGAAGTCCCGCGGTATTTTCGGGGGCGGCGGGGTCAATCGCATTTGTGAAGTGAGACATAAAACCCGAATGTCTTTCCCACGGATTTTCCGTAATTCCTCGTCATGATTTGTGAGCGAGATTGTTGGTAACAATGACACTATACCCTTTATTCATGTTCCATGACACGGAAAAGAGAAGAGTACACAACAAACCCGGGGATCTTCTGACCGGAGGGATTTCCCCTCCAGACCTCTCCTTGGTTCCCCACAGTTGGTGGCCTTTGGCCGTGAACAGGCCAACCCCTTTGGACCAGTTAGACAGTACTATCAAGTTGAACAGGGAATCAGCAGACAGGAGGGATTCCCCCTCCAGACCTCTCCTTGGTTCCCCGCAGTTGGTGGCCTTTGGCCACTCAACTGCTCCCCCTCCCGACCCACCCGTTGTTTCCCCGCAGGAGTGGTCCAGGACCACTCCTGCTCCCCCGCAATTGATGGCCTTCGGCCACTGAACTGCTCTTGCATACGTTCATCCCGTTCCAGGTCTCTCTCTCATCAATGTACCGAAGTTCGATCCAGATCTCGACGAAAGGTGAAGGTGATATCAGGGATATTACCGGTGAAGTGCGAAACGCGGTAAGGGAAAGTGGTATCCGCGAGGGTATGGTGAATGTTTTTATCACCGGATCAACCGCAGCGGTCACTACCATAGAGTTCGAAAATGGAGTCTTGAACGATCTTAGCGGAGCGCTCGCGAGGATTGCCCCTGATGACATACCTTATGCCCATGACAGCCGCTGGGGTGATGGGAATGGCAGGTCCCATGTGAGGGCATCTCTCGTAGGCCCCTCGCTCTCAATTCCGGTTGGCGGGGGAGAGGTGATGCTCGGAACATGGCAGCAGATTGTGCTGCTGGAACTCGATGTAAGGAAAGGTCGCACCCGGAGCATTGTAATCACAGTTATGCCCTGAAACAGCCAGGAGATGAAATACTATTCCGGGTGTTTGAAAAAACAGGTGACTTTGGTTCAGTCCAGGGGGATCGTCTCCAGTTGAGAGACCAGTTCCCAGATACGGGTCCTTGCATGGACGGGCATATTCGGGTCATTGCTGATCTCGTCGATCTTTGAGATCGCCTCTGCGGCCCGGAGCCCGGATTTTTTGTTATTGTTCATCAGCAGCTGGCGCGTCTCGTCCGCGACCCTTCGGATATTCCTTGGGATAGTGCTGTCATCCATGATGTGCTGAAGCATCTGGATACAACTTTCAATTGTCTTATCAGGGTTGGTCATTGCAATCCCCTCGTGTATTTTCCTCGAAAAACTCCTCAATATCGAGTCATTTTCGGTCCAGTATTTATATCGAGAGCAAGTAATATAAACCATCCGACATGGGTATGCACGGGACCCGGGCCATATCTCCGGAAGCTCGATATGACTTGGCACACAGAAGTGATCAACCATGTGGTGGTGCCGGGATGACACGTGAAGATGAAATAATGGCGGGGTATCTCCTGAAAGGGGGAAAGATGCTCTCAACATCATGCCCTTCGTGCGGATGCCCCCTCTTCGAAGTGAAGGGAAAGACACTCTGCGTGGTCTGCGCCGAGAGACAGGGGGAGAAAGGATCCCGGGCACCAGGCAAATCCGATCAGGCACAGGTGGAACCTGGTACGCAGCAACACCTCTCAAAAGGAGATGACGCCTCCCCGCTCGAAAAAACCCTGGAAGAGACTCTTATCGGACTGTGCGAAAGGATCAGGAACGAGAAGGATCCAAGGTGCGTCTCGGCGCTGATGGAAGCACTTACTCTCGGTATCGAGGGGTTGAGCGCACTCCGATCGCGGTGATTTCACCGGTACTCGCGGTTGCAGAGATCATGAATCGTTTTTGACCGCCGCTCGCCGATACCCTTGACTTTAAGGAGTTCGTCTCCGGGTGCATTGACCACCGCCCTGATCGACCCGAAGTGATCCAGAAGGAACCGGGCGTTTTTAAGGCCTATATCGGGGAATGAGGCGATAACGAGTTCCTGCTGCTCCCGTGGTGAGTGGCCTGCCCTTTTTGCCGGGAGGGAACGTTCTCGGTCTCCGCCCTCCTCCCTTTTTGTCAGCACCAGGATCATCTGGGCGGTGTCTTCCTCATCTCTTGTAAAGAGGATGCTTATGCCGAGGTCGACTGCGACCGCCGCAAGGGTGCCGCGGATCGCGTTCGGGTGGATATCCCGCATGGAATAAAGATCCCCTCCCTCGATGATCAACACGGGACGGGGAGCGCTGCCGGCGAGCACCCTGAGCTGGCCGAGAAGATCCCTCTCGACAAGCGTATCCACAAAATCCCTCGCGGTCTTCCTCTCAATGATGATCCGATCGCCGATCGCGTAGTCCCCCGAGGGGAGCCGCCCGAGCTGCAGCGAGACACCCATATT
Source organism: Methanolinea sp. (assembly GCA_018262855.1). Taxonomy (GTDB): domain Archaea; phylum Halobacteriota; class Methanomicrobia; order Methanomicrobiales; family Methanospirillaceae; genus Methanolinea_A. The sequence goes on along the minus strand of JADFDO010000007.1, from coordinate 89,905 downwards.
TGAGAGGATCTCGACCACGCGTGAGGAGGTCTCGCGGTCATCCACCCTTATTACTGGACCTTTTTCCATGAACTGTTCGATACTTGACTGTGGGGGAGCATGCGATCTCGCGGATGCAGGGATCCCCGAGGATGAGGAGATGCTCCTGATCCCGGAGAGCATGGAGCGCTCCCGGTTCTGGCTCACGTACCTGAAGACTTCGTCGGAAGTCCCCTTGGTGACAAGGACCACGATTCTCCCTTTCCCACTCCTCCCCGTCCGTCCTTTCCGCTGGATGCTCCTGATCTCAGAGGGAACCGCCTCATAAAAGACGACGAGGTCTGTTGAGGGGATATCAAGGCCCTCCTCGCCCACTGATGTCGCAACCAGGACTTTGAACGCGCCCTCCCGGAATCTCTGCAGTGCCTCGATCTGGCGTTTCTGGGAGAGACCTTTCTCGCTATCCTTTGTTGCCTGGCCGACAAACCTCTGGCATGCAATCCCCATACTGTTCAGGTGATCGACGATCTGCTGGACCATGTCCCGGTAGGTAGCAAAGATGATGATGCGGCTGTCGGGCGAGGATTCCAGCTGTTTTTCAACCACCCTGGAGAGTATCGCCATCTTCGGGTGGAGTTCCTCCTTCCACGAGATGCACCGTTCATGGAGGCGAATGAAGACAGGGTCCCGGGCGAGTCTCGCAGTGGCTTTCGAGGCTGACCCCCCGGACCCTTCCGCAAAGAGCCTGTTGATATATGCCGCGAACACCCGGCTTCCCTGGGATTCGGCGAGAGAGAGGGCATGCCGGAGTTTCATGAGTTCTGCATAGATCGAGGCCGCCGAGAATCCCGTGGCGTCCCGGGCCTGGATCAGCTCCTGAACCTGGGCGTTGATCGCCTGGAGGGCTTTCATCGAGAGCTGTTGTCGTGGAGGAACGGCAAATCCTAGTTTCCTAATATACGTAAGCCGTGAGTCGATCAGGGTGGATAGGTCCCCCACAGCATGCTTCAGTTCTGGCGGGAGGTCAACTTCCCTCACCTCGATCTCCCTTTCATGGATATAGGGGGCAACGTCCCTGTCCTGGTCTGTCCTGCTCTCAACCTTCTCGATACCAAGGTTTGCGCATACCTCTTCCACCTTCTCCACGTAGCCTCCGGGGGAGGCGGTCATTCCGAGGATAAGGGGGGATTTCCCGCTGGCAAGGTAACGCTGCGCCAGAAACACATAAGCATAGTTCCCCACACCCCTGTGGCATTCATCGATGATCATCAGGGTAACATCGGTGAGATCGTAACTCCCGGAGAGGACGTCATTCTTGATCACCTGGGGTGTGGCAAAGACAGCACGGGCGGCGCTCCACGCAGAGGCTCGCTCGTCTACCGGGGTCTCGCCGGTAAACATGACAAGGGTATTCTCATCCTGACCGGGGATCGAGAGGAACTGGCGGAAGAACCTGAGATGCTGCTCGACGAGGGGTTTTGTGGGAGCCATCATCAGCACCTTGCCCCCGTTGTTGTAGAGCCGGGATGCAGCCACGAGCAGCGCGATCGCGGTCTTACCAAGGCCTGTCGGGAGCACGACCATGGTATGCCCTTCGAGGGCTTTCATCGCGATCGAGAGCTGGTAAGTCCGGGAATCCAGCGATCCCGGTCTGATAAAGGGGTGGGTGATAGTGGTCATACACTCTTCAGGCTTGCAAAGGAGGAGGACCCATTGAGGAGCGAGCGAAGGAGATTGGGGAGTGATTCAACCTTTACCCGGACCTGCTGCATGCTGTCGCGGTCGCGAAGGGTCACGGTCCCGGAATCAGGCGTCTCATAATCCACGGTGAGCGCAAAGGGGGTCCCTATCTCATCCTGTCTCCTGTATCGGCGCCCGATAGCACCCGAGTCGTCATACTCTGCCATTATCCTGTGTGCCTTGAGCCGTGCAGTGATCTCACTGGCGATCTCAGGGAGCCCGTCGCGGTTCATCAGCGGGAAGACCGCCACCTGGATGGGCGATACGCCGGGAGGCAGCCGGAGAACGCGGCGCTCCTCCTCGTTGACCGTCTCTTCCGAGTAATTGTGCTCGAGGACTGCGTAGATCATGCGGTCTATCCCATAGCTGGGCTCGATCACGTGAGGCGTGATCTCTTCTCCCGGTATGTCGACCTCTTCTTCCCTCACCTGGTAGAGGTCAGGGGAGATGAAAACATCTTCACCGCCTACCTTGATGGTGACGCCATCCCTGCCTGGGACAGCCTCCGCAAGGGCATCTGCCACCTCCTTTGCCTTTCCCCTGAACCGCGGGCCGAGTGCCCCCATGTTCGCAATCACTCTCACCCGGCGCTCCTTCCGGGGCGTTTCGTAGGGAATAAAGACCGTGAATCGCTCCCCGCTCTGTGCGGCATGGGCTTTGAGGTCGTAGTCGGTCCGGTCTGCGATCCCCACGGTCTCGACCCACCCGAAACGCTCGGAAAAGATCTCTGCATCCCAGCAGTCTTCGGCGTAGTGTGCAAGCTCATCGGGGAGATGCTGCCGGAACCGCAACTTTTCAGGATTCACTCCCACCGTGACGAGCAGGTCGTGGGTAAGGGCCAGGTAGTAGGCCACATATTCATTCGCAACGAGCCCGCTGTCGACGGCCTCACGCATCGTGATCTCGAGTGCTGCGGTCTCCCCCTGCTGCTGTTCTATCCCGAGGAGTGGCATCCTGTATCCGGCATAGCGGGAGAAATTGGGATGCTTCTTCTCTGCAGGATGCACGAAGATCTCCGCCTCAGCCTGGGTAAACTCCCTGAGCCGAATCATTCCCTGTCTCGGTGAGATCTCGTTCCGGTATGACTTGCCTATCTGCACCGCGCCGAATGGAAGGGTGTCGCGGTAGAACCGGAGAAGTCGCTGGAAGTCCGTGAACATACCCTGCGCGGTCTCGGGGCGGAGGTACCCCTTTCTCTGGGAGCCAGGCCCGATGGTGGTCTGGAACATCAGGTTGAAGGTATAAACCTGGACATCCCCGAGCACTTCTCCACATGCAGGGCAGGGGAGTGTGCAGAGTGCCTGGCCAAGACCTTCACAATCAAGCGATGAAGCCCCTTTCACCCCGTTTCCTTCGGCGATGTGATCTGCACGAAGGTATTCGCTGCAGTGGGGGCACTGGCACATTTTGTCGGAGAAGCCCTTCAGGTGCCCTGAAGCGATGAAAATATCCTCCTGCCCGATCGTGGGGCACTCGATCTCGTAATATCCCTCCCTGACCACGTAGAACTCCCGCCAGGTATCCTCGATCCTTCTCTTCATCATCGAGCCGAGGGGCCCGTAGTCTATGAAACCTGCAACCGACCCGTAACATTCAGACGCAGGCCAGATAAATCCCCTCCTCCTGGCCAGTTCCATGATATTCTCGTAGATATCGCTCATGGGAGGAACTCTCTCTCTTATATCTGGCGCTGCGCCCAGAAAAACTGTGCGGGGGTACAAAGGACAGATCGTAGAGGTATCAGCGGGTAATCCAGGATAGGGATGGACCATCTGGTAAATCCCAAGAACGCTTTTTGATGAACACGATGAGGCATAAGGATAATGTTAAATATATTGCTGGGCATCTTATTCGATAATTCACGAGCGAGGTTTCATGCAGGACGACACGAGAAAGAAAGAACTGCTCCAGTTGTTCACCAATATATCAGGGAAAACAAAGATCGTGGAACCAATGAAGAAGATACACGGGACCCTCAGGGACCGGGACGCCGTGGAACGCGAGATCGCACTGGTCATGCGGGAGATCCTGGAACAGGGCTTCTTCAAAACAAAATTAAAACCCATCCAGCTGGCACGGCTGGTCTCATCCTATTATTCAGGGAAGAATGATACCGAGATTGCCAGGGAACTCGGGGATGAGAAACTGTCAAAGACGGTTGCACGCGCCCGGGTGAGGCTCAAGCTCTTCAGGGATCTCGATTTCAAGATGCCTTTTGACCAGGACAGGATGGAGGATCTCCTCATCTCCGGAAAGACCATGAAGGAAGTGAGCGATGATCTCGGGGTGAGCCCCTCAACCCTTCGGGAATACCGCCACGTAATCGAGCAGCGGGACGATATCACCATCAATCCTTTCCTTGAAAGGATCAAGGACGTTATGGAAGACCGGGACCTCTCCGAGCAGATGACAAGGAGCGCAACAAGGGACAGCCTTGGAGAAGCGATCGATATCACCGAAGCGGAATTAATCGACGTCACCTGAGTATCACGGTGCCCCGATCCCGGCAGATCGCGGATTTCTTTTTCCGGGGAATATTCCTGGTATTGTCGTTCCAATCGTCATCAGGACGAAGAGTATCACAGGATCCCTCAGATACTCAAGGAGTGTTTATCAGAGTGGGGATGTGCCGAGCCGCGGACCTGGAGAACGCGCAAGTATTTTACAGGGCTCATACCTAAACCTACCAGAAACATCGGAGAAACCTCCTATGGAACTCACATGGTTTGGACATTCCTGCGTCCTTTTAAAAGGGAGCAAAAAGGTACTCATCGATCCATTTTTCCCGGCGGGGAAAGTTGATGCATCCCCGGACATCGTCGCGGTGACCCACGGGCATGACGATCACATGGGGGTGGCGGCAGAATTCGGGGTGCCGGTGGTTGCCATCAACGAAGTGGCAAAGTACCTGCGTTCAAAGGGGGTAGAGGCAGAAGACATGAACATCGGTGGCACGATCACGGTTGACGGTGTCCGGTTCACCATGACTCCGGCATTGCATTCATCGTGGATTGAAGAAGCAGGGATAGGGTGTAACGGTGGAGGAGCCGCAGGATTCGTGATCCGGATGGATGGGACAGCAGTCTACCATGCAGGAGATACTGCACTCTTTTCTGACATGTCGCTGATCGGTGAACTCTATCACCCGTCTGTGGCCCTCCTCCCGATTGGTGGCCGGTTCACCATGGGGCCGGAGGAGGCAATGATCGCGGCACGCATGATCGGGGCACCGCGTGTCATCCCCATTCATTACAACACGTGGCCCCCCATTGTTCAGGACCCTCGCGAGTTCAAAAAGGCTCTCGAGAGGACTACCGACTGCAAGGTCCTGATCTTGGAGCCCGGGGAGACTGCACGCATCTGATCTCATCTCCTCTTTCAATTTCCTCCGGTGCAGCGGACATTGCAGCCGTTCTCGCCCCATTGAACCCGCCGGTTCAGAGTGTTTCTGAGAAGGATAAACCGTTCCAGTTCGAGGTTCGTTCATCGTTCCGCGGGTGTAAATAGTCCTTTACAAAACTACTTATAATATCAGCCCCGATTTTATGGAGGTGCTGTGAGTATCAGCACAAAACGAAGGAGGAATTAATGAGAAAAACCGGAACGCTTGCCATTGTGCTTCTCCTGAGCACAGTGTTCTGCGGGTATGCACTGGCTGACAGGGCTGTCAACCAGACCCCGGAAACTCAGGGGATCACCACCACCACGATGGTCATCTGTCAGGGTACAGTCACCCAGAGCGTCGAGGCGGTATGGCAGCAGTCGAGTGAACAGCTGGATGGTGCACCACTCAATGCAGCAGAGAGCAACTACGTCATGTCCTATAACCAGGATATGATCGCCGATCAGGGATACGTTGAGTTCACTGATCAGAAGGTGCTCGACACTGCAGCAAAGGTCGCCAACCAGAACAACTTCGAATCCACCACCATGCTGGACTTCATTGGAGGTCCAACGGGATACGTGGACTACGAAGAGAGTACTCTCCTCGATGGAGCAGGAACCTCTTCGTCGGGCTCTGATTCACTGATCTGCCCGTTCGGTGCTTCGAGCGTGAATACCATCCCGGCATTCTGCAATGTCATTGAGATGGGAGGATCGTTCTCCGGAAGCAAGGTCATCCTGATCAGCGAAGTAGACGAGCGTCATGTTGCCGCAAGCGCTGACGTCCCGGTCGGACTCGGGTACGAGTTCACGGTCCGTGACGCGGAAGGAAGAGCAGCAGCATGGATGAACGCCCACCTTATGGAGGGGCGTGGTAATAACACCCTGCCCTCTGCTGATATCACCTACAACGAATGGACGGACGCTGCTGGAACGATTAATCTCTTCTACAAGAGATTCACCTACGATTCCGGTGTAAGAAGGGCCTAAAATGGCAGGAATGAGCCCTGGGAGTCTTTCCCGGCTCTTTCCCCATTTTACCGGTATTTGCGACACTTTTTCCGATTGATCGCCGGACAAGGCAGAGTTTTCTGCAATCCGGTCTGCATCTTCAGCTACCCTTATATAGTTCTACACAAATGAAAGACTTGAGAGTGAGTGTGTAACCATGGAACTTGACGGAAAGACGGTGATTGGTGCGGGTATTGTTCTCTTTATTGTTGTCGTTGGAATATGGTACATGTTCATCAGGTGAATCATACCAGTTCCGAAAACCACTAATCTTCCAGGAATCCGGTTTTCCGGTATCCGATTGGAAATGGGATTCCTGCAACATTTTCTTCCTCCATTGAAAAATTACCGTATCCCAGATTCGCTCGTGAATGATTTTAAAATTGGATAATGCTTTTAAATTGCCCTGATATTTTTCCGGGTTTGGTATTATCCACATGTTTATTGAATGGAAAAACAAGGAACAGTTGTTGTCCCTGATTGGACTCCGCCAGGGGGGTGGAGTTCATTTATTGAGATGACCTCAAAGCATTTAGGTGTGTGTTTATCATGTCAATTCAACGACGGTGTAACAGTATACTGAATGTATGGATTGTTGCATGTGCCATTGTCCTATGTGGCTTCTTACTTGCAACGACAGCAACCGCAGCTTCGACTCCTATATACGGACCGACTGTCATCACACAACCGGGAACCTACTACCTGGCCAATAGCATCGTAAACAGCACTGAACCTGTGGCCATCCTTATCCAGTGCTCGAACGTGGTTCTGGATGGGAAAGCGAAGACCATTGACGGGACAGATCAAGCTGGTAGCGTGGGAATCAAGATATACAACGCTGCCATGACCTTGGTGAATGTCGTCGTCAAGAACGTGATTTGTATGGATTGGGAGAGTGGGGTGGTCCTTTCTGATGTAAAAAACAGTGTATTCGAGAAGATTACTGCAAAGAGCAATACCTATTATGGTGTATTAGTTGGGGGTAGTTCTGGAAATACTTTCGATAAACTTACGCTGGCAGACAATGGATATGATGGAATCCTGCTCTATGGATCCAGTAATCTCAACACAATATCCAACAGTTTGTCTCAAAACAACGGATGGAGTGGTGTACGTGTCAAGGCATCAAACGGAAATATAATCCAGAAATCCAAATTCCTTAACAACTTGAATCATGGGATTTACCTCCATGATGGTGCGAATTACAATACAATCACCCAGAATACAATCACTGGAAACCTCATTGACGGTATAAAATTATACCAGGATTGTAATTTCAACACCATTACAAAAAATACCATAACCAAACAGTTCAATGGTGCTGGTCTCTATTCGTTTAAGTCGGATTATAACACGATATCAGCAAATACTATTCAGGATTGCCATAATGGAATCTATATTCACACTGAAAGTGACAACAATGCAATTTCCGGCAATACAATCCAGAATTGCACGATTGATGGCATCGTTCTCAGGAATGACGCGAATTATAATGTGATTAGCGGGAATACCGTGAAGAAGAATTTAGCAACTGGATTGGCTTTAGATGGTTCGGACAAGAACATAATCTATAGCAATATTATCCGTGAAAATCAGGTTCAGGGAGCCTGGATTGCCGGGAGTTCACAGAACAACGTTATCTTTAACAACTACTTCTACAACACGAACAACACGAAGTTCGTGACCACCAGTGCTAACACGTGGAACCTCACCTATGGGAATGTGAAGAGCATCACTGGCGGCAAGTACTCTGGCGGGAATTCCTGGGGACAGCCGAACGGGCAGGGCTTCTCACAGGTCACACCCGACTCCGATGGTGACGGGATCTGCGACAGCCCCTATTCCATGGCGACAAACAACATCGACAAGCTTCCGCTGAAATACAAGAAAAAATAATTAATTTTTGTTCGACGCAATTTTCCGATTTGTTCCCTGCCATGGTGGCTTTCACAGTGGCAATCATACCTTTAATTGGTAGATTCCCGAAGGACGTATCTCCGTTCATCCCAGAAATAGAAATGTCAAGGCCAGATATGTAAGCATATACCAACTAATAGTAAAGTATATTTAACAATATGTTAAATTTCATGAGCATATGCACAAGAGAACAGATACGTATTCTCCCATGGGCACGGGACGGGGTTTTTCTCTTATTCCCTCTATCGTGCTCGTGTTTGCAATCATAGGGTTCTGCAATTGCATGATTGCAGTGGCGGATGCAACTGGAAGCGGGGACGAGGAACAGGGTATCAGCGCAAATATGTCGGATGCCGCACACAGCAGCAAGGCAGAACCGGACTATGCAGCAGTCTTTCCGGGTGATCAGGTCAACATGATGACGATCACGATCTCGCCTGCGAACTGGAAGATCATGCTCGACAACATGACCGAGCTCTATGGCGAGTTCGGAGGAGGGTCTTTTGGGGCACCCGGAGCCCAGGCTGGAGATGCAGGTATGAACCAGGGTGAATCCCCCGGGGCGGGAGGGATGTTCAGCGAGACCGATCCCGTGTATGTTCCGGCCGACATCACGTTCAATGGAATGGAATGGCCCAGTGTCGGGATACGGTTCAAGGGCTTCAACTCGCTCCAGGGCGCCTGGAATGAAGGATCTTACAAGATCTCCTTGAAACTCAACTTCGATAAATACGAAGACGTGTATCCCGAGATCAAGAACCAGCATTTCTACGGGTTCGGTGAGCTCAACCTCCAGGGGAACTATAACGATGATTCCCTGGTGCGGGACATGGTTGTCCCATCGATATTCAGGGAGTCCGGCGTTCCTGCACCGTATACCGCATTCTACCGCCTCTATGTGGATTACGGAGAAGGCCCGGTGTACTTCGGTCTTTATACGATGGTCGAAGCGATCGAGGATACGGTCATTGAGACCCAGTTCGAGGATGATTCCGGGAATTTATACAAGCCGGAGGGTAACGGTGCATCCTTTGCAGAGGGGACGTTTGACAAGGGCAGTTTTGAGAAGAAGACCAACGAGGACGAGGCAGATTACAGCGATGTGGAAGCCCTGTATACTATCCTGAATTCTGATTCACGCATCACGGACCCGGAGCAGTGGAGATCCGATCTCGAATCCATATTTGACATCGATGTGTTCCTCCGCTGGCTTGCGACAAATATCATCATCCAGAACTGGGATACCTACGGTGGAAACTGTAGGAATTTTTACCTGTATACCGATCCATCCAGCGGAACAATCACCTGGATCCCGTGGGACAACAACTATGCCCTCAATGGCGGAATGGGTGGTGGTGGAGGTTTTCCATCAGCGGATCTGAGTGGAGTGCAGGCGACCGGGGGAGTTGAGGAAGTGACAGGGTCATCCTCGCAAAAATCCGGTTCATCCCGCATGGGAATTGCCGCAATGAATACTACCAGGTCTCTTGCGAGGTTTTCCAGGAATTCTGTACAGCAATTTTCCCTGGATTCCGGGAATGCGGGCTGGACAGATGCGGAAGGGGGAGGGCTGTCAGGAGAGTCCACCACTCCCGGAACTCTGATATCAGCCAATGTACCGCAAGGCGGGATGTCTCCGGGGAACATGACGCCGGGGAATATGCCTCCTGGCAATATGACACCGGGGAATATGCCACCCGGGAACATGACACCGGGAAGTCAGAACAACACCCCGGGGGGAGGAATGGGCAGAACACTCTCGCTCAGCCTTGACGAGGTCGGCGATAACTGGCCGCTGATCCGGTACATCGCCGATGATCCGGTATACTATGCGAAGTACCAGGAATATCTTGGGGTCGTTGCAACCACGTCGTTCGAACCTGCAAAAATGGAGGAGATATACCGGTATTACCATTCCCTTATCGAGCCTTACGTGACCGGGCCCGAGGGTGAACAGGCAGGGTATACGCACCTGGACAACCCTTCGGATTTTAACACTGCGCTTGATGAGCTGATAACCCATGTGAACAGCAGGTACGAAGCGGTGATGGAGTTTCTTTCCACAACCCCTGTCGTCACACCCACTCCAACGCCAGTTATGGTGAAAGACACCATCGCTCCCACTGTCGGAATGACATCCCCATCATCGTATAGTATCGCAGCACCTGGCAGGGATATCGTGGTTGCATGGTCGGCCACGGATAATGTCCGGGTGGAATCGGTATCTCTTGCCTGGTCCGGTAATCGTGGTGCGACCTGGACACAGATTGCCAGTAATCTTCCCGCGGTTGGCACCTTCACATGGACAGTACCCGATTATTCCGGGTCATTATTGACTGTCAGGGTAAGTGCGGAGGATGCTGCCGGAAATTCCGGTTCTGCAAGCCGGATCCTGAGGGTGTCGTCATCCGTGTCCGGGTCATTCGGAAGAACAGTGAATAGTACCGCAATCAGGGATTCGATCGATGTTCCATCGTCGATCAGGGACTGCACATCTGCAGGAGATTCCTCACAAGGTGCCTCAGTCGTTGCCATTCCCTCGATCATATCAGATCCGGATGAAGCAGTGAGCAGGTTCAGGGGTCCCGGGTTCTCCAGGAGTACGACGGTATGACACGCGGAGTTGACACAGGAGGAATCACCATGCAGCAGTATCCGGATGAACGGATTACCCAGGCAGGACAGATCGGTGAAGTCTCAAGGAATTACAGGAGTATCACCCTAAAAGAGCTTGAGGATGCAAAAGCCCAGCTCCTGACACGGGTGGAAAGCAAGCACCTGATGACAAGCGGGCAGTGCACAGATCTCCTGGAGACGCTTGGTGATGATTACAGTGTGCTCGAAGTGAATAACTCCAGGATTTCCCGGTATGATACCCTGTATTACGATACGAACACCTTCTTTACCTATATCCAGCATCATAACGGGAAGGGCAACCGCTATAAGCTCAGGGTAAGACGGTATGAATCCACCGGGGATATCTATCTCGAGGTGAAAAAGAAGAACAACAAGGGGGCGACCGAGAAAAGCCGGATCAGGACGAGCTGGCCGCGGGAAGGATTCCAGCCCGACCAGGAAGAATTCCTCCGATCGTCATTCCCTTATGATTACCGCGAGTTCTTCCCGATGGTGAGAACCGTGTATGACAGGCTCACGCTCGTCTCAAATGTATCCCCCGAACGGATCACCTTCGACACGAATATTTCGTTCAGGACCGTCGATGGCGAATGTTCTTTCCCCGAATTCGTGATCGCGGAGATCAAGTACGAGAAGGGTGTGCGGAACTCTCCCGCACTCCTTGCACTCCACGCGATGGGAATCAGAAAGAGGGGTTTTTCCAAGTACTGCATCGGCGTCTCTCTCCTCTTCAGCTGGCTCAAGCATAACCGGTTCAAACCGAACCTGCTCTTCCTTTCGGGGCTCTCTTCCCGGGGAGGGATCTCATGCTGACCGGGAATCTCGGCCTCTTTATTGCAGGATTCATCCTGAACTTCCTTGCGGCGTTCATCATCGTCCGCTTCGTGTATTATCCGAGGGGACGGTGCAACAACTACGTATTCACGTTCCTTGCGTTCAACACCGTGATTTATTTCATCATGGGATTGTTCACCAGCATCGAGATCTCGATCGGGGCGGGCTTCGGTCTCTTTGCCCTGTTCTCAATACTCCGTTACAGGACAGAGACCGTGCCTATCCGCGAAATGACGTATCTCTTCGTCATGGCCGCACTCCCTATCCTGAACTCGATATTCTGGACATCGGGCCAGTTCGACAGGATTCTGATTGTCGATATCCTTGTGCTTGCTGTTATGTGGTTCCTTGACAGGGAATGGGGGTTCAACCGTGAACAGTCTCAGATGAACGTGGTGTACGAGAAGATCGACCTCATCAAGAGGGAGAAACGCGACGAGATGATCGCCGACCTGAGCCAGAGGACAGGGCTTGCAGTGACCGACGTTGAGATCCAGAATATCAATTTCTTAAGGGACGTTGCAGAGGTGAGGATTACCTACTGGAATAAGAAATAGGATGAATTTTTTTTGAATCCTCTTTTTGCAGAAAAAAACCTGCAATCGGATCAACATTGTTGATACCAGGTTCATAAACATCGTATAAAAAAGAAAACCAGGGTATTCCGGATTGAATATCTGAAAAAATGGATTAAAAGTCTGTCATCACCCGGAACTGGTCGATCTCTTCCTTGTTCATCTGCTCAAGGAAGAGATCGGCAGCGGTGTGGACATCCTTGCTGGCAGTGATTGCTCTCCCAACCACGATGATATCAGCACCGGATGCAAGCGCCTTTTTCACACCGTCGACCCGGATGCCACCGGCCGTTGCCACAAGGAGTTTTCCGCCCGCTGCCTTCTTCATCGCGGGGATATCGCCCCAGGCATGGGCGGTGCTCTCCGCATCGATCGCCCTGTGCAGCTCGACGACATCGGGTTTGACCTTGAGGCTTTTTAACACCTTCAGGGGTTCGGCAACGTTGAGCATATCGATCACGGAATAGATGCCGGTCTTCCTTGCCTCAGCAATTGCTTTCTCGAGGGTTGGTTGGGGCGCCAGACCCGAGATTACGACCGCATCGGCAGACGCATCTGCCGCCATCCTCGCTTCGAGGTTCCCTGTGTCGAGGATCTTCATGTCGGCGATGATGAAGGCATTGGGACGGATCTTCCTGATCTCGGAGATGATCGAGAGGCCGAAACGCTTGATGAGAGGGGTCCCGGCCTCGATGATCAGGTGATCGTTTTTGGGCAGCTCGGCAAGCACGGAGTGCACTTTCTGCATCTCGACGAGATCGAGTGCCACCTGGAGGTAGGGGGGATCCCAGAGGCGCTGCACCTTGAAGCCCATGACAGCATGGGCGGCCCTGTCCTTCTCGTACAGGAGGGTCTTCCGGTCGGGGAACTTCTCCATGGCCCTTGAGAGCGCCAGTTTCGTTGCCCCGTAGTTATAGCGGTATATCCTGTTGTAATCGGCGGCTGCCGGATCGAGGTAGATGCTTGCCAGGATGACCAGCGATTCGAGATCCTGCGTGCCAAAGAGCCCCTCCTCCACGCAGTCCGCAACGGCCTTTGCGACCGCTGCCTGCACCGGGCCGAACATCTCCTGGATCTGCGCCCCCTTGCGCAGGGTTACCTTGGGGATGACCAGCGTAGCCGGCTTGGTAAGGAGGTTTGGCCGGACAACCGCCAGGAGTGGGGTGTGCCCGGCAGAGAGCTGGGAAAGGGCGTGTGCAAACGCGGCTCCCACGGGGCCCTCCTTGTCTCCCAGAACCAGGTCTACATGGGCCAGTTCAGGCCCGTCACCCACCAGTGCTTCACCTATCAGATACATAAAAAGACTCGTTCTCCCTGTATAAATTTCACCGGAATATATGATAAAGATATGAGAAATCCGGGGTTCATCAGGCCAGAAGGCGGCCTGAAAGGATTGGCACCGCGTTTCCGGTCAGGATGACCCTGTCCCCTTTCAGTTTCATCCTGACAGCACCGCCACGTTGCGAGCACTGGAACCCGGCAAGGCTGTCCTTTCCAAGCCGCTCTCCCCAGAAGGGGCCGAGGGAACAGTGGGCTGATCCTGTCACCGGGTCTTCAGGGATTCCGACTGAAGGTGCGAAGAACCGGGATACGAAGTCGTATGCCGGCATATCTGATCGAGCAGTCACGATAATCCCTCTCGCAGGAAGCGCTGCAAGTGATCCCATGTCAGGGTCAAGGGTGCATACGTCTGTTGCGGAGGCAAGTTCGAAGAAGAGATCGAATTTCGTCCTTCCCGAGAATACCACGGGACATCTGAAGGCAGCCTCGATCCCGCCTGGCGGGTCGCACACTGTCACCGGGACCGCAGGAAAATCAAGCGCGATTCCCGATGAATCCCTGGCGGCTGTCAGGATACCTGACCGTGTCCGGAACCGGATCATGGAGCCCTCATCCTCCTTCCCCGTGCTCCATATGACAAATGCCGCAGCAAGTGTCGCATGACCGCACAGGTCAATCTCGGCCTCGGGTGTAAACCAGCGCAGGCTCCACCCCTCCTCGAGTCTGTGGAGGAAGGCGGTCTCGGAATGGTTCATCTCGGCGGCAACGCTCTGCATCCAGGTGCTCTCCTTCTCTTCATCGGTGATGCAGACCGCTGCAGGGTTGCCACAGAAGGGTGTTGATGTAAAGGAATCGACGATGTGGATTTCCGCACTCATGCCATGGAGTGTATTGACTCCTGATCACAAAAGGCCATGCGGCCGAAAAGATCCGAAATGTTCTCTCAGAAAATGTGGGGTCGGTGAGATTTGAACTCACGATCGACGGGTCTCTCCGACATGCGTCAGTGCTCCAACGGATCATCATCAGATCAGGAGACCCATTGTTCATCATTCACACGACGCGAAAGACCGCTGGAGCCCGTCGCCATTCCGGACTAGGCCACGACCCCGCGACTCTACAAGGTCGCTTTGTGCCGATTTAATGGTTATGCTGGGGCGATCCATCTGGAAATATTCCGGTGGGGATATATGACTTTGTGATCCACGTGGATGGGATGGATGCAGGCAGCTACGATTGCGGGACCTCTTCTTTCCCTCTTCTCGGGAATACTATTGGCGAGATGCTGAACACGATTGCCCGTACGTATCCCACATCAGAGGCGCTGGTCTCGGTGCACCAGGGGATCCGCTATACCTATGGGGAATTTCTCGACAGGGTGAACGACCTTGCGAGGGGACTGATGGCAATCGGTGTGGAGAAGGGCGATAGGGTTGGAATCTGGGCGATGAACCACGCTGAATGGGTGCTGACTCAGTGCGCCACTGCCAAGATTGGAGCCATCATGGTGAATATCAACCCGGCCTACCGCACCTACGAGCTCGAGTATGTATTGAAGCAGGCAGAGGTCCAGACCATCATCGTCCAGGGATCGTTCAAGACCTCCGATTACATCGGCATGTTCCGCGAAGCATGTCCGGAAGTCAGCACCTCGCGCCCCGGGCACCATGAATGCGATAAATTTCCGTTCCTCAAGAATGCCATCTTCATGGGGGAGGAACGTCACCCCGGTATGTTCAGGTGGTCCGAGATTATAGAAAGAGGACGCGAAGTGAGCATGGACGAGCTCGTGGCACGGGAGGAGTCCCTTGATTTTGACGATCCCATCAACATCATGTACACCAGTGGGACGACAGGGTTTCCCAAGGGGGTCGTCCTCTCTCACCACAGCATTCTCAACAACGGGTATATTATCGGCGAAGGAATGAACTTCACGGAAAAGGACCGCCTCTGCATCCCGGTCCCGTTCTACCACTGCTTCGGGATGGTGCTCTCAAACATGGCCTGCATGACCCATGGCAGCACCATGGTCCTCCCTTCACCGACCTTTAATGCGGAAGACGTGTTGAAAACGGTCCAGGAGGAGCGATGTACTGCCCTGCACGGCGTCCCCACCATGTTCATCGCAGAACTCAGCCATCCTGATTTTTCGAAGTACTCGATGAAGACCCTCCGGACCGGGATCATGGCAGGATCTCCATGTCCGGTCGAGGTGATGAAAGAGGTCAACCGGAAGATGAACATGTCCGAGATCGTCATTGTCTACGGCCAGACCGAGACTGCTCCCGGGGTCACCATGACCACCACCAGGGATCCGCTCGAGCGACGTGTAACTACAGTGGGACGGGTGTTCCCTCACACCGAGATCAAGATCATCGATCCCAAGAGCGGAAAGATCGTGCCCTGTGGCGAGATAGGCGAGATCTGCGCCAGGGGATACTGCGTCATGAAATGCTATTACCATAATCCCAGCGCCACGCATGCCACGCTCGACGAGAATCACTGGAACCATACCGGGGATCTCGGCACCATTGACGAGGAAGGGTATGTGAAGATCGTGGGTCGGTTGAAGGATATGGTCATTCGCGGAGGGGAGAACATCTACCCGAGGGAGATCGAGGAGTTCCTTCACCATCACTCGAAGATTGCCGATGTGTATGTCGTAGGGGTTCCGGATATCAAGTACGGGGAAGAGCTCTGCGCCTGGGTAAAAGTGGAGAACGGGCAGACCCTCACGGAGGACGAGGTCAAGGAGTTCTGCCGCGGAAAGATCGCCCATTACAAGATCCCGAGATATGTCATGTTCGTGTCAGAGTTCCCGATGAGCATCTCGGGAAAGATCCAGAAATTCAAGATGCGAGAGGCATCCATAAAGACGCTCGGGCTCGAGGAAGCCTCAAAGATCGAGACGGCATGAGAGGGGCGATGCGGGGGCGTCGCCTTTCCCCTGATTTGCGGTAACACGTCATGAGTGCGGTTTTACCTGTGACCGGAGGGGGAGAATCCCCCCGGACCTCCCCCAGATATGCGATACCCCATGGGAAGGGTTGTATGAAGACACACCAGAATCCAATACAACTTCCCAGCACTGGGCTTATCCTGTTAAGAGGATGCCACAGCGGCAGGGCGGAGCCCCAAGAGCGTCATTACGTGATGAGTGCGGTTTTACCTGTGATCAGAGGGGGAGAATCCCCCTCCGGACCTCCCCCTGATATGCGATAGCCTGTGTGCAGGGTTGCGTGGAGTTAGGATCAACGGAACATTCCAGCACTAGCCTTTTCGCGTTTTGGGGTGTCAGCAAATTTGCGGGCGCCAGCCCCAGGAGCGTCGTCGTGTGAGGAGGGGGGGTAAAGTCCGAAAAAGAGTTCAAAGGTATTTATGACCGGAGGGGGAGAATCCCCCTTCGTACCTCCCCCTGATATGCGATACTCCGGAAACAGGTTTACGTGAGGCAACTATTGACAAATGCCCCACAAGAATCATCCCGTGATAGGATCGTTCTTGTTGTATCTTACAGAACGGACAACTCAATTATCCTGTGTTGTCCCTTGCCCTCTTCACGAGATTTGTAGCAGCACGGGTTGCCCCCTTGAGAATTTCCTCCTCGCCTGGAACAACCCGGTCTCTCATCAATACCCTGCCCTGGACTATCGTGGTCTTGACGGCACTCCCCTGGCAGGAATAGACAAGGTTAGAGGCGGGGTTGTGGAGAGGAGTGTTGCACACGGCCCGGGAGTCGACCAGGATGATGTGTGCAGGCTCTCCCACGGCAAGGGTTCCCGTACCGAACCCGAGCGCCCTTGCACCAGCGGCGGTCGCCATCGCGAGCGCCTCTTCTGCAGGGAGCAGGGTCTGGGAATTCCAGGCATGCTTCTGGAGGAGTGCGGCCGTTTTCATCTCCTCGAAGAGATCGAGGTTGTTATTGGATGCGCAGCCATCGGTCCCGAGTGTGACTGATACCCCGGCCTCCTTGAGCCAGTGGTAGGGCATGGCCCGGCCGGTAGCGAGCTTCATGTTGCTTGCCGGATTGTGAGACACATGGACACCCTTCTTTGCAAGGATCTGGCACTCTGCCCTGTCAAGCCAGCAGCAATGGGCCGCGACGGTCCGGGGGGTTAAAATCCCGCATTCATCGAGGATCGCGACCGGCTTCTTTTTCCACTGGGAGACTGAGTCAGTGACTTCTTTCTCCGTCTCGCTCAGATGTATGTGGATCCCAATCTCCTCGTTCTCTGAAAATTCCGCGAGCCACCTGAGTCCTTCAGGAGATACAGTATACACGGCGTGTGGTCCGACGGCAGCTTTGATTCGGGGATTCCGCATGCCAGAAAGGGCTTTCACAAGGCGTTCGGTCGCCCTGCATTCCGCTTCCCTCTTTTCTTCGGAGAAAAGGTCGATAAACCCGTACGAGAGCATTGCACAGAGACCCATCTCATCCACTGCCCGGGCAGCGTCCTCCATGAAGAAGTACATATCGTTGAACGCGACGGTCCCCGACTTTATCATCTCAAGGCAGGCTAGTTTCGTTCCCCAGTAGACATCGTCCCCGGTAAGGTGGGCTTCGAGAGGCCAGATCTTCTCCGAGAGCCATGCCTGGAGGGGCATATCGTCGGCATATCCCCGGAGAAGGGTCATTGCGGCATGGGTGTGGGTGTTCACCATGCCGGGCAGCGCAAGGTCGCCATTTCCGTCGATTGTAATGTCTGCCTCTTTACGGCGGGAGCGGGATATAGCCTCCCCGATTTCCGCGATGGTTCCTGTCTCATCGACGTAGATGTCGGTCGTTTTCCCCTCAACAAGTACATTCTTGATGAGGAGCGTATCCTTTGATGCGTTCTTCTCTTTCATGTGGTATGTCCCCTACGAGAGCCCCTTCACGATCCGGGATACTATCTCTTCAGTCCTCTCCTTGTAACGGGCAGCCGATTCGACGATGTGCTCGTAGGTGAGCAGTTCGTCGGAGAGGCCGTTCGCATAGTTGTCGATGGTGCAGAGCGCAGCAACCTCCATCCCGAGCTCCACTGCCAGGGTCGCCTCGCTCGCAAGCGTCATCCCGACAATATCACCCGAACGAGCAAGGGTTCTCACCTCAGCGATGGTCTCGATTCGCGGCCCTCTCGTCTGGATATAGGTCCCGCCGAGGATTGCCTCCGGGACGAGTGCCTTGAGCCTTTTTGAGAGTTCCTCCGAGAATCCGGGATGCACATGGCAGATGGCATGGTCGTGGATCGACGGGATGGTGGTGCTGGAGAAGTAATCGGTTGGGATTACCATGGAACCCGGGGTGATCTCCTTTTTAAGCGACCCCGACGACGCAAATCCGACCAGGCGGTCCACGCCAAGGAGTGCCAGGGCGGAAAGGTGGGACCTGTAATTGATCTTGTGAGGGGGAGTTGAATGCTGGTGACGGAGGAGAATCGCAATCTCTCCGACCAGCACCTCGCTGTTCCCGTACGGGGTGTGGACAATCCGCTTCTCGAGTGCGGGAAGCTCCGCAAAAAGGAGGCTTGTGCCCCCGATTATCCCCAGCATATGCACCCATCCACGGGCATGATTCTCGCCATAATGCCTGCAGGTAGTATTCGAGTGGAGCCATGTTCTGATTTTCGGTGGATGGCCCGGATTGCATTCAATACCTGTATCACCCTGGCGCCCCCATCCTACTCGCATGGGCAGGTTCGCAATTGTTGGCGAGGACCGGATAAGAAACGGGGAATGCACTGATATCTATTTTATCAGGAGTAAGGCAGTCCTGGAGAAATCGGGAATAAACCCATTGGTTACCATGGAATGCACGGCGTCTTCCCTGCCGGGAGGGTTCGGGATACTCTGCGGGATGGAGGACGTGATCTCCCTCCTTGAAGGAGTTCCCGTCGACCTGGATGCCATGCCGGAAGGATCGCTCTTCTTTCCCCGCGAACCGGTACTGCGAATCAGGGGCAGGTACCGCGATTTCGCACAGTATGAGACGTCCATCCTCGGCTTCCTGTGCCATGCATCGGGTATTGCCACCGCGACTGCGGGCATAAAAGCCCTTGCCGGGGACAGGTCGGTCTTCTCGTTCGGGTCGCGGCGTCAGCATCCAGCGATTGCCCAGATGATCGAGCGCTCCGCCTGGATAGGGGGGGCTGACGGGGCGAGCAATACCTGTGCTCCTGAAGGAATCCCCCTTGCCGGCACCATGCCCCACGCGTTTGTGATGTGTTATTCCTCGCCGGGGGAGGCATTCCTTGCCTTCGACCGGTTCTCACCGCCAGAGATCCCCCGGATCATGCTCTGTGACACCTATTGCGATGAGAAGCGCGAATCCCTCACCGGAGCCCGCTGTGGCGCTTCCGGGGTCAGGCTCGACACCCCGCGTTCACGGCGGGGTGACATGAGGGCGATCCTGGAAGAAGTGCGGTGGGAGCTGGATGCTGCCGGGCACTGCGACGTGAAGATCTTCCTCTCGGGAGGGGTGACCATCGACGATGTTGCCCGGTATCGTGATATCGTTGATTCGTTCGGAGTGGGCGGTGCGATTGCGAACGCCCCGGTGATCGATTTTGCCCTTGACATGGTAGAGAAGGAAGGAGAAAAATGTGCGAAAAGGGGAAAACGGAGCGGGATCAAACAGGTCTGGGAATCCCCGGGCGGGCAGCATGCCACCCTTCCTGGAGAGATGGCAGGACCGTCCGGGGCTTGCCCGCTCATCCAGCCTGCAATCAGGGATGGTAAGGTTGTTCGACGGCAGACGATGGAGGATGCCAGGAAGCGGGTCCTGGACCGGCTCTCGCTTGTCCGTGGATTCGTGCTGCACCGCGCGGAAGGCAGGGAATCCGCGAATTAGTGCAGAAAACCGGTTTCCGGCTCCTGATCCCCGGGAGGCAGGAAACAATTCTTTTAACCCCCTGCATCATACATTGTAGGAACGGGCCGATAGATCAGAGGAAGATCGCTTCCTTGGCATGGAAGAGGCCGCGGGTTCAATTCCCGCTCGGTCCATCCTTCTAGACATTTTTCCCCGGCGTGCAAATCAATGCGTTTTTACCCGAGGCAGTTGTAGTCACAGTGATACGTTGTGGGACTGAAAGAGTGGCTTATCCCCCAGGATCATGTCTTTTTTGATCTCTTCGAGAGACTCGCGGCGGTAGTGGTGCTTGCATCCTACCGTCTCGTTGACCTGATGGATAATTTCAATGATATCAGGGAACGCGTCACACAGATCAAGCAGCTCGAACACGAAGGCGACAAGATAACCCATGAGATCTACGAGCAGCTGAACAAGAGTTTCATCACTCCCCTCCAACCCGACGAGATATCCTATCTTGCGGCGTCACTTGATGATGTGCTCGATTATATCGATTCGACCACGAGGAAACTCCATTATTACGAGATCCCCGCCTCAGACTGTTACATGGTCGAGCTGGCAAAGCTGATCCAGCAGTCTGCGGTGGAGATCGAGGTCGCGGTCAAGTGCATCAGGAAGATCAAGGATCCCCAGGTCATCGAACAGCGATGCATCGAAGTGAACCGGC
Organism: Methanolinea sp.; assembly: GCA_018262855.1. Classification (GTDB taxonomy): domain Archaea; phylum Halobacteriota; class Methanomicrobia; order Methanomicrobiales; family Methanospirillaceae; genus Methanolinea_A. The sequence continues at coordinate 69,030 of JADFDO010000007.1, read as the reverse complement.
TGGAGAACGTGGCTGATGACCTGCTGGCCCAGGCGACCCGGGACCTTTTCAAGACGAAGAACGCAGTGGACATCATCAAATACAAGGATGTGTATGAATACCTCGAGATTGCCACCGATAAATGCGAGGATGTTGCGAATGTACTCTCAGATATTGCGATCCGGCACTCCTGAATGACCCGCTTTTCCATCTTCACGGTCTGGCTGAAGCGGACAATGAGGCCGAGGTACTGAGTGGATGTACATACCCAGCGTTGATTTTATCGCCCTGATCATCTTCATAGCCCTCCTCTTCGATTTCACCAACGGGTTCCATGACGCGGCAAACTCGGTCTCCACGATCATCTCCACAAAAGTCCTTTCCCCACAGAAGGCGATTGCCTTCGCCGCATTTTTCAACTTTGTTGCGGCGTTCGGGTTCGGGGTCGCAGTGGCGAGCACCATCAGCAAGATCATCAATCTCGGCATCGTGGACACGAACATTGTCCCTTTTGTCATCCTCGCTGCCCTTCTCGGGGCGATCTGCTGGAATCTCATCACCTGGTACTCAGGTCTCCCCACTTCTTCGTCTCATGCCCTCATTGGTGGGCTTGCGGGAGCAGGTCTCTCGGCAGGGGGGTTGGCTGCGATCAAGATAGCGACCGTAAACCTCGTAGTGCTTTTCATGGTCCTCTCCCCCATCATCGGTTTCATCATGGCATTCTTTGTCATGGCCCTTGTCGTCCGCATATCCCGGGGGATACAGCGAATGACGGCAGAGCGGTATTTCAGGAGCCTCCAGCTCCTGTCTGCTGCGGCCTACAGTTTCAGCCATGGTACCAATGATGCCCAGAAGACCATGGGGATCATAACACCCCTCCTCTTCAGTATCGGTTACTTTGGTGCCACGGTCGATCCGAACCATCTCCCTGTCCCGTTATGGGTAATCCTCGCAGCACACGGCGCGATTGCACTGGGGACCCTCTCTGGCGGATGGAGAATTGTCAGGACCATGGGATTCGGGATCACAAGGCTGCGTCCCGTGGATGGGTTCGCTGCAGAGACAGCGGGATCGGCAACAATTATCGGGGCATCAATGGCAGGCATACCGGTCAGCACCACGCATGTCATCTCTTCGTCGATCATGGGCGTTGGAGCAACCCAGGGAGCCGGACAGGTCCGGTGGAATGTTGCACGCCGTATCGTGTGGGCATGGATCCTGACTATCCCTGCGTCGGCAATCATGGGATTTCTCTTCTTTTCCGGCATTCTCTACTGCGCAAACCTCGTGTGATCACAGGCCAGACCGCAGGGGTCGGGAAAGAGGGAATGCCCTCGCAGAATAGCAGGTATTGATTGTAGAATGCCGCCTCCTTTCAGTATTTTCCATGGAATCTGATGAGGCGTGCAGGTGGCTGAAAGGGATACCGTTATTGCGCTTTTTTCATATCGGGTAAGCGCTGGTAATAGTGGCAGTACGATGAAAGAGTGCATTCGCTGCATTTCGGAGCTCTTGCAGTGCAGACTGCCCTGCCGTGCCGGATGAGGAGATAATTGAGACGCCCCCACACACGTCGGGGAAAGAGAGCCTGGAGATCCCTCTCTATCCTGTCAGGATCTTTCTGCGCTGAAAACCCGAGACGGATGGAAAGCCGCCTGACATGGGTATCAACCGCGATTCCCTCGTCAATCCCATACGCATGGTTGAGCACGATGTTGGCGGTCTTCCTTCCCACTCCCGGAAGCGTGAGGAGTTGCTCCATTGTACGGGGCACGCATCCCTGGTAATTGTCCACAAGAGATCGCGCAGCTTCGATGATATGGGTGGCCTTCGAGTGAAAAAAACCGAGGCTCCGGATGATCTCCTCCACCTCTACCTGCCTTGCTGACGCGAGTTCGGAGGGACCGGGGTATCGGGAGAAGAGCTCGTCCCGGATTGCATTCACGTTCCTGTCAGTCGTCTGGGCCGAGAGGATCGTGAGAACAAGGATCTGGTAAGAATTTTCAAACCGGAGAAAGGACCCCGGGGAGGCAGGATCGTCATACATCTCCCGGAGCAATGAATACACCCTGCAGGCATGCTCCCTGTCCATAACAATGGGGTAGGGCAGATTCGAACTGCCGTCAAAGCGTCCCAAACGCTCTAGGATGGACCAGGCTACCCTACTACCCCGGGCAAGATCAAATATTGGTCAGGGCCCGGCAAATAAGTTATGGTGAACGGATCTTCCTGAAAGGTAAGGGGGATTTTTTGTCCCCTGTGACGATGGTCCCGAGTTCCCTGCCTGAAAAAAGCGCGTCCTCGAGAATCCCCGGATCGCGGCCGTCAAGCACCAGGAGGGGAATCCTGCTTCTCTGCACCACCTTCGCCGCGACCATATCCACCACCGTGTTTGACCCGGCTTCCATCCCCCCGCACCCGACGATATCAAGGAGTTCCTGCGGCGTGAGCCGGGAGTAACGACGGGCACCGGGATCTTTCTTCGGGTCTGCGGAGTAGATTCCATCCACTGAGGTGAGATTCACGAGAAGGTCAGCCCTGGCACGTTCCGCGAGGACCGCAGCGACAGCATCCGTGGTCTGTGCAGGAGTCACTCCTCCCATCACGACGATCTTTCCCCGGCCGGCATATTCCATGGCTTCTCCGGGAGAGAGTGCCACGCGGGGGATTGCGGCCTCGCCGAGTGCACCTGCAAGAAGCATCGCATTCAGCCGGGTCACCAGGATCCCGATCTCGTCGCAGAATGCCTCGTCTGCACCGGTACTCCTGGCAGCCTGGATATACCGGCGGGCTTCCCCGCCCCCGCCGACCACAACGAAGAGATCAACCGACTCCGAAAGTTTCGTAAGCACAGGGGCGTACGTGCGAAGGGTGTGCGTCTCGAGGGTGGGGAAGAGGATCGAACCCCCGAGGGAAAGGACCACGCGTGTCATGCCAATCATTCATTTCTCCATGCTCCACATATATGTGTTGAAGATATGCTTCGCTGTCCACAGTGCGGGAGCAGGAATGTATACCAGCTGGCTGGGGGATACATAGGCCAGATCTACCGCTGCAAGTCATGCGGGTACCGCGGGTCTTTGATCATGGAGTGCGAATTGCCGCAGGACCAGAATAAGGATAGTAAGGATCCCGGGGATTGAATCCATGGCATCAGGTTTATATCCATAGCCTTCGTGAGTCACAACATGCACAGGGCTCTCCAGTGGTCTCCCGAAGGCGATGGTTCCGCCAGGTGCTCTCTCTGCAACCACCGCTGCGCGATAGGGAAGGGAAAGACGGGAATTTGCGGGGTCAGGGAGAACCGGGAAGGAGTACTCTACGCGACCACGTATGGCCGGGTGAGTGCGGAAGCGGTCGATCCGATCGAGAAGAAGCCGCTGTATCACTTCCTGCCCGGCACACTCTCCTATTCACTCGGGAGTATCGGCTGTAACTTCCGGTGCGAGCACTGCCAGAACTGGCACATCTCAAGGTCAAAGGGAGATCCAGAAAGACTCCCGGAGCTTACTCCCGAAGAGGGGGTCCGCCGTGCACGGGCATCGGGATGCGCAAGCATATCGTGGACCTACAACGAGCCAACAATCTGGCACGAGTACCCGCTCGATATGGGAAACCTCGCAAGAAAGGCAGGCCTTTCCACGATCTATGTGACGAACGGGTATATCACCGAGGAGGCGCTGCGTGAACTCTCGCCAATGCTCCAGGCATACAGGGTGGACATCAAAGCATTCAGCGAGGACTTTTATAAAAAGGTCTGTGGTGCCCGCCTCCAGCCTGTTCTGGATTCTGCCGTGCTCGCGAAAGAACTTGGGATGCATGTCGAGGTAGTACACCTCGTCATCCCGGGATTGAATGACAGCCCGGAGGAGACGGGGGCCCTCGTACAATGGATTGTCGAGAACCTCGGGGAGAGCACCCCCGTCCATTTCACCCGCTTCCACCCGGATTACCATATGCAGGACAGGGGGGCAACTCCTCTCCCCCTGCTTGAGCAGATCTACAGGAAAGCCCGGGAAGGAGGACTCCGGTACCCCTTCCTCGGCAATGTGTTTCCGCATCCTTTTGAAAACACGTACTGTCCCCGCTGCGGGGCGCTCTGCATCGAGAGGCGTGGATTTTCAGCGGCATTCCGGAACCTTTCCGGGCATTCCTGCACCCAGTGCGGGGAGACGATCGAGTATGTCGATACCCCCGGATGATCCAGCCGCGGGTACCCGGTTCCTCGTCGACCGGATGCTCGGGACTCTGTGCCGATACCTCCGTTTCATGGGCTACGACACGGAGAGTGCGTCTGATTACCAGGAGGGAAACACGAGGGAGGACACCCTCCTCCTGAAGCGGTCGAAGGGAGAGGGGAGGATCCTGCTCACCATGGACCGCGAACTTGCCAGGAGAGGACAGGGTCATACAATCCTCGTGGAGGAACGCGATGTGATGGATCAGGTTCGCGGCCTTGCCAGGATGGGGCTCATCGTCCCCGAGATCAGGCTTACCCGGTGCTCTCTCTGCAACTCCCCTCTCCGTCATGCACGTGCCGATGAGGTCAGGCGGGCATCCTATGCACCCGGTGATCTGCCTGGAAGGAAATACTTCTGGTGCCCGCAATGCAGAAAACTCTACTGGCAGGGTACTCACGGGAAAGATCTCGAAAATAGAATGAAAGAGTTGGTGTTGCAGGATTAAGGGGTTTTTACTGTTGCCTTTTCGCTCATCTGTGCCCGGCGCTTGAGCCAGACGAGCACCTTCCCGTCATACCCAAAGCTCTGCATCGGAAGTATCTTGACTTCATCAGGGATGCCTGAAGCCTCCGCTCCCCGGGGAACCATCAGGATCAGGCTGGATGCCTTCACTCCTGGGAGCGGGTTTGATACAGCCATGTCTTTCAGTGCTTTGGCCTCCTCGGCGGTTACATTCCTGTCAAATCTGACAAGTACATGTGCACCCTGGAAACGGCCGAGCAGCCTTCGGGAGATGATGAATCCCGCACCTGCCGCGTTTTTTGGTGCGTCCCTGATCTGCCAGCCATCCACGCTCGGGTAAAACCGCTTGAGCTCTCTCCGTACAAAATCATGCATGATGTCTTCGTTTGATCCCATGGCGAATCACAGCATGAGATAGGTATACACTGGTAATGTAAAACAGTTGTGAAACGGGAATGGAGAGCGATGATTGCGGCGGATTGATCCCTGAATCAACCGCCCCCGTACAGCCACGCTTATGTGAAGGTGAAACCCAGTGATACAGTAGCCGGGAATGGATCCATAATGACAGATCTGCCTTCTTCGGGAATGCAAAAGACCGATAAGGGAAATCTTCCGGATATCATGGAGGATCCTGGTTTTTTCATCAACCGCGAGCTTTCATGGATCGAGTTCAACAGGAGAGTGCTCGAGGAAGCGGCAGATCCCGGAAATCCTCTTCTTGAACGTGTGAAGTTCATATCTATATTCGCAAACAACCTCGACGAATTTTTCATGATCAGGGTTGCAGGGCTGGAACGCCAGGTGGAGATGGGGCAACTCGCCTCACCGCCCGATGGAATGAGTCCATCAAGACAGCTCCAGGAGATCCACAAGGCGCTGGTCCCGCTGATCGCCCGGCAAATGGATATCTGGAATCACGATCTCCTCCCTGCCCTCCGTTCGGAAGGCATCCACATCCACCGGTATGAAGAACTTGACTCAAAAGCAAAAAAGTACCTGGAAGAGTATTTCCGGCGGGAACTTTTCCCTGTCCTGACACCCCTTGCATTCGACCGGTCACACCCCTTCCCGTTCATTTCGAACCTCTCAATCTCGCTTGCCGTGGAGGTGGAAGATCCGGCAACCGGTGAGGAGGGGTTTGCCCGGATCAAGATCCCCACTCACCACTTCCCGCGGCTCATCCGGATTCCAGGACTCGAAACTCCCGGAACCTCGCATGAGACGGTGGACCTGGTCTTCCTGGAGGATGTGATTGGGGCTCATCTGGGCATCCTGTTCCCCGGGTTCCATACGGGAGAAGCGTATCCCTTCAGGGTAACAAGGGATGCGGATCTCGAGATCGAGGAGGACGAGGCATCCGACCTCCTTACCGCAGTTGAGGAGGGGGTCGAGATGCGAAGGACAGGATCACCGGTAAGAATCGAGGTCGTACCGGAGATCTCAGAAAAGACAATGGCTATCCTGGGCCGCAAACTGGGGATCCCCCAGCACATGTTCTTCTCCCAGACTGCCCCTCTCGGGGTGGCTGACCTGATGCAACTCTGCTCACTTGACAGGCCTGACCTTAAAGATCCTCCATTCCTGCCATCAGTTCCGCGATCTCTCCAGAACGAGGAGGTCATCTTCCAGAGCATCAGGAGAAAGGACACGATGGTCTTTCATCCCTACGAGAGTTTCACCCCTGTCGTGGCGTTCCTGCGTCAGGCCGCAAGGGATCCGCAGGTGCTTGCCATCAAGATGACCCTGTATCGTGTCGGCGCAAACTCGCCGGTGGTGAGTGCGCTCCTTGAAGCGAGAGAGCATGGGAAGGCGGTTGCCGCACTGATCGAGCTCAAAGCCAGGTTTGACGAAGAGAACAATATCGGGTGGGCGCGGGCTCTTGAGAGGGCAGGGGTTCACGTCGTGTACGGTGTTTCAGGCCTCAAGGTTCACGCCAAGATCTGTCTTGTCGTCAGGAAGGAGAAGGACGGGATGGTCCGGTACGTTCACCTCAGCACGGGGAATTACAATGCGGCCAGCAGCCGCATCTACACAGATATTGGTTTTTTTTCCTCAGATTCCGTCCTTGCGGAGGATGCCTCCGATCTCTTCAACAGTCTGACAGGGTATGCCAGAGTACCCGGATACCGGGCTCTGCTGGTCGCACCAGGGTCGATGAGGGAAGAGATCCTTGCCCGGATCGAACGTGAGATCACCAGGCACAGGGAAGGGGGAGGCGGGTGCATCATCTTCAAGATGAATGCCCTCGTCGACCGTGACTGCATCATGGCACTCTACCGTGCATCACGTGCCGGAGTCCGGGTGATACTCCAGGTACGGGGAATCTGTTGCCTGAGGCCTGGTATGCCAGAGATAAGTGAGAATGTCACTGTTACGAGCCTCGTAGGCAGGTTCCTCGAGCATGCACGTATCTACTATTTCAGGAACGGCGGAATGGAGGAGGTGTATCTCGGCAGTGCGGACCTCATGCCCAGGAACCTTGACCGGCGCGTTGAGGTGCTCTTCCCTGTGAACAATCCCGACCTCAAAAGAGCGATCCTTGAGACTATCCTTCCGGTTCATATCAGGGATACCGAGAAGACTTCGGTGCTGTGCCGGGACGGCAGGTACGTTAGGAATTCTCCAAAAGAAGGGGCAAAAGGCTGCAATGCACAAAATTGGTTCGTTGAGCACAGGGGGTGCTGGCAGTCAGGTCAGGAAAGGGGCTGATTTTCCGGTTTTACGGAGCGAGTGTTTCGGCCTCAAATGGCGGGAATCAGAGAGTTCTCCCTCTAAAGGATGCACAGGATGGATGCCGCACGCGAATTTCCCGGATTCTCTTTCACAGGGCAATAGAAAGATATAACTGGTGCATTCCCTGATAGAATGATTAAAACGGTGATTTTCCTTCCTTTTCACGTATCATGATTGTCATCGGAATCGATCCGGGGCTGGCTACAGTGGGATACGGAATCCTGTCGCAGCGGGACGGCAGGGTTATCCCGCTCGCGTACTCGTGTATCCGCACCTCGCCGTCGCTAGGGGGGACGCCTGAACGGCTTGGCGTCATTTACGATGCCGTATCGGCCCTCCTCACGGAGTACTCACCCGAATGCATGGCGATGGAGAAGCTCTTCTTCTCCCGGAACGTGACATCGGCGCTCGGCGTTGCCGAGGTGAGGGGAGTGATCATGCTCGCGGCAAGGGAACGGGGTATCCCGGTTATCGAGTACACCCCCAACCAGGTCAAACAGGCCGTGACCGGGTCCGGGAAGGCAGATAAGAAACAGGTCCAGCAGATGATCACCCGCCTCCTCTCGCTCCCGGGCATCCCGAAGCCTGATGATGTCGCTGATGGTCTCTCGATTGCACTCTGCCACGTACATACAGCGAGGATTCCCCGATGATCTCCCGTCTCCGCGGCATGATCGTTGGGAGCGGGGAGGGCTTTGTTATCCTCGACGTGGGCGGTGTCGGGTACCACGTCTTTATGCCGCTCCCCCTCGCAAGGGAAGCGGCAGCATCCAGGGGCGAGGTGATACTCTTCACCCACCTTGTGGCGCGTGAAGACTCCGTTGCCCTCTATGGTTTTTTGGCCCCGGGAGAACTTGAGATGTTCCGCCTGCTCATCACCGTCAACAGGGTTGGTCCCGCCCTTGCAACAACCATCCTCTCCCAGATGACGGTCTCCGACCTTGCTGCAGCGGTTATCGGGGGAGATGAGAAGGCGCTTACCCGCGTATCAGGGGTGGGGACCAAGAACGCCGGCCGGATCATCCTGGAACTGAAGGACAAAATGAAGAAGAAGGCGGCGCATCTCGTCGATGGAAAAGGTCCGGTGGTCGATCCACTCAGAAGTGACGCCGAGAGTGCGCTCCTCGCACTCGGGTTCTCTTCCCGAGAATCAAGAGATGCAGTCTCGGCAGTGATATCTGGGATGCCGCAGCCCACCGTGCAGGACGTGATTAAGGCCGCACTGATCCGGATGAGGGAACGGTGAGTCTGCATGGAAGAGGGTGTAGTTTCACCGGACTCTGGTGAATTCGAGGTGGATGATCCGGCAATAAGGCCGGACAGGTTCTCGGATTTTATCGGGCAGGAAGGCATCAAGGAGACGCTCAGCATCGCCATTGAAGCGGCCAGAGCAAGAGGGGAGCCTCTCGATCATACCCTGTTCTCCGGTCCTCCGGGGCTCGGGAAGACCACGCTCGCCCATATCATCGCCCGCGAGATGGGGTCGGCATTCCATGCCACGAGCGGCCCGGTGCTCGAGAAGCCGGGTGACCTGGCTGCGATCCTCACTCTCCTGAAACGGGGCGATGTCCTCTTCATCGATGAGATCCATCGCCTCCACACGGTGATCGAGGAGATTCTCTATCCCGCCATGGAGGATTTTTCGATTGACGTGATGATCGGCGAAGGGCCAAGCGCCCGTTCCATCAAGATCACCCTTGAACCGTTCACCCTTGTCGGGGCTACGACCCGGATCGGCCTGCTCGGATCACCATTCCGTGACCGTTTCGGGCTTGTTACCCGTCTGAATCTCTACAGTGCGGATGATCTTGCGAGGATAATTGAACGGAGCGCCTCGATCATGAAGATTCCAATCATCCCGGAAGGGTGCATCGAGATTGCCGGGAGGAGCAGGGGGACCCCACGCATCGCAAACCGGCTCCTCCGGCGTGTGGGGGACTATGCTCTTGTGAGGGGAGGCGGTCTCGTGGATCGCGAGGTGGCCGACCGCGCGCTCTCGATGCTCGGGGTGGACAGATTCGGACTCGACGAGCTTGACAGGCGGATACTCCAGGTGATCGTGCAGGAATTTGGGGGAGGGCCCGTAGGCGTCAAGACCATCGCGATTGCTGTCGGCGAGGATACCAGGACCATCGAGGAAGTCCACGAGCCGTACCTCATCCAGGCAGGGTTCATCAAGCGAACCCCACAGGGAAGGGAAGCGACCCCTGCAGCCAGGGGGCACCTGACCCGGCAGTGGTGGTAATCTCACCTATTCTCTCCCCGTTTGAGGAGATATTATAAATACCCGGAGAGATTATCGGAAAATATACCATTATTCTGCACGGATTCCGGGAATCAGTCTCATGGGGAGGAGATGCCGGAAAGGCCGAATGGTGGGGGATTTCATCATGCAGACAGCATGGAGGGAGGCGAATAAGAGATGTGGAGAGTGTCCGCCAGGACTCTGATCCTGGTTCTGATCCTGATTGTGTGCGGGCAGGTCGCTGGTTCCGATATACGGGCAGTACCATGCACCATAGGTTCTCCCGGTCAGACCGGGGAGTGTGCGATTATCCTTGACCAGGTCTCAGCAGGTCTTTCGGAGTTTGAGATCCAGGTGCTCCTGATGGACCGGGCTATTGGTGAGATTACCGGGATTCAGTTTCCGTCATGGGCAGGATTGAACAGCAAAAGCGGAGTGCCTTCCGATTCCGTCATACTGAAGGCGGTGGATACGGGGAAACGGATTAATCCCGGTGATAAGGAAGTGGTGCTCGGAACCCTCACGATAAGGGGTGACAGCCCCGGGACTTCAGAGATCCAGGTCAAGGTCATAGGTGTGAAAGATGAAGGCGGGACTCCCTATTCAATCCCTGGAAGGAACGGGACCCTTACCGTGATGGAGGCTTCGACCACACCGCTGGCATCCGCAACACCTACCTTGCCAGTCCCGTTGACCATCCCTGTCACGACCATTCCCACAGTAGCACTCCCGACATCCACGCTCCCACCAATCAATTCCATCACCACCCCGGTTCCCACATTTGTGATACCCACGGTACCTCTCCCCCCTGTTACATCCCAGCCGACAACGATTCCCAGTGTTATTCCTCCCTCTCCCACACTTCCACCAGTCAATACCGAAACCACGCCGGTCCCCACTGTCGTGGACCCGACCCCCTCCCCGACCCCGGTTGAAACCGGATCGGCGAATGGAGAATCCACACCTCTTCCGACCCAGACACCTGTCATGGATGACGATACTGCAGATGCCGGTGCCGGCAGAGATTCACCAGCAGCGGTCCGGGGGGCACTCTGCATTGATTCTCTACCTCAGAATGCCCGGATCATCGTGGATGGAAGGGCGTCCGGGATCACCCCCGTCTGCCTCACCCTTGATGGAGGGATCCATGAGATAAGTCTGTCCACCGAACACGGATTCTCCTGGAGTGGAAATATCTCGGTGATTGCAGGCCAGACCCTCTCACTTCCTGCTATCACCCTGCAAAAACCACCCACCTATGTCATCAGCGTATCCGCAGGTCCATACGGGACCGTGTTTCCGTCAGGGAATGTTGAGGTAGTGGCGGGTGAAGATGCCGAGTTCTATTTCACTCCCAATCCAGGGTACCGCCTTGATAGTGTCTGGATTGACGGGGTGTCAATGGAGCCATCACTCCTTGTCAGCTTCGTATCAGTCTCTGAAAATCACGTTCTGAGCGGGACATTCTCCCCCATACCGCCACCCGTGGCCTATTTCGCGGCGAATGAGACCGATGGCTACGCACCACTCACGGTCGGGTTCAGGGACCAGTCCAGGGGAGACATTACCGTACATCAATGGGAGTTCGGAGACGGGACGGGCTCGGGAGATCCCTCTCCCGTGCATGTATATGATAATGCCGGGACCTACACGGTGATCCTCGGCGTGTGTGGAGGCGGTGGCTGCGATACTATCCGCAGCGAAGGTCTTATCACAGTCAGGCAGAGGGATCCGCTCGTGGCCAATTTCTCGGCAAACACGACCTCTGGCCAGGTCCCCCTGATGGTCCAGTTTGAAGATCTCTCCACAGGGAGTCCTGATGCATGGCTCTGGGACTTTGGTGACGGCAACTACTCTGAGGACCGATCTCCTGCCCACCTCTATACCAGTGAGGGACTATTCACTGTCCGCCTCACAGTTGCCAATGAGCAGGATACTGCCGTCTCGGAAAAGGAAGAGATGGTGAATGTCAGCCACGCAGCGATAGGTGGAAGCATCGGGTTCATCCTGGTTCAGTGTAACCTTGAGGGAGCGCAGATCTACCTTGACAATGTATTCCAGGGGACAATCCAGAACGGGACTCTCACGGTTCCGGTGTATGTGACGGGAACGCCCTTCAATACTATCCGCGTGAAGGATGACGGGTTCCTGATCTATTCCGGCCCGATCAAGGCATATCCTTCCGAGAACCAGACCCTCACGCTGACCATACCCTCAATCACCACCCGCTCGGTGAACACGACTGCAACACGATTCGACGTACCGGATCTCCTGGCGAACGCAACCTACACTCTTCCCTCCCTGCTGAATCAGTGATTATGGCAGGGGCATATTTGGTACTGCCCCAATATTTTTTCTCGTGGGAACGCGAAACTCTGATGCATGCAGCCACGCGAGGTGCTGACGCTCTCTCCACGCAAGGTGGCCTACCTGAAATTTCTCCACGAAAAGAATAGTGGTGCCAGGACAGGAGAGATCGCGGAACATTTTGCGGTCGATCCATCCACTGTCACCAAGGCGGTCGGGGAACTCGCAAGGTCCGGCCTTGTCGTCCACCAGCGATATCTTGGTGTTACGCTCACCGAAGAAGGACAGGAATGCGCAGAGTTCCTGATAAGACGCCACCGGATCCTGGGGCTCATCCTCACCCACTACGGTCTTTCCGGAGAGGAAGCGTGCAGGGAAGTTGAACGGTTCGAGTCCTATGTTTCGAGGGACGCTGTGAACAGGATGTGCCATTCCCTCGGGCATCCCACAAGGGGAATATGCGGGTCAATCACCCATGACAGCAGATGTTGCAGTCTGCATGACGGAGAAGAGAATGTTTGAGGTAGTACCAAATTGTACGGAGGAGCACGCGTGAACCGAAAGGTGTGGACCGTATCTGGTTCATTGTTCTTTCTTCTGCTCCTTGCGGGAGCATGTATGATGGGCTGCCTCCAGCAGGACCCCGGTGATGACTCCCGTCTCCACGTAACCGTGACGATCCTTCCACAATCGGAGATTGCCAGAGAAATAGGCGGTGAGAGGGTATGCGTCACTGTGATTGTACCCCCAGGTGTGGAACCGCATACCTATGAACCCGGAGCTGGCCAGATTCTCGAGATCTCAAGGTCTGATATCTATTTCCGGTTGGGACCGGGGCTGCTCCCGTTTGAGGACAATCTCGTGGAACGGTTAAGGGAACTGAATCCCGATCTCCTGATAGTCAGTACTTCAGACGGAATCGAACTGATTCATGGTGAGGAGGGGATGGAAGAAGATGAAAGTGGAGATCCCGGTCACGGTGGCACGGATCCCCATATCTGGCTGTCTCCATCGAACCTCCGGATAATGGCGAAGAATACCGGGGAAGGCCTCAGACTGGCTGATCCGCTCCACAGGGAAGAGTATTCTGAGAGGGAGACCGCCTACCTTGCGAAGATCGACGCTACCGATACCAAGATCCGCGGTATCCTTTCGGGGCTGGATACCCGCTCATTCATGGTGTTTCACCCCGCATGGGGATACTTCGCCCGCGAGTATGGGCTTTCTCAGGTCGCAGTCGAAGAAGGTGGCAGGGAGGCCGGGATAAGACATCTCTCCACGCTGGTTGCGTTTGCCAGGGAGAATGGGATTAAAATCATCTTTGCCGATCCTCAGCATTCCACCAGGGAGAGCAGTGTGGTGGCAGGAGAGATCGACGGCATGGTGGTTGTTCTTGATCCGCTTTCACCCGGAACTCTTCAAAACCTCGAGGATGCGGCGAGCCATATCGCGAGGAGTTACCACAATACTTCCCCGGGAGTTCCTCCATGATTCCTGCAGTTGAAGTGAAGGATGTATCGTACAGGAGGAATGGTACTCTCATTCTGGACAGGGTATCCTTCAGGGTTCAGGAGGGGGATATGTATGCAATAATCGGGCCAAACGGGGGAGGAAAAACCACCCTCCTCAAGATCATTCTCGGCCTTCTCACCCCGAACACGGGAGAGGTTTCCCTCTTCGGCAATCCGCCGGAGATCGGGCGGTTCCAGGCAGGGTACGTGCCACAGTTCAGGACGTTTGATTTCCGGTATCCCATCACCGTAAGGGAGATGGTCATCTCGGGCAGGCTCTCTTACATTCGCGGGGCAACAAGAAGATACCGCAAAGAAGATTATGACGTGACAGACGAAGTGCTGGAAAAACTCGATCTCCTGCGTCTTTCAGGCCACTCCCTCTCGCACCTGTCCGGAGGAGAGCAGCAGCGGGTCATCCTTGCCCGGGCACTCGTCGGAAAGCCCCGTCTGCTTGTTCTCGACGAACCTACGGTCTACGTTGATACCCCTACCGAGATCCAGTTCTTTGACATCCTTGAGGACCTGAAACGTTCGATGACTATCCTCCTGGTAAGCCATGATATAGGGGTGATATCAGCGCATGTGACAAAGGTTGCGTGCCTGAACCAGACGCTCCATACCCATGATACACCTGGTATCACCGAGGACATGATCGCTGCTACCTATCGCTGCCCGGTGGATCTCATCGCACACGGACTTCCCCACCGGGTACTCAGGGAACATCATAGGAGGGAGGAACCATGATGGAAGCGGGGATCCTGGGGTATATCTTCTTCCAGAACGCGCTCCTGGCAGCCGTGTTCGCAAGCATCGTCTGTGGAATCATAGGAAGTTATGTCGTCGTAAAGCAGATGGTGTCGATATCCGGGGGAATATCCCACGCGGCATTCGGTGGAGTGGGTCTCGGGTACCTTGCGGGAATAAACCCAATCGCGGGGGCTTTTCTTTTTACCATCTTCGTTGCCCTGGGAATTGGCATCCTGAAGGACAAGACATCACAGAACCTTGATACTCTCGTAGGCGCAGTCTGGGCTGCCGGCATGGCGATTGGAATCATCTCCATCAGCCTTGTTCCCGGGTATACTCCTGACCTGTTCGGGTACCTCTTCGGAAATATCCTGCTCGTTCCCGCATCTGATCTTTCGATGATGGCAGGACTCTCCATCCTCATAGTCGCAGTAGTCCTCATGCTCTTCACCCAGTTGCAGGCCGTTACATTCGATGAAGAGTATGCACGCGTCATGAACCTTCCGGTTACATGGCTCTCCATTCTGCTCCTTGTACTCATTGCAGTCACTGTGGTAATGCTGATCCGGGTGGTGGGGATTATCCTCGTGATTGCGCTTCTCACCCTGCCGGCTGCAACAGCCCGGAAATTCACCACAAAACTTCAGTCAATGATGGTCGTCTCTGTCCTTCTTGGCCTGGTCTTCTCAACAGGGGGCTTGTTTCTCTCCTATCTCCTCGATGTGCCTTCAGGTGCAACTATTATCCTCCTTGCTACTGCGGGATTTGCGGGCTCGCTCCTTGTCTCAAGGGAATTTTTTAAATAAGGGTATAATGTCATTGTTACCATCAATTTCGCTCACAAATCACGACGATGAATTACGGAAAATCCAGTTCCTAAGACCGGTGAAAGAAGTGCGGGTTGTCGGTCTCACTTCGCATATGCGATTGACCCCGCCGCCCCCGAAAATACCGCGGGACTTCCGCTCTCGACCCGGGGCGACCTGCGGTCACCTCCATATCTTCAGAAATTGCTGAATAATTCTGGTAGGAGTGATGTGAAGAAGTACGGCGGCGATTCAAACATTATTCACATTGGCCTTAAAAAAAAATGTCATCTGGTACTCACAAAGCAACAGAGAAACCCGCCTTAATGGAACGCGGGTATATTAAGTGTTTAATAAAAAGGTCGGTGGCTAGATTGTTACTATACCCTGAATAACCATCTTTTTTATGCGCAAACCAGGGCACGGAAGGTCACGGGCCAGATAAGCCCTTTGAATCCCATCCGGATACGTAAAAAGGTGGCAGCATCAGGGAGATCTCACCGACACACTGCACGTGCACCGGCCTATTGTCGCGGCGACGAGCAGGGCGGATACCGCGAGAGCGGCAAAGGCGGCCGGGAATCCCGCCAGCTGGGCAATAAGCCCCGAGAGGAAGGGGAGGAGTGTCATACCCCCGTAACTCGCGGTGTTGAAGAGGCCCATCAGGACTCCCTGCCTGGCACTGAGGTTTGCAAGATATGCAAGCTGCGAGATCATCACCATCCCGGCCATCCAGCCGATGATCAAAAATCCCCATACCGAGAAGAATGTGACCACCACGCCGGCAGCCATGGCTATTGCGGCCGCCCTGATCGCAGGGACAGGTGGGAGCCTTGCATGGGATGTGATCATCACGGCCGCAATGGTGGCAAGGTTCATCATTGCAATCTCCTGCGATACGATCTCCGGGGACAGGTTCGAGTATTCCGGATGGAGCGCAGTGAGGGCTCCCGTGATCCCGATGATCACGACGGCCGATACCCAGAGCCAGAAACTTGAAGAAAATACCGCCTTCATCCGTGCAAATGTGTCTTCAGCAGTCTCGGGGGTAACCTCCGGCCTTCCGTGAGACTTTCCATTCATGCCAAGAGAGAGTGCCAGGGGCACGAATGATGCAACCGAAAAGAGCACGATCCCCGAGTATGGCCCGATCCATCGCGGCACCAGCCATCCCGTAAAGAGAAGTCCGACGAGAAGGCCAAGGTTCATCAGCGCCATGAAATACCCGCTCTGCCGCTCGTGCCCGGGCATGGAGTTGAGGAGTGCAAGGGATGCCGGAACAAAGAGGCCGGCACCCACCCCCTCAACGATCCTCGCGGCAAGGATGAACATTGGTGATGAAGGCAGGGAAAGAAGGACCCCGCTGATACAGGTGAAGAGGAGACCTGCCCTGATGAGAGGGATCTCCCCGATCCTGTCCGCAAGGAATCCTGCAGGGAGGACCAGGATAAAGGCACCGAGAAAATATGCCGCATAGATCGCTCCCTGCAATGCGGTCCCCGGTGCAAGGGAAGGAAGCACCGGGACGATGGCGTTGGAGAGCGCCATAATCATGAAGACGCCGGCAAACAGGGGGAGGCGGGTTCTCATACCATCCGGTAGGTTTCCAGGTTCATCGGGGAATGGGTCTCGATATGGTAACGCTTGTAGAGGGAACTTGCCAGGTCAATGGTGTTATTCTCGTCACCGTGAACGGTGAAGATCTTCTCGGGTCTTGGCTGGATGTGGGCGATATAGTTCATCAACTGCTTGCGGTCAGAGTGGCCGGAGAAACCATCAATGGTGACGATCTCAAGGTTGATCACAATCGTACCCTTCCGCCCAATGGGCACCTCTCGCCAGCCCTTCTGGATCCGCCTTCCAAGGGTTCCTTCCGCCTGGTAACCAACGAATACAAGGGCGTTCCGTTCATCGGATGCGAGATTGCTTAAGTATTCCATGACAGGCCCGCCGTTCATCATACCGCTCGTGGTGATGATCACGCAGGGATCACCATTGATCACCTTCTCCCGGAGTTCCGGTGAGTCTACCTGGACAAAGTACTCCGCGAGGAATGGATTGTGTCCCTCCTTGAATATCTGGGTGCGGAGGTCGCTGTTCAGGTACTCGGGGTAGGTGGTGTGGATGGCCGTCGCCTCCCTGATCATCCCGTCGAGGAATATCTTCACCCTCGGAATCTTCTCTCTCCTCATCGCCTCCTCGAGCGCGAGCATGACCTCCTGAGACCTGCCAACGGCAAATGCCGGGATGATGATCTTCCCACCCCGGTTGATGATGGTGTTCACGGTCTCGTACAGTTTCTCCTCGGCGTCAGCCCTCGAAGGCTGGACATCCCCGCTTCCTCCGTAGGTACTCTCCATCACGAGTGCCTCGAGGCGGGGGAATGAGTTGGTGGCAGGGTTGAAGAGCCGGCTCTTGCTGAAATTGAAGTCGCCGGTAAAGGCTATGTTGTAGAGGCCGTCACCGATGTGGAAGTGGGCGATGGCCGAACCAAGGATATGCCCTGCATTATGGAAGGTCAGCTTGATGTCGGGGGCAATATCGGTGACGCTCCCGTAATTGAGGGTGATCGAGTGCTTGATATAGCTCTTGACCTCGTTCGAGCTGTACGGGATCTTCCGGTCTTCCTTGCTGACCACGTCGAGGTAGTCGAGCTGGAGCATTGCCGCGAGATCGCGGGTGGGCGGCGTACTGTAGACCGGGCCGTCGTAGCCGTACTTGTAGAGCAGGGGGACCAGGGCACAGTGATCCAGGTGTGCGTGGGTGAGGACCACTGCATCCAGCTGGCTCAGGGGATTGATCTCGGGGACATACAGGTAGGGGGTTCCTGCATTGTTATCAGGCTTCTCCCCGCAATCGATGAGAATTCGTGACTCGGGGGTTGAAACGAGGAACGCTGCCCGTCCCACCTCGCGGCAGCATCCGAGCATGGTGACCCTCACCCACTGGTCGCGTGCGATGATATCCCTGTGTATTCTCCTCCCGATGGTCCGCAGGAATTCTTTTCGCTCCTCGTTCACGGATCGGAGGTACTGGCGGATCTGCTTGACTGTCACGCTCTCTATCGGGGGTGTCCTGACCACCTTAGGTGTCCACCCGATGTGCTTTGTGATCTCCCGGAGGGTTGCCCCGTTTTTCCCTATCACCACACCGGGTTTCTCAGCCTCGATAAGGACTTCGCCGGTGTCAGCATCAAAATAAATATCGGTGATACCGGCATTTTCAGCAACCACGGCACGGATGTCAATGATAGCCTTTTCGGGGTCCTCCAGCACGTTCGGCCGGACCACGATCCGTTTCCGGAGATCTCTTGCGAGGATCTTGATAAGGTCTGCCTGGTCCGCGAACTTCTTGGGGTCATCAGTATAGATGACCAGTTCAGGTCCCTCGAACTCAACCTCCGAGACGGAGATACCTTTTGGGACCTTCTCGTTGATCTTGTTCTTGAGCTCTTTGAGCCTCTCTTCAATAAGCATCAAAACCTACCTAAAAAAGTGTTTATGCGGGGAGGACCGGGAAGTGCTCTCTGACTTCCTGGTCTCCAATCTCCCGGTACGCATCCTGCGTGATGACCACCACATGGATCCCTTCACCGGATCCAGCATCTCTCTTCATGGCCGAACGGACCGCCCGGACAGCCAGCGATACTGCCTCATCTTCATTTAAGTCCTTCCTGTAACGGTCTTCGAGGACACCGAAGGCCATGGGAGAGCCCGAACCTGTAGCCACCATCTCTTCTTCCCGGGATGCGCCACCCATTGCATCCACAGAATAGAGCTTGGCTCCGCTCTCATCCATACCACCCACAAGGAGCTGGACATAATAGGGATAGTAGCGGTTCTGGTTCAGGATATTCGAGAGCAGTGTGGCAACCGCACCCACGGTCATGGCCCTGCCCCGCCGGATCTGATAGAGGCTGCACTCTACCGTCATCAGTCGTGCGATCTGCTGCGCATCCCCGACCCCGCCTGCAGTGGTCATCCCTATCCTGTCAGCGATCTGGTAAATCTTCTTCGCTTTCTTGGAGGCGATCAGGTACCCCATGGTCGCCCTCATCTCGGACGCAAGGACGACACCTCCCTGGAACACCAGTCCGACCGTGGTGGTCCCTTTCAGTCCTTCCTGGTATTGCTCATTCATATAAACACTCCAAAATCATATTAAACGCCGTTAAAATGCTCAAAAGCGCTTCAGAGAATACAATGTCCTTATAAAATTTAAAAGTTTTTATCAGGAGGCTCCAGCGCACAACGCTCTCACGAGATCCCGGTCGAAGAGCATCGCGACAAGCCTCTTGTCCCCGTTCACGACCGGGAGCTGGTCGACCCGTGCCCTCTTCATCTTGAGAGCGCACTCGCTCACCTCTGCA
This sequence comes from Methanolinea sp., assembly GCA_018262855.1. Classification (GTDB taxonomy): domain Archaea; phylum Halobacteriota; class Methanomicrobia; order Methanomicrobiales; family Methanospirillaceae; genus Methanolinea_A. The sequence goes on along the minus strand of JADFDO010000007.1, from coordinate 49,624 downwards.
TTCATGGGAACTGAGATCACGCTCTTGACCATGGCGGTCTTGACCGGCCGGTTGGGGAGCTGGATCTTGGAGATCCCATAGCTGATGGTATGCATGTCCCGGATGCTCTCCCATGTCCATTCATCATCATCAGTCCCGTTCGAGAAGTCACTCACTTCCACCATGTCCTCGATGGACGAGTTCCGGATGAGATCACGCTCGGAGATGATACCCTGGAGCTTGCTTTCGGCATCGAGGATCGGGATTGCCTCAAACCCGGAGATCTCCATGATCCTGCCAACGAGGGGAAGCGGAGTCTCCTCCCAGATTGCAAAGGTAGGGCTGGTAAAGGTATCCTTTATCTCATCCTTGATCTTGAGCTGGGAGAGGGCAGCAATGAGGTCTGCAACGGAGATCAGCCCGAGCAATGCCCCGTCTTCGACCACGGGCAGCCGGCGGACGGATGACCTGATGATCTGGGCTGCGGCCTCCTCGATAGTGGCATCAGGACCTATGGTGACCGGATCTCCTGTCATCAGGAGCCCGAGCTGGGTCTCTTCTGCTTTCCGGAGGAGATCCTTGCGCGTGATGATACCAACGAGTTTCTCGTCTTTCAGGACAGGGACCCCGGAAATCCCGGTACGTTTAAGGATCTTCAGGACATCGTCGCGGTTGCCTGGAATTTCCACGCTCACCACGTCAGAGGTCATGAAATCTCTGACTTTCATTTCAGCGATGGTCTCACCACCAGGACAGCGACACTGCTATTCCCAACCACGAATGAACTCACGCTGCCCAGGAGAAGCCTGTCAACTTCGCTTTTCCCATGCGATCCCACGATGATGAGGTCAGCCCCCAGCTCCCGGGAGGCTTTGACGATCTCATTGCCAGCGTGGCCCTGTCGAATATGAGTCTCGAGCTTGACACCTTTCTCGGATGCCATACTCTGGGCTGCCGCGATGGTTTCCTGGCCCTCCTTCTCAAGCATACTGTACATTATCTCCCAGGTGCTGTCCATGGGCAGCGACGAGAACAACCCGGTCTCCACGACATAGACAACATGGACCCTCGCTTTCCATAACCGGGCTTCTTCAAGAGCGATTTCAAGCGCCCGTTTCCCTATTTTTGACCCGTCTACAGCGACCAATATCTCTGAGAACATTGATACTCTCCAAAACAGTCTGCCTAACAAATTTATTTTACAAATTAATAACTTTTTTCACGATATTCCCGGGACCGGCCCGATTTACAAGGGTTCCAACCATGTCGCGGCTGAGCACAAGGTTTGATGAAAGGGTGTCAAGAACAAGGAAATTTGCCTTGTTCCCCTCTTTTATAAAAAAAGAATCGGCAAAGAGCGAGGATCCAAGTATCGCAGATTTCAGCGCGTCACGCGGGGGGATATGATAGATTGTGGAGAGGAAATGAGCTTCCCTCCACATGTCGGGCTGCACGAACATTGCATTATCGGTGCCCAGGACAACAGGACATCCACAATCAAGGAGAGCCTGCACCGGGGGGTGGTCAGGAGACTGTGTGACGCCGAATCTCCAGTTCGCCCGTGGACAGACCGCCACGGGAATTCCCAGATCGGCGATCCTTCGGATCTGTGAACGGGTGGCATGCGTGCAGTGGATCAGGAGATCGGGATCATAGTCGAGCGCTGCGTCCACATCGCCTTCGTCTTTCTCTCCCGCGTGGAATGCCACGAAGATGCCCCTCTTCCTGGCATCCGCAACCATCGCATCAAGCCCTTCCGGGACGTCCCTTGTGCTGCTGATCCCAAGACCATGGGCGACAGCCTCTCCTCCCTCCCTGCCAAAGATGATGGTCCTGATTGGGAGTCCTGACCCGGCTTCCCTGATCGCTTCCACCCCGTCAATTCCTCCCTCCCTGAAGTCCGCACACCCTGAAGTTCCGGAGTCCGCCATCGTCTTAAGAGTGAGGCGAATTCCCCTTACCAGGTCCTCACGTGTTGACTCCTTCAGGATCCTGTGCTTGAGACCATTCGGCGGCCTGACGAGTTCGTCAAGGCTGCCGCTTGCCGGTACGTCCATGGCAACACTGTCCCCAAGGTGGGTGTGAGCATTAAAAAAGGCAGGGCATATCCACGGGATTGTTTCCGCGCTCTTTGTCAGGGGTTCGATACGATGGATGATTCCATCCTTCACGGCAAGCATCACCGGAGTCTCCTCGAGACATTCCCCAAGAAGCGCCCGCCCTTCAACCAGGAGTTCAGATGTGGCCATGCATGCTGACAGGCTTTTATATACTGAAAATGAGAAATATGTTTGTATGGCAAAGAAGGCGGGCGGACGGCTGATCTCTTCGGCGGGATTGGTCAATTATTACGAGAGCGAGGATAAAAGGGCATTTCATATCAGCCCCTACGCGGTCATTGTCGCATGTGCCGCAATCGGGGTTGCAATCCTTGTACTGAACCTGTTTTATTAATCAGGGCTCATTCTCTTTAGAATGAAAATCACTTCGTGATTTTCATATTTTATGCTCGACTATATGGCGGTCATCAGTGGTTTATATGAAAATGGCTTCCGCCATTTTCATTGTGCATGCATGAATCTCAAGCAGGGAATTATGAGGTTCTTTTCCGTTCAAAATGGCGTTGCCATTTTCATTCTGCATGCCTGAGTAATCACGTTGGTTTTATTCTTATTCCACAGGGATCTTGATTCATTGCTGACCAGGAGAATTATCCGGCGATATATATATAGCAGAGAAGGCGTAATCACCCTTTGTCGATGTACCTGATCATCCGTTGCCCGGGCTGCCGCACGTTCGGTTACGTGGACCGGTTCCAGCAGTGGAAGTTATGCCCGGTGTGCGGGGAGGCTATCGAGGTCAGTGAAGCTCCTGCCTACGTGGAAGTGGACGAATACCAGGCTGCCGAGCGGATCGTCACGCAGCTCGAGGAATATCTCCATGCCCACAAGAAAAAAGACTTCACTCCCGAGGAGATCAGGGCACTTCGGGAACAATATGCCCAGTGGATAAGGACAAAGGCATAGCCTCTCTTACCACTTTTTTCCACACGCCGGGCACAAGAGGGTGACCTCATGGCCGCATTTTGGGCAGTAGAGCCCGGTCCGTTCCTTAAACAGTACCGGTGTCCCGCACCTCCTGCAGAGGATCTCCTGCTCGTACCCGCACTCATGCATGACCATATGGTGGTATGGTGGAGGGTGTGGTTAAAAAGTTTTGGGAGCAGTTGAATGGCCGCAGGCCATCAACTGCGGGGAACCAAGGGGAGGTCCCGGAGGGGGAACCCCTCCGGTCTACTTATTTCCTGTTCAATTGGATATCGCGGTTTTATTCTTTTGAGATGTTCGGGAACCGCAGGCCATCAACTGCGGGGAACCAAGGGGAGGTCCCGGAGGGGGAACCCCTCCGGTCAGAGGAAAACCAGATCGATCGACCGTTGTTCTCGATCTTATGAGTTGGGAGATGAAATACAGGGAACCCGTGGGAGGTCCGGAGGGGAAACCCCTCCAGTCTGCTGAATCCCAGTCCAAATCACTGTATCTTATATCGTAAGAGCGCCGCAATACCTCCGAGGCCCTCGAGTTGCTTTCCCGGGTCGAATACGCTCGAGAGGACTACGATCCGTGCCTTCTGGAGTTCCGCACCATCGAGCAGCGGGACAATATTCTGGTCACGAAGGAGCGAGTCCAGCACAAGGATCTCCTCGACTGCACCATACCCGAGCGCTTTCCCGACCTCGTCTTTCCCGTATGCCGAGGGGAGATCTTTTGCGATCCGCTGGAGAAGTTCATCCATCGCTCTTACCTCGGACCCGAGCTGGATGTCCTCGTGGATCTTCTCGAGAGTTCCAAGACCTATCACTTCCTGGACAGCCCCCGCTCCAATCCGCCGCGTCTCAACGACCAGTATCTTGCCGGCAATACCGGGGAGATGCGATCGCACGAACCGGACAAAGTCGTCCTTCACAAAACCCGGGCCGGCGATGATCACCGGCCCCTTCACTTCGGTGAGTTGATCTGCGACCCGGGAAAAGAATGCGGGCCGGGTATCTAGATCACTCCCCTTCCCGCTCCCCATTGCCACAGCGGTCACATATTCCGGTCCGTACTGGCGCATCCTGAAGAGTTCGGCCTCTCCCTCTTCGATTGTGAGGATGTGCACAACCTCGTGGATCGACGCCTTCACGGCACGATCGATACGCTCGAGATCGTGGGATCTCCACTGTTTGATCACCGAGATCTCGTACCCTGGTTCGATATTGAGCGTATGGTGTGCCCCACAATCGAGGCCATGCTCTATGATCCCGGATATTCGCAGGCGGTTGGAGAAGGCATGGAGCTCCACCCGTTCAATGCGTACCCCTAGCCTCACAGGTTTCTTCTCGAGTTTTTCGGGCCGGATCTTATCCTGCACCGAGTCAATGGTACGCAGGGTGGTTGCAAAGACGAGATCTCCCGGGCTCACCAGGTGGGAGAGGTGCCAGATGTCGTCAACGCTCTCGGGGAAGAGGCGGATTTCCCCAAAAGAACGCTGCATCTCGCAGAATTCCGCTTTCATTCTCCCTCCAGGATATCCGAGCCACCCGGGGGAACGAATGCTGCAACCGACTCTGTGTTCAGCACGCCCTTGTAACTCCTCTGTTCGTCCTGGGGCAGCCTCTCCTTCAGGATACGCAGGACTTTCTTGGCGATATCGTTTGGTTCAAACCGGCCAGGCCGTAACTCTACGATATCGGGGGTCTTCGACTTCACGCAGGATGGTGGACCCCCTATGACTCCCAGTTCAGGGGACCGCTGGAAGCCAATCGCAATGCCAAGCGGGACGTCTCTATAGTAGGTGCGCTCTCCCCGTATGATGAAGGACCCCCGGCTCACATACTCACCCGACTCAGGCGTCTTACTCACCTGTCCCGGCAAGACGCTGTATACATCCGCCGAGAAATGGCCGCTTCTCCAGGCCCCCGAGAAGGAGGCAGCAAACTGCGCGACTTCTTCCATGTGCGCTGTCGTCCCCTTGACGATCACGACTGAAGCGCCGTGTACATCGGCATGGACGAAGAGATCCCCGCCTTCCATGTATTTCTTCACCAGTTCCTCATTCTGCGATGCATCCCTCCCGCCGACGACAAGCACGCCATCGCTGGTGGTACACCACCGGAACCGGTGATACCAGCGTTTCTTCATTATCGGGAGGGTCGTGACTTTCTTGGGTTTTCTCTCGGTTATCCGCTCCATCGCCCCGGAAGCGCCTGCGATCTTCTTCCGGAATTTTTTCATCTCTTCATAATACCGTGCAGCATTGGCTTCAACGCTCTCGCCGACCACAAGGGTAATTCTCTCACCAAGGTCGACGTCCACCGCACCCCTGTCAGGATACACCGCAATGACCTTTGTCGCAGGTCCTGTCTGCTGCGACTTGAGAATGGCTTCGATCTCCTGCCAGGAACGGGTCCTGCGCGCCTCATTAAGCGTATTGAGGAGATCCTGAACAAACTGATATTCGGAGTACAGTGCTTCGACTGCCCTTTCACACCGGGCGATATTCCGGGTAAACTTCCCGATCGATGCCTCCTGCTGGGCACGGATCCGCGCTTCCCGGGAGACCTTCTCCCTCTTCTCAACAACTCCGGGCTTTTCCTGCGGCACGGGAGGGAAAAAGGCATCGAGAGCCCTGTTAAAGGATGTTCCAGGTGCTGTTTCTGCAGCAGGGAGATCGGTATCGATCGGGAAGGGAAGGCATTCTGAACCTGTATTCAGGGGTTCGATTTTCTCTTCAGCCCTGTCCAGGAGATCCAGGACCTCCTGGTAAAGGGTTTGGGAGTTGACCCCGTGAGCAGGGGACTTCTTCTCAATCCCTGCTCTCCTGCAGAGGTATTCGGCATATGGCCCGCCAAGCATGGCCCCAACTGCTAAAGCCCGGACAATATCCCGTTCTTCATGTGCAAGGAATTCTGCGAATGCATCGGGTCCGGAGGTGGCAGGACCTTCAGCGGGTAGGATATACCGGGCACCCGCAATAACCTCCCTCTCTTTGAACCGGTGGGTGGAGAAAGGCTGGATGATTTTATAGGTCTCATCGCAGAGGATGATGTTTCCCTGGTCAAAGAGCTCGAGAACAAGATGATACGTACGGTCATGCTTCCCGACATCGATGATGACGATTCGCTGGATGCCGTGCTGACGAAAACCGAGCACCCGCCCCCCCTGCAGGTGCTTCCGGAGGAGCATGGCAAACGCGGGCGGATTTTTGGGAGGGGTGAAGGGATGGCCGGTGAGATACGCTCTTCTCCCGGGTTCGATCAGCATCTGGTGCCGTGCATGCTCCTTTCCGTGGAGCCTTATGACCATGATCCCCGGGGAGGCCACGTATACCTTGTATATCCAGAGCGGGAGGAGGTGGTTCCACTCGGTAACAAGCGAACGCACGTCGATCCCGCTCAGGCCCCTCTGTGTTGCCATGGTATACCAAATTAGATATGGCTCGAGCACCTAAAAATAGGACTACTGGTGTACCGATGAGTCCCGGACCCTCTGGAAAAAAGGGCAAGAACCCGCAGAAAAAGTCGTTCATGGATCAATACAGGGAGTTCAAAAAGCAGCAGGAGAATGCAAAGCACGCTGCGATGAAGGACGATGCCGCAAGGAAAAAGGAGAGGGAAGAGAAGCTGAGGGAGACCGCGGTACAGGAATCCGAAGAAGAAAGTGCCCCGGAGATAGAGGAGGCACCCAGGAAAAAGACACCTGAGCAGAAGCAGAAGGAACACCTGTTCCGGATAGAAAAAACCCTCGTTGCATGCGGACTTGGTATTGCAACCGGGATTATTTCATACCTGGTATTGAGCCCCGCCCAGATCCTCGGACTTCAGAGTTATACCCTCCTTGCACTCCTCATTATGATCGCAGGAATTGTGATCCAGCGCCATATCTTCATCCTGCTCAGGCTCGGATCGGAGAAGATGGGATTCAAGGACTGGCTTTACCAGGGCTTCATAACATTCGCATTCTGGTTCATCAGCTGGACACTCCTCCTCACGAAAGGAGCCTGAATCTTTTATTTTTATGCGAATCGCAGTCGTCCATAAAGACAGGTGTCATCCCCGCAAGTGCGGCACTGAGTGTATCATTTACTGCCCGCGAGTCCGTACCGGTGACGAGACGGTGGTGATCGGGGAGGAGGGAAAAGCGGTCATCTCGGAGGAGTTATGTGTCGGCTGCGGAATCTGCGTCAAGAAATGCCCCTTCGAGGCGCTCGACATCGTGAGCCTTCCAGAAGAACTTGAGAATCCTGCCCACCGCTACAGCCAGAACGGGTTTGCACTGTATGGCCTGCCCATCCCCGTTGAGGGCAAGGTCACTGGCATCCTTGGCCCGAACGGTATCGGGAAAAGTACTGCGGTAAAGATACTCTCAGGGCAATTGAAGCCGAACCTCGGCCTCTTTGAGAGGGAAATTGACTGGGAGGAGATCCTGAAGAAATATGCAGGGACTGAGCTCTTCGATTACCTGCAGACAATCTCCCAGAAGAAGCTCAAGGTTGCGGTAAAACCGCAGTACATCGACTATATCCCGCGGGTCTTCTCGGGATCACCGCGTGACCTCCTGAAAAGTACCGATGAGCGGGGGGTCCTCTCGTCGTATATCGGTGCCCTGAATATTGCACCGATCCTTGACCATGAGATCTCAACACTGTCAGGCGGGGAGCTCCAGCGGGTTGCAATCGCAGCCTGCCTTGCGCGGGAGGCGGACTTCTACTTCCTCGATGAGATCACCCCCTTCCTTGACATCTACCAGAGGATGGCAGCCGCAAACCTCATCCGCGAACTCGCATTGAGACGGCCGATCGTGATCGTGGAGCACGATCTCGCTATCCTTGATATGCTCGCGGATACTGTCCACGTGGCCTACGGAAAGCCCGCAGTCTTTGGAGTGATCACCCAGCCAAAGGGAGTCAGGATCGGTATCAACCAGTACCTCGAGGGATACCTCCCTGAGGAGAACGTCAGGTTCAGGGATCACCCGGTACTCTTCGACAAGCGGGCGCACGCAGGGGGAACCGAACGGCTCACGCTCTTTGAGTTTCCCCCGATGACAAAACGCTTCGATCATTTCACCCTCGAGGTCTCCGGCGGATCGATCAAGGCGGGCGAGGTTCTCGGTGTGCTGGGTGCGAACGGCATCGGCAAGAGTACCTTTGCAGGATTACTTGCCGGTGTGTTGGAACCGGACGGCGGGCCGATCGAAACCACGGTCAGGGTCTCCTACAAGCCACAGTACGTCAAGGCGCCAGGTTCCGATACCGTCGAATTCTATTTACGGTCCTGCACCACCACCTTCGATACCTCACTCTACCAGCATGATATCATCGAGCCGCTCACTCTCCGCCCTCTCCTCCAGGCACCCCTTGATACGCTCTCGGGAGGCGAGCTTCAGCGGGTTGCGATTGCTGCCTGCCTCTCCCGCCCCGCAGATCTCTTTATCCTTGACGAACCGAGCGCCCACCTTGATGTCGAGCAGAGGGTCAAGATCACCAGGATGTTCAGGCATCACGTTGACGGGAGGGAGGCTGCGATCCTCGTGATTGACCACGATATCTATCTCGTCGATATGATCAGCGAACGCATCCTGGTCTTTGATGGAGAGCCGGGTGTCCATGGGCAAGCGATCGGTCCCTTCGACATGAGGGAGGGGATGAACAGGTTCCTCTCCCGCCTCGGCATTACATTCCGGAGGGACAAGACCGGGCGCCCACGCATCAATAAGCCGGAGTCCTACCTTGACCGGGAGCAAAGGGCAAACGGGGAATATTATTACTACACCGACCGGGAAGCCGCTGAGTAGGGGAAGGAAACCGGTTGGAGGCCCGATCTTTTTCGCAATCCGGAACAACCCCCCTATGTTTTTTTAGATGAAAATCGCATTTGCGATTTTCATTTTGCATGCTTGTGTCTCGTTCGGATTCATGTGATTTTTTGGAAAAAATGGCCAGGGACTGCTGTGACGCAGTCAGAATCCCAAAAATTCAAGTCCCGCCAGCAGGACCAGCATGCATATGGCCATGAGGCCAATCACCGTTGCCTCGTTCATGTGAAGGAGTTCGGGGAGTGTCTGGGACCGGAACCTGCCCTTCTGCAGCACTCCCCGCGAGAGTTGAGGGTACATGCGGCTGAAGAGTCCGGCACCAAGGACGAGGCCGACGACCCCTCCAAAGAGAGCGTCCAGGCTGCCCTGCCCCACTGCACCGGCGACGGTACCGGGGCAGTACCCGAGGAGGGCAAATCCAACCCCAAAGATGAGTCCCCCCACCATGTTCGAGCCAAGCGAAGCGGTTCTGACATGCCGCCTCACCAGGCCTTTCCTCTTCAGGAGGTAGAATCCAATCATGCCTGTGAATACCGCCGAGAGCATGACCTTGACGACCGTGAAGTCTGTGAGCAGGAGCTGGCCCAGGATGACATCGTAGGTGGTCACCGCCCCTTTCTGGAGAAGGAACCCGAATACGATACCGATCAGCAGCCCGAGGAGAGCCTGGACGGGGGTATTCTTGTGAAGTGCTGTAAGGTCCACCATATCAGCCACCCAGTGACATGAGTCCCATTGCTGTCAGGATGCCGCCGATGAAGAAGCAGGCAGAAGAGACCATGCTCCCCACTGAGAGCTGGAGGTTCCCGCTGATACCGTGCCCGCTCGTACATCCACCTGCCCACCTTGCACCCAGCGCGAGGAATATGCCGCCCAGGAGGGCAACCCCGATTCGCAGTCCAATATCCCGCCCGAACGTCGCTGCCCAGAGGGGAGGGATCCATTCAAGGGCAAATACGCCAGACAGGATCGAGGAGATGAATGCCCCTATCACGATACCCGGCAGAATCGTGAACTGCCAGTCCACTCTTGGCGGGATTTCGCGGTAGTATTCCGTCTTTTCCACGTTCTTTCCCCGCAATATTCTCTCGATGAGCCCGCAGGTCTTCACGAAACCCGTGGAACATCCGAGGGGCCGGTCCGAGACAACCAGTGAGAGGCAGACGAGGAGTCCGATGGCCACCCCCACAATGTAGGGTGACCATGTCGCAAGGCCCAAGAATCCAAGCATGGTGAGTGTTCAGCCTTGGTACGAATGAAGGTTGCGAACGCGGAATATCCGCGGCACAGCAGCACTCCTTTCAGCAATGGGGCAAGGGTATCCTGAAAAGGAAATACCAACTAGGAGCGGTGAACTTCCAATTAGGTTCACCGCATTTTGATGCGGGCAGGGTTGACGAACCGAATACATCGTATGGGGGCTATCCGCCCCCATTCCCCCAAATGCGATGCACCCCGCCGCCCCCGAAATTACCGCGAAGGTTCCACCTTTCGAAACTGGAGGCGGCACTTCGGCCGCCAATAGGGCCTTCGAGGAGGTAAGAATGAGTTTGGAACTATGATTCATATCGTGAAAACGGCGGCGGTTCAGTGACTGAATTGGTATGCAGAGAACAAACTTGATTCAATCTCACTACACAAAACAGCGAGGAGGCTAAAATGACATGATTCCGTGGTCCGGACACCTTTACAACAAAATGAAAACCGCGTGTGCGGTTTTCGTCGAAAAAAAAATAATTATTGCAGTCCCTTGATGTCCCACTCATCTGAGGGGGCTTCCGCGGGGGCCTGTGTTTCAGGGCCCTTTTTCTTCCGCAGGAAGTAAAGCAGGACGAGGATTACCGCGATTACGATGATGATCAGGATCACGATCTTCATGATCATATCGAGGGGTAACCCACCAGTGACCGGGACTGCAGTACCAACCGTCGTGATTGGTTCCGTTGCAACCGTGGTGGTGATGGTTGGACTTGCCACAAACAGGGCAAATATGCTCGTGTGGGTGATCTTGGTACTGACCGTCCTCGTGTCACTGCTTACTGTGGTGGGGAGGTCTTCCCATGCAGACGAGGTGGGGTTGTACCACTTGATGGAAAGGTCTTTCCCCTGCAGCCCCGCCCATTCGTTCTCAGGGACGGTGATGGCAAACGTCACGTAGGGATCAAAGGTTGATCCCGAGGGTGTGATGTCATACGCGAACCCTGCAAATGTGAATCCGGGCGTGGGTGCCTGGGGAAGCTCTGAGTTGGGGATCCTGCGGATGGTCAGGTTCAGGAGCGGGGCTCCCGAAGAGTCCTGGGGCTTCATGCCGGCTGGCATGGAGATGGATCCCATGCCGTCTTCCGAGACCATGACGACCGACTGTGAAAGGGCAAGCGCCGAGTTCAGGGGCAGGACGCCTCCGGAACCCAGTGGAGCGCCACCCTGGGTCGCTGTTGGGGTGGGTGTCGGGGTTGCCGTAGTGGTTGTGGCTGCGGCCGCGAAGTATCCTCCTCCACCACCGCCGCCTCCACCACCGCCACCTCCACCGCCGCTCGCGCTGCTGCGGACGTCAAGGTAGTTGAGTTTCGTGTTATTTCCGGTCCCGGCGATGTTCCATGCAGTAAGGCTTACCGTATACCGTCCATACATATAACGGTGGACCGGGTTCTGCAGGTCGGACGAGGTCCCATCACCGAAGTCCCAGAGCCAGTGATCCGGGTAACCGGTTGAAGTGTCGAAGAACGTGACCATCATCGGCTCGGTGCCAAACGTCGGGCTTCCCACGAAGTTGACGACCGGGATGGTGATGTTGGTCCGGAGGTTGAGCTGGGTGATATTCCCCGGGCGGAACAGGACCGAACTTACCCATGCCCCGCCAGCCTGGACATCCTGGCACTCTGCCTTGATACCGTCGACGTAGAACTCAATCTGTGTCCCGAGGGGAATGTCCCCGAAAACCCTGAGCTTGGAATCATACGTGCCGGGCCCGCCATACAGGCCGGCTGTGGCCACGATCAGGGGATTCTCACTTCCTGACTGAACTCCTGAACCCCTCCCCTCTATTCTCGCTCCTTCAGGGGCAGGCACCCCGTCCCGGATGGTTACTTCTCCGTAAAACTCATGCGTGAATATCGGGATGCTTGTCGAGGTGGGACTCTGGGTTGGAGTCGGAGATATGGTAGGTGTAGGACTGGTTGTGGGTGTAGGACTGGTTGTAGGTGTAGGACTGGTTGTGGGTGTAGGACTGGTGGTAGGTGTAGGACTGGTTGTGGGTGTAGGACTGGTGGTAGGTGTAGGACTGGTGGTAGGTGTTGGTGTTACTGTTGGAATACCCGTGATCGCCAGGTTGACGGTTTTTATCCCGCCAGCGGTAAACGTTGAGCCCTGTGGCGCCTCATACCCATTAATGTAGAATTTCACCGGAATGGTGCATCCGCACTCACTTTCAGCTTCCGTCACCTGTGCAGACAGGTATTCGTAGACACCAGACTGAGTGACGGTTACTTCTCCCCCTGGACGGAGTATGTCGTATACTTTCACCTGAATTATGGTTCCCACTGGGGCCGGAGCACCATTGATAGTAACCGTGCCGCTATATGTGCATGGTATGGGCGGAATTGCCGAGGCTACTCCAACCATGAGCACTATCAGGAGTAAAAAAATGATTGTTTTTCGTGTCATTGCTCTCCTCGTGGGGTCCCTGGCCCCGGGATCAGGCACTGATCGCGGCCAGGGTTCCGGGTGCGTTCATGAACAGCCAGTATCCCTTGAACGGGTTCATGGGGTTCGTGTCGCTGTGGCTGCCAGATCCTCCCTTGATGATGGATGTCTCGTAGTACTGTGACGCCCCGTTGTATCCTATCAGCTGGGTCCACTGGCTCTGCACTGACTGGAGGGTGTCCTTCGCGGCCGCCGGGTTCACATCAGAGAACCCGATCGAGTTCCAGCCGGCATACATGGCCTTGGTGGGCGGAGTCGCCAAAGGATCGTTCTTGTAGGTCAGGCTGACCGAGGTTGAGGCGGTCGAGTAGATCCAGATCCCGTCGAGCGGTTTCACCGTCGAATTCGCGGTCAGGGCCTGCCATGAGGTCGAACCTGCATCGTAGGTGAAGATCGAGTGTCCTCCGGTGTTCACACCTGAGAACACGGTACTGGCGGTGTTGTGGCCGTCAGCAAGTGCCTTTGGCGTGGAGACGAAGTTCCAGCCGGAGTACAGGTTGATCGTGCTCACCGGCGGAGTCGTCGGGGTTGGGGTCACGGTCCCGGTCTGGGTCGGACCGCTCGTCACTGTGACGTACGCATTCTTGGTGACCGACGAGCTTCCGGTAGCTCCGGTGACTGTAAGGGTGACTGAGTAGGTCCCCACATTCTCATAGATGTGGGTCGGGTTCTGCTGGTCAGAGGTATATCCGTCGCCGAAGTCCCAGTGCCAGGTCTCCGGGTATCCGATCGAGATGTCGGTGAAGAACACCGAGAGCGGAGCAGCTCCGCTGGTCGGGGTTCCCGAGAATCCTGCCTGGAGGGCGTTGTTGCTCTCGACCTTGAACGTCAGGATGGCGATATTGTCATCGATGTTCGGGTCATTGAATCCTGCAATGAGAGCGTTCAGCGCAGCGGTCCCGGCCAGGCGGTCAGGTCCGTCGATCACGAAGAGCTTGCTCCAGCGGACCGGGGACGCGGTCGCCACGAACTTGCGGTTTGTATCGGGGTACCAGACTTCGTCGATCAGAACGACCGGGTCGAACCTGAGCCATGGGCACCATTCGGACTGGTCACAGATCCGCTCTTCGGGAATGATGTCCAGCCTGTGGTTGTACATCGGGTGCTGGACTACGACAGTGTAGGTTCCGGGCACAAGGTCCAGCGTGTCGAAGAAACTCTTGAGATTCACCGAGAATTCTCCAGTTGAACATTCGACTTCAACCGGTTCAAAGATGTACTTGTGACCTGCGACCTTGTTCTCGCCGAATACCCAGATGCCGATCGGCACCGTGTTGTATTCCTGGCCGACTGCTTCTCCACGGAGACCCATTGCTACACCATCGACCATGATATTCGGACCGGAACAGCAGATAATCTGGATAACCTTCGGGTGAACATCTGCAACGAGGGTCGGCTCGAGGAACGTGAACGGAGCTTTGGCCCATGCTGCACATGAAACGCCTACACCTTCACATTCATTGCAGGGTACCCCTTCCAGGGACGGAGCATCATTTGGCATGCTTGAAGCATAGATGGTGAATTGTCCCAGATCGATCTGGAGGTTCCTTGTGTACCAGAAATACTCCCAGGTGCCATCTGATTTTACCTTAACCTTCGTGAATGTCGTGGGATTTCCGGTGACAACTGCATTGGTCGCAGTCATATTCTCACCGCTGCAGCTCTGGCAGGGCCCCTTGAAGAACAGGTAGGTGTACGGCGAATCGGTGTTGGTCCCGTAGATGTGGACGGTCTCCCCGAGGTAGCTGGTATCGGTTGGCTCATCGCACACATCGGTGTGGATGGTGACGACCCCCTGCTGGACATTGACGCAGGCTTCCGCGTACGGCCTCGTAAGATCAAGCTCGCAGACGTCTTCCTCTATCCAGCGCTGTGTGTGAAGCTTATAGGATGAAGGCGCGGTACAGGTCGTGGTCTGCCACTCTACAGTCCTTTCCCCATTCTCATCCAGGTATACAAGGGCGAATGAGTATTGAGCTATTGCGGGGTCCTCAGGCATTATACCGCCGAGAGTCTTCGTACACATGCATCCGCACCATTGAATGAGCGTATCATTCACGGTGTAATACCCGCCGTTCTCTCCATCACCTTGTCCACACCATGGACACTGGCAGTCGATTCCAACGCATGGCGGGTCGGAGTACTGGCTGCAGTTGCACGTTTCATCGTGATCGCATGAGGCCTCGAATGGCCCGTATTGATACGAAAAGGTCACATTGTCCTGGCCCTGCACAATCATCGGCGGCTGGTCACAGCAGGCCCCGGTCATGCGGTCTCCGCAGCAGCCGTTCGGGCAGGCGGCGCAGTCCTTGATCCATAGGATATAGTAGGTGTTGGGAATACCGGTGATCGTCGTGTAGAACTTTCCTCCACGGATGAGCGAAGCGGGATCAACGGTGATTGTTGGCTGCTCCTCTTCGAGGGTCACGGTCTTTGTCGTCCCCACATATCCAAGGTTATTCTGGTTACACTGGACAGTGACCTGGTACTCCCCAGGGGTGTAGACAGGGAAATCGGTGACCGGGTCAATGGCGTCAGTCTTCCATCCCCAATTCTTATACGATGCAGTACCATCACCAGAAGACCAGTACCATGGAGTGGAGTTCACTTCAAGATAGGTCAGGTCCTTCTGGGATTGAGTGGGGGGAGAAGGAACCCATAATTTTGAGTACGTGACGCCATAGGGATTCCTCACAACGATCTTGCAGTTGAAATTCGTTGCCGAGGGGTCACGGAGGAAGATATAATGCAGAGTCGATTGGGATAGCTCAAAGTCCAGGATATCTCCTATCAGTACAGTACTGTCGGTCACGTCGGTGTTCAAACTTACATCCTTTGGCCCGAGATCCCTTATCTTCAGGACTGTCTGAGGTAACACAACCTGGAAGGCGGGCTGCGTGGGATTTGTCTCGCCCGGGGTACTCATCTGCCACCAGAATCCCTTGCCTTCAGTTCCGACGAATTGGGAAGAGGGGTCGTCATCGATGTTGAAGTTGGTCAGGATATACCCACTCAAGTCAATGACCTTATCGGGCGGGTTGTTGAGGCTTGAGGTGGGACCCCACCAGCCTAAATACGGAGCACTTCCCACGGCAGCGGTAACATCCAGGTTCTCCTCCCCGAGGAGGACCGTACCATTGATGGGAACAACATTCAGTTGTGCCGAAACAGGCATCGCTACTGTAAGCAGGGCGATACCCAATACTAACAGTAAGAGCACTTTGTGTCGAAGCTTCATTTTGCACCACCTTGATTGCATATATCAGAATGAAACCATTGGTGTGAACCGCAGGTATCCACTCTTTTATATAACTTGCATTGGGGGGGAGACGTTTATATAACTTTCTCTTTTTCCGATGGCGAAATCGCCCCCCCAGCATACCGGGACCGCCGTTTTAGGGTGTGTTCGGCGAGATCGGTTTTTTGAACTTATATATATACTTAGCGTATTATTTCTGTAGAAAAAACGGTCAGATAGGGGTTTTTTCGGAAAGGAAAAAAATAATGAAAATGTCTCGGATATTGAAAATAACTTTAAATATTAACTTTTTTAAGAAAGGCTCTTTCACGTTTTGCGGAAACTGGATGGGGGCAGAAGCAGGCGTCTTTTGCATTTGTGAATATCTCAGGGTTTTGGATCCACGCATGGAGACCGTTATGCGCTTTGTTTGCGCGGGGGTACCGGACTGGCGATGTTCCTGGCTCCTGGATTTTTGTGAAAAGACACAGGGATTTTTCTGACCGTGCGCCATGTATTAACCTGATTTTCCCTTAACATACGCGAATTCTGGAGAAATTAAGAATCGATAAGAGTCCTTTTGCTCCCCACAACCGGATCATGGAAAACCGATATGATCCTTCTGTCGAGATATATGCATACCCAATGAAAATGGCGACGCCATTTTTATATCAAGAGGCATGGTTCTCTATAGGCAGCACAATTTTTGAAAAAAAGGCTCGTCGCTGTTTTGTGTGGGTAGCATTGATGAACCGGATACATTCTATGGAGGCTGTCCACCCCCGCACCCCTATATGCGATGCACGCCGCCGCCCCCGAAGGACGCCCCGGCGGCGGTTCAGGGACTGGATTGGTATGCATAAAACAATCTCGATTCAGTCTCCCCATATAAAACAGCAAGGTGGCTAAAAAAAGGAAAATTATCGTGTTCCCTCTCAGGAGAGTTCATCCCCGCCGGGAGGCTCGCCTTCGTCAGAGCGCCTCTTCAGGAAGTAGTACGCTCCTCCTCCTATCGCTGCGACTGCGACGACACCAGC
The DNA here is from genome assembly GCA_018262855.1 of Methanolinea sp. GTDB lineage: Archaea > Halobacteriota > Methanomicrobia > Methanomicrobiales > Methanospirillaceae > Methanolinea_A. The sequence continues at coordinate 32,810 of JADFDO010000007.1, read as the reverse complement.
GAGGATCCACACCCATGGGATCTCCGGTCCGGAGGGTGCCTGGGTTGTCACCGGGACTTCGGTCTGGACAGGGGTGGTTGCCGGTGTCTTTGCAAAGAGGCCGTAAATCCCACCATCGGAGATCCCGGTGATCACAGACCGTCCTGCCTGATCGACCGAGGTCGGGAGCGACACCCAGCTGCCTTTTGATGCGTCATACCACATCACCACGAGGTCCCTGCCTGCCAGTGTACTCCATTGTTCGGGAGTGAAGGTATACGTCAGTAGTACTGCAGGATTGAATGTTGCGCAATCGGGAGTAATATTGTACGCATATCCCATGAAGACCGGTTCACCCGGAAGGCTCGGAAGGCCTCCTTCGGGGACGGGCGAAATACTGATATCCCTGACTGGTGTCCCGTCGTCACAGGTGACTGCAACCCCGGCCCCTATGGAGATGGTTGCCACCCCGTCATATGACCCGACGGTCACCGGCTGCGTGGTCCGGTTGTCGGGGCCGAGCGGAAGGGTTCCCGTGCTCGTCGGCGTGGGTGTTGGGGTGGCCGTGGCGGTTGGTGTGGGCGTCGGGGTTACGAGGAACGTGCCCCCTCCACCGCCTCCTCCCCCTCCTCCACCGCCCCCGGTGCCGCCCCTGCGGGAGACGCTGATGTACGTGGACTTTGTCATCGTATCATAGGCTGTCCCGTTCGAGACAGTGAGGGAAACCGTGTAGCCGCCGGTGGTAGCATAGCTATGTGAAGGATTCTGTTCCTGTGACATTGTTCCATCGCCGAAAGACCAGTTCCAGGAGATCGGACTTCCAGTAGAGATGTCAGCAAAGAGCACCATGAGCGGGGCGTATCCCCATGTCGGGCTTCCAACAAAGTCAGCCTTCAGGACCGGCACTGGCGGCGGGGTTCCTGAAACGTTGATATACGCAATTTTCACGAGGCTTCCAGTTCCCTCGTCATTCGCTGCGGTAAGGGAGACCGTATAGTTCCCTGCATACTGGTAGACATGCAGGGGATTTCTCTCGGACGAGGATGAACTGTCACCGAATGACCATGACCACATCGTCGGCTCATGAGTGGACAGATCGGTGAACTGCACCGCGAGGGGTGCTTCCCCTGAGGTAATGTTTGCGGTAAAGTTCACGACAGGCGGGGTGGGGATCACGTGGATAAACTCGAATTTTGTCTCGGTATCGGTGCCGCCAAGCGCCCTGACCCAGAGGGATACTGTGTGGTTCCCCGGGATCTGGTAGACGTGGATCGGGTTCTTTTCAGTCGACCATGAAGCATCACCGAACGACCAGTTCCAGTCGTAGGGCGATTCGGTGGAGAGATCGGTGAACTGGACTGAAAGGGGTGTTCTGCCGGATGTGATATTCGCGGTGAACTTTGCAGAGGGTGCAGGGGGTACCGAGTATACCGTGATGGTCCCGGTTTCCGAGTCGGAACCTGCAGGACCCGTGACGGTCAGCCTTACTGTGTAAGTCCCTGTTGCGGTGTAGGTATGTGACGGGTTTGTTGCTGATGAGGTGCCGCCATCGCCGAAATTCCACGAGCGTGACGTGATGGTCCCTGTTGAAGTGTCGGTAAACTGGACGAACAGGGGTACGAATCCTGATGTGGGATTTGCCGTGAAACCTGCGTTGAGGGGTGGCACCGTGACGGTGATGTACCCGGGTTTTGTTTCTGTATCAGATCCCCCGGGACCTGTGACGGTCAGGATAACAGTATAGGGCCCTGGGCTCGTGTAGGAATGGCTTGGGTTGGTTGCCGAAGACGTGCCGCTGTCACCAAAGTTCCACGAACGGAAGGTGATGGTCCCTGTTGACTGGTCGGTGAATTGCACTGGCTGGTTCGTGAACACCGAGGTTGGTGATCCGGTAAATGCTGCAACCGGTGCGGCCGGCGCAGTGACAGTGATGTATCCCGCCTTGGTCTCAGTATCAGATCCCCCTGGACCTGAGACGGTCAGGCTTACATTGTACGTCCCTGGGTTCGTGTAGGAATGGGAGGGGTTGGTTGCCGAAGACGTGCCGCTGTCACCAAAAATCCAGGAACGCGATGTGATATTCCCGGTCGAGAGATCGGTGAATGATACCGCGAGAGGTGCTTCGCCTGATGTCGGGGATCCGGAGAACTCCGCAACCGGTGGGGCCGGTGGAATTGGCCCGGTCACGTTGATATACTCCATCTTCTGTGCGGAACCTGAACCAAAGGCGTTGGTTGCGGTGAGGGTGACGTTGTAGAGGCCGGGGTTCGTATAAATATGACCCGGGTTCTGTAGGGTCCCGTTGGAGGTGCCATCGCCGAAGTCCCATGCCCAAGAATTGGGGTTGTCCGTGGAGAGATCGGAGAACGCTACGGTCAGCGGGGCGATGCCCTGTGTAGGGATTGCAGAGAAATTTGCGAGCGGGGAATACCCGAGTGAGAGTGCATCATCATCGAGTGCGACAATCGTGTTGGAAGAGTCCGCTCCAAGCGCGTAGATGGTAAAGGAGCCGGAGAGGAGGCCCTGGAGGTCACCTGCGGGGATGGTGACCTGGTGTGCATGGAGGGCGTATCCCGATGTTCCAAAGCCAGGAGTAATGTTGATCTTCGAGAAATGGGACGACTGCGGCGGGGTGGAATTGCCGACTGCATAGATGGAATAGGAGACGATCTTCTTCATATCCTCGATTCCGAGTCCCGAATCCCTGAGTATCGAGAGGAAAGGATTTCCGGAGAGGATGACATCGAGACTCACGCTGCCCCCTGCATCCTCAAGCGCGGTCATGTTCACTCTCAGGTCAGCATCATAAGTCTCTCCAGATTTCACGAGGATATAACTGAGATTATGAATCTGGCCGGTGTTTGTAAAAGTGAGGACCAGGTCTGCTCCTGATCTCTTGTCATAGAGATAGGGATAAGGTTCTCCTGAAAGGACCAGCTGATTGTCCCCATCCATGATGACCACGGGCCAGGAGGAGTAGGTTGTGACCTTCTCAGATGATGGATCATACTGTGTTACTGAAAAGATATATTCACCAGGGGTTGGAGGATTCCCTGTAATAGGTGGGTTTTGAAGGTCAGAGACATATTGTGCATAGGTTGAGTCAAGGGTCCAGTCATTTACGGAAAATTCGTTGTGAAGGAATGTAAACCCGAAATCGGATTCATTATAATCCGAAGGGTGGCTCCAGGATCCATAGGTCCCTATTGAGAGAGGGGGTCTCTCGATGGCCAGTATTCCCCTGGGATCATGCATGAGATATGCACGCTCGGTCGATTCGATGAGAGATGCAATATTGTAATTTCGGGATGTTGCATTGCTTTTTGTAAATAGCACAGTCCCGTTCACCCCGGGAACCTGGCACCGGAACACCGGCAGGTAAGGCTTGATAAAGAGGGTGTAATTATTCATCGAGCTGCCTGAGACTGTGGAATCCGTATCTCCAAGGATGGTGAGGGTGTTGCCAGACCACGTCGCAGTACTGCCGGAGAAAATTCTCCTTATATTCCGGGTATCTGGTAGTGTAAGGTTCCTGATATCAGACCCGTCTCCTGTAGTTGAGTGGAGTGTGACCTTCGTGATGGAGAGGTTCATCAGGTCGATAGATTCTACGGTACTTACCGTCAGGTTCCGGTAATTCTGGGTGTCGCTCAGGTCCAGGCGGGCAAATGACGGAGGCGCACCCATAGCGACCTGAATCATGAGTAGAATTGCGGTAAGCGCACACGCCAGGCTCAACGTCCTGCCTGAACGGAGTTTAATAGTTTTTTTCCTTGCCTGAATCTGAACCCGCGGTAGAATGAGGGTTCCTTGAGACTCTCCTATATGCATATGTTTTTCCACCCTCCATGAGATCTGCAGAATCTCGCAATGTCCTATGCGCAGATTTATATACATAAGGTGCTTGTGCCACGTTACATTTAAATGTATGGGAAAAACGCCCATTCTGCACCCCCTTGTCCGGCTCTTGCCCGCGACATGGGACAATTCACAATAGAACGCTTTTTCAGCCTCTGCCTTTCCACACTCCACGAATCGCAGCGGTCATAATCCGCGATTTTCCTTTTGAAAACAGAGTTAAAATTTTGACCTAAAGGGGAATCTAGCTGATTTTTTCAGGATTTTTGGAAATGTTCATGCAAGACGCAAAAATGGAAAAACCAGAATTTCCATTGGAATGATTGAGGTTCCAGTGCAGTATCAGCGCACGATTTGAAAAATACGTGCGACCCGGAGCGCGCGCACCGAATTGATATTAATGCTGCCCGTACTATTTCAGTACACAAACCCTGGGGGTTCTATGGTGAAGATATCACGATACTGCATCATCTGCCTGTTCCTGTTCCTGATACAGGGTGTTTCAGCCCTTTCGGTGACGGTTGCACCTGACCAGATCGAGAAAGGAGATCAGGTCACCATCTCGATTACGGCTCTCCCGGACAACAGCACCTTCTCCCTCCAGATCGAGGGTACATTTGCGGCGACCCCCGGAGGGTCTTTTTCATTTGAGACGAGAAACCTCGTTCTCCCATTTGCCCTGAATGATGGTTCACTCTCTGCTACGCTCCGGAACACCGCGACGAACCAGCTGATCGTGAGGAGGGGTGATACCGAGGTGAAGAAGGTGGGAGTCTCCAAGGACGGAGTCTTCTCGACAACAGATTCAGGTTCAATACCCGCCGGAACGTACGATTCCATCTCGCTTGGGGGTACCGCAGCCCCGGGCGCAACAGCCATTATCGCCAGCATGACATTGCAGGGAAAGAAGTCAGGACCGGACGATTCAGCGATCACATTTCTTGTTGATGGGGTCACGGATGGTCGTGTTGCAATCACTATTGGTGTTGACGGCGGGACTGCCCTCACCCGTACCCTCATTATTGGAAACCCTGTTACGGTCACCCCGACTCATACCAGCAGCAGCGGTGGAGGGGGAGGCGGCGGCGGTGGGGGCGGCGGTTATGTATCTGCGACATCTGCCACCCCAACCCTGACCACCGTGGCCACCACAATCCCTGTGACATCTCCGACATCAGCCACAACGACGGAAATAACTTCAGTTGCCCTTCCGGTGGAGACCATAGCGGAGCCAACCCGCACGCAGGCACAGGAGACACCGGCGACCCTCCCAACACCTGCTCCCTGGTTGCCCCTTCCGGCCCATATCGCTCTCATCAGTATTTCCCTTGCTGTGATGATCTGTACCTTCAAGAGGCGCTGAACCAGGATGGACGAGCAGGGGACCGTCCCACCGATAGGGAGGGTGTTCAGTGCATTCTCCCCCGGGAACACGCCCGCGGATCTTGCGATCGTATACCTCTGGGCACTTCTTGCGGCCATTGCTATCTATGCACCGGTCATCAACGAGAGTTCTCTCCGCATCATTCTTGCGCTCCCGATGGTCCTGTTCTTCCCCGGATATGCCCTTATCGCAGCACTCTTCCCCGGGAGGGAGGAGATTGACGGACTTGAGAGATTAGCCCTTTCATTCGGGCTCTCCATTGCAGTAGTCCCGCTTCTTGGCCTCGTCCTGAACTACACCCCTTTTGGCATTCGCCTTGACCCTGTCGTGATCTCACTGGTTGCCTTTACCCTGTGCATGGCGGCAGTCGCCCAGTACAGGAGAGCAGATCTCCCTGAAAGTGAACGGTTCTCGGTCCCCTTCAGGCGGATAGCGGAGGGTCTCCGGTCTGAATTATTTCCTGCAGGGAGTTCCCGGCTCGATCGCGCCCTCTCTGCAATCCTGGTGCTCGCCATTGTTGCCGCGGTAGCAACCACCGTCTACGTTATCGTGGTTCCAAAGGAGGGGGAAAAATTTACCGAATTTTACATTCTCGGGGAGAAGGGCAAGGCTGCCGATTACCCCACCGATCTCCATGCAGGGCAGGCAGCATCTGTAATCATAGGTATAGGAAACCACGAGTACCGGAACGTAACCTATATTGTGGAAATGCATTCCGTGGACCAGGAGTTTGATCCGGTCACGAACACGAGCCGGGTTCTCTCGATGGAAAGGCTGGTGCAGTTTCCCGTCACGTTGGCACACAACACCACCTACCAGGAACCGCATACGTTCATCGTCAACTCCACCAGGGAGAATCAGCTCAAGTTCCTCCTATTCAAGGACCGCGCCCCCCCGGAGTCTGTGTGGGGAGCAGAACGGATCAACCTGAGCTATCGCGACCTTCACCTGTGGGTAAAGGTGCGGGAAGCCCCCTGAACACGACTGAGAACCCGCTTCTCCGTTCATCGAAGCGGATATGCTCCATCTTCCAGGGGCTGGAAAGTCCCCTGGCGAGCAGGCAGGCAGTAAGACTGCAGATCCCGCACGGGTGCATGGTACAGCACTTTGGGGATTCTGCCGCGATGCAGCGGCACCCCGGATAGAGCCTGTAACCCCGCACTGTCATGACAAGGGTATCCCCTTCCCTCTCGATATCCACCTTCTCTGCCAGTTCGAGCACATCAGTGCAGATCTCGCGAAGTCCGCTGATGAGTCCTGCCTCTTCAGCCGGGATATTCAGTCCGCCATTCCTTTCCAGGTATTCGATGAGAGGATAGGCTGCGGGAGTAAGAAGAACCCCGGGCGATCCCGGATCTGTGAGGAAGGAGAAGTCCGGGAATGATCCCGGGATCTCAATCCCCTGCACGGGAATAAATTCCCTGACCCCCCCTTCGATGGATGGGGCAGGGATGAACCACGCATCACCCCGCACGCCAAGATCAGCACAGATCCGACACTGGTTCAGCATCCCTGCAACAGGGAGGAGCGATGCGATCTCCGTGTCGACCGGTTCGGAACGGGAAAAGCTCAGCATGAAGACTGCGGTGAGGAAGCATGCAACACCTGAAAGGAAGAGGGTAGCGCTGCTCAGATCCCCGCGATCGGTGAGTGTAGCCACAGCAAGGAGAATGAATGCCGCTGCCAGGAGCACGATGCCTGAAAGAACATAATCATTCTGCGATCGTATCTTCACGGCATGCCGCCTCCTGCTCGTGCCGTGGTGCGATACGCGAGCCCCAGAATTCCAAGCCAGACAAGTGCTGCAGCAGGTATGAAGAGCAATACTGGAATTGTGGTGTGTCTCGTTGTGGACAGGAGAAAGGCAATCGTTGCCATTCCGATGAGGAATATTGCAGGTGGTATGAGGTCTCCCCACCTGCTCAGGAGCCCTATCGAAGCGAGCAATCCCACGATGAATATCATTTCGAGTGAAAAAGAGAGGATGGGAGAAACAAACCAGGCAAGAAACATGCAGGGCTGGACTACCAGGAAGAGTACCAGGTCCGCATGGTAATACCTGAACATGATGAACCCTGCGATCGAGCAGGCCGCCCCTGTCATGACCGCCACCGGAAAGGCAGGTGAGGCATACAGAAAGGAGGCGGGAACACTTGCGCAGACCAGGAGCAGGATCAACAGCATTCTTCCGGGTTTCATCATACCACCCTAACGAGGGTGTACCCGGCACCCCGGAGTTTCTGCATGAGGTGCGGGCTTGCCGTATCCTCGGGAAGCCCGAGGCTTGCATCCACTCCCAACCTCCGCGCAAATAGTCCGAGCGTTGCAAGGTGGCTTATGTCCCCTGTTCCTGTGGTGAGCACGTGCAGCGCGGTCTCGCTCGGGCGTGAGAAGACGCGTGCACACTGGACATCAAAAGGGAGGGGCTTCATCTCCGGGATGAAGCGGGTATAGATCTCAAGAAGCCTCTTCCCGAGATCGCTCTGGAGATCCTCTTCTCCTGAAATGCGTGCACGGAGTGCCTCGGCGACAATTGGATCAAGGGTCCGGTAGCACTGAACGGTTCTCTGGGGCGAGTGAAATTCAAAAAGGGCACTCTCAACCTTCTGCAGGGACCTCTCGTGTGGGAGGAATGCAAGCAGATTTGCCCCGGAGATGATCATCAGGCTGCAACCCTGGGGGCTTGTGCTCATCTCCCTCGCAGCCTCAAGGGCAGCCCCAAGCACCTGGTCCCGGAGGTTCTGGGGGCATAAGACGGCGCTGTCCGGGAGATCGACAACCAGGAGAGGGTATTTCCCGGATATACCAGAGTATTCACGGACGAAGAGTTTTCCGTGTTTTGCCGAGAGTTTCCAGTCGATGGAGCGGGGATCGTCGCCGGAGATATAATCGCGGAATGCCCTGATACCGTATCCTTTCACGACAGTAAGTTTCTCAAGGTCTTTCTCACCGTATATCCCCGCACCCTCTCTCTTATGGTATCTTCCGACCGGGGTTGCATGGATGGCTGGCTCCCGGAATTCATCGCTCCGGAAAGGGAGGGTGAGTGAGTAAAACGGATCGCTGAGGAGGAGGTCAACACCTTTCCACCTGATACTGCCACTCGAGAGACAGGTCATCCCGTATCTGAGTGTGACCGAATGATCGCCAGGCTCCAGGTCCGGTGAAGATGCCTGTCCCCTGATGACCGGCGATCCCGAAGGCGGGATGTCGGAAGCCCTGGCTTTCATACCACGGGGCACAGCGACCTTTAACGTGGTTGCCACCGTGACAATTCCTCCCTGTCTGAGTGTGATCGGCGTGGCCTCCCTCGAAAGAGAGAGTGCTGCAGCTGCGGCTTCAGCATCGCGGAGAAAGGCGATTGCCCGGAATGCAAGGAACCCGCCTGTGACGACAGAGACATACAGTGCAGGGACGGAGTCAAAAAACCAGGCAAAGAGGAGCATTGCGAGCGCCGCAAAAAAGATCCCCATGGTAGTACGAGTTGCTTCCACGGGTCATGGCACCTCGACCCGTTCCAGTATCTCCTCCACAATCTGGCCCGGGGATATATCGCTGATCTCCGCCTCCCTGGTGAGAATGATACGGTGGGCAAGGACTCTCGGGGCAAGCCACTTGATATCATCGGGGATTACGTAGGATCTCTCCCTCAATGCTGCGAGCGCCTTACTTCCCCTCACAAGGGCGATCGAAGCGCGGGAACTCGCCCCGATGTGGATGTCACCATGGTTCCTGGTCGCGATAATGATATCCCTGATATACGCAAGCAGCTGTTCCTCGACATGCATAGTGTTTACCGTCGTGACGAACCTCATGATCAATCCGCTGTTGATCACAGGTTCAAGGTGAAGATAGTAAGAGTCCCAATCGAGCCTTCCCGAATGCTCCCTCCTTATGATCTCGAGCTCATTCTCACTGTCGAGCTGAGAAAGGGTCATCGAGAACATGAAGCGATCCTTCTGTGCCTCGATAAGCGGGAAGGTGCCCTCGAACTCGAATGGATTCTGGGTTGCAATCACGATGAACGGCGGTTTGATCGGCATAGTGATACCATCGATGGTTGCCTGCCGCTCGCTCATGGCCTCGATAAAGGCACTCTGGGTCTTTGGTGCAAGGCGGTTAATCTCGTCAATAAGGAGGAAATTGGTGAATATCGGGCCTGGCCTCAGTGAAAAATCCCTGCTCGACTGTTCGAAGATCCGGACACCGAGGATATCTGCAGGCTGGCTGTCAACAGCGCACTGGAACCGTGAGAATTGGCAGCCGGTAAGCCTTGCCAGAGCCTTTACCATGGAGGTTTTACCAGTTCCCGGAGTTCCCTCCATCAGGAGGTGTCCCCCGGAGAGAAGGCCAATCATGCAGAGATCCACGAGCGCCTCGTTTCCAACGATGAAGTCACCCATCCGGTCGTGGATCTGCCGGTAATACCGGGCAAGCAGGGCGAGATCCTCATTGATGTCAGTCATGGTCTTTCCTCCTTGTCACGATGAAGAGCGAGATTGCCAGGAAGATCAGGGTTATGATCGCAATCATGTACCCTGTAGATTCCCGGACCAGATTAACCGCTCTGATCACCGGGGGGCAGGATGCGGTCCTTGAATGACCCTGATCAACCAGCAGGCATGGTTTGAGTGACATGAGGCGTCTGCTGAACTCGGCATTTTCACTACGTTCTCCCGGGTCCTGCATCACGTTAATGAAGATGCTGGGATCTGCAATCACATAAAGGGTCCCGTTTCCATGACGCTCTGCAGCGACCACGCTGAACTTCTGGAGCGACTCACCTCTGCTCAGACGGGAATTCCCGTCCTTATCAACCCATGAGAGGAGGGAAGTCTCGAACACGGGAAAACCCCCTTCAACATAGGACGGATTGTTCAGCAGAATCCGGGAGATTCCTGTCCGGAGAGGATCCGCCCCGGAAGGAAACGCGATCACGGATGCGGGGTGGTCAACGTAACGGTCAATACTGGAAAGGTTCTCATTCCGGATGCTGATGGCGCTTCCCAGACCTGAGAGGAGCGAGTTCTCATCCTCCCGGTCAGACGCAAGCACGACAATGTTCCCCCTGTCAAGGAAAAGGCTGAGACGCGAGATCTCTCCTGCCGGATACTCCCCACCTGGTGCAAGTATCATGAGGAGGCAATCCCCGGAATCCGGGAGTTCATCCATGCGTTCAAGCATTACTGCGCCACGATCGTCCATCACCTGGAAGAGTGTCGACGTACCGTTCCACCCCGTGTTATACCGGCTGTAATCCATCGTTGTTCCGGAGATGTGCAGAAGGAGTGCGAGAATCCCGGCGAGGATCAGGAGCGCTGCAAGCCATGGGGCACGGCTAATGGTCAATCCCCTCCAGGCTCTCCATGGCAGAGGAATACGCGGCAAGAATCGTTTCCCGGTTGTCCCCCGATATCTCCTGCCCTCCATATACATTCTGTTCGTAATCCCTCGCAAACCTGCAGACAGCGGTACTGAACGGGAGATTTTTACAGAGAGAGCAGAGTTCCCTCGGGGTAAGAGAGCCAGGGTGGAGGAATGAGAGATGCCGGGATACAGCCTTCCGGAGGGTTGAAAAGAGGTAGCCCGGATCCATCCCGGGTTCAAGCCCGGCCTGCACATCCAAAATCCCGGGGATTTCATCCTGTTCCCGAGGGAGAGGGGAGATAGGCATTCTCTCCCTTTTCTCCCTCTCTTCAGGCAACCCGTTACCCGGAAGATGAAAAATGGGAGATACCGGTATGGAGCCCGGTCTCCTGCGGCGAAGATAAAAAAATGCAGCGATGCACGAGACGCAGATAGAGGCGATCAGGACTCCGATGTGGAGCGGATTTGCGAAAAATCCTGATTCCCGTTCGATCGAGGGGGCCGGTTCGGGAACCGTAATTTTATATTCGGCGCTTTCTGAAGGGGAGAGCGGGTATGAGTCAGCCTGAAAGAGTGCTTTTACCGTGTGGTCTCCGGGAGGAATCTTTTCTGAAACCCGGAAGTTCCCGCCCGAGTCGGTGGTGACCGTAGAGGCACGTTTTCCATCGGAAAGGATCTCTACCGGGGCGTTCCCGACAGCGGCAGTGTCTGTGCGCAGCGCTCCGCTGAAGACCACATGACTTTCAGTGACCTCCGGAGGCTTGAGTATGAGCAAAGCATCCTCTGTCTCAACGACGAAGGTCATGATCTCCGAAAATACCGAACCGGAATAGACTGCGAACACGGTATGCGTCCCTGCACGTTCGTGTTCCACCACTTGGGCGAAAGAAAAAGACCCGTTCACGCCTGTCGGGACGCTTGCAGCCTTTTGTGAATCTATAAAAATGTCCACGTCTTCAGGTTTTCCTCCCCCGGGGATCCGGATCAGCCCGTCTACCTGCATTCTCTCCGCATAGGAGACCTCGCGATCAAGGAGGTCTATGGTGAGCTGGTACTGGTCGTCCCCAGTGCTGGCGCCACCTGCCCCGGTGCTGACCCTCTCCTCCTGCCCGGTCTCGACCTGATGTACAATCTCCCGAAACTCGCGCTCGCTCTCTATATACGAAGAGGTGTCAAGATTGAATTTTTCACCGGTTTTTACCATCACGTCTTCCTGATCGAGATAGTCCCGGTAGAGATCCTGGATCTTTCTCTGAAGGGATTCCCCCTCGTAGGTGATGCTGGTGAGCATCTGGGAATCGCCGCCCTCCCTGTACCGGATCTCGAGGGTCTTGAGTTCCTCCCACCGTTCAGTCCCGTTGGAAAGCTCTGTGAGGATATGCAGGTTCTCAGTATTTGCCTTCCTGAATTCTGCAATCTCGCTCTCGGTCATATCAAGATTGATCACAAGGCTGTCCAGGTTCCGGGACAGCTGGCGGTATTCCTCCAGTTCCCTCGCTACATTCTCGTAATCGTTTGCCTTGATGGTGAGGATAAGAGATCCTGGTGAGTTCAGGAGGTCCGAGACCAGCGGAAGAACCCGTTCTGCCCGATCCCCGGTGACCCTGGTAAGTGCACCGGCATTGACATGGTCATCCGCGATTGCATCGATGCGCGGACTGTAAAGGAGAGGCGATGCCGATTGCATTGCGATCAGGAAGAGGCATGAAACGATCAGGGCTGCACTGACCAGCACCACAGACAGCCGCCTCATTGGGCCAGGATCTCCATGATCTTCCGAGCAACGATCACGCCAAAGAGGATTACCCCTGAAGCAATAACCAGCTTCAATACCCCAAGATACCGCGGCGTGGCCATCTGATCAGACACAAGTTCCACGATGATCAGGATCCCAATCAGCCAGAGAACGAAGAATATCTCGAGATCCATGGTTCTCGCGAGTATCATGAACCCTGTGACCAGGATAACCCAGGCAGCAAGGGTTGAGATCGCAAGGTGTTTCTTCATCATCGGATATGAACTGGGTATAGATGTGCTGTGTAAAGATGATATCGCCGGGCGGGACGGAATATGGGAGAAAACATTTATCGGAGCGCTTTGAATATTCACACACCAGAGGAGGTGAATCTAAGATGAAGACCATACCATACATCATTGCTGCCATGGTCTGCCTCGCGATGATGGCTCTTCCCTCGGCTGCCATGAATTCGGAATCCCTGGATATCAGTATCAGCCAGAACGGTCAGGCAGAAATCCAGTTTAAGTATGGACTTGACTGGTACGAGTATATCGCAGTCTACCTGAGGATGGTAGATCCTGCCCTTGAACTCAAAAAGGCACTCGAGTCCAACTTCCATAAACCTGTTGAGGTGATCTCTGTCAATAACCACAACGTCCGCCTTTCAGTCGATTCATTTGCATCAGTGACGGAGAAGGACGGGATTACCACTTTCAGGACTCCGGGGCTTTCGTTTGCAGAGGGTGAACGCATCCTGAAAACATACTGGTTTGCACCGCTCGTGAATATCGATCTCTCCCCGGCGATCACAACCATACGCTTCCCGGACGGATCGGTTGAAACCTTTGCAGACGCACTTGAGATTCCACCTCTTGTGAAGTCCTGGTAATTCACGACCCATCCGTTTTTTCTTTTCTTTTAATCTGGGACATCAATACCGCCCCATTATCTCCCAGAACAGAGAATAACACCACGTATGGACGTGGAGGAGTATGCCAGAAAAGCCCTTGCCGGCGGTTCGGGCGAGGAGGCTGTGAGGAAAAGGCTTGAACGGTGCATCAGGCAGTTCAAGCCGGACGCTGACAGCAGTTACATCGAGGCATTTGCGCGGGCGGTGATCACCGAAGTGAAGAATACCACTGGCCTTTCAGGAGATCTCTTTGCCTACAGGAAGGCGGGTGTGAGCATGGGAGAATTCGGTGTCGGCTCCCGGGGTACCGGGGATTTCTTCGCGCACCGGCAGATTGCCCGCATCATCGGGCATACCGCGGCAACGGTCGGGGTGGACGAGATGGATGACGGGGGCGCGGTTCCTGTTCCCCAGGTTCCCGGCGTTGCTGGAGACACCGGGCTCAAGGTCGTCTGCTCGGTTGACGGAATGCATTCGAGGCTCTCGGATTTTCCATTTCTCGCAGGATTCCACGTGACGAGGGCTACGATGCGTGACGTGTACGTGATGGGCGCCCGGCCAATACTCCTCTTCTCGGATATTCACGTCGCGGATAGCGGTGACGTGGCTAAGATATTCGATTATACTGCCGGGGTCTGCGCGGTAGGGGAGTCTGTAGGGGTTCCTCTCGTATCCGGTTCTACACTTCGCATCGGGGGAGACATGGTGCTTGGGTCCCGCATGACAGGCTGTGTGGGGGCTGTCGGAATCGCCTCGCACCTCACTGCCCGGCGTGAAACCCGGCCGGGTGACGTGATCCTGATGACAGAGGGTGCCGGAGGCGGAACGATCGCCACTACGGCCCTCTATTCCGGGTTCCCCGAGGTCGTGGAGCAGACGATAAACCTCCAGTTCCTCCAGGCCTGCGAAGCCCTCATGGCAAGCCCTGCGCTCCTGAAAGTTCATGCAATGACCGATGTTACCAACGGGGGGCTTCGGGGTGACGCCCATGAACTGGCCGCAACAGCCGGGTGCAGGGTCATTATCGACGAGGCGAAGGTGCAGGGACTCGTCCAGGAAGATGTGAACGAGCTCCTTGAACATCTCTCCATCGATTACCTCGGGGTTTCTCTGGATGCTTTGTTGATCACTGCGAGGCCGGCTGATGCTCCCGCCATCATGGATCCAATCCGGGATGCAGGGGTCCGCATACACGAGATCGGCACCGTGGAATCGGGGGAGTCTGGAGCATTCCTCCGTACTGAAGAAGGGCTGCATGACTTCACCCCGCGTTTCCGTGAGGCGGCGTACACCCCTGTAAAAAAGGTGGTGGATACGAGAGAGAAGGATTTTACGCGCATGAAAAGGGCCGTCGAGGATGCTGCCCTTGCAGCGCTTGAGAAGAAAGAAAGGATGATACGGCGCCTCCGGAGGAAGGAGCAGGCAGGGTAACTGAGTCCTCTTACAAAAAACGCGTCCCCTGGCATCACGAAGGTCAGGTCTGCCGGACCCTCCCTTCCTCACTGTTTTCAGGGCGAAATCTGGCGGGATTCGTGGGGGAACAGCCTGCCCAGTCGTGCGATGAGTGCATTGAGCTGGACATATTCATTCTGGCTGTGCCCCAGGATCGAATCGGTCTCTGCAAGAGCGCAGGCAACTGCAGGATCATTGAACTCCCGTTTCACGACATCGCGGAGTTCCATAAGCACTTCCCGTCCTGAAAGCCCGTATTCTATCATCAGGGTCTCAATCCTCCTCGTCGCAGCTGGGAAATCGCTCCCTCGCAATGCAGAGAACACGGCCGATGCTACCTGGCCTGTCTCGGTCCTTGAGAGGGAGAGGAGGTTCTCGCCAGAACCGGATACGACTGCGACCTGGAGGAGCATGACTGCTTTCCGGAGGTCCCCTCTTGCAGCTGCGACCAGGAGCCCGATCTGATCATCCGGGACAGTGCAGCCTGCCGCGCATTCACGCGAACAGATGTTCCTGAGATGAGATTCGACCAGAGAATCCGGGATAGGTGGGAAGAAGACCGGCAGGCATCTGGACGCAATCGCAGGGATGATGGATGAGGGATGGCTCGTGCAGTAGATGAACCTGCACGTCCGGGAGGATCGCTCCATGATGCGCCGGAGCGCCTGCTGGGCCTCCCTCGGAAGGGATGAGGCCCCTTCAAAGGCCATGAGTTTGAATTCCGCATCCAGTGGCTTTAACGACGAATACTCCCGGATAATCCGCTTGAAATTTGAGAGCACGCTCTCGTCTGCCCGGTAGAGGTGGGCATACCGCTCCTCGGATTCGAGGAATTTTTTTCCAAGGGAGAAGAGATCACTCGTTGGAATGACGGTGAGATTCTCCTCGGCATGATCCTGGTAGAGAGCCCGGGAGAGGCACTCAACACTCACACTCTTTCCTGTCCCCGGAGGACCGGCGAGGATAAGGTGAGGTACAGCCCGGGTGGCTGCTGCCTGGGTCAATCGTTCAACGGCCTTCTCCTGCCCGACTATCTCTCCAAATGATCCTGGACGGTACTTCTCAATCCAGAGCATGGGAAAGCACCTGCTTCATCTGTTCGCGTGCATCTGCAAGAAACCGGTTGCCTGGGACTGTTATGGAGAGCAGTTCTGCCTCTTGCCTCCCAAGAATGGAACAGAAAGAGGTGATATTCGGCAGCGCCCTGGTAAGCTCGTCGACTATGGTAAGGCTTGCACTCCTCGCAGTTCTTGAGAGTGGATTGAGATCGATGGTGATCACAGTCTTTCCCATCCCGCGCAGTGCCTGGCACCGATCACCGTCCTCAAGTGGTACGAGGATGACATCGGCGGCAAATATGCCAGATCGAAGGCAGAAAGCCCGGTCATGCGAGAGCGGGAGGAGCCTCTCGGCGTTCCCGGTCTCGACACGGACACCATGATCGTTGAGCAGGCGGGTGATCTTCTCCATCCGCTCCCCGGTTCTGTGGAACAGGTTCACCTCGACCCTGGCCCGGGATTTCTCCTGGAGATCTTTGATAAGATCGGCAGCGAGCGCCGCGGTATTTCCATTCACAGATATTACCGGCGATTTTGCACAGAGGAGCAACGCTGAAGCGATCTTTTCCGCAAAAAGCGCACTCTCCGTCGTCTTCTCACCGAGGAGGTAATCGAATGCCTCGCCCCGGCCATGAGCGGAGAGACCTTCGAGTGAGACTATTCCTTCGGCTGCATACCGTGCAAGCCTCTCCCTTGCTACGAGGGACCGGTACCTGGGATGGTCGCTTGGAATCATCCTCTCGCCTCGACAAGGCGGACCCCGGTCTCTGCCGGGTGGAGGATAAAGGTGTCTCCAAGGCTCGAGAGGACCTTGAAAGCCTTCTTTCCACAGGCAAACACCCCGTTCCCGAGCATCGTCATGGTTGCAGGGATGCCTGCCTCGTCACATGCGGTGAGTGCGTGGAGAACCTCCGTGGTTGCAAGACCGCTGTCGATCGCGAACTTCCGTGCGAGGCGGAAGAAATCCCCGCTATCCCGTGGACAGCGCCCGGGGAATGCCCTTATCACGCGTTCCATGGCATCCGGTGAACCGAGCACCCGGGGTGAGGGGAGCGGCCCGAACACGACAGCACAGAGCGTATCCGGAATGTCATAGTTCCGGTCGATTTCCGCCCCTATCCCGGCATCCTTTCTGCAATCCCTTCCACCGCCCATGCAGGCAGCAACGTCACCAAGACCGGTTTTATGGACAATCTCTGCCTCGTGGGCGAGTTCCCCGCATTCGAAAGGCGAAAGAAAGAGCGAAAAGAGTTGATTCACCGCGGTGGCTGTGGAAAGCAGGGCTGCAGCCGAGAGGCCGAATCCCGCACCTATAGGGAGTGTGCATTCTGTCTTTACCTTCACAGTCACCCCCATCTGCACCAGCAGGTACTCGATCGGGGGGGCACTCGTGAGCACCTCCAGGACAGCACCGGTCACTGGATCACGGCGCTCCACGGTGATATCAATAGCGTCAGCGGGCCGGACGGTAGTGGTGACTCCTTCACGGATAACAATTCCTGCACCTAGGCTTCCGCACCTGCCCGGATCACTTCCATAGACCGGTCTGAAATATCCTGAAAGATGGCCGGGACAGAACGCGGTAGCGCACGCAGACATGGGGTTCACCTGATTGATGAAGGGGATATTCTTCCAGCAGATTCGTGTTCGAAGCTTAAGAAAGTGTCCTGTCGGATAGTGGAGGAATGCGAATCACTCCCGGGTGTATTTGCCGGCCAGGGAAAAGACTTCCATGGCGCACGAGAGGATCTCTGCTGCGACTTCTTCCTTGGAGCCTGCCAGTTCCCTTGAGAAGCCCGATCTCCCGAGCAAAGTGACCCTTGTTTCTGTCTCTCCCATGACTGAAGGATCATTGGCGACCACGAGTCCGATACTATCTCTGATAAGGGCCTTCCCCGGGGGTACGGGATCGCGTGCTACCTTGAAGGCTATTGTTGGAATATGGTAACGGTCCACCACCTCATTGATGATCTTTGGGAGAGGATCGAGACGTATGGTAGTGCCTGCACCACTCGGAATCTTCCCGTGGTAGCGTTCAGGCCGGAAATCTGACACCGCTGCTGCTGATACGAAGAGATCCACCGGATCGGTGCTGCAGATACGGAGCACTTCATCCATCATAACCCCTGAACTCTCGGCATTGACATTCTCTACAATCGGGAAATGATCCGAATGTACGACAGTAACCCTGGCTCCCATTCTGTATGCCTGCATGGCCAGTGCCCGTCCCATCAGCCCGCTTGAGCGGGTGGTCAGGGTGCGGACATCGTCGACAGGCTCCCGGCAGGGGCCGCTTGTGATCAGGATATGAAGGCCCCCGAGTGGTTTTCCAAAAAGTTCCCGTTCGCAGGTGAGAACGATCTCATCGATATCAGCGATCTTTGCCTTATCCTCCTCGATCTTCGGACCGGCGACTGCGATGCCCCAGGAATGCAGGGTCTCGAGGCATCGTGCGACACCGGGATGATGGAACATGCTCACGTGCATCGCAGGAGCAACCACGACAGGCATTCCCCTCCCGATCGCAGTGGTGGCAAAGGTTGTCACCGGAGTGTCATCGATACCCGACGCAATCTTGCAGAGACTGTTTGCCGTAGCAGGTGCGATCAGCAGGAGATCTGCGGAACCTCCCTCACCGCAGAATGTCACATGTTCCACGAGTCCTGTGATGGAAGTGATCGCCGGCCGGCCCGTGGCATACGTGAGCGCATCGGGGTGGATGATGCCACAGGCTGCCCTGCTCATCACGGCCTGAACCTCTGCACCCCTTCTCCGGAGCGCATGCGCAAGCCGGACGGTATCCACTGCAGCGATACTCCCGGTTACCGCAAGTACAATCCTGCGGTTTTTCAGTGTCAGGTAGTCCGTCATTCGAGGGTCACGTCCTGCACGTAATGCCAGGTATGGGCACCTACTTTCTTTACCTTATGGATCGTGATCGAACCATGGATTCCCATCTCATCAAGGATAGTTCCAATCGCGTGCTTTGCAATGCCTGCGGAATGAACGTGAAGGATAGTCCCCGGCCCTGCGTGGGAGAGGGCATCGGAAAGCCGATCCAGCGACGAGAAGTGACCCATGATGATCCTGTCATAGATCCCTGCGAGATGCTCACGGCAGTCCCCCAGTGCTGCGCTGACAAGATGGTCGACACCGTTCAACCTGATATTCTTCTCGAGGTATGAGAAGGCGAGAGGATTGATCTCCATCGCATGAACCTGTGCACCGGCGCGGGCGACGGGAAGCGTGAAGTACCCGATCCCCGCGTACATATCCGCGATACGCTCTCCACGGCGAACCAATCTGCCGATACGTTCTTTCTCGCCGCGGTTTCCCATCGCGAACATGATCCGGGCAGGATCGAGCAGGTAGGTGATCCCGCCCTCCCTGTGGGCCACCTCATGGACGGCCCCGGCCATGACCTCGGTCCGGGGGGTCCTTGTGATCCCATGGGACCCCTCAACCCACAGTACTCCCTTGGGTCTCTTCCAGGCCATGATGGAACTGACCTCCTCAGGAGAGGGACGCCTCCCGTGAACGATGGCCACATCGCCGAGCATGTAATACCCCCTGCCTGCATAGCGGTTTCTCCGGTGAAGTGTGGTGGTGAAGGGATAACCGTCCTTCACGGGCACGTACGCGGTGCCACCCTCAACGAAAGGACGCCTTGTCCTGTCGATCCATTCGACATCACCCAGAAACCTGAGTTCCCCCGCCGGTACGACCCTAACCTTCATTGCAGATCACCCGAGCACCACAAGGTGCTCGCCGTCCTCGATGACCCTGACGCTATCCCCGGCAGGGATATCCTTCCACCTGGGTGCGACGGTCTCCCGAGTGATTCCTGTTTCAGGGTCGAGTATACCAAGGAGATCCCCGTCACGGTATGCGACCATCCAGGTTTTGGCCTCCGATTTGTGACCGGCCCTTCTCTCGACCTGCTGTTCGCCAACGGATTTTGGGAGACCCGATTCAAGATCAAGGTACCGTATGGTCTTTGCTTCTATCCTGAGTACCTCTGCATACCGACCGGATACCACGACGATGTCTCCCCTGGAATACCGCGGGAGACGCAGCGAGTACGTGATGCGGAAGATCTGCTTTCCGGCTTTCTCGCCGATGAGTTTCGGATGAGTGGTGAACCGGCCGCCAAGCTCCCTCGTGATCGCGGCTGCGATCTCCTGGCCCAGCCGCTGTGATCCAACCGTGATGTCCAGTCCGTCCCGGTGTTCCTCAATATCAGAGATGAAGGAGAGTCGTTCGCCGGAGGCCATCATGGCATCTTCCACCTCATGGGCAATCCTCGCAGCCTCGCTGATCTCTCTCTCTGTCGCTCTCCTTCCCTGAGCGCGAATCTGGACAACTCCCTCGTAATAACTTCCCGAGATCCTGCTGCACCGGTCGCACTGCTCTTTTTTCCATTCGATCTCCACCGTGCAGGATCCCTCTACCGGGACAGCATAGAGAAGCCCGGTCACGCGGTAGTATGCCCTGCTGCGGTTGGGACTGATATCCGTGATTGAGACCTCTATGGCGATCTCTTTCAGGTTCTCATTGAGGCGGACTGCCCTCCTTGTCAGCTCCTCCACAAGGTCATCGCGGCTGGATGTAAAATCTGACCAGGTTCCAGCCTCTCTCCTGGCACCACAAGTCGGGCATATCACAATCCTTATGCGATCGGGGCATTCGATCCAGCGCGTCTCTTTTGCCCTGCAACGGCCGCAGACCTCGCCTCGTAGGGAAGGATTTCCGCAGAGGGGGCAGATCGTCTCAAGAATACTCATGTCAGATCCTGAAAAACTGTGCGTGGGGGACTTTCCCGAGCATCAGGCAGGAGGACCTATTTATCAAGCCCATCTCAACGGCGAGGGATATAGTACGCTCCCCTATGAGGTTTGCATTCCCTGCCTTCGAGAGGACAGATCTCACTTCATCGGGATTCGCAAGGGATGTCCCATAGAAAGATTCCCTGATGGTGATCTCCAATTCGTCACCCGTGATCGTGGTATCCATAAGTTCCCGGTCACACACCGCCACCACCTCATCGCCTGCAGGGGTACGGTGAATTTTGAGATACATGATAGCACATGTGGTGAAGGATCCTTATTAAATTGCGACTGATCTCCCTTCAGAGGGAGACCTCGATGCCGTAGACCCTTTGCGGGGTCAGCACGTGGATCCTCTCAACAGCACTCTCATCGATCTCCCCGCTCTCCAATAGTTTTCTTGTCATTCTTGGGACCGAGCGTGGCCCGATGACCGCGCCGGGCCGGGACAGCTCGTCCATGTAATCGCTCTCCATAAGAAAAGCATGACCCGCTCTTGCGAAGTCCGGGATCGCAGGGTGCGTTGCGAGGAATGACGGAACAAGGGGGGTGTCCGGGATGGCGTAATGCTTGACAACCCGATCGGGCGAGAGCCCTGCAGCGCTCGCCATCTCAAGCATATCGGCACAGGGGCCGCTCTCTGCATGGACCTGGACTGCACATCCGCATTCAGCCGCCAGCTGGAAAGAAAAAGAGAGGACATCATTTGCCGCGTCCCATATATCCTGCGAGACCTCGTAGTGTGGCCTTCCGCTCTTCAATCCCACAGCGCTGCCATCGGCAACGAACCTTGATGCGAGTGACAATCCTTCCTTCATGATCTCCACCACCCTGCCGAGGGGGAATGATTCAAGAAGCCTGGTGATTTCGGCAGGATGAACACCGAGAATCGGATACACATGAATGCCAAGGTCTGAGATCATCCTGGATACTGACAGCGTCTCCTGGAACACCGGCAGAAAGTCATCGCCATTTTTAGGGAAGATGCCAAACGAGCTGGTGGGCTTGCTCACCAGGAAAAGGTGAGTGCCCCCCGACCTCTGGAAGTCCTTTGCCGCTTCGATTCCCCTTCCGTTCCTGGGATCGATATGGATATGATGATCGGTGATTGGATAATCTGGACTTCTCATCTACTCCACGATCTCCATCATCGGATACTCATCTTTCCTGATCAACCGTGCCCTGCAGGACTCCTCTTCAACACGCGTGGTGATCTCGACATCGAACATGAGCCCCCGCAGTTCTGAGTACCCGAAGACATTCGGTTCCATCAGCGACCGGTCAAGACGTACCCTGATCTTCTCAACATGAGGCTGGAGTTTCACACTCTTCTGTATTGCAGATTCGAGTGATGAGGCAATTTCCGGAGACACCGGGGTCCCGACCCACTGGTGATACAGTGCGCCCAGCTTGATCCCCGCCTCGAATATGGCCTGTTCCCGCGCGGTATGCATGTCTGTACCTGTAGACTCTCTTGGTAAAAAACACCGGTATTGTCTTCAAAGAATGGAATACAGGAGAGCTGCGTGAAGCACTTTAGTGTGCGGGGAGGCTTCAGATCAGCTTGATGAAACCTCCCTTCGGTTCCATCGCCTCACCCTCACGGAGGAATACCTCGATCTGCTTCTTGATCTCATCGCGGGAGAATCCCTGAGGGGTGAGCAGGTCAATGAGTTCCGCGACCGCAATCCGATCGTTCCCGGTATCCTTCTGCACCTGCCGTATCGTCTGTTTGATCACCCGTATGAGATCCCTCTTTCCCTTTGAGATCCCGGTGACAACCCGGTCGATGTCAAACGATCCCGTCTTTGCATCGTAAGCCACCTCCCGGAGGCAGGTGTCGACAATCTTGATCACCCGTTCAGCATCCTGGATCTCAATTTCCGGCGAGAGGCGGATGCGTGCACTGGCCTCGGCAAGGCGGACAAGAGCCTCGAGTTGCCTTGCGGTGACAGGAACTGGCTTGTCGGACCCTGCAGCGAGATCTCGGAGCTGCATGTAATAGCCTGAGAGCGCTTCCCGCGCGGGATCGTTGAGCCTGGGGTAGCAGGTGCGGCGGGCATACGCAACATATTTTCTGAAAAGCGCAGGCTCGATATCAGGAGTCACCGGTTTGAGCTGTTCCTCGATGTATTTTTCATCTACTCCGGGGATAGGGCTTCTCTTATGCTGGGCGATGGTCTCGCCGATACTATGTGCCTTGAGAATATGGGCAGCGATGGCGCTGTCCCTCGTATGATCGGGGATGTCGCTCATCTTGAAGATGAGATCAAAACGGGAGAGGAGGGATCCCGGCATGTTGATCTGGTCCTGGATCGGCAGGTACGCATCGAAACGACCCAGTTTGGGGTTTGCCGCACCCAGGAGGGCACATCGAGATTTGAGGGTGGCGGTAATCCCCGCTTTTGCCACGCTGATTGACTGCTGCTCCATCGCCTCGTGCAGGGCTGAGCGATCCTCCTTCTGCATCTTATCCATCTCGTCCACCGCTGCGATCCCCATGTCTGCGAGCACGAGTGCCCCGGCCTCGAGTGTCCACCTCCCGTCCCCGAACTCGTCCTTGACGGCGGTCGCGGTGAGGCCGGCTGATGTGGAGGACTGGCCGCTCGTGTAAATCGCACGGGGAGAGAGTTTCACCACGTATCGGAGCAACTGGCTTTTTGCTATCCCCGGATCCCCGATAAGGAGGACGTGGATGTCACCGCGGAGGTGGCTCCCGTCTGGCATCTCCTTGCTGATGCCCCCGAAGATCTGGAGTGCGATCGCCTCTTTGACATCATCGTTCCCGTAGATGGTGGGAGCGATGGAATGGATGATCTTCCTGTATACATTTGGATCATTTGAGAGAGCGAGGATATCCTCCTCATCCTTCTCGTCGATCTGGACCTCCTCGAACTCTTTCTCGGCGATCTCGATGGAGTTACATTCCAGGTAAATGTCGAAGAGGGTATTCTTTTCGCCGTGGGTAACCCTCTGCATCGACCGGAGTATCCCGTTGATTACCACACGGTCGCCTGGCGCCACCCTCCCGGTCGTATCGTCGGTCACGTCAACATCGAGGGTCTGGGGCTGCTCGCCGCCCCGGAGCCCTTCCGGCGATTCCTGGATCCGGAGTTTCTGCGAATCTACAAAGCGAGAACGCCGGGGTATCAGGTCGAGTTTCTTGAATGTGCAGCCGTCCGTGCCACACCCTTCAGGTTCCTTGAATCTGCCGTATCCCTGCTCCTTGATCGTGATATGCCCTCCGGGACACCTGAAGACAGCCTGCACAATACGGGGACGTACCTCGGTGGTTTTCCGGAGGATGCCCTCGACGCTTATGAAGCGGTTGATATGATCGGCCCGGATCTGCCTGATGGCAATCTTCCTCGGGAGGTTGATGAACCTGACATTCACGTCACCGGTTGCCTTTCCGTCTTTTCCCTTCACGAGCTGGTGGTTTTTTATCGCATTGCGCACATCCTCGATCACCTTTCCGGGGTTATCGAGGAGCTCGTCAGCCATCCTGAGACCTGTTTTGCCGTAACTCTCCAGTTCGTGGTAATCTATCTCGATGGAACGCGTGTAGGGATATTCTCGTGAAAGGAGAGAGAGTTGCTTCTTGTACCGCGTTTTAAGGAACCTGCTCCAGTCCGCATCGCGGTCAACAATCTCGGCCCCGTTTTCGCCGGCAGGGATCTCCTCGTGTTTAACCATGGTTCTTTGCCTGGAGCACGAACTGTGCTATGAGGGCTTCCATCTGGATCTCCGTGCTTGCCCCTTCGGAAAGGCGGAAGTCGGTCGTCCCCAGCTGGTCGATGAGGGCCACCCTGAGTTCTGTGGCCATGTCCCGCCTCACAATAGCCCTGTAGCACTGGTTGATCAGCTCATTCGGTGCGATACCCCTGTCATGGAGGAGAGTGTGAAGAATTGACTCTGCACCTTCGAAGTCGCCTGAGAGTGAGGTTGCCAGGAGATCCTCTATCTCATCCGGACGTGCTGTTGCAGTGATTGCATAGATCATCCCGGCATCGATGGTTGGTGTCAGGATGGCAGCGCCCTGGAGAGCATTGATGGCTTTCCGCATATCCCCCTGCGCGATATAGACAATCGCCCTTATCGCATCCTCCCTGACATCGATCTTCTCTTTCTCTGCAATTCTGAGGATCTCTCTCGTGATTGCCTCTTCAGAGAGGCTCCTGAAACGGTAAATGGCGCACCGGCTCTGGATGGGATCGATGATCTTCGAGGAATAGTTGCAGGACAGGATAAACCTGCACGTCGTTGCATAACTCTCCATGGTCCGCCGGAGCGCAGCCTGTGCATCAGGTGTGAGGGCATCAGCCTCGTCGAGGAAGAGGATCTTGAATGTCGCCCCCCCTAGGGGTGAAGTCCGGGCAAACTGCTTGATCTGGTTCCTGACGACATCGATCCCTCTCTCATCAGAAGCATTCAGTTCCCGGAAGTTCAGGTTCCAGGAATCCCTGAAAAATTCCCGCGCCAGTGCAACAGCTGCCGTCGTCTTCCCAACCCCCGCGCTCCCCGTGAAGAGCAGGTGGGGGAGGTTCCCTGTCTTCACGTATGACTGAAGCCGCTCCACGATATCGTCCTGGCCCACGATATCCCCGAGCGTGACCGGCCGGTACTTCTCAATCCAGATCATCGTGGTATCCTCCATCCTTTCGTTTGCCTCCTCCAAGTCTTGAGAGAACTGGTTTCTTATCTCCAGAATATCGGGGGGTGAAGGAGAAATGTGTTGTGCTTTGGTCGATCGGGTAAATTTTTTCTCAGGCCACTCAAGGAAATGGATTGAGATTTTTTTTAGTGAATAGGGTCATTATTACCACCAATCTCACTCATAAATCACGATGAGGAATTAAGGAAAATCCAGTTTTAAAAAATCCGGGGGAAATAAGTACAGGTTGTCGGTCTCACTTCGCAAATGTGATTGACCCCGCCGCCCCCGAAAATACCGCTGGGTTTCCGCCCTCGACCCGGGGCGACCTGCGGTCACCTTCAGATTCACCATCATTATAGGTAATCTGGTATGAGTTGTGTCACCGAGGGCGGCGGCGATTCAACAACTATTTACATTGTCCTTGAAAACGGAATTATCGTCTGATACCCACAAAACAACATGGAAACCCACCTCAACGGAACGCGAAGATATTCACCGTTTGATAAAAAGGTCGGTCGCAAAATTTTCACTACCCCCTTTTTCAATGAAAAAGGTTTTATCAAAAATTATTAGGATGGCAATGATAATGCGGCCGGGTGTGTTACAGGGATCTCTGGATCCAATAGAGCGGAAGAGAGAAAAAAGATGGGGGATCCGGAAAAATTATTCTTCGAATAACACTTCCTGCTGCTGTTTCTTCTTCCAGTAGTAATATGCGATGGCTGCCAGTATGAGGATCGCAACGAGAAGCGGGACAAGCCAATAGAGCGAGAAGTGGCTCCCGAATGGCTGTGCGGGGGGGACGGTCGTTGAAACAACCGCAACCATGGTGCCGGACTCTTCCGGAGTGATCGTGGGGGTCGGCGTGGGGGTTTCTGTCACATTGCCTTTACCGCTCTCGAACCCTTCGGTATCCCCCGCCTGGGTCGTGGGAACCGTGGTCGGTGCTGTGGTGGTGACTACATATCCACCGCCACCTCCGCCACCACCACCGCCTCCGCCGCCGCCAGTCGGTCCGAAGGTGGCGCCGATGGTGTGGTTCGCAATCACATTGGAGAATGTGTACGTCGGGAGGGCACCTTTGCTGTTACCGTCCACCATCACGTTCCTGAGCACGTTCCCAGATGTTGCAGTCATTGTGAATGTGATATTTCCTCCTGCAGGGACATTCACGGTACCGGATGGATTGATCGTCCCCCCGCTCGTTGCCACCGCATTGATGGAGAACGTGATGGACCCGCTGGGGAGGAAGACTGCCGAGATATTGTGATCTGCGACCACCGATGAGAAGGTATACAGATCGACCGGGGTCACACTCACTCCGTCAACGAACAATCCTGCAATGAAGAATCCATCGTTCGGAACGATCTGGAAAGAGGGGCTTTCCATATACGGGACTTCTGTGATCCCGGCAGGGATGATTGTCCCATTTTCTGAAGGAATCGCTGTGATGGTGAAGTTGACTTTCTGGAATTCGGCGCTGATGGTGTGGTTCGAGGTGACATTGGAGAAGACATAGAGGGCAGGTGTGCCTACCGACAGGCTGTCAACTTTCACATCTGCAATCCTGTACCCCTGTGCAGGAGTGACAGAGAACGAGGCCGACCCACCTGCCTGCACGGAGACATCACCCGAAGGCACTATGGTCCCGTGGGAACCCGCAGTCGCGTTGATGATATGGGTCCCGGGAAGCGGGGCAAGGGTAGCATAGAGGTCTATTGTCTGGTCCTTGGACGGGTATGATGTGATCGGCTGGCTGCAGGGATAGTAGCCTTCTTTTGCGACCGTGAATTCGGTATACGGGGTCCCTGTGAGGTCTACTGTCACCAGCAGGGTTCCGTTCTCGATGAGGCCCTTCCCTGCGCCGTTAAAGGAGACTGAAGCTCCATTTACGTTGGAGTGCACCAGGAAGTACCCCTTATCCCCGCCAATCTCGCTCATACCCTCGATATAATCTGGTCTCGTGTACGTCGAGGATCCTGCAGAGTTCGATGCTGTGAGACTGATTGTGTAAAAACCAGGCTGTGTATAGAGATGGACCGGGTTCCGTTCCGTTGAGTTCGTCCCATCGCCAAAAGTCCACAGCCAGGTGTCCGGGAAGCCTGAAGACTGGTCAGTGAAGGAAACTTCGAAAGGAACAAAACCGGATGTCAGGTTCGTGGAAAAATACGCCGTGGGGGGCAATGGTTCTGGAGATACGACGTGAACATACCCCTCCTTAATTTCAGTATCTGAACCTGTGGCATTGGTCACTGTGAGGCTGACAGTATAGGTTCCAACCTGATTGTACACGTGCGAAGGCGACTGAACAGTTGAAGTGTTGCCATCGCCAAAGTCCCAGTTCCAGGTGAGGATGGCACTGTCCGAACAGTCATGGAACTCCAGAGCGAGGGGAGCTGGTCCGGAGGGTGGGGCGGGCAGGTTTGTGTAGAAACATGCAACTGGCAGTTCCTGGCAGGAAGTGATCTGGACCATCCGGGAGACTGTACCGGATCCGGCTTCATTGGATGCGGTCAGGGTGATGTTGTAGTTACCGAGAGCGGAGTAGGTGTGGGTCGGGTGCTGGACAGTCGAGGTGTTTCCATCCCCGAATGACCACGACCATGAATTTGGAATATTGGTTGATGTATCCGTGAACTGTACGAAGAGCGGATTCGGGCATTCGGAGAGGTAGGTGAAGTTCGCGACCGGGGGATCGACCGGTGGGGGGCATACATACAGGCAGACGATCTGGGTGGTAGAATTAGTCCCAGCTGAATTGGACGCGGTCAGGGTGACGTTGTATCCTCCATAAGCCATGTAAGTGTGGTTCGGGTTCTGGAGAGGAGAGGTCGCTCCGTCACCGAACGACCATAACCACGAGGTGGGATTGTTCAGGGAGGTATCGGTAAACTGGACGAAGAGCGGATTCGGGCATTCGGAGAGGTAGGTGAAGTTCGCGACCGGGGGATCGACCGGTGGGGGGCATACATACAGGCAGATGATCTGGGTGGTTGAATTGGACCCGGCAGAGTTGGTGACTGTAAGGGTGACGTTGTATCCTCCATAAGCCGTGTAAGTGTGGTTCGGGTTCTGGAGAGGAGAACTTGCTCCGTCCCCGAACGACCATGACCACGAGGTGGGATTGTTCAGGGAGGTATCGGTGAACTGGACGAAGAGCGGATTCGGGCATTCGGAGAGGTAGGTGAAGTTCGCGACCGGGGGATCGACCGGTGGCGGACATTCTGTGAGACAAATAATGTGTGTCGTTGAATTCGATCCGCCCTCGTTTGCGACCGTCAGGGTAACATTGTATCCGCCGTATGCGGAGTACGTATGGTTCGGGTTCTGGAGAAGAGAGCTGGCTCCGTCACCGAACGACCATGACCACGAGGTGGGATTGTTCAGTGAGGTATCGGTGAACTGTACAAAGAGCGGATTCGGGCATTCGGAGAGGTGTGTGAAGTTCGCAACCGGGGGATCAACCGGAGGAGGGCACTCTGATATATTCAGGGTCCTGGTGATAGTGGAAGTGCCGCATATATTGGCGACCGTCAGGGTGACATTGTAACTGCCGTAGGCATGATAGGTATGGGATGGGTTCTGGAGAGTCGAAGTGGTCCCGTCCCCGAAATACCATGACCACGAGGTAGGATTGTTCAGTGAGGTATCGGTGAACTGTACGAAGAGCGGGTTAGGGCATTCGGAGCGATACGTGTAGTTCGCGATCGGTGATGCCGGGGATTCCGTATCATCACACAGGGTTACGAGAAAACCGCCCTGACCACGCGGCTCAAACGGAGCAGGGTAGGGATCGGACGAGGGGAAATTGGAGGAGTCGGTATACCCTGTCACATAAGCACAGGTCTTTTCATCGGAGCAATTCACACAGGTGCGTGGATTGACGGCAATCGCTGCACCCACGTCCTTCCCGTTCCCGCCCAGGAACGTGAGGTATTCTGGTGTTGAATCCCATGGCACGAACTTTACCACGAATGCATCATTGATACCGCCCAGGAAATACTGCTGGACGGGGTTGATCACCGGGAGATCGTATGACTGCGTGAACCCTGTGATATACGTAATGCCGCAATCGTCCACGGCGATACTATTTCCTTCCTCGTTGTTTATCCCTCCGATGTAGGTCGAGTATTCGAGAGAGCTGCCATCCGGGGAAAACCGTGTGTAGAACGCATCATGGCAGCCGGCAATATATGCCTGGAATGCATTTTGCGTTGGAAATACTCCTGAGAGTGTTGTTCCTGTCACATGAGCGCGACCCTGTCCGTCGACGGCAATCGCGTTTCCTGTATCAGAAAGGGGACCTCCAAGGAAGGTTGAAAAAATTATATTGTTCCCAGAGGGGCTGACTTTTGTGACGAATGCATCGGTCCAGAGTCCCCCTGCCAGGGAAGGCTGGACTGCATTCTTGACCGGGAAGTTTGTCGAATAGGTAATCCCGGTGATATACGAGTTCCCCGCAGAATCCACGGCAACTCCATTTCCGGACTCCATAAGGGAACCGCCGATGAACTCAGAGAAGATTATCCTGGATCCATCTCCGCTCATCTTCAGAATAAATGCGTCCTGGGTTCCCCCGAATGTGCTGGTGTGAGGGAAGCCTGCAGAGGGGAATTCAGGAGACCAGGTGCTTCCAGTCAGGTAGATATCACCCGCACTGTCGAGTGCCACAGCATTTCCCGAATCATCTTTTGATCCTCCCAGGTAGGATGAAAAGAGGAGTGTCGATCCGTCTGGGGACAGTTTCGCGACGAATGCGTCTGTCCCTCCACCCAACGAGTCATCGATGGCAAATACGAGATCGACCGGAAAATCCGGTGAATCGGTCTGTCCTGTGACAATTGCATGCCCTGTTGCGTCAACACTGATCCCTTTCCCGGCTTCGTTCCCACTTCCCCCGAAATACGTGATGTAGACAGGAGCAGTTCCGTCGGCATTGATCTTGGCGACCACCACATCGGTACCCTGACCGCTCACGCCAAAGGAACCCTCTGCCATGGTATAGGGGGCAGGGAATGTTTCGCCCGTTACATAGGCGTTCCGGGCGGAATCAACATCAATCGCTCTTCCATAGGCTATCCCGATCCCTTTCAGGTATACACCGTATTTCATGACAGGATCTATGATGAGGGGAATCCTGCTGTCATAGGGACCCACTGAAAAGCCTACCCTGTTGTTGCCAAGAAGGAGGTAAGATGATTGTATTTCGACTCTCCCGCTCCCTGTTTCCTGGTAACATACCGGGGGAAGTTCGATCATCTCCCCGGCAGAGGTGCTTACGCGAAGTGCTCCGTCAGGCCCAATGGCGATGTCCCCGATCCCCTGATATTCAAGTATGATATTGCCAGGAGATACGCCGGGGGCGACACTGAAAGTACTTTTCAGCCCGTCTGCCGTCCCTTCATATGTGAGGTCTATTCCCGGATAGATATCCAGGTATTCGATCTCCCTGTAGACCGGGACGCCCGTCACCCATTCAGATGGATCATCCCCTACCAGGAAATTCACACACCCATCACCATGGTCGAGACCTTTGATCTCAAGGGCAGGATTTGCACCTAAGAACCGGTATCCGGAATAATATGGAACAGCAGCGTCTCCCTCGCCCGAAATACCCTTGAACGTAAGCCCTTCAGGAGTGAAAAAGACGGACGCTCCGTCAGAGATGATCATGAACCGTACCGCATCTTCGCTCTGCCCTGCATTCTCAATAAACTGAAGGGGTATCGCTGTCAATTGTCCCTGAACTCCATCGATCCCGTCACCGGAAAAAATCCCTGTGATATCCGGGCTTTGAACACCATGGACAGATCCATCATTGTGGATACCCAAGCATGATGAACCTGATGTGAGGGATACACCGGAAATGGCGAGAATAACGAGTACACTCAGCCACACACGCACCTTGCTCCTCATAAAATACCCTGTACTTTGATGTGAAGTAAGTCACCCTATATAAATTTAGTGGTAAAAATGAGTAATTAAGACTTATTTTTACGATTGGCACAAGAAAAACAGACCTTAACGCATGCGTGGAACGCTGAAGGCGCATTCTTGCATTTTACCCGTTCAGGAAGTTTTTTTTCTCCATTGCTGGAATCTGGATAAAAAAAATCACAATCTTTTCTCCCGGACTTTTCCTAGTATTGTCCGGGTTTACAATCATGATGTACCATGGGAGGTTTATGACCTGTAAAAAGTGGGAGATTTCATTGAGGGCTGAACCGGTTTCAGGTTCGAGACACCTCTGATTCCAGGTATCAACCAACGTTCATTGAATTTTTTGTGAAACATGGTTTCCGGCAGGATTCATAGGATTGAGGAATCATTCCTGAAAATAATGGAGCATATGGTGGGGGGTAAGATCCCGGGATATCCAGGATTTCACCCTTGATTGTATTTTTTTTACCCGGAGAGGGCTTTGATATATCCTGGCGCAGTCGTGTACGTAGATGATCCCTTTGAGTTCTTCACCTCGAGGCTTACGGTGTAGTAACTCGGCTGTGTGTAGACATGGGTCGGGTTCCTTTCGGTTGAGGTAGCCCCGTCACCGAAATTCCAGAGCCAGGAATCAGGAATCCCCGAAGAGAGATCAGTGAATACGATGGTGAGGGGAACCGGACCGATGGCGTGGTTCGTCGTGAAGTAAGCCCTTGGGGGTGATGGTGGTGGAGAAGTCACCTGGATATAGTCTGGCTGGACTTCAGTATCCGTTCCTGTGGCGTTGGTCACAGTCAGGCTCACCGTGTATGAACCTGGTTGGTAATAGATGTGGGTGGGCTGGCTCAATGTTGAGGTGTTTCCGTCTCCGAAGTCCCAGAACCAGGTGAGAATGTCGGTCTTCGAGCAATCACAGAACTCCACTTCCAGCGGTGCAGTTCCTGATTGTGGATACGTCCAGAAACAGGCTATGGGCGGATCTGGGCAGACTGTGATATGCACGGTCTTTGAGATGGACCTCGATCCGGCTGCATTGGATGCAGTCAGGGTGACGTTGTAATCACCATATGCTGCATAGGTGTGAGCCGGGTTCTGGAACGTTGAGGTAGCTCCGTCACCAAAGTTCCATGACCATGAAGTCGGCCGCTCTGTGATAATCGTGGAAGAGGTATCAGTAAACTGGACATCGAGGGGGTTCGGGCATTCAGAGACCCACTCAAAGTTCACCACCGGGGGACATGGAGCGATATGCACGGTCTTCGATATGGTACTTGATCCAGCAGCATTGGACGCAGTGAGCGTCACGTTGTAATCGCCGAGAGCGGAGTAGGTGTGGGTCGGGTTCTGCAGAGCAGAGGTCGTACCATCTCCGAATTGCCAGAACCACGCGGTGGGTTTCTCGGTGAGAATCGTGGACGAGGTGTCAGTGAACTGGACGTTCAGCGGGTTGGGGCACTGTGTCACGAAGTTGAAGTTCACCACCGGGGGACACGGAGCGATATGCACGGTCTTTGAAACAGAACTCGATCCTCCTGCATTGGAGGCAGTGAGCGTCACGTTGTAGTCGCCGAGAGCGGAGTAGGTGTGGGTCGGGTTCTGCAGAGCAGAGGTCGTACCATCTCCGAATTGCCAGAACCACGC
>JADFDO010000006.1 GCA_018262855.1 Methanolinea sp. | reverse complement strand
AGGAAATCGAAGATCGCATCCTGAAAAGAGGGGGCTTCCCGTACCATCCACGTGCACCTTATGGAAGAGATGTGCAGCGATAAGGTATCAAGATTCGGAATCCCTGTATCAAACTCTTCGATGCCTGGTACGCTCTGGCAGGAGAGAGATTATATCCCAGACACTTTTAAGAATCCAGGATATACAACAAAACAGAGAGCATGTCCTCCCCCGCCTCTGTATTCCTCATGGTTGCCCTCCTTGTTGCATGCCTCCTTGCTGCCGGATGCACCGATTCAGAGAGCCCTGGACCGGCAACTCCGGCACCGACTGAGCTGCCGATACCCCCGAAAGGAGCGGTTGTTGTTACAAAAGACGTGATTGCCTATGTTGATGCAGCTGCGGCATATGCCCGTCAGATGGGCAAGGAGAGGGCCATTGCGGAGTTCAACAACCCCGAGAGCAGGTTCAACCAGGGAGCACTCTACATTTTCTCGGAAGATGTGAACGGCAATGCCCTTGCGGAACCGTTCCAGCATGAGATCGTCGGGACCAACATCATGTACATGGTGGATTCCTACGGGATTCCGCTGGTGGAGAACCTGGTTGATACCGGGATGAAGGGGAGGGGGCTTGTCAGCTACAACTACCCGAATCCATCCCGGAATTACACGATAGAGCCCAAGGTCTCCTATGTCGTCAATATCGATCCAACCTACTACATCGGCGCAGGACATTACGAGAACCTGGGAACCACGTTTCCTGCCGCAGGAATAGAAGGTACACAGCGGGATCTCTCAAGGGAGGATCTCGTCGCATTTGTGAACGAAGCAGCGTCTTTTGCGAGAGAGGCCGGGAAAGAACAGGCTGCGGCGGCATTCCGGGACCCGGAGGGGCATTTCATCCGGGGCGAACTCTACGTGATTGCCTATGACTTCAACGAGACCAACATCGCACATCCGTATGCCCCGTGGCTTGAAGGCCTCATCCTCACGCATTACACGGACCAGGACACTGTCGCAACGATTGCCCAGCTCGCAGATATTGCGGAACGGTGTGGCGGATTCGCCCATACCACCCAGAAGATCCCGGTGAACGGGACCTGGGTCTTTGCCCCGAAACTGCACTATGTCCTGCCGGTTGATGAGACCTGGTGGATCTCCGCGGCGATCCTCAATCCGGACTA
The DNA here is from genome assembly GCA_018262855.1 of Methanolinea sp. GTDB lineage: Archaea > Halobacteriota > Methanomicrobia > Methanomicrobiales > Methanospirillaceae > Methanolinea_A. Next base: position 156,083 of record JADFDO010000006.1, on the reverse strand, counting down.
CGCCCAGGTTCGATCAGGGAACCTTTCCGGTATCAGTATCAGGAACAGGAACCCTGAAGACCTCGTGGCCGCGGTCAGCAGTGCCATCAACTATACTCTGGAGCACGGGAAGGAGCAGGGGCTTATTGAATTGGGAAGGTCCGGCTCGTCGTGCGGAGGCGGGGCCATCTGTCTCTGGGCCGAGGATGATGAGGGAATCCTCCTTGCCGATCCCTCGAGGAAAGAACTTGTCGGGAGGAACATCCTGGAAGCGACCGATGCGTATGGTGAGAAGACCTCACTGGTCGGAATCAGCACGCTCCGGAATGGCACGGGTTTTGTCCACGCGATGGTTCCTGACAGGGCGGGTGGATCGGGAAGGCCGATCCCTGCGCTCGTGTACCGAAAGGCGGTCAATGAGACCTGGTGGATCTGCGGGAGTATGCCCGGTATTGAGATCAGGCAGCCATCTTCCGGGATTTCGTGAAAAGTCCGGGATGAGCCCGGTATCGCCACCTGGGCTGGCACGATCCTAGTATTTATAGTGCAGTAACTGAACCATTTGATCGAACCCCGCTTCTGGAAGACTCCATGATATCCGTTCTCTACGTAGATGATGAGAAGGTTCTCCTTGATCTGACCAGGGTGTTCCTTGAGCGGGAAGGTGAATTGAACGTTGACACTGCAGAGTCGGCAGCGGAGGGTTTAAGAAAAATAAAAGAATCCCCCATTGACATCATCGTCTCTGATTACCAGATGCCGGATATGGACGGTATTGCCTTCTTAAAGGAAGTCCGGAAGCAGTTCGGCGATATCCCATTCATCCTCTTCACCGGCCGTGGGCGTGAGGAAGTCGTGATCGAGGCTATCAACAATGGTGTGGACTTCTATATCCAGAAGGGCGGGGATCCGAAGGCCCAGTTTGCGGAACTTGCCCACAAAATCAGGCAGGCTGTTACACGGCAAAAAGCAGAACTACTCAGGATCGAGTCCGAAAAACGCCTTGCCGACATCATCAACTTCCTCCCTGACGCAACGTTTGCGATCGACAGGGATGGATGCGTTATCGCATGGAACCGTGCCATCGAAGAGATGACCGGTATACCATCTAAAGAGATGCTGGGGAAGGGGAATTACGAGTATTCACTCCCGTTTTATGGCACCAGGAGAAAGATCCTGATTGATCTCGTCTTTGAACCGAACGAGATCATTGAAAAAAATTACACCCACATTTTCCATGAAAAAGACATCCTGATCGCAGATACGACACTACCCCGCCCGAGAGGAATGAAGGCCACCCTCATGGGCAAGGCCAGCCCGCTGTATAACAGCAGCGGAGACATAGTCGGCGCCATTGAATCCATAAGGGATATTAGTGAACGACAGAGAACCGAGGATGAACTCCGGGTGGCGTATGAACGGATTGCCGCAAACGAGGAGGAGCTTCGTGACCAGCTCGATAAACTTACCTCGAACCAGGCTGCCCTGAACGAGAGCGAGCGGAGGTTCCGCGAACTCGCAGATCTCCTGCCACAGGGAATTTATGAATCAGACCTGTCAGGAAGAATTATGTATGGCAACCGCCTCGCGCTGGAGATGTTCGGATATTCTGCAGAGGATCTCAGGAGGGGACTCAATGCCTTTTCCGTGATTGCTCCGGTGGACAGGGAGAGGGCAATCACCATCTTTCGCAGGGTAATTGAGACAGGAGCACCGATTAAGCGGGATGAGGATTACAGCGGACTTTGTAAGGACGGCACCACGTTCCCTGTCTCGATCTTCTCCTCCCCGATCATTCGTGATGGCAAGGTCATCGGTATGCGGGGCGTCATCATCGACATCTCGGAGCGGAAGAAAAATGAGGAATACCTCATCGCCATAAACGAACAGCTGGCTTCCGCGGGCGAACAACTCAGGGCGCAGTACGAGGCGCTTGCCCGGAACGAACAGCAGATCAGCGAGAGTGAGAAGCGGCTTTCGTATATGCTCGGCTTTTACGAGATGTCCCACAAGCCGGAAAAGGATCTCCTCTCGTATGCTATTGAGGGTGCCGGGGCGGTCACCGCGAGCCCCCTCGGCTACCTGGCATTTCTCAACGACGACGAGACTGAGCTCACCATGTATGCATGGTCGCGGACTGCAATGGAGGAATGCTCCACGCGTGAGAAGCCGATTATCTACCCGGTGGCGAAGACAGGCCTCTGGGGAGAAGCGGTCCGCCAGCGCCGCCCCGTCATCACGAATGATTATCAGGCTCCCAACCCCGCAAAGAAAGGGTATCCCGAAGGTCACCCTCACATCATCCGGCACATGAACGTCCCGATCATGGATGGCGAACACATCGTGATGGTTGCGGGTGTCGCCAACAAACCCTCTGATTATTCACAATTCGATATTCAAGGATTAACCCTCCTGATGCAGGGGCTCTGGCAGGTATTGTTACGAAGGCGAACAGAGGAGGAGCTCCGCCACCAGTGTGATGCTCTTGCGAATTCAGAGCTCCGGGTCCGGGAGAGCGAGGAGCATTACCGCACCATCATCGACAACATCCAGGATATCGTGTACCGGAGCGATGCTGCAGGAAACCTCACCATGATCAACCCGAGCTTTGTAATCAAGCTCGGGTATGGCTCTGCTGAAGAGTGCATCGGGAAGAATATTGCAGATCATTTCTGGTTCTACCCTGAAAAAAGGAAAGAGTTCCTCGAAGAACTGATGAAATCCGGGTCTGTGACCGACTACGAGGTTCTCCTTAAAAAGAGAGATGGCACGCCCCTGCCGGTATCCACCAGTACCCATCTCTACTACAACAGGGATGGGACCATTGCAGGTGTTGAAGGGATCTTCCATGATATCACCGCGATACGGGATGCCCAGGAGCAGATACAGCTGCTGGCAAATCTGAATGATACCAGTCCTGCGTCTATCGTTGTCCACACTCCGGGGGGCGAGATTCTCTACGCGAACGAGCGGACGTATCAGATGCATGGTTGGACCAGAGAGGAGTTCATGGCACTCAACCTCCACCAGCTGGACGTGCCGGATAGTGAACAGAAGATTCAGGAGAGGGTCGAGATGCTCAGGACCAGAGGAGAGGTATCCTTTGACGTGGAGCATTACCGGAAAGATGGTACAAAATTGCCCCTCCACGTGACAGCACGGTTGACCAGATGGAAGGACCGCGAGGTAATCCTTTCTGTCTCCACAGATATCACCGAACGGAAGAATGCAGAAAACGCGGTCCGGGAGGCAAACAGGAAACTCAACCTCCTCTCCAGCATCACCCGGCATGATGTCGCAAATCAGCTGATGATACTCGTGGGTCTCCTTGAGGTAGCCTCGATGAAGGAATCAGATCCAGAGATTTCCGATCTTCTCACTAAAATGAACACCACAGCACTGACAATCCGTCACCAGATCGATTTTACCGGGACCTACCAGGATCTTGGGATCCACACTCCCGGGTGGTTCAGGCTGGATGAGATCATCGAGGGCGCAGGATACCGCGAAATACAATTGTCCCAAAACTGCAGGAACATCGAGATCTTTGCGGATCCCATGTTCAACCGGGTATTCATGAATCTCTTTGAGAATGCGATCAGGCATGGAAATCGGGTCAACAGAATCACCGTGGACTGTTCGCACACCCCTGATCGGCTTCTTGTCATCATCGAGGACAATGGTGTCGGGATTCCTCCAGGGGAGAAGGAGAAAATATTCGAAAAAGGATATGGGAATCACACCGGGTTTGGGCTGTTCCTCGCAAGGGAGATCCTGGCCATAACAGGCTGCACTATCCGTGAGGCAGGGGTCCACGGGACGGGTGCCAGGTTCGAGATCACGGTGCCGAAGGGGAATTTCCGGTTTTCTGTGGGGAGTGTTGAATAATAGCCAAAAAACCGGTATGAGAGAGGAATACTGGTCCGGGTTTCCCCAGTTAGATGTACCTTGAGACAGATTCCCGAATGGTTCCGGAAAACTCCCTCCTCATTTCTGCCGGTGAAGTGTCATGGTTAATGCCATCGCGTTTCCCATGGTGTCTCGGCCGCTCGAGTACGTGAGGGTGATAAATATCGTGTCCGGATTAGTGAGCGTTCCTTTTGCCCACCCTCCGGGTTGATCGATAAAATAGATGCTTCTCCCGTCAGGATCGAACATCCCTGCAAGAGTCTGGTTCGCCATTGTTCCATCCGGTTGCTGAAACATCTTGTATCCCTCGACAATATGCCCGTGTTGGGAGGTGAATACCCAGGTGTTCTCTCCGATATCGACGTGCTGAATCGTGGAATTCATGTAGTAGCCCTCTCCATCATCCGCCTTCCACGTTCCCCTGATATCCTGATACTCAACAGAGGATACGGGACTATTGCCATGGACAGCGGGTGCGGGCGATCCACCGGAAGGCAGACTTGGACTATTCTGGAGATTGCCGGTCGTGCATCCCGCACCGGAAAGGCAGACTACTACCATTATTGCGAGGAGGATGAAGATGTGGTGATCCCGGCTCATATGTGAAATACACCTGGTCGCACCTTAAATATCTTTTTGAGGTGTTTTGGAGGAATTGACCAAAAGAAGAGGAAGAGGACTACCCGGATACCGGGATCTGGACCTCGGTTAAGAGTTCCTCTGCCGGTGTCTCGTCCGGGTTGTTCAGGTACACCTGCCGGTCGGGACCGTTCGGCTCGAGCCCCATCTTTGCGGCAAACCGGAACGCATTCTCGAATGCGACCGAGAAGCCCTCGTGCTCGTAAGGTCCCCGGTATACGACCGAGACGACCTTCACCGCAGGAAGCGTCCTGACGGTGAACCGGGAGTCCGGCACCGCGATCTGTCCATGGATCGGGATTGCCATCTCGATATCGGCATCGGTCTCCTTGTACTCGCTGTCGTAACAGAGCGAGAGGCAGGGTCCGGTGACCGTCACCCCGTTCTTCTGGTTCTCGGGCGAGAAGATGGTTGCCATCAGGGCAGACGACACCTCGCCGCAGACCTCCTCGTAGGTTCCTTTTCTCCTGCCCGAGATCACCCTCAGGGCAGGGATTTCCTTGATTACTGGTTCTGATACGTTCATGGAAAACAACTCCGAAAAGTCCCTGTTCTCGAGCAGGAGGGACATTACCTTCTCCATCCGTGCGATCTCGGACTCGGCCTCCTTCTTGCGCTTCTCGATGAGTGACCTGACTGAAACCTGGTCGCCGGCAGAGAGAGAACCGAGTATTGTCCCTATCTCGGCAAGTCCGAATCCCAGGCTGCAGAGGGTCTTGATCTTTAATGCATTCTCTATCTGCGGGACCGTGTAATACCGGTAGCCTGTGAACCTGTCCCTTATTTCCGGGACCAGGATGCCCTTGCGGTCATAATAACGAAGCGCCTTCTGGGAGAGGTGGGTGAGGCTCGAGAACCTCCCGATCGTGATCCGGTCGGACGGCATGGTACATCATATGATTATTAGCGCCGGGATAAAGAGGGTCTTTCTCTCCCCCGGGGAAAGGTTCACAGGTGAAGGGATATATCATGGGTCGTCTGACTATTCCACGTGATGCAGATCACCGGAGTCCGGATCCTTCACGAAAGGTTCCCGACAGATGAGGCCTATCCCTTCAACCTTGAGATATTCCAAAAGACCGATTCCATTGAGTTTTCGAGCCCTGTCACATTCTTTATTGGGGAGAACGGGACGGGGAAGTCTACGCTTCTCAGGGCGATTGCGAAAAGATGCAGCATTCACATCTGGAAGGATGACGAGCGGTACCGGTTTCGCCCGAACAAATTCGAGGACGAGCTATTCCGGTACATCGATGTCGGGATGACCGGGGGCGAGGTCACCGGGTCGTTCTTTGCATCCGAACTCTTCCGGTATTTCGCCGAGGTCCTTGACGAATGGGCAATCGCTGATCCCGGGACACTCTCGTACTTCGGAGACGAATCGCTCATGGGCAGGTCCCATGGGCAATCCCACATGGCCTTTTTCCAAAACCGCTACCACAGGGAAGGGTTATTCCTTCTCGATGAGCCCGAGAACGCACTCTCGCCGAAAAGCCAGATCGCGATGCTGCACCTGCTCAAAAACGTGATCCCCAAAGGAAAAGTCCAGTTCATCATCGCCACCCACTCTCCGATCCTCCTCGCGTTTCCCGGTGCAGAGATCTACAGTTTTGACACAATCCCTATCCAGAAGGTCGGGTACGAGGACACGGAGTATTACAGGGTATACCGTGACTTTCTCAACAACAGGGAAAAGTACCTTGACTGGTCATGATCCTTTGCCCTGGGGGTTGTACCCTCAGGGCCCGCTTATCCTGCAGGAACCCCGCATCATAAAAAAGCCTCCCCGCTGTTTTATGCAGGGAGACTGAACCGAGTTTGCTGTCTGCATACCAATTCAGTCACTCCAACCACCGCTGTTTCCTGCGATGTTCGATTTCCAATTTTTCATCCAACCGGTCATGACAGATCCATTGGTGACCGGAGGTCGCCCCGGCGGCGGCTCAAAAACAGGCACTTTGGCCTTAAAACACGAAATTATCACATGATACAGATTAAACAGAAAGGAAACCTGTCTCAATATACGAGGAGTATTGATACAAATCAAAAAAAGTGAGGGGCTAGATTGCCACTATACCCAAAAAGATTTCCGGGTGTTACGACAACGCGTGGTTATCCTCCACGATCTTCCCGTCACGGAGCCTGATGATACGGTGGAAGTACTTCTTGTGCCAGTCCTCGTGAGAAACCATCACGATCGTCTGGTGCATGTCATGGTTGATCTCGTCGAAGAGATCGAGCACCATCGTCGAGTTCTCGGTATCGAGGTTTGCGCAGGGTTCGTCGGCAAAGAGGATGTCCGGCCTGTTCACGATGGCGCGGGCGATGGCGACCCGCTGCTGTTCCCCTCCTGAAAGTTCCTTCTGGAGGTGATCTCGCCTGTCCGAGAGCCCTACCCGTTGAAGGATATCCTCCGTTGCTGCCTGGAATTCCTCTTCCGTCCGGTCGCTCCTGAGCATGGCAGGGAGGCTGACGTTCTCTGCAACCGTCAGTTCCGGGACGAGGGCATAGTCCTGGAAGACATATCCGAGCTTGTAGAGCCGGAACATGGTCTTCTGGTAATCGTTCAGCGTATTCACATCGATCCCGTCGAGTGTGATCTCTCCGCTCGTAGGAATGTCGAGGAGCCCGAGCATGTGAAGGAGTGTCGACTTGCCGCTGCCGGAAGGCCCCATGATCCCGACGAACTCCCCTTTGCCGATAGTAAGGTCGATACCGTCAAGTGCCCTGACCCCGACGTTTCCCATCTGGTAAAGCTTGCGGAGATCCCTGCATTCGATCATGGTATCAGGCCCTCATGGACGACTGTATCTCTTCCCGCGAGACCTGGTAGGCTGGAACATACCCGGCGACGATTGCGGCGGCAAAGAGTATCAGCGAATTCGAGACAAGATCCATCGGTGTCAGATACATGTAGGCAGACCATTCAGGTGTCACAATGGGATGATATGAGAGGTACAGCGCAAGCAGCACGGCAAGGGTGACCCCGAGCATGATCCCGAACGTGGCAAGGATGATGACCTGGAACCCGTAGTTGTGCATGATGACTTCCTTGTCGACGCCAATAGCCCGTAAGATCCCGATCTGCTTGCGGCTGTTGATTGTCTTGATCGTGATCACGATGAAAAGGACGACGGTCGTGATGATGATGCTCACGATCAGGGAGACCATGTTGATGATGTCGAAACTCTGGAGCACGCTGCCGATCGCTTTCGAGAGGAGATCGTCCGTGGTATGAACCTGCGAAGAGACCCCGTAACTCACAAGTTCATCCTTGACAAATTTCTCAGAGTACCCGGGTTTTGTCTTCAGAGTGATGTACTCTGCCTTATCGAGGGATCCGCCTTCGACAAGTTCCATGTCCGACCACGTGATCAGCGCAGAGTTATCTGACGATGTCCACCCGGTCGAGAAGATGCCTTTCACCCGGTAGTCCTTGGTATACCCGTTCCCGAACTCGACCGTGATCGAGTCCCCGACCCGGACGCCGCCAAGCGAAGAGTAGAACTCTTCCTCTGCCGGGATCGTTGGATCCCCTGCGATGATCTTCCCGATGATAATCTCGCCGGTATCCCCCTCACCGAGATAGCTTCCCGCGATCATCTTTTCATAGATGGGAGAGACTGACTTCTCATCGGTCGGACGTATCGCCCGTATCGAGCTTCCCAGGATACGCTGCCGGTACTTGAGCGTCGCACCTTTCGCGTAGTGCGGGGTTGCCCGTTCCACTCCCGGCATGCTGTTGATGAGATCGAGCGTAGCATCGAGGTCCGTGATGTACTGCTCACCTGCCTGCGGGCTTACAAGTACGTTCCCGACCTCGTAATCAACGATCTGGGTCTTGATCGTCTGGCCTATCCCGGCAAACAGGGATGGGAGGAAGATCATATTGGTGAAGCACATCCCGACGATCAGGATCGTCAGGATCGCGCTTGACCGGCTCCCCCTCCGCAGCGACCGCCATGCCAGAAAGAACGCTACTTTGAGTTCTTTTTTACCCATGGGAGGGCACCGTTTCCGTTCTTCCTGGGCAGGTACCAGTACCGATAGGCAAGGATACCGGCGACAATCACGATGATGGCAACAAGGATTATTGTCCCCGAATAGTCTTCCGGGGTCACCCGGAGAGACATCGGGAATCCGATGGTGTGGGTCCCGATATCATCGGTATAGGTGACGGTGACGTTATACTCGTAGGTCCCCCCGGATCCACCGTCGAGCATGAATAATGCCGGGGCATCGTTGTTCGGCTTGATCTTTCCTATGAACGACTGCCGGTTCCCTGTCATCGGGAGATCAACCACAGCGGCCACCTGCTTCGCCTCTCCCGTTCCTGTATTCTCAATCCTGATGGTGAGATCAAACGGGGTTCCTGCAGAGACCCTGCGGGGAGTGGTGTCGACCGAGACAAACCCGAGCTCGGCCTTTCCCTTGATCGGGACCTCTATCGTCTCCTCCTGGTGCCGCTCAGTCCCGTCAGGGAGCTTGTAATCGATCCCGATCTTGATCTTCTGGAGGCCGACCGTCACGAACCGGTCGGTGATGAACTCGAGCGTTACAGTCCGGTTCTCCCCTCCGTTCAGCGGTTCGATGGTGATGGTATTGGGGCCTTTTGATCCAAGCGAGGTCGTTGATGTCGAGGTCGAGAGCACAATATCGCTTGCCCTGATAGACCCTGCATTCTTGATGAGAAGGACTACAGGGAAACTCTCTCCGGGGTTTACGGTCTCCGGGAGCTGCTTGCTGATGACAAGGGTCGGGCTCTGCATGACGAGGCTGTCGGAGTTCACGTTCACAGGGATCGGATACCTGACATTCTTTCCCCCGTTGATATCCACCCAGACCTCGGGGAAGTAGAGGCCCTCTTTTTCCGGAGCCTGGATCGAGAAGGTGACATCAACCGACTGTCCCGGACCGATGGCACCGAAATGCTGGTAGGACCCTTCTATGACCCGGATCTCGCCACCGATCAGGTTCACGCTGTCAATGATTGCGGGGATATCCGTGCTCTTCGTGGTCTGGAACTCCCCGGACACGGCGACACCGGAGGATTCCCGGAGCGATGCGGAGGTTGCGGTGTTGGTGAGCGTCACCCTGATTGTCCCGTATCCATCAGGTGCAAGGACCGAAGGGGTGACCCTGTAATCAGTAATGACGACTGTGGGATCTGTTGCTGATACGTGTACGCAGCAGGCTCCCATGACGAGCAGGAGGAGCACTCCTGTCATGATATAATTTCTTTCTCGTATCTGGGCGAATTGCATGTGATTCATCCCGTGAATGTGGTACCCTTGATCCCTTGACGAGAGGCCTCTCCCGGGTAAAAGGAAAGGGACCTGTTCCTTATCAGGTTACAACTACAAGGTTATGAAAGTTACTCAAAGTAAAATTATAATTACCATGAGTATAGTTACATTAGGGTAAGGGAGATTCGGATATATTGGCACGATTATACCCTGAATACCGGGAGGAGGTACGGAAGAAGATCATCGCAACAGCCCATACCATCTTCCACGAAAAGGGATATATGAATACCACGATGTCCGGCATCGCGACTGCGCTTGGAGTGACCAAGCCAACCATTTACCACTACTTCGATACCAAGGAAGATCTTTTCATTGCGGTCGCTGAGTACGAGAGGAAATTGCTCCAGGCGTTTATCCTCGAATCTTTCTCTGAAAGAGACTTTCTATCAGGTGCGGCAGTCTTTTTTGATACCGTGATGGAAGGCTATCTGAAGAATATAGGGCCCGAGAGTGTTGCCATCACCACCCGGGATGAACACCTGAAAGCAATCATCATCGATGACAGGCAAAAGTTCCTCGATATGATCGCCGGCTTCCTCGCCGAACGACAGGCGAGCGGGGAGATCACGAAAGATGCTGATGTCAGGGTTCTTGCCTGCACCTTCAATGCCCTTTTCCAGGGCCTTTTGATCTATGCGATGCAGGGTATGGATATAGAAGATCTCCGCACCGTATGGAATTCCACAGTAAGAGGACTTACCCAACCGAACATGTGACCCAGAAAGAGGAGCTCTCGTCTGCGGACGTTATTGCAGGGATATGTTCCGGGGGAGTCCCAAAAAATCCGGGTCCCGGCCGTTTACCCTGCGGCGGAAATCTCCTCTTTTTTCTGGTGTACGGAACGACGGTCGAACCGGTACATCAACACTATTACTGCAGGCATGATCAGGATTGCACCCATAAGTGAGAACCCAACCGTGATCACGGTGGTGAGGCCGAAATTCGAGATGATGTTGAACTCCGAGATGATGAGGGCGGAGAACCCGAACACCGTGGTCAGGCCCGATACCGTGATTGCCGCACCGATCTTCTGGACACTGGTCTGAATAGCCTCATAGAGGTCAAGGCCCCGTGCCATCTCTTCATCGACCCGCTCCATGATAAGGACAGTATACTCGGATGCCACACCGATGGTCATGGATCCAAGGACCGCGGTGAGGGGTGTATAGTCGAGCCCGAGAATATACATAATCGCACCGTTCCACCCGACGATTGCAACGATGGGGATGAGCGGCGAGACCGCGTGGATTTTCCGGTACACCGCGAGAAGGAAGGCGAGGATGAACGCAAATCCAAGTACTGTCATCAGGGTCTTGGAATGATCGATATCATCCATAAGGGTTGCAAACATCTCAAGCATCCCGGTTACCCTTGCGGTGACTCCGGGTGGCGGCGATACCCACTCCAGATCCTTCTGTATGAGGTCTATCTGTGACCTGGCCTGGGAGATCTCCATGTCAACGGTAGAGAACTCCATCACTGCCTCGATCTTCCCGTTGAGGTAACGGTCTTTTGTCTCTTCAGGGATCCGGCTGAGCACCTGCTGGATCTCGATCTCTGATGTGGGGAGTTCACCGGAGTTATACTGGGCAAGGAGCGTGGCGATACTGGTTACACCGGTGATCTTGTCATTATGGTTGATCTCATACTCCCCGAACTCCTTGATCCATGAGAGAGTCAGAGGATTCAGCACGTTCTCCCCATTCACAAGAATGGGGATCGTGGTGGTGGAGCCCATGGTCCTCGTGACCTTGTTCATGTCCTGGAGTGCAGGCATGTCGGAGGGCACAAATGTCTTTTCATCGGCACTAATAGGGACTTCGTTGTCAAGGTTGAACCCGATAGCGGCGATCAGGAACACAAACAGGAGGATGGGTATCGGATGTTTTGCAACGCGGTAGGCAATTTTTCCCAGGAGTTCATCGTATTTCTCGATGAATGAACCCCGCGAGCCCTCCTTATGGACTGGGACAGTCTCACAACCCTTCCATCCCAGTTCACAGGCAGCGACGTCATTGAACTTTCCCTTCGGCTCTTTAGCCCGGTAGTTCATGATCACGGCAAAGACCGGGACGATGACCAGGGCGGCAAGGTAGCACGACATTACCCCGATCGTGCAGGTGATCCCGAAATCGCCCACCATGGGGATCGGTCCGAAGATCATGGCGATGAACCCCATCGAAGTGGCAAGCATTGCGACCAGCACGGCCGGGCCTGTCTTTGTGATGGTGGTCCTGACAGCATCAGCGAGTGGGGCCTTCCTGATCTCTTCATCAAGCCTTGAGTGGATCTGGATGGCATAATCGATCCCTATCCCGATGAGGACAGGGAACGCCCCGATCACCACCATGCTGATCTTGATCCCTGCAAGCCCCATGATCCCGAACGTGAGCACGAGACCCGATGCCACCACGGCGACAGAGAGGAGTGGATACCGAACATGGTTAAAGAGCGCCATCACTGCGACGACCATCAAAATCATGGCAGCCAGAATGAGAATTCCCATCGATGAACCCATCGCCATCTGCATCTCCTGCGAGAACGCAGGTTCGCCGGATAACGTGACAGAGATGCCGGGGGGCGGATTCGAGAGCGATACCACGCTCCGGATATTGTTCAGCACCTCTTCCTGCCGGTCGCTTGAAATTGCAGGCTGCAGATTGATGACGCTGATGGTCATCATGTTCGAGGGGAGGTATCGTTCCACAACCTCAGCAGGAGCCTGGTTGATGATCTGGTTGACCTCTGCTGTGGAACCTGGGAGTGAACCCCCATTCCCCTGCTTCAGCAGGTCCACAATCCCTGATACCCCTTCCACGTACTGCTGGGTTGCAATCTCTGACTGGAGCCTGTCTATGTAATGAAGGCACTCGACATTCCTGATATCCTCATTCTCGATGATCAGCATGATGGCATCGGAGCCGTAGGTATTGGTATAGTGGGACAGGATGGCTCCACGGGGAGAATCTTTATCGAGGTAGGTATCGGTTCCTGTCTCCATGGAGAGCAGGGAAATCCCAAAGAGTGCAATGAGAAAGATAGCGACCGTCACTCCCGCGACTGTCCAGGGATGATGATTAACCCTCTGTGCCAGCCAGGTGTAGGGGTTGAACATCAGGCAGCCCTTCCCGATAGCATATTCTCAAGACTATCTTCCTGCTTTGTTGAAAGGTGAGGCTGAAGATAGTTCATTAAATTGCCGGCATTCAGACGCATGGCGGTTCCTGATATACGAAAGAATGAATGGCGTGTATTCATTTTGTTGTCCTATTTATTACAACAATACTATCGGGATAGAACCTTATAATTCTGGTGCATCTGAATACAGGAGCACTCATACTGTCTGGGAAACAATACGTGGTCTCTCCGGCCGGCGCACCTTCACATTATCATGGTGCGGGATGACCCGGGTTTTCCCGGGAAGAATGAATAAGAGGCACCAGCCTTAATGGGTTGAGGACGAAGGCTCGCTCTTATCCCCTTCAATAAACCAGTTCCAGAACAACTGGTTGAACATTTTTATCTGGATTATCGCGCCCTTGTTACAGGTGTTTAACACTGATGAACCCTTGCTGAAGAACGCCACGCTTAAAAGGAGTTCCTCGTCATCAATATTCACTTCCAGCACATTCTCGAATTTCAGGAATTTCCAGGCCTCGCCTATCTCAGGGATTGTAAAAAACGGAGGTGGGGAGGTGAGATTCTCCAGGGGGATAATGTGGATTTCCGCACTCAACCCCGAATATTTTTTACGTATTTTTTCTTCAAGATCCGCGGAAGCCGTTATGATCAAAAGACGCAGGGGAATATCCCGTATGGTGACATGCTCTAAAAACTGGATATAATGGTCTCCAACAATACATGAGATATGGTTTTTCGCCTTCCTGAAAAGTTCCTGAATTTTATGCTCGATATTCGCATCACCATAAATCGTCCAGAGCGGCTCCTCCATGTCGGTCCGGACTTTCTCCTGTTCAAGTTTTTCCAACAATGGCAGAGCCCGTTCTGATGCATTCTCATGATCCCGCATGAGAATGGAAATGGCCATCTCCGGTGATATCGCACGATATCTCGCGGGTTTGGATTTTTGTTTTATTGCAAGTCCCCGATCGGCCAGGTTCTCAAGTGCCTTGTATACGCTTGGCTTTGAGAGGGAAAGGTACTCGACGATCTCTTTTGCCTCTGCATGATCGAACAGGACAAGCGTTGCAAACACCCTCGCCTCGTCATGTGTCAGTCCAAGCGTGTTGAGGGACATGATGAGTGCTGGGGGAATAATGTCTATATCAACCATTTCGCATCGATTGTTACACTCCTTCCCGGAAATGTGAATTCTAATGCCAGTAGAGTGAATTTGTTTTGGTTCCTTCAAATTTTGTTTAGTTGTTAAAATATTTACAACTTTTTCAGGAACCTTTTTATGGATCCACGGTGACATAATGAGAACAATTGTAGTAAAAATTATTACTACTAAAAAGGAGACAAAAATGTTCAGTATAGATAAAATTTCGGGATTTTATCCCATTAATCGAACATCCCATCCCTGCAATACCAGATCTGGACCACAGTTGAGCAGATTGGGATATGAGATGCTTATTCCCCTCATTCTTGCATGTATTGTCATCGTACCTGTCAGTGCAGGGGAAAAATACATGGCTGGATCGCCGGAACTTACTGCCGCAGTTTCAGGGACTAATGAATTCAGTCCAGGTGACGAAGCAACTATTGCAGTGCGGCTCCAGAACCAGGGTCTGAATGAATATAAATTCGTTCAGTCTGGCATCATCGACCGGGATGATCTGCCAAACACCGCAAAACTGATGATGGTCACTCTCGGTCAAGGTGATTCCCCCATCATCATCAAGAGTGATCCCCAGATGATTGGCGATCTCAAGGGAGGTAGCAGTATTCTCGTGAATTTCAATGTGAAGGTCCCCAGGAATGCAACTGCGGGTATTTTTGATCTGCCCCTGAACGTCAAGTACACCTATCTGTGGATGGCCGACCAGTACGGGACCGATACTATCCAGTACCGATACAGGGAAGAGGATGAGACTCTCACGCTCCCGGTAAAGATCATGCCGGAACTGCAGTTCTCGATCATCTCGTCCGATACCGAACACATCAATGCGGGAACGGAAGGATACCTGACCCTGGTGATACAGAATACAGGGCAGGAAGACGGGAAAAAGGCGGTGCTCAAGGTCGCCCGCAGTGACAATAGCCCAGTTATCCCGACGGATAGCAGTACTTTTATCGGCGATTTTCCCGCAGGAGCTGAAATCACGTCAACTTTCAAGATTTCGGTGAAAAGCGACGCGGAAAGCAAGTCATACCCTCTGGACGTGTATATCAATTATGAGAATTATGAAGGGGATAGTGTAGACACGAAATGGACGACTATAGGTATACCGGTCGGTGAAAAGGTGGGATTTGCTATCATTTCTGATCCCGTTCAGATCTCACCAGGCCAGAAAAAAGTCATCACAATACAGTATCAAAATACCGGCGGCGCTACAATCTACGATGCCCAGGCACGTATCAGTGCCGTCGATCCCTTTACCAGTGATGATGATTCAGCCTACTTAGGAACCCTCGCCCCCGGTGAAACGACGGAGGCATCATTCGAGATCTCTGTTGACAGCTCGGCAAACAAAAAGGAGTACGGACTCGATTCCGAGATACAGTACAGGGATGCCCTTGACAATAGTATCATATCTGACCCGATAAAGGTCCAGATCACCGTTATAGAAGGGAGCAAAACTGGAATCATTCTCACAATAGGTATCATTGCAGTCCTCCTTATCGGAGGAGGGTATTGGTACTACCAGCGCCGCCAGAAAAAATAAGTATGCAGTGATAACGGCATCCCGGGCATATTTTTTCCCGGGATGCAGGTATTCGAGAGAGAAAAGGCATTCTACAAACATCAGGATATACGCACCAGGATTCCGGGATTGGAATGATAGCAAAGATCTTTGAAGGCATTGCACGCATGATAAACCGCAGGCCACTGTTGGTAGCCGCACTGGTTTTCACCCTTTTTTGTGTTGCCCTTTACGGTATGACCCAGATCACTATGGAGACTGGATGGAAGACATATCTCGATAAAAATTCCGAAAAAGGAATTATTTATTCAGAATATGCGGATAATTTCCAATCCGATTCGACAATCATCCTCATCGTCGAGACTGCGAATCCTCTGAATCCTGAGATCCTTACCTACATTGACCTTCTTGAAGAGGATCTCAGGCAGCAGCAGAATGTCAAAGGATCTCAGAGTATTGTCGATTTCCTGAAAAGCGCCAATGGGGGAACTCTACCCACATCGAAGGCTGAGATCGAACAGATCGTCAACCTGCTCCCCTCGGAAACGCGCGGTCTTTTAATACCATCAAATAGTCTCACCCTTGTCCAGGTCCAGCTCCAGGAAGGGTTGTCTGATGATGTGCAGGAATCAGTCCTGAACAATGTGAATTCAGTGGTGGACAATACCGAAAAGCCACCGGGTGTGACGGTAGAAATCTCTGGATCACCTGCGTTTATGCAGCAGATGAGTGAAGGGATGGAGAGTAACATGGGCGTCCTCATTGGCGGGGCTATGATCCTGATGGTCATTGTTATGGGGATTCTGTTTGCCTACGTCCGGTACCGGTTTATGCCGGTCCTCCTGGTGGGGATCGGCCTTGTGACATCCCTCGGTCTGATGGGCCTTGCCAGCGTCGGGATAAACATGGCGGTAATCGGAGCGTTCCCTGTTCTTATAGGGCTTGGCATCGATTATGCGATCCAGTTCCATGCACGGTTTGACGAAGAGGCCAGAAAGGGATCGCTCGAGGACGCGGTGTTCATGACTGTGACGAGGACTGGCCCCGCCGTTCTGTATGCGATGCTTGCCACCTGCATGGGATTTGTGGCAATGTTCGTCTCCGAGATACCCATGATCCGATCGTTTGGCATGGTGGCTATCATCGGAATATTTACCTCATTCTGGGCGTCCTGTATCGGCGTGCCTACACTCTGCCTCCTGTTAAAGTACAAGCCCAAACAACCCAAAACGGAGACGTGCTATGCGGTCGGTACCGATGCGTGCGATTTCGTCATGGACCCTCCGAATAACAGTCCCCTCTCCAGGAATGGAAAGAATGGAAAGAAAAAATCTTTCTCATACGGGAAGTTCCTCACTGATGTTTCAGTAAAGATCGCGAAAAATCCCCTCCCTCTCCTCCTTCTTGCCGGGTGTATCGCATTTGTCGGGTTCTATGTCGATCCCCTCATCCCGGTCCAGACCAGCGAGGACTCTTTTGTTCCGGGAGACATGCCGGCAAAGATCAACATTGACAAGGTCACCCGCATCATAGGGGCAACCAGTACGGCCGATTTTTATATCCGGGGATATTCAACAGATCTCGATACAATGCGGTGGATTGCAGGGTTCCAGGAGTACGAACTCTCGCATCACCCAGAACTCACTGGTGCAAAGAGCATTGTCACCACTATCCTCACATCCAATGGCGGAGCAATGCCAGAAACGCAGGCCGAGCTCGATGAAGTCCTGAGATCAATCCCTGAGGCTACCAGGGAGCAGTATTTGAGCGGTTCGATGAGTGCAGTGATAAAATTCAGTACCATCGATCTTGATATGACGCAGCGGAACACCCTCAAAAAGCAGATGGTAAGTGAAATTGCGTTTCTTGATCCTCCGATCGGGATCAGTGTTGTTCCCACCGGGAGTTTTGACATGTTCACCTCTCTGCTGTCAGGACTGACAGATTCCAAGGAAGTCATGACCTATCTTGGATTTTTCTTGGTCTTCCTCTTCCTGGTCCTTGTATACCGGCACCTCCATGCGGTATCCCCCATGATCCCCATCATCTTCGTTGTCGGCTGGAATGCACTCGCCATGTATGTGCTCTCTATTCCCTACACCCCGCTGACCGCAACGCTCGGGTCAATGACGATAGGTGTTGCGGCTGAGTATACCATTCTCGTCATGGAGCGTTATGCAGAAGAGAAGGAACGCCTGCATGACAATCTCGCCGCAATCAAGGAGAGTGTCCACAAGATAGGGACGGCGATTACGGTCTCGGGTCTTGCGACTTTTTTCGGTTTTTCGGCACTTTGCCTCGCAACTTTCCCGATCATCAGCAATTTTGGCATTACTACGCTGATTGCTGTCGGTTTCTCGCTTGCTGGCGCCATTTTCGTCATGCCGGCAGTCCTCTCGGTGATAGGGAGGTTTGAGAAGGATACCATGAAGCAGGATGAGATGTCACCTTCTCCTTCAACAGAAGCAGGGTGATACCATCCCCATCCTGCCGGAGGTATCAGCCAGGGAATACACGATACCCAGGTGCACTGGTGGATAGGACCATGACCCACATCATAGACCCGGATCTGTTACTCTGAATCCGAAAGGCAACAATGACACATACCGGTGGATTGCACTCTCCATCGCCTCGCTCGGGACCCTTTTAGGAGTCCTCAACGCAAGCACCCTGATCATTGCACTGCCGACCATCATGGTCGATCTCCACACCGATCTTATTGGCGTCATGTGGGTCCTGATCAGTTACATGCTGATCATGACCATCCTCGCACCTGCCTGGGGCCGGCTCGCAGATATCCACGGGAGGAAACGGTTGTATGTCGGTGGTCTCGCGATCTTTACCGTCGGATCACTGTTCTGCGGACTTGCGGCGGATATCACGCAGCTGATCGGATTCCGGATCATCCAGGCACTTGGTGGCTCCCTTCTTATCTCCAATGGGACGATCATTGTGGCGGATGCGTTCAAGCGGAACGAACTTGGCCGGGCAATGGGGATCATCTCCATGATTGCGGCTGCGGCCTTTGTCTTCGGACCGATCCTTGGGGGTATCCTGACGATTGTCGACTGGCGGCTGAACTTCTTTTTCAATATCCCGATTGGAATCGCAGCGACATGGTGGGCCCAGAAGAAGTTACGGGAACCCGGAGAGTTTTCCGCAAAAGAACGGTTCGATACACAGGGCATGATCTACTTTACCATTGCATTCGTGACCGGAATGATCTATATCTCGGTGGCATTCATTGTTGGCTGGACTTCGCCTCCCATGCTGATTGCCCTTGCTGTCGCACTGATTAGTGGAATTGCATTTTTCAGGCACGAAAAGAGATCCCCCTCCCCCCTCATCGATCTCTCTCTCTTTTCAGACCGGATCTTCTTTTACGGCCAGCTCTCAGCCCTCATCAACTCAGTCGCACGAGGTGCAGTGATGATCCTCCTGATCCTCTTCTTCCAGGGACCAAAAGGGTGCGATCCCCTGACTGCCAGTATCCTCATCATCCCTGCTGCGGCCGCACTTGCAGTGGCTGGACCAATCGGAGGATGGCTCTCCGATCATTACGGTTCGCGTGAGATCAGCACGCTTGGCCTCATCGTCTCCTTTGCCGGTCTCCTGGGCCTTGCAACAATGCAGTTCGATACCCCATATCCGGTTCTTGCCCTGTGGATGTTTGTCAATAACTTCGGATCAGGCCTCTTCCAGCCGCCGAATACCGGTGCGATCATGGCAGCAGTCCGGGTAGACCGCCGTGGTGCTGCATCATCGATCCGGGCTTTTTTGAACAATGCGGGGATGGTTATTTCGATGGCCATCGCCACTCCCCTGATCATGGGGACTATGCCGCTCGAAGAGATGATGGATATGTTCGTCCTCGGCGGAGCGGTGATGCCGGTCGCTGCCCAGATCGCGTTCACACGCGGGATCAGCCTCGTCTTCCTGATCTCTGCAGCAATCACGATGCCTGCGATCATCGCCTCAGCGATGAGGGGAAAAGGGGATGTCAGAGGGTGAGGAGAACCATGAGTATTATGGTAATTCCCTGGAGCTCCGGAATCCGCCCCTGGGTACGATCATCTCGAACCTTACCCCCTTGCCTGGCTCCCCTGTCTCTTGAATCGTAATCCCTGTCAGGGAGAGGATTTCCCTGACTAGGAACATACCGAGCCCGGTATTTTTCCCATAACCCCTTTCAAAAATCTTCTCCTTCTCATCGGCCGGGATCCCGATGCCGTTGTCCTCCCAGACCACCGCAAGGTTCTGGCCCGACATAAGGGATGAAACATGGATCTCGGTCACCCTCTCCCCGTGCCGGATCGAGTTGTCGAGCAGGTTGTAAAACACCTTCTCGAGCATAGGATCTGCATTGAGATCAATGCCCTTAATATCGACCTTCAACGAGATATGGGACGGGACGTGGTGATACGGTATGGCGGAGGCAAGGGCGATCCACTGGGGTTGCCGTGTCCCAAGATCCTTATACATCCGGGTGAAGTCTATCTGAGACTGGATGGCACGGGTTGCGGCTTCAATCTTTTTGAGATAATCAAGGATTGAGGGCTCGCTCACCTCTTCCTTCGCAATCTCGACATATCCGAGAATAATGGAAACCTTGTTCAGGATATCATGCCGGGTGATTCCACCGAGCAGGTTCAGCTGACGGTTTGCGAGTCGAAGCGCATTCTCCATGCTCTTTCGTGGCGTGATATTTTCGACGCCTGAGAGGACGAACATATCATTCCCCATGTGGATAATGGAGGCAGAAAAGAGGCATGTCTGGATCTCCCCGCTTTTTGTCCGGAATCGGATCTCCATATTTTTCACCTGGCCGTGGCTCTTCAAGATCGTGAAAACTTGATCAGCTTCAGAGGGATCAGCAAAAAGACCGATCTCACTGGCAATTCGTCCGATCACATCTTCCCGCGAATACCCTGATTCCCTTACAAAGGCATCATTCACGTCCACACAGATACCGTCTTTTGCAGAGACAAGCGTGAGCGAGACAGGGCTGCTCCTGAAGACTGTCGAGAATTTTTGTTCGGAATCACGGAGCGCCAGTTCCGCCTTCCTTCTCCACGATATATCGCGCGTGACACCAACAACGCCCGTGAGTATCCCTTCCCTGTCAATTGCAGGTGTAATAACTGTCTCAGTCCACACAGTCGATCCGTCCCTGCAACGGAATTCCAGCTCAAGATACTGGTGCTGGGGATCCGTCCTGCCATTCTGCACTGCCTCCAGTCCCTCAAGACGGGAGCGTTCGAAGACCTGGAGCGATTCTGGGGTGAGGGCTTCGGATAGTGGTTGGGCCATTGCCTCTTCTACGGAGTATCCCCGAAGCACCAGCACCGATGGTGAGATATAGGTGAGGTTCATCCCGGGATCTGCAGTCCATATCATGTCATGGACATTCTCCGCGAGCAGGCGATACTTTGCCTCGCTCTCGCGCAATGCGATCTCAGCGTTTTTTGCTGGGGTGATGTCCCTCATCGTGACCTGGACGCCTTCGAGGACCCCCTCATTCATCACGGGTATTGCGTGAACGCTCACATACACAGGCGTCCCATCCTTTTTTGTGAGTTGGATCTCGACATTTTCGACCGTATGGCCTTCCATTGTTGCGTTGACGGCATTCATCAGCTCAGGACCGCTTCTCTGGAAGATCGTTGCCATGGCAAACTCCGGAGACTTTCCCGTGAGTTCACCGGGATCATACCCGACAATTGACCTTGAGGAGGGGGACACATATGTTGGGCTCATGGATTGTCCGAGGATAAATATCAGGTCGGAGGATCGCTCGGCTATACCACGGAACCGCTGCTCGCTCTCCATTAACCGGTTCCCAAGATGCTTCCATTCGGTGATATCGATGATGACCCCGCGAAAGCCTATCGGTGATCCATCTCTGAATATCGGGGATGAATAGATGAGAATCGGGAACCTGGTGCCATCCTTCCGGAGTCCGGTATATTCCTGCGGTTCGATTGGAATTCCCTGGAGAGATTTCTGGACATTCTCCCTCACCCGCCCCTGATCTGCCTTGTCGATAAAATCGATTGCCCGTATCCCCTCCATCAGATCCTTCTCGGTGAATCCAAGGGTCGAAAGGGCATTTCTGTTCGCATAGGTTACCCGGAACTCCAGATCCAGTTCGAACACCATCATGGGGAGAAGGTCAGCAAGCTCGCGGTATTTTGCTTCGCTCTCCTTTATGGCAGCCGCTGATCGCTGTTCATCAGTAATATCATGGGCAATCGATGCGATCCTGTATCCCTTTCCGGTCTTTATCGGGAAGATCACCTGGCGGGTGAAGATCCGGCTGCCATCAGGACGCTCAGCCTCGATGATCATGGGTTCTTTGAAGACAGGTTCGCCCGTCGTGAACATCGTCCTTATCGATCTCTCGATGCCCGCACGCCGATCCTCGGTTCTGGATTCCCTCGGGACCATCGAGTAGGTCAGATCCCAGAGGTACCTGCCAAGGGCGTCTTCTTTCCGGATACCCGAGATCCTTTCGGAACCAGGATTCCATTCAATCACCCGCCCCTCCTCATCAACAAGCGAGATCGAATCCGTGGTCATCTCGATAATCGAACGAAGCCGGGACTCGCTGTCTGAAAGTGCGGCCGAATACCGCTTCTGCTCCGTGATGTCCCGGCCCACCACCTGGTATTCAACAGGCGTCCCGCTACTGTCACAAAAAACCCTCGCCGACCAGTGCTGCCATTCCAGCTCTCCCTCCCTGTTCTTTACCGGGATGTCCATCTCGCGGATAGGCGTTTCGGGTGTGAGTCCGAGAAGAAAATCATCAACTCTCTGGTAGGGGCCTTTTAGCATCAGGTCCTCGATATTCTTCCCCTCGATATCAGCAGTGGTGGATCCAAAATGGAAGTACTGCCTATAGGAATCGTTCGTAAAGGTCACGGTCCCATCGGGCCTGAACCTGCAGATCATCTCGGTCTGATCGTTGATAATTGACCTGTAGCGTTCCTCGTTCCTGTACAGTGCATTCTCCGCGTTTTTCAGGTCTGTGATGTCGACGAGGGAGGCCACGCTGTTTTTGGTCCCCGGGATCATGTGGACATGGACCATGCAGTGGTGGCAATTACCCGTTACATCGATAAGCCGGCTCTCATACACCGGTGGAGCGAGGGATGGGTCCTGCCGGCGGGCATGATGGTAGCGGACCATCATCTCGACATCGTCCTTGTTAAAAAAGATGGTCCAGCTGAGCTTGTTCTCCTGGTCGGCACGCGGGACTCCGGTCAGGTTCTCCCAGCCCTGGTTTGCAAGGAGAATGGTAGTGTCCGGTGCAGTAATGATTGTGGCCGCACCCGTGGTGGAAAAAATTGTGCGGTAGAGATTCTCGGATCGTTTCAGGTCCTCCTCATATTGTTTCCTATCAGTGATGTCCTTTCCCACCGACTGGAATTCGACTATCCTGCCATTGGTATCAAAAAATGCGTGGTCGTTCCACCAGTGCCAGCGGATACTGCCGTCGGGCATAATCACGCGATGCTCGATACTTCCAACAGGATTTTCCGCGGAGAAGGATTGAAAATGCCGGCGAACAAGTTCCTGGTCCTCTTCCGGGACAGGGGGGATGAATGTATGACCTACGATCTCATTACGCGTCTTTCCGAAATGCCGGCAATATGCCTCGTTTGCAAAAACGTGGGTTCCGTCCGGTAAAAACCGGCTGATGAACTCTGTCTGAGTCTCTACGACATCACGGTACCTCTGTTCACTCTCCCTGAGGGAAATCTCGGTCTGCCGTCTCCGTACCGCATGCATGACCTTGTGGGTGAGTTCAGCAAACTGGGCTTTCGGATCGCCGCCCTTCTGGAGGTAGAAATCAGCACCGTTGTTGATTGCCGCAATCACGACCTCCTCCCGTCCGCGGCCGGTGAAAAGGATAAATGGGATATCCCGATACCTTTTCCGGACCTCTTTTAAAAAACCGATTCCGTCCATCTCAGGCATCTGGTAATCCGAGATGATGGCATCAACTGAAGCGATTGATTCTGACTCCAGTGCTTCCTTCGCAGAAGTCGATGTGATGACCCTGAAACCCCCCGTTCTCTCCATGAAAATCCTGGCCAAATCAAGGAGCGGTGATTCATCATCAACATAAAGGACAGAAATCATACGGCAGGCGCCCGGTCTCTAAACACAGGGAGTAGTGACTTATCGTTTATAAACCATGAGATCATCCCATCGATGGCATCTCGGAGATGACGGTATCTTGAGTACCAAGTTCCATCTGCGATAAATCAGAAAAAAAGTTCCTGTGATTCTTGTCGGCTGCAATCTTAAGAATGAGACCTTCTCAACCTGATGTCCCGTACAAGATCGGGAACCTCTCCCGGCGGGGTCTGCGTAAGAGTCTCTGAAGGAGAGACATGGCGGGCCGAACGCTACCGGAACCAGTCGTAGATTAAAAAGAAATTCCCTGGTGAGGGGATATCCATCCCTTTCAGATCAGCTGGTCACCCGCATGGTCACCTGGCATACACTCGTAGACTTCCGTGACCTTCATCACCAGGAGAGACCTGCATATCAGGCCCGGTTTTGCCTTTGCAACCTCCTCCTTCATTGTCTCATAGTCTTTCCCTTTCTTTTTGATTGTGATATCCCCCTTGACCTTGTAACATCCCTTGATGCCCGGTCCCCACACATAGAGGCATGCCCGGGGATTTTCAGTGAGATTGCCAATCGTTGTCTTCATAAACTGGTCGCCAATCCATATCGTCCCGGGATCCCGCACGAAGACAGATCCCATCGGGGCAACGTTCGGCTCGCCGTCCTTCGAGGCTGTAGCCATCGGAAATATCCTGCCTGAACGGAATGCGGTGATCATCTCATCAGTCATCTTTGCCATACCAGTCAATTGGAACAGTGCATCATTAAACGATGGGGATGTTGCCCGGATCACCCGAACCCGGGATCGATTTTCAGTGCAGCATTTTTTGGGTGAATTCCCAGGAAAAGAGAGAGATTATGTCACAAAGCCGGGAAACTCACCAGTTCATCGTCCTTCTGGAACCACTGATCCAATCAGTGTTTCCGGATGAATGTTCCATCCCGGTATTCTTCGAAGGCCTGGGTAAGTTCCTCGTCGGTGTTCATGACGATCGGACCCTTCCATGCAACCGGGTCCCGTAGAGGGAGCCCTGAGAGGTAAAGGAACCTGACTCCCCTGCTGCCGGCAATGACCTGGATACGCCTCCCCTCACGGGCATAGAGGACCATGGTGCGGTTTTTCAGTTCCTTCTCCTGCCAAATGTCGAAATTCCCCGATCCTCCAATGACGTAGACGCCTGCATTATGCTCTGCCTTCACCTCGTGGGAGAATGGCACGTCCGGGCCGAGCGTCACATCGAAGAACTCGGGATATCCTACGATATCCTGCACGGGCCCGAACACCTCGTCGATCGAACCGCAGATGATCCTGATCCTTGTGTTCTTATCTGGAGAGATGACGGGAATCCCCGATGCCGGGACCTCCTGGTATCGGGGATCGATCATCTTGTGGCTCCTGGGAAGGTTCACCCAGAGCTGGAACCCTCCCATCCGGCCGTTGAAGGGCTTTGGCATCTCCTGGTGGATGATCCCGGATCCCGCGGTCATCCACTGGACGCCCCCCGCCTCGACAAACCCCTTATGTCCAAGGCTGTCGGCGTGCTCGATCCTGCCCTCGAGCATATAGGTCACAGTCTCTATCCCCCTGTGGGGATGGCGGGGGAACCCGGGGAGGTAGTCGTCCGGTCTGTCTGACCTGAAGTCATCGAGCATCAGGAACGGGTCAAAGAGGGGCAGTTCCTTAATCCCGAATGCACGATAGAGACGGACACCGGCACCTTCGATCGTCTCGCGTGCAGGAAAAGCCTTTGCGATCTTCTTTGCCGGTGGCATTGGAAGGCGTTGGCATTCAGGAGAAATAAAGATACGGAAAATAGATCCATTTCATCCCGGAATGGATCCCGTTCCGGCATACAAGTCAGAATCTTCATCGCGAAGGCCGGGATGCTTTTTTGGGATACCTCTCTGGATGAGAATGCCGGGATGCAGATTATACCTGGAACACGCCTGCTCCACGGGCAATATCAACGGCATTTATATATATATCCCGTGATGAGGTTCACCTATCTGGTTACTCACCAGGGGGTATACATACGTATCAAATGGGGGCATCGGGTAGAACCGGGGACTTTAAAGTCTCCCTTTTTTTCCTTATCGGAATGGTATTGATACTGAGCTTTTGTGCACCGTCAATGGCGGTGACCTGGACGGTCTGCGATTCCGGCTGCAACTTTACGAACATCCAGGATGCGATCAATGCCGCTGATGAGGGGGATACCATTGAGATCCGGAGCGGTGATTATGGTGGACCAGTGGTGGTCAACAGGAGTTTGACACTCAGGGGTATCGATACAGGAACTGGATACCCCGTTATCGATGCGGAGGGGGCGGAATTCGGAATAACCCTTGAAGCTTTGAATACTGAGCTCATCTCGATGAATATCACAGGGGCAAACAGTTCCGCGGTGCTCATCGAAAATAACAACTGTGCGCTCCTGGATCTTACAATCGTACATCCCAAGGTTACAGACTATTATCTCACGTACCCTGCAGTCACGGGCGAGAACGTGGCAGGCCTCACGATATCATCATGCAGATTTTATGTTCATGGAGATACGGTGGTCCTCTACGATCCGCACGGGTATTCCATTACTGGCAATGAATTCAATAATCCATATGGATATTCTGTAGCGGTCGTGAGCAGCGGGAGTGCAAATCCTACGGAAGATGGTATAATATCGGGAAATACGATCACGCAATCGCGTGGTGCGGGCATCGGGATCATCGCCAGAACCGCCGGGGGCTTGGTCAGAAACCTCACCGTGTCTGATAATCTCATCTCAGGTTCCGGCGGCTCGATCGGCCTCTTCATACCCTCCGAAGAGGTGGTCATCCGGAACAACACCCTGAGTGAGAACCCGGGAACTCCTAGAAAAGGTATCTATGGCATCATGACGTATGGGACATCGGGAGTCGTGGTTGCGGACAATCACGTTGCCGGGACCGATGTGGAGCTTGCCTACCGCTTTGAGGATTGTTCCGGGCTCACCATCACCGGGAATACTGTGGATACAAATTCGGACACAGGGATGGGTTTTTTATGGGTCACGGACTCGTTCGTTTCCCAGAATACCATGGACAACAATATCTACAATTTCTGGATGAATCCATTTGTCCTTGATCCCGGTGTGCTGCCGGGTAACGTGATCGACACGACCAACCTTGCTGATGGGAAACCGGTCTGGTACTTCGAGGGAGTTGATGATCTCTCGATCGACAGCTCTGATACCCTCGCCACCGTTATCCTGTATGGTTGTGATAATGCTGAGATCCGGGATTTGTCCAGCTCTGCGAACGGTGCAGGTGTTATGGCACTCCGCTCAGAAAATCTCACGGTCACGAACGGCTCATTCGACCAGATGTACAGGGGGATACTCTCCATTGCATCCCCTCACCTGACTATCCAGGGAAACCATCTTACCGACTGTTCAGATGGCATCATGGTCGGCGATTTTTACGGAGGGCTGATCTCGGATAACCTTGTGGAAAACTCGGAGGATTGCGGTATCGTAACCGGGATCTACCTTGAAGATGTGACGATCAGGGATAACACCATCGATGGTGCACACGCAGGCATCTACCTTGATAAGGTATCAGGATTTAACAACGCAGTATTTACCGCAAACACAATCCAGAGAACTCTTGTTGCAGGTATTTCCTCATCTGAATCAGAGGGAGCGATTCTATCCGGGAATACTATCAATGCGGAAAGTGGCGTGGGATTCGATCTTACCGTATCATCATCGCTCAATCTGACCGGCAATACGCTTACAGGAGATGCAGAAAACGGTGTTTTCCTGTTGAACTCTCCTGAAAATACAATCATGTCGAATTTTTTGACAGCGACAAAGAATGGTATCGTTTTGCAACGCCGGATTCAGGATGAGGGAAGCTACGACAATCTGATCGCCGATAATCTGGTGACGAGTGATACCTCAATCCTGTTCTGCCTGAGAGGGGGTGTCGGTGATGTGGGAATTCTTCCCAAATTCGGCAGTGATCCGGTCACTCCAGCATCTGAGATATCGCATACGGTTTTGATTGCACGTGACTCCTTCACGGACCCCGTTGGGCTTTCGTACAATCCCGACCCCAATCCCCCCGCGAATACATGGAACACCACCATGCTTTTCAGTCCAAATATTGCCGGAGGCCCATACCTTGGCGGGAATTACTGGGCAAACGCTGACGGCACAGGATGGTCGCAGGTGACCCCTGATCGCGGCGATGGTTTCTGCGTTTCGCCTCTTGCGTACGATTTGAACAATATCGATCACCTCCCGCTGCACCTCTTCGAAGGCGAGATCCCCATCACTGCCCCTGCGGTGATCGATCGGCCTGGGCAGTACCGGCTCATGAATGACCTTGTGAATTCAACCGCGGGGACTGCGATCTCGATCAAGGCATCAGATGTGATCCTCAATGGTGACGGGCATATCATTGAGGGATCGAATGTATCGGATACACATGGAGTTCTTGCAGGCGGAGGGGGAGAAAGTTACAAAAATATCACGATTAGGAACCTGACTGCCTCTCACTGGGCATATGGCTTCAACGTCAACGGAGTTAAAAAGAGCTGGCTGTATAATTGCACGGCTGTTGGAAACATGGAGGGGATCTCCATTTCTGCCGCCACTTACTGTACGGTTGAACGAAGCACGATTCAGGACAATATACCCTGGGAAAGTGAGGGCATCTGGTATGGAGGAAATGGACTTGGTGTTACAAATTCCACCGATACATGGGTACTCGAATCGGTGATCGGTCACAATGGATGGGGTGAACAACTGCCCTATGTAGGAGGCAGTGGCATCCTCTCAACAGAGAATTTGGGCCTGTTTGTTTCCGGATGTCATATCGATGAGAATGTGAACACTGGTATATGGAGTGATCATTCGATAGGGAACATCCTGATAGGGAACCAGTTCACCAAGAATGGAGGCAACGGGGGAATCTTCATGACATCTCCGGTTGACGACCCCGAAATATTCTCAATCATCAGAGAAAACACCATCGCCGGCAGTGGGTTTGGGATATGGCTGACGAGGGATGACCATTATGTCAGTAAAAATACTGTAACCGATTGTGGGTATGGGATTTTTCTCGACAATGCCCATAATGCGACATTATCAGGGAATCTCATGTCTGATAATGAGGTGAACTTTTGTGTTGATGGTACTGACATTGGGAATTTTTACCACCAGGTCGACACCACAAATACCATCAATGGCCGGCCGATCTATTATCTGGTTGAAGAGACCGGTGCCGTTGTCGATGGAGCGAGCCTGGCCGGAACGGTTTTTGGAATCGCCTGTCCGAATCTCACGGTCAATGACCTGATGTTTGAGAAGAATGAATACGGGCTTTTCCTCTTCATGTGCGATGATGCGACCATCCGTAACGTGACCGCAACAGGGAGCTATTACGGATTTTTTGTCAGGGAGAGCGATCGTGTCCGGATCGACAGATGTACCGCCCGTGAGAATATCTTCAACGGATTCCATATCCAGGATTCAGAGGGCGTTCGAGTCACCAGTTCGGAGGCATCCACAAGCAGGGATCCCTTCTCAGGCTCAGGATTTGGTATTCAGAATTGTAAGGACATACACCTGCATCACCTGATTGCCAGGAGTAATTCCTTTGCAGGGATTGACCTGGAAGAGACGAATGAAGCCTGGTTGCTGAATATTACTGCCG
The DNA here is from genome assembly GCA_018262855.1 of Methanolinea sp. GTDB lineage: Archaea > Halobacteriota > Methanomicrobia > Methanomicrobiales > Methanospirillaceae > Methanolinea_A. Next base: position 126,586 of record JADFDO010000006.1, on the reverse strand, counting down.
AATCGAACGGTGCTGCCGGAATTATCCTTGGCGGGGACAGCCTCTATCTCGAAGGAAGCCAAATACGGGATACCGAAGGTCCCGGGATAGGGATGCTCGATGCGTCCAATGTCTATATCTGGAACAATTATCTCTCGAACGACGAAAACGTCGATCTTTCAGGCGGGGTTGTCACGAACGTGACCTGGAATGCGAGGAAGATTGCCGGCACAAACATCGTTGGCGGCCCATACCTTGGCGGAAATTACTGGGCAAACGCTGACGGCACAGGATGGTCGCAGGTGACCCCCGATCGCGGCGATGGATTCTGCAATGCACCGTATGTCATCGATGAGAATAACATCGACAGCTTGCCGCTGCACATCCGCACCGAACCGCCCTTCTACGCAGATTTCAATGCAACTCCCCTCTCGGGCAACAGCCCCCTGGCCGTTCAGTTCGCCGACCAGTCGGATGGCAGGATTGTATCGTATCTCTATAAGTTCGGGGACGGATACTCATCAACGAACAGGAACCCCCTTCACACCTACCGGAAGCCCGGGACCTACACCGTCTCCCTTACCATCCGCACCATAGAGGGAAGGACTCTCGTCTCGAAGACCATGACGAAGGAGGCCTATATAAGGGTTGAAGGTACGCCCGGGCCTGATATCCGGGCAGACTTTACCGCAACCCCTGCCACAGGATCCGCACCACTCCAGGTGGTGTTCTCAGGTACATCGACCATGAGTCCGATCATGTGGAGATACGATTTTGGCGACGGGTACCGCTCGAGCAGCCAGAACCCGAGCCATATATTCCGGAAACCCGGGACCTACACGGTATCACTGACGGTATGGGCATTCGGTCCGGACAGGAGACTGATCACCAATACCACCACGCATACGGACATAATTACTGTATTGTGAATGGGATACCCAACTCCCTTTTTCATATAAAAAACGCATCCGAGATTTTCATTTTATCGGTGTATGTCTCGATGGGAATCACGTGTTTTTTTTGGGGGGTGACAACCCACAGGTGATCCTTTCCTGATACTTTCACCAGGGATACACCCCTGTGAGAGACTCCCTGTCGTTGATTACACCACTGATAACTCAGTTGTTTCCAGAGGAGTAATCTAACTGATCCTTCCCATCTTCCTGCCGGGGCCATCCTCCGAATTTTCCCGGGATCAATAATAGATTCCTTCCTCGGTGTACAGGCTCGCGGTTGCATTGGTCCATCCGATTGAATGATCCGAATCCAAGGTAACAGTATCCGCGTAACTGTTGTACACCCAGCCACCCCACCAGATCGAATTGGTTCCCTGGATGCTGGTAGCGATATGCACTTCTGCAGGACGGTCGGTCGTGAAGGAGAGGTATGCCGGGACAGAATGGGAATACTCTTTTCCCAGCCGTGGTGTTTTCGGTGTGCTGGTAAGAAGGATGAATTCTCCATCCGGAACAAAAACTGGCTCATTCCCCACCGGATTATGCGTATCGATAGTCCGTTGTACTGAATGCATAGTGCCAATGGAGATCGGCTGGAGTATCGGGGTATCGGACGAATATTCAGTGCCTGGAGCAAGGGTAGTGGGAAGGGGACTCTGTCCGGGTTCGATTGCAATAGGGAAACCATGGTACTCCGGGACCATCCTCACCGCACGGATTGCAAGCATCGGCATACCATTCACTCTCTCTATCGAGAGGTTCCAGTCATCCGGGATGCCATGCACGGTCCTGTTCAGGAATGGTTCTGCGAGCACCGATGTCCCGTTCAGGAGAGGAATCGGAATAAGTATGGTGACATTCTCGATTGTGCGGGCATACGAGAGCTGGATGGAATAATCGAAATTATGCCGTTCGCTCTGCCGGGAATTCTGGTCGAAGAGGTAGAAGATGGTGCCAAATACGATAAGAAGGATGATGATCACCGCGATAAAGAAATATTTGAGTCCTTTTTTCCACGATTCCGACACCATGACTGATGATCCGCCCCAATGGTGATTCATTCCTTTTAGCACAAAAAAGAATAGGACTGGATGGAGAGTATCACATCCCGTACTTGCTTTAGTATCGGCGGGAATGACTTATGAATGGAATGAAAGAACCACCTCCCTCTCATATCATCATCGCCATACTTTTTCTCATATGTCTCACCGCGATGTCATGTGCCGGGTGCATGAAGCATGCAGGCTACGGGGATCTGGAGAACAGGACCGAGGCAGCCATCGCGATCGCCTTGCGCGACACCATTGTCAGGGAACAGATCCCCATCGCGAGCGGAGAGTACGAGATTGTTGACGCGGGACCGGTACAGTACGAACAGACCGGGCCAAAAGGCATCTTTTCGGGAACGTTCACGGCAGTGACATTCCGTTGCGGCGGCCAGAGATCGCTCTACCATGTCATCATCGATGATGCAGATGAAACCATTGTTGGCAGATACTGGCATTGGGTGATAGAACCCATGCCGTGCAGTGGCGGGGAACCTCCGGTTGAGTATTCCACTCTTGAAGACGCATCCGTAGCACTTGTACCAGGGTGTCCGCTCGCAGTCCCCTCGAACATTCCGGCCGCATACTCCTTCTCCATGGTGCGAATCTATGGCGATCCCTGTCCCCGGAGGGATATCGTGTATACCAGTGGGAGCGATGAGTTGCACCTGGTTCAGGTCTGCCTCGGGCACCCTCCGTATGCCTTTGCCATCACAGGAAAGGGGGCCGACGATGTTGCCATCCGTGGGTTTTGCGGGGAATTTGTGGAGGGGATCGGGCAAAACCAGCTCGCATGGGCTGATTCGCATGGGTCGTACTGGCTCCTTGGAGACCTGAGTAAGGAAGACTTCGTGGCAATGGCATCGTCAGTCGAGCCGTGTTACCGCGCAAAAGAACCAATCCCCGTATAACACGAACGGGTGTGCAGGAGGGGGAATGCGACAAGTCCAGCATTTTTTTTAAAAATGGACGGAATTAAAAAGTCTCTTCAGGAGTGTTTCATCACGGCATCCATCGCGATGCCGCATGCATCCGCGACACCTTTTCCGTAGGATGGATCTGCCTTCAGGCAGTTTTGGATATGCCGTATCTTTATGAACTCCGGCGCATCTCCTATAGCCCGTGCGGTGTTCTCGAAGAGGACCTTCTGCTGGGCAGGGCTCATCAGGCGGAAGAGCTTGCCGGGCTGGGTATAATAATCGGAATCATCCTCCCGGAAGTTCCAGGCAGCTGCCGCACCGGAGATCTCAAGCGGAGGTTCGCGGTACCCTGGCTGCTCCTGCCATTCGCCGTAGCTGTTCGGTTCGTACGCGATTGTTGCGCCGTAGTTCCCGTCGACCCGCATATGGCCGTCGCGGTGTGACGGGTGTGCCGGTGCATATTTCGGGCGGTTGACCGGGATCTGGTGGTGGTTGACCCCGAGGCGGTATCGCTGGGCATCGCCATATGAGAAGAGGCGGCCCTGCAGCATCTTGTCGGGCGAAAAGCCGATGCCCGGCACCACTGCGGCAGGGTTGAACGCCGCCTGCTCCACGTCCTGGAAGTAATTAGCGGGATTCCGGTTCAGCTCGAGCACCCCCACCTCAATCAGGGGATACTCCTTCTTGTACCACACCTTGGTGAGATCGAAGGGGTTATAGGGCATCTGTTTTGCCTGCTCCTCGGTCATCACCTGGATGTACATCTTCCAGCGTGGGAAGTCACCCTTCTCGATGCTCGTGAGCAGGTCGCGCTGGTGGCTCTCCCGGTCCTTTGCAATGATTGCCTCGGCCTCCTCATCGGTCAGGTTCTTTATCCCCTGCTGGGTGGTGAAGTGGAACTTGACCCACACCCGTTCGTTCTTTGCATTGATCATGCTGTAAGCGTGGCTGCTAAACCCGTGCATGTGGCGGTAGGAGAGGGGGATTCCGCGGTCGCTCATAGTGATGGTCACCTGGTGCAGCGCCTCTGGAAGCGACGTCCAGAAGTCCCAGTTGTTCTTTGCAGAACGCATGTTGGTGTGGGGGTCGCGCTTGACAGCCCGGTTGAGATCGGGGAACTTGTGGGGGTCCCGCAGGAAGAAGACCGGAGTATTGTTCCCGACAAGGTCCCAGTTCCCCTCCTCGGTGTAGAACTTGAGGGCAAAGCCGCGGATATCGCGCTCCGCATCGGCTGCCCCGCGCTCGCCGGCAACGGTTGAGAATCGGGCGAACACCTCGGTCTTCTTTCCGATTTTAGAGAAGATCTTTGCCTTCGAATACCGGGTGATGTCGTTGGTGACCGTGAACGTGCCAAATGCACCGGACCCCTTCGCATGCATGCGCCGTTCCGGGATCACCTCGCGGTCGAAGTGTGCAAGTTTCTCCTGGAACCAGACATCCTGCATCAGCATGGGCCCGCGGGGTCCGGCAGTGACGGCATTCTGGTTGTCAGCTACAGGTGCTCCCGCAGCGGTGGTCAGTTTCTTCTTTTCTTCCATTATATGAGCTCCTTTCTTCTCTCTGCCGGGTGAGATGCACCATCCGGGCAGAGCCGATAGGGTAGTCTTGTTGCCCACCCTGCATCAACTTTGCCGACAGGAACAGTGCTGCAGTGAGCCAAAACCCATATCTCTCCATCCACCCCCTCTCACTATAATGCCACCGGGAATCGCGGATCGAATCGTGGTGATCGAGGGGGATATCACGAAACAGAAGATGGATGCGATCGTCAATGCCGCTAATCCCTCCCTCATGGGGGGCGGAGGTGTCGATGGCGCAATCCATCGTGCTGCAGGTCCGGAACTCTTAAAAGAATGCAGGGGTCTCGGGGGGTGCAGGACGGGCGAGGCGAAGATCACCTGGGGATACAGGCTGTTTGCCCGCTTCGTGATTCACACGGTTGGTCCGGTCTGGAAGGGTGGCAATGCAGGAGAGGACGAACTCCTGGAGTCCTGCTACCGGAACTCGCTCGCCCTCGCGGAACTGGGCAACCTCCACACTATTGCGTTTCCCGCGATCAGTACCGGTGCGTATGGGTTCCCGTTAGAGAGGGCTGCCCGCATCGCGATCACCACCGTTCTCAGATTCATAACCTATCACCCAGCCATTGAGAAGGTGGTCCTTGTCTGCCACGGGAATGCCGCGTATGATCTCTATCGGGACATCATGGAAGGCGAAATATCATCCAATAGGGATTACGGGATGGCCCAGGCACTCTTCTCGCATCTTTCCATGATTGAGATGACTCATAGCATCAGGTTCAGGAACCGGATTGAGATTGTGAAAGCCCTTGCTCCCGCTGTAAAGAATGACACTTATGCGCTTTCAGCGGGAATCTCGCTGAACACATGGGTTGCGATGGCAGGGGTGCAGGGGGAGGTCACGGTCCCACGGGAGATACTCGACAGGATTCGTGAATCACTCGGACCCTCATCAACCGTCTGATGAAGACAGGTATGCACGAGTATCTCGAATTCATCCACGGGAAGTGACCCTTCGAGAGGGAACAATGAAGGAAATTTCCAAGAGTCCCTGCATTGCTGCCATATCCTCTTAAAAAAGAAGGATATAGTAGCAATCTAGCCACCAAATATTTTATCCGATGGTGTGAATAATACTGGTGTTTGAAGTTGGTTTCCTTACTCGTTTATGAATTTCAAATGACAATTTGGTTCAATAGGGTTATGTAATTTGAATTTGAATCGCCGCCGCACTTCTTCACATCACTCCTACCAGAATTATTCAGCAATTTCTGAAGATATGGAGGTGACCGCAGGTCGCCCCGGGTCGAGGGCGGAAGTCCCGCGGTATTTTCGGGGGCGGCGGGGTCAACCGCATATGAGATGTGAAATCCATGACACGGCTTTTTTCACCTTTTTTGTCAGAATTTTTCTTAACGTCTTCGTCCTAACTTTTGATTTATGCTGCTGGAAATAATGTCACTATAACCAAAAAAAATGTTGAAATATCAGGTTCCAGCGGTGTCAGCCGTTCTTGATTTGAGCATGAACGCTGTGACAATCGCAGCGATCCCGCCGATAATCCCAAAGATACCCAGCACAAACGGGAGGAGGACCGCGGTGATTACAGGGTGGAGAAGCACGAGGAACCCGAAAATGATCAGGATCGCCCCGGTGATCCCGGCACCCCATCCCCCACCCCTGAACGCTGCAAAGAGGCCGGTAAATCCCATCACCATTCCCCAGAACCCGACAAATATGACGAAGATGGTGGGCACGATGATTGTGCTGTACAGTGGATAGGCAAGGATCGCGATCCCTGCGATCAGTCCCAGGATACCGAATACCAGTTTCCACCCCAGGTTCGTCCTGTCGTGTGCAAGGCTTACGAGGCCGAAGATCCCGCTCACGAACCAGTATGCACCGAGCAGGGTGACAAGCACAAAGAGCGTGCCAAGGGGATATGCAAGGAACAGTATCCCGAGAAGGAGAGTGACGATACCATGGACGAGGACAAGCCACCACGGGAAGACATGGGTGCCCGGGATGATTGCCATAGGACAACATGATGATTCATCTGACATGGAAAACCTCATTCATGATTCAACTGTGGTACAGCATGAACCTTGCTGGTCAAATCACGGTATTCGGAATCAGGATTACACTCCTATCCTGTGAATCAATGGAATCCCTGCGTCGATTCACTCACATAAGAAGGGCTTATCGTTCATATCCTGCATGAAAAAGGTGGGAATTCACCTGGCCCTTGCATGAGGTTTAGTGTCAGCCTCACGGTTACAGGATCACTCAATGCCCCACCTGAACCGTGAGATTGAACCTTTTCGCGCCCTGGATATCGCAGCCGTTCAACGAAAAGATCCCATCGAAAATAGTCGTTCCGGGTTCCACCGCCTTGAAACGCCAACGGTAATATCCGCTCCTCCTGAAGAAGAAATACGTGTCACTACTGTTGAAATCGTAATCCTCTGGCATTTCGATATACGATCCAGAATTTATAAGCGAAAGTCCGGACCCCTCAGTGGGCATCAGCCACCGGTACGCAAGTCCCGGGCTGATCCGGAGTGTGATCTCGAGAATTTCACCATTGTTCAGCGAGATGAATCTCCCGGAATCGCTCTCGTTGAGGGAATACTGCACCCCGCCGGGATAGGGCTCGCTGATGGGAACCGACGGTTCCATCCTTGGAGGCTCGACGTAGTTCTGGTATTTCGGGATGCAGCGAGGGCCCGATCCTTCCGGTGGAATGAACGTGAAATACGAATCAGGGATGCCTGTGTTGACGTGGATAGACTCATAGATAACCTCCCCGTTCGGCACTTCTGATATGCTGATGTGCCCGGGAGTGATCGAATCCGGCATAGGGGGAGTGGGGGTCGGCAGCATCAATCCCGGAGCAAGAGTCGGCCCCGGTACGACGCCTGGGTCATAGTAGGTGGTAACCTTCCATGCAAGACCTGCATATGGATCTATAGAAGCCCTGACCCTCGAGCTGATGTAAGGGGTGTACTTGTCGGAATAGGGGTGGGTCTCGACTTCGATGAGGTAGCGGACCGTTCCTCCGGTCACGTTCCGTTCCAGGATGGCGAAGTCCCGGTCTGCGACTACCTGCCGGACAATCCTCTGGTAATCGTACTCGCGGGAGAGGTTCATCCCGGAAGAGAGATCATAGGTCCGGGTTCCGGAGTCATACCAGGATGTGGAAATACCGGTGGTGGTCGCACATGTTCCTGGGGAGTGCCACGAAGACTCAATAATCTCGAAGCGGGCAAAAGATGGCGATTTGTAGTCGAACCTGATCCTTTCCTTATTGAGGTTTCCCGTTCCCATCCCCGAATCCACGAGGTATTCCGAACGGTAATCCATGATTGCAGCCGATTGAGCAAGGTACAGGTCGGCGAGTTCATCTTCGGTCAGGTTCGTATCTGATTGTATACTGGAAAGGCAGCCAGGCGAGACCAGGATGAGGAACAGGAGAAACAACGCAGGGACCGGATACGTCACCCGGTATATTCTATGCATACGATCCCCATTCCCTGAATGGGACAATAATAATTTGCCCGTAACAATATCCGGGGCTGCAGTCAATCATATCTAAAAAAGGGCGCGGAAAGACAAAATTATTGAAAATATCGCAGAATACCGCGATTTTTGACTGAAACGATACTGCCTTTTATCATCCGATGCACAAAAGATGTAACTACAGTTTTCCAACTGTGCGAGTAGCAATATGTTCAAATCAAATTTTGGCGGCCCGAGAAATTTCGGACCCCGTGAAATGACCAAAGTAGTCTGTTCAGACTGCGGCAAAGAGTGTGAAGTACCGTTCAAGCCAACAGAGGGCAGGCCTGTCTATTGCCAGGAATGCCTTCCTAACCACAGGCGACCCCGGTTTTAACCTATTTCTTTTTTTCGTCAGGTCGCCCTTAATGGCGACAGGTTCTTATTCAACCAATCCTCGCACACGTCAAGGATTGGGCACAGCAGGTTACGCGGGTTGAGGTGTTATGTTTGCGTGTAACAGCATGGTATCGAAAGGAAAGAGAAATAACTGGTATTCTTTTCAATCAGCATGCCCCCAGGATGCTGATACTCCTGGCATGATATGATTCTGTAACATCCGGGTATCAAGACCCGGTAAATCAAAACCGTGCTATGACTATTTACCCATACACATCCAATACTACTGTAGCCAGAATAATCTGGACCATGATACACGCGTATTTTGATGGAGAAGACTGTTCCATCCGGCGAGGTATGCCCTGCGTATTCAGCGGGTTGAGGGTAAGAGAACTCAGACTGGGACATGTGGTATTTCCTGTTGAGTATACCACATGCAGATGACAGATCACGATGAAAACAACTGAGAGACCAATAGTAATCGGGACAAGATCGGGATATATGATCAGGTATACCTGTCCCAATTGTTCGAAAGAGAACTCGATTGTATATAACATGCCGAAAGCCTTTTACAAAGAGTCAAGGGATGCAACATGCGGGCGATGCAGGAAGCATTTCACCGTCATGACACCCCCGTGACCGTTCCATCACACTCTTTTCTTTTCATGCAGCATCTTGACCCTATGAACTCCCGGACCGCAATCCCCTGTGCCTGATCGGTACTGCTGTCTTTCCGGAGTGAATTTTCTGCAGGCCCGGTGGACCCTTTTTTATATGTGACCTGGATCCAGTCTTCACTGAGGATCATGCCGTCACGGATTCTTGTCGCATATGCATCAAGGGAAGGATCGACATCTGGGATTGCAGGGGCTATTGCAGATGAATTCAGGAAGGCGGGATATGGGACCGATGTCAAGGAGATAGAATCAGTTCATTCGCTTGAAGAGTATGACGCCCTGGTGATCGGGACCCCCGTGTATTCGGGGAAGTTCCTGGGAGACATCGCAGGGTTTGCCGCCCGGCACAGGGACAGGATCGCACATATTCCAGTTGCAGGATTCGTGGTGGGCATAGCCCCGGTGTACCCGAAAGCAGGGGATGTTCACGTATTTACAGGGAAGCTGGCAAGTGCGGTAGCGCCTGCAAAGGCAGTCGCCATCACCATGTTTGCAGGGAGTTTTCAATCCGAACAGCAGGGTTTTCTGGTACGATCACTCGGGAAAATGATGAAGATCCCGGAAGGTGATTTCCGGGACTGGGGCGCTATCTCGGCCTGGGCGCGGGAATTGCCCGCAAAAATGGGGATTTGAGCACATGCCAGATACACGGTCACTCGGTCACATGTACTGTGAGTTTGAACCGCTTTGCATCCTGGGTATTGCATCCGTTAAGGGAAAAAAATCCTGTTTAATGTCGTTATCCCGGCTTCTGTCGATTTGAAATCCCACCGGTAATACCCGTTCTCTCTAAAGTCCAACATTTCCACGCTCTTGTTTAAATCAGCACCTCGCGTACCTCTTTATACCCGGCCGCCAGAGTACCCCGCCATGAAGAAGCAGCATGAACAAAAGACAAAGGGACACAAGGCACCAGAGAATCTGGCAACTGCAGCCCCTGTTGGGAAGAAGACTGAAGAGTCACTTGATGCGCAGAAAATCGCGTCCCTGAAGGACAAAAACGCCGCAAAAATGAAGAAAAAAAGGCACTGATCTTTTCATTTTCACACATAACTTTCGTTATGAATTCTAGACTCTTTTGACAGGAGAGTGGATGCCAGGATGAAGAAGAGGGAATCTTTCTATAAGGATTTAATCGATCCCTGCATCGGGTTTCCATGATCTCTCTTGGAAAACACTGCGTATTGTGAGAATTATCTGCAATTTCTTCTTAAAACAGGATTTTACAGCCAAAATATATCATCTTTCGCACTGCATGATCCTTCATGAGAGATAGCGGCAACCAGAAAGGCAAGGGTAAAAAGCCTGATAATGAAGAAACAAAATCAGTCACGGGTACAGTGGCCGGGGCCGTTAGTTCAAAACCTGCGCCATTGACCGCAAAAGAGAAGATCGCGGCAAACCAGAAAAACAAGAGAAGGAAATAGGTATCTTGGGTCCATATCCCCTTTTTTGATTTTCGCTTTCGGCAATAGCGATCCTTCTTATCGCGTTCTCATTCACGCTGGAAAACGGGTGTGGTTCGAACGCCTCTTGGGTGCATGGGAAGGTGGTATGTTCATCGCAGATATGGTCTGGTTGGTCATACTCAGCCTACCAGGGGCGAGAGGAGCATCTTTGGTGGGCGTGACTTTCCCCTCGCCGCTCATTAAGGATATTTTGCAGGGGTGCTGCCGGAATCAGAACTCCTTCTTTTTCAGTGACCGGTCCTGCTCAGAAAAGGACACTTTTTTCTGGTAGGATAAATATGTGGCCGGAAAGACCGATTCCGCTTCCAGCACCGGATATCCAGACAAGGACGAGGATTTGAAAAGACCTTGGCCTGGAAGGCATTCCTTGTCGCTCTCCACCCTGTTCTGTTCTTTTCAATACAACTGGATTGCGGGATACCCGTGATGTCGCTGTGTGCGGTATTCAGGCACAGTCTGTTTATGAGGGATCAGTTCGGAAATACCCACAGGATACTCATGTCTCCATGCTCTCGATTCCGGACCTATGCACAATGCATTCCAATCGCCCTTCTGATCCTCCTCCTCGTTGCTGCGGGATGCACGAATGGTCCTCCGCTCTCTTCCACGCCCTCACGGTTCGAAGAGAAAGTGTCAGCCATTACAAGCGCTCCGCAGTATGCACATACCAGCTGGGGAATCATCGTCGTCGATCCGTCATCAGGGATTCCACTCTATGAGCGCAATGCCGACGAACTCTTTCTCCCTGGATCTACGGCCAAGCTCTTCTCATCAGCCGCGATACTGGAAGCACTTGGCCCTGACCACCGGTTCGTGACACCGGTCTATGCAGTGGGAGCTTTAGGCAGTTCCGGAGAACTCGATGGAATCCTTGTCCTCGTAGCACGCGGCGACCTGACCATGGGTGGCCGCACACTGCCTGACGATACGATCGAGTTCACCAATATCGATCATGGTGATGCGAATGCGCTGGAGGGGGCAATCCTCACAGCAACCTACCCCTGCGCAGGCCTTGATGCACTTGCATCGCAGGTAAAAGGATCCGGGATTCGCAAGGTCTCCGATGTGGTCATTGACGACCGGTTATTTGAGACAGCGAACCAGTGGGACCCGGTTCTCTCACCAATTGTCATCAATGACAATCTTCTTGATATTATGATCACACCTGGGGTACCTGGGACTCCACCGACCCTGGCAATGCGCCCTGAGACTTCTGCATATCTTCTCGACAACAGGGTGACGACCGGTCCGGCAGGTTCGCCCCTCTCAATCGCGATAACAGAAGGACCCGGGCATACAATCGTGGTCTCGGGCATCGTCGCTGCTGATGCAGGGCAGGTGAACCAGACATACTCCGTGCGGGATCCTGCAGTGTATGCCCGAACACTCTTCATCGAGGCCCTGGAACGGCAGGGGATTGACGTGATCGCACAGGCGACAGGGGACAATCCCGGAGAAAAACTTCCGGTAATGAATGGGTATGCCGGATCCCAGAAGGTGGCAGAGCTCATATCACCACCACTCATCGAGGACGTGAAACTGACATTGAAAGTCTCGCAGAATATGCATGCCAACTCATATATCATGCTGCTTGCCACTGCGTCGAACGGAACCGGATTCTATGATGGCATGAAAGAAGAGGGCAGGATCCTCTCATCGCTGGGACTCGATACGACGGCCGTCTCCCTTGGGGATGGTGCCGGGGGTGTGAGTGAAGACCGGATCTCGCCGAGAGCAGCGGCACACCTGCTCACCATCATACATACGCGTCCCTATGCGGAGAAGTTCGTCAGGGCTCAGCCGATACTCGGCGTCGACGGTTCTCTTGCGATGTCCTGCAAAGCGGACAACCCGGCCTGCGGGAAGGTCTACGCAAAAACCGGTACAAGCATCAATTACGATTCTATGAACGACAGGGCAATCCTGCTTGCAAAATCCCTAGCGGGATATCTGGATGCAAAGAGCGGGAAGCGCCTTGTATTTGCAGTATACGCCAACAATGTGCCGATCTCTTCACTGGATGACATGATGGCCGTCGGAGAAGACATTGGAAGTATTGCAGGGTTTATCTACGAATACTATTGATCAATGGGAGATCAGGGAAACCCCCTGACCTCGTATCTCACTTTTTCTTCAGCACCGCTGCACGGTTTACGAAGAACAGTGACCTCCCGACGAGCTCAAATCCCATTTTCTCCAGAAGGGCAATCTTGCCCCGGAACTCACTTCCAGAAACAAGGATAGGAGGTTCCGAGAAGAACAGGATCCCGCCGGGTTTGAGAAGGACGTTAATCTCCGAGAAGAGCTTCTCCGGATCGGGGACTTCGTGGACAACGAAGATGGTAAACACGGCATCGAAGGTGCCTGCCAGATGGTCGGGAAGATTGATTGATTCGGACCTGCACTGATGCGTCACAACCCGTGACTGGAGTCGCCCGGACTCCATCTTCCCCCTGACTATCCCGAGCATCTCGTCCTGGAGATCCACCGCATAGACTCTTCCCTGCTCCCCAACCCGCTTTGCGAATGCACGGGTGAAAAAGCCCGGGCCGCAGCCGAAGTCAAGTACCGTGTCGCCAGGTTTCACGAACCTTTCAGCCAATCGGTCGGGGCGATAGAGGATCCTTCGCAGCGGGGTATCAAGATGAGCGGCACGGGATGCAGAGAAGACCTCGTGCTGGTGGTGAGCGATCTGTTCAGCCGGACTCATGGAGCAATGTGGGAGCACCAGCTGGATAAGGGTTATGAGATACCCTGGATTGGAATACCTCTAAAGGAGAGGGATGTGACATCAGTGATAGGGTAAGGAAAGAACAGGATTATTCCAGATGATAAGATTTGTCAGGTGTCCCGGGTACGTTCAGGGGTGCCTGTTCGGCCTGCTGCCTCCCGGTCACGTCACGCATGCTGACCAGCATCGCGGGGATGTCCCCGAACTGGATCTTCTTTCCAATGCACTCGACCAAGACCTCCCTCTTTTTCTCCGTGAGAAGTTTATAGCACACCAGGTATGCGTCAGTTCCCTGCGAAACCTTGTGAAAATCCCTCAGAACCTCGTCCCGTGATTCCGGAGCGATGAATTCCATCACATTTCTTGTGCCAATCAACCGTTCGTAGTCAGGAATGTCAACGGTCATGCCTGCCGCCCGGTTCACAAAGAGCAGTGTTCCCGAAAAGTCAGTGATCACGATACCCTCAAGGGATAGGTTGACAAGTGCCCGGAACTTCTCCTCGCTGGCACGGAGTGAGTCTTCCATCCTTTTTCTCTCTGTGATGTCCCGGATAGATTCGATCGCCCCGCTCACCTCTCCCTTCTCGTTGCAGAGGGGACATGCCTTGGCGAGCACCGATATCCTGGACCCTTGGGGATGGGCAAGATCGGTCTCTGCAGTGAGGGATGACCCGTTCCGGCGGATGAGTGAATAGAGGTGGGAGTAGTGCTCTTCAGGTTCTTGAATGAGATCGATAAGCAGGGGGCGTTTTGAGCCATAAAACGGTATGGAATAGGCATAATCTCCCCGGCCGAGCATCTGTTCTGCGGAAATGCCGGTCATCTCTTCGATCGCATGGTTCCATGCAATCACGCGTCCTTCCTTGTCGATGGCAAACGTGGCATCCGGGAGGAAATTGATGATATCAGTGAGCATCCTCTCGGATTCACGAAGAAAACGTTCTGCCTGTTTCCTTCGGACTGCCTGCCTGATCTTGTGCGTGAGTTCGGCGAACTGGGTCTTCGGATCACCTCCTTTCTGGAGATAGAAATCGACTCCCCTGTTGATGGCTTCGATCACGACATCTTCTCTGGCCCGCCCGGAAAAGAGGATAACGGGAGATCCCCATGACATTCCCGCACCGTCTTGAGGAAGTCAAGCCCGTCCATGCCCGGCATGCTGTAATCGGAGATGATGACGTTATATGAAGTGAGATTGAGCAGGCGCAGGGCTTCCTGCGCTGAAGTTGCGGTGCCGACCTGGAACTCCCCCTCTCTTTCCAGGAATACACGTGAGATCTCGCAGAGATCGCGTTCATCATCGACATACAGTACCGAGATCATGCCCAATCATGGAAAGTGAAACATGCAGGGTCAGGGATTCAATGCGATCCCTCCCATCACATCTTCTTGGTAGTAATTACACGGCACCGGATGGGGAAATAGGTATGGTTCGTTGCAACTGCAGGATCAATCCGTGGCCACATGGATAGCCGGTTCAGGTGGGAAATTTCTGATATACCCCTTCAGATGAAACGAAAGGAAGGGTTCTGATCTTTAAAAAGACGGGGCCGTACAATTTTTCGTAGCTATTCCACCCCCGGTATCTCCGACGAATCGCCAATTCAGTAGCGATACGATTCGGTAGAAAAAAGGAAGATCGGTCTGCCAGGATACCGACTGGCAGCCAGGCACCGGGATATCGTGGTCCGGCACTTATTGTGCAGCAGCCAGGCAAGAGGTATCCGAGGTGCATATTGCGCACGCCGCAACATCCCCGCTCTGGTACCCGGTCATGAAGGCCTGCTTCCGCTGGGCAGATGAACCGTGGGTGAAGGAGTCCGGGACCACATACCCCTGTGCCTGTTTCTGGAGGGTATCGTCACCGATCTTCGATGCGGCATTCAGTGCTTCGTCAATATCTCCCGGCTCCACGACCCCGCGGGCCCGGTTCGCATGGTGCGCCCAGAGTCCTGCATAGCAGTCAGCCTGCAGTTCGAGCATGACGGAAAGCCTGTTCGCGGTGGTTTCATCGGTCTGACCCTGGAGTCGCTGGATCTGGGATAACTTTCCATCAAGGTTCTGGATGTGGTGGCCGACCTCGTGGGCGATAACGTACGCCTGGGCGAAATCGCCCGGGGCCCCGTACTGGTCCTTCAGCGACTGGTAGAACGAGAGATCGATGTAGACCTTCTGGTCAGCAGGGCAGTAGAAAGGTCCCATGGCCGACTGTGCATAGCCGCATGCAGACTGGACACCTCCTGAGAACAGGACCAGTTTAGGTTCTGTATAGTTCCTTTTTTGTGACCTGAAGATAGGATTCCAGGTATCCTCGGTGTCGGCAAGGACGATCGAGACAAAATCAGCCATCTCGTTCTCTTCTGCAGAGAATGTAGCGGTAGGGACGGTTCCATCAGAAGGATAGCCTCCCTGCTCGGTGACCGAGCTCAGCACCGCGCTCGGGTCGGCTCCGAGCAGAAGGGCAATCACAACGACGACAATCACGCCAATCCCGCCACCGATAACTCCCTTGCTCCCCCCTATCCCACGTTTATCCTCGACATTCGTACTTCTTCGTCCGTCTCTTCTCATGGTTCTTCACACCCATCTATGATTCAGTGCAGGGTATATGCTCTCTGCCCAAAGATGAAAAATATTTTTTTGGTAAATGGGATCATTCGTTCAGGAATACCGAAGTAAAAACCAGGCTGAACATTCTCAGATCAAGTGGTCATTCACGATGATGCGCTGAGGATTCTTCCATAACGGGGGGAACGGAAAGATCGCATCAGGAAATGCTCAGACTAAAAAAGTACTGTGAAAAAGAGAGGTCAAATCTCCCTTTCGACAATGAATGCGACTTTCACCACTGCCCGGTATTCAACTATTTTTCCGTTGGCTACTTTTGCGGTGCAGCGCTTCAGGTCGACTCCCTTGATATTCCTGACGGACTTTGAGGCTTCCTTGACAGCATTCTGGACGGCTTCCTCCCAGTTCTTGGGGGAGCTTCCTATCAGTTCTATGACCTTGACTACGGTCGCATCATTCTTTTTTGCCATAATCTGTTCTCCAACATAGCATAGAGAGAACCTCCATTTGATAGTTTCGACACTCCCGGGCCCTGGGAACCCACCCGGGCACTTCTTCTTCCCTCCGAACCAGAAAAAAAATTCCCGTAAACACATTCTCCCTCGTATCCTGACGAAAGTTTCAGATCTGCAGAGGGTTCCGGAATGCAGGGGTCACAAAGTATATGGACAATCTGGTACCTCATAACAAGTATCCGCGTGGCATGAAGTCACGTGAATAAGGAGAAAAAAAATGGGTCTTTTAAACAGGATGGGGACCGTAATCAAGGCGAAAATGGACAAGCTGATCGGCAAGATGGAGGATCCAAGGGAGACTCTCGATTACTCGTACGAGAAGCAGCTGGAACTCCTGCAGAACGTCAAGAGAGGCGTCGCGGAGGTTGCCACCTCCAAAAAACGCTTGCAGCTGCAGAAGGCAAAGGTCGTCCAGAACAGCGAGAAGCTCGATGCCCAGGCACGCGATGCCCTCAAGGCACAGCGCGACGATCTCGCACGACTTGCACTCGAACGAAAAGCCGCGCTCACCTCCCAGATCTCGAACCTTGACAAGGAGATTGCAACGCTGGAAGCAGAGCAGGAGAAGCTTGTGGAAGCGGAGAAGCGGCTCTCGACCAAGATCGAGGTGTTCAGGACAAGGAAGGAGACGATCAAGGCCCAATATTCTGCGGCGGAGGCTCAAGTCAAGATCAGTGAATCTGTCTCTGGAATCAGCGAAGAGATGGCGGATATCGGTGTCTCGATCGAGCGGGCTGAAAACAAGACTGAAGAGATGAAAGCGCGCTCTGCCGCTCTCGACGAACTCATTGCCGAAGGGACGCTTGTAGATTTCACCGCGGGTGAAGACGATATCGAGCGGGAGCTTGCAAAGATCAGCCAGAAGAGCGGTGTCGACGCAGAGCTTGAGAAACTCAAGGCAGAGGTGGGGAGATGATCATCCGCATTATGGGTCAGGGGCAATACCGTGTCAACAGCAGCCTCTTTGATGACCTGAATAAGGTTGACAACAAGATCGTTGGGTATGTGGAGAAGGGAAATAAAAAAGCGTACAAGAAAAGCCTCGATGAGCTGATCGGCATGGTCATCCGTGAAGGGAAGAAAGTTACCGCAAAGGAGATTGTTGAGTCGGATATCATAGTGCCTCCTGCAGATATGACCATCGAAGAGGCAAGGGACATATTCAAGGGATCAGGGATCTTCAAGGATTAATCCATACAGAGAACACCGGAGGAAAACCCTCCAGTATCTTTTCAACAATCCAGGAACAGATTCTTACAGGGGAATGCCCCAGAGTGGATACCACTTCCCCACGTCATTTTCGATAGGGAGTTCACGCTCGAGGAGCGACCGTATCCTGAACTCGAGGGCATGGTCACGCATCTTGTTCCCGTCAGGGATGAATGGATAATACTTCCCCTGCTTGAAATTGTAAATCCAGTAGAACGGTTTCTCCTTCTCGAACCTGAAGACAGCACAGAGTATATACGCGCCAAACCCCTTCTCGATGAGGGTCTGGCTCACGAGGTGGATTCCTGTTACCAGGTCCTCGAAGTCCGGGTCCTCCAGGATCACCCAGGTGAACCTGTATTCATCGGTCACCTGCCTGAACCTGCTCTCTGTCTCCCTGGCACTGAACTGGAGAAGTTCTTCAATCTCTTTCCGGGCTTCATCATACCCGGATGACTCGATGGGCTTGAAACAGATGCCTGCTGATGAAGAGGGCTTTAAAGAGAACTCGGTCTGCATCGTGACGCTCGCCGCGGAGATTGCAAAGAGCGTGTCGAGTTTTGCCCTGGGGAGCCTTGTGGTGCCAAGGATTGCGCTCAGGGTCTCCTTAAATCCCATGGCTTCCCAGCTCCCTCTCTATCCGCTCAAGCGCCGCGATCCGCTGCTCCACGGTCGGGTGGGTGGAGAAGAGGTTAAAGATCGAGGACCCGGAGATGGCAGGGATGATGAAGAATGCATTCATGCCCTCGACTTTCCGGAGGTCGTTCGTGGGAACCCGCTCCATAAGCCCGCTGATCTTCATTAAGGCCGATGCAAGGTGTGATGGCCGGCCCGTGAGGATCGCTGATCCTCTGTCGGCCGCAAATTCACGGTAGCGGGAGAGGGCTTTTATCAGCAGGTAACTGATTACCCAGACTACCGCAGCGAGGATAGGGACTATGAACCAGAGGTTCTGCCTCCCACGCCCTCCGGACTGCTGCCCTGAAAGGAGGAAACTCCTGAAGATGAAGAATGCTGCGGTCGATATGAAACTTGCGAGCGTGATGACCATCACGTCCCGGTTCTTGACATGGCTGAGTTCATGGGCGATCACTGCTTCGAGTTCATCCTGGCTGAGCAGATTGCGGAGACCGGTCGTAACCGCGATCACCGAGTTCTTCTGGTTCCGCCCGGTCGCAAAAGCGTTCGGGATATTCTTGTCCACGATGGCAAGCCTCGGGCGGCTGATACCAGCAATGGCACAGAGGCGTGTCAGGGTCTCGTAGAGCCGGGGCTCTTCCTGTTCGGTGACTTCACGGGCACCCATGGACATGAGGGCAATCTTGTCGGAGAAGAAATACTGGATCAGCATCATGAAGAGCACAATCCCGAGGAGGAGGATTGCATCGACTCCGAGATATGCGAGTACCGCGATGAAGATAAAATAGAGGAGCGCAAGGAGAAAGAGCGTTCCTATCATCCGCATCTGCAATCCAAGTTCATGGGGCCATCGAACCATACCGGGTCAGCGTCCTGTCATTCCATACGTTCAGAAATCTGCCAGCCTGTGCAGGAAGAGCCATAAAGGCAGAATAATTCGCCTTCTTTGCTACGTACCACATAGTTCACGGACGAGAAAAACATTCTTCCCCCGCAATACTGTACGGCCCGGAATGGGAAAGTCCGATCGAACAATGACGAATGATTCGCCGTATCTTCCTGCTATGATCCATAGTATTAAAAGCATTATCTGTTATTCTTCAGTATGGACTCTATTGTTGCAGATCTGATGAAGCAGGTGGGGACGGGGGACAATCTCGCATCCATAGTAAAGTCAGTGGGAGGAGACGAGAAAGGTGTGCAGTCTGCCCTCTCAATGGCACTTCCCATGGTGATGGGCTCCATGGCAAACAGTGCATCAACGTCAGGTGGTGCTGACATGATCACCAAGATGATGGGGCAGATGGGTGGCAGCACGGGGATGGACAGCATTGCGAATATGCTCGGTGGCTCGGGTGGATCATCCGCGATGTCGGGCATGGCAGGCATGCTCCTTGGGAGCCAGATGGGCAATATCCAGAACGCCATTGCAAAGAAGACAGGCCTTCCGCCTGAAATCGTCGGGAAGGTTCTGACCATCGCAACCCCCATGGTGATGGGGTACGTCGGAAAGATGATGGGGGGTAAGACTGACCAGAATAGTCTCTCCGGCCTCCTCGGCGAGCAGTCCAAGATGGCAATGCAGGCATCGCCGGATGCAGCTGCCCTTGCAAGCCAGTTCCTCGGGAAAAAAGAGGAAGCGGCCGGGATCATGGGCATGCTCAAAAAGTTATTCGGAAGCTGATTCCCCTCAACCTTTCAAATGTAACTCTTTTTCTTCGGTGAACGAAGTGTGTTGACGACAGGAATGGAGGCCTTTGGCAGCATTCCATTCAGAGAAATCCCCTATCCTCCCATAGATGTATCCCGGTTCAAATGAATATCACAACAATCCAGGAGTGTGATGATGAAAGGGACGGACAGCGCCTTGGCTGCATTCAGGAACGGGTTCACCTGTTCGGCAGCAGTATTCTCGGCATTCTCTAGAGATCTCGGGCTTGACGAGGAGACAGCACGGAAGATTGCCTGTGGATTTGGTGCGGGGATATCAAGAACGGGGAATATCTGCGGGGCGGTATCAGGAGCGATCCTTGTCATCGGGCTTCGCTATGGGAAGGGGACTCCCGGTGATGAGAATGCGACCGAGAGGACCCGGGCACTCACGCGGAAGTTCATGGAGGAGTTTTCTGCCCGGCAGGGTTCGGTCAACTGCACCGCGATACTCGGGTATAACCTGAACGATCCTGTTGAGTACCAAAAAGCAAGGGAGAGTGGACTTTTCACTACGAAATGTTTTGAATGCGTCCGCGATGCTGCAGGCATACTTGAAGATATTCTCTGAAAGGGACTTCATCAGATACCGCCTGGAGATGGGGTCATGATGTGTAAAATACGGGTTGTCCTCCCAACCATTTCTTCATGATACGACCAGGAAGTGAATTTCTTTTTTCGAGATAAGGCCCTTCATTCTCTTTTATACCGATACTTTCCTTCCGGGACCACTATCTCGAACCGTGCCCCTTTACCCGGGGATCCTGCTTCCCTTATCCCTATTCCCGTAATGGAGAGGATCTCACGGATGAGGAATAATCCAAGTCCCGTGTGTTTCCCAAAGCCATGTGTGAACAGGTATTCCCTGTCCTTTGCCTCAATTCCGGTCCCGTTGTCTTCCAGGGAGAGTACAAGACCTTCAGTGGTCTTTTCTGACGTCACCCTAATAGAGGTCATCGTGGGGCCACCATAGTTGAGGGCATTGTCGATCAGGTTATAGAATACCTTTTCAAGAAGCGGATCGGCAAACACTTCAAGAGAATCGAGATCCTTGATGATGTCGATCCCTTTGGTGGGCAGGGATGCAATGGCATTCTCGATACTCTCGTTCACCTGCTGCCAGGCAGGAGCGTGGATTCCCATCTCCTGGTAATCGCGGGCAAAATTGACCTGGTGCTCGATGACACCCGCGAGGCTCTCTTCCTTCTGGAGGATTTCAGATATGACAGCGGGATCCTTCTCTTCCCGCATCAGTTCGATATAAAATTTAAGCGCCATGATCTGGTTCAGGATATCATGTCGTGTAATGCTGGAGAGAAGATTGATCTTTTTGTTTGCAAGTGCAAGTGCCTCTTCTTTTCTCTTCCGCTCCTCGACTTCGGCATACGCCATATCCTTCATCTTTCGAAACGCATGGACCTGGGCGACAAGTTCGGTCACATCATCGATGAAGAATATTGCATAGTTCTTCCCTCCGGTATGAGAGGAATGTACGGAGGTCTTCTGGAAGCGAAGTGTCCCGTCTGGCAGAGGAGCAGGTATGAAATGGGGGTGGAACTGGGTGGAGAATAATGCAGCAGGCCCCCCTTCAAGAACCTGCTGGATACGCAGCGCATATCGTGTATCTCTCAAATGCGGGAACCGTTCCCTGATATCCCTGCCAGCAATCTCTTCTGCGGGGATCCCGGTCCATTCTGATATCGTCCTGTTCCATGAAACCACTGAGTAATCGTTCGCCAGGACAACCACGCCCAATGGCAGGATATCCAGGTATTCTACCGTCGGGAGAGACGAGGAGATGTTCATTCTGCGCATCCTGCAGAATCACGAAGCTTCCGTAGAAGGCTGTCGAGCGATCCGATCTCGAATATCATGAGGATGTTCCCGACGACGTGCAGGTCGGAGATATTGAACTGGGATATGGCAAGGATAACCCATTCATACCTGCCTCCTCTCCCGCTATTGAGGATCTCCCCGATACTGCCCTCGTGGTAGGTTGGCATGCTGTAGGTGAGCCTCTCCTGCAGCACGTTTGTGATGGATCCCATCACTGCATTGTTCACGATATTCCCGACTTCATTCAGAGTCTCGACCCGGAGTGCATCGAGGTCGGGCGCCTCGATCTTCTCGCCTGTGAGAGCGGTGATGAGAATGGCGGCACTCTCAGGAGGAAAAACGAGCATGCTGATCCCGGAGAACGATCCCTCGAACCTGAGCATGACGGCAGAGAGGTGATCATGATCAAGCACGTGCTTTTCTCCGGTCAGATCAGAATACTCGAGGATTTTCACCTCCGGCACCTTCAGCTGGATGTGGGTCCCGGTCATCTCGTTGAGCAGTCCCGCAGCCCTGCCGACGCCGATGTTGATCAGCTCCCTTATGGCATCGACGGAATCATCGTCAATGTCCATGATCAGCGCCCACCACCAAGCACGGCTTTCACTCTTGGGATCAGCATCACTTTTGTAACAGGCTTGTTCAGGACATCTACCGCCCCGAGGGAGAGGCATTCCTCCCGCGTGGTCTTCTGGATGTCAGACGTGAGAATTAATACGGGGATAGCGAGGTTCCGCTCCTTCACCAGTCGCAAGAATGCATACCCATCCATCTCTGGCATCAGGAGGTCGCAGATGATGAGGTCGGGAGATTCCGTTGATGCAAGGGAAAACCCGGTCTTTCCATTCTCTGCGGAAAAGACAGTATATCCTTCCTGTTCCAGGATTGAGGTGATGATCTTACGCTGAAAGCCGGAATCATCGATAGTCAGTATCTTGGGCATTCCCGGACGCACCACCATTTCAGAGATAGTAGCACCTTCTTCTATATATCATTCTACGAATCTCGCGCATGGTAGGGTTTGAGGCTGCCGGATAATGATTCCCGAACAGGGAAATAGAAAGAGAGAAGGGGATTAAGCCTTGATATCGACACCCATCAGGATTGCCGGGCCTCCCGGGGTGGTGCTGACCGGGGCATATCCGGAGTAGAATGTTCCCCACTGGTCTGTATACGGGCCCACGCCTATCGGTGCAGTCACAGGAGTTGAGAGTTCGAGTGGGGCGTCTTTGTATTCATCCATGTAGTTTGAACCGTCAGGGAGACCGTAGTTCGCATCAACGATGAAGAATACCCTGCCGTTCCGCTGTTCGAGCGTGTAGACGTACTTGATACGGGGGTCAGCTTCCTTGAAGGCCCTGAGATCGTCGAGTACTGTTGCAAATGCCGTGGAATTCGGCCCTTCCCTAAGAGCGGTTGCGAGTGCATTTCCATCGATGCCTTCAGCAAAAGCGCCCGCGTACAGGGCGAGTTCTGTCTTCAGGGTCTGGTTATCAACGGCAACAGTCGGGACCGCGGTGCTGGATACAGGGGTGGTCGCGGTGGGATGCGGGGTCGGGTTGGTCGTGGTTGCTGGCTGGGTACATCCCGCGAAGATCAGAATCGCGGTGAGTGCGAGGAGAAGGGCTCCCACTTTCAGTCCTGAGTTCATATTCATGCAGGACAATTGGATGTTAAAAAATATAGGAATACTGTTTTCGATCGAAAGAGTGCCACCGGAATTATCAAAAAAAGGTATTTTAAAACCCGGTTGGGTCGACTGTATCCCAGCGACGCTTTGCGGCCTTTACCATGAGCAATGCCGGAATGAAGAGGAGCAGGGATGCCAGTGCGTACCATGGATTTGCGAATGCAAGTGCGGAAAATACTGCAAATACCAGCCCGTCGAGCACGAGATAGGTGAAGAGCACTTTCACATCGTAGACAAGCACGCTCGGCGAAAGCCCGCAGAGGAACGCCATGACACCCGCAGCATAGAACGAGAAGGAGATGCAGAGAACGACAGCCGGCAGGATAAGGGCTGCTTCACCGGAAAAGGCTGCAGCAAGGCTGATGAATACTGCCGGGATGACCTGCAGGATCGCAAATGTGGTCATCTTGCTCCCGATAAGGGTGCTTACCGCCACCGGGAGGCAGGAATAGTGGCTGAAATTGTCAAACTCGGTCACCCAGGTGTAGATGGTCGACGCGATCACCCCGGAGATCATCGCGAACAGGAAGAGCAGGCCGTGCGGGGGGAGATAGGATCTCACCAGTGAGAGGAAGAACCAGATCACGATCAGGGGAGCCACAAAAGAGAAGAGCGTCTGCCCGATTCCGATGCCACTCCTGTGCAGATCGACGAAATCCTTTGCGACGAGGGGGGGATTCGGGAGACCGGCAAGCCGCTTCTGGACAGGTAAAAAAAGGTCCTTGTGGGTTGCGGTCCTTCCCGTCTGTTCAGGGGAAAAAAGAATCACGGAGATGATGAAAAGGCCCGCAAGCACTGCACATGAAGCGATCAGTCCGGGCAGGGAAAAGCTGTGGTAGAGCAGGTAAGGGGGAAAGTAGAGGGCGGGATTTATCCCTGTTGCGAGGAAGATGGCAAAGAACCCGGCCCCTACCGCAGCACCAAGGAGCACCAGTGCCAGCTTTGACCGGACATAGAGAGAAGAGAGAAGGAATACCGTGCAGAGTCCTGCCATGAACGAGAGAGAGAGCGTGAGGAGGAGGAGGAATGCACGCTGAAGCGGCGTTTCCGTGAATGGAGCTGCGGCGATATACCCTGCCCCGAACGGGAGGACCCAGAGAAAGAAATAATAGACCGTGTCCTTGATGACAAAATTTGCAAAGATGAACCGCTCGGAGAGCGGAAGGCTCCGTGCGGAGTATGCGAGGAAGCTCGCCTGGCCAAACCTCCGGTTCATCATCTCGTTTCCAAGGAGCCCGAAACCCCCGACCATGATGCCAAGGACAAGGAACATCGCGTGGGTGATGAGAGTGATATTTCCGAGAGGTAACGCAGAATGCATAAGGGGGAGGAGAAACGATCCCATGAAGACGATGCCAAATATCATGACGGGAAAGAGCGCAAAGGAGATCTGCCCGAACATGGTTGAGTGGAGCCGCCATTCCTCCTTCATCATGCGCATGAAGAGTTCAGGCATGATGATCCTTCCTGACGAGGGAGAGGAAGAACTCGGGGAGGTGCGTTCCCCTGGCAGTCAGATCGGCAACAGGTCCTGCATGGAGCAGTTTCCCCGAATGTAGGATCGCAAACGAGGAACAGATCTCCTCGGCGACCTCGAGGATGTGGGTAGAGAGGAAGATCGTCTTTCCTTTCCTGACATACTCTGACAGGTACCCTTTGACCACATCCTGCATGACAGGGTCGAAGTTGATCAGGGGTTCGTCGATCAGGGCAAGGACCGGTTCATGGATGAATGCCTGGGCAAACATCAGTTTCTGCCGGGTACCCCGGGAGAGGTCCTTGCAGAGCACATGCTTCTTGTCACCAAATTCGAGGAGATCGAACCAGTATTCCGCCTTTTCGCCAATATCCTGTAACTTCCGCACGGCACCTACAAATTCTAGATACTCCATTGCGGTCAGGAAACTCGGGGGTGATTCCTGCTCCGGGATGATCCCTACCCTTTCACGGACTTTCAGGCCTTCCCGCTCAACATCGAGCCCGAGCACTCGTGCCGACCCGCCTGTCGGGCGTATCTGTCCTGTCAGGACCTTGATCATGGTGGTCTTCCCGGAACCGTTCGGACCAAGGAGGCCAAAGAGCGCCCCCTCATCAACAGAGAGGGAGACATGATCAACCGCGGTTACATCTCCATAAGCCTTTGAAAGGTCTGCAACTTCAAGGACAGGCGACATTCTCTCACCCCGGACCCCTCCGTCCAGGAAAAATCCGGAGGAATCTCTCAATGAGGAATGGTTCACGTTTCTCAACTATAATACCCATGTTCCTTTCCATGGCGGGGTATACGAATGGTACGATAAGAATCTTCATGCCCACCAAGTGCCCATATGGCCTGCATGAAAAATCCTGGCACGGCCACGCTCATCATCGTACTCGCTATAATTCTCATTGTCGGGATTTTTGTCGTCTTCCAGGAACGGCCCGGAGACGAAGAAAAGATCCCCGATCTCACCGACGAGCAGAACACCGTGTCTGCAACCCCGACTCCCTCCCTTACTATCACCACGAGACCCACCATCACCACGGGAGCGACGACAATGGGAATATCCACGACATCAGTGACTGGAACTGCAACCACCACTGAGAGAACCCTTCTGCCAACCACTGCCCCCACTCCAGTTCCCACTCAGGTGAGGAGACCTGTTGAGTTCACCCTGGATTCAGGTACGCCATCCAGTTGCGGGCTCACGTGCCGGGAGACCACGGCGACTATCACAAATACCGGGGACGAGACCGCTCATTCTGTATGCGTAATACTGGAAGTGTTCAATGAGGTGGGGGAGAGGATCTCCATCAATTCCGCCCCGTCACTCGAGCGATGTCTTGGCGATATCGAGGGTGAATCTTCGAGGAGCGAGATCATCACGATCAACGCGGACTGCGGGTTCCTGGCGGGCAAATGCGTCGGCCATACGCTGATCCTGAAGACAAGGGCCACGTCAGTTGAGAAATCCCAGACGTTCCCCGACAGCATCATGCCAGTATGAAGATGTGCATCCCGGGAAGCCTAAAGGCCACATGATACCCTGCTCGATAGACATGCATCCAGGAAGAAAAGGAGTCTACTGGGTAGAACCCCGCGGGAATACTGTGCTTCCCCTTTTCCTAATACGTCAGATGAGTGGTTCAGGCTGATCGCTGCCGGGAGAGGGAAGCCGGGTCGTCTTCACCAGCACCTGCTCGGATCCCCGGTGTATCTTCTCGATAATGAGTGCTTTTCCCTTTTCCGTCATTGCAAAGACAGGGATGGCCACACCTGCCTGGATAAGGGCAGATCTCCCTGCAATTTCCCTGATCGGCCGGGAGGCACACGATGTGACGAGATCTGATGAGGATGTGATGAGCGCTGCCTCTTCATCGGTCAATCCAGTGGTGTGCACCGCGACGATGAACGAATCAGGATACTGGTGGCGTATCCTCTTTGCGTCGTCAGGCAGAGTTACCGTTACTGCGATACGGTGATATCCAGACTCGCAGGCGTGCCCGACTCCGGCGACCTGGTCGAGACGTGCATGATCTGGATCGATCACAATACCCCCTGCGTCCGTTATCCTGTGAATTACCTCTGGATAGGGGACAGTCTTTACCAGCCCCGACATCCTCCCCCCGATGCCCTGGACGAGGGCAGGGGTATTGACCACAACAGTTCCGGCACCGTCACAGGCAAGCACGACAGCATCTATCAGCCCGGCTTCAAGGCCAAAACTCAGCAATTCCGATGCCCCGAATCCCACGAATTCCCTGGTCTCATGGACAACCCGTCCCGGGGTGCACATTCCGAATGCTGCGATCCGATGCTCGATATTTGCCCTGACAGACTCCCTGTCGATTGAAGGGATAGGAAAGGCAAATCTTCTCGCGAGGGGGCATTCCCGTATCACAGGCTCGCCTACTTCAATGACTCTCCCATTCCGTATCACTACCCTGCATCGCCCGATTGCCTCGATCACATGTTCATCCCCCATATCATCCCTCGCCGTGAATGCCCGGATGTACATGTTATCTTACTGTAAATCCCGCCGATCTGATCTTTTCAGCGGCTTTTTCCGCTATCTCCTTCGTAAGGGCATAATCAGCAGTCCCATCCCCCCGCATGGTCATGATAACGCAATACACTTCACTCTCTCCGAATGCGACCAGGTGGCCTGAAAGCGTGGTGCTTGAGTCAGAAAAATGATACGCGGAACTCACATCGCCGATCCCGGGGTCCGGGAGAGGTGAGAGCGACCATGAGGAGAATTCGGGGTAAAATGCTTTCACGAGGATGTCCAGGTTCTCCCGGGACGGAGGCTTATGATACAGGATAATGATTTGCTCAACAAGCTCCCCTGCTGCAAGTTCTCCACTCTCATTGCTCGCTGCGAACGAGTAACTCCCAACAAAATCCCGATCCCCGAGGAGCGGGCTTTCATCGGGTGGAAGGATCTCCCCCTCGAATATCAGTTCATAGCCCTGGGGAAAATCGGAGAGGTCCAGGGCGAGTGCCGCCACGTCTTCAGGCGAGGCTGTTGCTGCAGGGGTTCCTGCCTGGGAGGTATCACCTGACGGTGCAGATGGTCCTCCCGTCTGGGATGCACAGCCAGCTGCCAGGATTATTGCCGCGAGGGCTGCAATGAGGAGAAAAAACCACGGATTTTTCATACGATCCTCAATAATGTGTCTGAGTTCCCGGCCGATAGCAGTTGTGGTTCCCGGGAAAGTTGATGGTCATGGGAACAATCACTCTCATGAGGTGAAAAGGTAAAGATCCTTCCCATGGGAGATACAAGTGTTAAGGAAATTGCCAGGAAGCTCTCATCGGCATTCCATCTCAAGACCCGGCCGCTCGCGGTCTTTGGAACCGACCAACGCCCTGAAAATGCTGTTCACCTCTCCGAAATCCACCGATGTCTCGCATTCTCGATGTACAGGATGGCGGTGTTGGGCTCGCCTGATGCATTCTTCATTTCAGGGGATAATACCGAGGGGTGCTGCCCGGGGGGCCTTTCGCATACCGGATTTACAAAGAAACCTGACTATATCCGGTTTTTTGTCTCCACCGGGAGGAAGGATGTCCGGGGAGGTGCTGCGGAATACCTCAAGGCTTCGCCCGATCTTGTGGACCGCAGCTTCAAGGCGCTCGGCACCATCACAATCCCCGGGAAATATCTCGTGGTGCAGGGCTGCGAGACACTGCCCGAACCTGAACCTGCTATTCGCTCCATCTGCTGTTTCGGGAACGCGGAACAGGTGAGGAACCTCGCTGCACTTGTTCATTTCGATCGGGAAGACCCTTTCTCTCCTGTCATCGTACCCTGGGGGCCGTCGTGCTCAACCTTCATCACATATCCTGCCCGGCTCGCGGAGCATGCACCACGGGATGCTGCGTTCATGGGTCCCCAGGATCCCACCCAGAATTACAGCCTGCCCCCGGATACCATGGCACTTGGAATCCCGGTTGAAGTTGCCCAGGCAATGGCAAGGAACCTTGACGACTCGTTTGTAATAAAGAGGCCGAAGGTTGCATTTCCGGGGCACTGAGAAAAAAACCAGGAATGACCGAATGAGATCTCCATGCACGAAATCGACAGGGGACCTTTTTAGAGAGACTCCCGAACTTGTTTCACGCTTGAGCAAATAAGGAGGGTTAACTGCGCAGCATTGCGCCGGAGAATGCTGCCATTCCAGTGAGCACTGCCAGTATGAGGTATCCGAATGGTAACTATCATAACCCCAAACATTCATGTTCAGAAGTAAAGGACACTCATGATCTCTGTTCTTTATGTCGATGACGAACCCGGACTTCTCGAGGTTGGGAAGATCTTCATTGAGAGGAAAGGCGAGTTCATCGTTGACACGTCGACATCGGCGAAAGAAGCCCTGATCCTGATTGAGAAGGGCAGCTACGATGCCATCATATCAGACTATCAGATGCCGGGCATGAACGGGATCGATTTCCTGAAGAAGGTCCGTGCCTCCGGCAATCCCATCCCGTTCATCATCTTCACCGGACGAGGTCGTGAGGAGGTGGTCATCCAGGCACTGAACGAGGGCGCCGATTTCTACCTCCAGAAAGGCGGGGACCCGGGCTCACAGTTCGCCGAACTCATCCATAAGGTGAGGCAGGCCGTCCAGCAGAAAAGAGCAGAGGCGAGTATCCGTGACCATGAAAGGCGCGAATCGGACATCTTAAACTTCCTCCCGGACGCGACCTTTGCGATCGACAGGAACGGGGTAGTGATTGCCTGGAACAGGGCTATTGAGCGGATGACAGGGGTGAGGGCGGAAGATATCGTCGGAAAGGGAAATTACGAATATGCTATCCCGTTTTATCATCAGCGAAGACCGATCCTGATAGACCTTGTCCTCACCGATGATCCCGCAACCGTTGCAAGGTATCCCATGATACAGCGCGAAGGAAATAATCTCTTCTCCGAAATCACCATTCCCCATTTCAATGCAGGATTGGGAGCAGCCCTCTGGTTTACCGCCTCCCCGCTCTACAATACCAGAGGTGAGGTGATCGGAGCGATCGAATCGATCAGGGAGATTACCGAGCGGAAAAAGGTTCTGGAGGCGCTGAACGAGAGCGAGCGGCGTTTCAGGGAACTTGCAGACCTCTTACCTCAGGTCATCTATGAAACCGATACGGCGGGCACCGTAACCTATGCAAACCGCCTTGCATTCAAGGTATTTGGGTATACTGAGAAGGATCTCGGGAGAGGTATACCTGCTCTCACGATGATCGCCCCTGAAGACCGGGAAAGGGCCGGGTTGGCGTTGCAGCAGGTGATGGATAAGGGAACCCCCCTTGAAAAAACCAGGGAATACAGAGCGATCAGGAGAGATGGCAGCACATTCCCCGTATCAATATTTTCGTCCCCGGTTGTCCGGGAAGGTGCCATTGTTGGCGTGCGGGGCATCATCGTTGATATCACCGACAGGATAAAAGCAGAAGAACAGGTTCGCGAGAGCGAACAGAATTACCGGGCCCTCTTTGAAACCGCGACCGAAGGTATCCTCATAGCCCAGGGGGATCGGTTGGTGCTTGTCAATCCGGCACTCGTCAGGCTCCTTGGATATACGGAGGATGAGATAACATCCCGGCCTTTCACAGATTTTGTTCATCCTGATGACCGGGCACTGGTGATGAGCCGGCATCTCCAGCGGATGAAAGGAGAGATTCCTCCCACAGGATACATGTTCAGGATCATCAGGGGAGATGGCGACGAGAGGTGGGTCTGGATCAATTCAACCCTCATTCAATGGTCGGGAAATCCTGCATCCCTCTCTTTCCTGACTGACATGACCGAGCAGAAAAAAGCTGAGCAGCAGCTGGTCTCCGCAAACCAGGAGTATGCCAACCTTCTCGATCAGATCCAGGACGTATATTACCGTAGTGACAACAAAGGGAG
The DNA here is from genome assembly GCA_018262855.1 of Methanolinea sp. Taxonomy (GTDB): domain Archaea; phylum Halobacteriota; class Methanomicrobia; order Methanomicrobiales; family Methanospirillaceae; genus Methanolinea_A. The sequence goes on along the minus strand of JADFDO010000006.1, from coordinate 95,830 downwards.
GCTGATCAAGGCCAGCCGTTCATGGGCTACGCTTCTCGGCTATGAAACCCTCGATGAGTGCCTTGGCCGGAGTATTGCAGACGACTTCTATTTCAATCCCGATGACAGGGAAAAATTCCTTGCTGATGTACAGCATGAAGGGAAAGTCACCAGTTATCCCGTGAATCTCAAGAGAAGGGATGGTACCCCGGTTCCTGTCGAAACGAGCAGCCATTATTATTACGATGACGCAGGCAACATCCTCGGAATCGAAGGGACATTCCGGGACATCACAGAAAGGAAAAACCAGGAGGCAATACTTCGTGCCCAGCTCGGACTTGGCCTTGCACTCCAGAAGGCCCATGGAATGCCTGAGATCCTTAAAATCTGCCTGGATACCGCGATTGATATATCGGGGATGGATTCCGGGGCTGTGTACCTGCTGGATGAGAACGACGAATCGGCCGATCTTGTCGTGTCGAAGAATCTCGGGGATCCATTTCTCAGAAGTGTCCTCCATCTCAAGCCCGGATCCAGGCTGGCACACATGGTCCGTGAAAAAAATTCAGTCTGCATACCCTCTCCCGGTCTTGAATTTCAATTTACCTCCTCCCAGACACAGGAAGGAGTACAGTCTGCATGTATCATCCCGGTCATTTCAAATGGCAGGGGTATCGCATGCCTGAACGTCTCTTCGCACACCGACATCTCGGTACAGGAAAGCAGCCGCGTTGCCCTCGAAACAATCGCAACCCAGATTGGGGTTGCAATCGAGAGGGTAAAGACCGAAGAAGCGCTTGAGGAGGGCGAACAGCGATACAGGAACGTGGTTGAAGACCAGACGGAATTTATCTCACGGTTTTTACCCGACGGTACCCATGTCTTTGTCAACGAGGCCTATTGCAGGTATTTTGGTCTCACCCGTGAGGAGATCCTGGGCCATACGTTCAAACCTGTGATCCCGGATGAAGACAGGAAGCGTGTCAATCAATTTTTCAAATCCCTGACGCCGGAACACCCTGTCGATACCATCAGGCACCGGATTGTCTTCCCGGATGGCAAGGTTCACTGGCAGCAGTGGAGCGACCGGGCAATTTTTGATCACGACGGGACCCTTGTTGAGTACCAGTCAGTAGGCCGGGACATCACTGATATAATAGAAGCAGAACAGGCACTGCATGAGAAAGAGTCATGGTTCCGCAGTCTCTCTGAAGTATCTCCGGATATGATCTTCATGATAGACCGGGATGACCATGTTGTTTATGTCAATGATGCCGCAGCACGCATCCTTGGTCGGCCTGCCAGCGAGATTATCGGGCACGAACGGGGCACTTTTTTCCCGGATGATCTCTCCATGCATCAGAGAAAGGCAATCGATCATGTGTTTACCACGGGAATGCCCGCACGGAGTGTCGGCAGGATGGGACCGGAGGGGAACCTCCGATGGTTCGACCACTCGCTCATCCCGGTCAGGGATGAATCTGGGACCATCGTCCAGGTGATGGGTACATCGCGAGATATCACGGATCAAAAAGAGAACGAGGAGAGGATAAGGATACTTGCACAGTTCCCAGGCGAAAATCCCTTTCCAGTGATCAGGTATGCCCTCGACAGTACACTCCTCTACGCAAACGATTCTGGAAAGCAATGGTTAGCTTCGTTCGAGGAACATGAAGGGGAGCAGATGCATGGATTTATTCGTGATCTTATCAGGAATGTTCTGGAGAACGAAGGAACGTTTAAAACAGAATCGGAGGCTGAATCCGGTCGAATATACCAGATCACCGCTGTCAGGCCGGATGGAGAGAACCACATCAATATGTACATCATTGACATCACCGAACGCAGGGAAGCGGAAAAAACGATCAGGGAAACCGGTGCAAAGCTCAACCTCCTTAACAGCATCACCCGGCACGATGTGGTGAACCAGGTTACCATTCTCCAGGGATATACCCAGATAGCGCTGATGAACAACCCGGATCCTGTCATCGCGGACCTTCTCAAAAAGATCGATGCCGCCGGGGCCGCAATCTCCCGGCAGATCAATTTCACAAGAGATTACCAGGACCTCGGTATGAAAGAGCCCGGGTGGTTCAGGATCAAAGATATCGTGAGCCGGTTTGAACTGGCGAGTATTGCCCTCTCCTGCACCTGTAACGCAGAGATCTATGCTGATCCAATGGTTGAGAAAGTCTTCTCAAACATCATTGACAATGCCGTACGGCATGGCGAACGGGTCACGGAGATCAACATCCGATGCACTGAAAACCCCGAGGGTTTGTCCCTTCTTGTCCAGGACAACGGGATAGGAATTCCCTATGACAAGAAAGAGCAGATCTTCCAGAAGGGATTTGGCAAGAATACGGGTTTTGGCCTCTTTTTATCCCGGGAGATCCTTGTAATCACGGGGATATCCCTCCACGAAACGGGCGTGCCGGGTAAAGGGGCCCGATTTGAGATGAGTATCCCGAGGGGAAAATATCGCCCGATATCATAAAAAGCGCGGGATCAGGTAAGTTATCCTAAAATGGGGTTTGTAATCCATGACTATGATAGATTATACATGGTATTCCCGGATGAAATGGCCAGGAACCTGAACCGGTTCTCCGCCTGGCAGACTGGGGAAATGAGGGACGGGAAACCACTTACTCAGATACCGGTGTGAGCCTGCCTTTCAGCCGTGATTCAATATCAAGCTGCATCAGTTCCACAACGTTCGAAACGACTCCCTTTACATCATCCCTTATCCTCTTGTCATCCCTGAAGAACTCTGCATCGGTGCTGCTGTTGTACTGTGCCCCGTGAGTCCTGTATGCGATACCGAACGGGGCAAGGAGGTATCCCATCTGCTCGAAGTAAAGAAAAATATCCATGGCCGTCTTGAGAGCACCATCCTCGTGGCCGCAGATGAGTATCCCGACCACCTTCCCATCCGTCAGGCCCGGCTTGTCGAGATGAAAGAGATTCTGAAAGCACGTTGTCCGGTCAAGAAAATCCTTGAGTCTTCCCGACATGCCGTTCCAGTTGATCGGTGAAGCCACAATCACGGCCTTCGCAGAGCCGAGCATTGCATGGAACCCAGGCATGTCGTCCTGCCAGTTCCGGCAGGGATAGGTGCAGTACTCGGCCTTGACGCTATAACAGCACCAGCAGTGTTCGATCGAATACTCGCTCAGGTTGAACCGGCGATAACTCACGCCCCTTGCATTGAGTTCCTCCTCCGCGAGGTCAACCAGGAATCCGGTGTTGCCTGCCCTGTGGGTGCTTCCGTTGATAAGGAGAACATCGAATGGTTCCCCTTCGTACCTGAACTGGATTTTTTCGGTTGCCGGCCTGAACTCTGCACCAGGGCTGCCGCACCGGGGACATCCTTTTGGAGGCTTATCCCCGGAATACAGAAAACCACACACCGTGCATCTCCACCTTTTTTCCGGGTCAGGATATGAGGAACTGGATCTGTCTTGTGATATGCCTGTCATTATTGTGAACTTCCACCTTTTTTCTTACCCGGAATTTGGATTAGGAATGTAAATAGTTTGAGACCGGCACCATTCCTGGAGAAGGATCAATTCTCAGGGAGTATCACGATCAAAATGATTAATAGCCGTGTTTCAGAATAACACACGTAAGCAACGCATATGGCGAAGTAGACCCATGCCAACAGCGAGGTAAAACCGGTCTCTGATACCCAAGACCCCCTCAGCGAGGACTTGAGAAGCTCGTACATTCTCAGCTTCACCTGATGGACAGCCGGGTGCTTTTGATCGGAAGCGGATCCCGGAATAAGAAGGTACGTCTGAAAAAGAGCCATCCCCCAGGGCAGCTTCAAGATCTACTCGATCACAGCCACGCAGACCCGAAGAGGTTTTTCCAGGATCCAAGGTAGATACCATCCGTATCACGGTAGACGATGGTGTCTGAATGTCCCCTTGCAAAAACATCCTGACCATATCCGCTGCTGAATCAACCGTTTGCTTGATGGAAAACGGATTATTCGACAGATAATGGTGGACGGAATCATCCAAGGAAGGAAATTACAGCATGACTGACAACAGCATGAGCCCAGAAAAGGGTGGGGTACACCGACAGGCGACTGGCAGGGGCAGGTCGATTAGGGAATGGTGGCCAAACCAGCTGAACCTGAAAGTTCTCCACCAGCACTCCACCCTGTCCAACCCGATGGGAAAGGAGTTCAATTACGCAGAGGAATTCAGAAAACTCGACCTGGCGGCCGTGAAGAAGGACCTTAAGGCGCTGATGACCAACTCGCAGGACTGGTGGCCGGCGGATTTCGGCAATTACGGTCCCCTGTTCATCCGTATGGCATGGCACAGCGCCGGAACGTACCGTATCCATGACGGTCGCGGCGGTGCCGGTTCCTGCCAGCAGCGTTTCCCGCCACTCAGCAGCTGGCCTGACAATGCGAATCTTGACAAGGCACGGCGGTTGCTCTGGCCGATCAAGCAGAAATATGGAAAGAAGATCTCCTGGGCTGACCTCCTGATCCTTACCGGCAACGTTGCCCTGGAGTCGATGGGGTTCAGGACCTTCGGCTTTGCCGGCGGACGTGTGGATGCCTGGGAGCCGGAAGAAGATGTCTACTGGGGTTCCGAGAACGAGTGGCTGGGTGACAAACGCTACTCCGGCGACCGGAACCTCGAGAATCCCCTTGCAGCCGTGCAGATGGGGCTGATTTACGTCAACCCCGAAGGACCGAACGGCAACCCGGATCCGGTCGCAGCAGCCAGGGATATCCGTGAGACCTTCGCTCGCATGGCCATGAATGACGAAGAGACCGTTGCGCTCATAGCAGGCGGTCATACCTTCGGAAAGACCCATGGTGCCGGACCTGTATCACATGTGGGGCCCGAGCCGGAAGCAGCCCCCATCGAAGAGCAGGGTCTCGGCTGGAAGAGCAGTTTCGGCACCGGGAAAGGCGGGGACACCATTACCGGCGGCCCTGAGGTCACCTGGACCAACACACCTACGAAGTGGAGCAACAACTTTTTCCGGATCCTGTTCAGTTATGAGTGGGAACTGACAAAGAGCCCGGCAGGGGCGTACCAGTGGAAGCCAAAGGGTGATGCAGGTGCCGGCACGATCCCGGATGCTCACGACCCGAAGAAACGTCATGCGCCATCCATGCTTACCACGGACCTGTCTCTCCGGTTCGACCCGGTCTATGAGAAGATCTCACGGCGGTTCTACGAGCACCCTGACCAGTTCGCGGACGCGTTTGCACGGGCATGGTTCAAGCTTACGCATCGCGACATGGGTCCACGCACCCGTTATCTCGGCCCGGAGGTTCCAAAAGAAGATCTTATCTGGCAGGATCCCATCCCTGCTGTCAATCACCCGCTGATTGATGCAAAGGATGCAGCATCCCTCAAGAGCGGCATCCTATCTTCAGGCCTTTCGGCGTCGGAACTGGTCTCGACCGCATGGGCTTCGGCATCCACATTCCGTGGCTCTGACAAGCGAGGCGGTGCGAATGGTGCCCGTATTCGCCTGGCACCGCAGAAAGATTGGGAAGTCAACCAGCCTCCCTGCCTCTCGAAGGTGCTCAAGGTGCTGGAGGGCATCCAGAGCGAGTTCAACAGCAAAGCCCCCGGTGGCAAGAAGGTCTCGCTCGCCGATCTGATCGTACTTGCAGGCTGTGCCGGAATCGAACAGGCTGCAAAAAATGCCGGTCACGATGTGACGGTTCCCTTCACGCCTGGACGGATGGATGCCTCGCAGGACAAGACCGATGTTGCATCATTTGCCGTGCTCGAGCCGAAAGCTGACGGCTTTAGGAACTACCAGAAAGCCCGCTATGCCGTATCTGCAGAGGAACTGCTGGTCGACAGGGCACAATTGCTGACGCTGACCGCACCTGAGATGACGGTGCTCATAGGCGGAATGCGTGTGCTGAACACCAACTTCGGAGAGACCCGGCATGGTGTCTTCACGAGACGCCCGGAGATGCTCACCAACGACTTCTTCGTGAACCTTCTCGACATGGGGACGGAATGGAAGCCGGTTTCAAAAGACGCTGACGTGTTTGAAGGGCACGATCGAAAGACGGGGGAGCTTAAGTGGACAGGCACCCGAGTCGACCTGATCTTCGGCTCGAACGCCCAGCTCAGGGCTCTGGCCGAGGTGTATGGGAGCGCGGATTCCCAGGAAAAGTTTGTCCGGGATTTCGTGGCAGCGTGGACCAAGGTGATGAACCTCGATCGCTTCGATCTCCCCCGATCGTAGTGCGAGGTTCCAATGATGGCGACCTCCAAAAGAGAAGGGATGGATCATAGATCGTGGTGCTGAGAAGGATGAGGGTGTGAAGGATATACCTAGCGGAGCGCCACGAATCATCTCTTGGAATATTACCCTGAGGTGTCCGCTGAAATGTGCCCATTGCTACGTGGACGCAGGTGAAAAGGAGGCGAGCGGTGTCCTGTCAACCAGTGAAGCGTTCGCGGTCATAGACCAGATCTGCGAAACCGGGAAACCGATCGTTGTACTGAGTGGGGGAGAACCCCTCCTCCGCAAGGATATCTTCGAGGTTGCACGGTACGGAACGGGCCGGGGACTCAGGATGGTGATGGGATCGAGTGGATACCTCCTCGATGCAATCACGGCAGGATGCCTGCGGGATTCAGGGATACAAGCCGTGGCAGTAAGCCTCGATTCGGCAAACCCTGTCCTGCACGATTCATTCCGAGGTATCCCCGGAGTGTGGGAAAGAGCAGTCCAGGCGATCCAATTCTGCCATGCTGAAGGAATCCATGTCCAGATCAACATGTCAGTGATGCACCCTGACATCAGTGAGGTGGACGGCGTGATCAGGTTCGGGCGCGATCTCGGTGTGAACGACTACCAGATCTTCTTCCCTGTGCCGACTGGAAGGGCCCATTTATCCCTGTTCGCCGGCCCGGCTCAATATGAGGAACTTATCCGCGAAGTTCTTGTGAGATACCGTGATGCACCGCTGAATATTCGTCCCACATGTGCCCCGCAGTTCCGCCGCATTGCTGATGAACTTGGGATCCGGAACAATTCTTGGGGGAAGGGATGCATTGCAGGCATCACGTACTGCCGGATCTTCGCCAACGGGGACGTAACTCCCTGCCCGTATCTCCCGGTCAGTGCAGGGAACATTCGTGAAATACCGTTTAAGGAGATCTGGAACCATTCAGAGGTTTTCACGAGACTCCGTGATCCTGAAGAGGTCAGGGGAAAATGCAGAGTATGCCGGTACAGCACTATGTGCGGGGGATGCAGGGCGAGAGCATATCGCGGAGCCGGCGCACTCACGTCCGGCTGGTGCGACGGTCTCGTTCATCCGGGAGATCCCGGGGCTGATCTCTCTGGCGAGGACCCTTTCTGTACCTATCACCCTGAGGAGACAGCGGGATGAGCAGGCTGTCTCATCTTGACGGGACGGACATCGCGATCCTGAACTCCCTTCAGGAAGATATCCCGATGGTTCTTCGCCCCTATCTTTCCATCGCCGAAAAGGTTGGGATCTCTGAGGAGGAGATCCTTGTCAGGATGGAACGGCTCAGGGATTGCGGAATCCTCCGGGGGATCTCGCCCATCATTGAATCTTCCACGTGCGGTCTTACCGCAGCAACGCTCATTGCCCTCCATGTCCATCCTGAGAGGATCCGGGAGGTCGCAACCATCATCAGCAGCTACCCGGAGGTCTCCCATAATTTCCAGCGTGATCACCACTACCAGATCTGGTTCACGGTTGCGGGAAGAGATCGTGAACACCTCAAAGAAATCATCGGGGAGATCCAGCAACGGACCGGAATCGGGGAGGATGATCTTTTGGACCTGCCCACGGTGAAGAGGCTTAAAGTCGATGTCCGGTTCTCAATTCCCGGGCGTGAAGGGGAAGGGGAGATCAGTGGACCCGGTTGACATAGAACTGCTCGCCCTCCTCGAAGATGGGCTTCCCCTTGTACCTGAACCATTTGATGAGATCGGGCGGAACCTGGGTATGAGCGGAAGCGAAGTCATTGCGAGAATCAGGAGACTCATCGAAAAACGTGCGATCCGGAAATTCCGGGCCCGCCTCAACCAGAGAAAAGTGGGCATCACCGCGAATGCACTGGTGGCGTGGAAACGCAAAAAATCCTTGAACGGCGACATGGAGGCATGTCTCTCTGCATTCCCCTCCGTTACGCACTGCTACGAACGCCTCCCTGTGCCTGGTAAATGGGACTATACGATCTATACAGTCCATCACGGGTGCAGCTGCGAGGACGTACTTGGCGAGATCAAGGCACTCTCGGACCAGGTCGGTGCGGATGATTACGTCGTGTTGTTCAGCACGGAGGAATTCAAGCGTGTCCCAAATGTCCGTGTCCGCGAATATGGGGGATTGAAGCGATGAACAGGATTACCCAGTGCATCCACGGCAGGGGAACGGTGAGCGACTTGATGAAGCACCGTGGAAGAGCGGAAGGACATATACCCAGCAGGCTCCTCGCATTTTCAGGCATGAGGCGGCCTGTGATATTCTGGAACATCACGAACAGGTGCAACCTTGCATGTGAACACTGTTACAGCCGGTCCGGCCCCGGTGTCAGTGCAGAGGGAGAACTGACGACTGATGAAGCGCTCGCGCTCATCGACGATCTTGCCAGGATAAAAATTCCCCTCATCATCTTCACGGGGGGGGAACCTCTCGTGAGGAGCGATCTCTGGAACCTCGCGGGACAAGCGAGGGCCCAAGGGATAAAGACCGCACTCAGCACCAATGGTACGCTGATTACATCTGATATTGCCGTAAAGATCAGGAACTCCGGGATAGAATACGCCGGGATCTCTCTTGATGGTGCGAGTGCGGAGATCCATGACCGTTTCAGGAACTCCCCCGGAGCGTTTAAAAGGGCAGTTGCAGCGTTTTCCCGGTGCAGGGAGGCGGGCATCCGGACCGGTGTCCGGGTCACCCTGACGAGGGAAAATTTTGGGGAACTCGACCCCCTTGTCGACCTCGCACGTAACGTGGGAGCGTCACGGTTCTGCCTGTACTGGCTGGTGCCATGCGGTCGCGGGATCGATTCGTACCGGAGGCTTCAGTTGGGGGGAAAGGAGGTAGAAGACGCCCTCGCCCTCTTGTACCGGAGAGCACAGGAGATCGATCCATCCAGGATGGAGTTTCTTACAGTCGACGCTCCCCAGGATTGTATTCATCTCATCAGGTCGATGGAGCGCGATCAGTCGCCAGATCTCTCCGGTGCACGAACGCTGATAGAGTCCATGAAGGGCGGATGCAGCGCCGGCGACCGGGTCGCGAACATCGACCCCTGGGGAAATGTCTACCCATGCCAGTTCGCAAGGAGTAAGGAGTTCCTTGCCGGAAACGTCCGCGAGAGGCCTTTCTCAGAGATATGGGCGGACGATGACCATCCCGTCCTCCGCCAGTTCCGCGCGGAAAAAACCCATGTTTCAGGCAGGTGCCGGGAATGCGGTTATTTCACCCTCTGCGGCGGGGGGTGCCGGGTAAGGGCACATGCAGAGACCGGGGATATATCAGGGTCGGATCCCTTCTGTTTTATCGGGTGAGGGGAAAAGCCAGGGAATTTTCACCTCATCTCTCCCTCATGCAGTATCACCGTTTCCCTTGATCATGACAAGCGCCATCTTGAACCGTGAGGTTGCAGAGACTGCATGGCGGGAGTTGGCGGGAAAGATAATGGTCTGTCCTTCTCTCATGTCGTAGGTCACGCCGTCCACCCGGACCCTGCATTCTCCGTCAAGAATCATCACCACGGCTTCATAGGGAGCGGTATGTTCCGAGAGCCCTTCGTCCTTGTCGAACGAGAAGATGGTGATGTTCCCTGCCTTGTTGTTGATGATCATCCTGCTTGCGATGGTTGCGCTCTGATACTCAACAAGATCCTTCAAATCGAAGACTTTCCCAAGAAGGTCCTGCCTGCTCTTTTTCGTCATGATGATTCCTCCCTGCCTTGCGTTGTGGCGTGCATCTCTCCCCCGTATTGAAGGGCTCCCTCCACCGGACATGAATCGATACACCTCCTGCAGAGATAGCATTCGCTTTTCGAATCGTTGCGGCCCGCCTCGCTGGTCGGGCAGGCCCTCTCGCACTTTTTGCATTCGATGCAGGTGTCTGTCCTCCGGATCTTCCATCTTGCCGGTGTCGCAACGATCGCGAAGATAGCACCAACAGGGCAGATGAGCCTGCAGAATGGCCTGTAAACGACGATCGAGATCAAAATGAGAGCCAGGAAAACCAGGAAACCGAGTGAGAAGATCAGCCTGAAGAACTCCTGGATTCCGAAGAACGCGAGGACCGAGACGGAGAACCCGAGACCGGCGATGAGAATCCCGATGAATATGAGACCCCTGATCACCGAAAGGCCGGCTTTCCATGGAAGCTTTACTTTGGGTCCGGGGACAAGGTGTGCCAGTTCCTGGACGGCCCCAATCGGGCAGAGGTACCCGCAGAAGTGGCGCCCGAACAAGAATGTAAGGAGGAAAAAGACTGTCATCCCGACCGCTGCTCCCAGGAGGGCGAATCCCACGTACCCATCCGCCCTGAGGACAAGCTGCTGGAAATTATGGGGAAGCATGGGAGAGAAGATGGCAAAACCGAGGAGGGTTGTAACAAGGAGGAATATATATTTCACAGTCTTCGTGAACCTTCCTGTCTTCCAGAGGAATGCCCCTATCACCACAAAGAGTATTCCGTATGCAATACCTGCGAGCTGGATAGTATTGGGACCTGGACCTGGCATGTGTAGTCACCTCAATTGAGTCTCAATTACCACATATGCTGTATTAATACGTTGGGAAATGTCTGGAACCCCTCCGACAGGCAGTCTCATAACCTCCCCGGCACTATATACAGGATAGCATTCTACTGATAGCATGATCGAGGTTGACGCCTTCCTCCTGAATATCCTGATTGTCCTCGGTCTTTCGGTCCTTGTCATATTTCTCGGGCAGAAGTTCCGTGTTCCGGGAATTGTCGGGTTTATCATCACCGGCATGCTGGCAGGACCGTATGGTCTCGGGCTCATCCAGGACCAGGAGATCATCCAGTTTTTATCCGAGATTGGAGTGATCTTCCTGCTCTTCTCGATCGGGATGCAGTTCTCTTTCCGCACGCTCTTCCAGATGAAGAAAATAGTCCTTCTCGGAGGCGCCATCCAGGTCGGGGTTACTGTTCTTGTTGCAGCAGCCCTGGCATACTGGATCGGCTTTCCCCTGCCTTCAGCGATCTTTCTAGGTTTCCTCGTCTGCCACACGAGTACCACCATCACCCTGCGTGTCTTCCAGGACCGCGGCGAAGTCGACAGCCCCCAGAGCAGGACGACACTCGGAATCTCTCTCTTCCAGGATCTCATGAGTGTCCCGATGATCCTCATCCTCCCGGCGCTGTCCGGCCAGGAGATCCAGCCGGGGCAGTATGCGATTACCCTCGAGACGGCACTGGTTGCAGTCTTTGTCCTGATGCTTGTCCTCCTCTTCTACCTCCTCCCCCGCCTGATGGACACGATCACAAGGACAAGGAGCCAGGAACTCTTTCTCCTGACCATCCTGTTTGTCTGCCTGGCAATCACCTGGATCACATCGAGTATCGGGCTCTCGCTTGCGCTTGGCGCCTTCCTTGCCGGGCTGCTCCTCGCAGAGACCCCCTACTTCCACCAGGCGTTTGCCACCATCCTCCCGTTCCGGGATATTTTCACGAGCTTTTTCTTCATCTCCATCGGGATGCTCCTGAATGCACACATCCTTATGAATAATCCCCTCCTGATCCTTGGATTGATTGCAGGGGCTATTCTCCTCAAGTCGGTCATCGCAGGGTTCTCTTCACTCGCCCTCCACCAGTCTCTCCGCACTTCAGTCCTCGCAGGGATTGCCCTCTCGAACATCGGTGAGTTCTCATTTGTGCTCATCCTGGCGGGGCAGGAATTTGCATTCCTCTCCGAATTCACCACACAGGTCTTCCTCACCGTCGCAGTCTGGACAATGGCAATCTCTCCCTTCCTTATTAATGCAAGTCCCAGAATCGCCGACCGGTTCTGCGGCCTTCCGCTTCCGCACAAACTCAAGGTGGGATCCGAACCGGAAATGGTATCTGCCCCCATTGCCCTCACGGACCACCTGATCATCGTGGGATACGGGCCGAACGGCAGGAACCTTGCCAGGGTGGCAGGAATGGAGGGGATCCCCTATATCATCATTGACATGAATCCCGATACCGTCGCAGAGGAACGAAAGAAGGGCCAGCCGATATTCTTCGGTGATGCTGCGAACCCGTCCATCCTCAGCCATGCAGGAATTGAGGGTGCCAGGATCCTCGCAATCGTCACAAATGATCCATTCTCAAGCCGGACAATCACCGCCATGGCCAGGAAGATGAATCCCGGCATCTATATCCTGATCAGGACCCGTTTCCTCCGTGATATCGACCAGTTGCGGGAGATCGGGGCTGACGAGGTCATCGTGGACGAGTTCGAGTCATCCATCGAAGTAATCTCACGAGTAATGAGGAAATACCTCGCTCCCCGGATGGCAATTGACAGGGTAAACTCCCTGATACGGGAAGATATGTATAAAATATTCAGGCAGCCTCTCTCGGTCGGGGGTATCCTCTCCGAGATTGCAATCCGTATCCCGCAGGTCGAGGTAGAAACCCTCCAAGTTGCCCCGGACTCCCTTGTGAAGGGGAAAAACCTCCGCGAACTGGAAGTTCGGACCAGGTACGGGGTATCGGTGATCGCGATCGACAGGGGTGAAGAGGTCATTCCTAATCCCGCCGGGGAATTCATTCTCGAGCCAGGGGATCGCCTGGTGGTGATCGGGAGGTCCGACCAGCTTGCCGGATTTGCTGCAGTGGTGGAGGGTCCCGGAAAAAAGGATTCGTGAGTTCTCCCAAAGTATACGCTGCAGCAGGATATTTTTGAGAATTGGGAGTTTATTGAACACGATTCGGATGAGATTTCACCCCTTAATGTGAAGAGGAGGATCAAATCCCGGGTTCAGGATCGCAATTCTCTCCCTTAAAGAACCAGTTCCGGTACACGATGGGAGTTATCAGGGTGGTGATAAGGCTCATAAGGATGACTGTCACGAATACCGTCTGGCCGATATAACCCTGTTCTAACCCGATGAGTGCGACGATCATCGCCACCTCCCCCCTGGGCGCCATTCCAAAACCAACGATCAGGGCATCTTTTGTGCACATCCCCGTGGCAAGGGCAGGAATGGCGCAGCCAACGACCTTGGTGATAATTGCTACCACGGTCAATACAACGAGGAAAGGCAGGATTTCGGGGGTAAGGGCTTTCAGGTCAGCGACAACTCCGAGTGATACAAAGAAGATCGAGGAGAATATTATTTTCAGGAACTCGGCGCCCTCTTTGACGTCAAGGCTCGTTTTCAGTGACAACCTCTCGAAGCAGATCCCGGCAACAAATGCACCAACAATCGCAGACAACCCGACAAGTTCAGCGATCATGGCATACAGGAATGCAAACATCATCGCGAATATAAAGATAAACTCCGGGTACTTGGCTACAAGAGATGTCCTGTCCAGTTTAACCAGGAATCTGCTCACGATAAATATCCCGATAATCCCGGCTGCAACCAGGAATACGATGACCTTGATGAGAATGAAGAGGATGACCGACGGTGAAAACGCACCAGCCACCACATCACCAGTGATAGCGAGCGCAATGAGGCTGAGTATATCATCGATCACCGCTGCCCCGATAATCGCCCGTGCAGGTCCGGTTTGGAGTTTGTTCATCTCGGCGAGGACATTCGCGGTGATCGCGATACTTGTCGCGGTCAGCGCCGTGCCGATAAAGAGGGCGCTGGAAAAGTCCATCCCGCTCCAGACCGCCGTAGCATAACCCCCAATCCAGGGGATGATGACACCTATAAGTGCGATGAGGGCATAGGCCGGCTTCAGGATATCCTGGAGCTTGAATTCAAACCCGATGACAAATAAGAGTACCACGGCCCCGAGGTGCGCTATCCCCTTCACGAACTCGTTGTATGACACAAGACCGAGAATACTCGGGCCGATGATAAGACCCACGAGTATGATTCCCACCACCGCAGACTGGTTGATCCGGGATGCGAGCAGGTATCCCCCAAGCGCTGCAAAGAGAAGGAGACTGACCTGGAACTCCGGCGTGGCAACGATCTCCAGCATGTTCCATGTGTATTGGGAGCAGTGTCAGAAAACCCTTCTGGAGCGTTTCACCACCGAAAGACGAAATACCAGAGAGTATTTGAGTCCGACTGATTCGCCAGGGACCTGGTCACTGTGATAAAAAGAGGTGGAGCGATGCTTCGATCTTCTCAATTGTTCCGGTCAACACCACCTCATCGCCCGGGTGGAGCGCACAGAGCCCGTCAGGATGAGGGATTATCGCACCCCCCCTCCGGATGGCGAGGACCGTTACCCCGTACCGCTTCTTCAGCAGGATATCGCCCAGGGTCTTCCCGGCGATAGGGGCACCATCTCCTACTGTTAATTCCCTCACCTCCATCCCAGGAATATCAAGACTCGGGCCGGGAGGGGATGTACTGGTGCTGCGGAGTGCTTCGTAACTGCCTGAACGTATCTCCCCCACCAGTTTTTGAACAGTATCAGATGGCACTGAGTATGCTTGCAGTACCCTCGTGAAGATCTCGATCGATGTCTCGAACTCCTCAGGGATGACCTCGTCAGCCCCGATATCCCTGAGGACTGGAACTTCGATGAGGTAGCGGGTGCGGGCGATCAGCGTGATCCCTGGATTTTTCTGGCGGCACAATCCGATGATCCGGCGGGTGGCAACCGGATCATTGATTGCGACCACCGCGATTCGGGCAGTGTCTATCCCTGCGTGGTCAAGCACACCCTCTGTGGTGGCATCGCCATAGATGATCGGTTCCCCCTCTCGCTTCGCCTTTCGGACAGAGTCCGGATTCATGTCAATGATCGTATAGCTGATTCCTCCCAGCTTCGCAGCTTTTACAAGGTTCTGGCCGTTCACCCCGTACCCGATGATCACAAGGTGTCCTGACCGGGCGAGCTTGCGTTCGGAAGGAATCCACTGGCACCTTGCAGGGAAGAGCCTCTGGAAGAGGCCATGGGAGCAGATATAACCGGCAATTCCAGGGCCGCTTGCGATGAAAAAGGGCGTGATCGCCATCGTGGAGAGTGCAACAATCAGGAACGTCTGGTACACATCGTGAGAGAGGATGCCGAATTCGAGGGCGCTCCGGCTGATGATGAAGGAGAACTCCCCAATCTGTGCAAGGGCGATTCCCGAAAGGATGATCGTGCGCATCTGGTACCCGAGAATCGCAGCAGCAGTTGCAGAGGTGACAAACTTGAGCAGAAGGATGATCGCGAGGAAAAAGAGGACGATCCATATATGCCCGAGGAAAAACCCGACATCGAGAAGCATCCCAATGGAGACGAAAAAGAATGCCGTGAAGATGTCACGGAAGGGCACGATCCTGCCGATAGCCTGGTGACTGAACTCGGACTCGGAGATGATAAGCCCGGCAAGAAGCGCACCCATTGCGAGCGAGAGCCCGGCGAAGGAGGCAAGCCATGCCACGCTGAAGCAGACAGAGATCACGAAAAGGAGGAAGAGCTCGCTGCTCCGGGTCCTTGCGACCTGGAAGAGGAGCCATGGCATGACCCACTTGGCCACTGCGACGAGGACTGCAACAAGGAACAGGTCCTTTACAAGTACCAGGTAAAGGGGATCACCGCCCGTCACTCCCATGCTGGCCAGGAAGGGAATAGCCATCATCATGGGGATCGCGATGAGATCCTGGAAGATCAGAATCCCGAGTGCCAGCTTTCCATGGGGACTGTCCAGCTCCCCCCTGTCATAGAGAATCTTGAGGACTACCGCGGTACTGGACAGGGAGACCACGAATCCGAGGACCACAGCCTCGTTCCACGTGCATCCGGCAAGGTAGGTGGCGGCAATGGTGAGGATCGCTGCAAGGAACACCTGAATGGCCCCGCCTCTCAGGACCATCTCCTTGATCTCCCATAGTTGCCGGAAAGAGAACTCAAGGCCGATAGAGAAAAGGAGCAGGATGATCCCAATTTCCGCGAGCACGTCGACCTGTTCGGGGCTGTGAATCAGCGAGAGGGCATAAGGGCCTGCGATGACACCCGCAACAATGAATCCTATCATCGGAGGGATACGGATGCGGTTGAAGAGGAGGCCTACAAGGAGTGAGAGGCCGAATATGATGAGGACGTCGTAGAGTATCGCGATCTCCATGATGTGGCTTCCCGGGCCCGAAATGAACGCGGTGCACTGATGAGATAATCAGCACACCGCGGGTATTCTAAGTAATGATTGGAGGAATTCTATAAAAGGTCTTCAGGAAAGGAACAAAAGCATGTGGGTTGACCAGGATTGCCCGGTTGCCGCAGGAACCTTGCGATGATATAAAAAAACAGGATGGATGGGAACAGGATAGAAGAAATTTCAAAAAAAAAAAAATCCTCCGGAGAAGTGCTTTATATCAACCGCGCAATAATGCTGGTAGGAAATAAGAGCGGTGATTGACTGATGGTGCACGAGGATACAACGATGGGTCGCGTGAAGGATATTCCCATGGCCACCAGATGGGCTATCGCCACCCAGGTTCTCACCCACCTTGTTGTGGTTGCGGATCCGCAACAGTGCCGGGAGACCCCTGCCTACCTGTTTGATGAACTGGGAAGGGAGATTGCAGGTATTGCCGAAAGATACAGGATGCCGAGGGAAAACGCCCGCGATCTCGTCCAGACTCTCGGGGCAATCTCGGTGATTCTCTTCGGTCCGACCTTTGAGACCCCTTACATCGAAGGGAGTCCTGATGAGTCGGTGATACGCCTTTCGGAATGCGCAATGTACCGGCCGGAGCGTGAGAAGAGAAGGGATCCACTCCAGGTGAACCGGGTATGCCTGGCATACGTGAAGAGCGCGATTGAAGCACTGAATCCCCGCTACACGATCTCTATTTCACGGGCCCGCTGCGGGCGAGACTCGTACTGCGAGATGGTCATTGAGAAAAAGAGAGGCTGATTCACACAGGAAATCGAAGAGGGCTGGTAAGCAAACAGGGTAAGGTTCATCTCTCCCAACGGAAAGGGCCTGATACGGATATCCGGGATCAGGCAAGCCGCTTCATTCTTTTAAAACAAGGTGCCGGTGGCGTGAGAGGATATAGAACCCAACCGCTGTGGATGCCACGAGTGCGGCGACACCAAGCCCCAGGAAGAGGTTTTCTTTAATAAGCCGCCAGATCAGCTCAGATCCAAGTGCAAAGATAAGGCATTCCGCTATTGCTCCGCATCCTATGGCAAGGAGTATCTTTGGCGGCGAGAGGCCAGTGATGATCCCGACAACCGTTGCACCAACCCCTCCGGTACCCTGGAGCGGGAGGAGCACAAACAGCGCCACTCCAATGATTGACCACCGGGAGATCCAGGAGTGCTGTGTGATGAATTCGTCTCCTGAAGACAAAAAACGCGAAATCCAGGGTCCAAGGACAGGGATCCTGAGTGCGATATTGAAGTTGAGGATCATGAAGAGGCCGGTGAGGATATCCAAAAGGGCGAGTGAGATTGCCATGATCCACCACGGGATTCCAAGGCCGATCCCGATCGGGATGATGGACTCCTTTCCCGCAGGCGGGATGTAATACACCAGCATCAGACCACCGAGGATGAGGGACTCGTGGTAGGGAAGGATGAGAAATGTCATGAAAAAATACGTAAATGCGAGTGCTACTGGGATAAGAAGCCGGATGATGATGGCTGCTGGAGAGTGCTCTTTTCCCCAGTACGCAGAGAGTGATCCCTGGAGGTATGGCATTCCATACAGGTAAGGACCGGGCATGTTCTTGTAATTTTTGCAGAATTTCAGTATGCTGGGTGATCGTATCCACAGCACACATCGGTCTTCTGCACACATGGTGCAGGATCTGGAGTGCAGGTAAATGAACCCCGGGAAAGGGAATACTTAATGATCCGAAATGGTGAATATACCTGATATCTGACTGGTATGAAACAGAATACCTTTTATTTGTTGCTCGGGCTGATTGGGCTCCTCGAAGTCGGTCTCTTTGTAATTTCTGTTCTGTTGAGAAATCCGCTTATTATCACTGTTGGATTCATCATGGGTGTAGGCCTCCTCTACATTGCCAGGATGACCATCACCGATCTCAAGGAGGATGAACGCTCCGTCATGATAACCCAGAAAGCGGGTTTCCGGACCCTTGAGGTCTTCTGGGTGCTCTTTTTTGCGGTCAGCCTCGGCAGTGCTGTCATCGGGTTCAGCACGCCCCTTGGTATTCCTCCCGGAAAGAACCTGCCGCCAGGGTTTCCAAGGGATGAGCCGCATCTCGGATATTTTGGAATCCTCCAGATGATCCTTCTCTGCTGCATCGCATTCCTCTACATCGGATTCCGGGTATACTATGCACGAAAATACGGGGAGTGGGATTCAGATGAAGAATAAGATCAAGGTCTTCCGTGCCATGCACGACATGACCCAGGAAGCACTTGCACAACAACTCAAGGTGACCCGGCAGACCATTCTCGCGATCGAGAAGGGAAAGTATGATCCGTCTCTGGAACTCGCCTTCAAGATCGCCGGATTTTTCGGGGTCACCATCGAAGAAGTCTTTGTGTATGATGAGGCAAAGCCATCATAGAACCACGACTGTTCCGTTTTTTTGGCTACCTGTTTTTTCTTCAACCTGTAATTCCCGATCTACTCTAGGCCCTTTTAGGTTCAGCAGGTTAGATTTTACTTTTAGTAAGTATTATATAACATAATGTAAAATATATTTTACGTCAGTGTTACGCTGACACCTGAGGAACCCACATGGAGGAGATATGAAAAATCTGTCAAAATTCATTGCAGTTTCAGCAGTACTTGGATTCCTGATACTGGTGCCGGTGCAGGCGGTACTCGCTGAGAATTCAACATATTCGGGTCATGCCCCTGGAGATCCGAATACCCGGATACTAAAGCACCTTGAGAATCTGGAAGAGCAGGGATACGATGTGAGCGCCATCCGGGCAGCAGTCGAGAATGGCGATATGGAAACAGCCCGGGAACTGTTGCGCCAGTTCATGGAAGAGCACAGGGACGAGCTGCCGAACTCTTCCGGGAAAAGCGACCGGATATTAAAGCACCTTGAGAAGCTGGAAGATCAGGGATACGATGTGAGCGCCATCCGGGCAGCGGTCGAGAATGGCGATATGGAGGCAGCCCGGGAACTGTTGCGCCAGTTCATGGAAGAGCACAGGGACGAGCTGCCGAACTCTTCCGGGAAAAGCGACCGGATATTAAAGCACCTTGAGAAGCTGGAAGATCAGGGATACGATGTGAGCGCCATCCGGGCAGCGGTCGAGAATGGCGATATGGAGGCAGCCCGGGAACTGTTGCGCCAGTTCATGGAAGAGCACAGGGACGAGCTGCCTTCACCACCTGAAGGAGGTATGAGAGGAAAACATTGCCAAAACCCCCCAACCGTGGAGTAGATCAGACAGGGAAAAGAAGTCCTCATCGTCATCCTGATCAGAATCTCCCAAAGGGTACTTCGCCAGAACAGATACCCCTGATCCGGATCTGATGGAAACGATGAAGGCCCATTTTCCCTAATATTTTGTACTGTCCCATGAATCTTGCGATACTCCAGCACACGAAAGACGAGCCAGCAGGACTCTTTGAGTCATATGCAAGGCAGGCGGGAGTTCCGTGTGAGATCATACCCCTTTATACAACCACGGAGGTCCCGCCGCTCAACGCTACCCATCTCCTGATCCTGGGGGGACCGATGAGTGTGAACCAGGAGGATCTCTTCCCGTACCTTGTGGATGAGAAGAGACTGATCCGCTCCTTTGTTGCTGCGGGCCGTCCTGTACTTGGCGTATGCCTGGGGGCCCAGCTTATTGCGAGTGCATGCGGCGGCAGAGTGTTCCCCTGCACGGAGGAGATCGGGTGGCACTGCGTGAAGTCGACCGGATCAGCGCAGTGCCCCGTTTTTCCACCCTTATTCAATGCATTCCAGTTCCATGGCGAGACGTTTACAATACCCCCGGGTGGAGAGAGAATATGCAGTGGACAAGACGTTGAAAACCAGGCCTTTGTCTCGGGAAGTGCCCTCGGCGTCCAATTCCACGTCGAAGTGACAGCCGGGATGATCGAACACTGGATATCCCACCTCCCGGAAGAGAGGCAATCCGTGATAATGAGGGATACGACCCATCACCTGCAGGAATCAGCCCGTCTTTGCAGGGTAATGTCTGAACTGTTTTTCCATGCGCCTGCACACGGGCATTCATGGATATCTCACTGACTGCTATCCCCGCAGCAGAGGAGAAGGGGTGAATATGAACGATATCCGAGTAGGGTGAACGGATGATTCACATATCGACCGGGATCCGGGGAAAAGAGGTTCACCGGGGTGTTTTCCTGTAGACCATTCCCTGGAATATCGCAATCTTCTCACCGCGCTCATCCGTGACATCAACGGTATACGTGGCAAGCTTGGGATTCTTCGAATACTCCACGGCATCTGCAAAAAGTGTCCCCGACCGGGCAGATTTCATGTATGAGATACTGGCATTGATCGCCGCGGCAGGAATCCCGTGGGAATTTGATGCAAGGGCAAATGCCGCATCGGCAAGAGTGAAGATGGCACCGCCGTGCACTGTCCCGTGGCTGTTCAGGTGCATATCTCTCACTTCCATCTTCACCCTGGCTCTTCCTGGTGACACCTCAAGGAGTTCGATCCCTGCACCGCGTGCAAAGGTATCTTTTGAAAAAAAACCGCTCTGGTCTTCCATGGGAAGTAAGTCTGGTATTCGCGTTACATAAAATGTCTATCCCGGGACCAGCCACGGGCAGGTTTGAGTCCTGGTGGCATCGTATGAGTCAGCCCTTGCCGCTGGTCCAGCAACGCATCCCGCACCTGAGATCAAGCAAGCGGGCGAACCCTGCTGATGAGCCATATCACCAGTTACAGGTCGTGCGTATCCTTCGCTGTTGGGATGCAGTCGAGAGAATGGATATATGGTTTGATATCCAGGATTGGCGAACCGTCAAGAGCCTCGAGCCCGCTGACCGTGATGGTTCCGCCGGAGACGGACTGGATGGTGCCTATCGAAAGGGCTATCGGGTTGGGGCGGGCGGGCGATCGTATCGAAAAAACCGGTCGTGGCTCTTTCCAGTCAGATCTCCTGGCAAGGAGAAGATCGCGCTCCGCCCTGTCCATCCAGTACAGCACCCAGATGTGGCTGATTCCCTCCATGGTGCCGAGGGCAGGGATATAGGGGGGGAATATCTCAAGCGTCGAGATGGCCGGGGAGTCTCTTCCCTGTCGGGGTGCCTCTCCCTGTCTTTTATAGGGGGAATGCACAATCCCCACCGGTTCGAGCGTGATCATATCTACTGATGGAATCTGTCATCCTAAAAAGGATGAATGGTTCTTCACTTCAAAGAGGAGACCTGACAGGGAGGATGCCAGGATGGTTCTCAGGCGTTCCTGAGAGCCACGATGTCCTTTACACCAACAAGTCTCCAGACAAGCGTCCGTTCCTCCCGGGCAATCACGTCGGGGGTATCACTGGGAGAATGACCGAGTGCAGACAGGATCACCGGCGAGAGGCGCTTTGATCGGATCATATCCACGAACTTCTTCCGGATCTCCCGGGTGAGGGTCGGGTCACCGATCTCCTCGAGCCTTCCCTGGAGGCTGATGAACTGGAAGGCGGAGAGATCCTGTGCGTACTGCTCGATCTCAACTGATACCGAAGGATTTGCCCGGAAGTATTCGATCTTCCTTCCATACTTCGTGGATAAAAAATGGAGATATTTGCCATCGAACACGTACAGGAAAGGAGCGATATAGGGAAATTCGTCTCCCCTGAACGCAATCCGGCTTATATAGCCTTCTTCGATGATCCTGTCGTATTCTCTCCTCTCCAGCTTTGGAATCTTGAGGATATTCATAGTGATGAGTATCCGGGCAGACAGATGAATGTTCGTGTCTTTCCATCCGAAAAGAACCCTCGGAGGGGGTCATTATATCAGGTGCATGAATAGCCTTTCTTGATGAGGACCGATGTGATACGTTCTTCCGCATTACCCGGAAATGCAGAGAGGAGAGGCTCGATACATCTCCAGTCTTCCATGAGGGTTGGATCGTCACTGTGGAGGGAAAGGGTCCCGGTCACATACCCCAGTTCTTTCCCATCGTGCGAGCGTATCCGGATGATCGCGCATCGGTATGCCTTGCACTGGACCGGGCTTGTCTCATGGATGGTGCAGACAATCCGGTTGCCCGAAGGGCGGAGGAACGGGCAGGCTGAGGGATGTTTTCTAATCCATGACTGATCGGCGAAAAGGTGCCTTTTGTCCCTGTCAATTTCTGCCAGGAAAGGAGTGCCTGTGGACACTGAGCATCCCCTGTACTCGTACGGCCCTACTTGTCGTTCAATGACGATATAATCCCCCATATACATGCAGCATCTCCCGCATTGCCTGCACTCAAACGACATACCAGGAATGTATCTCCTGCCGTATACATTAAGAACGGTATGAGGGGCCGGTCCAGAAGTACGAATTCTATCTGGAACAACTGACAGTGAGAATAGATCAATCCGATATAGTGAATCAAATAATGAGGTTGTGATACCATACAACCCGATGTATGATTGTATACTCCAATATCACCAGGGGATGGTAGTATCAGCCATGTAGAACAGGACCCTGAAGACTGCCTCCAGTGCGGGCTCTGCTGCAAGATTTTCGGTGACAGGATAGCACCCACGGTCGAAAACCTCTACGCATGGCTTGAAGGCGGGAGGTATAATATACTCCGGTTCTTCATGGCATGCCGTGAGGATGGAAACTGGGTTCCCTGCGCCGACCTTGCGATTCCTGATCTCGGGGAGATCCACGCGGTGGAGATTCGCGATCCTGATACCGGGGGCTATCTCACTGTCTGCCCATTCCTCCGCCGTGTCTCTAAAAACCGGTACCTGTGCGGGATTCATACCATGAAACCCGAGATGTGCAGGAATTACCAGCCCTGGATCTGGGGAGAGACGTATTTCAACCGGTGCAGGTCACTCAAGGAAAAAGAGGGCAGGTCACCATGGTCGAAATTCCCGGATTGACCTCCCGGTCGACTCAGAAACATGGATATACCTCGAGATACCCTCGCGTCTCTGTAGGGATGCCATGAAAAAAGTGCTGGTTCGCGTGAGGGGACGCGTCCAGGGTGTGGGGTTTCGCTATTTCGTAAGGGACGCAGCCATGATCCATGGAGTAACAGGGTGGGTTAAGAACAATCCCGACGGGAGTGTGAGCGTGGCCGCCTCAGGTGAAGAAGGAATTCTCCGGGATTTTTTACAAGACCTCTGGGCGAAGGATGATCCGATCATACGGGTCAATGCCATGCACACAGAATGGCATGATGCGGACAATCCCGGAGAAGGATTTGAGATACGGAGATAATACACTCACTGGATCAGGGTATTCTCTATGGCATTCATCTTTGGTATCTTTCTTTTAACCCTGCTCCTGGTTACCCTCTTGAGCATCAGGTTCAAGGCGCCACCTTTTTTTTCGCTCCTTGCCGGGGCATTGTTCTTTGGACTGGCATCAGGGATGAACCTTGATCAGACGGTCGTAGCAATACTCGGCGGACTCGGACGGGTCTTTGCCATGTTTGCCATCATAATCCTCTGTGGCGCTATCATCGCAAAGATCCTCCAGGGCCAGGGGATGATTGAGGACCTTCTCGGTGACCTGCAGACAAGAGCACGGGACAGGCATACCCTCGCCGGGACAGGGGGCTATCTCTTTGCAATACCAACGACCTGCTGCATCACCGCATTCATGATGCTCACGCCGGTGCTCGAACGACTTGGCAGGGAGACTTCAGACAGCCGGCCTTTCCTCTACCTGGCCGCAGTGGGGAGCGTACTCTCCTACACCCTGATCTACCCGACACCTGTGGTCATTCCCCTGTTCACCGGCCTTGGAGGAGGGCTCTCACCCCTCATCTATAACCTGGTTGCGATCCCCCTCTCCCTCCTCCTCCTTGTCGCGGTCATCCTCGTATTCCGGTCCGGGTCTGGACAGAGTGGCAGAGAGGGAACGGTGTTTGAAGGGGATTGTGCGGGGGATCCTGCAGGCATTCACTGGAAGGCGTGGGCTCCATTCCTGGCAATACTCCTGGCGATACCGGTGTTCTCGTTTGGAATTCCCCTATCCCATGAAAGCCTCATCCAGTGTATCATGATCGCAGGCCTTGTGGTTGCCCTCCTGCTCGCCACGCCTTCAGCAAGGGTTTCGGGAATCAGCAGCGGGACGAAGCATGCCGGGGTGATCATGTTTGATATCTGCGGGGCGGGAGCCCTCGGGAATGTGATCGCGGCCAGCGGTTTTCTGAACCAGGTATTCCCTGCAGTCACGGAGGCTTTCCCGCTTGTCCTGATACCGTTTGTATTCACCGCACTCGTCCAGGCTGCCCAGGGTTCCAGGGTGGTGAGCGCGGTGATCTCATCAGAGGTCATTTCAGGGACAGCGATCGCCGCCTCCATGCATCCCCTCCCATTGATCCTCTCGGTTGCGGCCGGGACATGTGTCATATCCTACCTTTCTGACCCGTTCTTCTGGCTGTTGCAGAGGGCCACGGGAGACAGTGTCAGCAAGGTGATGAAGCACTACTCACTCCCCCTGTTCATCTGCGGTCTTGCAACCTTTTCAGCAGCACTGGTGCTCCATATCGCTCTCGGTGCCCCTGCATGAGAGGACTTTCACAATTTCAGGAACATTTGCAGATTCCTCCTTGGGGAGGGGGGAACGGTCGGGGCATACCCAAGCCTGAAGAGCATCTGGACGGTATGGGTGTCAGGGATACCAAGGTACTCATACAACGCTGAACGGAGATCTGACATCTCCGCGTAGTCTGCCAGAGGCTGGGTGATGGGTTGGAGGGCGATTCCCAGCGACGTTGCCTTGAGATGGATCCTCTGGAATGCCCTTCCGGCCCGTACCTGGTCGACACGGTGGTCGCTCTTGGTGGAGAGCCAGCCAATTCCTCCGGAACCTTCTACCTGTGCCCGGGTCTTCTTTGTGGCCATACCCGAAAACAGGGATGGAGATGTTGTTGCTTTTTTCCTGGAAAGGAAAAATTTTCCGATGAGAAACCGCGATATCCGTCCATATCCTGATTGGGCAAGCCCGATACCGTCAGCGGATTTCAGGACTTCTTCATCGGTGAACCTGAAATACTGCAGGGTCTCGTTCCTCCTTGTCTTATCTGCAAGTTCTATATCCATCGCATCCGCTGCAAAACCCGCGGTTGTACGAATGAAATCCCTGTCATTGGAAAATCCGAACGGGACCAGTGAATATTCGTATGATTCGGTGATCTGCCCCGTCGAATGAAGGGAGACCTCCCGTGTGCTGAATACCCTTCGGTTCGTATGCCGGATCGGGATCTGGGTGGAGAGAGGATCCGGGATGCAGCGGCCGTCCCTGACGAGATCGATACGTGCGATGGGGGTATCCGGTACAGTCCTGGGATCTGGCCATCCCTCCGGAAAAAGATCGAGATCGGCCCGGTATCCAAGCGATCCTGCAGTAATATCCAGGTTTTCAAGGAATGCCCCTGTTGAAATGAATGTCTGCCTTCCTATGGGATCACATCCCGGGATGAGCCTGTCCCTGTCAATTGAGATGAGGATCCTTTCAGTACGCTCCAGTTTGATCTTCCAGGGCTGGGTATTATGTGGGCTTGGGGCCAGGATTGCAGATGACAGGACGCAGTTCCGGATGTCTGCAGGACCGGGGAAGAAGGGATTGTCATTCGGGTCTCTGGTGTGCACAGGGATACCTCTTCAGGATATTATCGGATCTGAATATTCATGCACTTTGGGGACTCTTCATGAGATAACCGCCGAAATGGACGTAGAGGCCAAGGGCAACGACGAGTGTTCCGAAGGTAATGATATTTGCTGCAGTGACGATTGAGTCACCGATATGCATCCCGTAGAAAGCCCAGAGCCCCACGCCGACAAGGAACTGGACGAAGGTGATTGGGCTTATGTCCTTGACAGACCGGGTCCTGTACATCTTGAGGATCTGGGGCAGAAAGCCAAAAGTCGTGAGGAGGGCAGCCAGTCCTCCTATCAGAAGCCACACATCCATTGCATCATCCTGCTGTCTAGAGTGATGGTGAAAGGAGGAGAAATAGGCTCGTATTTTTCCTTTCCGTGTGATGTCATGCGACCTTCATCCCCTGCATACCCCTCCTTCTCCTGGAGACCAGGGCGCCAAGGATACTTACGAGGAAGAGGATAAAGAAAACCACCCGCATACTGTGGAGGAATGCTCCTGCGGAGGCCGGCGAGATTGGAGTGCTTCCGAGGATGAGGGCAAATGCAATCATCACGAGTCCCATGCTCATCATCATCCCGAGCGATCGCATGGTCGCGAGCATTGCCGACGCGACACCATAGTGGTGGCGGGATACCGAACTCATGATGGCATTGGTGTTCGGTGCAGAGAACAGGGCGAGGCCGATGCCAAGGATGACAAGGAGAAGGATCACGGGAAGGAGCTCAGTCTCCGGGCCAAGGAACGAGAACCCGAAGAGGCTCACTGCCGATGCGATCAGGCCAAGGGAGGCAAGGTTTTCGGGAGGAGCCCGGTCAGAGAGCCGGCCGGCGAAGGGGGAGAAGATCATCTGGACCAGGGGCTGGACGAGGAGCACGAGTCCCGCAAAGGCCGGGCTGTATCCCTTGACGACCTGGAGATAGAGGCTCATCAGGAAAGTGACTGCAAAGGTGGCACAGTAGTTGATGAGGGCTGCGGCGTTTGAGTAGCTGAAGGGCCTGTTCTCGCGAAAGAGCCTGACTGGAAAGAGCGGGGAGCCTGTCGCCTCCTCCACCTTCAGAAAGACCACGAAGAGCACGAGGGAACACACGATTGCGGCGAACCCGGAGATTTGTGGGATAGTGGAGACCCCAAGGAAGAAAAGCACAATGATCATCGCGGAGAAGGCAGCACCGCGAATATCGAAAGGTTCGTACCTTTTCTCCGACAGTGATGCAGGAAGCAGGCGGACCGATGCGAGCACCAGCCCTCCAAGCACAACAGTGATCCCGAAGATACTCCTCCACCCCAGATACTGGGCAAGAAGTCCTCCCAGAAAGGGACCGAGTGTGAGGCCCCCATATACCGCCATTGTGTTCAATCCGAGTGCCATTCCCCGTTCACCCGGGGGATAGATCTCGGCGATGATGGCTACAGAGTTGGAGAAGACCATGGCGCTTCCCAGTCCCTGGAGGAACCGGCATCCAAGAAAGATTTCGATACCAGGGGCAAAATAGGAAAGCACCGATCCGGTTGTATAGATGAGTGTGCCCAGGGTAAAAACACGTCCCCTGCCCAGGAGATCACCCAGCCTGCCGGCCGGGAGAAGGAAGATCGCCATGGAGAGGAGGTATGACGCGGGAACCCAGGAGAGAATGACCGCATCGATCCCGAACTCCTCACCAATCAGGGGTAATGCAAGATTGATGCTTGATCCCGTGAACGGATTGAGGAAGGTGGCGATGGTGACCACAGCAAGAATAATCGTCCTTATGCCGGGTTCGATCCTCCTCACCTGGTCCTGCATTGGCTCAATTCACCTGCATTCCGGAAAATATTGCATCTTCCGGTCCACCCTGATTACTATAGAAGGGTTTTACCATGAACCTATTCGGTCGTTTGAGCGTAACTGGAAAAGAAGAGAGAGGGGTGATACAGGTCAGATCTTCGGACTTTCCTTCCCGATGATCCTCGCGATCTCACCGAGTTCTCGTGCAAGCAGCCTGATGATATCATCAAGGGTGATCAGGCCTACCAGGCGGCCACCGGCATCAACAACGGGAAGCCTTCGCACATTGGACGATTTCATCTCCTGGATGGCATCAAAGATCCCGGTGTCTTTCCGTATGGTACAGACCTCCCGGGTCATGATGCTCGAGATGGGGGCCATATCCCAATCCTCGCCGCAGAGGGGTCCTCCCCTCAAGGCAATATCACGGTCTGTGACTATTCCGACGGGTTTCTGCTCCTCTGCAATCACCACGCATCCAAGGTTCTTGTTCTTCATCAATTCGGCAACGAATTTGAGAGTGGTGTCAGGGGTGACGCTGACGACGGCAGTCTGGCAGACGGTATAGATGCTCATGCTCGCTCCTATTCCTGTATACAACGCGGTGGTACCATTTAATAGTGGTTCTATACGACGAGCCTTCTCTTCATCAGGTGGATGGAGAGGAAGAAGAAGACCGCCGTGAAGAAGGCGATCCACATCAGGCTGTAGATGAAGAACGGGGATAATGTGGTAAGGGTCAGTGACCTTGCGATGATGACCACCTGGGCGAGGGGTAAGCATGTGAGCGCGACTGTCTGCAGAACAGGGGGCAGCATGGAGAGGGGGAAGAAAGTCCCTGAGAAGAGGAGCATGGGTGTGATGAAGAGGAAGGAAGGGTAGTTGAGGGTATCGATGCCTGGGCTGATCGCAGTGAAACACATCGCGATGCCTGAAAAAAGGAGCCCCGCCAGGAACGAGAATGGTATTATGAGAAGGGATGAGGGCAGCGATACGACCCCGAATATGATGAGGACGATCAGCATCGCGGACGAGTAGATGAGGCTCCGGGTTGCACCCCATAAAAGTTCCCCGGCGATAACATCGTCGATTGAGAGGGGAGTTGAGATCATGGCATCGAAGGCTTTCTGGTAGTACATCCGCACAAATGACGAGTAGGTACATTCGAAGAACGAGGAGTTCATCATCGATACTGCAAGGAGTGCCGGGGCAATGAAATGCACATAAGGTATTCCATCGATCTCGCCGATGAACATTCCCAGGCCATAACCCATCGCAAGGAGGTAGAGGACAGGCTCGATGAAGGGAGGGAGGAAATTCACCGTGTACGTCTTGAAGAAGACGGCAGCGTTCCTTCGCCATACTTTCCAGGATGACATGGTGGGGCGGGGTATCATAGTCCCTGTCACTCCCTGAGTGCCCTCCCGGTGAGGGAGAGGAATACATCTTCGAGCGATCCACGACGCACAAAAATTTTCCCAGGATTGCAGGTCGATAAAAGACGGGTTGCAACCTCTTTCGGGTGATCTGAAAAGACCTGGACCATGTCCCCAAACACCTCGAAGCGGGCGCCCATCTCCTCGAGGCAGGCTGTCACTTCGGGGGTGTGGTTCACCTCGACAACGTCACCTCCAGCATACTGGCGGACCAGGTCTGCGGGAGCACCCTCGACCAGGATCTTCCCGTGGTCCATGATCACGAGGCGGTTGCAGAGTCGCTCGGCTTCCTCGAGGTAATGAGTTGTAAGGACGATGGTATTTCCTGCCGACTGGAGGGCTTTAAGTTTCTCCCACATAAGGTGTCGTGCCTGGGGATCGAGTCCAATCGTCGGTTCGTCGAGGATGAGGAGTCTGGGGCTGTTCACGAGTGCCCTTGCGAGGATGAGCCTTCGTTTCATCCCCCCAGAGAGTTTCTCGATGAGAACATCGCTCTTTTCGGAGAGCTGCACGAAATCGAGGAGTTCGGCCGCCCTTGCACGGGCGTCTTCTTTCCGGATGTCAAAGTAACTGGCAAACGTGACCAGGTTTTCGAGGCAGGTAAGATCGGTGTCAAGGTTGGTTTCCTGGGGTACGACCCCAAGCCAGCGCTTGATCTCCCTTGGATGGCTGCCTATATCGAGGCCGAAGACACTGAGATCACCTTCACTCCTTGGAGAGACGCACTCGATCATCTTCATGGTGGTGGTCTTTCCGGCCCCGTTCGGTCCAAGGAACCCGAAGACCTCTCCCGGCATCACCGAAAAATTGACACCGTCGACGGCCCTGAGCGCACCAAAATCCTTCCGGAGATCGTGCGCTTCGATGATTGGCTCCACTGCCATCAGCACACTCTAGAATATGGTTGACCACCGGGAACAACACCTTTTCGGTACATTTGCACTCATGAAGTGCACCGGGGATCCATGGAGGGGCATATATTGTCAGGACCCAATACAGGTGTTGTGGACCCCCGCTCTATCGTCCGGCAGATGCTCGGGATCGATACCGTCAGACGGCAGGCGCTCATTTCGCTCGGCACAAATGTTGGTGTAACCCTCGTTGGATACCTGGCAACAGTGTACATCGCACATGTTGCGGGGGCAGAGGTTCTCGGTGCATATTACCTCTTTCTCGCATACTACAGCCTTGCGATTCTCGGGACTGACGGGGGGATGGGTGGCGCGGCTGTCAAGAAGATCAGTGAGGGAAGGGACCAGGATGCCTATTTTTCTGCCCAGGCGGCAACAAGGATAATCCTCCTTGTTGTGTGCACCGGTCTCATCGTTCTCCTCCTCTCCCCATTCATGAGGGATTTTGCTGGAGCGGGGCTCATTCCATGGCTTCTCCTGGCGCTGGCAGCAGGATCGATCGCGGGGGTGATCTCGACAGGAGTCTACGGGGGAGGAAGTGTCGGCGCTCTTCAGGTATCAGAACTTGCGGGCCATATCGTCCGGGTCATGGTGCAGATCGCTGCGGTGTATGCGGGGTTTTCAATTGCCGGGATGGCTGGAGGATTTGTCGCGGGGCTATGTACTGCGGTTGCCATCAACGTGCGCTTCCTGCATTTCCGTCCGGCAGCGTTCGGCTGGAGGCACCTACGGGCAATGGTCCCTTATGCGGCATGGGGCTTTCTCACCGGGCTTTCCGGCATCCTTGCGGGATATGCTGATACGGTTCTTGTCGGGTATTTTCTCAACAGCACGGAAGTCGGGTATTACCGGGCGCCGATGCAGCTCGCAACCCTCGCCCTCTTCGTCTCAACGTCACTCTCTACATCCCTGTTCCCGAAAATAAGCCGGTGGAACGAGGAGCACGAAGAGGAATCCATTCGCCATGCGGCAGGAAGAGCGCTGTCGTATTCCCTGGTGCTTGCGGTCCCGCTCATTGCAGGGGGTTTAATTCTCGCTGAAAGGCTCCTCTTCTTCCTGTACGGCTCACCGTTTGTCATTGCCACGTCAGCATTCTCGCTCATCCTCTTATCTCAGGCCGGGATGATTCTCTTCTCCCTTGACACCATGGTACTTGGGGCACTCGGACGGCCCCGGCCAGTGTTCATCCTGAACGCGATCTCAGCAGCCCTCCTTGTTCTCCTTGAACTGATTATGATACCGCTCTTCGGGATCACGGGTGCGGCCTTGGCGCTCCTCATTACCTGCATCGTCCGGGCTGCGGGTGCAAGGTGGGCACTCTCACGGAGCATGTATATCGGTGTTGAGAGGAGGACTATCCGGAATATCCTCACAGCAACAGTGGTGATGGCAGCAGTCCTCTCCGCGACCCGGATACTCATTCCGGTCTTTCACGTAGCAGTCCTCATCCTGATTATTGGTGCAGGTGCACTGGTCTATTTCCTGGTCCTTTTCAGGCTGGACCGGGAGATTCACGATGAGATTTCTGAGCTTGCGAAGCACCTGGGCATCCCGTGGCCGTCCTGGCTGTAGATGAAATGGCGGTCACCATCATACTATCCTCTCAATGGTCCCATGGAAAAACACCATAAGGATGGGGAATATATCATAACTCATGCCAATCCGGGAGATTGCAGTCTCGAACTTCAAAAGTTTCCGACACCTTGAGTTCCAGCCGGATAACTTCAATATCATCATAGGATCGAATGCATCCGGGAAATCAAATTTCATCCAGGTCATCAAGTTCCTCCGCGACATCGCCAAGTATGGCCTCTCGAATGCCATCTCCCTCCAGGGAGGAGTCGAGTATCTCCGGAATACCATCATTGGCCCGAAAGAACCGTTCTCGATCAGGATCGCATACGTGCTTGAAGAGGAAAAGACGGATATCGTGGGGATGAGGGGGGGAATCGCCGTATATTTCCATCCGGAGGAGGTCTGTTACTCGTTCTCCCTCTCATTCGCGGAGACGGGAGAGAGTTACGATATTGCGTCCGATACACTCGAAGTGAAGGGCCATTTCCTCTGCCAGGAAGGCGCCAGCCAGAAGAATATGGGCGAAGGGACCATAGCGCTCGTCAGAACCGGTGGCCCTATCCAGTACTGCATCTGTCCCCCAGAGGGACTCAATTTGAAGGAGGATGATCTCTTTCCCTATTATTTCCAGAAGAAGGACATACCCGCAGGAACCCTGATCATGACGCTTCCGGTCTTTGTCCCGGGCATCCCTTCCCTGGAGTGGGTCTTCAGGGGGATGAAGGTATACGATTTCGACCCACGCCTCCTCAAAAGAGCGGTCCCGATCATGGGAAAGACAGATCTTGAGAAAGATGGGAGTAACCTCGCCATCGTGATCAAGAATATCATCGAGGATCCGGCAAGGAAAGAGAATTTCACGAGGTTGCTCAGGGACGTGCTTCCTTTCATCGATGATGTTGCGGTCGAAAAGTTCATGGACCTCTCAATGTTCCTGAAATTAAAGGAGGTGTACAGCAAGGAGAAATATCTCCCCGCATCGATGATCTCCGACGGGACCATCAATATCTGTGCCCTTGTGATCGCGCTCTACTTTGAAGAAAGGCCCGTGACCATCATCGAGGAACCTGAACGAAACATCCATCCGTTTCTGATCTCCCGGCTGGTGGAGATGCTCAAGGATGCTGCACGTTCGAAACAGGTCATTGTCACAACCCACAACCCCGAGATGGTCAAGCACGTGGACCTCAGTGACATCATCCTCATTACAAGGGATAATGACGGATTCTCCCGGTTAAGACTCCCCTCCGATGAGAAGGAGATCAGGGAGTTCCTTGAGGATGAGATTGGAATCGAAGAACTATTCATCCAGAATTTTTTAGGGATTGAATGAGCGAACGGCGGCTATTTATCCTTGTGGAAGGAAACGACGACGAACGGTTCTTCACAAGCATCATAATCCCACTGCTCTCCCCAAGATACAGGGCTGTCAGGCTGATTAAGTATGCCTGCATGAGGAGCAACAGGGTATGCCGGTTTATCCGCAGCATTCACCGGGCAGGGGACGAACTCCTTCTGGTCACGGACATCGACAAGGCACCCGGTGTGGCGGCAAAAAAACACATTATTATGGAGAGGTTTGGCGTCATACAGCAAGGCGAGATTATGGTCATTATCCAGGAGATCGAGAGCTGGTACCTTGCCGGGCTCGAACTTGAGGATGCACAGAGGCTCGGTGTCCGCCCCCTGCATTCCACCGATCAGGTCACCAAAGAGATCTTCAACACGAGCATCCCGCCCCAGTATACCTCCCGGATCGCGTACATGATCGAGATCCTGTCCCGGTTTTCAATCTCCTCTGCATGCAGGAAAAACCGTTCTTTTCACCATTTCATGGACCGTTATTACCTTGATTGCGGTGTGACCCCGGATGATGCAGCAACGGAAATTCTGGTGAAGAGAGAAGAGGGATCTGGGGAAGGATCGGGGATGAACACACCCCAGGATGCCCGCAACACGGAAGACGGGAAGGATACCAGCCGGGGGAAAAGTCCTTTATGGGATCATTTATGAGCACAGGCATCAACCGGTTGAGAGAAGGAAGGGGTTAAGAGGACCATGGGAATGCTGAAGAACCGGATCCCGGCGATTCTCGAAGAGAAAGATTTCTGGATGGTGATCCTTCTCTTCAGCACGTTCTTTGCATTTCTTTTGAACCTCTTCAGTCTTGACCGCGGGTTCAACCTCATCACCCCCCAGCTTTTTTACATCCCTATTGTAATTGCTGCGTACTGGTTCCCCAGAAGCGGAGTGCTATATACTGTCGCCATCTCGATGGGCTATCTTGCGATGGCCTACATCGTGGGGTACCCGGATATCGATATCATCACCCAGTCAACAGCGAGTTTTTACGTGTTTGTCTCAATCGGGGTAATTGTAGCCTCCCTCTCCAATAACCTGAAAGAGCAGGAAGACCGTTACCACGGGATCTTCGATTACTCGGAAGCCGGGATCTTCCTCGTCATGAACCTCCGGACCGGGTTTATCATTGACGAAGTGAACGAGCGTGGAGCGGATCTCCTGGGACTGCGGGCGAGGGAACTTGCCGGGAGGAACCTTCTTGACTTTTTCACCGAAGAACGGCAAAAGTCCGAGTTAATGGCCCGGATCTCACCCCAAGGGGCAGTGGCGGATTTTGAATGCCACCTCAAGAGGACTGACGGGGTTATCCTCAACGGCCTCGTATCGGCAGGCCCCCTCCCGGGAAGAAGGTTTGTGTTCACCCTGGTCGACATCACGGGGAGGAAAAAAGCCGAAGAGGCCCTCCGGGAGAGCAAGGAGCGGTATCAGGGGCTCTATAACAATGCCCAGGTCGGCCTTGCGCGTGCCGGTATTGGTGACGGCAGCATCATTGACGCCAACCAGCACATGGCAGGCATGTTCGGGTACTCCTCGGTGGAGAACTTCAAGCATGAATTCCGGTTCACAGAGCACTATGCCGATGCAGGTGTCAGGGAGCAGCTGATATCGATCCTCGATGACAGCGGGATGGTTTCTAATTTCGATGCACGTTTTACCCGGAAAGACGGGACAATCTTCTGGGCAAGATTCTTTGCCAGGATAGTACCCGAGAAGGGATATATCGAGGAGGTATTCACCGATGTCACGGAAGAGAAGCACTCGCACATGGCCCTTGACGAGAGCGAGGAGAGGTACAGGAAACTGGTGGACAACCTCCCGGATTATGTCATTGTCTACGGGCAGGACAAAATCCTCTATGCAAATCCTTCCGCGGCACACACGGTGGGAAGAACCATCGACGAAATAATTGGGACTTCGATCTTCCAGTATATTGACAAGCCCTGCTGGGAGAAGGTGAAAAAATTCAGCCTCGAACGGGCTCTTGGAAAGCATGTCGATCCATATGAGATTGCCATTGTTGCAAAGGGTGGCGCTACCCGGACGGTTCTTGTAAACGCTGTCCCGATTGTCTACAAGAACCAGAACGCCACCCTGACGGTGCTGACCGATATTACAGAGAGAAAAGTGGCGGAAGATAGGCTGGCAGCCTCGAAAGACCAGTACGTGACCACCCTCAATGCAATGATCGATGGGATCTTTCTCGTAGACCGGGAGTATCACATTGTCCTTGTCAATTCGATACTCGAGCGATGGCTGGAAAAGATCGGGAGAACCGGGAGTATCATCGGGATGAAACTTGAATATGCCCTGCCCGGTCTTGCCGCACCGTGCCTGGATGGCATCAGAAAGGTCTTTGAGACAGGAGAGAGCGTGGTGGCTACCGCCAGTTTCCACGCCGGAGATAAGGAACGCATCTTCGAGACCCGGCACATCCCTGTCTACGAGGAGAAAAGGGTGATACAGGTTCTCACCATCATACGTGACATCACACGTGCAAGAATGATGGAAGAGGAGAAGAGGCTGGCCTACGAGCAGATCGAGAAGAACATCGAGCAATTTGCCATCCTTGGCGATCATTTGAGAAATCCTGTCCAGGTCATCGTCGGCCTTGCTGATCTCGAGGGAGGGCCGCTTGCAACAAAGATCCACCTGCAGACCAAAGAGATAGATAAAACAATCACCCAGCTTGACCGGGGCTGGATCGAATCAGAGAAGATACGGGAGTTCATCCGGAAATATTACGGGATCGGGAAATAACTGGTGTGGAAAAAGAGTGGGGAGATCCGCCTCAATATGAGTAATGAAGATGCTATCAGGGCCCTCTGCCGCCTCTGATGCACGAAATGCCTGCGGATCTGGGAGAACGCCCCGGGTAAAAGGCTTATCTTCACCGGAGTGCTAACCTAACAATACGGGTGAACCTGTGCAGGTATCCATGAAACTCGAGATCAAGGATGCCCCCGGGCAGCTGGTGGCCGCCCTCAAGCCTATCTCGGAGGTGGGTGGCAATATCATCGCAGTGATCCATCAGCGCGATGACAAACAGAGGGGCAAGATGCTCTCTGTCCAGATCGTGCTGGAACTCCCAGATCATCGCATGAAGGACCTCACCAGGCTCCTTCGCGAACAGGGAGTCAATATCCAGCGGATCGGGCACGAACGCCTTCTTTATCAGAAAGCAGTGATGATGATAGGGCACCTCATCCATACCGATCTCGGGGACACCGTTGACCGGATCGATCGCACAGGGTTTGCTGAGGTGACCGAGCTCAACATCAGTATGCCGGCTATCACTGAGGTCTCATCAGCCCGCCTCCTGATCAAATCGGTGAATAAAGAGGATATGGAACAGGCAATGGATATCCTGCGAAGGGTGGCAAAAGAGAAGGATTTCCTTCTCGTCGAACCGCTGGAGGAGGTCGAATGAAGGTCGCCATACTCGGCATGGGATCCGTGGGAAAAGGAGTACTGCGTATGCTCGGGGAAAAAGACCTTGGTATCGATGTGACTGCGGTGGCCGATTCGAAGAGTGCCCTCATCGATAAGAACGGCATCAGCATCGCGGATATACTCAGGGTAAAGCAGAAGAGTGGTTTCTGTGGCGACAGGTCTCTTGGTGCATTGGACGTTGTCAAAAAGGCTGACTATGATGTCCTCGTCGAAGTAACCCCGACGAATGCCATCACAGGCGAGCCAGCGCTCACCCATATTCTTGAGGCCATCGACAGGGGACACGATATCGTCACCTCGAACAAAGGTCCCATCTCACGGGAGTTCTCGCTCCTCATGTCAAAAGCCCGGGAGAAGGGAGTGCAGATCCGGTATGAAGCAACAGTGGGAGGGGCTATCCCCATCATGCATACGCTCGACCAGGGGCTCGCAGGCAACAGGATCCTGGCGATATTCGGTGTCCTGAACGGGACATGTAATTTCATCCTCACCAGGATGGCCGATGAGGGACTTACCTACGAGCAGGCGCTTCTCGAGGCGCGGGAGATGGGGTATGCAGAGGCAGATCCAACCTATGACGTGAAGGGGATCGATCCGGCGATTAAGCTTGTGATCCTGGCGAACAAATTCTGGAAAGAGACTGTAAGACTCGAGGATGTCGATATCACCGGGATCAACAAGCTCACCAACAATGCTCTCCGGCTTGCAGAGGAGCAGCACTGCACTATACGGCTGATCGCTGAGGCGATCCCGGGCCGTGGCATCCTCAGGGTTGCCCCGAGGCTCCTCCCGATAACTCACCCCCTTGTCGTGGAAGGGACCCTCAATGCAATCACCATCGAGACAGACATGGCAGGAGAGATCACGCTGATCGGGAAGGGGGCCGGCTCCGTCGAGACGGCAAGCGCCATTCTCGGTGATCTCCTGTGTATTCGCGATATCCATGAGGGGAGTCATCCAGAAACGGCGTGAATACCTGCACCTCATGCGGGCCTGCACGCTTGAACACGGATTTTTCACGATCACGGACATCCAGAGGGGGACCTCTGTTCCAAGAAGTACCGCCCAGGACTGGATCAACAGGCTGCTCGATGAGGGGTGTGTCGTGATCCGCGAGAGAAAGATGGGCCGGAATCCTGCGAAGTATGCCGCGATCAGTGCCATCCCTTCAAGTGCCTGCAGGAGGATATTCACCACCATCGATGGTGACAGGGTCGAGATCCACCATGACTGCCTGAGCAGTGCAAACGCGGCATTCTGTGCCTACCATCATACCCATGCAGGGGGTGTCATCGAGAACGTTCGCCGTGACGGGACCCTGATCCGGGAATGGGCCCATCTCGGGCACCGGGATGTCGATATCGGGCTCCACCCTGCGGCAGCAGTTGGAGTTGCAGGTATCGAAAGGGACGGTGAAGATCTCGTTCAGCATATCAGGTGTATAGGTGGTCCGGCATACTCGCTCACCGACATGATGTCCCATGCAGGGGGGGTCTGCGACGTGAGTATCCAGAGATCCGGCGATATTGTCGAGGGCAGTGTCAGGACAAAGGCGCTTACCCACGTGATTGCAGGGATTGATGATACAGACAACAGGGAAAGGGGTGCGACCTTTGCCCTTTCCCTTGCTCTCCTCCAGCACCTGGAGACCATGAAAGGCGTACTCCCCATCAGCCATCACGTGGCAATGCTCAACCCGGCGGTGACCCGGAAAACTGCCGGGAACTCCTGCAGTTACATAGAGATTGCGATGCCAAAGGGATCATATACCCGGGTGAAGGAACGGGCCCTCAACTTTGTCGAGGATGAGTCACTGTCGCCAGAATGGGGAATGGCATTCAAGCAGGGTTTCATCATACCTCCATCGCTCCGGGCCTATGGAGAAAGGGCGAGGCGGGAGGTGATAACGAGGGAAGAGGCTGAAGCAATCGCCACGGAACATGGCATAGAGATCTACGGTGGATTTGGGGTAGTCGGTGCACTTGCGGCAGTTGCCCTCTCAGGCCTCCCCCACGAGATCCTGCTCAGGGCAGAAGCCAGGGTTCCTGACTCTTTTCCGGGAACCCGGCGGAAAGAGAATCTCTCAAGGCATAACCCTGGTTCACACGGCAATACTCGATCTCTTTGAGATGATCTATCCATATCGAAAGATCCTCGCTCCTCACTCCGGTCCGGTCATTTGGCCGGGATGTCATTGAAAAGGGATGCATTCGTAACTTATTCTGCGGTTTTTTTGATGAAAAGGGAATCATTAAACCTCCCGCATACTGAAAATAGACGAAGAAGGAGTTGTGAGTCTGGCAGGTGCCGAATCCTCTGCACTTCTTTCGGCAGAACTGAAGGAGCGAATCGAAGGCTTCCAGCGCGATGAGGTGACAGAGTACCGAATCTATCGCATGCTTGCAAGAGCATCAGGCAACGATCCAAATGGTCAGGTCCTCTCAAAGATGGCAGATCAGGAGCTTGGCCATTACCGGTTCTGGAGATCCCATACCGGGATCGATGCAAGTCCCTCTCTCCTTAAAGTCTGGAGTTATTACCTGACTGCCCGAATTTTCGGGCTCACCTTCGCCATAAAGCTGATGGAGGGAAGGGAAGAGGATGCGATCAGGACATACAGGGACCTGACCGGCCGGATCATCGATATCGACAAGATCATTGCCGACGAGGAACGTCATGAGATGGAGATCATTGCGCTCCTCAAAGAAGAGAGGCTTCACTACCTTGGATCCATTGTTCTTGGATTGAACGATGCACTTGTTGAGTTCACAGGAAGCCTTGCAGGATTTACTTTTGCACTCCAGGATACACGGATCATTGCGGCAGTTGGAAGTATCATGGGTGTCGCGGCAGCCCTCTCCATGGGAGCATCGGAATACCTCTCGCAGAAAGCAGATCCCGGAGGACAGAAACCAATAAAAGCTGCTCTCTATACGGGCATTGCCTATATTCTGACGGTCTTCATCCTTGTGGTGCCGTTTCTCCTTATAGGGAATCCCTTTACAGCACTTGCCGTCACTCTTCTCTTCGCGGTAGGTATCATTCTCTGCTTCACTTTTTATACGTCAGTGGCACAGGATCTCCCGTTCGGCAGGAGATTCCTCGAGATGGCTGCGCTCTCACTTGGTATTGCGGGAGTATCATTCTTAATCGGGCTCATGATAAGGATGTTTTTCCAGGTTGATGTGTGACCTGAAAATATACCCATACTGAAGCATGAGTATCAATTCGTGACCGAGAACCGTGCATGCACTGAAAGGAGAGATACTGAGTATCCCCTGGATAAACCAGAATTTGCGCCAGGGTAGATGCTGATTTCTCCAGATGTAATACAACTGACTGATCAGGTTGAACCGGAAATGAGGGGCTTCACAGGAACAGAAGCACTCTCTTCTCCCGGCTTAAAAACAGATGCCGGCAACACCAGGGGCCGCAAACTGGTGAATTATTGCTTACCTGCTGCTGCCAGATTCAGGCGGTCTTTAATTTATAGAGGGGTTTTCGTGCATCCTTGAAATTGAACTTCGCGATAATAAGCCCGCTTTTCCTGAGTTTGTTCAGCGCATTTCTGATGGTCCTCGGCGAGAACGCTACCTGGCCGATGATCTCATTCAGAGTCCGCTCTTTTCCATCACCGAGCAGTGAGAACACTGCTTGTGCGGAGGAAGGGAGGCAGTCGGTTCTTGTGACTGGCCCCCTCATCTCGAGCCCATTTGTCTGGGCCGGGGTCGATGCCAGTGTCATGATATTTCTCCATTTGTTGTCCGTTGGGCAGCTCGTCCGGGGCTTTCACCCTGACAGAGGGTGGTTCTCGGAAGACGTCCCGACCCATCCCCACCGGGAAAGGTGCACCGGTCCGCCTCTTTGTTCGAACCTATACGAACAATCTACTATATACGAACTATAGTTATAAATACTTTTTGCCCACATTTATTTATGGATAAGGACATTCATGAGCACCCCTGAAAGGTCATCTCAGGAGAATGAACCATTCATTCAGATCATCGCCTCTGAGCAGGGATTAAAAGCCATTGACAGTCCCCTCAAAGGAAAGATAATTGAGATGCTGCAGGACGGTGACAAGGATTTCGAAGAGATTGTCTTGAGATCCGAACGGGTGAAGTCCACAATTTCTGTCCACATTAAATCCCTCGCAGAGGCAGGGATCATCACATCCCGGCCGGACCCTGAAGATGCGAGGAGGCGGATCATATCGCTGAATGGCCGGGTCATTGTCAGGGCAGATGCAGGGGATGCAGAGATGCTCTGGGCGGATAGGTTCTTCCCTGACTCGCTCCCTGAGAATGCTACCCAGAGGGATGTCTTCTCTTTCATCCTCACATCGCTCCGTGTGAGTCTTCT
Organism: Methanolinea sp.; assembly: GCA_018262855.1. Taxonomy (GTDB): domain Archaea; phylum Halobacteriota; class Methanomicrobia; order Methanomicrobiales; family Methanospirillaceae; genus Methanolinea_A. Next base: position 55,086 of record JADFDO010000006.1, on the reverse strand, counting down.
TTCTGAGGGTATCAGCATTCATCCCATCCTGACACGGGCAGGGTTAAAGGCAGGAGCGGCAATATATCCTCTCGTCCAGGATACCGATCTTCATTCGTTTATCAAAAATATCGGTGACTTCTGGTCCCGTTCGGGCCTTGGCAGGGTAGATTTTGAAAGGGAAGATCCGGTCACCATGGTGATCAGGGAGTGCTTCGAGTGCATGGACCTGCCGATTACCGGAAAGCCCGAATGTGCTTTCGATGCCGGCATCCTCTCCGCACTCTTTTCAACGTATTATGGGGAAAAGAAGGAAGCGGTGGAGACCCATTGCTACGCGATGGGGAGCAATCTCTGCCGGTTCGAGATATGGAATGCCCGGTGAACTATCTCATCCTTTCCCATCCGATACCAGATCCCGTATGAGCCCGGGAGGGAGGAGCCACAGGAGAGTTCCAGAAACCAACCCTTCCTCAAGGCGTATTCGTGCAATCCCTCCTTTTTTCATGGTAATATCACAATCAGGGCAGTTGCATACAAGCAGGGAGATGAGTGACGAGAGCTGCGGCTCGTGCCCCACGAGCAGTATGCAACTTCCCGGCGTGAGGCGTTTTATCTTCTGAACGACTGCACCCGGTGGCACACCGGGTGTGAGCTCTTCCCACATCTGCACATTCTCGGAACCGGAGAGGATTCCGGATACAATTGAAGCAGTCTCCCTGGCCCGAGCAAGCGGGCTTGAGGCAATGACGGAGAAATCTATGGCTCTCTCCCGGATCCATTCTCCTATAACCTTGATCTCCTCCACCCCCCGGGGCGTAAGGTGTCTCATGTGATCATCAGCACTGCCATGGTCCGCGATACCTGCCTTGCCGTGCCTGAGTATGTAAATGTCCATTACGGGAGTGAGGGAACCCGATCCAGAAAAAATCTTTCCATTGTCCCGGGGTGTGAGCAGCAGGGATTGGTTCCCGGCTGCGGGTGCCAGGAACACCAAGACATGCGAGGGAAGGGATTCGAACCCCTGAACTCCTGCGAGAATGGACCCTAAATCCATCGCCTTTGACCGCTCGGCAACCCTCGCTCTCATTTTAATGGGACTGGCGGGGGAAAAAACATACCTCCATTCAGGGAGACCGTTTGTAAGAACTTTTTTGCGCTCTCAGTTCTCTTTGTTCCGGTTTGGGTTTCGTGAACAGAGAATAATATGTGATTGATCCCAATTTTTCATCGCAAAATTATTATTTTGCGCAATTATTATATACGTGGAGATTTAATAGAAATGTGCCATATATGAAGGTCTGGTAAATAAACCGGGCCAAGGACCTTGTCATCTCAGCACCAGCAGGGTCATGGCATCCCGACCACCGCGTGAGTAATATGGTAAGAGAAACCATCATGGAGAAGATTGGGTGTGGTGATGAGTCTGGCCGTTCGCCACCTTTCGGCCAGCGCCTGCCCGATGGCGATTATTCCCTCCTACGAGCGAAGATTCTTGCCAAACTGGATGATGAGGACGTACGGGATGCACTCTCAGGCTTGAACGCCAGGCCTTTGTAACTTCATATATGGTATCTTTTCTGCTTTTTATGCAGAAAAGAGCGGGACGGGTGTCACAGCAGCCAAAAAGCCCGTGTCGCATTCATATGACCCTCAAAACTCCCCTTTTGAAGGAAGAATAGAGAGATCTACAGTCAGATTGTATCACTCAAATTCCCCTTACTCTTCGCGAAAGGGTGACCTTTTCCTGGGTGAAAATGCAAAAAAAGCACAGGGTTAGGGAGAATGAAGATATTCTCTCCCTCCAAATGACCTGATCATGAAGCGGCTGGAGACCCTGGCCATCATAGCCCATGACATGGGAATCATCTTCGAGTACCTTGGGGTGATCACCCTGGTTCCACTTGTTGTGCTCCTCATATTCCGGGAGTGGGACATGCTGGTCCCAATGGTCTCCGTACCCATCATATTCATCCTCCTCGGTCTCCTAATATCCCGTATCCCGACTCGCGAATATGTGCCGCAGCTGTCTGTTGCCCTTGCGGCAGCCGCGTTGATCTGGGTTGCCATTGCCCTCGTCGGAAGCGTCCCGTTTGTTCTCGGTCTCCAGATGAGCTGGACTGACAGCATCTTTGAGGCGATGTCTGGCTGGACAGATTCGGGATTCACAATGCTACGCACTGTCGATTCCACACCGAAAACTTTGCTTTTCTGGCGGTCGTTCATGCAATGGATAGGCGGGATGGGGGTGATTGCATTCGGCATCGCGATGCTCTCCCGTTCCAGCCTGATGCAGCACCAGCTGTACCGGTCTGAAGGGCGATCCGAGGAACTCATGCCGAGCGTGGTCTCAACCGGCAGGAGGATGTGGGTCATTTATGTCTTCCTCACCATCCTTTTCACTGCTATTGTCATGCTTTCAGGAATTCCCCTCTGGGATGCTTTCAACCTGACCATGGTGAGCATCTCAACCGGTGGCTTCACCATGCACAGCGAAGGCATCTCGTTTTATGACAATGCCCTTCTCGAGGCTCTTCTCATCCCTGTCATGATCGTTGGGGCACTGCCTTTTAAGCTCTATTTTTTCATGTACATGGGTAAGATCAAACCCTTCTTCCAGGACAGGGTTGTCCAGCTCATTCTGGCGCTTGCGATTCTCGGTTCTCTCGTGGTATCCCTCGACCTTCATATTTTCAACAGCCTTCCCCTCGCAACGGCAGTCAGGCAGGGTTTCTTCTGCACGGTGTCGGCCGTCACCAGCACAGGTCTGCAGAACTCTGACCTTCACTGGTTTGCGGGCCCCCTGATCATTATCACGATACTGATGATGATTGGTGGGGCATCGGGAAGCACTGCCGGAGGTGTCAAGGCCAACCGGGTCATCCTCGGCTATGAAGGACTTGTATGGTGGTTCAGGCGCTTTTTTTCGAGAGGAAAGATGGTGATCCCCTTCAGACATGAAGGGAGAATCATCCCGAAGAAGATCTCAGAGGTGGAGCTCTCAAAGAACATGCTGATCATCGTACTCTGGGTCCTGACTATTTTCGTCGCCACCATTCTTGCCCTTCATCTCGCATCCACCACTTTTGACACGCACGAGGTGGTGTTCGAGGAGGTCTCGGCGATGGGGAACAACGGGATGAGCGTAGGATACATGACCCCCGACAGTCCACATGAAATAAAGTTGATCTTCATTTTCCTTATGTGGATAGGGAGGCTCGAGATTATCCCTGTGCTGATACTGTTCATGGGACTCTTAAGCGGATTCGAAGCCCGCGTGAGAGCGAAATAAATATTTCAAACCTCCATGTGAACAAAGCACAGAATCCAGCATATGCCCCCTGATCCAAATCCTGGCATTGCATCGCTCAATTTTCCCGAATTACCAAAAAGAAAAGATTCTTCTCCTTCCAACCCAACCACGTGTAGGTTGACGGCCCGATGGATATTTCTCTCCTGGCGTTTGCCCATATCCTGGTTGCAGCAGCCGTCTGCTGGCTCAATTTCATAGTCATAGACATATTTTTCAGACTCCCTGAGGCAGGGGGTGTTGTCGGGGCAACTGCGATTGGGAAGCATATCGAGGCAAAGGGGGGCGCCCTCCACGGAGGATACATGATGGGAAACATCGTCTCCTCCCCCGACGCATCTGCAGGAACACTGCTCGCCTCCTGCGGGGTATTCATCGCGGGGATTCCCGGAGGACTGCTCGCGGCACTCCTCGTCTATATAGGCAACCGCATCTGCCATGATCCGGGGTACGCAGGAACGACCGGGTGCATTTCCGCCACGTTCATTGTGTATGGATTCACCTTTCTCGGATTCTCTCCTGCAGAGTTCATAGCAGGGATGGTTCTCGCGATCGCAACCATCCAGGGAATCTCTCATCCCCGTGCCAGTCGTCTCTTGTCCCGGTTATGGGAGGTGCGAAGAGGATGACACCCCAGGAGGCCGCCCTTGCCGTGTGCGGGATCATCGCAGTCTATGCCGCCGTAAGGCTAGCCATGGAACAGGACACCTTAAGAAAGCTGCCATTCCTCAATGTCCTCTCATTTGCGATAACAGGTGTCATCGCACTCATCCTACCTCACCCCTTGGGTATTGTTGCCGCCGCTGCCTACTTCGTGGGCTCGACGCTTGAATCGAATGCCATCGCCAGCACATATGTCGGGGGGCTGGATCGCCGTGAATGACCTGATTGTCGGAGCATGTGGAGTCCTGATCGTCATTGGAACCATGCTCACTATCAAGGAAGCCGATCCATTCAGGAAACTCATCTCGCTTGGTATCATGATCGGCGGCGTGATGCCCTTCATCGTGGACCGGGGGCTCCTTGATGTCGCAATCGCTGTGGCCCTCATTGCTCCCCTCTCCACAATCTTTACGTTGATGATCTGCAGGAGGGGAGAGCCCTGAACCCCGAACTCATCCTGGGTGCCTTTCTCCTCATTTCGGGGACGATCGCCGCGGCTTTTCCAAGGCCAAGGACCTACCTGAACCGGCTTATAAACCTGGAGATCTCGTCATGGGGACTCCTTCTCCTGATGCTCTCCTATAACGAAGCTCTCGCCCTGCTGACATTTGGAGGTGTATCAGCGCTTACAGTCTACATCTTCGTCAGGGTACTCCAGAAGAAGGAGGCTTCAGGATGATCATCCAGAAGATCTCGCGGGTCCTCTCAAACTTCGATAATATACTGCCGGTATTTGCCGCGGCATGCGCGGTGATGTCGGTAATAACCCTCCTCTTCCTCCCGTTTGTGTACAGTGAGGACCAGCTCTATCCAAAGAAGATCGTTGCCGGGAGCACGCTCAACCCCTATGACAGAGGGGGACCGCCATTTGTCCAGGCAGAGATAGTATCCCAGTACCCTGAAAATTCGCCATCTGCCGGGTTCGTGACGGCATATCTGACGCCATTCTCTCTCTTCCTTTCCAAGCAGACCCTTTACATGGGGACGACCATTGTTGCACACCCCGGGGGAATCCTTGATGAGATACTCTATAACACACGAGGCCTGGACACTGTCGTCGAGCCGAGCATCCTTTTTGTGGCATTTGCAATCGCGGCATATATCTTCAGGAGGGAGGAGCACAGATGATCTGGGACGGGGCGATCTGGAACGAGTACTCCGTCGGGCTTGCCGTCGCATTCACCTGCGCTCTCATCGGCTTTGCCGCCCTCACCATTGAACGGGATGACCTCCACAAACTCCTTTTGATCGATCTCGTGGAGACTGCATCACTTGCAGTAATTGCATTGGTAGGGACCGATCTTGCCGAAGCCCTCATCCTGCCCGGGCTGGTGGTAGGAATCGCAGAACTGCTGGCACTCTCCCAGATCTACCTCACCAAGGAGGGATACCAGCACAACCCGGTGAAGAGGTTGAACATCGAGGTGATGATGATATCGCCGGCCCCTGTCATTATCTCAACGATTCTTGTGGTGTATGGTATCATACTCTCCGGATTTACCGGAGGAGGAATCGCCGGCCTTGGCATCGTATTCTTCCTCATGAGCAGGAGCTTTACAGGAGATTTCCATGTTCTGGAGATCGCAAGCGGGGTCTCATGGGCACTCTGGGTTGCGTCGTTCTTTGTCTTCATGTTCTTCCCTGAATGGTGGTACCTTGCCCTGATGGGATCTGCAATCGGTATCCTTCTCAAGGTGATCACCAAGATGTCTCTTGTCGGGGCCATGTGGGGTGAACCCGAATGAACGAGATAGGCGGTACTCCCCTTTTTTTCCTGGAGTTCGGGGACATCGTGGTATATTTCACCCCCTTCACCCTTACTCTTTTTATACTGGCGCTGATCTTCACCGTGTTCGTGCTGGTGAGCCGCCCTGAACGGCAGATCGACATCGCATTCGGGGGAGATGCATTCTACGACAAGGTGATCTCCCTCTCTGAACTGCGGTTCCGCCGGTTCATGTCGATCGCATGTGGCCTTGCCTGCATGGGGGCCATGGTAACCGGGGACGTCTTCGATTTTACCCTCTTTGTCTCCCTGGTGGGCATCTGCAACGTCGGGATCGTGGCTGCGGTCAAGAGCCGGCATGTCCAGAATGCTGCCTACCAGTATGGCCTGGTCGCGCTCGCGGGAACCGTGCCTCTCTTCTCTGCAGCTGCGATGGTCGCTGCGACGACGGGGACCCTCTCAATGCTCGAACTGGCAAAAAACGCGGTCGAAATCCCGCTCGCTGCCCGGGCGCTTCTCGTTCTTGGTGTGATGGGTGAGGGCATGGCACCATTCTATGCCGCCAAAGCCGAGATGTTCCGGGCTCCGGGTGCACCGTATGTGATCATGTGCTCACTCTCATCGCTCCTCATCTTCCTGAGGGTGGCTGAGGTGATCCTTCTCCTGTGAGGTGATGGAATGAAAAAACAGTATGCCCTTGCACTAGCGCTTGTCGCAGCAGGATCGGGTATCGCAGCCATGGCGCTCAACATGGTACATACCCTCCCTGACTGGGCTTACATGGGAGTGCTTGTGATCGCGTTTCCGCTCTTCGTGCTGGGGCTCGGGTTGTACTGGATGGCCCGCGAGGGTGAGGCGGATATACCGTTCTTGGGGTACTAGCGATGATCGCCCAACTCCTCTTTGCCGTGTTCTTCGGGCTCCTCCTCCTGGGGATTCACCGGAAGGTGATTGCCCGCATACAGAGGAGACCCGGTCCCCCGGTATGGCAGGAGATTCTGCACATGCTGAAATTCTCCTTCAAGACAACCTGGGTGCCGAAGACCGCGAGCGCCATTCTCTTCGTGGGGGTTGTCCTGGTCGCTATCGGGATATGGACGGCGGCGCTTTTCGTGGTACTTTCAGGGGGGAGCCTTCTTATCCTGTTTGCCATATACATGCTCCACAAGATCGTGGAGCATGGGTTCGGGCTCTCTTCCGGTTCACCATATGGGAAATTCGGTGGGGTCCGTTCCGTCATCTCGGCGGCATCAGAGATCCCTCTCTTCGTGAGCGTGGCCGCGATTGCCATATTCACCCACTCACTTCTTATTTCGGATATCATAGCCTACCAGGCGCTCAATGGGCCGCTTCTCTTCACCATCCCGCTCGCGGCGGTAGCCATGTATGTGGTCCTCCTCTCCAAGATGCCGTTTGGCCCGTTCTCTATTGTTGAGAGCAAGGAACTGGTCAGCGGGTACAAGACTGAGCACTTCGGCTTGTGGAGGGCGGGGCTCGAGGTATGCAACGGCCTGAAGACGTACGTCCTCCTGCTGACATTTATCCTTGTCTTTATCGGGGGTCTCCCGATTTGGCTGATACTCATTGTGATGGTGCTCATTCTCGTCACGCTCTCGTTCGTGTGCGCCCTCTCCCCCATGCTCTCCCCCTATGATAGCGTGACGGTCCAGACCCTCATCGCAGGGATCATGGTGGCGTATGTGGCTCTCCTTGGGGTGATGTCATGATCAGAGAAGTATTGGTGATTGGGACCCTGATCTATATCCTGATTATCGCCGTGCAGTGGATCGACCGACCTTCCCTGTTGCTGCAGAGCCTTCTCATTTGTGGAGCCCTTGCACTCGCTACAGCGTTATACTGGTTCCGTGACGAAATCCGCATCAGCCGTTGGGAGGCACTGGCACTCTGGTCTGTGATACTCCTGTTCGTCGTCTATGGGCTGGTAAAGTTAGGGGGCCTGTTATGAAGGAGCCGCTCTATGAAAAGGACCTCACGACCATGAAATATGATATCCTTGTGAGCCAGAGGCATGACCGGATGGTGCGTGAGATTGCAGCAGACCTCGGTGTTCCCCAGCTCAAAGTACGGCGCTACATCATGGACCATTTCGATATGATCCTCATGGAGAACCTGCCCGCAAGGTATGAACAGGGGAAGAGAGTGCAGGAGGAGGCCCCCGAACCAGAACGGTATCTGGGAGCATACCTCTACACGCATGCGGTTCCCCTTATCGGAGAGGATTGTATGGACGAGATAATTTCCGGGGTAAAAGAGATGATACGCGGCGGGACTTCCATGGACCAGGCGGTGCTCTCCGGAAAGAGCAGGTTGAGGGAGGCAATAGCCCCATGACCCTTCTCCAGTCACTGAAGAACTTTGTCCGGTCAAAGTCCATCCACGTCGCCTACGTTGATGTGGGCTCCTGCAATGGCTGCGACGTCGAGGTCCTCGCATGTCTTGCACCCAGGTATGATATCGAGCAGTATGGCATCTTTGTCCATAACAATCCCAGGGAGGCCGATGTTCTTCTCGTAATCGGTGCCTACACCCCCGGATGGGAAGGGAAACTGGAGGGCCTTTGGGAAAAGATCCCGGATCCCAAGGTGGCCGTCGCCATCGGGAACTGCCCAATCTCCGGCTGCCTCTTCAACCGTCCCCACACACTGGTCGATCCGCCCGTATCCAAGCATATACCAATTGCCGCACAGGTACCGGGCTGTCCTCCAAGGCCAACTGAGATACTCTCTGCTATCCTCTCGGTGGCCCCGCTGGTATACCGGGATTACGAGGTGAGAAAATAATGAAGCGGACGGTCGATGTCTCTATCCCTGTAGGCCCAGTGCATCCCTGCTGGAAGGAGCCCACCCGGGTCAAATGCGAGACCAGGGGAGAATTCGTCCTTTCTGCCGAGGTAGAGCTTGGCTACATGAAGAAGGGTATCGAAAGGATCATGCAGGGAAGGCCCTGGCAGGAGGTGATGTTCCTGGCCGAGCGCGTCTGTGGGATTTGCTCGGTTATTCACAACATGGTCTTTATCGAGGCGCTCGAAAAAATGAGCAGCATAGAGGTGCCGGAACGGGCAGCCCTGCTGAGAGTAATTGTCAACGAACTTGACAGGATGCAGAGCCATATTCTTGCGAACTTTTCGTACTGCTATACTATCGAGCATGAAACCCTTGGAATGTATCTCCTCGACAGCCGGGAAAAGGTCCTGGACGAGCTGGAACGGATCACCGGAGCCCGGATTACCTGCGCCTACATGGTTCCCGGAGGAGTACGGTTTGACCTCCGGTCCGAGGATGCTCTCCATCTTCGGGCCAGCATGGATATGCTGGAGAAAGAGATTACCCGGTATACAGGCATGTTTGAGCACGGCCCCCTCATCGCACTCCGGAGCCGCGGAATCGGCATCCTCACCAGGGATGCAGCGAGAGAAGCATGTGCGGTCGGCCCAACGGCCCGCGCAAGCGGTCTTCCTGAATCAGACCGGAGGCTTCATCACCCCACCTACCGGAAGCTGGGTTTCACCCCGATATCCCGTGAAGAGGGAGACAACTTTGCACGGATCATGATGCGGTTTCAGGAAATGCTCCAGAGCATCTCATTGATCCGGAAATGTCTCGATATCCTCCCCGTGGGGCCCATCCGTGGCGGAGGAATTCCTGGTGCAGGGGAGATCGCCTATTCGGGCGAAGCGCCACGCGGAGAACTCTCCTATTTTATCAGGACAGATGCGGCTGGGCGGGTGATTGACATCGCTATCCAGACCCCGTCCATTATGAACATCGAGGCTTGCTGCCACTACATGCTGACAGGTGTTGCATCGATGGCGGATGTCCCTTCGACTTTCGTCTCCTCTGATCCCTGCATAGCCTGCACGGAGCGATGAGATGGCCATCTCTCTTCTTTACTATGCCCAGGAGTTCCTGCGGGGGGAGTGGGTGAAAAAGTTCCTCGCTGCAAAAACCGCTCCCCTTCAAATCCCCACTTACTTCAGGAACTATCCCGAGCTAACAGGAAAGACATGCACCCACCAGCTCTACTGCATGATGGCATGCCCGGCCCCGGGTGCGATCGATGTGGTCATGACACCCGATGGGTGGATGCCACGCATCCACGTCGGCCATTGCATCAGGTGCGGTCTCTGCGTCGAGGCCTGCCCAAACGGCGTACTTACAAGCGGGCGAATCCTCGAATCAATGTTCTACGACAACACAAAGCTCTCGTTCTCATTCCGTATCGATGTGGATACTGACAAGTGCATGGGATGCGGGAACTGCGCGGTTGCCTGCCCGGTCAACAAGTTGATCGATGCCCAGATGTCCCACGGCGGCCGGGCATCAACCGACGAACTCCTCCTCAAGGTGAGCGAGGGCAAATGCCAGGTTCTTCACGTCGAGAAATGCACGGGGTGCAAGACATGCGAGCACCATTGCCCAAATGAAGCAATCAGGGTTGCCCGGTTGCTCGAGGCAGTCCACGCACCCGAGGAGGAATTATGAAATTTCTTCTCAACACCGGCCGGACAATCAGGCAGGGGTCGTTCGTGGAGCGTAAGAACAGCCCTTCCTATCAGACGGCCGCAGCGACCATCTTCATGAACCCTGTCGATATGCTGGAGATCATGGTCGAGGAGGGGGACCATGTCAGGGTGCGGAGTGATGTGGGGGAAGTGGTGATGCAGGTCAGCCCTGATGTCGGCCTTCCAAGATGGCGGGTATTCGTCAGTCTCGGGCCATACTCAAACCATATCGTCAGTGCGGAGACCCACGGGACAGGCATGCCTGATTTCAAGGTCACCCCTGTAAGCATCGAGCCTACCGATGATCCCGTGCTGCCGGTAGGTACATTGATGGGGCTCTGTGGAGGGGTACCCTATGAAGATTGAGGACGTTGTCTGCTCGTTTTGCGGGTGCCTCTGCGACGATCTCGTGGTTGAGGTCGAAGGAACCAGGGTCATAAGCGTGGAAAATGGCTGCACGCTCGCAAGCGAGAAGTTCCTGGGGGACCACCGGCTAAAGACGCCCATCAGGAGAGACGGGAACTCATGGACGAAGATCTCTTATGATGAGGCGATAGCCGAGACTGCAGAAATCCTGCTTGATGCAGACCGTCCTCTCCTCTACGGGTGGAGCGGGACCTTTGGCGAAGCACAGAGCGTAGGCGTTCACCTTGCTGAGATCCTGGGAGCGGTCATCGACAATACCTCCACGGTCTGCCACGGCCCCTCGATCCTGGCAATCCAGGAGGTCGGACACCCCGGATGTACTCTCGGCCAGGTCAAGAACAGGGCGGACGTCGTGGTCTACTGGGGGGCGAATCCTGTCGATGCCCACCCCCGCCACATGAGCAGGTACACAACCTATTGCGATGGATTTTTCCGTAAAGATGCCTTCAAGGACCGCAAAGTAATCGTCGTTGACGTTCGTGATACGGAATCCTCGATCCTCGCCGATGAATTCGTGAAAGTCAATCCTGGCGGCGATTATGCGGTCCTGTCGGCGCTGAGAGCGATCGTAAGGGGGAAACGTGGTATCATCCCCCCCGAAGTTGAAGGCGTATCACGTGAGCAACTCTTCAGGGTTGCAGACATCTGCATGTCCGCGAAATTCGGTGCAGTCTTTTTCGGTGTGGGACTGACCATGGCTCCCGGCAAGAACAAGAACATCAGGAATGCTATCGAATTCACTGAGGAGCTAAGCCGCCATACCAAGTTCACCATCTCCCCAATGCGAGGCCACTGGAACGTATACGGTTCGAACGAAGTATTCACCTGGATCAGCGGGTACCCCTATGCAGTGGACTTTGCGAGGGGAATCGCATTCTACAACCCGGGTGAGACCACGAGTGTTGATATCCTCAAGCGGGGAGAATGCGATGCATGCCTTGTCGTTGCAAGCGATCCTGGTGCCCACTTCCCAAAGGAGTGTGCCGAGCACCTCGCCCGTATCCCGACGGTCCAGATCGATCCGCACGTGAATGTCACCACACATCTGTCACGTATCCAGATACCCGTGGCAGTCGCAGGGATAGATGCAGAAGGAACGGCATACCGCATGGATGGCGTGCCGATCAGAACCAGGAAACTCTTTCAGGGGCAGTATCCTGACGACTTCGAGGTCCTCGAAAAAATTTACGCAATAGTGAAGGAGGCGAAAGGATAATGTCCGGACTTCTGATCAAAAACGCGTTTGTCATCGATCCCATATCAGGAGTGAAGGGGGAGATCATGGACATCGCGATTTGCGATGGAAAGATCGTTGAGGAAGCGCCGCGGGATGCCGAGATCATCGATGCAAAGGGACACCTGACCCTCCCCGGTGGAATAGATTCGCACTCCCACGTCTGCGGTACCAAGGTGAATTTCGGCCGCTACATGAGCCCAGAGGATATGAGGGCCGGAAGAACCGCCCGAAAGGGCGTCATGCACGTAACATCGGGATACAGTGTCCCCACGACCTTCGGGAACTCATACCGGTACAGTACGATGGGGTACACCACTGTGCTCGAAGGAGCCATGGCACCTCTTGAAGCCCGCCATACCCACGAGGAGTTCACTGCAACACCTCACCAGGATATGCTGGCAAATACCCTTTTTGACGGCAACTGGTCTGTCATGGAAGCGGTGAGAGAGAAGGATGTGAAGAGGGCCGCGGCGGTCGTGGCATGGACACTCTCAGCGGTAAAGGGCTTTGCTATCAAGCTGACAAATCCCGGGGGAACCGAGGCCTGGGGCTGGGGACGGGATATGAGCACAATCCATGATGTGGTCCCGAACTTTGAAGTGACACCGGCCGAGATCATCGGCACCATGATCAGGGCAAACGAGTTGCTGAACCTTCCGCACTCGGTTCACCTCCACTGCAATAACCTGGGCGTTCCTGGTAACTACCGGACCACGCTCGACACCATCAGCCTTGTCCCTGACCTGAATAAGGATCGCCAGAGCCTGTACCTCACCCACGTCCAGTTCCACTCGTACGGGGGGACTACATGGAGGGATATCTGTTCAAAATCCGAGGATATCACGAGAACGATCAACAGCACACCGCACGTTGTCATGGATATGGGGCAGATCATGTTCGGGCGGACCACCACCATGACCGCCGACGGCCCAATGGAGTTCAAGCTCTACATGCTCCACCACAACAAATGGAGCAACCACGATGTCGAGCTCGAGACCGGGTCAGGAATCATCCCGGTCTATTACAGCCGGAAAAGCCTCGTGAATTGCGTAATGTGGGCTATAGGGCTCGAGCTTGCCCTCCTCACGAAAAACCCCTGGCAATGCCTGCTCTCCACCGACAGCCCCAACGGGGCACCTTTTATAAAATACCCTGAGATTATCGGGCTCCTCATGAGCCGTAGGTTCCGTGAGAACGAGAGAAAGATGATCGACCCGAGGACAGAACATTTTGTCCCTCTTTTTGCCATCGACAGGGAACTTGAATGGTACGATATCGCGGTGATGACCCGTGCCGGCCAGGCAAAAGCGCTCGGGATAACACGTATCGGAAAGGGATATCTGACTCCCGGGGCGGAGGCTGATGTCGCGATCTATCCGATCAAGCCGGGTGAGATCGATCCATCTGTTGAGTACCAGCAGGTTGTGGCCGGATTCTCCCGCACGCTCTATACGATAAAACGAGGGCGTGTGGTGGCAAGAGATGGAGAGGTCGTTGTCGAAGGCGCAAACAGTACAATCTGGTCGAAATCCAACGTCCCGGCCGAGTACGACATGGGCAGTGACCCCGAGTTTACCAGAAAATTCGAGCAGTATTATACCGTCAGGATGAGGAATTACCCGGTTCAGGAGGTCTACCTGCCGAGGGGGAAAATGATCGCGTCTGAGGCTTTCTTATGAGGGTTATCTTAAAGACAAGACCACGTGCAAAGCCGAAGATCCCCATCGAGGCTGAGGAGATCATCCCGCAGAATTTCCTGCGGAAGAATGATATCAGGGTCTACGAAGGGAACAAGGAGAGGGCTCTCGATGATCTCTTCTTTGTCACGTATGAAGGGCCTGCAGTCTCGCCAGACCAGGTCGAGATCGTACTGACAGGAGATACGGGGGTCATCAAGAGGGTAGGGGAGTACATGAATGCAGGCCGTATCATCATCGAAGGGGATATCGGCATGCACTGCGGGAATTTCATGAGCGCAGGAGAGATACTGATCAGGGGGAACGCAGATGCCTGGCTTGGGCGCGAGATGAGGGGTGGTCATATCCTCTGCGAGGGGAATTCCGGCCATTACTGCGCAGCAGGGTACCGGGGAGAGAAACGGGGTATGAGAGGAGGCATTGTTGAGGTGAGGGGGAACTCCGGAGACTTCACGGCAGAGTACCTCTCAGGTGGCGAAGTGATCATCCATGGGGACTGCGGGGATCTCCCCGGAGTGGAGATGAGAGGTGGGACGCTGGTGATTGGAGGGGACTGCTCACGCCCCTGCGGGAATATGACAGGAGGCACTTGCATGATCTTCGGGGAGGCACATAAATTCCTCCCGACATTCAGAAAGAACGGTACGGACGATATAGTGTATGCAGGAAAACATTACTTGATGAACCTTTTCAGGGGCGATGTGGCCAACAGGGGAAAAGGGACCCTGATGGTCCGTCAATAAGCCATCTGTATCGCAGCTGAAAGGAAAATCCTCGCAAGTCTGCTCCCATATCCTTTTTTATTTGAAAAAACATCTATTTTATCAGAATTCCCCCGCAATTTCACCGTGATATGCCATGATCTCTGTGCTCCTTGTTGATGATGAACCCGCTCTCCTCGATATCACCCAGATCTTCCTCGAAAAAGACGGGAAAATGTCCGTCACCCTTTCAGAATCGGCAAAGGATGCACTGGCGCTTCTTGGGGAGAGGTCATTTGATATCATCATCTCTGACTACGAGATGCCGCTTATGAACGGGATCGAGTTTTTGAAGGCGGTAAAAGCGCAGGATCTCGATATTCCTTTCATCATCTTTACCGGGAGAGGCAGGGAGCATGTAGCCATTGAGGCTTTAAACCTCGGTGCATCGTTCTATCTCCAGAAGGGTGGTGATCCGAAAGCGCAGTTTGCGGAGCTCCGCAATATGATCATGCAGGCGGTCCAGCGGAAGAAGGCGGAAGGGGAAGTCCTCCTGAATCAGGCCCGGCTCCAGACCATGATTGATCTCCATCAGATGTCCGGGTCGGATGAACATGAACTCTGCATGTATGCGATGGAGAAGGCTATCGACCTTACAGGAAGTACCCAGGGATACATAGCCTTTCTGAATGAAGAGGAGACCCGTCTTTCGATGTATGCCTGGTCAAGGTCAGCTGCCGAGGTCTGCCAGATCAGAGATACACCATTCGAGTACCAGGTGGAAAAGACCGGACTCTGGGGAGAACCCGTGCGACAGCGTCGTCCCATCATCACCAATGATTACCGTGCACCCAATCCCGCGAAGAGAGGATATCCAGAAGGGCACGTCAGGATCTCACGGCACATGGGAGTCCCGGTGATCGATGACGGCAGGATCGTCATGCTCGCAGGCCTCGGGAACAAGGCCTCCGAATATACTGATGATGATATCAGGCAGGTCACGCACCTCATGGGGGGGTTATGGCAGATCCTCAAACGCAAGCGAACTGAGGCCGAGCTCGTGGAGAGCGAGAAGAGGTTCAGGTCGTATTTCGAACTCCCGCTGGTGGGAATCGCGATCCTGTCGCCTGATTATCACTGGATCATGGCAAACCAGAAGCTCTGCCAGATGCTCGGGTACAGCATGGATGAGCTCAAAGCATTGAGATGGACCGATCTGACGCCAAAGGAGGATCTTGAGAAGGAGCTCTCTGAATATCAGAAACTCCTCGCAGGAGAAAAGGAATCCCATACCCTCGAGAAACGATATGTCAGGAAAGATGGCCAGATCATCAACGTTGAGCTCTCCACCATCCCCGTCATGAGGGAGAATGGCGGAGTCGAATATTTTGTGGCACTCATCCAGGACATCTCCAGCCTGAAGCAAACCAAAGAGGAACTCGAGGTATCAAACCAGCATATGGCAGCCACCCTCGAGGAACTACGGGCAACACAGGATTCGATGAACGAGTACTACCACCGTCTGGAGAGGGAAGAGATGGCACTTCGCCAGAGCGAAGAGAAGTTCAGGACGATGGTAGAATCCGCACCTGGGATGCTCGTCATCACGGATCTCAAAGGCGGCATCACGTATGCAAGCCCCAACACACTGGCATTCACAGGGTATACCGCTGCGGACCTTCCTGCAGAAACACTCTCGCTGGTCCACCAGGAGGACAGGGATCGCATCAGGGAAATTGTCGGGCAGGTGTTCAGGGAACAGCGAGGTGTGGGGAACATC
The DNA here is from genome assembly GCA_018262855.1 of Methanolinea sp. Classification (GTDB taxonomy): domain Archaea; phylum Halobacteriota; class Methanomicrobia; order Methanomicrobiales; family Methanospirillaceae; genus Methanolinea_A. Next base: position 39,045 of record JADFDO010000006.1, on the reverse strand, counting down.
GAGTTCAGGGCGGTCAGAAAGGATGGCACCCAGTGGTGTGCATCGAGTTCCATCGAGCCCCTTCGCGATCCCCAGGGAATCATCCTTGGATACCTGATTCAGACCATGGATATCACATCCCGGAGAAGCACTGAGGAGGCTCTCAAGGAGAGCGAGGAGAAGTACCGGGAACTCGTGGAAAATATCGATGAAGTGGTGTTTTCACTTGATGAGATGGGCATCATCAGGTACGTGAGCCCTGCAGTCACGAGAATACTGGGATACCGGACTGAAGAGGTCAAAGATCACGTGTTTACTGATTTTTTACTCACTGAGGATATTCATAAGGCAGTTCGGGGATATGCAGACCTCCGGGAGGGAGATGAGAAAGGGCCCCTTACTGTGGACTGGCGTGTGAAGACCAGGACCGGTGATACCCGATATGTGAGGATTGCACTCCGGATGCCGGCAGATGATGATCATCATACGGGATGTACCGGGACACTCACTGACATACAGGACCGCCGGCGAGCACTGGAAGATATCCGGGATCGTGAAGCCCTCCTCCAGGGAATATTCAGAGCTGCACCGATCGGCATAGGAATGGTAAAGGATCGTATCTTCATGTGGGTCAATCCCCTTATAATCGCAATGACCGGATATTCCCAGGAGGAACTTGTCGGAAAGAGTGCACGCGTTCTCTACGCGAGCGAGGAAGAATTTCTCAGGGTAGGGCAGGAGAAATATCCCGTGATGTGGGAGAAGGGTGTTGGTTCTGTTGAGAGCCGCTGGGTGAGGAAGGATGGCAGCGTGATCGAGGTCCTGATAAGTTCATCCCCTCTGAACCCTGATGATATCAACTCTCCGATAATTTTCACGGTATCTGATATCACCGATAAAAAAAGGTTTGAAGCAGGACTGATTGAGAGTGAAAACCTTCTCCGATCCTTCATCGATGCAATCTCGCAGCCTGCATATCTGATGGATCCCGATGGAACCATAATCTCTGCCAATGCGGCATTCTGCACACACTATTCTTTAGGTGAGGGAGATGCCCCGGGATTGAATATATACTCACTTCTCGACGCAAGTATTGGAAGTGCGATCTCCGGAAGCGTTCAGGAAGTGGTCTCGACAGGGCGGGAGATACGGTTTGAAAAAACCCATGAAGGAAGGATTTTATTATACGATCTGTATCCTATACGCGATTTAGCGGGTAACGTGGTTCGTCTCGGGGTCTTGTCTTTCGACATCACGGATCACAAAAGAGCCCAGGAGGTTCTCTCCCTGCTCAACAAGAAACTCTCCCTCCTCTCGCGTATCACCCGTTATGATGCACTCAACAGGATCACAACCCTGAAAGGCTATCTTGATCTCATGAAAGCGCAGACGGATGATCCGCTCCTTCTTACCTATATGCACAAGGAAGAGCGCGGTATCAACGCACTGAGCGATCTCCTTGCCTTCACAGAGAGTTATCAGAACGTGGGGATGGCCTCACCGTCGTGGCAGGATGTCAGTGGTGCAATCCGGAAGAGTGCAGAACTCCAGGATCTTGACAGCGTTACAATTTACATGGATTGTGAAGGCCTGGAACTCCATGCAGATTCGATGCTCGAGAAGGTCTTCTTCTCGCTCATTGAGAACGCGATCCGGTATGGAGGGCCCCTCTCCCAGATCTCCTTCTCATACAAGGAAGATGCCGACGGACTTCTCCTGATCTGTGAAGATGACGGAGCCGGGATACCCCCTGATCAGAAGGAGGCTGTCTTTGTGCTCGGAGGGGGTCAGAATCCCGGGTATGGTCTTTTCCTCGTACGTGAGATCCTGTCAATGACCGGATTTTCAATCAGGGAGACAGGTATCCATGGGAAAGGGGCCAGGTTCGAGATAAGGGTGCCCGCAGGTTCCTTCAGGTTCTCAAAGGCTTAAAGTGAGATCCGGGCATTCCATCCAGATTCGGCCCCGGCGGTCATCATGGGGCCAAATGGAGGAAATCAGCGGGAAGAGGGCTTAGAATTTCGAGATCAGACCCCATATACTGCGATAATCGTTCGCCACTGATTTTTATCACTGGCATGTTTTTCCTGGCTTTCGAAAGGTTGAATAGGCCCAAAAAAAGGGATTGCGGAGTTCTTATCTAGATCTCTTCAACATCTTCCGACTGGCAGGAAGGACACATGGGATGTTTCCCCACAGCCTTGAACTTCTCGCCGCATTCCTTGCACCGGTAATTCTTGCCTTTCACGCGATCCGGGGGAATCTCCATGTCCACCGGGCCTCCAACTGTACACATATGTTTGTTCACCTCACTATCTGGGATTGTGAGGACAGGATATAAGGTTAACTCTCAACGGTTCCGCCGGGAAAACAGGAATATTCAAGGGACTGCAATCGCTGACCCGGCGAAGGGTCGGGGCGGTGATGCACACACCTCCGGCAATGGTGAACAAGCGATGAAAAAAATATCTGAGGACTGTTTTTCAAGCCCTTCTCCCACACAGAATTCCTGCCAGGATGAATATGGCCGTTATGCAACCGGCAGAAAGAGGCGCCGTCGTGGCGGGCGGGACAGGGGATCCTGCAGGCACTGTTGTCGGTGATGGAGATGCAGCTTTTGAGGTGGAAGCAGGGCTCCCAGGCGTTCCTGCCGGAGAAAGCGTCCGTGTAAACTTCACAACACCCCCTGCAGTAAGGGTTGCAGATCCCGTCTCGGTTGCATACCCTGCCTTTTCCAGCCGTATTGCATACTCCCCCGGGGCAAGGTTTTCGAATACCCTGGGGCTGTTGCCGGAATATTTTTCATTCAGGTAGATCTCGGCATCCTCGGGATCTGTCTCGATTTCGAGTTTTCCGGTCGTCACCGCCTTTTTCAGGATGATCTCAACTTCCGCATATTTCACACTGGAAAGGGCATTCTTTGCAACGGGTTCCGTAGATATATACACGGTATGGCTCCCGGGTGCAAGCCCGCCTGAAACTCTCCCGGTATTCCACGTATAGGACCAGCGCTCGTTTTCGACCATAACCTGGGTAAAGGTGCCGGGATCCCCGGTCACCACCGGGGCGTTGCTGTTCTCCATGCGGGCTCCGTTCACGGGTATGCCCGGACCGGTCACAAAGAGATACACGGTATCCACAAGTTGCACGGTACCGTTCAGGGGAATACTCTCGCCAATCGTTGCAGTGATAGTGCCTGCAGCTGCAAACCCAAACAATGGAAGCAGGACTAATGAAATACACACAAAGGCTCTGAGGATAGGACAGGAATCCTGCCAGGAAGTCATACTTGGAGTATCACCTGATCTATAATGAATGATAATGTGTGAAAATACCGTCAGCTACATTTCACAGAAACGGTCACCGTGCACGCCACCTGTTTGCCGAGATGGCATTCCTCCAGGCTCTCCGCGCATCCATGACGATCCTTACCGGAGGCTTTCGTACCATGTACTTCCGGATGAGCCTGGATGCGTCAGGAGAGATGATCATCAGGAATGAAGTTGCCCTCGGGATTATAGAATAGTATCGGGAATGATCCTGGAAAGAAAATTACCGTGAGAGTGTGCTGACTAGCACACCCTCCGGGTTATAGAGATATGCAGTATCCCCGGCATCATTCCACATCTCTTCAGGCCAGTAGAGATGGAGGCTCGAGGGATTTCCCTCAATACCGGTATGGACGGTCACCGTGCTGTGGGGCATCAGGGTGTATGTAAAGATCGCACCGTTGCCGAGAGGGTAATCGATAAAGGAGAAACTCCTCCCTTCTCTGTTGCTGATCTTCCAGCCGGTCATGATGATCTTTTCATTCCCACTGTTGGTGATCTTCAGGTATTCCGCCGTAACATCCAGAGCGCTTAAGTAGACTGGCGACTGGGTTGTGCCTGGTTGAGTTGTCGGGGTAGGGGTTGGGACCGGGAATACCGGGTTGGAAAAGTCGGGGAGCAGTTTCGGGGTGGAAGCAGTTCTGTTCTTCAGTGCGCTCCAGTCAGGGAGTTTCTTCTCAGAATTCTGGATTGCCTGGTTGCCCGGCAATCTTGGCAGGCTGCGGATGGCGGATGGATTGAAACGGTTCTTCAATGCATCAAGGGTGAAACCAGAATTCAGCGAGTTGAGTTTTACCGCGGTGATTTCCTGGTCCAATGGGGTGACAGCGCTGTCTGCTGCGACCAGCTGAACCATGGGGACACAGGAAAATGCGACGATTGCCAGGATCATCATGACCTTCTCACGCATGGGTGTGCTCCTGTGCACTTGTGGTTGAGATCTGCATAAAAAATAGCTGGATACTCCCGGTTCATTGAAGGGGGATTTGCTTTACCGGCTGCATTTATTCGTACCAGCCGAGACCCATGTGAAGGATGGATCCCGCAAGACTCCTTTTCAGGGCTATGGCCCCATCGCTGCACATCTCGTGGCAGCAGAAACACCGAATGCATTCCCCTGTGGTGATAACGGCATGATCCCCGATAAGTTTGATTGCCCGGGCTGGGCAGATTGCGATGCATTTCCCGCATCCTGTGCATCGGGAGATTTCTACGTGAGGTCGCACGCCGTAGATTCTGCCAAGCCTGTGCACCGCTCTGAAGAGAGGGGATACTTTTATCCCCCTGCGGCTGCCGCGGAATGTACGCGGCGTTCTGAAATCCCTTGCAATGAAAGCCTCGGGGGGATCTCCAAGAAGCATGATCTCCTTGCCGTCCGCAGAACAGAGACCTCTCCGGACTGCACACGACAGGTAGGGAACATCCAGCGGGTCTATTGACATGAGCCTGCACAGGATTGTATCGAGAGCAAGCTGGCTTGGACTTACAAGGAGGACTCCAAGGTGCCTCGGGGTACCGGATGTCGGGCCGTCTCCCTCCATTGCAAGGATTGCATCGGCAACATGAAGTGAGGGGCGGACCGCCAGGTTCAGATCAATCAGCATGTTCCCAAAGTTCTCCCCAGTCTGGAAACGTGAATGGATGAGGGGCTTTTCAAGGCCGGGAATCAGCCCGAAGAGGTTCTTGGTGGCTCCTGTCATGAGGGTCAAAATATGAGCCTTGGCCTTGGAGACGACCACGATGTGATCTGACGAGAAGAATGGATTGATGACCGGAAATTCCCTGCAGACCTTTCCCTCCTTGTACTTCAGCAACTGAAAGCCAGTATCCCTGTTGAGCGTGCATCCTGGGTCCTCGGCAAGCTGGGAGTACCCTGCCTCCCTGTACTGCTTCATCAGGTTCTTCTCAGTATAACGGATCCCGCCCCCGGGACTATCAGCAAGGGTCACTTTGCATCCATGCTCATTTATGAGCCGGATGACTGCACCCATAACCACCGGATGTGTACATACCGCTTTCTCAGGGCCGAGTCCCTGGAGAAGATTGGGTTTCACGAGCACCCTCGTCCCTGGAGATACCCATCTCTCCAATCCCCCGATGAGGGATACCCCCCGCCTCAGCGCATCATTCACACGGGAGGGTTCATAATCCGGGCACGATACAAGCGCCACAGGAACGATGGGAAGAACATTCTCTGTTCCATGAGATGGTATGGTCTGATCAGCACCGGGTGTCATCTCGGCTATCCCCCCGTGTTATTCCTATTCTCCTGTATCCCTGCATTGCTCCCGCATGCAGGTATCAAGATCAGTGATGAAATCTCGAACAGAATCGTACCGGCCCGAAGGATCTGTTGTCAAACATCTCTGGATAATCGCGTCAAACCCTCCCGCAGAGGGGACTATCAGGGAGGGGACCTTGATCGTTCCGCCAAGCCTCTCCCTGGTAATCTCGGCAATACTCTCCCCGGGTAACGGCAGGACACCAGTGATGAGCTGATAGAAAATGATACCCATCTGGTAGATATCGGTCTTGCCGGTCGTGCTCCCATACCTGGAGGGATCCAGTTGTTCAGGGGCAGCGTACGAGAGCGAAAATCCATGAAGGGAAGGCTCGTTCGGGGAGTTGTTGTCCCGTGAGAGACCCCAGTCACCAATCTTGGGTTCTCCATCCGGCGAGATCAAGATGTTTCCAGGTTTGAGGTCGCGGTGGATTACGCCCCGTTCATGGGCAAATGCGAGAGCAAGAGCAATTTTCCTTATCATTCGTGCGGCATCGCATGGTTCCATCGGGACCGGAATTTCCGCGAGGTTTCTGGGCATGTATTCCATCTCGACATATGGTACGGGGAGAATGTTTGCGGCATGCACCTGGACGATCCCGGGATGGACGAGTGTCCGCCAGACGCCCATCTCCCGGAGAAGCGATTTCCCGGTCTGCTCATCGGTTTTTATGGGTACCTTGACGGCGACTTCAACCCCGTCTTCTCTCCGCCGGGCAAGAAAGACTCGGGCAATACCCCCCTGGTGGATGAACTTTCCATCCGAATAACGCTGCCCAAGTTCAGGGGGAAATGGTGGGGCGTACGGTGTTGGTTTGCTCTCAAAGAGCAGGGTGTCAGGAAAGGTTACAGCTCTTCTCCTGGCCTGGGCTTTTGGAGTCCATACCTGGGCGGCGACGATGCAGAGGCTGATGATGAATGTTGCTGCTATAATCAGGGGTGAGAAGGGAAGGACGCTTCCCCAGGGGAGGAGAGATACCACGGCACCTGCTCCGGTGAGTACCATATGCCCTAGAGTGGTGGTCTTCATCGCCGTTCCTGCGTGGGAGAGGTAGGCCATACCTGCCGAAGAAGCCGCCCCGTATGCCAGGAGGAACCCCGTGAGAATGATCTCTGCAAGAACAAGCACAGAAAGACCATTCCAGAGGAGGACGGATACGACGAACAATACCGCCTCCATGAAGAAGAGGGCGGCCATAAATGTGTGAGCGCCCAGGAAGACCCGGCGCACAGCATGCCACCAGGGGATTTCACCGCCCGGTCTCCTGATATCCCTGGAGAGGAATCCAAGGGTAATGAGGGTCCCCCCCCCTTCCAGGGTGAAGATGAGCAACGCAGAAATGAAGAGGTTCCCAGACAGCGTCTCCAGGATGCCCGGGGGCTCAGATTCTGTTGAACCCGGTACTTCCGGCATCTGTGGTTCCAGTGCTATCGTAGTCGGATAGGTTGAAGATGGTGCCCCTGAGTCAGTGGGAAGAACAGTGATGATGGTGGTTGGGGAAGGAGACGGGCGATTCAGGGTTGGGACCTGGTCTGTCTTCTTGCCGTACATATCCCTGTACTTATCAAGATTCACCTTTTCCCGTCCGAAAAGATCCACAGGAATGGTCCTGGAGATATTGGGGGCATCCGGTATTGCTGCCTGGCAGAGGGTCCCCGCAATCAACAGAACCGAGAAACAAACCAGGATGATAAGAAGATAGGAATACCCGACCTTACGCATCCTTTTTCTCACCCGGTGTAACCGGATCCAGAAAGACCATGTGGAGGGCAAACTCCCCCATGGAGAGCGAGATACGATCCCCGTCCCTCAGTGCAATCTGTTCCCTGTCGGCCATCCTCTTGCTGTTGATGTATGTTCCACCAGTACTCTCCCTGTCCTCGATAAAGCACGCACCCTCCCTTGTCCTGATGACCGCATGGGGTCTTGTGATCCGTGTCAGGGATCTGTAGGATTCCGGGAATGATACTGCATCGCATCCGGGCATCACCTGCGGGACTGCACCTCCGCCCCTTCCAAGGACTGTGCATGGCGCAGGCAGGGGAATCAACTTCCCGTCCCACTCGCCTCCGAGAACAAGGAGGGTTTTTTCAGTGGCCTGTAGCTCGGCCGTAACCCTCTGCCTGACTGCAGAGATCCGGTCATTGAGGCTGGCTGCTTTGAGATGGACAGGAAGTGCCGAGAAGACACCGAGATCCCTCTGGATTCTCTGGATGATGCCCGGTGCAGGTGAGTATTCCCATGCAGGATGCACTCCTTTGGAGGTTTCCCTCCCAAGGCCCGGGCGCCGGACGATCAGACCCGAATTGAGAAGCTTTTCGAGATGTTTTTTGGTATTTTCATAGCTGGTCTCGATCTCAAGCGAAATGGACCGGGCATCAAGTGGGCGTCTCTCAAGGAGCCGGAGGATCCGGAGACGGGAGCTGTTTCCAAGAATCTCCAGGTAATCGGAGAGTTCCGAGAGGAATTCCTCGTCATCTGCAGTCAGTATGGTGCCGGGGCCTTCGTCCATGCACGCTCAACTCCTAATGACCATGTGGCAGAATACACTTTAACTGGTGCTGTTAATAGGGTGCCGGTCTGGCGATGATATTCAATAAAAGAGTATAATTGGCCGGGTAACACCGCCCAGGCGAATGATGATTTACGGGATGTTCCCCTCCGGCTTTCCTGGCAGGAATGAGAGCGATGCACCGTTCATACAATACCGTGTGACGCGAGGTGGAGGCCCATCATCAAACACATGCCCAAGGTGCGCACCGCATCGGGCACAGAGTACTTCAGTCCTCACCATGCCGAACCTGAGATCCTCCTTCACAGTAATATTATTCCCGTGGACCGGTTCCGAGAAACTCGGCCATCCGGTTCCGGAATCGAATTTGGCCTCCGAAGAGAAGAGATCTGTGCCGCAACAGACACAATGGTAGATTCCCGGTTCATGGAAAGAATAATATTCACCCGAAAACGGCGGCTCTGTATCTCCCAGCCTTGCAATCTGGAACTGGAGAGGAGGAAGCACTCGTTTCCATTCTTCCAGGGACCTCTGGATCCTGGGCACCGGTTCCAATTTGCCTGTTGATGCATGGTAGATAAGAACCTGACTGGAGGCAGGATTTTGGGGAACAGTCATTGGTCAGGTACACTGGTCCCCTTGATCCCCATAATAGGCGAGATCGTGGCATCAAATCAGGCATTAATTTGAATAAGAATCTCATTCCTATCCTACAGAGTGGAGGAGAGATCTTTTATGGAGATAACGGAGAGGAAAGAGAGTGGTGTAGTAGTTCTCGTCTGTAAGGGGAGGCTTGATGGATATGGTGCGGGTATCCTGGAACAGGCCGCAAAAGAGGCACTTCATGATGATGACAGATCACTTGTGCTAGATATCCAGGAAGTGCCCTATCTCTCGAGCGCGGGAATCAGGGTTATGCTCGCATTGCAGAAAAGGCTCCGAGAGAGAGGGGGGAAAGTGGCGCTTGCGGGAGCTGGCGATTTCACCCGGAAAGTCCTGGACATGGCTGGGTTCCTCTCCATCTTTCCACATTATGCTACGGCCGGGGAAGCGGTCCGGGTGCTTGGAAGGGCAGAGGAGCGTTCCCTGCTCCTTGCCGATCTCCGTTCTCAAAGTGTCGAGAAGGACGGCGCACGGATGAATGCTGAATCGGGATCGCAGAAGCCGGCTTCGCTTAAGGTATGGGGTGATCCCAGGGCTATCGTCTATTCACATGTTGACGCACGTCAAATCGCAGTCCTCCCGTTCAGCGGATCCGGGTATGCAATCGGACTGGGTGCCCCCGGCAGGAACCCCGAAGAGGTCCTCCCGTTCCTCGGCGAGATGGTCGTCCTGCATGGATCCCTCGTCTGGTTGCCCACGGATGGGAATGATACGCCAGATTTCTTCACACCGGTCAAGGACACGGGCGAGTTGAAGATCTATGCGGGATATGCGATCTCGCTCGAAGGACCGTTCCGCGAATATATCATTTTTGAGAGCCTTTCAAGGGATGGGATGACAATTGGGGAGATCTATGATATCCTGGTTCGCTGGGCGAGAGAGCATTACAGGGATTACCAGGGAATCCTCGCAGCAGCCTGGTGGGCTGTCCTTGAGGGCCTGCAGAGCCAGGGCATCAGGCAATCACCGATACCTGAACATGCACCTCCCGGGGGTGTTTCCATTATGGACCCGGCCATGGCCGATTCGTGGTTTGAACAGGTAACACCCCTAAAGTACCGCGGAGATACCCTGGTGGGATTCGGTGTTGTCATTAATCGGGAAGAGGCAGGACGCTCTTTTGACAAAAATTTTCTGGATAGCCTCGTTCCGATTCATCCAGGGGATGGAAAGGGGGAAACCACCTCCCAGACGAATGGGGTGGTGTTCAGGAATGTTTCGTATGACCCGGGTGCGGCGTTTGAAGCACAGGTGAAGAAGATACTCGGTAATGCGGAATTTGTGGACATGCGGCACCTCACTGGGGAGACAAGGATACGCAAAGCGAAGATTGGCATTGCGCCGGTGTCTTCCCTCGTCCGAGAATAATTTTTTCAACGGGGTATCGAGATTGAAAAAATTCGGTGGCTGGATCAGATTCTCCTGCATGCCACACAGAGCGCAGCAACGGCAAGGCCCGCAATCATCACAAGGGGGGACAGGCTGGCAGAGGTTTTTCCCGCTGATCCTGTTGCAGGGAGGAGAGTCACGCTCACGGCCGCTGTGCCGCCTGCGGTTACATCAACGGAAGAGATCGAATCCTGAAATCCTTCCCCGCTGATCCTGACAGCATGGGGGCCGGCCGGGATATCATGAACAGTAAGAGGAGAGACCCCCACATTCCTGTCATCCAGATACACCGATGCTCCTGCCGGGACCGAATCGATGGTGATCGAACCCTTTGCGACCGGCTTTAAAGTAAGGGGGACCTTCATGATGTCGTTCCGGGGTACTGAGAGGATTTCACTCAGGGTCTCATAGCCTTCCTTTGTGACGGTGAGCCGGTGAGATCCCGGGACCACCTCACGAAGGATCAAAATCCCTGTATCAGGGACGGTCCCTGCAGAAACGCCATCCCAGGTCACCTCGGCGAGAGGTGGACTGATGAGTAGGTGAACCCTGCTGTATTCCACCAGGGGCTTCGCACTCATCGGGACGTAAATGCTGATAACCTGTCCCCTGGCAGGCACCGAATTGATGGTGCCGTTATAGGTCTCATATCCCTCTTTCTGAAGAGAGTAGGTATGGTAGGATGCCCCTGCTACATCAACGGGAACATCCAGAATGCCTTCAAAGATGGCACCTTTGAGAATTCCGTCGACATAGACCTCGGCCCCTTCGACGTTTCCATGGAACCGATATATACCTGTGTTTCCGGCAGTACTGGTTTCAGCCTGGCAGGAGAACGGGATCAAAAAGGCCAGGATGATGAGGAGAACAAGACAGTTAAGATATGAACGATGCATACACTCCACCAACCGATTGTTTATATATAACTGGGGGAAGTGACGAGAGATAAATGTATCAGTCCGATGGCGTCGTGGCTTGTTTTTTTTCGATTTCGTGAGTATACGCCGGCTCTTCTCATGTACCGGTGCAGCAAAAAAATGAGATTGTATGGTGAAGCGTGTATCCTCGTTGCATACTTTAATAGTCCCCCTGAGCGACTGTGGTCGTGGAGAATGTGGTGATCGCATGAAGCGCCACGCCCGTGGTCCGGATGAATGGAGGCGGGTACCGCGGAGGATATGCATCTGCCCTCTCTGTGGTTACAGGGTGGAAGAGACTCCCCCTGTTCCCTGTTATGCGGTCCGGTGCCCACGCTGCGAATCAATGATGGTCGAAGGGATATAAAAAAGGGAAATTTGATTTTAAGCCATTATTATAGTTTTTTACCCACAAATTTTTTATAGATCAGGACCAACAGTGGTCATACAAGGAGATTTGTATGGCTATCGAACTTACACTACCGTTTACCATCATTGTATTCATTCTTGGTATTGCGTTTGGATACATGCGGAAGGGAAAGGAAGACAAGTGGGGCCTCCTCAAATGGGGCGTGATCATCGGGATTATCCTGGCGATTGTCTTCTGGATAATAGGATTCTTCATCGGGGGTCTTGGCGGCTTCGGCTTCTGGGCATTCCTTATCTACCTGATTGTCTTCATTATCGGTGTCTACATAGGGGACGTCGTAGAAGCTAAAATGAAGAAGTGATGGGATTCCTGGAACCGGGGAGTCGGTTCCCTGTCTTTCTTTTTTCATCTTTTTCTCTCAACAGGGATCGTGAGCTCCAGGATTTATACAGAGTGCATGTGAAAAGTTCAGCCTGCTGAAATGATACAATGATTGCGAACAGAGAAGAATTCACCAGAAGCAGTACGAAAGAAAACCATCCAAAGAACAGGAACGTTGTTCGAATAATGGAATAAGGCCAGGGCCGAGACTCGAACCCGGGTCGGGGGATCCACAGTCCCCTAGGATAACCAACTACCCCACCCTGGCAGAATGTACCCTCTCACATTTCACCCCGATACACTTTAATATATCTCCATCCTCATCCTCATCACCAGTCAAACGTCCGGTGCGTATTTAATTTCTGGTGATACATTACATAGCACGCGTATTGCAGGATGACCCATCACTGAATTCAAGTATGCGGGAATCCAGGCTCAACCCCCGATCCGACAAACCCCCGGAGTGAGGCGAATGACAGAGAAGAAGCATATCAGGACACCGATTGTCTGTGTCCTTGGTCACGTTGACCACGGTAAGACATCACTCCTCGATCGCATCAGGGGATCCTCTGTTGTAAGCACGGAGGACGGCGCTATCACCCAGCATATTGGGGCGACTGTGGTTCCAATTGATGCGATCCGGAAGATGAGCGGGAGCATGGAGAAGATTCCCCTCAATGTCCCCGGGCTTCTCTTTATCGATACACCAGGACACCATGCGTTCACGACATTGCGTGCCCGTGGCGGTGCGCTCGCGGACATGGCCATCCTTGTCGTTGATATTAACCAGGGTTTCCAGCCTCAGACCATAGAAGCTCTCCAGATTCTACGCACGTACAAGACACCTTTTGTGATTGCGGCTACAAAGATCGATCGCCTGCATGGGTGGAGGGTGCATAAGAATGAGGGGATCCTTGCGAGTTTTTCAAAACAGAATGACCGGGTTAAGGAAATTGTAGAGACCAAACTCTATGAAATTGTTGGGGAACTCTCAGATCTTGGTTTTTCGGGAGAACGCTTTGACCGGGTCTCGGATTTCCGCAGGAACCTTGCCATCGTTCCGGTCAGTGCCCACACCGGAGAGGGAATCGCGGAACTTCTGATGGTGATGATCGGGCTTGCACAGAGATACATGGAGCAGGATCTCTCGCTCTCGGCCAATGGCCCGGGTCTCGGTACCATCCTCGAGGTGAAGGAAGAGAAGGGGCTCGGGACCACGCTTGATGTTATCCTGTTTGATGGCCGGCTCTCTGTGGGTGATGAACTCGCCGTGGCCAGGCAGGAGGGTATCACGATCACCAAGGTCCGGGCACTCCTCCAGCCACGTCCCCTGAAGGAGATACTGGTGGAGGACCGGTTCGAACGTGTACGGTCTGTCACCGCGGCAGCAGGGATCAAGGTCAGTGCTCCAAGCCTTGAGGGTGCGATCGCAGGATCTCCCGTCCAGGTGATCAGGGGGAATCCAGAGGAGGTCATCGAGAGGATACGGAAAGAGATGGAAGAGATCAATGTCACCCTTTCCCCCGAAGGGGTGATCATCAAAGCCGACACAATCGGTGCCCTTGAAGCCATCTGCAAGGAACTCGAGGAGAAAGAAATTGGCGTGATGCGTGCAGAGGTGGGATCGGTGAGCCGTCATGATCTGATCGATGCAGAGACCATCAAGAACCCGTATTACCGCGCACTCATCGCATTCTCGACTCCGCTTCTCCCGGATGCAGCGGATATGGTGAAAGAACCGGGATTCCCGGTCAAGATTCTTGAGGGCAGGGTGATCTACAAGCTGGTTGATGAATACATCCAGTGGAGGGATGATCTCAAAAGGAAGAGCGAGCAGCAAAGGTTTGAACAGATCATTCACCCGGCAAAGATTCGGATCCTCCCGCACTGCATTTTCCGCCAGAGCAATCCCGCGGTAGTGGGGGTCCGTGTTCTTGGCGGAACACTCAGGACCGATGTGAACCTCATCCACCTCGACGGAAAGAAGGTCGGTCACCTGAAGTCCATCCAGCTGAACCAGGAGACAATAAGGGAAGCTCAGACTGGTGCGGAGGTCGCAATCTCGATCGAAGGTGCGACAGTGGGAAGGCAGCTCAACGTCGACGATGACCTGTTTGTCGACATTCCGGAGCGGCACGTGAAGGTCCTCGAAAAGGAGATGCTTTCACACCTCCCCATGCATACCCAGGAGATCCTTGCCGAATACACCTCAATGCGGCGAAAGGAGAATCCTTTCTGGGGTAAGTAGACTTTAATATACCATTCACCCAATGGTATAGGTACTTCATGGAGTAAGTTCCGGGGCCGGAGAATATATCTCCCGGGTATTCATCCCGGGGAGCGAACTGGCATCCGGGCATATGCCGGTGGATGGTACCGGTCTTTTCCAAAGGAGGGAATGAAACAATGGCAGAGTTTAAAATCGTGCTGTCTGACCAGAAGACAGGAAGGGCATACAAGGTTGATGTGACCGGGGGGGCTGCAGGTGCCCTTATCGGCAGGAAGATTGGGGATGAAATAGACGCAGGATCTTTCGGTCTTCCTGGTTACAGGATGCAGATTACTGGTGGATCGGACAGGAATGGAACCCCCGCAAAACGGAACCTTCCCATGTCAGGGAGAAGGCGTCTTCTGCTCTCAAGCGGTGCGGGATTCAAGCCTGTCATGGAAGGACAGCGCAAGCGCAAGGCTGTGAGGGGAAACGAGATCACTGCCGATTTTGTCCAGATCAACGCCCGAGTGACTGAATATGGTGACAAGGCGCTGGACGAATACTTCGCAAAACCAGTCGCAGAAGAGAAAAAGGCTTAATCACTCATTTTTCAGCAGGTGTTCCCTCAGGGCAGGGAGCAGGTCCTGGAATTCCACTCCGTGCCGCCTGGCCAGTATCACCACTGCGGCTTCAGAGCGAAGATTTCCCCTGAATTGTTCCATGACAATCTGGTTCTGCTCTGCCACAATCTCTGCCAGAGCGATACCTGTGTGCTTCGAGACCCTGGAGAGGAGGTCATCGACCGGGTCAGATCGTTCAAACACCGCCGAACCCGGTTTATAACCGAGTGGAATCTCGATGGTGGAGACATCGAAGAGGGGCCGTATCATATCTCCATCCATTTCAATAAGCCCTTCTTCCCCCGCTCTTGCGATGAGAATATTGGCCTCGTTGATATTCATCCAGTGCTGCTTAAAAGCGAGGTAATACACGATCTCGTTCTTCTTCAGCTGGTCCTTTCGGGCATGCCGGAATGGCGCAGCGATGGTGATTGTGAGGCTCATCTCTCACTCTCACGATAAGAATCTCCATGTGACCGTATCAATGCTCCCAAATGAGATCCAATGATCGAGAACCGAGCTTTTAAGTAACTTCCGGATGATCTACCTCGCTGCCATTGGATATGATTACTTATTCGAAGAATCGGGTTGCCCGGGGAAAGGGGATTTTATGAGGTTTTACTCGCAGGAAACCGGGTATTCATTACCGTGTCAGTAAGCTGCTCTCACGAATAATTATTACATCTATCGTAATCTATATATCGTTATGAATAGAATATTTTATGCGACAAGAGTCGTATCTGCCGGTGCCATCCTCCTACACCGGGATTTCTTTCATGGATACGACTTTTGGACCGCCACTTTTCCCGAAATTTCATGAAATTCTGGTGCAGGGATCGCATACTTGCACCACAATGGGGACATATGCGTTCTCTTCTGCAAATAGGGGGAAAAGAGAGGCATCACTTCTCATGAATCAAGATGCGACACAAAAAAGGAATTTTTATTCGATCAATATCGCGTTAATGACGCCTTCCTGGCCGGGTCGGCTGAGAATACGGGCTTTTCCGAGTTCAGTCCTGACGACTGCACCCTTCGTAAGGAGATTACGCCTCACGTAGTTCGGGTTCGCACCATTTGCCTCAACTGTCTCTATCCTGACCTTGCGAACAGTACCTGACCGCGGGTCAGCAACATTTGCAAATTCACCACGCATGGTACGGACCTTCCGATCCCCACCTGTCGTGCGGATGATCATTCTCCTTTCCTTGCCGATGTGGCTGTCGGTCGGTGCTGACCCGATCTCGGATCGCCGCTTCACTAGGGTCAGCCGGTAGCGGCCACCCGTGGGCTGTCTTACAGATCTTCCTTGCCAGAGCATGTCATTTCCCCTTGGTATGTCCAGATAAAACCTTGTTCAGCAGGAATGAATCCTGCCGGAGTTCTTTAATATTTACACTTTCACCTAATAAAATTTCACCCACTATTTCAGGAGGGCGTCGAGAAAAGCGGGAATCCCTTCACCGGTCTTCAGGTTGGTGCGAAAGATGCCCATTCCCGGGTGATAGCGGCGCATGTCGTTCTCCATCCGGTCCAGGTCTGCGCCGACAAGGGGAGCAAGATCGATCTTGTTGATGATCCCTATGTCGCAACCCCTGAACATCATGGGGTGCTTGTTCACCACATCATCACCCTCCGTTGAGCTGACGATGACCACGCGCTTCTCTGCACCAAGAAGGAAATCGGTGGGACATACCATGTTCCCGACGTTCTCAATGAACAGGATATCGATACTCTCAAGGTCGAGATCCTCCAGGGAGTGTTCAACAAGGTGTGCATCGAGATGGCATTCCTTTCCCGTGTTGGCATTGACCGCAGGGATTCCAAGTGCCCTGATCCTCTGGTAGTCATCGTCGCCAAATACATCTCCCGCAATGGCCCCTGCCTGGAGACCGCGTTGTTTAAGGAGAGGCACTACCTTTTCTATGAGTGCAGTCTTACCCGATCCTATGGCTCCCAGAAGGTCAAAGGCCCTCACACCGTGAGCCTTTAGATGGTGGGCGTTCGACTCGGCAATCCGCCGGTTGACGTCATAAATATCCTTCTCGATCCTGACGTCGATATGATGCATGCTATTATCATTGGATGCTGGAGAGTTTATAGGTTCACCATCATACAATAGTAGGGATGAAAGGTGAGCGCATTCTCTACCCCTGTTACTTCAACGCTGCCCTGAAAAGGAACGAAGGCCGGAGAGTTGCAATCTCCGGAGCAGTCCGGGATCCGTCCCTCGCAGACCTTGAAAGGGCGGTGAAGAGAACGGGGCTTCGTTTCCGGGTGGAACAGAAGCATTTCCCCGCACGATGGTGGATGAAGGAAGGGAGGATCCTTGTAGAATGGAGCGAGAGCAAGGAGAAACTCCTGAAGAAGGTTGCATCGAATCTTGCGACGGGGAAGTGAGACTGATGTACGATCTCCACACCCATACCACCATGACAGACGGGGAGATGCTTCCCATCGAGCTCATCCGGAGAATGTCAGTTCTTGGTTATACCACGGTTGCGATCACCGACCACGCAGATACCACGAACCTGCATGAACTGATCAAAGCCCTCAAAAAACTTACCGTCTCTTCCCGCGAATACGGCGTGACACTTCTCCCGGGAGTTGAACTTACCCATGTCCCTCCCATTGAGATTCCCGGTCTTGCAAGGGAAGCGAAAGAGATCGGGGCAGCGATTGTGATCGTCCATGGGGAGACGCCTGTAGAGCCGGTGGCCCCCGGGACAAACCGCGCCGCATGCGGGTGCCGCGATGTGGATGTCCTGGCTCACCCGGGGCTCATCACGATCGACGACGCACAACTGGCCAGCTCGAACGGGGTAGCTCTCGAGATAACATCCCGTGGCGGACATAACAGGACCAACGGTCATGTGGTGAGGACCGCGATTGCATCCGGATCCCAGATTGTCATCGACTCCGATTCCCACGCTCCCGGGGACCTGCTTGACACGCGCGCAAAAATGCTGGTGGGACTGGGGGCCGGGCTCGATCAGGAGCAATGCAACCGTATTATGGGTTTAAATATCCAGGAATGGCTTTTACGCCAAAAATAATATTTATATCTTCACAATAAGTTTATATACTATTGTTTTCTATATATATAGATTACTAACTTCTTCAGTCTGATCTCCCAGGCAGAAGAACAAGAGGTTTTTCGCGTGAAATTCATTGGACTCGCAATTCATGCTCTAGGGTCCCGCATCCTTGTGGTGCAATGTGATGCGGCCCAGCTCCCACGGCTTTATTGCGATGTCGTGGACAGGCGATTAAAACCGGTTGGAAAGGTCGTGGATATATTCGGGAATGTATCCAGACCAAAAGCCGCTGTTCTCTGTAGGGGGCCATGCGCGGTGCAGGCTGGGGAGAGGTTATTCATCAGATAACAAGGTGTGATGATCGTGCAGGAAGTCGAGAAGCTGAAAATACTCCAGACGGAGCGGGAAGCCTTAAGGAACAGGCTGAAAGAGCGGGTGAAAGAGCACGAAAAGAAGGCAGAGGACCATACCGAGACGGTATGCCCGGAATGCGGAAGCCGCCAGCTCGTGCATGACTACGAGCGGGCGGAGCTCGTGTGCCAGAACTGTGGGCTGGTGATCGATGATGACTTTATCGACCGCGGGCCTGAATGGAGGGCCTTCGACCACGACCAGCGCATGAAGAGGTCAAGGGTTGGAGCTCCGATGACCTTTACTATCCACGACAAGGGCCTTTCCACCATGATCGACTGGAGAAACCGTGATTCCTATGGTAGGGCGATCTCCAGCAAGAACCGTGCCCAGCTCTACCGGTTGAGAAAGTGGCAGCGGCGCATCAGGGTGAGCAATGCGACGGAGCGTAACCTCGCATTTGCGCTTTCAGAGCTTGACAGGATGGCATCTGCCCTCGGCCTACCGAGGAACGTCAGGGAGACGGCTGCAGTGGTGTACCGTGATGCGGTGGACAAGAACCTCATCCGCGGCCGGAGTATTGAGGGTGTCGCAGCCGCCGCTCTCTATGCAGCATGCCGCCAGTGCAGTGTCCCGAGGACCCTCGATGAAATTGCGGAAGTATCCCGTGTATCCCGGAAGGAGATCGGGAGAACCTACCGCTTCATCTCAAGAGAGCTTGGCCTCAAACTCTTGCCCACCTCGCCGATCGATTACGTACCGAGGTTCTGTTCAGGCCTTAACCTGAAGGGAGAAGTCCAGAGCAGGGCTGTCGAGATCCTCCGGCAGGCAGGAGAACGGGAACTCACAAGCGGGCGAGGGCCGACTGGTGTTGCCGCCGCTGCGATCTACATCTCATCCATTCTCGGCGGCGAACGGCGCACCCAGCGCGAGGTTGCAGAAGTGGCCGGTGTGACCGAGGTCACAATCAGGAACCGCTACAAGGAACTTGCAGAGAAACTTGATATCGAGATCATTCTCTGATCTTTTTTTATACGAAAATGGCCTTGCCATTTTCACGTGATACGCCTGTGTTCCCAGGATATCTCTTGCGTTGCTTTCAGGCCTATCATCTAAGACTCAAGAATACCGCAATCATTGGATCAGCAACAACTAATACCCAAAAACAGAGAACATTACTACCGCATTCGGGCTTGTAGATCAGGGGTAGATCGTTACGTTCGCAACGTAAAGGCCGCGGGTTCGAATCCCGCCAAGTCCATGGACATTTTAATCAAATATCTTTCACTTTTCTTGGATGAATTCAAGACCGAAGGTCGTGCCCGGGGTCGAGGGGTGGAACCCCCGGTCCGGAAAAGGAAAGGCCGCGGGTTCGAATCCCGCCAAGTCCATGGAAGTCTCATCTGCATCTATTTTTTTAAAATTTTACAGGAATGCATCCCTGACTGAAGGCAGGCATGAGATGGCTGGAGATTAGAGCAGTTTTCATTTGAAGCATTCATTCAGCAAGACATATGTGGTACGGAGAAGAACAGAATAAGGCACACTTCCTGATGTGCTTGAAGGGCTCGTAGATCAGGGGTAGATCGTCACGTTTGCAACGTGAAGGCCACGGGTTCGAATCCCGTCGAGTCCATTCTGTTTTAAGGAAAAATAGGTGGTGACCGAAGGTCGCCTCCGGGTCGAGGGCGGGAGCCCCGCGAAAAGACGGGTTCGAATCCCGTCGAGTCCATCCTGTTTTAAGGTAAAATAGATGGTGACCGAAGGTCGCCTCCAGGTCGAGGGCGGGAGCCCCGCGAAAAGACGGGTTCGAATCCCGTCGAGTCCATTGTAATTTTATTGACAAGTCCTCACTGTGTGGTTTTGAGTACATTTTTACTCTCAATAAATCATGAACAGTCATTGACTCACTGCAGGGGCGCCCTATGGGGTCGGCGACGTTCATCATGGTCCAGAGGTATAATGAACCCTTTATCCATTTCTCTGATTAAGAATCCCGGTTCCTGAATCCTCAGGATGGAAGAAAATATTTGATATAATCCCTTGGAATTTTTCCCAATGCCCATTAAGAAGAGGAGAAAAACAGTGTATAATGGGATCTGCCTGTGACGGGTAAATTGAATGATTTTTCAATCAATCCAGTCAAGAAGTTTCGTTCCTGAACTGGTTGAAGGGGTTTTCCTTATCCTGACCGGGGGATCACTCGGACTCTCATCATTTTCCGGACCCGCAAGATGCTCCAGATCCTTGTACCCCGGGAGGATATCCGGATTACTTTTAAAGGGAATCTCATCAGCAAGGATGATCGGCTTTGAGGGTTCTGATGTTGACGGCGGAGTAAGGAAGTCAGGAGTATCACTGGGTTTTTCCTTTGGAGGCTTGCGTGAGAGTAAAAAATCGACATAGTCTTCAACCTCACGCTGAAGTGCTGGAGGAAGTCTTGAGATCTTCTCGGCAATTCCTTCCATATGTGAAACGGGACTCTCCTGAATAGTCTATGATCTTCCTCGTTTTATTCTCTTTGATTCCCTGGTTGGCAGGAATTGATAGTATCATGACATTCCTTGCCGGAGAGGATCAACACTTGGCAACTGTGTTCGGCGAGGGACGTCATGATATATGCCTCTTCAAGAGTCTTTCCTGCTGCGAAAGTCCCATGCCCCCTGACAATAACAACCCTGTGCTCAACGAGTGCCTTTGCGACGTTCTGTGCCATCCCGATACTCCCCGGCGCCCCAGTTACCACCTGGATCTCGGGGCAGAACATCTCTCCCTCGCAATCGGCGGGGATTATCCTCTCATGATGAAGGGACAATGCGACTGCATGGGGAGGGTGTGCATGCACGACAGCGCGATGTGGCGTGATACGGTATATTTCCCGGTGTGCCTGGTGTTCATTCGACGCTTGCTTGGGGGCTTCTCCATCAAAAGGAACAAAAACAAGTTTGCCGGGGGAATCCAGAAACGATCCGGTGCGTGTTATTGAGAATCCATCCTCCTCACGGACGCTCATATTCCCGAAATTTGCATCCACGAGTCCTTCTTCGCGGAGCCTCTTGCCCACTTTTTGGAATTCTTCGAGAAGCGAGGTCATGAAGTGAAGGTGAAAAAAAGCTATTTGAACTGGACCCCGACATCACGCATCTTGTTGAACCGTGCAATGTTCAGCAGCAGGGGGGTTAAGCATTCCACCATGTTGGAAGCGGCGAGGGGCCCGGCATTGTATGCCCTGACCTTGGATACGCTGTTGATCAACTCCATGACGACGGCCTTTGCTTCAGCGTCATCGCCACAAACAGGTATTGCCAGATCGAGTTCCTCATCGAGAGCCCTCCACTTGTTGGCAGCGACCGTATTGAACGCCGTGCACAGACGTGCATCGGGAGGAAGGAGACGCTTTATCATCAGGGCTGCCGATCCCTCGGGAGGAGGAACGAACACGAAATAATCGCGCTTCTCCATCGGATTCACAGGTGATACCACAATCTTATTTGAGAGCCCGGTCAGTGTGGCCAGGGTGGGTTCGACATGCCTGAAGGGGATCGCAAGGATGATCACATCGGATCTGTCCACCGCCTCCTGGTTCGTGTGGCCCTGGCAGGTGCATGGAAGCCCCCGCTTTTTCAACAGATCGAAGCAGCACACGCTGCTCTGGACTGCTTTTTCCGCCTCTCTAGAACCGATGATGACGTCGTGATGGGACGAGAGGCGCATGGCAATCCCCTCGCCGATATCGCCGGTTCCGCCTACGATTCCTACTTTCACTTATTCCACCAGCGGGCTTAACAGGGATTCGAGGGTCTCGGCACTGGTGACCCCTTCAAGGCTCCTGATCACTTTTCCGTCTTTCTCTATGATGAGGGTGGGCACCACACGGATACCGTACTTATTGGCCATCTCCATATGCTCATCGACGTCAATCTTTCTGATCTCCACCTTGTCACCCATCGTTCTCTTCAGGTCTTCGAGGATAGGCCCCTGCCTCCGGCACGGCCCGCACCAATCTGCAAAAAAGTCAAGTAAAACCGGTCTGCTCATCTAATATCCCAAGAAGCTTAGTGGAAGAAAAAGGGAGATAAAGGTTTTTGTAAAGGACTTATTTCGAGAGGATCTCCTTGATAACTTCTCCATATGCGGGCCGGGTGACCCCTACTCCTATGATTACACCAAGGATTGTGATGATGGCGAATCCCCGAAGGCTGGAGAGATCCATCAGCGCCAGCGGGATCATCGCGATGATCACGGTTGCGGCCGAGACGAGAATAATCCCAAGAGCTCTCGTGAGGCGCTTCTTGTAGAGGGAGGGGGATGGGACTTTTCCTTCATGGAGGACTTCGTCGGTGATGATAACCAGCTGGTCGATTCCTGTTCCCATGACTGCTATAAGTGCCGCAATACCTGCAAGGTCGAGCTGCTGGATGAGTGTGGCGATTCCGAGGAGGATGACAATCTCCGACAGGTTTGTCCCTATCATCGGGAGCACAATGCTCGCTTCCCGGTACCGGTAGAAGATGACGATACCCACTGCAATCGCAGCAACAATAAAGGCGATTCCACACATCAGCTTGAAATAATCGGAGAGTTCTGCCGGCACATACCCCGATCCAGCAACGGCAACATCGACTGGCAGCGCTCCGGCTCTGAGGTGGATCTCAAGGGTCTTTGCTGCTTCGAGGCCCTCGTTTCCTACTCCTGTCGATGCATAGAGCTGCCGGATTGGTTCTTTTTCAAGGTTTGCTGCCAGTTCTTTCGACAGCGGGGCACTATATACCACGTTGTCGTCAAGGATCATATCGAGGAAATGGGCCTCGGGATTATCGGTTGCTCCGGTGGCAATTGCGCCCTGCTGGAATAACGTTGCACCCTCTTCATCGAGCGAGAATTCTACACCCCATGTGCTGCTGCCCGGTTGAGCATGGCTCGGTACTCCTACGGTAGTAATCCTGTCACCGTAGAGGATATGCTCGGTCTCGTTTCCAGTCGTATGGATGCGGATCTCGAATTTCCCCTGTTTCCCGACGATCTCCTTGGCCTGGGCCAGGCTGACTCCTGCAAGTTCGACGCGGATATAGTGCGTTACCCCGGAGAAACTCGTGAGCGGGTTGACCCTTGCATCCTTGGTACCGAGAGCATTCAGCTTATTCTCGAGGATCCTCTTCACATCATCTGCGGTCGACCTCGTCACACCCTGTTCGTATGAAGTGAGCCTGCCACCTGACGCGGTGAATGCAGTCTCGAGGGTCTCACGTGGGAAGTAGCTTCGAATCTCCAGCTTGCCATCCTCGATGATATACATCTCGGAATCAAGCTGCTTGTGCAGGTTGTCAACGAACTGTTCGGCGGAAAGATCGGTCTCGAATCCGACCACCTCTGCCTTGAACTCCATCTGGAGCCAGGTGCCCTCCTGCAGATCGAGGCCGTACTGGAGATTGGTAGTAAACTTGCCATCCTCAAAGCGGGGGGCGATTGCAATAACAGCCCCGGCGATAAGAATGAGCATGAGGACGACCTGCCAGTGTGAAAGGCAGGCCTTCAGCTTGCTGCTGCTCATTTTCCACCTCTCTTCAGGACGAACCATTTTATTATCCCGGCATTCGTGAGCCAGGTATTCATCATGTCAACAACAAGGCCGATGAGGAGCACTGTCGCAATCTCCCAGATCACCGTGATCTGTGAGGCAAATGCGACCATCCACATCGCAGCAACCGCGGCAATCGTGGTGGTGGTCATGATGATGCCGGTCTTAAAAGCCCCGGAGAGTTTCTCTTCAAGTTTCCCCTGGCGTTTTAACACACGCATAGTCAGGAGGATGTCAGAGTCTACCGAGTAACCGATAAGCATCAGGAGTGCTGCGGTGGTGGGAAGTGAGAGATCGATCCCGACGAGACTCATCGCTGCAGCCGTCATCGCGATATCCGTAAATGCAGAGAGGATCACGGCTGCTGAAGGAACAAACGAGCGGAAAGCGAGGAAGACCACGATGGTCATGCCGATGAACGAGATGATCAGTGCAATTATTGCCTGCTGCTGGAGAGTCTGTCCGAATGACGCGCCAATCTGGTCTATCTTGGCATCCGGATACTGAGAGGTGATCGATGTGGCGAGAGACTGGAGGCTGGTATCATCCATAGGTCCGAATCTCAAGTATTTTCCATTGTTCACCCCTTCTCCCACAGAGAGTAGCGGATACCCTGAAAATGCAGACTTCAGCTGGTCGGGAGTATCGGTTGAGAAAAGGGTAACCGCAGTACCCCCGGAGAAGTCAATCCCCGGGCGGACTGGCATCCCTGTGGTGGCAAGGTTATACCCAAGGATAGCCAGGGAAAAGATGAGGATGATCATCGGGATCACCACCATCTGCCCGGGGGAGTATTTGTTCACATCATACTGAATGAGTCCCATAGCCCAGTACTATCGTTATTCAAGGGTAAAACCCTTCGGGATTTCAGCGTTCACTCTTCAATCCAGATAGTGACCTCGCGCGAGATCTTTTCCGACAAAAAAAGAACGATCTTCCGGTTTGTATTCCACGGTCCCCAATGAGTGGGAAAAAATGAAAATCCTTATATAAATCCGGTGGCGAGTACCACTTCATGAGATCTCCGCACGAGATCAAGGCTGTCATTGAGGGCCGCCTGCGAATGTACCTGTCAAGAGACCAGACGGGTGTCAGGCATGCCATGCTTAAACTCTTCCTTAAAATTAAAACCCTCACCATCGCAAAGATTTGTGAGCTCCTCAACAGACGGTTCAAAATCAGTTATCACTCTGTTGCTGCAATGGTAGGAATCATTGCATCCCGTATCGGTATCCTCCACGTGATGAAGAACAAGGAGGGGACCCACAGTGTCTACCAGATCAAGGAGCAGTATGCAGATCTTGTTGCCGGAATTGTTGGCGCAGTCTGAGCCGCAGACAGCATAATTATTTTACCGTTACCGGTCGATGTGTGAGAATCATGTACGTGAGGCCTGATGCTCCCCCGCTCCCTGAAGATATCGCAGTGAATGAAGACGTCGCAGAGTATATCGAGAGGAGGGGATGCGATTTCAGGATCTGCACCTCCTGCGGAGGGCCGATTCTCCTTCCCATCAGCATGAAGCCACCAAAATCGACGGACCTCAAGGTCAGGACAGGGGACCATACCATCTATATCTCCATTCACCAGGCGAGGTACCTGCATTCCATCCACCGGGGGATGCTGCCTGCGTTCCTGGACCACATGGAGGATCTCTCCACCGGTCATGAGTATTGAGGAACTGGAGCATACCGCCGATATCAGGATGAGGGTGAGTGCACCTACCCTCGAGGAACTCTTTTCCGAAGCTGCCAGGGCGCTCATGATAGTCATGTACGGATGCCCGGGAGTGGGAGGAAAATCCATGAATGTCAGTGCACAAGGTCATGACATCGAATCGCTCATGCACGCCTTCCTCTCAGAGCTCCTCTTCCTCTCTGAAGTGGAAGGCATGGTCTTCTCGGGTGCAGAAGTCATAGTCGGGGGGAATGCTCTCGAAGGAACCGTGAAGGGGGAGCCCTTTTCACCAGAAGTACATTCCGGAGGCCAGGGTGTCAAGGGAATCTCGTTTTCGGGCTTCTGCATAGTCCATGAACAGGGATCTTATATACTTGATGTCATCTTTGATGTGTGATTGATCATGCTGCAGGGGATATCGCGGACAGGGCCATATGAATGGGAGGTACCGGTGGGATTTGTCCCCGGGATGCGGGTGCCGGCGAATTTCTTCCTGTCAGAGGCGCTGGCAGAGGATCTCGAGCCAGGGGCCGTCCAGCAGCTGGCAAACGTGGCTACCATGCCGGGAATCGTGGGGAGATCCCTGGCTATGCCGGATATCCACTGGGGATACGGGTTCCCCATCGGAGGAGTGGCTGCGTTCTCCCTTGAAGAAGGGGTCATCTCACCCGGTGGAGTTGGTTTTGACATCAACTGCGGGGTCAGGCTCCTCTCCACTCCACTGAGGGAGCCCGAGCTCGCGAAGAAGAGGGAACTCATAGAACGCCTGTTCAGGGCAGTTCCTACCGGCGTTGGCGGAAAGAGCACACTCAGGCTCTCGGCGAAGAGTCTTGACGGGATACTTGAGGGAGGATCATCGTGGGCAGTTCGTGAGGGATACGGGCTCGACCGGGATATCCTCATGTGCGAACAGGCAGGGTGCATGAAAGAAGCGGATCCTTCTTCGGTCTCCCAGAAAGCCCGGCAGCGGGGCATGCCGCAGAGCGGGACCCTCGGGTCGGGGAACCACTTCCTCGAGATCCAGGTGGTCAGGGAAGTGTACGATCAGGACGCTGCCCGTGTATTCGGAGTCTTTCCAGGGCAAATCTGCATCATGATCCACTGCGGGTCAAGAGGCCTCGGGCACCAGGTATGCACGGATCACTTAAGCATCCTGGAATCTGCAACAAAAAAGTATCGGATCGCGCTCCCTGACCGCCAGCTGGCCTGTGCCCCTCTTGACTCTCCTGAAGGAAAGGCGTATTTCGGGGCAATGGCAGCATCGGCAAATTATGCGTGGGCGAACCGCCAGATGATCATGCACTACACAAGAAAAGTGATGGAAGATCTCTATGGGATTCCCTACGGCGAGATGCACCTTGTGTACGATGTCGCACACAACGTCGCAAAGATCGAGGAGCACTCTTGGGGAGGATCCAGGATGAAGGTATGTGTGCACAGGAAAGGGGCAACCAGAGCGTATGGTCCCGGGGCGCCTGATCTCCCGCCTGAATACGAAACAACAGGGCAACCTGTGATTATCCCGGGAAGCATGGGATCACCCTCCTTCCTCCTCCGCGGTACCATGACTGCAATGGAGAAGACCTTTGGGAGCACCTGCCACGGCGCAGGGAGGATCATGAGCCGAACCCAGGCTAAGAAACGTGTATCGGGCAAGGAGGTCAGGGAGACACTTGCACAGAGGGGAATTATTGTCAGAGCCCCGAGCGATGCGGCGATTGCAGATGAGGCTCCGAGTGTGTATAAACCAAGTGCAGAAGTGGTGCGGGTGGTCCATGAAGTCGGACTATCCAGGATGGTTGCCCGGCTCGAGCCTCTCGGGGTGATCAAGGGATGACCGGGCGTTGCGGGCTCCTCTGGGACGAAAAGGTCGTGTTTTCCCGGTTCCTCGAGGGATGCGGCCTCACCTGCGAACAGGTGACTCCTCATCTCCTGGCGGCACCCTTCTTCCGCGGAAGGTATTCGGCTCTCATCATTCCCGCAGGATTTGCCAACCCCTCGTACTCACGGCTTCTCCCTGCACTTCGTGCATCATCGGGCCGGATACGGAAGTATGTCTCTGGTGGAGGCCGGATCCTCGTATTCGGCGCAGGAATCGATCGTCATGATGCCTACGACTGGATGCCCTTCCCGGTGACGTATAGGCACGAGAAGCAGAAGGGTGTCCTGGAATGTTCAGGGTCCCACTGGTGCTCCACCCTCTTTGCCGAATACGATCCAAGTTCGATAGAATGCGATGGTTTCTTTCCTGTCCATGCGGGTGGGGTTGTCGCCAGAATTGGCGATCGGGATGTCCTGATCCATGCCTTGGTCGGGGATGGCGAGGTCATTGCGACAACCATCCACGAGTACCCGTCCCGGGATTTTCTCAACGAGTTCTGCCAGGATTCTAGAGAAACATTCTTGTGACTGGAAATCAGGGATTTACTAAGGGATTCGTTCATGAACCGCTACATTCTCTCCGGAGATTCGGGGGCAGATGATCTCGAACCGCTGGGTCTCGCCCTCCACGATCTCCTGAACAGGCTTCCCATCACCGCGCGATCCCGTGACCGGATGGGAATACGGATTGAAGATGGGCGAGTAGTGGACAGGAATTATTCCGGGCCGGTCCTCGAGCGCGTTCTTGCGGAGAACAGGGTCCTGAAGGTTACCCCTGCGAGTGGTGAATACAGGGGAGTGCCGGTTGTCGTGGGCCCGGTACGGGATTCATCGGGAGAAGCCATTGCCGCGATCGGAATAGTAGACATCACCGGGATTTTTGACCTGGCCACCCTCATGGAGCACCAGTCAGAGATACTCAGGCAGGTATGTGGAAAGGATCCCTGCCCACTGCCTGGTGAGCAGATAGTGGCGAAAAGGTAGTTTTTCTCATGTACGAGGCAGCGTTCAGGGTTCTTGAGGTTCTGGAGACCCGGGAAGGTCCGGTCTCTGGAGAAGTGATCAGTAACTCCCTCGGGATCTCCCGTTCTGCGGTCTGGAAGCACATCAAGGAACTCATCAACATGGGGTACGAGATCACCACCTCGCACAAGGAGGGATACCGCCTGAACAAGAGCAGCAACAGGCTGCTCCCGTACGAAGTGCATAAAAAGCTCCGCACTTCCTTCATGGGAAAAAAGATGCGGTACTTCGAGAGTACCACCTCGACCAACTGGGTCGGGAAACAGATGACACACGAGCATGACCCTGAGGAACTCCATGGCCTGGTTATTATCGCCGAACAGCAGACCGGGGGTATCGGGAGGCTGGGGAGATCATGGATCTCTCCCCGTGGGGGTATCTGGGCAACGGTCGTGCTCAAGCCGAAGATCCCGATCGAACGGGTGTTCATGATCACCATGGCTGGTGCTATCGCTATCGCGAGGTCGCTGCGGAAAGAGTATGACCTGGGTGCCCTGATCAAGTGGCCAAACGATATCTACCTCGGCGACAGCAAGGTCGCAGGCCTTCTTCTCGAACTCTCAGCCGAGGCAGACCGTGTTCATTATGCCCTCCTAGGTATCGGTGTGGACGTGAATGTGACCCACACGGACCTTTCGGGGGTTCCGAGTACAGTCACCTCAGTCAGCATCGAGTTTGGCCACGATGTGGATCGCCCGGAACTGCTCGCAAGGATCTTGAAGGAGTTCGAGAGCAGGTACCTTCTCCTTGAGGCGGGGGAATACGAGGCGATCGTAAGAGAGTGGAAGAGCCTCTCCTGTACCCTCGAGCACCGTGTCAGGGTCAATACCCTGAAGAACAGCTTTGAAGGGGAGGCCATAGATATCGATGAATACGGTGCCCTGATGATCCGGAAGGATAACGGGAAGATCGAGCGGGTTATCGCGGGTGACTGCGTTCAGCAGTAAGTATTTTTTCGTCAACCATTCATTTATTCCTGGTTGACGATGGATATCCGCCGGCAGCGTGCACTGCGTATTGCCCAGACAGGGGCTTTTTCTGCATTCCTTGCAGCCGGTTCATGGATCTCAATCCCCTTCATCCCCGTCCCCATTACCCTGCAGACTCTTTTTCTCTTCATTGCCGGGGGGGTCATGGGACGATATGCGGTGGCTCCCGTAGCCCTCTATCTTGTGATGGGAGCGTTGAATTTCCCGGTGTTTCATGGCGGCAGTGCCGGTATTGGTGTGTTCCTCGGGCCGACAGGAGGGTATCTCCTGGGATTTCTCCCTGCCGCACTCCTGTCAGGGATCGGTTTTGAACATTCCTCACGGGTAATCAGGTGTGGCGGCATGGCGGCAGGGCTTCTCTCTCTCTATGCGTGCGGTGTAGCGTGGCTCTCGTTCTCTTCCGGGCTCTCATTTCCGATGGCTCTCCTGCTCGGGGTGGTCCCCTTCATACCCGGCGATATTTTAAAATCTGCGCTTGCGTATGCGGTCACGGATCGCATAAAAGGCATGAAGGGTTGGAGCCGGAATGGTGAACCCGGGAAGGGGCCTGGTGGTGAGGGGTGATCCGGATCCAGGGACTTCGGCACGGGATACTCGATATCCCAGTATGCGAAGTACCACTTGGACATATCGCGGTGACCGGCCCGAACGGGAGCGGAAAAACGACACTTTTGAGGCTCCTTGCCGGGATGGAAGAGCCTGCATTCGGGAACATACGTATCGGTGAGGGATCTCCTGGAGGGATGGCTACGGGATGGGTGCACGAGTATCCCGCCAGAAATGCACTCTTTCTCTCTGTGTACGAGGAATTAGCCTCGCCTCTGCGTTTCCGACACCTGCCGTGCGACGACATATCCGGAAGGGTGAGCGAGATCTCTGAAAAGATGGGGATCTCCCATCTTCTGGACCGTGACCTAGCTACACTCTCGGGAGGAGAGCAGGTTCTTGTGGCGCTGGCGACTGCCATGATCTCCGAACCCGAGATCCTGGTTCTTGACGAATGTGATTCGCACCTCGATTCGCGGACCACTGAAGCCCTGCAGGAGCAGTTGTTGGATCTTCAAGTCCGGTGCCTTGTGCAGTGTACGCTGGATATGGATCTCGCCGCAACAGCAGATTCGGTGATCTTCCTCTCTTCAGGCAGGATAAGAGCAATCGGGACTCCGGAAGAGGTGTTTTTCACCTGCGAAAAATCCTGCTGGTATCCCCCGCGATGGAGGTGGAGAGAATAGAGATCTCGTTTGACGGTGTAGCGGTCCGGCGTGGAACAACTGAAATCCGGGTATCCGGCAGTTTCGGGCCGGGCCTCCACCTGGTCAGCGGAGCGGTAGGGTCAGGAAAGTCGACCCTGGCAGCTCTGGCAGCAGGCCTTCTCTCCCCGATGGAAGGGGTGGTAAAAAGAAAGGGAGTGAACACCTCGATGCTCTCATTCCAGTTTCCGGAATGGGCGCTCACCGGGAATACACTCGGCGAGGAGATAGCATCGTATGGGCTTCCTCCGGCTGAGATACTCGCGGGAGCAGGATTATTGGGGCGGGAGAGGGACGATCCGCTCTCGCTCTCCAGGGGGGAGTTGAAAAAACTCACCCTGGCCTGCGTGATGGGGAAGACCTGGGATCTTCTCATCCTCGATGAGCCGTTTGGAGCAATGGACTGTGAAGGGAAGAGGCAGATGTGCCGATGGATCAATCAGAAGAGATCCCGGATAATTATACTCTGCACCCACGAACAGTATATCCTCCCCCGTATTGACACCCTCTGGGAATTTGAGCATCATCATCTTGTGTGCAGGGGAAAAGTGCCTGATTCCCTCTGTTCATGGAAGCTGGCACCCTTTGGAATGAAAACCCTGCTGGCACGAGGCATTGTCCCGGCGAATATATCCGAAGAAGATATCCTGGAGGCAGCATGCAGGATCCACGGTTAAGGCTCTTCTCGGTGATAGTCATCTCGATCACTGCATTCTCCTCCCTCACGGGTGCCTCCCTGGCGTTTCTCTGGTGGCTGTTCTGCACGAATGGCCTAGGTCTCCTCAGACGATCATCGTGGCCGCTCCTTGCATTCATACCCCTGCTGCTTGTCACCATTGCGCTCTGGATCACGTCTGGGGACTGGATCTCCTACCTGGTGAGGCTGGGAGTGGTGCTTCTCATCGCCATTTTTGCGTACCAGGACCAGAGGCCAGGAGAGTTCATGAAGGTCTGTAGCTGGGCGTTTGGACCAGTTAGGGGATTTGATCTTGGACTTGCGGGAGAGATGGCTTTAGGGTCTCTCCGCTTCCTTGAAGGTGAGATTGAGAGGGTGAGACAGGCTTTTTTCGTGAAGGGAATACCGTTTGGAATACAAAGCGTGATCCCGGTCTCCGCCGGACTGGTGTTCGGCCTGCTCCGGAGATCTGAAGACCAGGCGGATCTCCTGCTCACAAGGGGCTATGTGCGGGGAGGGATGGCATGTCCCAGGTTCTCCCGGTCCCGTTCTGACATTTTTGTCTCGGGAATCGCGATATTCTTTTTTATTCTTGGTTTTTTACCAGTAAGAGAATTTTTTATACTTATACAATGAAGGTTTTAGAGGTTTAGCTCGTGTGTCTACACGTTGAGCTTACGCCAGGCAGAGAGAATTCCGATGTGTGCTGCCCATAAGAACATTGCCATCACCGACACCACACTCAGAGATGCCCACCAGTCCCTGATAGCGACGCGGCTCCGGACTGAAGACATGGTCCCCCTTGCCCGGCAGATCGATAAGGTTGGATTCTTCTCGGTGGAGGCCTGGGGTGGGGCAACATTCGATTCGAGCATCCGGTTCTTGAACGAGGATCCTTGGGAGCGGCTCCGCGTGCTGAAAGAGGAACTCAAACGGACCCCCATACAGATGCTGCTGCGGGGACAGAACCTGGTGGGATACCGGCACTATCCCGATGATGTGGTCGACCATTTCGTGGATCGGGCCCACGCCAACGGTGTGGGGATTTTCCGGGTGTTCGATGCACTGAACGATATCAGGAACATGAAGCGGTCCATGGAGAGGGTGAAGGATGTCGGTGCACACCTCCAGGGAGCCATCTGCTACACGACGAGCCCGGTCCACTCCATCCATGGATTCGTCGAGATGGCGAAGGAACTCCATTCGATGGACTGTGATTCCATCTGCATCAAGGACATGGCAGGGCTCATCATGCCGGATGCTGCAGCGGCGCTGGTGTCGGGCATCAAGGACGAGATTGATACCCTGGTCGATCTTCACTCCCACTCGACCAGCGGCATTGCCATCATGAGCTACCAGTCGGCAATCAATGCAGGGGTTGACATCCTCGATACCGCAATGTCTCCCTTCGCACTCGGGACATCCCAGCCTCCGACCGAGAGCGTGGTCGCCTCGCTGAAAGGCACATCCCGCGATACCGGTATCGATCTCCTTGCACTCAGGGATGTTCGCAACGGATGCATGAAGATAAGGGAGAAGTACGAAGGACTCGTCGATCCCATCTCTGAAAGAGTTGACAGCGATGTCCTCCTCTACCAGCTCCCTGGTGGCATGATCTCGAACCTTGTATCCCAGTTAAAGGAGCAGGACGCGCTTGACAAGGTGAATGCAATGTTCGAGGAGGTGCCCAGGGTGAGGAAGGATCTCGGATACCCTCCTCTTGTCACGCCCACATCCCAGATTGTGGGCACCCAGGCGGTCTTCAATGTCCTTATCGGAGGTGAACGGTACCGGAATGTCACGACCGAGGTCAAGGACTACGTGCGAGGCCTGTACGGGAAACCCCCGGGACCTATCAGCGACGAGATCAGGAAGCTGATCATCGGTGACGAACCGGTCATCACGGTCCGTCCCGCAGATCTGCTGGAACCTGTCTACGAGAAGATGAAGGCCCAGGCAACGGCAGAGGGGTTGATCAGGAAGGAGGAGGATGTCCTCACCTACATCCTGTACCCGGCCATTGCCCCCTCGTTCCTGAAGGGGGAGCGGAAACCCGAGGATATCCCGCAGAAGAAGACCAGGATATCTGAACCCTCACCGTTACCTTCTTCGATGGAGGTTGAGGTCGATGGCGAGGTATTCAGTGTCCGGATCGTCTCAGTTGGAGGGAGTGCTGTCACCAGTGCCGCCCCGGCCCATGAGAAGATACCGCGTGGGGACATCCAGGGCGGCATCAAGTCCAACATGCAGGGGATGGTGCTGAAGATCCTTGTCAACCGGGGTGAAAAGGTAGCGAAAGGCGACGTTCTGCTTGTGCTCGAGGCTATGAAGATGGAAAACCCCATCCAGAGCCCGGTTGATGGAAGGGTATCAGATATTTTCGTGGAAACAGGGGACACCGTCAAGAGCGGTGACGTGCTCCTGGTGGTGGAATGAAATACTTCGAGAAGATCCTCATCGCAAACCGGGGTGAGATCGCAATCCGGGTCATGAGGGCCTGCAGGGAGCTCGATATCGAGACAGTCGCCATCTTTTCATCTGTTGACTCCGATGCCCTGCATGTGAAGTATGCAGATGAAGCGTTCCTTGTGGGAGAAGCTCCTCCGGCCAAGAGTTACCTCAATATGGAGAGGATTATCGACCTCGCAAAGAAATCCGGGTCCGAGGCCATCCACCCGGGATACGGGTTCCTTGCCGAGAACTACCGGTTCTCCAAGCTCTGCCAGGATGAGGGCGTCGTCTTCATAGGCCCCTCCTGGAAGACTATCCGTGCCATGGGGTCGAAGATCGAGAGCAAGCAGATGATGCGGGACGCGAGTGTCCCGGTTCTCCCTGGAACCCCTGGGGGAATACAGGACCCCGAAGAGGCAAAAAAGGTTGCCGCAGACGTCGGGTATCCCGTGATTGTCAAGGCCAGCGCAGGTGGCGGGGGCATAGGCATGCACATCGTCCGCGATGAGAAAGGCCTTGAAGAAGCACTCGAGGCCGGAAGAAGGATTGCACAGTCCGCATTCGGAGATGCAACGGTCTTCATAGAAAAATATCTCGACAAGCCGAGGCACATCGAGTTCCAGGTCCTTGCCGACGAACACGGCCACGCAGTCCACCTCTTTGACCGTGAATGCTCGATCCAGCGGAGACACCAGAAACTCGTTGAAGAGGCTCCCTGCCCCATCATGACCCCCGAACTCCGGGAGAAGATGGCCGCTGCTGCCATCGCGGTCGTCAAGGCATCCGACTATACCAATGCGGGTACCGTGGAGTTCCTGTACTCTGACGGGAATTTCTATTTCATGGAGATGAATACCCGCCTTCAGGTTGAACACACGGTCACCGAGATGATCACCGGGCGGGACATCGTCAAGAAGCAGATTGCCGTTGCCGCGGGTGAAACACTCCCCTTCGATCAGGAGGATGTCTCCATCAGGGGCCACGCCATAGAGTGCCGGATCAACGCGGAAGACCCTCTCAACAATTTCACCGCGGATCCAGGGAAGATTCTCAGGTACCGTTCTCCGGGTGGACCCGGGATAAGGGTTGATTCCGGGATCCACATGGGGTATGCCATCCCCCCCACGTACGACTCCATGATCTCCAAGCTCTGCGCATGGGGTGCTGACCGGAAGGAGACGATCGCGAGGATGCGCCGGGCAATTTACGAGTACGTGATCATAGGTGTCAAGACCACGCTCCCCCTCCATCATGCAATCATGCACAACCGGCAATTCTCCGAGGGCGATACCCACACCCACTTCCTCCAGGAGGAGCATATCCAGAAGACCCTTGCCCGGTACGTGCGTGAGGAGGAGACAAGGATGCAGACGCTTGCAGCGTCGCTACGCCACGGCAAGCAGATCGCGGCAATCACCGGGGCTGTGAACGTCTATGTCAACAGCCAGAAAAAGCAGTGAAAAAGAGAGCCCCACGGCTTTTTTACTGTAAATCAGAATCTTTAAGACCGTAGGATGCGTTTTTATTATGCACTTTTGTGCGCTGCGGTGGCCTAGCTGGTTAGGGCGCCAGACTCATAGGGTTTTGAGCATAGAACTATCGCGCCCATCATCTGAGACATCTGGAGGTCGTGGGTTCGGATCCCACCCGCAGCATTCGAACACCATGTTACGTGCTCAAGGTTCCCCCTTTATATAGGGTGGCCTGAAACTCTCTTTTGTATGCCTTCCACAACTGTGACAGCTGAGACGTTCGGTTGTATCAAATCTGAATATGCTGATGCCGCCATCAACCGGGGGCTCACGACCGGACAGATCAACAACAGAGACCTGCAACTCATCAGAGAATACCTAGCCGAAAAGCGGGCGACCGCAGGAATAAGCATCACCCGCTGCAACAAAATCACCTGCACACTCATTAGCTGGCGACGTTTTATCCCACCCTTCCAGGACCTCACCATAGGCTCGATTTACTCCGGCATCGAATCGCTCCGGTCCGGCCATAGCATACGAGGAAGGCCATTCAAACAGAACACCATTGCCGATCACGTCGTCATCCTCAAAGGATTCCTTTTCTGGATGATCGAGAGCGAATATCTCGATCTGCCTGAGAAGAAGATTCGGAGGATAAAGAGCCCGCCCAGGGATACGATGACCAAGAGGGCCGCCGACCTGCTGACTCCCAAAGAGATCCAGATGCTCCTGGACGCCTGCATATGGAGCAGGGACAGGGCGTTATTGATGACCCTTTACGAAGGAGGATTCAGGGTCGGCGAGATCGCCCAGCTTACCTGGGGAGATCTCAAAGCGGACTCGAAGGGGATTGCCGTCAATGTCAAGTTCAAGACATCATATCCCCGCTATATCCGGCTCGTCATGGCGAAGGAATACCTCGCGGAATGGAAGGCTGATTATCCCGGTGAAGTGACGCTTGACTCGTCTGTGTTTCTCAACGAACGCAGGGGTCCACTGACACGAGCCGGGGTTGCCATGCAAATTAAACGAATTGCAAAAAAAGCACAGATAACCAAGAAAATCACACCACATCTCTTCCGGCATTCCCGGATCACTCACCTCCTCCAGGAAGGAGTTCCGGAGAGCACGGTCAAATTGATGATGTGGGGAACACTCAGCACCGACATGCTCAGTACCTACGGGCACCTCACTGGCAGGGACATCGACACGGAGATAGGGAAACTGTATGGGATAGAGGTTGAAACCAAGGAAACGGTTCAGAACCGTCTCACTCCTATTGTCTGTCCGTCCTGTGCACAGATTATGCCTCCCGGCGAGGAGTACTGCCGGAACTGCATGGAGCCTCTCACTCCCAAAGCAATCGCAGAGGAAGCGACCGTGCAGCGGTTCGTGTTGAAGAATTTCTCAACTTTTAGGAAATACCTGGACAAGGTTGAGAGGGAACAGCAGGCTTCCTCGACCAATAGTCATTAGGTATCACTGGTGTATTTCGGGTATAACTGGATTCCAATTCACTTTCCATTTTTGAATTTGGTAAATTTTATCTATCGTCCCAGATACATCCCTTGTCATTCATGGCAAAATTACCACTCTCAGACGATGACATAAATAATCCAACGACATGGAAAGAGAAAGGCAATGATTTCTTTTCGAAGGGACAATACGAAGATGCAATAAAATGTTATGCTCGTGCCATTGAAATTGATCCAGAATATTTAGATGCCTGGAATAATATTGGATATGCCCTCATTAAACTTGGTAAAACTGATGAAGCGAAAAAATGCAATGAAAAAGTCAAGGAATTAAAACTCAAAAATAAAGGGTCATCCATTCCCGATACGTCATATAGCGTCGCTTCAAAAGATGACTTTTATCCAACCCCACCTCAGGAAAAAGAAGGATTGCCTGATTTTTCAATTGGCCCTCCTGTAATACAAACCGATAAAGAAAAAGAAGTTACTTCCTCAAGCAATATTGAAGCTGGTGAAAAGGAATATTGTAGAAATTGTGGTGAAGAACTTCCCTATCGCCAGGGAGAATGGCCACCAAGTCTTCCAAAATTATGTCCGAATTGTGGCGTCAGAATAAAA
This sequence comes from Methanolinea sp., assembly GCA_018262855.1. Lineage (GTDB taxonomy): Archaea > Halobacteriota > Methanomicrobia > Methanomicrobiales > Methanospirillaceae > Methanolinea_A. The sequence continues at coordinate 1,912 of JADFDO010000006.1, read as the reverse complement.
GACCCGTTTCGATATGGCAGTCGTGCGGGTCAGGGAAGAACACACAGCGAATCGCTAAAAAATCCCACTATTGCAGCAATTCTCTCAATTATCCCGGGGCTGGGCCAGGCCTATAACGGACAGATTCTACGAGGATTGTTATTCTTTTTTGCCACAGGCATTGGTTTACTTTTATTGGTATTTCCCGGCATAATTGTGTGGATTTTCGGAATTTATGATTCATATCGAACTGCTAAAAAAATGAATTATGGGGATATTCCATTTAAAAATACAAGTGTAAAATTAATCGTTGGCTATATTCTTTTATTGCTTATTATTTCTGGGGTAGCTGCTGCTGGATACTCATATTTTGCTAATCCCTCAAAAAATAATGCACTCCCTATTATTGGAAAGACTTCAAAAATCGCCACCTTGGAAAAGATAGTACGAGAGTATCATCAGACTCATACCTACATGGGGGATAGCATCTATGTCTGCGGTGATATGGCGTCGGATGTCTGGAACATGGTTGAAACTCAAAATATCAATGCAATGATTGTCATCGGAAATGTTGAGAGAGATATCACTAAAATTGAAGATGCTGATCATGCCTGGGTTATTGCAGAAGTCGATCCCAACAGTTGGATTGCGTTAGAAACAACCGGAGGATATCTTGTATGCGACGATCCGAAAATTTGTCCCGTTTCAAATCCTCGCTATTTTACGGGATGGAAGTTTGCAAATCCGAAGTTATTGAATGATGCAATCGAATTATTGAAACATCCCTGTCCGACTGGATACGTATTTGGAGAAGATCAAAAATGCCACCCCGCCTGTGGAGGAAGTCATTACTGCATCGGTGATAGCATTTGCGTCAACGGCGAATGTGTTGCATGTGATGAAGGATATATCCTCGGCGATGATCTTCAGTGCCATAAACAATGCGGCTCAACCCGGTCGTATTGCACAGGAGATAGTGTGTGTGTCAATGGTGAATGCCGCACCTGTCCTGAAGGATCCATAATGGGAAATGACTTGAAATGTCATCAACCATGTGGCTCTACCAAGACCTACTGCACGGGAGATAGTATCTGCATTAATGGTGAATGTCGCAGCTGTCCGAGTGGATACATTTTTGGAACTGATTACCAATGTCATCAGGAATGCCCGATTGGGTCTAATCAATATTGCTTGAGAGGGACGTGTGGTGCAGATGGTTTATGCCATCTTTATTGATATGACTACACTTTTAGGACTTGGTAATTTTTACAACATACTACCTTTTCATTCCCATTCATCCTCTATCGGTCCCGTTCGGTCCGGGAGGGATCTGCAGGGCTACATTCAGTCCCCCTGGTAAAAATTTTTAAACACCATCATCCTCTTCTCTCTTGTATGCCGCCGACTCCCTCTTTGATTCATCCTCGATAATGGCTGGCATACAGGTGATATATTGCATACCAACGTGCTTCGCACTCGACGCAGGGCTATTGAAGCCTATGAGCGCCACACCGGGTTTACCGGGCTTGGCGATTACTTCGCAGAGCAGGGACTGATCACAATCATCGACGAGGAGAGAGCATGCGCAGAATAGTGGGCTCCCCCATAAATGACACCGCCTTCCACAGCTATGACATCACGAGGGAGCTTAGCTTATCCTTCCCCCCAGGGACTAAAAAGGTTACGTCCAGGGTAATGGGGTGAAAGGAGATGCGTGCCCGAATTTTCATTTTCTTCGTGCACCGGGAGGTTTTGAACCAAAACCGCGGCACCTGGGAGGGCCAGTGATGGCGAAAAAGAAGAAGTGCCCGTATTTCTCCACACGGAGAAACGGGAAGTGGACCACAATGGTCTGCACTCTCCCGGCAGGCCAGCCATGCCCGAACCCCCACTGCCAGGCGAATCCCGAGTACCAGGAGCCGGACCAGGATGA
>JADFDO010000005.1 GCA_018262855.1 Methanolinea sp. | reverse complement strand
TAAATGGAAAGTATTGCGTTTGGCATTGGAATAACTGCATTGGCAGGAGCTCTTGCCACAGTGGCCGGTGCTGCGGAAAACACTGAATCTGATATCGGGTCCCAGGGTGACCCGAACTCACAGGTTCAGCTCGCCCCCCAGATGGGGTTTATTCACCGCATCTTCAATAAGGCCGTTGCTGGTGAGCCCCCAGCCTATGGGCTGTGGATATGTCTTGGCGCTGGTATCGCCTGGGCATTCATGGCAATGCAGATCAATCCGGTACTCGCACTAGTGCTGGGAAGCGCCCTGGCGGTATTCATCCAGGGCGTATATGCAACTACTGCATACCTCGGCAGGACTGCGAGTCTCGCGAAGTTTGGTCAGCCCGTCTTTGTGGATGTGCTGAAGTCCATGACCACGGTGACCATGGCTCACGCGTTTGTAGCCATCTTCACCACGGTGACCATGTGTCACCTGATCAACGCCGCTCTCGGCCATCCCTTCCCACTGCCCCTGCTGGGGCTGGTGTGGGGTATTGCCCTCGGCGCTGCCGGATCCGCGACTGGAAATCCCTTCTATGGAAAGGAGCGTCAGTACCAGTCACAGAAATTCGGCGCCGGTGTGCCCATATCCGCATCCGGAAACATCGTCCGCTATGCCGAAGCGGGTGAGAGAAACTCTCTCGACAACGGCTGGTTCTCTGCAAAGCTCGGGGGTCCCGCATCGGGGCTCTGCTTCGGGCTGATCGTCTTCCTCGAGATCTGGCGTACCGTGCTCTTCGAGCACATGGGTGCCGGCTGGGGAGCCATCATCGTCGGTGTCATCATCATCCTGATCTTCATGGTGATCGACCGGTATATCGAGGTCTGGGCCCGGAAGAACTACGGACCCTACGCAAAGCCCACTGAGGAGGGATCCTGAAGATGAGCGCTGTTGGTGCAAAACCACAAGCCGGCGGGGCAATGGACATGCCCGCAACCATCGCGGGAATCATCCTCCTGCTGGTGATCATTGGAGCCACCTACTTCCTCGTAGGTCCGGGCCTGATGTTCATGGCCCTCATCGGGATTATCATCGGTGGACTCGCCATCGCATTTGGTGTCCACTTTGTCCCGGTCGGCGGTGCACCCGCTGCCATGGGCCAGGCACCCGGTATCGCGACCGGTGTGGCAATGCTTGCTGCCGGTGCGGGTCTCGCAGGCCTCTTTGGAGGTGCATGGGCCGCTGAGCAGGGACTTGTCGTCGCTGTAGTCACCGGAGCAGTCGGTGGCGGCCTGATGATGGCGATTACCTGTATGTTCGTCACCTTCATCTACGTCTACGGCATGGGTATTCCCTGTGCCTCGGGAAAAGTCGCAAAGGACCCGATTACCGGGGACACCCAGGCTGAATTCAAGTCCCAGGGAACTGAAGGACACGGTCTTCCGTTCGTCTCCTACGTCGGCGGCGTCATTGGCGGTCTTCTCGGTGGAGGCGGTGGAACGCTCATCTACCTCATGCTGCTTGACGTGTACAAAGACGCACTGCCGGGTATGATGAAGGCACTTCCGGCCCAGGTTCTGCCCATCGCAGTAAGCCTGGCTGGCATATTCGCTGTCGGAATGTTCCTGGTGAACGCAGTGCTGACCGCGTACAACATCACCGGGACGATCGAAGGCCCGCACGACCCCAAGTTTAAGCGGTTCCCCCGGGCACTCGTGGCCTCTGCAGTGGCATCTGCTCTCTGCGGCATGGTCGCCATTCTGATCGTGGCAATGTGAGGTGCAGAAATGACAGTCAAGGTTGAAGTTATCGAGGGAGGCGTTCCCCACAACACCATCCTGGCAGCAGGCCTCGTCGCGTCGCTGGTGCTTATCTACCTGACCTACGCCAACGTCCTGTCCGGGACCCAGCTCTTCTCGTTCTTCGGGGGACTGGGTGCGGTTGCAGCACTTATCTGGGGTAGTCACGCCATCAAGCACCTGTGCAGCTACGGTATCGGTACTGGCGTGCCATCTGCAGGAATGATGGCATTCGGGTCAGGTATCATCGCCATGCTGTTTGCCACCAAGTACGGAGTGGCAGCACCAATCGTGGCCGTGATCCTTGCCGCAATTATCGGTGCTATTCTTGGATTCCTGTCCAATAACGTGCTGAATATGCGGATTCCCGTCATGATCCAGTCACTCATCGAGATGGCAATCATCGGTGCCCTAGTCCTGATGGGCTTTGCGGCAATGATGACCGGTTCATTCGAATTCTCACCCCTTACATCAGGTACAGTCAGCGTTCTCGGGCTCTCGCTCCCGAGCTACCAGGCTTCGTTCATTGGGGGATCGCTCATCGCTGTCGCATTCATGCTCGGCGGGATTGCTATCCAGCATCCGTTCAATGCATGCCTTGGCCCGAACTGGACCCAGGACCGGATGCTGATGCTCGCAGCAGAATGCGGATTCCTCTCCATGATTGCAGTGTCCGTGATGTCCATGGCCTTAATCAACATCGTTGCGGCTATCGTATCACTGGTCGTGTCGCTCATTGGCTGGTACTACACGTACATCAAGTATATTGAGCTCTCCAAGCGCGACGCTGCAAGCTGGTTGGATTCGAAACCGATCCCAGACGTGGAGGGACACTGACATGAACATAGAGGTTCTTCCCGAATACGGGCTCGTTGCCGATCCCCTTATCGGGATCGTGACGTCTGCAGGTGAATCACTTGCACCGGTGATCGACAAGGTCGCCGACCTGGAAGCCATCGCAGACGATGTCGTGAACATGCTCTCCGGAAAAGGCAACTTCCTTGCTTCGTTCCCGAACAGGGATTTCGCCCTTCCCACCGCAGGGGGAGCAACCGCCTACTGGTACGGACTGGCAGTCGGCCTCTTCATCGCAGGAGTGTATGCGTTCCATCTGATATGAGGTGAGAGAAATGGCAGACAAGAAATCACCAGCAAGCGGATGGCCGCTCGTGAAAGGAGACTTCCACTCCGGAGACGCAAACAACCCTGTTGCCGTCATGACCTGCGGGTCACACCTCGACGAGCAGGGCATCTGCGACGGCGGGGCAGCGATTGCCGGGTCCTGCAAGACCGAGAACCTTGGTCTTGAGAAGGTCATCGCCAACATCATCTCCAACCCCAACATCCGGTTCCTCCTGCTCTGCGGGACTGAGGTCAAGGGTCACCTCGCCGGGCAGACCATGGCCGCTCTCCACAAGGGAGGGGTCAAGGAAGGGAGGGTCGTCGGTGCTGAGGGTGCTATCCCCTTCATCGAGAATCTCAAGGATGACGCAATCAAGCGCTTCCAGGAGCAGGTTGAACTGGTCAATATCATGGAGGCCGAGGACCTCGGCGCCATTAAGGCCAAGATCAACGAACTCAAGGGGCGTGACCCGGGCGCTTTCGCCGCTGACCCCATGGTCGTGGAGGTCAAGGAAGAGACCGGAGGTGCGGAAGAGGTTGGAGGAGAAGTCCAGCCAATGTCCGGTGAACTGGCCCTCATCCACGCGCGAATGAAAGTAATCGAGAAGATGGTGACCGACATCGGGTACCGCGACAAGTTCGCGTCCGGTGTCTACGCAGGGAAGATCGAGGGTATCATGATCGGTCTTATTGTGTCATTCGCCGTCCTCGGATTCATGCTGATGGGGTGAAGAAAATGGCAGAAGAAGAACAGAAGATGGCAGGACCAATCCGAATGGTTGCCATCGATAACATGGTGGAGAACATCCGCTACAAGGCGCAGATCCTGGCGAGATCGAACAAGTTCGACTCAGCGCTCCTGGGCTCCGGTATCATCGGGTTTGCCGCGGGAATCCTGACCGCCATGATTCTGATCGTCGTGCCTGCCGTGGTCATGTGAGGTAAGAGAAATGGCAGACAAGAAATCACCAGCAAGCGGATGGCCGCTCGTGAAAGGAGACTTCCACTCCGGAGACGCAAACAACCCTGTTGCCGTCATGACCTGCGGGTCACACCTCGACGAGCAGGGCATCTGCGACGGCGGGGCAGCGATTGCCGGGTCCTGCAAGACCGAGAACCTTGGTCTTGAGAAGGTCATCGCCAACATCATCTCCAACCCCAACATCCGGTTCCTCCTGCTCTGCGGGACTGAGGTCAAGGGTCACCTCGCCGGGCAGACCATGGCCGCTCTCCACAAGGGAGGGGTCAAGGAAGGGAGGGTCGTCGGTGCTGAGGGTGCTATCCCCTTCATCGAGAATCTCAAGGATGACGCAATCAAGCGCTTCCAGGAGCAGGTTGAACTGGTCAATATCATGGAGGCCGAGGACCTCGGCGCCATTAAGGCCAAGATGAATGAACTCAAGGGGCGTGACCCGGGCGCTTTCGCCGCTGATCCCATGGTCGTGGAGGTCAAGGAAGAGACTGGAGGCGTTGAGGTCGCCGCAGCCGGAGTCAATCCGCAGTTCCTGGAGATAGAGAAGCGGCTGGACAAGATCGAGAAGCAGATCGAGTTCGCCGATGCAGAGATTGCCCAGCGTGTGGGCAGGAAGATCGGCCGGGATATAGGCATCCTGTATGGACTGGTCGCCGGGCTGATGGTATTCGTCATGCTGCTGGTCCTGCTCCCGAAATTGAATTTGATGATGTAAGGAGGTATGAAAAAATATGTTCCGATTTGAAAAAGAGCAGAAAGTCTGGGACTTCAACGGCACGAAGATCGGTGGACAGCCCGGAGAGTACCCGACCGTACTGGCATGCTCAATCTTCTATAACAAGCACGAGATCGTGCTCGATGACAAGACTGGAAAGATAGACAAGGCAGCCGCAGAAGCACTCTGGAACAGGTGCCAGGAACTCTCAGACTTGGTGGGAATTCCGCACTTCATCCAGATCCTCGCTGAATACCCGGCAGCATTCGAGAGCTACTTCTCGTGGTTCGACAGTATCGACAACAAGACCGCGTTTTTAATGGACTCGTCGGTGCCAGCCGCGCTCGCACATGCCTGCAAGTATGTGACCGAGGTCGGACTCGCAAAGAGGGCCATCTACAACTCGATCAACGGATCGATCCTGCCTGAGAACATCGAGGCGCTCAAGAACAGCGATGTGGACTCAGCAATTGTGCTGGCCTTCAACCCCGCAGACCCGTCAGTCCATGGCAGGGAGAAAGTGCTGGTCGAAGGTGGCGTCGCAGGACAGGCAAAGGGAATGATCCCGATCTCTGAAGAGTGCGGAATCACCCGGCCCATCCTCGATACCGCGGCGACCCCGCTCGGCCTTGGTTCGGGAAGTGCATACCGTGAGATCCTCGCCTGCAAAGCGCTCCATGGCTACCCGACCGGTGGTGCATACCACAACATGACTGTCGCGTGGACCTGGCTCAAGCGCTGGAAGGGATCGAAGAAGAACCCCTCGGCGCTCGCAGAGACCCTGAAGGGCAAGGATACTTACCTGAAGCAGCTCCTGCACCACTACCAGGGCGGCAGCATTGACAGTGTCATCCAGGCAGCATGGTCAGCTCCCGATATCGGCTGCAACCTCGTTGCAAGCACGCTTGGCGCAGACCTGATCATGTACGGTCCGATCGAGAACGTCGAGCCGATGATCACTGCACAGTCCTACATGGACATTGTCACACTTGAAGCGGTTCGCCCGCTCGGCATCGATGTCAAGGCAGACAACCACCCTATCTTCAAACTCATTTAAAATTTTTTTATGAAAATGGCTTTACCATTTTCATTCGCACAACGCAATCTGCCCCGGTACTCGTTTATCCCTGCAGAATTACACGAAAGCATGTGCATTCGCACAGCGCAACGAGCCCCGGTACTCGTTTATCCCTGCAGAATTACACGAAAGCATGTGCATTCGCACATGCTTACCTTGATATCCGATCCTTCATGACCTGGTATCGCATCAGTGTCATGATCCCGGGCTTCTGGTTCTGATTCCTGCGGCCGGACATCTTGAACGGCATCATCTCGAAAGGCATGGCATCTGCCATCTCGCTGTTCAGGCGATCGGAGATCTCGTGAAATATACGATTGTATGCAGTACAGTAGGGATCGACACCCCGTATTTCCCCACCAGTTGGTACCATTGCATTGTAGGGACATCCCCCCCGGCAATACCTGATGTGTGCACACTCACCACACGCCCGGTCAACATATTTCTTAAACTCCTGCAGGCGCCTCCCTATCGGTGAATCGGCAAGATCATCGAGCGTCGGCCGATCATGCACATATCCCATCACGTATTCAGGCATCCCAACGAACCTGTAGCAGGGGTAGATCGCACCATCCGGGCCGATGGCAAACGTGCTCCCCATGCAATCCACGAACGTGCACACCGTCCCGTGACGGGTGAACACGCACTTGCACAGGTCGCTGATATTCATGATCTCCATCTTCCCGAGGTTCTCAAGGGAGAGATCCAGAAGATACACCAGCAGTTCCCCGTACTCGTCCGGTGAGAGAACCCAGGGTTCGGGGTTTGCATTCCGGAGAGACGGGAGTGCCGGGTGAAGCTTGAGGGTGAAGCCATTCTCCATGAAAAAACGGACGATCTTCTCCTTCTCCCTGAAAGAGCGTGATGTGAAGGTACAGATGAAACTCACTCTTAGCCCATGCTGCCTCGCCACCTCATACCCCTGCATGGTCTTCCGGAAGTAGCCTGCCCCCCTCTGCAGATCGCATAACTCCTCCGGGCCATCGATGCTGGTCCCGAGAGGGACACGGTATTCTGCGAGGATCTCCGCAATTTCATCAGTGAGAAGCCAGAGGTTCGACTGCATCGCAAATTCCGGCTTCATGTGAGCCAGCCCTTCCGAGATCAGCGGGAGGGCGGATTTGTAGAATTCGGCCCCGGCAAGGAGCGGTTCCCCTCCGTGGAACGTAAATGTCACTCTCTCCTTCTCAAACTGCGAGAGCCAGGCAACGACCTCCTTCACAATCTCGATGCTCATCCGGGGCGACGCCGGATCTGAACTCCAGCAGTAACTGCACCGTGCCGGGCACCCGAGCGTCGGGATGAGCATGATGTGAAAGGGATTCTTCATTTCCGCTCCAGTATTTCTCGTACCGGAAGGTAAGCATTGCCTTTTCTGCACGATGACCGGATATGAGACCTCCGGCTGACTAGAGTCCCCACTTTCACTCCCCACCCGCTCACTGTTTCATCGGAATATCATGACATAGGATACCATGAGGACAGGCATGACTGATCACCCTGAATCGAAACACCAGCGCAAGGGAAGAGAGGATCTCCACGAGACTGCCGACCGCTGGCTCCGGGCCAGGAGGGCGCTCCCGGCCGCAGACCAGCCTCATGCCGAACGGCTCGCCGAAATGATCAGGGTCCATGCCACCGACCGGCTGGTCGCAATCGGGGACCCGCTGGAGGTTGCGGTGTTCTCACTCCTTATCGAACTTGTGAAGGAGCAGACCGCGGGCGAAAGCCCGCGGTCTGCGGGGATTACGATGCAGGGGAAACAGGAGAAACTGGGTCGATGACCATGGAGTCATGATGGGCGAAAGCCCGCGATCTGCGGGGATTACAATGCAGGGGAAACAGGAGAAACTGGGTCGATGATCATGGAGTCTGATGGGCGAAAGCCCGCGATCTGCGGGGATTACAATGCAGGGGAAACAGGAGAAACTGGGTCGATGATCATGGAGTCTGATGGGCGAAAGCCCGCGATCTGCGGGGATTACAATGCAGGGGAAACAGGAGAAACTGGGTCGATGACCATGGAGTCTGATGGGCGAAAGCCCGCGGTCTCTTGCCGACTACCTGACCAGCACCGGGATCCTGGCATTCTTAACCACTTTTGCTGCAACACTCCCAATCCGTGAATCCCTTGATCTATCGGAAGCACCGAACCGTGAAATGATGATAACGCTCGCATCCTCTTCCCCGGCGATGGCACAGATCTCATCCCCGGGATCCCCAAAGCGTATCCGCGGGGTTATTCTTTCAACACCCGTATCGAGTTCACGCTGCAACGTGGAGAGGGATGCCATCGATTCTTCGAGCTTTTTCTTCAGGTCCTTGCGGTCTTCGACGCTTGTGATGACATGGAGGAGGATGAGTTCGTCGAATCCATCCAGGTGATTTACGAACTCCATTGTCTCAACCGTAGGCCGTGAAAAATCAACGGGTACAAGGATGCGGGAGAAGAGGGGCACTGCACGATCGGTATGTGAACCCGATGGAACGGGTAGGGATCCTGGTGTCTCATCGAAATGGGTGACGAGCACATGGCCTTTTGCCTCCTCCAAAACTCCCCGCGAAACACTTCCGAGGAGCACATCCTTGATAAATCCGCGCCCCTTTCCCCCGATGAGGATAAGATCAACATTGTTCCTTGATGCTGATTCCAGGATGGCGGCGTGTATGCCCTCATCTCCAGGAGGGACAATCTCGTAGGTGACGGAGATGCCTGCCTTTTCAAGTATCTCCCCGGCATAGGCAAGGGCGTGGGCAGGAGTGCTCTGTGCATTCCTCACCTCTGCCAGGGTTCTGTAGACCAGAGGCTCCGCGGTCTCTTCTGTGACATGGAGAAGGACAGCCTCAATAACACCCGGGATCTCAGGTGCACAAAAAAGGGTCTTCTGGGCATACCAGGAAAAATCCGTGGGAATGAGGATTCGCTCGAACATGTCGGAGAGCACCCGGGTCGGTGTAGTGTGTAGTAAAAATGTACCGAATAATGTATTAAACTACACATTTCATGTGTGCAGCCAGGAACGCCACGTGCCCCGTCTGGAGAATCAGAGATCAGCGATATTCCGTGATATTCGCATAGTATACCATATGATGCGATACAAAAGGAAGGTGTTTTTTCACTCACACATGTGACGGGCATTCATCGTGAACTCAGAATCGATGTTCCTTCATGAGATCCTGTCCGGTCATACGTTGCAGTATTGCTGAAGGTATTTGATACCAGTGAAAGGTCATAGAAACAAAAGGAGATCTCTTGAACCGAGAGTGGCAGCAGTGCTGGATGGACTACCAGACTGTTCGCACCTGCTGCATTTTCAGCATCTGTGGATGAAAAAAATCCACGAATGAGGATTCTCTTCTTATCCAGCAAATCTGAATCAGGTACTATACCTGGAAAAGGGTTGCACTACAGACGAATGAAAAAAGTGAGGGTTATGGGATGTCCAGAGGGTCAAATCCCTGCTTGAACACTTTTCCATACTCTTTCTTGATCTTCGGGTCGAGGTTGCAGACCGGGCAGGTGTAATCTTCGGGAAGATCCTCGAACGCAGTGCCTGGTTTAATTCCCCGGTGTGGTTCTCCGCGCCTCTGGTCGTAGACATACCCGCACACCGAGCATATCCACTTGCTGGGGTTCCACTCCTCAAAACCCCATTTTCCTACTTTTCCCTTCCCTTCCATGCCGCATATGGGGCAGATATACGAATCAGGGAGATCATCAAATGCAGTCCCCGCGGGGATGCCGTTATGGGGTTCTCCCCTGATTGGAGAGTATATGTAGCCGCATACCTTGCATTTATAGCGTTGTGTTACCGCCATGTCTACTCATCACTTCCTCTATGACGTAATGTGATCTCACATGAGGATTTATAGCTATTTTTCAAGGAATCGTGAAAGATCAGGAATTCTTTTCCGATTATGGTAAATCATCCTCTCATACGCAGGACATCAGGCGTATTGGGATCCAAGCTATCATGCCAATTTCGTCCTTTTTCTTCCCGTCTTATCAGGGATGTCCGCAAGGCGAGGATATATCCACCCACCAGTCAAGACTGATTCTCTGATGGCAACCGGACACTACTTTGATCCCATACATGAAACCCTCCCAAGGGACGAACTTGATGCCCTTATAGACAAGCGGATCAGGTATACCGTGGAATATGCAAGCCTGCATTCCCCTTTTTACCAGCGCTGGTTCCGCGAGCATGGCATCAAACCCCGGGATGTGCAATGCCACGACGACCTGAGAAAGCTTCCGATCATATCCGGCAGAACCATTCGGGAGAACCAGCCTCCCCTGAAAGAAGACTTTTTCTTCAGGAGCGTCTCCTGGGAGGATATCTTCACGGTCCACGAGACCAGCGGAACGTCGGGCACACCCAAGAGTTTTTTTCTTACCTGGGAAGACTGGGAGCGGTATGCATCCAAGTATGCCCGTATCTTTGCATCCCAGGGATTTGGCAGGGGTGACAGGGTGGTGATCTGTGCCTCGTATGGGATGAATGTGGGAGCAAACACGATGACACTTGCAGCTCGGGATATCGGTATGACCATCATTCCAACCGGGAAATGCACATTCCCCCGCCGTATTCTTGACAGTTACCGCCCCACAGGAATCGTTGGAAGCGTTTTCAAATTGTTGAGGCTGGCAAGACAACTGAAGGAAGAGGGACACGATCCGCAGCATACGTCAATTGAAAGACTTATTGTGGGAGGGGAGAGTTTTGCTGACGAATCGAGAAAATACCTCGCAGAGGTCTGGGATAGGAATGTATTCAACACTTACGGGAGCACGGAAGGGACCATGTGCGGGGAATGCACAGAACAGTCCGGCCTCCATGTACCAGAGGACCTTGTGCACCTCGATGTCTACGATCCCACGATGGGTGGCTTTGTCCCCGACGGCGAATGCGGGCGGGCTGTTCTCACCACGCTTCTCCCGGAAGGGGGGCGTTGCGGTACCCTTCTCATCAACTACGATACCGAAGATACCACCGTGGTGATCAGCAGGGACATCTGCCCGTGCGGGAGGACTCACATGAAGATCTATACTCCCCAGCGCGAAGCAGAGACCGTCTGGATTCTGGGCACACCGGTCAACAGGGTCGACATCGAACGCGGGGTGTTCCAGCGGGAAAACATGGAGTATCTGACAGGAGAGTATGAAGCTTTTGTTGACGTCGAAGATGATGGTGGAGTCATGCTCCGCGTCTGCATGGAAGCATTTGATCCTGCCGTGATCCCCCGGGAGGATATCGGGGAGCGGTTTATCACCTCGTTCCTCCGATTCAAGCCCGGTCTTGCACAGGCCTTTTCGCAGGACTTCCGTGTCCAGTTCAACTTCACGTCAAGGGGAGGCCTTGAATTATCAAGAGTGAAGGGCCGGCCGAAAAGGCTACTGGACCGGCGCTGATTGTCGGGTATTCTCCCAATTTTAAGAACCGGAGTATTCCCTCTCCGGGACCCATCCGCCCGCAAGGTGAATGGCAGAGCCATTTTCATTCGAATGAGAATCTTCATGAAATTCCCCCCCGTTCAGTGAACAGAAAGAGTGAACAGGCACCCGCCCGATTGAACCTTATAAAAAGTTGGATGGAGAAAACCCGCGTGGAATACCTCTTTTCCGGTCATTTTCGCATGCGGAGATATCAATATTTTTAAGGTAGGAAGTCAAAAATTAATTGCTCTCTGGATATGTAGCCTGGTTTTTTCATTTTGCCGGACACCCCCAGAATCTGGCATCAACCCCCCTATCGATCAGGAACATACCAGAAGAGCATTTGTATTAAAATCCCGTTTTTATTCCTCAACCTGTTTCATTCCATGGTTATTACAGCCACTCCTTTATGACCCGGAAAGCAGTACCTTATCATCAGCACCTGATATGTCGGACATGATTGGCTCAATCATTTACACGTTCTCTGCGCTCTTTGTCATACTGGACCCCCTGCTCAGCGTTCCGATATTCACCTCAATGACCAAGGACCAGCCCGCATCCGAGATCAACAAACAGGCACTTATTGCAGTGGCTGTCGCAGGATTTCTCCTCTATATCTTCCTTTTTTTCAATTTCTTTATCTTCGATATTCTGGGTATCACAATGCCAAGTTTCCAGGTTGCAGGTGGGATACTTCTCTTCATCCTCGGTCTCCAGATGGCGCTTGGCCTTGATATCGGGAGAGCAAAAGGACCTTCTCAAACCGTGGCGGGGGTTGTAATTGGTACCCCGCTCCTGTGTGGTCCGGGGGCCATCACAACGGTAATTCTTCTTTCCGAACAGTATGGCATCCTGATCCCGGCAATCGCGATAACTCTCTCACTTATCGCAACATGGGTGATTTTGAGATTCTCATCTACCATCCAGCTCATCCTTGGAAACACGGTAACTGATATCATGGCCAGGGTGCTCGGAATGCTCGTTGCTGCGATTGCCGTGAAAATTATATCCGATGGAATCTTCGGATTTTTTTAAAAAAAAAGGTATCGTGTCATTTTACCACCAATCTCGCGAAAAAAATCACAAATAGGGATTCCTGATAAATCTGCTCACGCAAATCTGGGTGAAAAAGCGAGGTCTGTCAGCCTGATTCCCAAGTACGATGAACCCCGCCGCCCCAGAAAATACCGCGGGGCTTCCGCACTCGACCCGGGGCGACCTGCGGTCATCTCCAGATGTATCGCGATGGTTGAATAGTCTGGTATGAAGTATACGAGAGAGCACGGCGGCGATTCAAATAATATTCATATTGGCCTTGAAAAACGAAATTTTCAGATTTTACTCACAATACAGCAAGGAAATCAACCCAACGATATGAAATTTTTCAAACAATTCGAAAAAATGTTGGTGGCGAGATTGCCACATTGCCAAAAAAAAGTGCCTGCCCGTGGGAACCTGACTCCCTCTGTCAGGCAACTCCCAGATTCAGAAGCAGAGTATTCCTCCGGGAAGGTACATACCCTCAGGTGCCTCCTGTTGCGGCAGATCACTCATTCCATCATCCAAAGCGGAGTGACAGGAAGAGAACCGGAAAAGGAAAAATGAGTGGCGATATCCTGTAACGTGACGAAAAAAGTGTTGGTCCGTTACCCCTGTGCCGGGGGTATTATTGTTCAGTGTTCTTCTCTATGTGTGCCTAGTAGCGGAATGCAACGGAGAAGTTCATCGATTTCGCACCGAAGAACTCCTTGCAGAATTTGGCCGTCTTCTCAGGGGCGTATTCCTTGCAGCTGAAGATATCCAGGTATGCCGCATTGGTCTCATTGGCAAAGTGCCCGGATATGAGCGAGGTCTCAATCAGCTGGGTCATAGAGTAGCCTGCGACTTTGGCACAGGGTCCGAAGTGTACTATAGTGGGGTCGCCGAATCTCTTCATTTCGATGAGATCGCAGAGTTTCACAATGAATTCGTGGATCTTTTCCGGGTCTCTGATGGTCTCCGGGTTGCAGTGCTTCAAATCCACCATAGTACACAAACCCCACGCCTTGTCTTCAACATACTTCTTTACAATTTCGTCGTCCTTCATGTTCCGGACGTTCAATTCGCGCTTCATTGAAAGCATTGTAATTCTCCCACAATAGTTCCCGCGGAACTACTATCTAAGAAGTTAAATCTCCCGATTTTAAAGCTTTGCCTTATTCCAATCACTTTGCGCTCTCCTTTTCAGATAACATAGGAAAATATTGAGCCTTTTTTCATGAAATATGACAAAAATGGTCTTTATTGAAAAAAGGCACAGAAAAACCCAGATTCTTAACGCGCACCATTCATCAAAAGAAAAAATAACGCCCGGAGTTCACGTATTTTTTTGGAATATAGGAGACTAGATACCATTTATTCCGGAATAGTGCTGCCATGAGGGGATCCGGTTGCATATCGCGGTGCCGGGGGAACCGCGGGGGATGAAGCCTCAAAGAATCCTGGCAATATCTTCTTTGAGTGCGTAGGATACTTCCACCATATGGTGTGGATGGTATCTTGTCTTGGCCTCCCGCAATCCTGGTTCCCCCATATCGCTCTCCCTGTTGATAAACTGGTAACGGTCCTCAAGGAATGCCGCTGTCTGTGCATTGATCGCCTTGTATATACCCTCGCAGTCGGGCAGCCCCTTCTCAAAATGGATCACCGCGGTATCCTGGTTCAGCTCTTCGAAGATTGCCATTGCTCCCACTTCTCCCCTGACTCTGATCAGCAGCCCTGAGAGCGGCAGTTCTCCCATATGCGCGATGGCAAAGAGCACCGCATCCTTTTCAAAGGAGAGGAAAGGGTGATCTTTGCACTGCTTCCACTCACACCATTTCTGGAGGAACACTTTCACCTCGTCGATATTTGCCGGGGACATCTCCTCCATTTCCGGGTGACAATTCTTCCGGAACTTGTTGAGCTGCCGCCGTATTGAGAGGTAGTTGCCCCCGGAAAGTCGTGCAAGGTCTTCCAACCGGTAGACATACTCGTAATAATCTCGATCACCATGCAAGGGGAGATCGGGATACAGGGAGTGAATCCATTCCCTTGTTGAGGCATCCACAAGGCCGAATGGTGCCTCATCTCCCTCTCTCACAGCGAGATCAAACACTTCGAGAAGGAGATCGGGATCACGGGGGCCGATGGGGGGTCGGAACTTGGTCTTCCCGAGGATGGTACTGGAAAGGACAATGGAATCCCCGGCAATCAGAAACGAATACCTGGCAAAGTGATTCCAGCAGACCATATTGGTAAAGAGATTATCACTGTGTACCTGAGGATACCGGGCATAGTGAGCGGTAAAGAGCGGTTGCTCTTCCAGGGAAACGGGTTTGAACTGCGCGAGCGTCAGCATCCGCTCTTCTCCTCCCTGTGGAGCATGAAGACATACCCGTCCATGCGATCAAACCCCGTACCTTCATAAAAATCGAGGGTCCCGGGCTCCGCAACGAGGCCTATCCAGGTCAGTCCCCTTGACTTGCATACCTCGACCAGACGCCGTACGATTGCCTTCCCGATTCCCTTACGCCTGAACTCGGGAAGGACAACCAGGTCCTGGATATATGCATCGGAGATGCCGTCAGAGATCGCCCGCCCCATGCCTACGGTCCTGCCGCTCTGCCTGTCCACGGCAACGAGGAAGAGGAATGTTGACCGGATCAGGAATGGAATATGCGCGGGATCCCATCCTTCCTTCCACCAGCCTCCAGCCCTATAGAGATCAACGAGGGCTATTGTATCCCATTCCTTTACAAGAAACAAGTCCACATCTCCATCTCCCTCCATGATCGTCCTCCCTTCCAAAAAGTCGTGGAAAATATTCGTGTTTACCTATCAAAATTGCTTCTCAGGACATTCCGGAGTGGGATGCCATACGCGCGGCATTCGTTCACGAATCTCCTGATAAGACCGGACTCGGGATACCCGGCTCTTCATGTCAGGTATACTCACACACAAGCCCCGATCCCACTTCCTCGACAAAAAACGCCTCAGAGAGCCTCCGCCTCGCATGGAAACCAGTGCAATGGCAGGGGTGCATCCGGGAGACCCCCAGTGTTGTGAGGGTTGCAACTATTGCATTCAGCCGGTCATCGGTGGCACGGAGAAGATGAAATCCCCCGATAATGTCCTGGATTTGCTCTTCGCGGCACACCTCACGAGCATACGCAACAATATTGCAGATGCCCGAATGCGAGCATCCGGTGATCACCACGAGGCCATCTTCACCTCTCCATACCAGGGCACTGTCGTCTGCCATGCGATCGGGCTCAAGGATGCCGTTTCTGCAAAGTTTCCGCGCCGGTTCAGGGGATTCAAAGGCATATCTCCGTGGAATCTCGCCCAGGAACACCAGGTCTTTGGAGAGCCACATAGGTTTCTTAGAAAGGACCAGCCTGAATTGTTCCCGGCATTTCTCTTCTGATAGCAAGGACCCTGATTCAGGGAGGGTGCCACCTGATCTCTTGGTGAAAAACACGTCAGGGTGAGCAATAAGGTCAGGCCTGAGATAGGATCTTTTCTCAATCTCTGCCTCTGTCAGAGTCATGATCAGGTGGACGAGCCCCCATGTGTGATCAAGGTGACCGTGTGAGAGCACCACATGCGTGAGATCGAGGAGTGTTTCATCCATTTTTCTGGCATTCTTCAAAAATACATCGGAATACCCGAGATCAAAGAGCACCTTTCCCTCCTCTACCTCAAGAAGGGCGGAAAACCCTGGCTCTGCGAGAAAATAACGGTCTGTAAGGGTGGAATTATCGGTGAGCACACGGACTCTCATCAGAGCGCCTCCCACCATGAGAACTTCACCACGCATATTGGCATGATCTATAGTATTCCAGGATACTCAACTATAATATTCGCGCTTCCAGGAATACTACGGAAAATAATGGTTGGAAAACCGAAAGGTTGAACTGAGTCCTTATCCCGGCCTCCAGAGAGGATTTTCCCTGGAGCGATCGTCCCGGCACTCACACGTTGCGCTTTTCCGTGATGCACCTGAGTGCAGTATCTACCAGGGATGAGAGATCCTCGACGCCGAACTTCTCGGAGTTGAGGACTATATGATAGGGTGACAGGTCATCGATCTTTATAGAATAGTACTCCTTGTAGCGGCGGGCTTCGGAAGCTTCCCTCTCCCTGGTCAGGGAAAGCGCCGTCTCCATGTCCTCCAGGGTATCCCGGGAAAAGATCCGCTCAACACGGCATTCCATCGATGCCTGGATCCATATCTTCAGATCAGCGTTCCGCACGCACCAGCCGGAGAGCCGCCCCTCGACGATGATATCATCCTGTCCTTCTGCAATCTCTCTCTGGCGGGCATCGATCTCCTTGTCGATGGAGGGATTTTGCTCTGCTATCGTCGCAAACTCAGCGATATCGAGGTTCTTCTCCTTCGCCATCTGCCGGAAAACTTCCCCTGCCGAGATGAGTGTGTAATGGTGGGTTGCTGCCAGGTGCCGGGCGAGCGAGGTAGTCCCGCTTCCGGGAAGCCCGCTCACCGTGATCCGCATCAGATGCCCCCGATGTTAAGGGCTTTCCTGACCACCTGGCTGATAGAGAGGGAGCAGATCATGTACCAGAGGATCCATGCCGGAACCGGGCCAAGTATTGCATCCGTCAGCGTGTGTGACCCGAAGAACGGCAGGGTAATCACAGCATCAGGGGTAACACCCATCCTGAAGAGAAGCCAGAAGAAGATCGGAACCGTGATGATGAGGATATAGGCCATCGGTGTGAACTGCTGCTGGGAGAGCTCAAGTTGTTCTTTCATCACCCTGTCCCTCTTGGCATCCAGCTTCTTGATCTTCTTTTCATCACCTGAGAGCTGGGCCTCGCGGAATTCCCGCTGGAAGATCTTCATCTTCTCCTGGGATTCGGTCATCCGCTCGTAATCGATGGTGTATTTCTGGATAATCGAAGAGTAAATTCCTGTCACTGCTGAGAGGAAGATGATCAGGATGTAAAAGGGCATCATACCGGCCAGGGGTCCAAGCACCACATCCAGCGCAGCTCCTACCCCACTTCGAATCGGGGCGATGCTGTATGTGAAGATCATGGCCATTGCCACGATCATGGCAATGAACCCCTGGTATTTCTTATTCATCAGGGTCACCTGAGGACCGCAGCCATCTCTTCTACCGCATGATCGAGCAGAAGGTCAGCATTGGTGATGCACGCGATCGTGCATCCCGTCATCATGGAGTATGAGGCAGCGATTGACCTGTTGAACTGCTGGTGAGCCCGGATCGCCCCGGATCCCTCCCTGTCCCTGATTCTGGTTTCGTCAGAGAGTCGCCGCATCAGGATCTGGTCCTCGTCGGTCTCGACAAGGATGATGGTGTCAGGCATCAGCTCACGGAGCACCCATTCCGGAAGTCCGGCAAGGAACCCTTTCGGCGTCTTGACCGATGCATGGGTGTCAACGAGGATGTTTCCGCTCTCCCGTGCCATTGCCCGGGCAGCACTCTGCTGAAGCTTCTTCTGAACATCCCCGGGGAGCCGTCGCATCTCGTCCCTGTCCTTTGCGAGTCCTTCCTTCTGTGCAGTCTCAAACATGTAGGTCCCGAAATTGAGGGATTTGTAAGAGATTCCCTCCTGTTCCAGGAGCTTCAGTGCACCGGTCACTACCGTGGTCTTCCCAACGCCCGGGACACCAGTGATAATCACTCTCCGCCCTGTCATTCTTACTCCTTTCCGAAAAATGTCCTCATGAAGGGGTACATTTCCATGATCTGCTGGCTCGCAATCTCCTCATAAAGCCTGTAGGTGATGGAGACTGCCAGTAGGAGACCGGTCCCGCTCACCGCACCGATGATACCGAAGAGGTTGGCAAAAACCGAGAGCACACCAATGAATACTCCGCCGATGATGGTGACCCTGGGGATGTAGCGATCCAGGTACTTCTCCAGTACCTGGGGATTTCGCCGGTACCCGGGGATAGACATCCCTGAGTTCTGGATCTGGCGGGCAACATCCTTTGAGTCCATTCCTGCAGTCTTGACCCAGAACAGAGCGAAGATGGCACCTCCAACCACCACTACCAGGATATCGATTCCCATTCTCGTGAGGACTTCCCAGGGTGCATGACCGAGATCGTAGATCCACCACATCCATTGTTCCGGGCCATTTATTGGGGCAAGGAACCACATCAGGCCACCTGTAGGTGTGGCGCCCTGGAACGTCCCCAGGACGGTGATGCCGATGTTGTTCAGGAAGAGCCCGATCATCTGGATGTTCGCCTGCAGCACCCTGACAAGGATCATCGGGAGCACACTGGCGTAGATCAGCTTCACCGGGAACCTCGCACGGGCTCCCCGCACCTGGGCGTGGGCCAGTGGGATCTCGATTCTCGTGGACTCAACGTATACAATCACCAGGAAAATGGCAACTGTGGTGATCAGCGCAATCAGGTCAGTTCCCATGTACTGGAGGAAATTTGCCCCGTCCATGATCACCGCCACAATCCGTGGGATGAAACCAACGGGGTACTGGTCGCTCACAGGGGCCCAGTTGATGAACCCGTTCACGATAGCCTGAGAGATACCTGCGATGATGAAGAGCCCGACCCCGGATCCTATACCCCATTTTGTGACCACCTCATCCATGAAGACAACCAGGACTCCGCCAATACAGACCTGGATGAAAATGATGAACGACACGAGGAAGAGATTTCCTCCGAAGAATGCATTCGCGATGACCGGATCCGGCATAAGGAAACCGCCCACGAGGTTCGGGGCAGCTTCGATAATGATCATGACGAAGATCAGGAGCTTCTGCAATCCCATGTACTGGATCTGGCCACGGATATCGGCAGTATCGATGTGGATCAGATCCGCCCCTTTCAGGAGTTGCAGGACGATAGAAGCCGTGACGATGGGGCCGATACCGAGCTGGACGAGTGATCCGCTGGCTCCTGCCAGCAGGGCACGCCAGTAAAAGAAAATATCCTGGGAGTTCGGATCAAGGCCGAACAGGGGGATGTTGGTAAGCACAAAATACAGTATGAGGATCCCCGCAGTCCAGACCAGCTTATTCTTGAAGTGGACATGGCCTTCAGGGCTTTTCACCGTGGGCATCGCTGCAAGCAGCGGTTCCATTCGGTCCAGAAGTTCTCCCATTTTTTCACCACAAAAAGGGATCAGATAACCAGGGTCTGGCCACCCATCGCCTCTATCTTCTGTTTTGCCTGTCCTGAAAATGCCCGTGCCGAGACGTGCATCTTCTGAGTGACTTTTCCGTTGCCAAGTATCTTATCGATACCGATTTGATCCGCGGAGATCACGACTGCATCGTCCTTGCGGGAGGCAAGCCCGGCTGCAATGAGCTCCTCGATCATCTCATCGAGTCTCCCTACAGAGAGAACTTTCATACAGTCCGGGGTCTTGTTCACAAAGCCGTGTTTGCCGTTGTGGACTTCTCCGTAGAGCAGATAGTGTGAGAAGCGGTGGTCGCGGTGACCCGCCCGACCCCTGCCTCCCCGATTCCCTGCTCCCCGGCGGTTCTTGTGAGTTCCGCCACCGCATGTCCTTGAGCCGCGGAATTTGGATCGTTTATTCACTGGCATCGCTTCACCTCATCTTGATAAGGAGTTCGTTGATCTCCTTCCCGTAATACCCGAGAGCCCCACCCTGGGGATGGGTTCTCTTGATGGTACGGTACCCTTTCCGTGGAGGATGCAACCTGAGTACGGGTTTGACTCCGGGGACATCCATCAGACGGGCTTCACCGGATGCCAGTGCCCGTGCAAATTCTGAGATACCGGGGTAGTTGGAGTTCTCCTTCACGTATTCATCCGTGAGTGGCCGGTTTCCTTCCAACCTGCCACGCGTCCTGAGGATGGTCTCGATTGTCTCGGTGTCCACCTCGCCATAAGCTACAAAGTCCTTGACCTTCCGGATCATGCCCAGGTACTCCGGGGTGTCGGGGACAAGCACGCAGTGATTGATGTGGTGAAGGCGGAGCATCTTTAAGGTATCCTTGATGTCGCGCCTCGTGTTCACAATCCCGCGGACCTGCACGATGGCGTACATTACTCCTTGCCTCCCGTCCGGATCATATTCGTTGCCTTGAGTGCGTTGAATGTTGCCTTGGCAAAGTTGATCGTGGTCCTTGTCTGACCGCGGGAGAATGTCCATGCATCCCTGATGCCGGCCAGTTCCAGCACCTTCTTGCTGATCTCACCGGTCACAAGGCCAATGCCCTGTGGCGCGGGCTTCAGGGTGACCCTGACGCTCCCGGCCGCCCCCTCAACAACCATAGGTATTGAGTGGGTGGTGTCACAACCGCATTCCCAGCTGCCACAACCCCTCTGCACTTTGATAAGGTTGGTCTTGGCATGGACGATCGCCTTCTTGATGGCGTCGCCCACCTGGGAATCCTTACCCTGGCCAAACCCGATGTACCCGTTCCTGTTCCCGACCACCACGACAGCGCGGAACTTCACCCTTCGGCCGGAGTCAGTCATCCGCTGCACCATGGTGATATCCAGCACCTCGTCCTCGAGGTCGGGGAGGAATGCATCCACAATGCCGGGTTCTTTGATGGGACGGCCGCTTTCCAGCACCTGGTCGATACTGGAGAACTGTCCGGAGGCAACCATCTTGCCAAGACCGGTCAGTGGAACCCATTCCTCTTTCTCGTATGCCATGTTACTCCAGCTCCTTCATGATGGCGTCCATAGTCTGTTCCACGTTCTGCACGAGCCCCCCTGCACGGTCAGGTGCGTATGCCGCGATATGAGCACCCTTCACCCGGTCATCATCAGGGAGGATCTCCTCACCATGCGGAATATCGAGCCCCGCAACAACGGCACCCTTGAGGGCCGCAAACACGCGGCCTCCGGGGGTTGCCCGGTGAAGGCCGATATCCAGTATGGCTGAATCGTGTTCTGCGTTCAGGGATTTTACTGCAAAGAGTACTCCTGTCAGATATGCGGCAGGGGTGCTTGAGGTCGATCCTGTAAACCCGTAACGGGACAACTCGCTCGAATGCGCTGTCACGAGCGTCCTGTCGCCGTCCATCTCCGCGGTCACCATCTGGATGGTGATATGACGGTTCGAGCGGCGTACTACCATGCGTGGCTTCTCTGACATCACCAGTTTCGTCCGGGCGTGGTAGTTGGTCTTGCCCTCCTTCCTTCTGCGGAAAGGAATAAAGTAACGCGGTCCTGTTGCCATGTTACTTCATCCTCCCGGTGATGAGAGCCAGATGGGCCTTCAGATGCGCGACACTCCTGTATTGCCCGCCGGCAGCCTGCCGGTAGAGCATCCTGTAGAGATGAGGATTGATCTCTCCGTTATCCCGGAGTTCTACAAGAGTCTTCCGGATAGCGCGGATCTTCTGTATCCACTGGCGTTTGCGGGGGTTCCGGGCTCCTGCCGCCCCCCTTCGTCGCCCTGGGCCTTTGCAGTGGCCATACGACCGCTTGGCCATCTTCTCCCGGGCCCTTCCCCTGCTGTTGCCTCTCGCCTGGATAGCCTGTATAGCGTCCTCGCCAATAAGGGCACGGAGATCTTCCCTCGAGATGGCATTCTGGATATCAGAGATTCGTTCGGGATCGAACCGGACCCTGTTCACACCGCATTTGAGAATGGATGCCGAGATCCGCCTTTGAGTGGTGAGATCAGTCATCCTCTTCAACCTCCTCGTCTTCAGGTGCCTCTTCTTCAGGTGCGGGCGCTTTCTTCTTCATCGAGAGGTCCCTGGAATTGAGGACTTTAAGCCCCTCTGAAAGAGCTTTCTCCTGGATGGCTCCTCTCTTCCTTGCCCCCACCGATGCCGCGATCCGTACCGCGTCGACAGACGGGTCAAGACCTTCGAGTTCCTCGGAGTTGTGGACCAGGACATCCCGGTATCCGCTGGGATGCATACCCCGCACATCAACCGGGCTCCCATACCCGGGGGTGGGCATCGGACCCTTGGCCTTCTTCTGTCTCCGCTGCTTGTGATGCAGCCCTCGTGGCCTTCTCCAGGTCTCGGCAAGCTGCTCCTTCTTCCCTGCACCGTCCCGCTTGAAACGGGCAGACTTCTGGACCCTTACACGGATAAGTCGGATTTTATCGTCAACCATGATCCTCATCCCCTCTGGACCCTGTAGATGCCGTCCTGGAAGATACGGGGATCACGATCCCGGATCCTGGTGGCATGCTCGATGTTCGCGGAGGTGATCCCGAGCATCTCCCGATCGATTCCGGTAAGGACGATCTCGTCGTTGCTCACCTTCGCGGTGACGCCATTGCTGATACTGGCATACCGCGGTTTCTTCTCACCGAGGAAATTGTTGATCTCCAGCCGGTTCCCCGCAAGCTTCAGCTGGATGGGGAAGTGACTGTACACCACCTTCATGCGGTACTCGAATCCCTCGGACACTCCCCTGCACATGTTTGAGATGTGCGCCTGTATGGTCCCGACCATGGCGACCGTCCTTTTACGGTCAACATCTGTCGAGATGACCACCTCGTCCTTGTCAACGCCCATGGTGATCTGGGGGAACCTGAATATACGTTCAAGCTCGCCTTTCTTCCCTTTCACCTTCACGACTGGACCGGCGATCTCCACTTTTACACCCTGCGGGATGCGCACTTTACGTTCTGTTGCCATTGCTTCCTCGCACCCCTCTAGTAGACGTACCCCAGCAGTTCTCCACCCACTCCTTCGCGGCGGGCCTGTTCATGGGTGATGACCCCCTTTGAAGTGGAGAGGATGAGTAAGCCGAAGTTCTTTCCCGGGAGGAACTGGGTCTCCCAGTATTCCAGCTCTGAGAGCTGCACTGAGTACCTTGGGGAGATGGCCCCGCAACGGTTGATTCTTCCTGAGAGGTGCACCATGAACTGGCCGCCACGTCCATCCTCGATGAACTCAAAGCCGTTGATATAGCCCGCGTCCTGCATAATGCGGAACATTGCTCCGAGCAGTTTGCTGGCCGGTTCTATGATCACCGAGGACTTCCCTCCGTCTGCCGCGTTCTTGAGGGCGCACATGCCATCTGCGATTGTATTGAGTCTTGCCATATGCCGAATCTCCCCTCTAGTTCATCTTCTTAAAGCCCATTTTCTGTGCCCATTCACGGAAACACTGGCGGCAGAACATGATGTTGTAGCGCCGCACCAGGGCCTGTTTACGGCCGCACATCTTGCATTCATTGGCTCCACGGCCATATTTCTTGGTCTTCTCGCCACCCATGTCAGAGCACCTCCACCTTGTGGGTCCCCTTGAGGTACGCAATGGCATCCTCTGGGTTCACATGCTGTTTCTGTGGAAGCTTGCGCTGCTCGATGGATCTCCGGGTGATGCGGACTCCCCTCCGGGCAAGGACCACGTTGACATCCATGCCGTAGATACCAATCTGCGGATCGTAGCTCATTCCCGGAAAATCGGTATGCTCCTCAATTCCAAATGAGAAATTCCCGCGGCGGTCGATCTGGCTCCCCATGATCCTCCGTTCAACAATATCAAGCGCTGTTTCGAGAAACTTCTCGGCAGGCTTTCCCCGGAGGGTGACACGGCAGCCGATCGGGGCACCTTTCCTGATCCCAAACGTCGTGTTGGTCTGCTTTGCGACGCTCCGGACCGGTGTTCCCCCGGTGATCGTCTTCATGAGGTCGACAGCCTTGGTGAGCTTGTCGCCGGCCTCGCCGACACCCATGTGCACGACAACTTTCTCTACAAAGAGATTGCGCATAGGGTTCATTCTTCAATCCCCCATTCTGCAAGCGCAGGCTTTTCACGGCCTACCATGTAGATATAATCGTCGATGGTCTCGAAACGGGTATTGTTCTCCTGATCTTCCAGGATCACCCTGTTCGGTACACTGCCCGGGACCTTCTCTATCCCCACGATCCTGGCAACCTTGCCGGAGTGCTTCCCACCAATCACCATTGCCATGTTGCCAACCGCGAACGGGAAATGGTCAAGGATCGCAAACCGGTTTTCCGGTTCAAGGGAGAGCACAATTGAATCGCCGGTTTTATAGGCATTATCAGCCAGGACATTCGCACCGAACCTGAGGTTGAGCTGGACCTTTCCGCCAGGGATAATGGTCTTGTTCCGCACCTTGGCGAGTCTGCTCTTCGCTGACTCGGCATCTATCTCGATGGTCTTGTGCCGGCCTCTTTTATCGCGGAGGATGCGGTAATGTTTCCCGATCCGTGGGATGGAGATGATGTCAAAGATCCCGATTCCCATCCTGGGATTTCTGCACGGCTTCCCGTTGATGATGATATCCTTCTGGACGAGGATCTGCTTGACCTCTTTTAAGTTGGATGCAAAGTGCATGTGCTCCCGCAACCATACCGCAACCGGGATGGCATTGGCATTGTGCGGGCCTGGCGAGGTCTTCGTGATGAACTTCTCCGTTTTCCTCGATATATGCCAGGATTCGGGGGCATTGAGCCTCTTTAAATGATCCGACATTATTCACTCTCCCCCAGGGTTGCCGCCCTTCGCGGGTCCTTCAGGTTTAGTTTTGTGATCTGCACGTTGGAAGGCGAGATGGGTCTCGGCATTTCCGTGCCGTCGGACTTGGGGATCGATACTCCCTGGACCACGATCACGGATCTCTTGACATCCACCTCATCCACTGGTCCCTCCGTCCCGGCTGACTCGCCCCTGAGCACCTTAACGGTATCACCGACAACCACGCGAATGCTGCGGGTGTGATACTGCTCGCGGAGAGCAGGTGCTAGAGGTGCATTCAGGAAACGGCCACGGGTGTGGATAGCCGCGGTATACCTGGCCTTCCTCTGTTTTCTTGGTTGTGAACTCTCGATTCGCACCATAGCCTTTCCCTCACACGATGATGGTGGCCATGGAGCCAATCTTCGGGAACCGCTCGGCTACTTCCCTGGCTACGGGACCCTTGATCTCTGTTCCGCGTGGCTCGTTCTTCTCATCCACGACAACAACCGCGTTGTCCTCGAAACTCACCCGGAGTCCGCTGGGCCTGCGCATCTCCTTCTTCTGCCGGATTACGACTGCCCTTACAAGTTTGCGGCGCATGTCGGGAGTACCCTTTTTCACGCTCACGGTGGCGATATCTCCGAGCCCCATCTTTGGCTGCCGCCTCCGGACACCATGGTACCCGAACACGGAGACAATCTGGACTTCCCTGGCCCCGGTGTTGTCTGCACAGATCATCCGGGTCCCGGTCGAGAGTGCCCGCGGGATGTTCGACTGCTTTGCCTTCATGATGGCTGCACCTCCACCACGACAAAGGTGGTAGTCTTAGAGAGCGGCCTGCACTCAGCGATGCGCACGGTATCACCGGTCTTCGCCTGAATGCAGGGTGGGTTGTGGGCATGGATCTTGCTGTTCCGCTTCTCGTAGCGGTTGTATTTGCCCACGTAGTGCAGGTATGCCCGCTCTACTACCACCGTTCCAATCATCCGGTCGCTCACGACCTTACCGGTGATCACCTGGCCGCGCACCGGTAAAGTGCCGTGAAACGGACAATTTGCGTCATTACAGTCTTTTTCAGGCTGCCTGACGCTCAATCCGATGTTTTTTGCCATTATTAACCTCTGGTTGTATGCAATGCATTGATCCGTCTTTCTGGTGCCATGACCAGTGCGGAGCCGTCTATCTCCACCAGGACACCATCCGGCAGTGTGACACGGAAGCGGGTCCTGTGCTTCTGGACCCGTTTTCTCCCGCGGTTGCCAAGGATGACCAGTGTGTTCCTGGTCTCATCGATAATCCGCCCCGAAAGGCCGGACAGCGCAGGATTGCTGGCCTCCACCACGGTAACGTCAAGGCCGATCAGTTCGTGCCGAAGAACGTTCCGTGGGGAGATCATTTCAGCGATTCCTCCTGCTGTTCGCCTCGGTCTTTATTCGGGCTATGGTCCGGCGCAGTTCCCTGATGCGGCCCGGGTTCTCTGTCGAACCCCCTGCGCTGACCTTCCCGTAATGCTGGATGAGCTCTATTCTGAGTTTCTCCATCTGCTCCTGCAGTTCCACATCGGAGAGCTGCCGGACTTCCTGGGCACGGAATATCGCCATTCTTATTTCCTCCCCAGGATCTCCTCTTCGTTAAACTCATCGGGCTCATCCGGGAGGTCCTCAAGAACATCATCTCCGACCGTAGTGACGGTGATCTCGGATGTGATGCGGGGCTTCTCCCGTTTTGCGGTCACTTCGAAGTGATCGGGAATCTTGGCACCTGCGGGGATGATCTTGACCTGCACGCCGATGACCCCGAGTTTCTTGACCGCGACTGCGTAGCCCTTCTCAACGATGGTATTGGATGGCTCACCGCAGTGCTTGACGTAACCGTCCGAGAATTTCTGGACGCGGGCCCTGGCTCCGGTGAGTTTCCCTGCAATGACCACTTCGCATCCGAGCGCCCCGGCCTCCATGACCCTCCTGATGATACTCTGGCCGGCTTTACGGAAGTACCAGCCGCGCTCAAGTGCGTTTGCAAGCCTCTCTGCCATGATCTGGGCGTTGAAGCTGGGGTTGGGAACCTGCTGCACCTCGATCTGCGGTGATTCCACCGCAAAGTCGGTTGCGAGATCCTGGGTAAGCTGCCGGACCACCTTGCCGCCCTTACCGATCACGATACCGGGCTTCTCTGCAAATATAGTGACCTGGGTTCCCAGGGGGGTTCTCTGCAGGTCCATGCCCCCGTACCCGGCACGTTTCAGCTCCTTCTTGAGGTGCTTTTCGACCCGGGCCCGGCGGATCCCTTCCAGCACGAATTTCCTTTCGACTGCCATTACTGTACCTCCCTGACCACGATCTCGATGTTCACCGTCTCCCTGCGCTTGGGAGTTGCCCGGCCCATTGCCCTTGGGAAGATACCACGGAGGCCTCGGCCCCTGTTCGCTGAAACATGGACGATCTCCAGGTTGTCGGTATCGAGACCTATGTACTCGGCGTTCTTGACGACAGACTGGATGAGCCTGATATATGCATGGGATGCCTTCTTGGGATAGCGTCCTGCATCCCACCCGGGAAGGCCACGCTTGTGAGCGACCTTACGGTTGAAACGCCGGAACGGAATGGCCTTCTTCTCGTCGATGACCTGCTCCAGGTAGGAAATGGCCTCGTTCGTCCGCTTGGACTTGATGAAGCTGGCAATCTCCATGGCGTGCTTTGGGGAGATGGGAAGTTCGTTCGCCTTCCCCCTGGCAACGTTGTCGCCCCCGATGTTCTGGGAATAAAGTGTTCTCGCCATGTCAATCACTTCAGCGGCACATACTTACTTGACCGGGTAGCACCGATACCGGCGCTTCCGTGGCTGACCTTTCTCCTCGTCAGGGCAAATTCACCCAGGTAATGGAAGAGGGTTTCTGGTTGCAGCTCGACTTTCTGGAACTCCTTTCCGTTGTGGATCTCGACCATTTTCCCAACCATCTCGGGCATGATGATCATGTCACGGAGGTGAGTCCGGATCGCGCTGTTTCCCTTCCTGAACTGGGTAAGGAGGTGCTCCTCGCCCCTTGTGAGGCCGCGGACCACCTTCCGGCGGGCACGCGATGGCATGAGAGGGATGAGTTCTGACATGCCCATGGCACGCAGATCATCCAGCCGGAATCCCCGGTAAGTGAATTCCTCGCGCCGCCTCGGGAGTCTCTTTTGAGTCTTCTTTGCCATGTTTTATCCCTCACTTCTTTGACAGGCCCGTTCTCCTTGCGGCCATGTGTCCGACGGCTCTTCCCGGCGAAGTGCCACGTGCAATAGTCTTGGGCCTCCCGGGATGCTGGTGACCTCCGCCGCCAAAGGGATGGTCGATCACGTTCATCGCAACACCCCTCACCCTGGGCCAGTTGGAGGCACTGTTCCGCATCTTGTGGTATTTCTTCCCGGCCTTGACGAAGGGTTTCTCTCCCCTGCCTCCGCCGGCAACAATTCCCACGGTGGCCCGGCAGCGGTGGTTGAACCACTTTGTCTTGCCGCTGGGCATGGTGACGCCGACACGTCCTTCGCTCTTGTCGACGACCACAGCCTGGACCCCTCCGGATCTGACGAACTTGCCTCCGTCGTTAGGCTGTGCCTCGATATTGCAGATGAACGTCCCCGTCGGGATAGCCCCAAGAGGAAGTGTGTTCCCGTTCCTGATCTCTGCCTCGGCTCCCCAGGCAACGGAATCTCCGACGCCCATACCCTCGGTGATGAGAACGTACGTCTTGGTCCCGCTCTCGAGCCTCACCAGGGCTATAGGGGCATGCCGTGCAGGATCGTGTTCGATGTCCTCGACGATCCCGCGTACCGTGGTCTCACCGGAGTCCACGTGCCGCAGCGCTGCCTTGTACCGGTGGGATGGAGCCCGGTAGGTCGGACCTCCTTTCCCCCGGCTCTGTGTGGTTATACGATGTCCCATATTCCCCACCTACATGATACCAAGCCGGCTGAGAATCTCCTCGGCCGCTTTTTCATTGGCGAAACTGATTACCGCCTTCTTCTGGCCACTCATGGTCATCATCGTGGACACATGGGTGACTTCCTGCTCGAATGCCTGCTCGATCTCCTTCTTGATCTGACTCTTCGTGGCCTTGCTATCCACTATGAACTGGAGCTTGTTCTGGTTCTCGAGCATCATCATGGCCTTTTCCGTCACGAACGGATAACTGAGCACCATATTACTGCCCTCCCAGTTTCATGAGAGCCCCCTCTGTCCATACAGTTAGCCTGCCTGCATGGGTCCCTGGAGCCAGGAGTTCGCAGTTGAGCTGGTCAACGGTGACCGCATCAACACCGGCAAGGTTCACGGCTGCCCGGAGTGGTGCATTGGCAGTCACGATCAGGAGGCTCTTCCTCTGCTTGTATCGCCTGCCTCTCATTTTGCCCCGCCCGGCACGGACTTTCTTGCTTGCCTTCGAACGTTCCACGTCCTGGAATACTCCGACTGCGGAGAGAGCCGATATGATCTCGCTGGTCTTCTGGAGCTCTCCGAAACGATCCTCCATGACGAGTGGGACCGGACACGAGAACGCATGGCCCCTTGATTTTACAATCTCTTCGCACACTGTTGCAGCCAGTGCGGAACGGAAGGCTTTCTGCTTCTCTTTCTTGTTGATCTGCTTGACCAGTATCTTCTGGACAACGGGCGGGTGTGCCTCGCGTCCTCCCCTCGCCTGGGGAATCTTCGCAACCCTGGAGCCTCCCTTGATCCTCGGCACCTGGGCTACGCCACGTCCTGAACCCCAGCTGTGCGCAGATGAGAGTATACCTGCGTAGGGGTATGTTCCGTGGGGCTGGCGGCGCGTGCTCTGGAGGGAAATGACCGCTTTCTTGATCAGGTCCGGCCTGAACTCTTCGGAGAATACATCCGGGAGGTCAATATCGCCTGCCACCGATCCGTCAATTGAGAATACCTGTGCTTTCATTGCCTGCTCACCCCTGCTTACTCTCCACGCTCGTAAATTCTATCGCCGGCTGCCTTATGACGTGCTCTCCCTGCCTGATTGCCGGGCGGATACGAACAAGGCGCTTGACAGGACCGGGGATGGAGCCCTTGATCAGGACGTAAGGATTCCGGAGCACTCCGTAATGCAGGAAACCTCCCGCGGGATTGATCTCGGAACCATCCTCGCCGATCTTGAGAATGCGCTTGTTGAACTCCGTCCTCTGCTGGTATCCCATCTGACCCATCTGTGGAACCTGCCAGCGGATGTGGTGAGGGTTCCACGGGCCAAGCGTCCCGACATGGCGCTTCTTCCCGCCGCGGGAATGTTTTCGCTTCCTGAGCTTGACCCCCCAGCGCTTGACCGGGCCCTGGGTGCCTTTCCCGGTAGTGATTGCGGTGATATCGGCATATGCCCCTGCCTGTATCACGTTCTTCAAATCAACCTCTTTTCCGAGAAGCCCGGAAAGGAACTCAAACTGCTGTTCGACACTACCACCCGCAACCCTCACTTCCATGATTTCAGGGACTTTTTTGGGCACACCCGATACCTCGTGAGGCATCGTGTGCATTACAGCAAAGAGTTCGGCGACAGTGCCCTTGGCAATCGCGTCCTTGATGGCATCCTTTGCTGCTGACCCGTCATATTCCCCGGGGAGAGTGATGCGCTTTTCCAGAACTTTGTCAAGATCCTGTGCCCAGACCTCCGTAAGCGGGTGTTTCCCGTATGAATCCCGGCTGTATGCCCGGATGGCTGCAACCTTCATGGCCGGTATCTCAACAACCGTGACGGGGACCATAATGTCCTTCCCCTCAGTCGGGCTGTTCTTATGATCATCGACCATGATCACATGGGTCATGCCTACCTTGTAGCCGGCAAACCCCTGCAGTACCGGGTCACCCTGGTATGGAGGCCATGACTGGTACCGGGGTACCGGGCTCTTGGCCCTCTTGCGGGGACTGAACGCAAGGGATCCTTTTCGTGGCTGGTTAATTTTTGGCATGGTTCAATCAATTCCTGCACTTGTTCCT
The DNA here is from genome assembly GCA_018262855.1 of Methanolinea sp. GTDB lineage: Archaea > Halobacteriota > Methanomicrobia > Methanomicrobiales > Methanospirillaceae > Methanolinea_A. The sequence continues at coordinate 170,715 of JADFDO010000005.1, read as the reverse complement.
GGTATTGTGGCACCTGGCCACTGCAAACCGGTATACCGGTTGAATTCGCCTATATCGGCCGATATACACCGGAGATGAGTGAGGCTCCTCGGGTTTTTGCCTGCGAGGGAGCGGCAGAATGCCCGGGTTTACCCGCGGATTTATGCCTGCCTGCCCCGCAGAATGAAGAGGGGAAATCCCTCTTCAGGTGCAGTTTTCTGGAAGAAGCACAGCGTGTTTCTGTTGTGCTGCTCCACCTTGACCTGTCTCGCAAAGAGATCCTGATGTGGGCGTTTCCCTTGCCATCGGAATGGCAGGGAATGGGCACATATCCCGCGAGGGGATTTACGTCCACCCTTGAACGCCACTTTCAGATCCACCACGTCAGCTGGTGGTGATTACTCACCACGCACTCATACAAAGGCATGAAACCCTTGTGGTTCATGCCCCCGACCCTTGATGAAGATCCATCAACATGGTGGGATGCACCATGGATCCTGACGTATCCTCATATAGGCTTCCTTTATTATACGAGAGAAATGAATATAAACCTTCTTCCCTTGCAGGCGGACGGCGGTTTATCCAAAATAGAGTTCTCCATCCTCGTTGATGTAGACCTCGACGTCTTCCTTCACGAACCGTGCCTTGAAACGCTCCGGGACTGCATCCCGCAATTTATTGATGAGGGAGATGGTGTCGTATTTCACCTTGATTCCCATCTTCTCGGCTTCCTGGTAGATGAACGGTGCTACCTCAAGGAGGTCTGTATCAATTTTGATGGTACAGAGGTGGGTTGCATCGAGGGTATAGAGGAACTCCAGCGTCTCCCTTGCCCGCTTCACGTTTTCCACGGCCGATTTTTCGATTGTGCAGACATTTGCCTTTGAGGTATGGATGATATCCGCAATTTGCTGCTGTGTAAGGCCTTGTTTTCGGTAACGGAGTACTTCCTTCTGCCGATCAGTCAGCAGCCCGTCTTTCATATAACTCCGTAGGTCACATGGACTTAAACACTTTTCGTTAACTTCCTGCAATTTTGCGGACCCGAACTGGCACTGCCCGATGCAAAAAGAAACCTACTCACCAATTCCTGATCAAACGCGGATTCTGCCTTTTTTTTACAAAAAAAAGATTTCAAAACGTTTATATGAGCGCCGGCAGATAGTAACCTGTTATAACCAACAATGAGGTGTATTACATGGTTGTAAAAGTAGGAGTTGCCAAATTAGGGAATATCGCCAGCGGAGTCATGGCTGAGCTCCTTCTGGACGAGAGGGCAGACCGTGAAGACATGCAGACATTCATGGCCACGAGCGGTACAAAACTCGAGCCGGCGGATGTTGATCGTGTTGTTTCAGTTCTGAAGGCATGGAAACCAGATTACTGTATTGTTGTATCACCAAATGGAGTGTTGCCAGGACCGACAGGCGCCCGCGAGCAACTCGCTGCAGCCGGTATCCCTACACTCTTCATCACCGATGACGTGACGACAAAGAAGGAGTGGGCTGAGATCAAGGACGGGAAATTCGGCTACATCATCATGAAGGCGGACGCCATGATAGGTGCCCGCAGGGAATTCCTGGACCCCATTGAAATGGCCGATTATAACGGGAACCTCGTCAAGGTACTCGCAGTTACAGGCGCATTCCGCAAGCTCCAGACCGCCCTTGACGGAGTAACCGACCAGATAAAGGCCGGTAAGAAGGGTGCCGAAGTAGTAATGCCCAAACTCGTAATCACGTCTGACAAGGCTGTTGAAGGAGAGTTCACGAATCCTTACGCGATGGCAAAGGCCCGTGCAGCCTTTGAAATTGCCTCAGCGGTGGCAATGGTCAATGTGAAGGGCTGCTTCATGACGAAGGAATGGGAGAAGTATATCCCGATCGTTTCCAGTGCCCACGAGATGATGAGGGTTGCTGCCGCACTATGCGACGAGGCCCGCGAGCTTGAGAAGAGTGTTGACGGCGTAATCCGGAAGCCCCACAAGAAGGACGGAGTCATCGTCGCCAAGACCAAGCTGATCAGCAAGCCTGAATAACCCTTTTTCCTTTTCTGAACTCGTTGAAGAACTCCCGGAACCTTTCTTCAGGGATGAGAATGGACCCGGAACAAGAACTCTTTCAGTACCTCTAACCGGTGCCTTGCCTGTAATACGCGGCGAGTTCCTCGGGGAGTGTCAGTATCACAGGCTCCAAATGAAGTCTTTCCATGAAGGCCGTATCGCTCAATGAGGATGCATTCGGGTTCATACGGGATATTATCGAACAGAAAGCTGAAAATCCGCGGGATGAATTCCTGCGATCGAAAAAGAGTGACATATTGTAGGCGTGTGTGCTAAGACTCCTGTACATGGCGATGACAGAAAGGAGTCCTTCAATAAAGGTATCCAGGTACGGTTCGAAATCATCGAGGCCTGAGACCGGAAGGACAGCACGGATCTCACGTTCTCCAAGGGGCACCGCCTGGGCGATCCAGATGATCTCGTCGCCAAACAGGTATCGCTCACTCTGGCGCTCCTTTTCGAGCAGATCATCCCAGTATGATCGCCCATGCCTCATCAGGTATTGATAACTCCCCTTCATGTATCGTTCGGCAAGGGCTGACGGGCGGCGATCGACCATTCCCTGCAGGTGGGGATGAACAATTGATGCTCCTGCAGAGGTCAGGTAATTCCAGTTGAGACTGGGATAACCTTCAGACCGGGAGAGGGAGATAATCTGACCCCTGAATGCATCCTGGAGCTGGCGTGGTTCAAACTCACTGACCATGTGATCCCTGGTGATCACTGTCACGGTGTGCCATTCAGCAAATGGAAAGAGGTTGGGGAACGTGAGGCTTTCGCCTACCCTGATCCGGGTGCCGTCAGCAAAGGTGGGTGTGACCTGTTCAACTTTTTCCTGGCAGAACGGGCATGGCACCTCGCCCGGGAGTGAGATGTAGTCAGCGTCGAGCCTCCTGTGTATTCGTTCAGGAGAGATCTTGCACCGGAGACCGGAGATCTTCTCTTCCCGTACCTCAATCACACCATTCCCGGACCGGATCACGGTTGTACTGAACATGTTCACCCTGGTGTACCCTGAGGCATCACTTATCACTGTGCCCTGAAAATGAAAAAAAAGTAGAGACTGGTGCTCAGCGCGACACGTTCAGACGATATACTTACCGAGCAGCCGGATTGAGGTCGTCATGTCCGGTCCCAGAGGGGATCCGAAGATGATCTGGGTGACACCGGCCTTAGCCAGGTCCTCGCACTTCTGCTTCACCGTGTCGGGGGTTCCCGCAATGGTGAATGCATCGATGGTCTTGTCATCCACGTTCTCTCCGGCAGTCTTGAAGTCGAACTTGGCCAGTGCTGCCTTGATGTTTGCAACCTTTGCAGCATCCAGACCATGGCGCTGGAGGAGTTCAGGCGGGGATCCGGCTGCAATGAATGCTGCAACGATCTTCGCGGCGTTTCGGGCCTTCTTCTCGTTCATGTCAATGGACATGGCAGTGTAGGCACCCACATCAAAGCCCTTCTTGCCAACCTTGTCACAGGCTGCCTTGATGATCGGGATAGCAACTCCGAAATCCTTCGGGTTGGATGCGTTGATCAGTGCACCATCCCCTACTGTCCCGGCGAGCTCGAGAACCTTGGGTCCCTGTGCACCAATGTAGATCGGGACTCCCTTCTTACCGGGGAGGGTAACACCAGTGAGCTTGGCACCGTTGTAGTCAAAGAACTCGAGTCCTGACTTCTTGACCTCTTCTCCCGCACAAAGCTTGCGGATCTGTGTGACGGCCTCTCCGAGCCTCGCAACAGGTTTCACAGGGTTGATGGCCAGCTTCGGAAGGGTTGAGAGATCTCCCGGTCCGATACCCAGTACTGCCCTTCCGTCGGAGATCTCGTTCAGCGTGCAGAAGAACGAGGCCATGGCTGCCGGGGTGTCAGTGAAGGAGTTCATGATCCCTGGACCCATTTTCAGGGTGGTTGTCGCCTGAGCGATGGCGGCAAGGGTGGGGTAGCAGTGGCGGTTGTTGTAGTGGTTGGTGATCCACGCATAGTCAATGTCCTTTGACTCAGCGAGTTTGCAGAAATTGACCACCTGCTTGACATTCACATTGCCAGGCACAAATTCTATTCCATAAGTTGTCAAGGTACGTTCACCTCATGGAATAATATCGAACGTAGATTTAAATACATTATCATTTTTTTCCGGAGAATGTGAGGTTAACCCGGGAATCACCGGAAAATAACCCCGAATTGAGTTCCGATAAGGTATCCGAATCCTCATTTTTATCCATAACGCACGGAGATTTCGTAGCTAGGAGAGAGGAATACCCTTCGATACCTGTCTCCACTCACGGGGGATCACGAGATACGCAGCGGATCCGGTGTTCCGCGCTTTTGTTCTCTCCGGATACCTTATCCTTCCCTTGACGGCCTGTAACAGCAGAAGTGCTTTATTATAACAGGGAAAAATTGACATGAAGCGAGTATAGGGAAGAGAGTGAGGAGGAGGGGATGAAATCTCTCCTTAAAACTCCGGGATGAAATGGTGAGCGCCAACGATAACGATCCCATTCACCCTCTCCCGGAGAAAAAGGTCCGGATCTCTTCCCGGATCCACCCGATTTCAGCAATTCCCAGAGGTAAAAGATCCGATCATGCGAATACTCACCGTTGGATTGGGCGGAGCGGGCTGCAGGATAACTGACCAGCTGCATGCTCACGATCTCAAAAATCCATACCACTGCATCAATGGGATCGCGGTGGACAATGATGCAGAATTGCTGAATTCACTCCAGGTTGTGCCTCCTGACCAGAGGATCTTCTTCCAGCCCCTGGATATATCCCATCATGGAGATCTCGCATCCCATCTGCCCTCTGATGAGATACTCACGAAACTCCAGTCCATGGACGACGGGGATATCGATGCTCTTTTCCTGTGCATGGGACTTGGCGGGACGCTGGGCGGGACCGCCTCCCAACTGGCGGTTCACCTCAAAAAGTCTGTCAGCGAACCCATCTTCGGCCTCTGCACGCTCCCCTGTCGCCGTGAAGGGGACGAACGTGCAAGTATTGCGGCAGATCAGCTCGATGGTCTGCTTGCCGTTCTTGACGGGGTAATCCTCTTTGATAACGAGTCCTGGAGGGGAAAGGAAGCACTCATGAAATTCGATGAGTATCCCTTGCGGCCGGGTGATTTTGCGGGCCTGATTCAGAGGAGGGCTGTTCCACCCCCTCCTGTATCCGCGACAGATCGATTTTTTTCTGGCATGAATGAACTCATAGCACGTCGGATCACTCTCCTGTTCAGGGCTGGCGAATATTCTGAGAAAGAGCCCCTGGATCTGCCACAGGTTGTGCTCGATGCCGGCGAGATTCTGAACACGATAGAGGGTATGGGCCTTATCACCATCGGGTACGCGCGTGACGAGGTCGCGGAACAGGGATCCCTTGAATTTATCTCCCGGCTCCGTCCGGGGAAACCTGCGGTGGATGATCAGCACCTGAAAGCTTCAAGGGTGGTGACCCTCGCAAAAAGAGCCGTGTTCGATGAGATGTCAGCCCCTGCGGAGCTGGAAAATGCGAGAAAAGCGCTTATCCTGATCACCGGCCCATCCCATGAGATGTCCATGAAAGGATTCATGACCGTGAGAAAATGGATTGATCGGACCATTGCCGGGCTGGAGATGAGATCGGGAGACTATCCTGTAAAAGGGAGCCGCTTTCTTGGTATCTTCATCATTCTCGCAGGAATGGAAACCCTCCCCAGGGTTGAAGAAATCAGGGCGATACGTAACCGTGTGCGGGGAGTCGGTGATAAGAGCTCTGGCGCAGACCAGGGAGCCGATCCTGATGATACCACAATTATCCAATAAATACTCGCGGACCCCTATTCCCGTAGAAAGATGAAAGGTACCCCGGTCATTCCTGGAGGATCCGGGAGAATGGGATATTTCCAGCACCGATCTCTGTACTGATGGGAATACCTTTCTCAAAGGTGTTTGCGATATAATTCATCCCGGAGAATGCCACGATAGAGAGACGGTAAGGGTCCGTGACAAGGTTGAATACAGACGTTCCCATTCCCACAGGGAACACAAAACCCGCTCTCTTCATCTGTGCAGACACCTCGCGGGCATTCCCCTCAGCCAGTGCGGGGATCTCGCGGACATTCGCAAGCACAGTCCCCGATCCGCTCGAGACAAGCGATGAGAATGAAGTAAGCCCTGCGGAGATGAAGAGTTGGAGGGGGTCGATGGTGGTCCCGCGGTATCCGATCAGATCGACGAACCGGGTCGCTTCTCCGTGCTGGATGGCCAGGCGGCCTCCATACGCCATCCTCACTGGTATACCCCTGCGCTGGAATACCCCGTCCATGGTGATGCTGCAGACTGTCATGATCCCCGAACTGCCGGGGGGGATGCGGGGGTCCCGGTCGATGACACGGTAACCGGAAAAAAACCCGCAACGGGCTGTTTTCACTTCATCGAATGCCATGAGTGCATCCGGGAGGCGTTCTTCAGGTACGATGGAGAGATTGTAGACAATATCCCCTGTGCTGGTATCGGGATCGAATGTGCTCCGGAACGCAAGGCGCTCGAGCTTGGAGATGATGAACCCTATCCTGTCCCCGACAAGGGCACTCTCTGTCTCTTCAAGCCCGAATGGAGTGAGGATCCGGCCCGTGTTCCCGATCTTCTCAGTGAACCCCACATCATCAAGGTACCGGAGGTAATACTGCACTGCACGATTGCTTAGGACGAACCCGCGTTCGGCCATCATCTCTGAGAGGCGTTTTGCGCCCAGCGGTTCCCGGTGTTCTTTGAGTATACGCAGAATCTCGATATATTTTCGTTCAGTCCGGATCATTCATCTCGCCCCAATTACTCCTGTGCTGTCCTGGTACCTTCCGCAATACTGGTCCTCTCCATCCGTAACCTGATGCAGGATCATCTGGACCACCCGTTCGTATTTCCTTATCGTGAGATGCTCGGAACCCATATTGACCAGGCAGAGCGTCAGCTGGCCACGAAAACCTGGATCCACAAAACCCGCTGTGATAAGAACACCCCTTCTCCCATAGGAAGAGCGGCATCGTAATGTTGCGGCAAGATCAGATGGAAGTTCAACTCTCTCCAGGGAATTCACGAGAGTGCATATTCCTGGAGGGAGGACAAAATCACCGCCAACTCTCAGGTCATAGGATGCAGGCTGCTGGCATTCGATGCTGTATGGATCAATGACCAGATCCCCCTCATCCACGTTATTCTTAAGGCGCCTGGTAATCTCGGATGACGACAGGATCATCGTACAGATAATTACCACAGAAAACGCTTAATAGGTTATCCTGCCAATGCCTGTGACGGATCCATGGGGTAGAGGATATCCTCTTGGGCTTCGGACCCAAGGACGCGGGTTCGATTCCCGCTGGGTCCGCTTTATCACGGGGGATTGCACTCACAGTCTGATCTGGATTGTGAACGATCTCCCGGCATATCCAGAGATTCCACGGTTCGTGTTGTAAAAAACGGGGATTTGGTCTCCTCTTACTCCCGGGAGGTATCCGGAAAAATTCAGGTAGAGAAAATTCAGCATTGTATCTTTTCACCCCTGCATCAAAGACCCCTTCCGCGTCCATGCAATCTTCCAGTACCTCTCCTCTTCCAGAAAATGACTCCTGCAAGACCCGCTGCAGCAACAACAGCACACAGTATTCCGATCAGGAACCAATCAATGCTTCTTTCCATGGGGATGAGCAGGGGACCGGTCTCATTGAACGATGTCACATTCTTCACAACCCTGACTGGATTGTACCCTGGTTTCTCAGCTGAGAATTCATAGGATATGTTCAGCCTCAAACTGACGGGAAGCGTCCCTTCCCCATCTGTCTGACCGTTCTCCTGACCGTTGATGAAAATTTTCACTCCGGAGACGGGGACTGACCCTCCCTCGAGGGTTTTTACAGAAACGTTGAGATGCTGGTACCCCAGTTCAACCGGGATATCTTCTCCCTGTGCGGAGACCTGCAATGACTGACGGAGAGTGACATAGCCCGGATCCCTTATCTCGAGGGAATAATTGCCAAACGTGAGATTGGTTAACTGCAATCGTCCGTACCTGCTGGTGGTCCCCTGTTTGGCACCATTCAGGTACACCGATGCACCTTCGACTGGATCTTTCTCCTCATTATACACCGATAAAAACACACTGTATGGAGTTTTCCTGAGCGAAACAGTGATGAATGCCTGGTCTTTCCCGACTATCTGCTGCTGGTTGTAATCTTCATATCCCTCCAACCGCACCAGTATCGTGTAGACTTTCTCCCGGGGCAATGCAAGGATAACGATCCCTTTCAGGTCAGTGACACCTTTATTGACACCGTCCACGAGAACGGTGGCACCTGGAAGGGGAGAGTCGCCCCCACCATCCTTCACAATAACTGAGAACCGGTCATCTCGAAAGAGCAAGGCCTGGACCGTCTTCTGCTCGAGCCCCACCTCAACCTGGGAACTGAAACCATGGTAGTTTGGTACCTCTACCCTGACATTATACACAGATTCAACCGTTATATTCCATGATGCTATCCCGATGCTGCCCGTCGATGTGGTATTTTCCCAGCTATTGTCCTTTATGCTCACCTTTGCCCCTGGTATTGGTGTCATCGTATCAGTGTCATAGACCTGCACGATGAGGGGGACCTTCTTTCGGGTCATCTCCACGACGAGCGACGTGGTATTCCCCCCTATCTCACCTTCCCATGGAGAATATCCTAGTTTCTGGACGAGTATCCCAACATTCTCCGTATCCGGGTGGGTGAATTCAATGCTACCCTCGTCATTCGTCTTTCCTACCAGTGCACCGTTTGCGTACAGCGATGCACTGGAAAGAGGCGTGATGTTACCTTCCTTTTCGTAGACATTCACCAGCACCGTCACTCCGGCTGCAGTTACAGTAAAGAGAAACAGGGCGAGGAGCACAATGACTACGCAGGTCCAGGTTCTTCGCATATTTGTATATCCGCGTTTTCTCATTATTAGTGCATTGGTAGAACGCCTGGAAACCAGCGTTGAAAAATAAAAAAGGGAATGATCCTGCCTTGAATGTATGGTGCTGCCAGGATAAGGCGGGAGTGTCCAGATTATTCAGGGAATACTCCCGAAGGCAGCGCTATCCCCAGCGCGTCTCCTCACGGGGAACCCTATCGAGAAGCATACCCTCAACGAGCACCGGCATCAGCTGCCTGCCTTCCTCTATCGCCTTCTGGAGCCTCCAGCTCCGGTCAGCAAAGATCGTAAAGATCGGTGCCCCCTTTTCCACCCTGCTTCCCTTCTTGGCATGGAGAAGGATTCCGGCACCCCGGTCATGAGGTGCCCCTGCAGTCCTTGCAAGGCTTATCAGGGACTTATTGTTCATCTCGATCACATAGCCTGAAACCGGGGCATTGACCACAAACCTGTGCTTGCCAGGCTCTATATCATCGGACTTAATCTTCGGATCGCCACCCTGGATCTCAATGATCTGGAGAAATTTCTTGAGTGCGTCGCCTTTTTTCAGGATTTCCGATGCCATCTGGGCTCCCATTCCCTTGGCTGCTTTTCCCGACATCTCGAGTGAAATCCCCGCAATGGCCAGGCTCTTCTGGAGGAGCGACCCCGGGATCTCGCCTCCTTCAAGGATCCGGAGAGCCTCCATCACCTCGAGGTTCGGCCCTATACTCCGTCCAACCGGAGAGTCCCCGTAAGTTATGGCACACTCTACCTGCATATGGAGGCGTTCACCGAGGTCGATGAATTCACGGGCCATCTTTCTCCCTTCCTGGACAGTGGCCACCTTTGTATGGGCCCCGACGGGAATATCGATCACCACGAGGTCTGCTCCGACTGCATACTTCTTGGCCATAACACTGGCAAGCATCTGACCCCTGGCATCAATCCGGAAGGGATACTCCTGGATGATGATCTTGTCATCAGCAGGTGCAATGTTCGTGGCACCACCCCACACGATCACCCCGCCTATCTTGTCGGTCATCCGCTGGACTTCCCCGGCTGAAAAATCGACGGGGGCAAGCACTTCCATAAGGTCTGCGGTTCCCCCTGCTCCTGTTATCGCACGGGAACTGGTTTTCGGAATCTTGAGACCACTCGCGGCGATAATCGGGACAACGAGAAGAGAGATCTTGTTCCCCGGGACCCCTCCTATGGAATGCTTGTCAACGATAGGATGGGAATGGAAGGTAAGCCGCTCACCGGTATCCACCATCGCCCGGGTGAGATGTTCGACCTCATCCATGTCCATCCCGTTAATATAACAGGCTGTAATGTATGCGGTAAGTTCCGCGGGGGACAGGTTGTCTGAGACGACATCCCTGATGATGGCATGCGTCTCATCCTTTGAAAGGTGCTCCCCATCCATCTTCTTCTTGATATAATCGAGGGTAATTGGCCTCTCTGCTTTCCTGACCTCAACGGACACTCCATCGACGATCCGGAGTCGCGTGTTGGTGACCTGGTAGATGCCGATCGTCCCCTGGGGAAGGAGGGTAGGAGTTGTATCGATAAACGCGGCAACGGATATACCCGTCGCTTCGTTGATGATCTGTACCCGATCGCCGGGGAGCACTCCAATATTTCTCGAGTCCTCGATATGCATGAGGACTTCCCGTGTGCCGATATCTACCAGCTTGGCTGTAAGCTTCATATGGTCTGTCTCCGGGCAGGTCGCAGGCGCATCCTTCCATCCTTTTAAGGAGTCCCCACAAATCGATCCTTGGATGCCGCGTCTGGCAGTAGATACGTTGGCGGCGTATCCTATAATTGGTTTCTGCCATGCCCGTCTGGCAATTTGGCGAGCATAACTGCTTTTAAAACCCAAAACAACAGGGAATCAGCGATAATTCTTCCCTGAAAGGAAATTCCAGAAAAAAGGTAGGTTTTGGTGTTCAGTGCTTGCGCACGATGAGGAAGGCCACTGCACCAAGTCCGATCAGGGCTACGAGGGCTCCGAATCCGGGAGCGGTTGGGCTCGGGGTCGGGGTCGGGGTAGTCGGAACGGGGGTTGCAACGGTGGTCTGAACCGGGGTTGCAACAGTGGTGATAACAGTGGTCGGTACCGGCTTCTCGACTACATTGAAGAGTGCAGTCGTGGTAACGTCTACAGTCACACCAGAGGCCTGAATGATATACTCATCGGGCTTGAAGGTGGTGGTGTCAACCGGGAAGGAGAACGTGTTGAAGCCCTCGGTTCCCTTCACAACCTTCACGGTGCCGGTGGCACCGCTGAACTCGCCACTCTGTGTCTTCTGAGTGGGTGCGAAGGACGAAGAGACGACCTCGACCAGGACCTCGTCATCGACGGCCAGGTTGGTGGTTCCCTTGATCTCGAACTTCTCACCAACAGCCTTCTCAGTGACGGCGGCTAACTTGATCGTGGGTGCTTCGACCAGGAACTGCAGCTTGGTGTAGGTATCGTCAACCATTGCGTTGTCGAGTGCTACGACCAGTGCCTCTGCGGCGTCAGAGCCCTGCAGGCTGCCTGCTCCGGAAAGCTTGAACAGCTTGGAGTTGGCGACCGGGTAGGGTCCTACTGCATACATGCCGTCAGCGTAGGTCATGGGGTTGACATCGAGCCTGTCGTTGTACATCGGGTGCTGGACGACCACGAAGTACTGGCCGGCTGCCATGTCAGAGGTGATTCCCTGGTTGATTTCCTTCTCAAAGCTTCCGTCGTTGTTGACGCTCTCGGTGTCAACCCGCACGTAGTTCTTACCCATGATCCAGACCTGGACACCCTGGGAGGGCTGTCCCTCTGCAACGCCGCGGATGTAGAACTTGTCACCCTGGGCGATGGTGGACTGGGATGCAACTGCGGTCACGAACGGTTTCCTTATGATGATGGAGACGGTGGCATACTGGGTGTCGGCGAGGTTGTTCTTGTCAGATGGGGTTGCCACTGCGTACACGGTGTAGGTACCTGCGTCGATGTTCAGGTTGGCGGTCTGCCACTTGTACTCGAAGGTGTTGTCGTCAAGGACATCGGTGGTGGTGAAGGAGCTTGCGACCCCGTTCACGACACCCTGTGCCGGCTCGGTCAGCTTGCCACCCTGGGAGGGGAGGTTCGGACCGGTGACGAACAGGTAGACGGTGTCAGTCTCGGAGTTGGTACCGGTCAGCTTGACTTCCTGGCCCAGGAAGTAGCTCGCATCGCCTGCGGCGACAACGGTCACGGTTCCCTTCTCGACTTTGACGTCGACCTCATCGGACTTGTATGCATCTGCATAGAGGCGGTCGCGCCAGGTTGCATCGGTAATTGCGTTTGCACCGGGGCCCCTCTCTACACGGAAGGTGTACTTCTTGTCCTTGGTTTCCTGTGAAGTGACCCATCCCACAGTGATGGTTCCACTGTTGGAGGTCTTTGCAGCTGCGAAGTAGCGGTATGCACTCGGGTTGACCGGTACATCGTCAACGAGGTCGTAGCTTGCGCCACCCTCGTACTGGTACATTCCGATCGCTGCATTCGAGGTAATATCTTTCTGGCTCTCAACAAGCATCGGGGGCTGGTCAAGTGCAAGACCTGTCATCTGGCCGGTTCCCTTGGCCCAGATCACGTAGTAGGTGTTCGGCTGGCCGGTAATGGTCACCGAGAACGGGTTGCCACGGACTACGACATCCTTGCTGGCCTCGACCTTGACAGTGGAGGCTGCGATGTTCACAGTCTGGGTGCTTGAGATGGTCTTTCCGGTGTAGTCGGTGCCGTCAGCTGCCTTGTAGTTGTCCTTGATTTTGTTCAGGTTCAACTCGGCGAAGACGGTATAGGTACCGGCTTTGTACATCCTGACGCCGCTTGCATCAAGGGCTTCAGTGAACCAACCGTTTCCGTTGGCGGTGGGTCTCCAGTACCACAGGTCGCTGGTGGGTCCGAGCCCGGTGATACCGAATGACGTGGTGGTTGACTGGAAGAGTGCAGTATAGGTTGCACCATCGGCAGTCTTCACACGAACATCAACGTATCCCGTTGAATTCGGCCTGCTCATGACGGAATAGGTGTTGGTCTCAATCCTGAAGTTCAGATAGTTGCCCGGCGGTACAGACTTGCCGGTCACATCCTTGGCCGCGGTGTTGTCCCAGACCTTCACTGCGAGGGCAGGGTCCACGACATTCATAACGGCTGCTCCACGGACACCGGTCCACTGGTACCAGGTTCCGGTCTTGCCCACAAAGAGCTGCGGGGAGACGTAGAAACTGGTTGGGGTTCCTACGGATACAGTCGAGTCTGGTTGATCGGATGTTGAAGAGCCTGGTGCCCAATATGCCATCTGGGTAGCTCCTCCGAGCCCGGCAGATATATCGAGACCCTCTTCACCGATGAACACATCTCCGCCTGCCGGAACGACAGCAATTGTTGCGGCGGATGCGGGAAGCATCAGTGCAGCCAGCACAACTACTGCGATCAGTGCAAGGCTAAAACGCTTAATCATCTTTTTGTCCTCCTTACTCATGTCCAAATCCTGAACGTTCGAATCCAATGCACACGTACGTTTCGCCATCGACACCTGTCGAATGGCAATTCAACCGTGCTCCATACTCCGATTAACGGAATATGATTCAATATTTGTGGAACGCTTAATATATCCTTTTTGGTCGGATTACTGGAAAGAAACCAATAAGAAGGCGTTCAATTCCACAAAGAAAATAAGAATGCCGGTTTTTACCGCTCACACCTACCAAACTCCCGTATACCCTATTTTTGAACAGGGAATTCTCCCTTCTCGACTTACGCGCATATAAATAATACCCTGTAATAATAATGACTTAGTTAGAGTTATACGAATACAACATAGTACACTAATGTTTAATACATATATACGAAACTAGATCACGTTCACATCGTGAACTAGAAATACGGTTCTGGGCCCGATGAACCGATAATACCGGATACATTGGATCCCATTTTTTCCATATCGACCCTGCAGCCCCCCTGCACTAACTTAACTACATTTCCATGCCATATTACAACTATGCGCATCATCAAGGCCCCTAACCTGGCATCAGCCCACGAGCAGGTTGTGAGGATGATCCTTGAAAAAGGCTGGATTCTTACGACAGAAGACCAGGAGGCCACGGTTGAATTTGAAGAGGTTACCATGAGAATTGAGCGCCCGACCAGCTCCCCCATGGTCAGCCCGAAATCGCGCTTCCAGAAGAGATTTATGGATCACTATGCAAGGGACCTGATCGAGGGTTCTGACTCTACATTCGAGTACGATTACCATGACAGGCTCTTCAACTGGGGGGAAAACCTGTTCCGGAGTGATGGTTCTGAGGTCCATGTTGACCAGCTACGGTACATCACGGAGAAGATTCGAAAATCTCCTGTCAGCCGGAGGGCCATTGCAATTACCTGGAATCCTGCATATGATGAAGACCTTGATGACTGCCCCTGCCTCCAGCTTGTTCAATGCCTCTCCCGTGAAGGTCTCCTGCATATGAAAGTCGTCTTTCGCAGCAACGATATGCTGACTGCGGCCGGGGCGAATATGTATGCGCTCGTCTCGCTTCAGCAGCATATTGCCAGTTCGCTCAACCTTGGATGCGGCTCATATACCCATATATCGCTCGTGCCTCACGTGTATTATCGCCGTGATTCCTCCGATATCGAGCCTTTCTGCGGCAGGGGGGAATTATTCAGGCCCATCCCTGAAGTATGCCGCGCCTGTGGGAAGTGCATGCCGCGTGAATGACCAGCACTCGGAACTCCCCAATAAATCAGTCAGGTTAATTACGGGAAAAGACGTATAATATAGGGTGCTATAGCCCGGTAGTGTAGCGGTCAATCATGCGGGACTCTGGATCCCGCGACAGCAGTTCGAATCTGCTCCGGGCTACTTCTCTTCTCATGGCAGGGCATCAGGGCACTTTTTTGCAGACAAGCATGGCATGGTCATGGTGATATGGCTCAAGCCACATCACCTTCCTGACGGCAAGAAGTGAATTATCAAGAACCCTGCAGGCCTCATCCACAATATCTCCGGGGTTTCTTGAGACATCGACGCTCCGGGCCTTGATGACGATCAGGGCATGGCCTTCAGGTCTGATAAACATTGAATTCTTCATGGCAATGCCGGCCTGGTCAGGATGAGCTACATCCTGGAACAGCATGTCCACAGACTCCACGAGTGGTGCATAAAAGAGGGGCAATGTTGCATCCGCGAAGATCGGTATGATATTCTTCCTGCGGGATGCCACCGCGATCAGGTCCCGCATGGGTGCATACGCGTTCTCCACGGCATATGTAATCTCCGAATAATCTGCAACATGGGAGACCGTGGTTCCATGCGCAGCACCAAGGTAGAGCACCCGCATTTCAGGCTCGATCTCCAGATCACCCCCAAGATAATAATACGCGGCAAGCTTGCTCCTGTATGGGTTCCATACCCGAAATCCCCTGAGTGTCCGCTCACCATACACACCGCACTCCCCCTCAGAAACCAGGATCCCGTCGATCCAGATCATGGTCTCCCGCCAGCGTTCCTGATTGCCCTGTCCGCGGACTCCAGAAATTCCGGGTCTTTCTGGCCACGGTAGTAATCGATCTTCACGGCGATTGCAAGTTTTGCTGCAAGGGTTCTCGAGACCTTTCCCCTCCGCTCTTTTGCGGCCGAGTGCACACGCTGGTGCTGATAGATAATTCCGTGTTTCGGGGCTGGGGTCCCCAAATTCAGGTGGGAGAAGAGCGCCTGCCCGGCACCCAGCACCTGGATAGCTCCTGCAGGAAGTGTTGCCAGGCGGGATAAGCCTCCTGCTGCAGAGAGGAGGCGAGCTGCAACAACACCTCCTACAAGGGTACTGCTGTTCGGCATGGTGTCTGAAGCCAGGATTGTGATCTCCTTTGAAAGAGTCTCTCTAAGACCTGACAGGTTCTTTAACTCAAGAACAATCGCCTGCATCATCTGATTCTCACTGCCAGAAAGGATCTCCCGGGCCCTGCGACCTCTCACCTGCCGGTACTTCCGGGAGAAGGTGGGATCTCTTGCAGCGTGCCATTCGAGTGCTTTCTCGGTCAGGAGATTCACTGCCTCGTCGACCTGGTCCAGCATCCGCACCATCTGAATAATCTCCTGCCCCGGGTGGCAGGATATCAGAGCGAGATCACGCTCTGCGCGGAATATGCAGAGCGAACGGAGAATACGGATATATTCCTCCCTTGAACTGATGAAACCGCAGTCTCTTGCAGACTCCCATGAAAACGGGGTATACTCTTCGATATCAGCACCGGGCGAATCGAGCCTGTCAGACAGGTACTTTGGATCACGTGAGGGGCAGGGTGTCAGGGTATTCCCGGCCACTTCCCCGAACCAGTACATGACCATCAGAAGATCTGGATGCGGGACCAGTATTATACCCATCTGAGAAATACATCGCGTGGGAGATGGAGATATCAGATACCGCCAATGCCAAACGAATAGAGCATAACCGGTATCATGATCGATCCCATGCAGAATACCTGCGGGATGTTGACGAGGCGCGGGATGAACCCAACGGCTGCAGCAAGAACGAGCAGGAAAATCCCGAACACTCCGGCAGAGAGGAATGAAACGACGGCAACGAATGCTATTACAATGGTGTTCAATCGTGAGCGATCCAGCCCCTCAAGAATCTTTGCCACACCGGAGAGCCGGATTGTGAGGAGGTAAGCAGCAAGCCCTGACAGCGTTCCTGAAACCATGAGGAGCGGGAATGATGGGTATTCTATCATGGAAAGTGCCGCGACCACACCGTTCCTGGTCCTTTCAACCGCGAAAAACGCTGCAAGGCCAACCACCGAATTCATCGTATTCGCCGCACTGGTGGCCAGGAGATACCCTCTCCTGTCGCGGGTATAATTCACTGCGGATGCAAGCACTCCGTTCGCAGTTGCATTCGAAAGCCCCGGCAACCATCCCACCACCAGTCCTGCCGCCCCCCCAAGAAGCGTCCCTTTCAGTATCCCTTTTCGGGGTATTTCCAGTCCTGAAAAATGCTGAGGGGGTATGGCTCCCTTCCCGGAATGGAGGAGAACCGATATCCCGAAAAGGCCGGACAGAAGAGGCATGAGGACCGCTCCCTCACCGAGAAGGGGCGGGGCCAGGTAGGAATACCGGAACGCAAAGATCCCGAGGATCCCTGATGCGCAGAAGGTCAGGAATCCCCAGGCAGGCGATTCGCTTCGTACAAGAAGGAATCCGGTGACCGCAACAAGGATAATCCCGCTGCCCCAGTCAATGGCTGACTGGAGTGGAGGCATCATGACCAGCAGCACTGCACAGAGCGGTATTCCAAGGACGAGTCCTGCAACGCTCCCGAGCGCCGAGATACGCACTGCCTCCTCTCCCTTCCCTTCCATGCAAAGAGCATGGGCGGGGAGGACTGCGAGCGCGGTGTCTGCATCGGGGATCCCGAGGAATGTACTGGGGATGGCGTCGAGGAAGCAATGCGTGATGAGAGCGGAAAAAAGTGCTGCAGCAAGGAAAAAGGGGCCAAAGAGAGGAAGAAGAAGTGAGAGCGATGCAAGCATGATCCCTGCAAGGGTGTTTACATGGATCCCGGGAAGGATCCCTGAAACGAGCCCAAGGGCAACTCCGGCGGCAGTCCCTGCCAGGATCTCGATCATCCTCGCCAAGGTGGTGGGGAATTAAGATAAAGGAATCGAAACAGATAGAACACATCTGACGGGAGAAAAGGTTCGAATCATGTTGATCGCCATCACGAGGCTGGAGGAAAAAAGCACCGATGACGGTGAACGGTGTGAGAGGTTCGGGCATCGCTGTATAGCCGTATCTCCCCTTGCTGCACGGATCAACCAGGACGAAATATCGAGGTTCGTCCGGGAAGCAGACCGGTGCACATTTGATTGTATCTTTTTCACCAGCGCCCTCCCTGCAAGGCTGATCGGACCCCATCTCTCGCGCTGGCCAAGGGTAATTGCTATAGGCCCCCAGACACAGAGGGAACTCGGTAAATTTGGGATCGATGCAGAAGTCCTGGACAGTTTCTACAGCCACGATTTCGTACCTTACGTAGGTGACTGGATCGCCGGAAAAATTATAGGAATTCCCCGGGCAGATGTCCCGAATCCCGGTCTCATTTCATCAATCGAGGCCGCGGGAGGGAGGGTAACAGAGTACAGGTGCTACTCGCTGGTCCCGACTCGTGAGCCCCTGCAGATAAAAGATGCAGATGCTATCCTCTTCACAAGCGCCATGTCCTTTAAGGAGGCTGTCTGGGAAGACCGGCCCGATCTTATCAAAATTGCAATCGGCAGGGTGACCGCAAAGGAGATGGAGCACGGGGATCACCCTCCTGATGTATCAGGGGACGGATCACTCGAAGGGGCCCTCAGGACCCTGAACGAATTCCTGGAAAAGAATGACAGCGCAGGACTGAATCAAAGGACATGATGACAACACCGATCCCAAACCATGGCCTTCTGGTGCTTGATAAGCCAAGGGGACCTTCGAGCCACCAGGTCACCGCCTGGGCAGGGGAGATACTTGGGAAAAGGGTGGGTCATGCAGGAACGCTCGACCCGGGTGTCTCCGGAGTTCTCGTCGTGATGATAGGAAACGCCGTACGCCTCGCCCCCGTCCTTCTCTCGGAGGAGAAGGAATACATTGCGGTGATTCGATTCCATAAAAATGTTGGAGAGACTGCAGTCAGGAGTGTCGCAGAAGAGTTTACAGGCCGCATCTATCAGAGGCCCCCTCTTAAAAGCGCGGTTGCAAGGAACCTCCGCATTCGGACCATCCACGCGCTCGATGTGCTTGAGGTGGGAGAGAGGCTGGCAGTGCTTCGCATCACCTGCGATGCAGGGACCTATATCAGGTCGCTCTGCCACCATATGGGCCTGTCACTGGGTTGCGGAGCCCACATGGAAGAACTCAGGAGGACCAGGTCCGGCGTATTCTCTGAAGACTCGGCACATACACTGGCTGAGCTGAAAGATGCGGCCGCACTTGCGAGGCAGGGGAAGTTTGAGGCGTTGACCACGATGATCATGCCCCCAGGGATGGTTGCAGGAGGGCTTCCCACGCTGGTTATCCGGGATACGGCAGTGGATGCGCTCTGCCATGGTGCCGCTCTCGCCGGTGTCGGGGTTATCCGTCAGGATCCTTTTCAACGAGGGGATGTGGTCGCCATGCTCACCTCGGAAGGCGAACTGGTCTGTATAGGGGAAGCAATTGTATCCTCATCGATGGTAACACCGGGTATGCACGGGCTTGTGGCGGCGCCAAGAAGTGTATTCCTGCCTCCGGGGACTTACCCACGGGGATGGAAAAAGGGACACAAAGCCTGAGTATCGAACACAGGAGAGAGAGAAGAATTCACTGCACTGGATAATACTCGGGCTTCCTCTTCTCCACTGGCTCCTGATGCGGGGGGGATAGCATTAAAAAAAACCCCGCCCCATAGTATGGATACACCTTTTTGCTGAGGTAGTCTAGCGGTACGGCGCAGGCCTGGAGAGCCTGTGGGGCTTCGGCCCCTCGGGAGTTCAATTCTCCCCCTCAGCGTGCTTCTTTTCTCCGGAGGGCGTTCCTTTTCCATGCTGCGGGTTCCGCATCCCTTTCTGCAGCCTCTCCAGGGCAAAAGAATAATATTCATCCACGACCTCGAACCCGAGAAAGTGCCTCCCCATATCCCTGCTGACCATAGCAACCGTTCCCGAACCGAGGAATGGATCCAGGACCATGTCACCCTGGTTGCTCGAGAATGAGAGTATCCTCTCAACGAGCTGGTAGGGAAGCTTTGTGGGAGTCTTTTTCCTGCCCTTCCAGTATTCGCGGTTGATCACCCAGACATCCTCCGGGTAATGGTCGACCTTGTTGAACGTGTAATGCCTGGGATCTTTTACTGCGAACAGGATATGGTAATGGCTGGTGACGTATTTCTTCCGCGTGAAGACGCCGAACTGGTATTTCCATATCAGGTGGTTGATGGTGGTAAAGCCTGAATCGTCAAGGCTGCAGAGCACCTCCTTTAACCGGTTCCACCCCGAGAAGACATAAAGGCTCCCAGCCGGGGAAAGAACGCGGAATGCCTCCTCAATCCACCTGGTGGTGAAATCAGCATAGTCTCCTGCCGGTATTTCCCTGTAACCCTCAAGGACATTCGATCCGGTCCGGTGATAGTTCAGACGCTGCGCCTGGAAATCAATGGCAAAGGGGGGATCGGTCACCAGCAGATCTATACTCTGGGAGGGGAGCCTCGGAAGGAGATCCAGTGCATCGCCATGGCAGAGTGTATCGGGAGAAAAGGGACCAAGATCAGGAAGGCTCACGTTTCTTTGCTCCCTTCTTTACATCTCTTCCCTGCCGCCCTTCCAAGCTCGAATGCCTTCCTGTTGATCTCGATGGTCTTCTTCGGGACCAGACGTCCCACCGCTCCCGAGAGCGATTCTGCAGCGATAGGCATGGACCAGGAAGCAGCCCCAATCATGACGACATTCTGGGCGAGAAGGCTTCCAGCCTCCTCAGCGAGGTGGTCCGCATCGATAAGGCATATGGTTCGCCCGCTCCCGAGTCGCGCCAGGATCTCTTCTTTTGAAGGTGCTGTTGCACCCTGCATGAAGACTGACGTCGGGATTACAACATGGCTGTTTATCACCATGTTCCCGCCGGGTGCAAGATAATGAGCATATCTGAGAGCTTCAAGCATGTCAAACGCGATTATGAGGTCTGCCGTGCCGGGTGCGATGAGGGGTCCGTACTTGCCGTCGATCCTGATATGTCCCTCAACAGATCCTCCTCTCTGTGCCATGCCGTGGGTCTCCGCCCCCCTGATACTTCGCCCTTCGATGAGACTGGCTTCACCAAGGATATTGGATGCAAGGATGATCCCCTGACCTCCAATTCCCACCATGAGGATGTCGTAGCTCCTGCTCATCTCTTCACCTCCTTACCGATAGCCCCTGATGGACATATCTGGGCACAGACCCCGCACCCGCTGCAGAGGTCGTTAATATAGGCCTTCTCGCCAGCCTTCTCGAGAGCAGGGCATCCAAATTTTATGCAGAGCCCGCACTCCGTACAGGTGTCGGGATCAACCTGGAAGCGCCCCCTGCGGATGCCGGCCCTCCTCGCGATAATTACGCAGGGCTGCCTGGCGATGATCACCTTGACCCCGAGGCGTTCCCTGGCTTCCTTGAGGGCCGCCTGGAGAGAGGTCAGGTCATAGGGATCCACAGTCTCTACATGTGCAACGCCGCATGCCCGGCATAATGCCTCCAGCGATACCGGGGGGGTGGCGATCCCGCATGCTGTTTCCCCGGTAGTGGGATTGGGCTGGTGGCCGGTCATCGCGGTAATCCGGTTATCGAGGATAATCAGGATCATCCTTGCGCCGTTGTACACCGCATTCAGGAGCCCTGGAATCCCGGCATGCAGGAATGTGGAATCCCCAATAGTTGCCACCACCTCGTGCTCCTCGCCTGAGTGCGAGATACCGCTTGCTATAGTAATCGAAGCCCCCATACAGATTGTCGTGTCAACCGCACCAAGCTGCAGCCCCAGGGTGTAACAGCCGATATCGCTCGGGAAGATCCCATCCTTGAATACTTTCCGCATGGAATAAAAGACCGGCCTGTGCATGCACCCCGCACAGAGGATTGGAGGTCGCCCGGGAAGGTCTCCTGCGGGGACTGTCTCGGGAAATGACCTCGCGGGAGTGATTCCGCACTTCTGCATGATTCCAGCAACCGCCATCGTCGAGAGTTCCCCCTCGTAGGGAACCATGCCATCCTTCTTTCCATGTACCGGAACGCATCCGGCAACCTGCCGCACGGCCTCTTCCACCACAGGATGAAGCTCCTCGATCACGAGGACTCTCTCATGCTTTCGTATGAACTCCCCAAGCCACTCTTCATCGATAGGGTAGGCACCGATCTTCATGAACGAGATGTCAGGGGGCAGGATCTCCTGGACGTAGGAAGCGGCAATGCCACTTGCAACCACCGCGACCCGACCCCGTTCCCTTGCCTGATTATATCCTTTCGCGAGGAGGGCTTTCTTGATGAGCGGTTGTTTCTGGTTCAGCTTTTTATGGAGGACCCGCGTGTGCGCAGGTATCACCACATATTGCTGCGGGTTTTTATGGAACTCGCCCTTCCTCGGTGAGATAACCCGTTCACCAAGGATAGTGTCCCCCTTAGAGTGACAGATCCGGGTGGTCGGCCTGAATATGACAGGGATGGAGAACTCTTCAGAGAGGGAGAATGCATCCCTTGCCATATCGTGGGCTTCCTGGATGGTGGCTGGATCGAGGCACGGTATCCGTGCAAAAAGGGCGTAGCAGCGGCTGTCCTGCTCATTCTGAGAGCTGTGCGCAAAGGGATCGTCAGCGCTCATGATCACAAGGCCTCCCGTGACCCCGGTATATGCGCTTGTCATCAGGGGATCCGCTGCAACATTCAACCCCACGTGCTTCATCGTGCAGAGCGCCCGCTGCCCGCACCATGCAGCGGCAAGGGCGTTCTCCAGGGCTACCTTCTCATTGACCGACCACTCGATGTAATAATCACGTTCCGGGAGGGATCTGAGAATATCGATCACCTCAGAAGACGGCGTACCGGGATACCCTGTCACGAAGTGCAGGGGCGATTCGAGGCAGCCCCTGGCTATTGCTTCATTCCCAAGGAGATACTGCGTTGTCAAAACTCCACCACCAAATTGTTATCCTTCACACATTCTTGGGCACCCGCACATTTAATGTAACGGTACCTCATGTGGAGATCCGTCGATTCAAAACTTATAATAGGGTCAGAGAATTACATTAATGGGCAATCAGAGGGCCCGTAGCATAGCCCGGTGGTGCGCCCGGCTGATAACCGGGAGGTCATGTGTTCGAATCACATCGGGCCCACTTACACACTCCTTATTATTGATCCCTGCGTATACCTTTTCATGGAAAGAAACCACGTAATTGTGGTCGTTTTGGGTCTGATTGTCTGCGTGGCACTCTTCTTTATCGTCGACATCTACGCAAGCCTCATCGCCCTCATACTTGTCATTGCCCTTGCAATGTCGTTCTTCATCATGGAGGACAGTGTGATGACCCCTGACCTGGTAGTGACCTTAAAAGAGGATGCCAGGGGGATCGTTGTGAGGAACCGTGGAAATGCAAAGGCGCTCTCCATCCGCCTCACACTCATCCCGCACGATCTCACCTATTCCATTCCTGTTCTCGAAGAGGACGATCACACAGGTTTTGCCACAGATTCGATGATAGAGAGGGTCAAGGTCATGGCCGAATATAAGAACGAGAAAGGCAACTCATATGAGAAGACCTTCACGCTCTCACCGCTCGACCGGCCGGAAGAAGACATTCTGAAACCGGCTTTTCCCATGTTCAAGTGGAAGTAGAGAACCGAACTTTCCCTTATTTCCCGGCCAGGGCAAATGCTATCGTCTTTTCCATTGCATCAAGGAGATCCTTCTGGCCCTCCAGGTAATCCCGCATTGCCCGGTATAGCATGACCATGATATCATGGCCATAGATCTGGAGGGCATCTGCAGGTGAGAGGGGATTCTGATATGAGTCGACAATCATACCATCGGAGCTGTACATGAGTTCGAAGAATTTCCCTTCTTCTGAAAGGACACAGAACTGGTCTACCACCTTCTTGTTGATGTCATCGGGCCTGTGTTCAATGGGATCGGTTTTTCCGAGGAGAATCATCTTCTTCGGGTAGAATGCCGTGTCATACATCTCGCCCTTGGTGTCCTGCTTTCCCCGCATGAGCATGTTCATCCCGATCCTCCCAACAAGCGGCCCGGTCATCTCTCCCATCCGGGCCATCAGATCCGCCTCGTGGGCTCGTATCTCATCAGTGAGGGTATCCCTCTTCTGGTCCATTTCATCGATCTTCTTGAGCAATGCCTCGTAACCCTTCTCAATAATATCCATCTATGGCTCCTCCTTCTTCTGGTATGCTGCCAGTGTATTCCCGGTCGCAGATGATGAGTGGACAGCCTCCGCATTAATTGTTGTCTTTTCTTCTGTAGGACTGAGATAAACTACATAATGCTATATGAAACCATGCCTGGATTGATGCCATTACGGACTATACACACGACTGGAACTCAACCCAGCTCACCAAGGAAATAATAAATCCTGTCCTCAACGAGGCGAACATTCCTGACAGTCCCGGGTTCGAGATAGCACGGGATGACTACCCCTGTATAATTTGCAGTTCTGCCCATCGATGAACCTTCGCGGGGATGCTCGGTGATGACGACTTGGACTTCCTGACCCAGCAGTGACGCGTTTTTCTGCCTGGCGATTGCCTCCGCATGGATCCGGAGAGCCCTCGATCTCTCTTTCTTGAACCTGTCGGGCATATCCTTCTCAAGGGATGCAGGCGTGCCAGGTCTCGGGGAAAACCTTGTTATGTTCACCTTGTCGGGCTGAATCCTGGATAATAGTGCCAGGGTCTCGACGAAATCCTCTTCTGTCTCGCCAGGGTATCCGCATATCACATCGGTGTGAAGCGATACATCTGGTATGAAAGTCCGGAATCGTCGCACAAGTTCGATGACCTTATCGCAGGTATATCCACGTTTCATCCGACCAAGTACCGTATCAGAGCCTGACTGGACAGGCACGTGGATAAGCGAGAATATCTTTTCTCCCTTGAAAGCGGACCCAATCGAATCAAGAACCGGATACAGGGTTGCAGGGTTCATCATGCCCACTCTGATCATAAATTTTCCTGGAATGGAATTGATCTCTGACAGAAGCTGGCCGAAGTCAGATCCAATATCTGCACCCCATGCACTCAGATCCTGCCCAGTCAGCTGGATCTCTACTGCTCCATTCCCTGCCAGTGCCCTTATCTCACCTGCAATTTCTTCAATCCCTTGACTGACAAGCCGGCCGCGGGCTTTCCGTGTGATACAATAAGTGCAGTGACCCTGACATCCATGGCAAACCTGGACAATGCCGGGTGATCTTACGGGAATAGTCCCGATCTTCCTGTATGCAGCGCTGATCTCATCCGGATGGATAATACTCGCGTTGCATGCCGATTTGATAGTCTCTTGTCCGACCACGGCCATGCATCCGGTGACATAGAGGGGGTGGTGACGGAGAGCCCGGAGCTGCCGGAGTACTTTTCGTTCGGTCGCACCGATTACCATGCAGGTATTCACGATGACTGTGTCGGCGTCTCTAGGATCATCAACAAGAGTGCATTGCTGGTGTTTCAGGACTTCCCGCAGTTTCAGGGTGTCTCCCATGTTGTAGGTGCATCCAAATGTCCTGATGTGGACTCTCTTTTCCCTGATACTTCCGATCAGGTTCGTTCCTGGATGACGGTCCTCAGCATCCTCATGCATACGCCTGCTCCTTAGATGCTCTGTCTGGAATGATGATGGTTCACTCTCATGCTATACCGGATGCTCTGATACGGGTGATCCTTCCTCACCGCGGTGTTACGGCCTTTTTGGCTGGTTGAACAGGATGACTCTTACAGGGAAGAGGAAAATGATTAATCAATGATATCAATAACTGTGTACGATGATCAGGATCGGGGTGCTTGGTTGTGGGAATATTGGCCACATCATCGCAAATCGCAGGGAAAATTGCGAGATCGTGGCCCTGTTTGACCAGGTCTACTCAAAAGCCCTTGGACTTGCATCTGTCTGCGGAGGGAATGCATACCAGGACTTTGACTCCTTTATCACAGCCGATTTCGATTACGTTGTTGAAGCAGCTTCTGTCAGGGCAGTACGTCAGTATGCCGAGAATGTACTCGCCCATGACAAGCACCTCATCCTCCTTTCGGTTGGTGCGCTTGCAGATCCAATCTTCAGAAATGATCTTCTCTCAGTCGCTCGAGCCGCAGAAAGGCGGATTTTTATCCCGAGCGGGGCCATCGTGGGACTCGACAACCTCAAGGTAGGACAGATCTCCCAATTCAGGAAACTCCTGCTCCGGACCACCAAGAGCCCTCAATCACTGGGAATAGGTGCACAAAAAAGGACCCTTATCTTCAAGGGCAAGTCGCATGAATGCATCAAGGAATTCCCAAAGAATGTCAACGTGTCTGTGGCCCTGAGCCTTGCGGCAGGCCGCGAAGTCGACGTGGAACTGTATGCTGACCCCGATGTGGAGAGGAACATCCACGAGATCGAGGCTGAAGGAGAATTCGGAGATCTCTATATCCGCGTCAGCAATCTTCCAAGCCCCGACAACCCTGCCACCAGTTACCTTGCTGCCCTCTCAATCCTCACCCTGCTCAAGAACCTTGATCAGCCTCTGGTGGTAGGGACATGAGCAGGAAAGAACGGATCATTGCACTCAAAAAAGCCAGGGATGCTACCATCCTTGCCCATAACTACCAGCTGCCGGAGATCCAGGAGCTTGCAGACGTGGTCGGAGACAGTTATGAACTCGCCCGGGAGGCACGAAATACCCATTCGTCCGTGATTGTGTTCTGCGGTGTGCTGTTCATGGCTGAGACCGCAAAGATCCTCAACCCCGAAAAGAAAGTCCTGATTCCTGTCAGGGATGCCACATGCCCGCTCGCTGACCAGCTTACACCGGCTATGATCAGAGACGCGAAAAAGCGTCACCCGGGCGCTGCCGTGGTGCTCTATATCAACAGCACTGCAGCCTGTAAGGCTCATGCCGACGTAATCTGCACCTCTGCGAATGCCGTAACTGTCGTAAAAGCTCTTCCTGAGCAAGAGGTCATCGTAGGGCCTGATGCGAACCTGGCGGCCTACATCCAGGGTAAGGTTCCTGATAAGAAGATCATCGCTATTCCACCAGGGGGACACTGCTATGTCCATGACTGCTTTTCTCAAAAAGACCTTGAAGCGGCTCGGGCACGTGGCGGGACTATCATCAGCCATCCTGAATGCAGACCCGAGGTTCAGCGGGGATCCGACATCGTGGCTTCCACCGGCGGCATGATCAGGGTGGTCCGGGAACACGAGAGCGTGGGCGCGTGGAACATTTTCACCGAGAAGGAGATGGGGTACCGGTTGAAGACGCTCTACCCTGACCATACCTTCAACGTCAAGGATGATGCCATCTGCAAGGATATGAAGAAGACCACACTCGCAAATCTCCTTGCTTCGCTCGAAAAGGAACAGTTCGAGGTCGTCATTCCTCCTGATATCATGCAGAAGGCCAGGGGCGCAATCGAACGGATGCTGGTGATTGGAAGGTGAACCAGGTTCCACAGGTCACCCGTGACATGCTCATCTCTTTCCTCAACGAGGATGCCCCTTCAGGCGACATTACCTCAGAGTCAGTCGTCGGGAACGAACTCTGCAGGGCACGCATCATTGCGCGTCAAGAAGGAGTTGTCGCAGGTCTCGATGAAGCGGCAATACTCTTTGATGCACAAGGTGTCTCGATGGAGATAAGCGTCAAAGACGGATCAGAGGTGGACCGCGGTACAATCCTCGCATCCCTTGGAGGGCATGCGAGGTCGATCCTCTTCGTTGAGCGGACTGCTCTCAACATTATCGGGAGGATGAGTGGGATAGCATCCATGACGCATCGCATTCAGTCGGTCCTCGACCGGATTCAGCCGGGATGCAAAATTGCGTCTACCAGGAAGACAGCCCCGGGTCTCCGGCTCCTTGACAAGAAAGCGGTCGTGCTCGGTGGAGGGTATGCACACAGGATAACGCTCTCAGATGGCGTGATGATCAAGGACAACCATCTCATCCTAGTTCCCCTTGAAACGGCCATCCATCGTGCCAGGGCTCATATAACAAAAAAGAAGATCGAAGTGGAAGTTGAGACCCCGGAGGAAGCTCTCGTTGCCGCAAGGGCTGGGGCGGATATCCTTCTCCTCGATAATATGTCTCCTGGGATATTAAAAAAGACCCTTTCCCTCCTCAAAGAGGCAGACCTCCGCGAATTCCCCACAATCGAAGTTTCGGGGGGTATCACCGAGCAAAATATCCCAAATTATGCGCTTTTGGGAGTTGATTACATAAGCATGGGTGCCATCACCCACAGTGTCAGGAATTTTGATGTGAGCCTGGAAATAATACGGGATTAACGCACACCACTTGACTTTTCACCCATTGAAACAGAGCTGACGTGAAGGATCCCAGCGTTTCATCTCTGTATTTTCATGGCGCTTCCGAATGGAGGGAAGAAATAAAAAAGGGGGCTAACCCTTGCACCCTGAATCTCATGGAAAGAAAAAGGAATGGATGAAAGGTTGAGTATTACTTTAACGGTTTGAACACGTTCTCGTAGATCATATCGCTGCCGGTGTTGTGGAGCCTTAATCTCTCCTCCTTCTCCTCGACATATGCCAGGAGTGGCAGTTCCATGTTGATTCCAGGGGTGTGTCCGAACATCTTCTCGAGCTCAACCTGCTGGGAATGCATGAAGAGTGCGTTCGGTATCTCGGCGGCACAGACCTCTTCGCATTGCCCGCAGTTCACACATGAGTCAGCTATGTGGGCGTACCTGATAAGGTGGAACATGAAACTGACCGGGAGTTCCCCGGGCGGAACATACGTCGGATTCTTAGTCGTGCATTCCACGCAGTAGCAGATGGGGCATTCCTCGATGCACTGGTAGCACTTGATGCACCGGGAGGTTTCGCTCATGATCTTATTCAGGCGGTCCTTGCCCTCGCCGAGTGATTCGAAATCGTGCTTGCGCCATTTGTCGCTGAGCTTGTACATCGCGTTTTCGACCTTGGCGCGTATCTCGACTCCCTTGGGATTTGCTGGTTCTGTTGCAAGCATCCCTTTCTTGACCGCACCGTCGAGCAGGTTCGCACCTTTCTCAGAACAGACCTCGATGAAGGTGGCCTTTCCTGCCCTGGGGCCGATGACGCCCCAGTTCCCGCAGGCAAGGTCTGCCTGCCGGGGGATCTTGAGTTTGCAGCGGCGGCAGTTGCTGCGGCGACCATATCCAGCCTCTTCGAGCTCGTCAACAGAGATGCCTTTGTGGCCTCCCTCGTACTCGATGATGAACTGTCCCTTGTCAATCTCCTCCTTGTGCACCTTGTCCGGGTCGACTTCAAATTTTTCCCTGATCATCTTCCGGGCAACGACCGGGCTGACCGATCCTCCACAGTTGACCCCAATCATGATGATATTGTCAAGGTTGATCTGCTGGCGCTTGGCGAGTTCGTAGAACGCCATCATATCGCAGCCCTTGACCGTGACACCGATCTTCATGTCCCTTGCCCCGTTATAGAATTTCTTGATGAGTTTGGGCAAAAGAAGCGTGCCGCAATGGAGCGATCCGGCAGTACTGGCAAGATCCTTGGGATCGGTGACCAGAACCGGCTTGGCATCATAGAGGTCAACACCCTTGGTGACCACGAAGACTGCATCAACCATCTTGGATTCGAGTGCATACTTCCACAGGGTGGTGACTGCACCGCCGAGTTCCGCTTTCTTCTGGATCTCCGGGTCGTTGGTCCATGAATAGAGTAAATCGCCTTTCTTAGACATGGTACTCAGGCCTCCTTGATCTTCTCAACCTTGACAGCACAGTGCTTGAGCTCCGGCATCTTTGAGAGCGGGTCGAGCGCGGTGTTGGTGAGGTTGTTTGCACCCAGGTAGAAGTGCATTGGCATGTACATTACCTTGGGGCCGACTTCATCAGTCACGCGTGCAACTGCGATGGATTCTCCACGGCGGCTCGTCACCTTGATCTTCTCGTGCTGGGCAATACCGAGTTCCTTCGCATCCTGCGTGTTGATCTGGACCCAGTTTTCGGGCACCTCGTAATGCAGGGTTGGGGACCGGTCAGTCTGGGTCCGCGTGTGATAGTGGAAGATTACACGCCCTGTCATGAGGGTGAACGGATACTCTGCATCCGCAACTTCCGCCGGTGGGCGGTACTCGAGGCCGAACATCGTTCCCTTGCCATCGGCTGCAGAGAACTTCCCTATGTGGAGGATGGGAGTCCCCGGGTGCTCTATGGTCGGGCAGGGCCAGTGGACCGACTCGGGCTTCTCCATCTTTTCGTAGGTGACTCCGAACTGACCGGGCGTGACTGCACGCATGTCGTCCCAGACGTCCTTGGCACTCTTCCAGTCGAATCCCTTGAGGCCCATCTTCTTCGCGAGCATGGCGATGATCTCCCAGTCGTATTTGGATTCCCCGGGACCGTCAACGGCCTTCCTGACACGGTTGACACGCCGCTCGCCGCTGGTGAACGTGCCATCCTTCTCGGCAAAGCAGGTTCCTGGAAGGACCACGTCAGCATACTCGCAGCTTTCGTTCCAGTAGATATCCTGCATCACGCAGAAATCGAGCTTCTCGAGTTGTCGCCTTACATGGTTCGAGTCAGGGTAGGAGACTGTCGGGTTCAGGCCGAGGAAGTACATAGCTTTGATCGGGTCGCCGGCCTGGTTGATCTGCTCGGTCAGGGTCACGCCATACCAATCCGGAAGGGACCCTTCCTTGAGGAACCAGGCCTTTTCATGCTTGGCACGATTCTCCGGCACGGCGACGGCCTGGTACCCGGAGAAGACGTTCGGGTATGCACCCATGTCACAGGCACCCTGGACGTTGTTCTGGCCGCGGAGCGGGTTGACACCCACACCGGGGCGGCCGATGTTACCGGTGAGCAGCGAGAGGTTGCCCATCGAACGGACGTTGTCGGTACCGGTGGTTAACTCGGTGATACCGAGACAGTAGATGATGACTGCGTTCTTTGCTTTCGCATACTGGCGGGCAAAGTCCTTGACCGTCTCCTGGTCGACACCATGGATATTCGTGGCATCTGCATACTTCTCGACAGTTTTCTTCAGGTCATCGAATCCTTTTGTCCGCTCCTTGATGAACTCCTTGTCCTCGAGCCCTTCCTTGATGATATAGTACATCATGTTGTTGGCGAGCGCAATGTGGGTCGAGGGGTTGAAGCGGATATACTTGTCGGCAAGACGTGCCGTTGGGCTGAACCGCGGGTCAACCACGATGATCGGGATTCCTTTTTTCTTGGCCTGCATGACGCGGCGCCCGGCAAGCGGGTGGGCCTCGACAGCATTGGAACCCCACATCACGATCAGGTCAGAGTTCAGGACATCCTCGAAGGGGTTGGTAGCCGCACCCGATCCGAACGAGAGCGAGAGCCCTGCAACAGAAGGTCCGTGGCAGATACGGGCGCAGTTGTCCACGTTGTTGGTCAAAAACCCGCACCGGGCCCACTTCTGAAGCGCATAACAGTCCTCATTCACGGTACGGCAGGATGTCTGGAAGCCAACCGACTTGGGGCCACCCTGTTTGTAAATCTCTGTGAACTTCTTGACAATCAGGTCAAGGGCTTCGTCCCAGGATGCTTCCTCGAACTTGCCATTCTTCTTGATCAGGGGCTTGGTCAGACGGCCCGGCTTCTGGACCGTTTCCCAGCAGGTCGCACCCTTCGGGCAGAGCTTCCCTTCGTTGATCGGGCTCCTTTTGAACGGTGCGACACCAACGAGCGTGTTCCCCTTTGATACGAGGTTCAGGCCACAGCCTACTCCGCAGTACGGGCAGGTTGTCGTGGTATATTTCAGTGGTGCTTTTTCATCACTCATGCTTTGATCACCGATACTACATCGAAAACCTATTAATGAAAACAGGTTTTAATAACCAGTTTGTCAAATGATTTTGGTTACTAACTGAGTATTTACCAAAATATGATATAAGAGTTTTGAAATTTTTGCGAAATTTGGTGATTAAAAGTGGGTTTATAAACTCTTAAAACCAACAATCCCGTAACTATGCTGGAGTGAAAAAAAATGGGAATATACTCCTCCTTGTACTGAAAAGGAGACGGAGCCTTGAAAAAACCCCGGATACCCCCATTACTTTCTGACCTTTTACAGACGACCCTCCCGTTGTGTGATGGGGTCCTGTTTGATGAACATAAGGGGTGCCTGCACTGCGGTGGAGAACTCTCCGGGTATGATGTCAAAAAAAGGCAGTTTGCAATTGTGATGGAGAATGCGAAGAAGAGAGTCGTATACGTACTCGTAAAACGGTTTCTCTGTCATGATTGCAGACAAATATCTCCTGCCAACCAGCCTTTTTACCCCGGCACCCGGATAGGGTCTCCTGTTGTAGATCTCTGCATCACCCTCAGCAAGACCATGCCATACTCCCGGGTATCATCCTGCCTGGCAGATATGGGAATTATCGTGGACCGCTGGAGCGTGCGTAACTATGTGTGGAAAAACCGCCGCACGATTCCCTCAATAGACATGTTCGGGTTCATGATACCCCTGTCGATTGTCTCCCTCTCTTCTCTTGCTGTGGGGTTGCATGAGGGACACCGGGTAGATGCATCAGTGCTTCTTCGTGCGTGTAACTATCCCTCGTCAGGAGGAACAACTGTTGACCCCCACTCGTGAAAGAGACCTGATTGTACTATTTTTTTTTCTGGTCGGTAGGTCTGCAATAACCGGTTGTGAATCTTTTGATCTTAGTATTTCATTCCTCTCGGAATTGAATTTGTGAATGAATCCTGTATAGTGGTCCGGATGCAACTTTCCTGGACTTTAACGTGAAAGGGATAGTTCAGAATCTGATTCGGAAAAAAAATTAGTTGGTGTAGGCCGACTTCCCGAGTTTCGGCTCGAAGAACTTGTCTGCCTCTGTGCGGATCGCATGCGAGAAGAGCGCAAGCGGTATCTCACAGGGGCAATTCTCCTCGCACTGCCCACAGTTTACGCAGGAGTCCGAGATGTGCGCGAAGCGGCGCAGGTGGAACATCGGGTCTGCCGGTATGAAACCTGCACGGACCATTATATCGGGCTCGGACTGCTCATACTTGTCAGCACGGGTGAAACAGACAGGGCAATGTGCGATGCAGGCCCCACATTTCATGCAGCGTGCAGTCTCCTTGGCAATAGACTCCCAAAGGTTGGACCTGAGTGCCTCAAAGTCGCGCTTGCGCCACTTGTCGCCAAGTTTGAGCATCGCATTCTCGGTCTTTGCCCTGATCTCGATGCCCTTGGGGTCTGCCGGTTCCGTGGTAAGTTTCTTCGCTTTCACTGCTCCGTCGAGGAGTTTTGCACCCTTGTCGGAGCAGACCTCGACGAAAGTGGCCTTTCCGGCCTTGTCGCCGATGACGCCCCAGTTCCCGCAGGCGAGATCAGCCTGACGGGTGATCTTCGCCTTGCAGCGGCGGCAGTTGCTGCGGCGGCCGTATCCTTCATCCTCGAGGTCGTCCATCTTGATCCCCTTGTGGCCGCCCTCGTACTCGATGATGAACTGACCCTTGTCGATCTCTTCCTTGGTGACCTTATCTGGATCGACGCCAAATTTCTCCTTGATCATCCTCCGTGCGGCAACCGGGCTGACCGACCCCCCGCAGTTGACACCGATCATGACGATGTTGTCAAGGTTAACCTGGTTTCGCTTCGCCATCTCCAGAAGGCCCATCATGTCGCAACCCTTGACAACCATCCCAATCTTTTTACCGGACAGCTTCGGTGCGTATTCCATCACCAGCTTGGAGAGAAGAATCGTTCCGCAGTGGAGCGAACCTGCGCATTCGTCAAGGTCCTTCGGATCTGTCACGATGGTCGGGACTGCGTCGTACAGGTCAAAACCCTTCTTTACAGCAAGTACTGCGTCCACAGTCTTGCTCTCGAGTGCATACTTCAGTAGCTCTGTGACTGCGCCTCCGCACTCCGCCTTCTTTGCAAGTGCGGAATCGGTGGTCCATGCATAGAGCATATCGCCTTTCTTTGCCATTTACTTCGCCCCCGCAATCTTTTCGATCTTTATCGCACAGTGCTTCAGCTCCGGCATCTTGGAGAGCGGGTCGAGTGCTGTGTTGGTGAGCGTGTTTGCACCCTTGTGGAAGTGCATGGCCATGTAAGTAACACCAGG
Organism: Methanolinea sp.; assembly: GCA_018262855.1. Taxonomy (GTDB): domain Archaea; phylum Halobacteriota; class Methanomicrobia; order Methanomicrobiales; family Methanospirillaceae; genus Methanolinea_A. The sequence continues at coordinate 136,900 of JADFDO010000005.1, read as the reverse complement.
CGCAACATCGTCGGATATACGTGCAAGGGTCTCAATATGACCACGCCGGCTTGAAACCTTGATCTTCTCGTTCTCCTTGATGCCCAGTTTCTTTGCATCGATGGTGTTGATCTGGATATAGGACTCGGGCACCTCATAGTGCAGTTGCTTTGCACGATCGGTCTGTGTCCTCGTGTGATAATGGAATATGACACGTCCGGTCATGAGGGTGAACGGATATTCATCATCCGCAACTTCCGCGGGCTGGCGGTACTCGAGGCCGAACATCGTTCCCTTGCCATCCGCGGCCGAGAACTTCCCGATGTGGAGAATCGGGGTGCCGGGGTGGTCGATTGCCGGGCATGGCCAGTGGACTGACTCGGGCTTCCCCATCTTCTCGTAGGTGCACCCAAACATGTTCGGCGTACATGCCCGCATGTCATCCCAGACGTCGTTGGCGGTCTTCCAGTCAAAACCCTTGAGGCCCAGCTTCTTTGCGACCATCGCGATGATCTCCCAGTCGTACTTCGACTCGCCCGGGCCGTCGACGGCCTTGCGGACACGGTTAATCCGCCTCTCACCACTGGTGAACGTCCCGTCTTTCTCGGCAAAGCAGGTGCCTGGCAGGACCACGTCAGCATACTCGCAGCTCTCATTCCAGAAAATGTCCTGCATGACGCAGAAGTCAAGCTTTTCCAGCTGCTTCATGACATGGTTCGAATCGGGATATGACACAACCGGGTTCAATCCCAGGAAGTACATCGCCTTGATCGGGTTTCCGGCATCATTAATCTGCTCGGTCAGTGTTGATCCATACCAGTCGGGCAGGGAGCCTTCCTTCATGCCCCATGCCTTCTCCATCTTGGCACGGTTGTCAGGAACGGAGCAGGCCTGGTAACCGGAGTAGACGTTCGGGTACGCACCCATGTCGCAGGCACCCTGCACGTTGTTCTGGCCGCGGAGAGGGTTGACACCAACGCCCGGGCGGCCAACGTTCCCAGTCAGCAGCGCGAGGTTGCCCATCGAACGGACGTTGTCGGTACCGGTGGTTAACTCGGTGATGCCGAGGCAGTAGATGATGACTGCATTCCTTGCCCTCGCATACTTTCGAGCAACGTCCTTGACAGTTTCGAGCGGGACACCATGAATCTCCGTGCAGTCAGCATACTTCTCGACCGTTTTCTTGAGGTCGTCGAAGCCTTTAGTACGCTCGTTGATGAACGCCGTGTTCTGGAGCCCCTCCTTGATGATCCAGTACATCATGGAATTGGCAAGTGCTATGTGTGTCGACGGATTGAACCGGACATAATGGTCGGCGAGCCGTGCCGATGTACTGAACCGCGGGTCGATCACAATAATCGGAATGCCACGCTTCTTGGCCTGCATGATGCGCCGACCGGCGAGCGGGTGAGCTTCTACGGCATTGGACCCCCACATGATGATCAGGTCGGAGTTCAGGACATCCTCGAACGGGTTGGTTGCGGCACCAGAGCCGAACGACAGCGAGAGCCCTGCAACTGATGGTCCGTGGCAGATACGGGCACAGTTATCGACGTTGTTGGTCTGGAAGCCAACGCGGGCGAACTTCTGTAGCGCGTAACAGTCTTCGTTAACCGTACGGCAGGATGTTTGGAAGCCAAGTGATTTGGGCCCGTTTTTGTCCGAGATCTCCTTGAACTTCTTTGCAATCAGGTCGATGGCTTCATCCCAGGATGCGTCCACGAACTTGCCGCCCTTCTTGATCTTCGGCTTTGTCAGCCGATCGGGGCTGTGGACATGTTCCCAGCAGGTCATTCCCTTGGGACAGAGCTTGCCCTCGTTTATGGGAGTGCGCTTGTTGGGTTCGACGCCAACCACCTTTCCCTCGTTGACTACGAGGTTGAGCCCACATCCGACGCCGCAGTACGGGCAGGTAGTGGGTACATATTTCAAGACTGGTTCAGATGCTTTAGCCATTGTAATGTTCTCCTTCTCTGTTCCAGATTGTTCTCCTCTTAAGAAAGACAGGAGTTTCATGCGATTCGCCTGTAACACACTTTGGTTTTTTTTTGAAATTGTTGAAGTCAGGTTGATACGTGGAGATACAATCTGGATCATCTCTCCACACCCTATCCAGTCTCAGGGCATTGTTTCCTGGTGAAACGGTAAGTGCCTGGGGAGAGGGCATCAAACCCCCCTGACAATCATTGAATATACTCCACTCAAAGAAAAAATTAACTAAATTAAATTTATATGCACACCATATTAAAAGAAGTAATTATACTCAGTAAATTTGGAAAATATCCTTATTTAAAGGTGTTTGTGGTTGACCGGGATGATTGTCCCGGAATAAATTCTTTGGTATTTGAATTTCAAAGGAAGAAAAACGTTGAATTCTTGCGCGGAGATTAAGTAAAATTAACAAGGTTTACTATTCCTTTATTGTGAACATTTAAGCATTTTTTTTACCAATATGGTACACATGCCAGCCATACCTGAATATTCATCGGCTGAACTTCTTTCAAAGATGGATGCAATGGGAATGCCGAATGAACTTCGTGAATCATTTCGGAAATGCATCGACTTCCATACCTATGCCGCCCCTGGAATGCTGATCGGAGTGTTTATGGTGGACTATGCACTCACCCTCCTCGGCAAAAAGCCCGAAGATAAGATCTTTGTCACGTGCGAGACCACCAAGTGCCTCCCCGATCCCCCCCAGATAATCATGCATGCGACGACAGGGAATCACCGTCTCCGGGTTCTCCCCATCGGAAAATTTGCCATGACACTGACCCCCTTCTCTGCAAAGGAGTCTGCAGAGGGTATCCGTGTCTATCTCGACAAGGAGAAGTTAAAAAAATATCCGACCATCTCCTCCTGGTATGACAACAGCCCTTCATTTAAACCTGCGACCATGAAAAAGCAACTGGCAGACGAGATTCTGGCAGCGGGGCAGGGTATGTTCTCTCATGAACGGATAAAGATGAGAGTAACCCACAAGAAGAAATGGAATTCTGTCACGTGTCCTGTATGTGGAGACCAGGTTCCTGAATACATGATGGAGGGCGATAAATGTGCTGCATGCGGTAGCATGGCATATTATGAGAAAATAACATGAGTATCTCTTCGGTTTACTGAAGATGAAAAAAAAGCAGGATGCCAGGAACCGGGAAGAGGGATGAAAGACCGGATCGAACTCGTGCCCATAGGAGTAGTCCATTGCCCTATCGTCGAAAAAGGCCAGATGCCTGTTCAGGGAGTGAGAGGGCAGATCGAGGTCTTTCCCCCATACCTCCCCGCTCTTGACGGGGTGGAGACCAGCTCCCATCTTATCGTCCTCGCCTGGATGCATCACGGTCAGCGGGACCTGTTACGGGCGAGAGCAAGGAAGATCTCCGAAGAACTTCCCGAAAAAGGGATCTTCTCTCTCCGGTCGCCGTCAAGGCCGAATCCCATTTCTGTGAGCGTTGTCAGGCTCCTGGGAATACCCCGGGAAGGGATCCTTGATGTCGAAAACATAGACTGTATTGAGGGCACACCTGTGATTGATATCAAGCCTTATCAACGAGGCTGGGACTGTGTTTTTTCTGCTACCCATCATGACCGATCAGACAAGATACAGAAAATGGGGCAGTCTGAATACCGCGAAATGCTCATCCGGGAGGCTGTGAATTACCATGGAGAATGGTGTCCGGGGGCGGCGGTTGCCGTCAGGATCGCTGAGCACGCCACCAGCATCCTTGGAGGAGATCTCAACCTCAAAGAAGTGTATCTCTCTATGGGGAATCATCCCTGCATCTCGGACAGCATTATCGGGATTACGGCAGCACGCTATGGGAATGGGAGACTGCACATCATTCCCGATGAGAGAAGAAAAGGGCTTGAATACTTAGGATTATCCGCAGTGGGATGCAGGGTTGATTTCATCCTGACAGAATTACCCGGGGATATTCCGTTCATCCTCTCCTGCAGGGATGAGGATCTCTTTTCAGCACGCATTTGTAGGACCTGAGTTGTGGTCCTTCAGTCCACGAGAATACGTTCAGGAGCACTGTAGATATTCATCCTAGGGGGACGAACAAACCCGGCGAGAGTCAGGTTGACTCTCCTTGCAAGATCTATGCCCGCCGCCGAAGGGGCATTATTCGTAACTACGATGGGGATCCCTGCGTGGTATACTTTACTCACCATTCCCTCGGGCATCCTGCCCGAGCAGCAGAGAAAAGTCTTGCCGGTGTCAATCCCCGAAAGCAGTGCCTTTCCTATCGCTTTGTCAACCGAATTGTGCCTGCCCACATCTTCTGCATGGGACACAGCAGTTCCGTGACTGTCATACAGGACGGTACAGTGTGTGCCTCCAGTCTCCCTCCACAGAACAGCGTGGTCATTGAGACACTCCATTGCAGAAAAAATGACAGCCCGGGATACCCTGGTGCCCGTGGGCAGCTCGATCCCAAATTCTCCGGCATCCTGGACAATTCCCACACACCCCGAGGTACGTATCTCCTTGGGGCGGGAGAGGGTGGACTTGTCGATATCAAAAACCGTAATCCGGATATGATTCCCATCAGTTTCTACCTTCACGATGTCCGATATCTGTCTCACGATACCTTCGGTGATGCAATAACCGCACGCAAATTCCGCAAGTTCGCGGGGACTTGCTGTCAGTGATGCTATGTGAACCCCGTTTACCTCAAGATTCACCCTCACCTCACGGCAGACCTGGACATTCCGAATACAATGAGTGTCTCCATCGATGGAAATCACGTCATATTCGCGTTTCATCGGTCTGGAATCGTAATCTTGATCCTCGATCTCCGGTATCATAACCACCCTGCCAATCACGGTTTTACGAATGGTACCTGTGCGCGTTTATCATATTTCTTTTCAAGTTAAGTACTTTTATCTCAACGCTGTTTTTTATATGTCAATAATGGTAAATTGATTGAAACCTGCAATAAAATGAAATTATTAATCATGCATGGTTTTGTGACTTTTTCCCATGAAAAAGGAACTGTTCCATATGCCATGTGCCAGGATGGGATTTATCATATCTCTCTTCCTCATCATTGCTGCGGTAGTACCGGGATGCATCACCCCACAGGATGCAACACCCTCGCCTGCATCTTCCCAGGCTGCCATTCTTGTGTATTCCGGGGCAGGACTTAAAGCTGCGATGGATGATATCGGCCAGGAGTTTACCCGGAAATATGGTATTGAGGTCCAGTATAACTATGCCGGAAGCGGGCTTCTCATCAGCCAGATGAACCTCACAAGAAAAGGCGATGTGTTTATTACGGGTTCCACGGTTGAGTATAATACCGCGATGAATCAGGGTCTTGCAGGCCCATATCAGCTGGTTGCCTATCACGTTCCTGTAATTGCCGTGCAGAAAGGAAATCCGAAAAATATCACAACGCTCCAGGACTTTGGCAGGCCGGGTTTAAAGATTGCCCTTGGTGACGTGAATGCAACCGCCATTGGTAAAGCAGGTGCGAAAATTTTTAAGAAACTCAACATCACCAATGCGGTTGAGAAGAATGTCATTACCAGGACCCCGACAATCAATGAACTCGTTGTCCTCATGAATACCGGCCAGGCCGATGCCTCTCTCCTCACGCTTGACAATGTCGATCTCAAGACCATGGATTCGATCGCAATTCCGACCACTATCAATGAAGTATTAATCGTCCCCGTCGGTGTAACGACCTTTTCGAAAAACCAGGATAATGCGAGGAAATTTGCAGATTTCGTGGCATCAGATGAGGGGAAGGCGATCTTTGTAAAGCATGGTTTCCCGAGCTACCCGGACCCGGCATACGCGGATGTCAAACCGTAAAGAGAAATATCGATGGAGCGGACAAGTCATGGTGATCACGTACACACAAATCGGCGTTGCTCATTCCCCGTTCCGCAATGCCGGTGCTCCACCCGTTCACAGTACTTTTACGCTTGCGAAAGGAACCATCGAGATCTTCCCGGAATTCCGGGAAGGCCTCGGGAGCATCGATGGATTCTCCCATCTCATTATCCTGTATCATTTTGACCGTGCAACCCGGAAAGCCCTGACAGAGCCGCCTCTGGTGGATGGCGAAACACCACACGGCATTTTTTCCACCCGCCATTTCAACCGTCCCAATCCGATCGGGATCTCCTACGTCAAGCTGGAAAAGGTAACTGATGGGATGCTGTATGTCAATGGCATGGATCTCCTTGATGGAACTCCGGTTCTCGACATCAAACCGTATATCCCGGCATTTGACTGTATCGCCGATGCTGGAACGGGATGGGTATCAGCACAACATATCGAGAAGATCAGGAAAGCAAGTCTCCTTGCCACCGGTGATATTGAGATAGGACAGTAGGGTCGCATGATACCCGGATATCTCTGATGAAAAGATTCTCCCTCGTCCTTACCTATCTGGTGCTCCTCACCATCAGTGCCATCCTCGTAGGCCTGGTGTTGTATTCTCCTCTCCCCGTGCTGATAGCCAGTGTGTCGAGTCCTGAGATACGGTTTGCGATCCTGCTCAGCCTTCTGACAAGTATGGCATCGACCGGGATATGCATCGCGATCGCGGTTCCCGTCGCGTATGCCCTTGCTCGCTACCAATTTCTCGGAAAAAGGATCGCAACCCTTGCATTAACCCTCCCGCTTACCCTTCCACCTCTGGTCGCGGGGATAGCCCTCCTTCTCTTTTTTGGAACGACCCCATGGGGAAAGGCACTCGACGCTGCGGGCTTTGCGGTGATCTTTACCCCGCTTGGCATCATTGTGGCAGAGGTGTTCGTGAATATTCCCTATATGATCCGGATTTTGCGATCGGCCTTCAGCACTGTCAACCCAAGGTACGAAAATGTTGCAAAAACACTCGGTTGCACGGATACAGGTGCATTCTTCCATGTTACTCTGCCAATGGCCAGGTCCGGGCTCCTTGCCGGGACGGTCATAACCTGGTCAAAAGCCATGGGGGAATTCGGTGCGGTATTGCTGGTTGCAGGGGCTACAACCATGAGAACCGAAACGCTGCCCATTGCACTCTACCTGAATATATCGACAGGGGACCTGAGTCTTGCAGTGGCGGCTGCGACGATACTCATTATGATATCCCTTGCTACCCTGTGCGCAGTTGAATACTTCGACAGGGGCGTGCACGTGTTTTAGGAGGACCTACCTTTGCTGAGAATTGAGTCTCTCTCGATCACATTGGGTGAATTCTCCGTACGGGACGCATCACTGGAAATCAGGGATAATGAATATTTTATCATCCTCGGCCCTACAGGCGCGGGGAAAACCGTGCTCCTTGAGACAATTGCTGGCATTCATATTCCCGAATCCGGAAGGATTTACCTCAATGACCGGGAGATTACCTCCATCGGACCACGTCTAAGGAACATCGGGATGGTCTACCAGGACTACATGCTCTTCCCCCATCTTACCGTTCAACAGAATATCGCGTTCGGATTGCAGCAGAGAAAAATACCAAAGGATGAGCAGCACTCCATGGTGGCTGAGATATGCACCATGCTCGAGATTTCGCACCTCCTCCGGAGGTATCCGGGGTCCCTTTCAGGAGGTGAACAGCAGCGGGTTGCCCTGGCAAGAGCCCTGATACTCAAACCGGAAGTGCTGTTACTTGATGAACCCCTGAGTGCACTCGACAGCCGCACGAGGGAGCGGATGAGGAGCGAACTCTCCCGAGTCCGGAAGATAACGGGGACGACCATCATCCAGATTACCCACCATTTTGACGATGTCTATGCAATCGCCGACAGAATTGCCATCATGCGTGAAGGGCGGATTGTACAGGTGGGGGATACGTCTGACGTGTTCCTGCATCCTTCTGATACGTTCGTTGCAGAATTCCTTGGAATTGGAAATATGATCCGGGGTAACGCATCCAGTAAGGGGAGTATTGCCCGGATCACTCCCCGCACCGGACCGGAGTTCTTTGCCGTCTCCCCTGTCTCGGGAGAAGTGGTGGCAACACTCCATGCCGAGGATGTCATCGTATCGGAAGCGCCATTTGCATCCAGCGCACGCAATAGCCTGTTTGGAACCGTTTCGGAGATTATCCCGTTCGGGAATACCGTGAGGGTAATTCTTGACGTGGGATTCCCTCTCATGGCGCTCCTCACAAGGGAAAGCTGCGCCGACCTTCATCTTGCGCAGGGAGAGAAGGTGTATGCAACGTTCAAGGCGACCGCGGTTCATGTGATTCCGGTCAATGGTGATTAGTTATATACCGGGAATCTGCCCAGAATATGCATTTCAACCAGGATCAGATTCCTATTGTATTTTAATTGAAAACGGAATGAGGGGTCATTTTATTCAGGCCTGGAATGTTCCTTTGCGGGTGTAGGCCAGTTTTCGCACACCTTTGACCTGCTGGAAGGTTGCACCCTGTCCGACAGTCTGCATCACAGCGTCCTCGTCAATCACCTGTGTACCGGCAATAATGGCCGCCCCGTGATCAAACATCACCTCTGAGGTTGGCGTACTCGGTCCAAGTACCATAACCAGTGCATCAGGGCGGCACAATGAGAGCAGATCATCAAGGGTATGGTTGATCAGGGCACTGCCGGTGAGTGCGACAATATCTGCCTGAGGGATAAAATCCGCAGCGGAGTGAGCAGGATAATCACCTTCAGCAGGTTGCTGCTCGATCACCCAGAGATTTTTCACAGACCTGCGCAACTTGGGTATAAAAGGGAAATGTCCCACAAGTGCCACGTTTTTTCCGGCGCCCTTCTTTACAAGCACTTCGGATGCATTCATCTCAACCGCATCCCGGTCGTCCATGAAAAGAAGGGAGTTGATTGCTGCGACGCCGATACTTGCCTCCAGTCTGTTTTCGGAACGCGAATATTCAGCCAGCTCCTGTGCAGACTTGTGATGCAGATTCCCGACCCCTCGGACAAAAGTCGTGTGATCATGCGGTTTACTCGAAATAATGGTCGTGGCAAGACCACAATGCCGGCTGCATACTGCAGTCCAGTGCACCCCGACAAGAACCGACCGGACCGGGACTGGTTCTTCCGGGAGGTTTGAAAGCAGGTCGTCAAGAATGTGCGAATCGCTCATGGTTGTTCTTTCCACAAATTCTCTTCACTTTATCACCAGCGGAGTGGCTGGAAATATGTGAAGTATTTTTCCATAGGTATTGTGATTTCCTGTATTAATGGGACAGGATAACTGCAACTAAAGATATTGATACTACACTGCTTTATGATTCATCTTACAAAAGATCTGGCAGTTAATATTGACAGTAATGGAAATATCGCTTCATTTTCATGCATTTGTAATCATTCATGGATATGTATGGTTACTCCTTTTTGGAACCGATAGGCACCGGAGAGACAATTCCCCTGGATCTAATCAGAAAGGCATGTGTACAATTCTCTAAAGTTAAATACTTGGAGTATACACACCAGTGAGAGAGTTACATGCCTTCTAAGTCCGAAATGATCCGTATTAATGAACGAATCGAACGAAGTGGTGGGGTTATCAATGAGCGGGATCCCAACTTCTCCACCGTCCGCTTGAGGCTTCCGGGAGGAAGTATCACTCCCGAACAGATCTCGGCCATTGGAAGGATCAGCCGCAGGTTTGGAATCAGTTCGCTTCATATCACCACTCGGCAAACGATTGAGATCGCCCATGTTGAAAAGGGCAAAATACCATCTCTCATCCTGGCTATGGAGAAAATCGGGATCGGGCTGGGTGCTGAACATGAAGAAGTCGTCAATATTACCACCTGTCCCGGAACAGAACGCTGCCGGCTGGCCAATATTGCAACAGGTGAGATCCTAGGGAAGCTGGATAGGATTCATTTTGGAAAAGGAATGCCTATACGCGTGAGAATTGCGGTTTCCGCCTGCCCAAATGGATGTACCAGCGAACGCCTGAGCGAGATTGGCATAACCGGCCTCCGCGTGCCCATCCGAAACGAGGGAAAATGTACAGGGTGCGGGACTTGCGCACACACATGCAAGGAGACAGCAATCATAACGGTCAATGGCCGTTTCACCCTTGATAAAAATAAATGCATGGAATGTGGGATGTGCATTGACAGTTGCCCATTTCATATCATCCAGGGGACCATCCCCCATTATCTGATCACGGTAGGAGGGAGGAGAGGTCGCCATCCGCAACTTGGCCGCGAATTAATAAGGGTGTCATCCGAAGATGCTGCTGTTGAAATTGTCAGCCGGGTGGTGGACTGGATCTACAGGTATGCCTACAGTGGAAAAATCCTGACTGACCAGATGGATGCAATGGATTTCAGCGGTTTTCAGACCAGAATCATCAGGGAGTTTGGGGAAGATGGTACTGAAAGTCCTGCGTGAAAGTCCTGTATTAAAAAAGAACAGAAGGCTTCTCCCCTTTTTTTAAGGCATATCCTACATAATGTTCGTTGGTTGACATTAACAGTAGATCAGGACTTTTTCTGATGATGTTAATTAGGTGTCAAAAAAATTTTTTTTAGTTAATTATATTAAGTTAATTTACACTTCCCTTTTCACAATGTTTAACTAATAATGCTTACTAAACGGGGTTGTACATGGCATTCAGCGTACATGTAAACATGGAACGATGCACGGGCTGCGGAAATTGTGTGGCCGCCTGCCCTGTCAATGCACTGGAAATCTACACTATTGATCCGGTGACAAGCGAGAAGATCTATGCAGTCAGGGACGGCAAGTCAATCAGCCTTGATCTGAAGACAGAGCTTTGTGCAGGATGCGGCGTATGCGTCGAGGCCTGCCCCTACAAGGTCATCACGCTGAGCGGACGCGGGGAATTTGCCCAGAAGGCCGCAACCTGAAACAGGCAGTTGCTGATTGAGTGCATAAGTGTCAGAAAAATTGATGAGGTACAACCATGGCTGAAAAAATTATCCTGAACATGATTACCCAGCGTGCTGTCGAGGAAGGCCAGGCGATGGAGAAGGGAAAAACGACCCCGGAATATTTCGCTGCCTGCTCGGTCTGTGAAATGAATCCCGAAGACATGAAGAGGCTCGGAATCTGGAGGAACACCAACGTCAGGGTCACGAGCGAGGCGGGAAGCGTCATCGTCAAGGCGATTGAACCAACGCAATACTGCCCACCGGGGCTTGCACACATACGACAGGGGGTGTGGGCGAACCAGGTGGTCCCACCGCGAACCCAGTCAACAGGGGTACCACAGTATAGTGGTTTCCCGGTAACCATCGAGCCTGCAATCAATGAGAAAATTAAGAGTGCCCTGGAACTCGTCCAGGGAGCTGTCGGAATCTGGAAAGGAGGTAACTGAATGCCTAAATGGATCACCCAGGTCGGATGCCCCTACTGTGGATCATCCTGTGACGATATCGAATGCCTCGTCTCTGACGATGGAAAGAAGATCCTTGAGACCCGTAATGCATGCGTGATAGGAAACGAGATCTTCCACCATGTCTCGAGCCCGGACCGCCCAAAGAGACCACGCATGAGACAGCCTGATGGGTCAATGAAGGAAGTTACCTATGATGAAGCGGTCGATTATACTGCAAAAGCCCTTATAAAAGCAAAAAAGCCCCTCATTTACGGCTTTGGCTCCACCAACTGCGAGGGTATGAGTGCAGTCGCCCGGGTAGCGGAGAGAGCAGGTGCCGTCCTTGACAACTGTGCATCTATCTGCCACGGACCCTCATTCCTTGCCATTTTCGACAATGGCTATCCCAGTTGTACCCTTGGAGAAGTCAAGAACCGGGCTGATGTGGTACTCTTCTGGGGATGTAACCCGATGCATGCTCACCCCAGGCATACTTCACGTTACTCAATATTCCCAAGAGGTTTTTTCACCACCAAGGGCCAGATGCAGCGGACTATTATCTCTATCGATCCAAGAGAGACCGATACCGCAAAACTGGCAGATTACCACTTCATGCTCAACCAGGGACATGACTATGAACTCTTTGATGCATTCCGGACCGTTCTGCGAGGTCACGATATTCCTGCAGAAGTCGCGGGATGCAAAAGGGAGATGATCCTTGAAGCTGCGGAAAAGATGAAAAATGCACGGTTTGTGATGATCTTCTTCGGCATGGGATGCACCCACACCGATGGCCGCAACCACAATGTCGATATCGCGATCAGCCTTACCCGTGACCTCAATACCCATACCAAGGCCTCGATTATGGCCATGCGGGGCCATTATAATATTGCAGGCCCCGGTCAGGTCTGGTCATGGCAGTTTGGGTTCCCCTATTGTATCGACCTGTCGAAGGGGACACGCGCACACATGAATCCCGGCGAGACCAGTTCAGTCGACCTGGCCATGAGGGACGAGGTTGACTGCTTTGTGAATGTCGGCACAGATGCCGGAGCCCACTGGCCAATCGCCGCGATAAAGCACGTGAAGAAACACCCGGTTATCACCGTGGACCCGAATATCTGCATGGCAAGCGAGATAGCTGACCTCCATGTACCTGTCCGTGTCGTCGGCGTGGAAGAGCCTGGTGTCGTGTATCGTATGGATAACGTGCCGATCCAGTTCAAAAAGGTCATCGATGGTCCGGAAGGAGTCCCAAGCGATGAGGAATTCTTTGATAAGGTCTACACAAGGATGTGCGAGCTGACCCAAACTGAACCGATCTGGGTCCACGTGAAAGAGCACGCCAAAGCATCATCTTCACTGGAGCACTAGCATGGCAGAAATTCTGATAAAGAACGGGTTTGTGATTGATCCCTCACGCAAGATAAACGGCGACGTAATGGACGTCGCAATTAAAGACGACAAGATAGTAGAGAAGGTCGGATCCGGTGCGAAGGTGATCGATGCAAAGGGGAAAGTCGTAATGGCGGGGGCTGTCGATGTTCATGCTCACGTTGCCGGACCAAAAGTAAATGCCGGCCGCCTGATGAGGCCTGAGGACAAGCTTTTCAAGAGTCCCGACGCGCAGGAACACTATCGCATGGAAATGGGATTCTCTATACCAAGCACGTTCAAGACTGGATACGATTATGCCCGGATGGGGTACGCATTTGTGATGGAAGCAGCGATGCCCCCACTCCATTCTCCGCATGTGCATGAAGAAATCCATGACACCCCTATTATCGACGAGGCTGCTCTCCCGGTCTTTGCAAACAACTGGTTTGTGATGGAGTACTTGAAGAACAATGAGATTGACAATGCCGCTGCATACGTAGCGTGGATTATCGCTGCAACCAAGGGATACGGGATAAAACTCGTCAACCCGGGTGGCACCGCGGCATGGGCATGGGGACTCAACTGCCTGGGTATCAATGACCCGGTCCCATTCTATGATATCACTCCGGCCGAGATCATCACAGGTCTTATCAAGACAAACGAGTACCTGGGACTGCCCCATTCTGTTCATATCCACCAGAACAGCCTGGGAGATCCGGGTAATTATACAGTAACACTCGATTCCCTCAAGCTTGCTGAAGGTGTCAAGGCCAGGAACAAGTTTGGCCGCGACTCGGTCATGCACTCTACCCATATCCAGTTCCACTCTTATGGCGGCGATTCATGGGCTAACTTTGAATCTAAAGCGAAAGAGGTCATGGAGTATGTCAATACCCAGAAGAACATCACCGTAGATCTCGGGTGTGTGACGCTCGACGAAACCACCACGATGACGGCAGATGGACCTTTCGAGCATCACCTCAACAACCTGAATCACCTGAAATGGGCGAATGTCGACGTAGAACTTGAAACCGCGGCCGGTGTCGTACCGTATGTCTATGACAAAAACATCAAGGTATGCGGCATCCAGTGGGCAATCGGACTTGAACTCGGCCTTTATGCGAAGGACCCCATGCGCACGTTCATCACGACCGATCACCCGAACGCGGGCCCCTTCATCAGGTACCCCCGCATCATCAAGTGGCTGATGAGCCAGAAAGCCAGGGAAGCCACCCTTGACACGTTCAAGTACAAGGACAAAGTGATCGATGCCACGAACATACACGGCATGGACAGAGAACTTACACTCTACGAGGTTGCGCAGATGACAAGAACCGGTCCGGCCAAGGCACTCGGCCTTTCCCATATGTATGGCGGTCTCAGTGCAGGTCTTGACGCAAACGTCGGAGTATTCGACCTCAACGTGAAGAACATGCCGAGCGACCCGGAGATGATCGAGAAAGCGCTTCTCCGTGCCAGCTGGTTCATCAAGTCCGGTCAGATTGTCGTCAAGGACGGGGAGATTACTGGCCACGGGAACAAGAGGACAGTGTGGGTGAATGCGAAAGTCAAGGCTAACCCCCAGGTTACAAGGGACATCAATGAAAAGTTCCTGAAGAACTATACCGTCGGAATTGGGAATTACCCTGTCTGGGATGCACTTGCACCGAACCCGCTGGTCATTGATATTGATGCGGAGGCTTGAACATGGCAACAATCACGTTGAAACCATTCAAGACTCCCGAACTTATCATTGAATGTAATAACATTACACCTGATGCATTTGCCGGAAAAACTCCCGCAGAGATCGCAGAACTGGAAATTTTTGAGGGAAAAGTTAGAGAGAAACTGGGAGATTTCTTCAGTGTGACCGGTTCGTCAGGAAAAACTGCTGCTGAGACAGACATTCTCATCGATGGCGATTGTTCGAGGGTAAAATACATAGGATCAAAGATGACCGCCGGAACCATCACCGTGAACGGCAACGCAGACATGTATGTAGGCGGATGGATGAAGGGCGGCAAGATCCATGTCAAAGGGAATGTCGACTCTTTCTGCGGAATCGCCATGGAAGGCGGTGAGATCGAGGTCGATGGGAATGCAGGGAATTATGTGGGATGTGCATACCGTGGTGACTGGCGTGGTATGCGTGGCGGAACAATCCACATCCATGGCAATGCCGGCAATGATATTGGTACATTCATGCTTGGAGGCACCATCATTATCGACAAGAATGCATTCATCCATGTATCAACCCATGCGGAGGGCGGCACAGTCGTGATCAAGGGTGATGTCGAGGGTCGCGTAGGTGGGCAGATGGTAAAAGGCGACATCTATGTTTTTGGAAATGTCCAGTACATGCTTCCGGGATTCAAGGAGATCGACAGGGTCCGGAAAGAGATCGCCGGGGAGAGCGCAACATTCAGGCAGTATATCGGCGACCTTGGGGAACGGCACCCGAAATCAAAAGGCAAGGAAATCTACGCTAATCTCTATGTCAAGGCATCTGCATAAACACAGATTTCCTCCTTTTTTTATTGAATATACATTATATCACATTTCAACCGAAAATTACTGTGAGATATGGAGGCGTTATGACAGATCCTGGTATTGAATTCCTGGAAAAGACCAGGTATCCTGATTTTTCCACTGTTGATCTTATCCTGCGGGTCCCCGAACCCCCAAAAGAATTGCCGGTTCCGGATGGTGCCCAGGTGATCAATCTGCCCAATCCGAAACGTATCAAGATCAAGGAAGTTCCAGTCCGTGAAGCGCTTGAAAATTGGGAACTGCCGGGATTCTTCTCAAGGTCGTCCATCACCTTGAATGAACTCTCATTCCTGCTCTGGTGCATGCAGGGCGTTCGTAAAGCTGTAGGAGATAGCCCGATACCCCGTAATGTCCCCTCAAGCGGTTTTAGGTACCCAATCGAGACCTTCTTTGTGGCCGGCGAAGTCGAGGGTCTTGAGACAGGGCTCTATCGCTACCTCCCACTTTCGCATCAGATCATCGTTGAACGACTGGATTCGGACCTCCCCCTCGCCATGGGTACCGCATGTATGAACTTCAAGCTCATCACGAAGGCTGCGGTCACATTCCTCTGGGTGGGAATTCCCTATCGCTCCACGTGGGCATTGGGAAACAGGGGATATCGGAGTGTCCTTATCGAGGCTGGCCACATATGTCAGGCGCTCATCATGGCCTCATCATGCATCGGGTGCGATGTACAGCCTATCGATCTCTTCCATGATGAGATGATGATCCATCTCACCCACCTGGACCAGAAAAGTCAGTGGCCATTACTTGTCGGAGCAGTAGGACGGCGAGAACGTGAACTTTAAAAGGGGGTAGGTTTTGTGAATTATATCAAATGCGAGGTATTTTATTGATATCCTCGCTATTGTTCATCGTAGATCGGGCGCTGTGTATTTTAAATCTCACAATATGTGCCCCAATGTGTTCCCCAGAACTCGAATGCAATGAATAGAAATATTTTCCTAACTTCAGAGAGCTTAACAACGGAAAGACTCTCATGGCTGGTCGAACTGTTGAAATTTTACAGCACCCGGCTTTATCCTGAGAGCTTTCACCACCATCCGAGAACCCCAACTCCCCTATTCACCTTCTTCCTCCTTGGAGATGCGTGTTATAGTTTTATTGACCGCCGGCATCTTCAATTCTGGGAGATCTTGTTCAGATTGCCCTGTTTCCAGTGCATCTTCGAACCGAAAGACCTTCACATGCGGAGGATCTCTATTGAACCTTTCAGGGTGAGATATCCTGACCAGATAATTCCTTTCGATCCCGGAAAAGGCATGATAGGGCGTTCAATCTGGGACTGCCTCTTGGATTTAAAAAGTACACCCACCCGACCATCATCAATCGGTTTTCTCCACATGCATTCTCCCTATATGTACCATTCTGACTCAGGCGTTGTCGATCTCTTCCGGACTGCTGTCAGGAGAGGAATTTCCCCAGAATTTTATGGTTATCTTGATGGGGTCCACACCATGCACCGCGATCAGAAGCCCTTACATCACGAAAATATCGGAGAATCACTCCTCGATGTGTATTCTTCCGCAGTGAAGAATGGATTGTCACCTATGTATCTATTATGCCCGGAGAGTGCCGGCTCTCGTGGGTACAGCACATATACAGGGGAGAATGGAAAAGTAGTATCTGCATCACTTATTCCTCACGCCAGGATCAGGAGCCTGGACCAGATTGTATCCCGGTTTACCCGGTGTCATCCGATCCTCACCCATACTGCCTTTTCAATGGGTGTGGTGACCCACAGGAAAACTCCCTGGATTGGACCTCCGCCACAAGAGAGAAAACCCTCCCTTGTTATTCTCGCAACCCACAGTCCTTATGGGACTGAATTCACCAAGGGAGCAATCACTTTTGCTGTGGCATGTGCACATCAGGAGATCCCAACAAGGGTCGTATTCATTGAAGAGGGAGTCTATGCCCTTACAGGCCAGGACTCCCCGGCAGGAATGTTGCCCGGTTGCGATCTGCAATCAATTATCGAAACCACCTCACGCATGGATAACCTGGAATACTTCGCATATACTCCTTCATCCCAGGAAAGAGGTATCGCGGGAAATGCTCTTATGAAAGGTGTCTGTCCGATTCATCCCAACAAGCTCGGCCAGGTCATCCTGCTACCTCCCCCTGGTGTCGATGTTGATCAGCAGCGGGTTCTTGCATTCTGATTCTACCGGAGTATAATCTGCCTCTTTTACTGCAATCCAAGATTCGCCTGAGATAATCACATGGAGAGAGCAAGGGAATGACGTCTCTTAACGTTCTGTATCCGGGTATAACATTTCAAAAATGGACAACAGAGGCCGGGTCTTCTTTGCCATGTCCCAGTCCTGCAGCCGGTTCCCCTTCTTCTACTCCGGATGCCTGAACATTGCGGAAGTCCAGAATATCTTTGGTTCCCTGCACAAGCCTGTATATCTCGTCAAGCGGTATCGGGCGATACCCGATCATCTCGGCACTCACATTAATCCTCTTCTCAAATGGATTGAAAAAGGGAAAATCGGTGAGATTTTTGTTATGAACATGCCCATGGACGACCCATCCATCAAATTGTCGTACCAGCTCCTCGGGATCATGGATGAAGAGGAATCGGGTGCCATGATAATTCATGAAGAGGCAATGCGACATGTAGGAATAATAGATATCGTGATTTCCTTCAAGGTAGAAAATACGCCCCGCAAGGCGTTTTAAGTAGGATTCGGGAGATTCCTGGCTCATAAATGAGAGATCTCCAAGAAAGAGAACGGTATCCTCCTTCTTCACAGTCCAGTTCCAGTTCCTAATGAGGACACGATCCATCTCGGATATCTTACACATAGGAAATGGCCTTTTATATCTCGGGATGGCATTCTGATGGCCGAGATGTAGGTCGCTGATTACAAAAATCTTGGTTTTTTTGCTCCATGCTGGCCGGGTCATCTGATATCCGTGCTGGATCCTGAATTCACGAAGTGCTCTTCGTTCGTGAATACCCCTTACTGACTCAGGATAAGAGAGCCAGGTATGGAGATAGAGATCATACTCCGCAATCGGTGTGTCACCTTTTCGAAGGGTAAGTCTGAGGATATCAAAGATTAGGGGTTTTTCCTGTGCTCCCAGTCCGGTATATTTGCTACCTTGATGATCCTGATCTTTCTCTTCACATGAGGAAGAATCATATCTGACCTTTGAAATTTGCAGAGGTGCGGATTTATGCGAATTGACTTTCTGAAAAATTCTTGATCGGGAATCAAACCTGATGATCGCTCGCCATCGGTTATTATCACCAGGGATCGCATTGAGCGTTTCCGGTATGATCTGGCCCATACAGGAGACGATCGATCCCTCTGGTGCTCCGAGGGTAAAGGTATCAGAGAGGCCTCTGACAACCTCACAAAGTTCCCGGTTGGGTTTGATAATATAAGGAAGAACGGTAGCATTTTCTGTATTCTCTGTATCGCTGTTGAGTTTAACCTGTAAAGGCCCGGAAGATTGTGTGCACTTTTTCACAACCCGCTTTATAAAATCTGGATTAAGGTTTGGTTCTGACAGGATATCTGCTAGGATGATTGATGGATGCTGATCTGGATGTCGGCAGAGACCCTGATCCCCAATCCATCGTTCGAGTTCTCCATTGGCCCTTGAACGGGGAATTCCAAGGCGTAAATCAATCCGATAATAATTTTTTGGGATTTCAACCCAAGTCTCCGGAAATTCCCTGTCCATATCTCGAACAGATATATAAATTTACTACATTTAATTCCTATCGAAATTGATAGAATGTGGTTAACATATCCGGGTTTTTTTAAAATGAAAGAGTCAACATTTAAGAAAAATAAAGAGTTTATATCTAACAAGCCAAGAGTTTCAGAATCTTAAAGTACCTCTTGATGGATACAATGGCCAAGCGATACCTTTCCCTGATCTCTTTCACCGATGCCCTTGAAAGATTAAAAAAATCCGCACCGAGCCCTGCAAGGGTTGAAACAGTACTCCTTGATGTAGCGGCCGGCCGGGTGACAGCAGAACCGGTCTATGCCCGTTTTTCTGTCCCTGGTATCAATGTGGCGGCTATGGACGGTGTTGCCGTGCATTCGGCAAAAACCACCACTGCAAGTGATCAATCTCCCGTTATTTTAACAGATTCTGTAAGGATCAACACTGGTCAGCCGGTTCCTTCCTCGTACGATGCCGTCATCATGATTGAAGATGTTTGGGAAGATGGGGGGAAGCTGGTAATCAGAAAACCTGCTGCGCCCTGGCAGTTTATCAGGCCTGCAGGAGAAGACATCAAGAAAGGTGACCTGATCCTCCCAAGAAGGCACAGAATAAGGGCTATAGATATCGGTGCACTCGCTTCCTATGGTGTCCCCTTTGTCAACGTGCTCTCGGCAAGAGTCGGGATTATCTCGACGGGCAGTGAGCTTGTACCACTTGGGATAACCCCTTTTCCTGAACAGAATGTGGAATCAAACAATTTTTTTGCCGAGGCCTATCTCACAGGGATGGGGGCTGCCTGCACCAGGTATCCCCTCGTGCCTGATGATCGCGATATGATCGAATCACAGCTTCATCAGGCTGTAAAAGAGAATGACCTGGTCCTTCTCTCCGCGGGATCATCTGCGGGAACGACTGATTTTACCGAGGAGATCCTCAAAAAAGCAGGAAAGCTTCTCTTCCATGGTGTCGAGATCAAGCCCGGGAAACCGGTTATGCTCGGGATTGTGGACAAGATACCAGTTCTTGGCATGCCCGGTTACCCTGTTGCTGCACAGACGATTGTCAGGGAGTTTGCTGCACATCTCCTGGAACACTGGGGGCTGGCACCTCATCCCACCTATGCTATGAAGGCAAAGCTCGCACAGCGTCTGTCATCCGAACTTGGATACGACGAATTTGTCCCCTTGACGACAGGGAGGGTTGATGGAAAATATGTGGTGTTTCCGCTTTCACGTGGTTTTGGGGTACAGAGCGCCCTTGTTCGATCGAATGGGTATCTCCACATTCCCTCATCCGTTGAAGGTCTGGAAGCACAGCAGGAAGTCGATGTGACACTCTATGACAATCCAAAAGTTCTGGAGACATCACTATTCATCGTAGGGCCCCAGAGTGCCATCCTTCACCACCTGGCAGATCAGATGATCGATCAGGGTATACCTCTCCGCTGCTGCCCGACAGGTAACCTCGGTGGTGTCCTTGCCTTGCGATCCGGGACATGTCATGCTGCGGCCGTCCACATGCCGGTCCTGGAAGAGAACGTCTTGCCCGATCCATTTAAGGTACTGAAAAATCGCCAGGTAATCAGGCTTGTTCTTGCAGAACAACCTCTTGGACTTGCTTCGAGAAAAGAGATCAGTTTCGTCGATATCCGGGAAGTCCCCATTATAAACACGGAACGCGGCACTGCGAACAGAACACTCCTCGATGCTCTCCTTTCAAGGAACCATATTAACCCTTCCGTTGTGAAGGGGTACGGAAATGAGGTGAAAAATCCTGATGCTGTTGCAAGCAGGATAGCGAATTTTCTGGCAGATGCCGGCATATCCACAGAAGGATTCGCACGATCTTCAGGACTCCCCTTCTTCCTGCCCCTCGGTATCGATTCTTATGAGCTTGTGATGAGGGCTGAAACCATCAAAGATCCGAAAATAGATACCCTTATAAAAACGGTTCAGTCTTCATCCTTCAGGGAACGCCTCTCCCAATCAGGAGGCTACCTGACGAAAAACACCGGAAAAATCCTTCCCTGATCGTTCATGAATCCTTAAAAAAACCAGTTACAAGGAACATTCACGAAGTCCGTTCTGGGAGTCCCGGCATTGCTGTGGGTTCGACCATGGATATATTACACATCCGAAACCTGCCAGGTTACTCCCAATGAGACCTTACGGACGGCTAAATTTGCACTAACCTACGCTGCACCAAATCTAATTTGATGCAGATAACTTGTTTCGTCCTAAGACTGATAAACATTTTTATTTTATTGGTAAAAATAGTAAATAAAATTCATTTTACACAAGAGATTTCCGGGAATTCTTCCATCGGAATGAAACTGGCCTTTTTCACGATCGGGCAATTGAAACGTAACTCTTATTACCGCCCCGCAGTAATGCCTGCCTATCAGGTGGGCGGATGAGCGAAGATCCATCACCGGCAATGAAAGCACAGGCAGAGGAGGATGCCAGGATACGACGAGTGAGAGGATTGATACAACTCCTCGAGAGTCAATATCTCGATGAACGATGGAAAGCTGCAGAAGCGCTCGGGCCTATTGGGGATGCCTCTGCAGTACAGCCATTGATAAACGCTCTCAGCGATCCGTTCGTCGATGTCTCCTGGCTGGCTGCAAAGTCTCTTGGCCAGATCGGTGACGGGAGGGCATTCGAACCGCTCCTCCGGGCGTTGAAATCAGAAGAGAAGTGGCTTCGGATTGGCGCTGCAATAGGTCTTGGGCATCTCGGTGACCAGAGGGCAATTCCGGCACTCATCGATTCGATGAATGACGCCAAGGCCCTGGTGAGAAAACATGCCGCCTGGGCCCTGGGACGCCTCGGCGGCGAATCGGCAAAAGAAGCCCTCAACGCGGCCCTGACTGACCCGGATACGAGGGTTGCGGAAGCGGCGACCGAGGCACTCGCAAGGTTAGAGAGAAAAACCTGAACACCCTTTTCCTGTCTTACTTTTACAGGGGTATTCTTTCACCCGGCACACAAAGCCTTTTTCCGTATACCCTATCCCTCTATCCATATGCTGGAACTGGTGATACTCCTCCTTGCAATCGCCATTGTCATCCTTGCATGGAAATATCTTCGCCTTTTTACCACAATGGAAGAGCGGGCACACGCCCTCTATGATGAATGGCGCTCAAGGGCACTGGAGGATGATGTTCGTGAAAGGGTTGATCTCCTGCACCGGGAATGGACCATCCAAGAAGAGATGCGGATCCGCAGTGATGCGATAGGCAAGAGCGAGGCTGTCATCAGGGGAAAGATGACCGAGCACCTGATCCCCTATTTTCCTGAATTCCCTTTCGACCCCCGCGATGCCAGGTTCCTCGGCACCCCGGTCGATCTGATCGTATTCGATGGACTATCGAGGGGGACACTCTCGCGCATTGTGTTCGTGGAGGTGAAGACAGGCAAGAGAGGAGCGCTTTCAATGAGGGAACGGCAGGTGAGGGAGTGTGTTGAAAAAGGGCTCGTGAGTTACGAAATCCTCCACATGAAGGACGATAAATAAAGATCCCCTGCGTTATTGAACCGGGACTCCTGGGCTTCCCGCAGAGGGGATATCCATGTCGATTGTCCCGTCAACATAGGTGGTGAGCTGGGTGAGGAGGAGCGGATCAAGCCCTTTCTCGACTGCAAGGAAAATCCCCGCTGCGTCGACGAGACGGAGTTTGCTCGTGATGAAATGGATAAACTTGGAGATATTTGTCGAGGGTATATAGATCAGCATGGTGCTGACCGAATCAAAAAGCAGGCAGGTCTTTTCACCGCCATAATTGTGCAGCACTTCTGTGATCGCGATACCCAAATCCGTCAGGTTTGAGGGACTGTTGATGAACCGGCAATCCTCCTGGCCAGGGGGGATCTTGCCAAGGGCGTACTTGGTGATTGCATCGATGAAGGTAACCTTTGATAGGTCGATATTCTCATTAATATAATTTTTTTTCAGCACGGCAGACGGTTGGTTCGTGGTGATCACAACCACCCGGTATCCCTTCCCAGTCAGGGTGTGGATGATCTGTGTATTGTTCCTTTTCAGCATCTCAGCAGTGGAAAGGACCAGAAAAAGCTTGTCTTCGCCAAGTCTGGAAAAGTCAATAGGCATCCTTACTGTCACCTCACCTGGTTAAAAACTCTTTATAGGCATTGGGGATTTCGGAGTGCTCGTCGACCATTTCCTTGTTCAATTCCTGGAAATTCTGCAGTATCTGCTCGGCGTGAGCGAGCTGCGTCGAAAGTTCCATCTTCACCATCTCGATATCAGGGATTTTCCCATCGAACTCCATCCGGATGGCAAGGATATTATCACGAAGGATCTTGATGGGCTGCTTGATCCTCAGAGTTATCTCACTTAAGTAGCCGACAAGGGCATAGTGCTCTTTCTCAATTGCTTCCTTCTGGGCCAGGATCTCCAGCCTTCCCCTATCCCGTTCTTCCGAGATCCAAGCCACAATATAGGTCACCAGGAGAAACATTACCGCCCGTAAAAGGGTAGCCCAGTTGAAATCTCCCACTACCAAACTTGTGATGAACGTTGCCGCCACGAGTGCGAATGCTACCCAGAGCGCTTTTTTGTAATACCAGACTGCCGCCAGGATGAGGAGAATGTAAAAAATATGGGTATAGCCAATGGCAGTATGGAGGAAAAAGTGCACGCCAACCTCAAGTCCGATGCATACTATCCCAAGGATAACCAGGATCCAGATCTGGCGAACTGGATCCATATTCTTGCCACCAGTCTTATTCATTGACTTTCGTATCCTCCCTGATAACCCATAATTCACACTGTATTAATACACTTCTCCTGGATACATAAGGTTGAGCCGGTGTTGATATCCTGGCTGTATTCATGCCGGCGGGACAACCGTGAGGATATCCGATGGGTCGCGGATAAGGATCTCCCTCTCCCCGCGGTACGTCTGCACTACTCCATACAATGATACCGTCTGACCCAGGTCAGGAAAACCATCCCCGACACATGACGAAGGTACAAAGACACGGACACCGGAAACAACAAGTATCCTGTGTCCTCCCGTTGCAGTCACTGAGCTCTCCTCAACAATTCCTTCATGATGAACCAGTTCACCGTCGATACTATCAGGCCCGTATGGTTTTGAAAAAATTCCCTTCCCGGTGAGCTCGAGAATTCCCGCCGATGCGAGTACCACACTCAGAACAATGACAAGAATGAGGATGGCGATCTTTTCCTGCCGTACCAGAATCACGGATAAATGGTAGGCCCCCACCCTTTATAAGCACCGATAGGTTGATATGTTAACAGCGTTAACGAACATTTCATGCACGAGATGAACCTCCCCCCCTCATCTGTCACCGTTCTTCATATCCTTGATCAGGGCGGTGCCATGACCCACAAGGACCTTGTGAAGAGGACACGGCTTGCACCACGCACGGTGAGATATGCACTGAAAAGACTCAAGGAGCAGCACCTTATCATCGAGAAGTTTAACTTCAGGGATGCGAGACAGATAATCTACCAGAACTGCCCACCCGCGGTGACTGCATGAATGAGAAAGACTGCGACATTAATGTCTGTGATTCGATGGTCCGCAAGATCCTGCCTGTCATGCGTGCCGAGATGGTATCACGGCTCGTAAACCAGCAGGGCATGAGCCAGAGTGATGCCGCAAAGAAGCTCGGGATAACCCGCGCAGCAGTCTCCCAGTATCTCAGTCATAAACGAGGTGATGCCGATATTGAGATCTCATCAGACATGAACTCGCTGCTTGACCGCTGGGCGATGTCGGTAGCAGGAAAACAGGACTCCATCACGCTCTGTGATATCTGCCAGTGTGCGATGAAAACGAGCGATCAGAAAAAGAAAGACCTCCCCCGGCACGACAGGAGCGGGCTTGCCGGTTTCAATACCCCTTCCTTTTCCGAAACCAAGCGTAAAGAGAGAGAGCACAAATGACGATGCAGGCTGCGGCAACCTTCTGAAGATCCGGGCCTGAATTTACTATTTTTTTACCTGCGGAACTCCAGTCGGTCTCAAATACGCTGGTGTAGTATCCTCCGACACCCTCATGCTCGATGATCACACCCGCCTCTCTGTTAAAGGTCGGGGAATTCTGGTTCCAGTTGATGCTGCTCACAAGAACTTTCTTTCTGTCGACAATCACGCCCTTGTTATGGATCTTCTCAACAAGACCCGGACTTAAATCTGCACACCGCGCTTGGAGGGGGAGTCCTTCGGATGCGGCTATGGTATTGAGTGTGACTGCCATCTCATCATTGTCAGCATCTCCTTCCACATTATAATAATAAGAATCGAGGAGGACCCTCACCGGGATCCCCCTGCGTGAGACGTTGATGGCATCTGCAATATAGGGATTGAGTGAAACAGGTGTCTCGTTGGTAATATATGCCATCTCGATATCGACACTCTCCAGAGCACTGTTGATCAGCGTGTGAATCTGGTTACTCGTATCCGGTGAGAGTACAGGGACAATCGTTGCCCCGGAAAAGACATAGGGGGAATACACCGCAGGGTATTCCTGCCACGAGGGAGGTTCCTCATCACCCTCTTTTGGATCTGCAGAAATGGCCCAGGACCCCTCCGAATCATGGGTATACACAGATTTGTAATACTCTGCAAGTCCCCCGTGGGTGATCACCACCCCCCACCCGCGGTTTCCACGCCTGCCCATCTCGGGAAATCCATTCTCCTTGAAATTTTCGCTCGTAATGAGCACTTTTTGTGAATCGATGACCATATACTTGGAATGCAGAAAGCGGTAGGGGGTGTGCACATCCTCAATCCCCGACATTGTTTTCACAGGAATTCCTGCGCCACTCAGATTTCGTATCACCCAGTGCTCTTCCGCGGGTATTCCCCCAACTGGCCCTCCTTCAACCAGGATCTCCACATCAACCCCTCGCCTGTGTGCATCGATCAGGTATCCTGCAAGCACAGGGCTTGTGATCTCGTAGATACTCACCAGGATTTCCTGGCGTGCAGTGGAAACCGCTTCGTGGAAAACCTCGCGAGAACAGTCCGGGGAGACAAATGCCATCCCGCTTGCTCCATAAAAAATCTCGGGCTCATAACGGGACTGCCCGAGCATCAGGACCCTCCTATCCCAGCTTCTGTTGACGAGGTAATGGACCATTCCCTGCCGGCCGGTGACCACCCCCGGCCATTCCACCTCCTGGAGACATACACCTCCTTGGTAGAGAGCGATCTGGTCATGATCGTTTGCGAGCTGAAAACGGCCGGTACGGACCAGATCGGGAACTTCAGGCATCCTTCCATCCCATTCGAAATCAGGGTATTCCCCATGACTACGGTAATATGCCTCAGCATCCTTGGCGACCACCACCCTCCCCTGGATTGCTGTCCCTTCCGGAAACCGTATCGCCCCTTCTCCGTCAGTTACCATCACACCATCAAGGGTCCCGAAACCCTCCAGGATAAGGTATTCATCGCGATCCAGAGGCAGGTACGGATCCGGGCAGAACTCAGTAATCGCCAGACCTGACACCGGGTTAAGGAGCGCAAGGGCGACAAGAAGGGAAATACGCAACACGATTGAAAGGTGGTGAATCAGAGGTCTATTAAACTGTTGAAATACATCACCACTGTGATATGAAGGATCTGCGCCCTCCGCTGGTACTGAAGATCGGTGGCAGTCTCCAGGATCATGCGGAGATGATCTGTTCCCTGCTCCTGGAGCATGACTTCCCGGTCCTTATCGTGCCTGGGGGGGGAATCTATGCGGATCAGGTTCGTCGATCCCGTGTCGAAGGTTCGATTGCACACTGGATGGCAGTTGCTGCAATGGAACAGTTTGGATGGTACCTCTCCTCATTTGGCATCCCGCCCACGGTTACACTCCATGTACCGTCGCACCCTGTCGTTTTCCTGCCTTACCGCCAGCTATGCGTACTCGATCCCGTCCCTCACCGGTGGGAGGTAACCTCGGATACGATTGCAGCATGGTGTGCCCATTTCCTTAAGATTCCCCTTGTCCTCCTCAAATCAGTTGATGGCATTCATTCCGGGGGCACATTCCATCACAGCATCCTGACCCCTCTTCACACCGGAGATGTCGATCCCTGCTTCATTCCTTTTGTCCTCGATCATGCAATTCCGACCCGTATCGTATCCGGGAGGTATCCCGATCGGATACTCGCTGTTCTGACAGGAAAACCAACCACAGGTACGACCATCGGCTTTTAAGTATTTCAGAAGAGATATAGTGAGAACATTCTTTCAGGAGGGTTCCATGGCGATCAGAAAATGCACATCATGCAATTCACCCCTTGCCGAAGAAGGCGCGACTGAGTTCAGTTGTCCGAAATGCGAGTACCAGATCAGGAGATGCTACAGGTGCCGGGAGCAGAGCATACCATACACCTGCCCCAAGTGCGGGTTTGGGGGGCCGTGAACCACATGGGCACGGTTGCGATCATACTCAAGGTCATGCCTGAGTCCCCTGAAGTGGATCTCAATTCACTGAAAGCGGAGATACAGAAGAAAGTCCCGTCTGTAAAGGATATCCGTGAAGAACCCATCGGTTTCGGCTTGAAAGCCCTCAAGGTTGCAGCGCTCGTGAACGATGCCGGCGGTGAGAGCGATGCAGTGGAAGCTGACATCCAGAAGATCGCCGGTGTGGAGCGGGCAGAGATCGTTGAACTTACCCTTACCTGAAACGTACCACGAATGGTCCTGCGAGGGTAAACCGGGATAGATATCCCTTAACTCTCCATTTTTTTCAGAATCTCACTGGTGATCGTGCGGATCTTCTCGACCGATCCCTGGAATTGTGTGATTTCGTCCTCTGATATTTTTATAGGAACAGGGAATACGCCGCTGCGGTTGATCCTTGCAGGAACACCGATGCAGACATCACCTATACCATGCACTTCACTCTGGATATATGCTGAGACCGTAAGGATGCGGTTCTCATTCCCGAGCACGGTCCTGACGAGAGTTGAAATCGCCTCGCCCGGCCCATAGACGGTTGAACCTTTATTCCGGATTATCTGCTCACCGCTCGACTTGACGCTCGAGATGATTTCGTCCACAGGAAGCCGGGAGAATGCAGGCAGGTTCGCGATCTGGATTCCACCAATAGTGGTAGCAGACCATAAAGGCACCATCGACTCGCCATGCTCACCGATGATGCGGGTGTGCACCTCGCTTACATGTACCTTGAAATGCTTTGCGATGAGTGATTTGAGACGCATCGAATCGAGGTGAGTGCCGAGCCCGAAAACCTGGTTCGGGGGCATTCCTGAATATTTCAGTGCCACAGATGTCATTACATCAACCGGATTTGTGACCATCAGTATCATGGCGTCCGGGGCACACGTACCGATCACTTTGGCGAAGTTCGCCACGATACGGGCGTTTTGAAGTGCCAGGTCGAGACGGTCCTGTCCCGGGACCCGGGGAATCCCTGAAGTACACACGATCACATCGGAATCACATGTATCTTCAAGGTCGGTTGACCAGGAGATATCCACTGCCTGTCCGGAGGCTGCGAGAGAATCGATCAGATCCTGGGTAATCCCGCAGAGCAGGCCTTCGCGACCGGCCCTGCCATGAAGAAGTATCTCATGGACATATGGAATCCCGGCCAGCGTATGCGCAGAAAATGTGCCAACGTTTCCGGTGGCGCCGATAATTGAGACTTTTGACATGGACGGTCAGCCTGAAAATGGGGACACGTTCTCGGTCGACGGCTCGTGACTGCCTCCTCCGGGCACATTCCTTCTCCACCCCGCGACCCCATGGGCGCCGAATGTTTACGGTAAGTCTGCTCCCTTCCGGGCCTGGACCGGTCCCCGCAACAACAGGTCGCCACCCCTTCCGGGGTCTTGATCCCTGTCCACCGACCTCATGGGACGAGGTTTCAACGTCGGCCTGTACCGTTTGAAGACAACCCGTTACCGCCTTCTCCGAACTTCGCCCCCCGCATGCCGACGGTTTCGGGTTACAGGTGACGCCGGGCCACCCGGGCTAGTCCCCATACCATTTGGAAACCCTAGGGGATAAATACCTCGCCGGGTACACGACTCTGCCATTCGTGTAAGAATCTTTCAATAGCCTCCTTATCGGATTTCTCAAAGAGGTCGAACACAGCACAGAGCGGTTTCTGCGGCAGCACCTTCCACAACTCTCTGCAGTCCCCATGGTACACTGTAATCATTTGTTCGCCGGACGATTCTGCGATCCTGACCGGATCTTTTCCTACCGGCCGCTCCTTTAAAGCATCATACGTTGTGCGGATCGCAACATCCTCCACCCTGAAGAACATGCGATTCACATGGAGATTCACCGCCGACCAGAATGCAGCGGCATACCACGCATCATTGAGGATGATCTCCCGGATTCCATGCCTAGCGGCGCACAGTCCGAGGGTTCCAACACCCGCACAGATATCGACGCAGATACCTGGAGTGTGTGTATCCAGGTGTCGCTCCACCGATTGGATCTTGGGATTCTTCAAGCGGGGAAACTCAATATGCATCACTGATTGCTGCTTATACGTCACGATAGGTCCGGCTGCCGTGGTGAATACACCTGCCCTGACATCACACCCCGCAAGGAGCTCATACGTCCTGGGAGAAGATGTGAGGAAGAGATCAGTCAGACCGGGAACGTAATCCCCGCATTTCACAACGCCTTTCACCTCAGGAACTTCTTTCACAATCCTCCCGCCAGCCTCTCTTGTGACGATGGGCGAAAGGAGAACGAGTGAATCGGGTGGCAGAAAAGGCGGGGCTGTCATGAAGAAGCCCGGGTGGATGAGCGGGGATCCGACCACCCTGAGTGGCTCGTCACCTGAAAGCACCCCTTCTTCGAGGAGGATCACATAGAGATGGGCGAATACCTCATCAATGAAGCGTTTGTTGCAGCTGCAGGGAGTTGCATAAAACCTGCCCTTGAGAGGCTTACTCTTGTCAAGGATCCTGAATCTGCATTTATCGCACCGTGAAAAAACAGATTCCAGCGAATCCAGTATTACCGGAGCATCCTGGACACACCCGCCTCCGCAGACAGGGCAATTCATACCCGGATATGTACCCGGGCTCCATACATATCTTTTGAACAGGGGATGAATGGATCGGAAAATTCACTCCAGGTGATTCCAAAGTGGGCCCGATGCGATTTGAACGCATGACCGCCCGGTTATGAGCCGGGCGCTCTGACCGGACTAAGCTACGGGCCCGTGAAAGAAAAAACGCCGCCAACAGGACTCGAACCTGTGACATGCTGGTTAACAGCCAGCCACTCTACCAACTGAGTTATGGCGGCACTGCCGATGTGCTAACATATTTTGATGTTGACCGTGTTAAAGGTAGCGGGTTCACCAATGATCATTTGAGGAGATAGACCTTGCCGAATCAGGTATCGTGGTGCTTCATGCTCTCGAGGAGATTGATCATCTCTGTGAGCTCCTGGTCAAGCCCCCTGAGGAGCTTCATGCTCTGGGGGGTGGCCACTGCTCCGGATGGAGACGCCCGGATATATCCCATCTGTTCCAGTATCCGGAGCGAATAACGGATCCTGTGGAACGGAAGGTCCATCAGCTCCGAGAGTTTCATGATGCCGATCGGCTGGTGGCTGACGACGGTGCGTAACACCTGGATATGCCGCTGCATCAGCTCTATCTCCCCTTTCACCTTCTCAATCACCGGTCACTCCTCCATCCAGGTTTTTCTAGGCCTGTTCATCGAGCCATCTTCTGGTTGCCTTGTAATGCTTTCGGAAATAGAGCCCGAGTCCCAGAGCTGCCGCAAAAAGGATCAGGGCTGCGGGGATCGCGTAATTCCCCTGCAGCTTCAGAAGTGCAACAACACCAAGGGCAACCAGAAGCACGATCGCATTGAGGACAATCGCAAGGCGATAAAATTTCCATTTCAATTCCTCTTTTGTGGCCTCATCCATTACAGAAATGTCAGCTCCATGATAAAAGTACTTGTGGTAGCGATGCTAATAATCAGGAGATATGGATGCGCTTGATTCGGCGATCCTGAAGAGCGGATCAGAGGCATACGTGGCAATGGGGACCTCGCAGGATGCCGACCTGCGCTATCTCACACAATTTTCCACCACCGATCCGGTGGTATATATCCGTCGGCCGGGTGAGAAGGGTTTGATAATCGTTTCTCAGATGGAATGCCAAAGGGCAGAGCGTGAGTCTGCTGCAGCAGTGATGTCAAGGGCCCAGGCCGGGCTGCTCGAGATCCTGAAAGAGGAGAATGACAGGTGGAGGGCGCTCGCCCGGATGATTGGAGGCCTGGTGAACGGCAGGCTGCTTGTCCCGCCCCAGTTTCCGTATGCCCTGGCAAAGGAACTGGGTGCCATGCGCGAACTCGAGGTGGACAGGACGGCACTCGTCGAGATGAGAGCGGTGAAAAGTCCCCGTGAGATCGGGCACATCCAGATGGTTCAGGCAGCCACCGACAGGGCCATGGAAAAGGGAATTGCAATGCTCCGGAAGGCAAGGGTGAAGAGAGGACACCTGTACCAGGGTGCTGTTCCCCTCACATCAGGAATGGTCAGGGGAGCAATGCACCAGGTTCTCCTCAGGAACGGCTGCATCCCGACCGAGACGATCGTGTCCTGCGGGGAAGAGACCGCGCTCCCCCACCTCACAGGTGAAGGGCACCTTTCGGCGGACGAACCAATTGTCATCGATATCTTTCCCCGTAACGAGCAGACCGGCTATTACAGCGACATGACACGTACTGTCTGCAGAGGAGAGCCGACAATGCAGATCAAAGAGATGTTCCAGGCTGTGAAGGACGCGCATACCATGGCATCAGAAAAGATACGTCCTGGGTTGACAGGCGCTGAGCTGCACCAGGCTGTGGTGGATCTCTTTGTGGAGAGGGGATTTGAGAGCGGACGTGAAGGTTTCGTGCATAACCTCGGGCACGGCGTTGGCCTCGAGGTCCACGAGGCCCCGAGCCTCGGACCTGGCGGTGAGGAGCTCCGCAAGGGAAATGTCGTTACAATTGAACCTGGCCTCTACTATCCGGGCGTAGGGGGGATCAGGATTGAGAATACCGGCGTTCTCCGGACGGATGGATTTGAATCGCTGACGAGGTTCCCGGTTTCCCTCGTACTGTGAGGTGCTGAAATGGATGATGAAGGAATGGAAAGATACCTTGAAGCAGGCAGGATCGCATCACGCATACTCACGAAAGGCGCAGGGGAGATACGGGCAGGGGCATCCTACCTTGGAGCCGTGGAGAGAATCGAGGAGATGGTAAAGGCGGATGGTGCAGGTCTTGCATTTCCCCTCAATGTATCGATCAATGAAGACGCTGCGCACGACACCGCCTCGGCAAAGGATGACAGAGTTTTTTCACGGGGAGACCTTGTCAAGCTTGACCTCGGAGTTCACCTGGACGGCTATATCGCAGATACCGCAACAACGATTGACCTCGGAGATCATCACCTCCTCGTTGAAGCATCACGTCGTGGCCTTGATCAGGCCATATCTATGGTGCGGCCGGGTGTAAGTATAGGAGAACTTGGGACCGCCATCCATCATGAGATAGAGGCGAGGGGTTTTAAGCCTGTTGCGAATCTCACAGGTCATGGCCTGGACAGGTACATGATCCATACACCGCCAAATATTCCGAACGTGAGGGTCCAGGGTGGCGCGGTTCTTGAAGAGGGAATGGTCTTCGCCATCGAGCCGTTCGCCAGCACGGGGTGTGGCAGGGTGACCGAGAAACACAGGACCGAAATTTACCAGCAACTTGCCATCCATCCTGTAAGACTCCCGTCTGCAAGACATATCCTCGAGGAGATACGGCCGCGCAAGGGGATGCCATTCTCAAAAAGATGGCTGTCCGGGAATAAGATAGACCTGGCACTCGCTGCCCTCATCAGGGCACAGGTAGTGAGGGGATACCCCGTCCTCTCCGATGTCCCTGGTTCCCTCGTCTCCCAGGCAGAACACACGCTGATCGTGACATCCGATGGGTGCATCGTCACCACCGCATGAGATACCCTTAAACAATTCCAGGGAAAATATTAAAAGTTACAGAAATGGCTGCCGATGATGAGACCCTAAAACTTATGGAGATCCTCCTCACTGCAGAACTCTTCAATACCCATCATAACCTGGATGTCAATGACCTTACCCCCGAATGCAGGAGCCTGTTTACTGTCAATGGGGCTGCAGAGATAAAGCGCCCCCTGCATGTGAGCGAGGGAATGATCAGGAGGACCCTTGGCATCGAGGATGCATGTAAAAAACTCACAGAGACCCCTGTCGTTACCTGCGAGGAGTTCGGGCAGCGCATCAAGCTCACGACCCTTGAGCCTGCTGCACGGTGGTTCCTGAAGAGGGGAGGGATTGCCTTTATATCGAAGAATCCAACGCTTGCATTTTTTTTCGAACATTTCGAGTCCACTGACATATCCTATGAGAAGGTGCGAAACGACAATCCCCCAGTAGAAGACACGAGGATATTTCTGCAGAGCAGGGTTGTAAAAATCCTCTCTGAAGATGAGAAACTCAAGAATGCGATGGACCTGATCATTCTGAGTGCCCCGGAAGAGATTGATCAGGATTTTGAGGATATGGTATGCACGCAGGGACAACTTGACTTCATCAGGAAAGTCCAGGTCGCCAGGCAGCACCGTGATACTCTCAGGCGTCACCGGATCCACGAAGTGGGAAAACTCCTCTTTGTCGGTCCACCGGGAACCGGGAAGACTTCGCTTGCTCTCGCACTCTCCCGGAAACTCCATCTGCCGCTCCTTGAAGTGAGGCTCTCGATGATCACTTCGCAGTACCTCGGGGAGACCTCAAAGAACATCGACCGTATCTTCGATCTCGCGAAGAGACTGGCACCCTGCATCCTCTTTATCGATGAATTTGATTTCGTTGCAAAGAGCCGTGTCACCGATGACCACGGTGCAATGAAACGGGCTGTGAATGCACTCCTCAAGAACATCGACCAGGTGAGCCTCATCCGTCATGGGGTGCTCCTTATCGGGGCGACCAATCACCCACAGCTCCTTGATGACGCCGCATGGAGACGGTTTGACGAGGTGGTGGAGTTTGGACTCCCGGACCGGCTCATGCGCCTGGCTATCCTCGAGAAGGTGTCTTCGGGCATGAAACACAGCTGCGATCTTCCCGGTCTTGCAGACCTGACAGAAGGCTTCTCCGGCGCTGACCTCAGGATCATGATCAAGGAAGCGCTCCTTTCTTCGCTCATGGATACGCGCGATACCATCTCTCCGGCAGACATTGAACGCGGCATCGCGGTAGTGCAGAACCGGAATACAATTCGCGCCCAGAACTGGTTGTCATAGGATGAAACTCATCCTGCTCGGTACAGGTGATGCCATCGGTACTCCCAGGATCGGGTGTTCCTGCGATCAGTGTATTCATTCGAAGGAGAATGGCCTCCAGAGGCTCCGGACCTCCCTTTTGATCGAGACAGACGGGCAGCACATTCTCGTCGACACGGGTCCCGACCTCCGCCAGCAACTCCTTAATACGGGATCCCCCCATATCGATGCCGTCCTCTGGACCCACGGCCATTATGATCATTTCATGGGCTTTGGCGAATTCTACCGGGTTCAGAAGATACCGGATGCGTACGCACCTGAAGAGGTTATGAAGTACTGCGGGGATGTCTTCAGGTTCCTCGATTTTGGGAGACACACCGTACGGGAACATACCCCTTTTGACCTCAACGGAATAACAATCACCTTCCTTCCCGTCATCCACCCCCCTGTCTTCACCTGCGGGATTCTGATGGAATGGGAGGGTGTACGTGTTGGCTACACTTCAGACGCGATCGCCAGTCTTCCCAAAAAGACAGCACAGGCATTCAGAGGTGTGGATCTTCTCCTCGTGGATGCGCTCCTTCCACCAAGGCTCCATGTCCCTAAGCACATGAACTACCAGGAGGCCTGCGATCTCGCAGGATTGCTCGGCGCAGGAGATTTCCGGTGCGTCCACATGAGTCACACCATGCCATGGGATCTTCCCCACCTTGGAATTGACGGTGAAACCTTCATATTCTGACCGGGAAGGTGCTGGCAATCCTCCCTGCCGGTCAGGGATTCGGGCATACCTATATAGGATTCCGTCTCCCATTTATGGGTGGATGAATATAAAGATCCTCGAGCTGCAGAAGGACAAAGTGAAGCTCCTCATACAGGGAGAAGGCCATACCTTCATGAACGCCCTCACTGAGGAGATATTGAGCGATCCCGACGTGGATGTTGCCAAGTACCTCATCAAGTTCCAGTTTTCAGATCCGGAGCTCCTCGTCACGACTAATGGAAAGAGAGCCCCGCTTGAGATCATCGCGGATGCCTGCAGGAGAATCTCGCAATCCTGCGATGAACTCCTTGAAAGCATTGCTTCAAAATAATTTTTCAGGATTATTCAGAGAAGTTTCCTGCGTTGTATTCCTTCTCCCAAAAATTACTTTCCCTGATATCCCAACAGCAAAAAAATAGAGGGATGTTCAATACCCTGATATCCTCTTCAGCTCAAAACACGTTCCGTGAATACGATTGAGCCTGATACCCTTGTTATCCTGATCTTGACCTTCTGCCCTGGCTTTCCACCTGGAATGTAGAGGATATACCTCCCCATCCGGACCACTCCGTCACCTCTCCTGCTCACAGACTGAACCTCCACCTCAAGAACAGCTCCCTCCGAAATCTCGTTGCTGACCGGTTCAGTCCGTGCTTTCCTTTTTCTGACAGGCCGGTGACCTCCGCAGGCATCGCAGCGGAGGAGGAGCACCCGGTCATCCTTCACAAGGCGGGTGTCGGGCTTCCCGCACTCAGAGCAGATGACATAATCATCGACATACCCCTTGATCAGGGAGACAATCAGGGATGACTCGAATTTTCCATTGAATATTGCTCTGGAGCCATCAATCTTCCCGGCTGTTCCAAGCTCGCCAAGGAGAAATTTCATCAGATGATCCTTGTCGCGGCGGATGGTATCGGCAATCTCGGAAAAATTCTCCAGCACCGTGGTCTTTCCTTCGATATATGACCTGGCTTCAGGGACCGTGAACCGTTCAACTGATTCGCTCGGTTCGGTCACGTGAGCGTAAGCCTTCTTCAGGAGTGTTTCGTACGGTTCATCCATCATACCTCTATAGGGCGCCTGAGGGTAAAAATGCCACCTTGTGGAGAATACCCCTACCCGGTGCTGCCATGCTGCATCGAAGGGTTCACAGAAATCGGGTCTTTGGATTCCCTTCTGAGGACAGGAGTGTATTTGAAAAAAGGGATTATTTCCTGAACTGGGGCATCATTGCCCGGACTTCTTTTCCAACCTGCTCAATCAGATGTTCCTCGTCGGCCCGGGTGAGGGCGTTGAAGACAGGCCGGTTCACCATATTCTCGAGCATCCACTCCTTTGCAAATTCACCGCTCTGGATCTCTTTCAATATCTCCTGCATGGCCAGGTAGGATTCAGTGCCGATAACCCTGGGCCCCCTTGTAAGATCCCCATACTGGGCGGTATTGCTGATGGAACTCCTCATCTTGGTGAAACCCCCCTCGTAGATGAAGTCAACAATCAGCTTGGTCTCGTGGAGCACTTCGAGATATGCCATCTCAGGTGCATATCCTGCATCCACGAGAGTCTCAAAACCTGCTCTTATGAGCGAAGTGATCCCCCCGCACAGCACCGCCTGTTCGCCAAAGAGATCTGTCTCTGTCTCTTCCCGGAATGTTGTCTCGAGCACGACTGCCCTTGTCGCACCAATTCCTTTGGCATATGCAAGCGCAATCTTTTGTGCCTGGCCCGTGTGATTCTGGTGTATCGCAATGAGTGCAGGCACTCCCTTCCCTTCCTCGTAAGTTCTCCTGACCATAGCACCGGGACCCTTGGGTGCCACCATGATGACATCCACGTCAGGCGGAGGGACGATCTGGCCAAAGTGAATGTTGAAACCATGGGAGAACATGAGGCATTTATTCTCGGAGAGATGGGGCCGGATGTCTGCCTGGTAAATAGCTCCCTGATTCTCGTCGGGGACCAAAACCTGGACTATACTGGCCATCTTCACTGCCTCCGAGACCGGATAGACCTTGAATCCGTCTGCAGATGCTGCCTGCCAGGAGCGCCCGGGCCGGAGCCCGATAACCACGTCAAGGCCGCTGTCGCGTAAGTTGAGGGACTGCCCCCTTCCCTGCGACCCGTACCCGATCACGGCGATCCTCTTTCCCTTCAGGACGCCGAGATCCGCATCGGTATCATAATATTTTTCCATCATAGGGTGATCCATCACATATCAGCAACAGAGCACTTAAATATTATATGGAAAAAATACGTTCCACATTATTCTTGGGAGCGATGCGCTATTCCCAGTGCTGTAAAACAAAAATCCGGGCGTGATTTGCCAGACGTCCAGTCGACCATTCCCGACATCCGGATCAACCTCACGAGGGTGGGTGTGAAGAATGTCAAGAAACTGGTAGAGGTCACAAGGCCCGACAAGAGGTCAGTTATCTTCATCTCCAATTTCGATGTCTTTGTCGATCTCCCTGGAAGCCTAAAAGGGGCCAACCTCTCCCGAAATTTCGAAGTGATTGACGAGGTTCTCCAGCAGGCTATCGACGGCGATGTGAAGGAGATTGAAAATCTCTGCAGCGTGGTTGCACGAAAACTCCTCGATCGGCACGAATATGCTGATCGCACCGAGGTGCTGATGAACAGCCAGTATATGGTGAAACGGGAAACCCCTGTGTCCCATACGAGCTGTCACGAGGTGGTCAAGGTCCATGCCCGTGCGGTTGCCAAACGAACCTTCCGGAATCCTATTGTGAGGAAAAGTATAGGTGCAGAGGTCACCGGGATGACCGCCTGCCCCTGTGCTCAGGATATCATGAAGGAGAGGGCGATTACCGTTCTCCAGAACCTGGAAGTCCCGGATGATAAGATTAAAGGTTTTTTGGCAGAAGTTCCCATGGCGACACATAACCAGCGTGGGCGGGGATTTTTGTCAATCGAGATCGATGATGACCAGCATGTGAAACTTGAGAAGATCATCAAGATTCTCAAGGAATCCATGAGTGCATCCATCTTTGAACTCCTTAAAAGGGGAGATGAGAGTTACGTTGTACTGAATGCCCATAAGAATCCCCGGTTCGTCGAGGACTGTGTGAGGGAGATCGCGAAAAAAGTGATCGCTGAATTCAGGGAGCTCCCGGGTGATTCACTCATCACTATAATGCAGACAAACGAGGAGAGCATTCACCAGCATGATGCCTATGCAGAACGGCAGGCCACCATGGCCGAACTCTACGAGGAATTGAACGGGGATCACTCCGGATAATCCACTTCTTTTGCTCCGCCCCCGGCACTTTCATACTGTGATTGCATCATCAGGGTTGAGATGCGATTACCATCGAATTCCACCCTTGTTCCATACCCTGATGCTATATCACCTTTTGACATTATTTTCATACTGATTCGCGCATGGATTTCAACACACGCCGATCAAAAAAACGCTGAATTATCCCCCGATATTCAATGGATTTCCACAAATTTTCTGTGTTTTCCTTGTTTATCATGTAAAAAAATGCTAATGTGAACTCTGTTTTAAAAAATTTAATGTTTTTATTTTTTTTCTAATGCCGTGCACAAGTGCACAGCAGATAAATATAGGGAGTTGGCAACACTTTTCCTGAACGTACTCTGTACGGTCAAACGTCTCTCAACATGAGAGATGCGTGTGGAATTTTACCGGTATCGCAAAGAGAACAATCAGAATACCATGAGGCGATAATATTGTCGAAAATTGTAGAGATCTCCCCAACTACGAGGCATGAGGGACACTCAAAGCTCGTTCTGAAGGTGGACGACGCTGGCATCGTCGAGCGTGGTGACTGGCTCTCCATCACCCCTGTACGAGGGGTGGAGAAGCTGGCTCTCGGGAAGACGATGGACCAGGTCCCGAAGATCGCATCACGCGTCTGCGGCATATGTCCGATAGCCCACACTCTTGCCGGCATCGAATCGATGGAAGGCTCCATCCGCTGCGAGATCCCCCGTGATGCAAAACTGCTCAGGATTATCCTTCAGTGTGCAAACAGGCTTCACAGCCACGCACTCCACAACATCCTGACCCTTCCGGACATGTATCTCCCCGGAACAGACACCAAGATCAACCCGTTCTCCCCCCAGGAGCCGGTCAGGTCAGTGGCAAAGAGGATCCAGAGACTCCGCGAGGTCGGCCAGACCATTGGCGAAATCGCAGGTGGAGAGGCAATACACCCAAGCAACCCACGTGTCGGGGGTATGTACAAAGCCTGCACAGTTCAGGCAAAGAACAAGATGTATGACCTTGCCAAGGAGGGTCTCGTCCTTGCCCTTGAACACATGGACTTCATGATTGCGATCCTTCGCAATTACCAGAAGCGTGACTGGGCAGAGGTTGGCGGAAAGCAGATTCCCATACCGAAGAATCTCGGGTATCACAACCAGGGATACATGGCTGCAGACCCGATGTATGGCAGCTCCAACCTGGACGATTGCCCCGGGTGGAACCCTGATCGCTGGACCGATGTTCGCCCCTGGGACTGGTACATGGGTGAGGGCGAAGTAAGCCTTGCAGACCCGAGCTACCCTGTTGGCGGAACCTCCCCCGTGGGAACGAAGGTCAATCCCCAGATGGAGGCCTGCACAGGTGTACCGCTCTATGACGGTTCACCGGTTGAGGTCGGTCCCCGTGCCAGGCTAGTCCAGTTCAAGAATTATGACGAGAAAGGCACCATCGGGCAGCAGATTGCACGCCAGATGGAATTCCCTGACTGCCTGTACACCATCATCAACGCTCTGGATGAATACAACCCGAACGGGAAAGTTCTCGCTGACCACATCCCCCAGGGTGACGGATCTCTCGGATGGGCCGCAAACGAAGCCCCCCGCGGATGCGACGTCCACCTGGCAAAGGTCAAGGATGGAAGAGTGCTCTATTACGAGATGCTTGTTCCCACAACCTGGAACTTCCCGACCTGCAGCCGCGCCCTGACAGGGGCTCCCTGGCAGCTGGCGGAAGTCGTTGTCAGAGGATACGATCCTTGCGTGTCATGTGCCACCCATATGATCGTCATTGATGATGACAAGAAGATAGTCGCCCAGAAACTCATCCAGTGAGAATGCTCGCATGCTGTATCCAGAGATCGTGATAGCAGGGTGCGGCAACCCGTTGTTCGCGGATGATGGGTTCGGACCGGCCGTGGTTGAGGAGCTTCTGCGCCTCGATCTCCCCGATAACATCAAAGCCGTGGATGCAGGTCTTGGAGGCCCGCATTTCATCTTTACACTGCTTGATCCGCACGTCACACGGAAACTTGTCATAATTGACACCGTGGACTTCGGAGGAAAACCGGGTGACCTGGTCCGGCTTACGGTTGAAGACCTGCCGCCGGGAAGTTACCGGGATGCCCATTCCTGGGACCTCACCGAGCCGCTCCACCGGTTGAAAGACATGATGGAGATCACTGTCATCGGATGCCAGCCGAAGAGGGTGAGTGCCCCCGAATTCGAGATGGGGCTCACTGAAGAGGTTCAGAATGCGATACCAAGGGCTGTGCAGGAAGTGCTTGCCCTTGTCGGAGTGGATTATGGGACTAATCTCGAAGATTATCGGAAAGGACAACACCAGCCCCACGCCGGCAGCGAAGCCTGCGGCGAGAGCTGATGTGGAGAAAAAGGCTGTTACAACGAAAAAGGAGGAAAAGCCTGTGGCAGACAAGATTACAGTTGGCCACGTGCACATGAGTGGTTGCACGGGCTGCCTGGTATCCTTAGCAGACAACTACGGCGGATTGTTAACCATACTTGACAAATACGCCGACCTTGTCTACGGCCTGACCCTCGCCGATGTCCGGCACATCCCCAAGATGGATGTGGCGCTCGTCGAAGGTTCAGTCTGTATTCAGGACAAGATTTCAGTACAGGAGATCAAAGAGACCCGTGAGAAGGCAGCAATAGTTGTGGCCGTCGGCGGCTGCGCCTGTTATGGCAATATCACCCGGTTCACCCGTGGTGGCCAGCAGAACCAGCCCCAGCACGAATCCTATCTTCCGGTAGGGGACCTCATCAAGGTGGATGTCTATATCCCTGGGTGTGCCCCCTGCCCGCAGCTGATCAGGAACGTATGCGTGATGGCATACCTGCTTCTCAAGGGCAACAAGGACCAGCAGGAACTGGCAAAGAAGTACCTGACCCCGCTGATGCAGCTGGCGGACCGCGGTACAGAGGCATGCGGATGCGACCTCATGTATGACGTCGTGAACCAGGGCCTCTGTATGGGATGCGGCTCCTGTGCTGCAGCCTGTCCGGTCAGGGCCATCACCCATGAATACGGGAAACCCAATGTCAACCGGGAGATGTGCATCAAGTGCGGTGCGTGTTATGCGCAGTGCCCCAGAGCCTTCTTCAACTTTGACGTGATCCCCGAATTTGAGGGCATTATGGATGCCATTGATGCGGCACTTAAATGAGGTGAGACAGATGGCAGGAGAACTCGGAAAATACAAACTCTGTGTATCGGCACGCAGCAGTGACAAGGCCATTCTCAGGAAGGCCCAGGATGGCGGCATCGTCACCCAGCTCTTCAAGTTTGCCCTCGAAGAGGGCATCATCGATGGCGCGATTGTTGCAGGACCTGGCGATGAGCCCTGGAGGCCCCGCCCGTTCATTGCGACTACCGTCGAGGAGTTGATGACAGCAAGCGGTACGAAGTATAACATCAGCCCCCAGGTATCCTGGATCAAGGAGGCCACACGCAGCTATGGTCTTGACAAGATCGGTATCGTGGGAACACCATGCCAGATGCAGGCGGTCAGGAAGGGCCAGCTTTATCCTGTTGGCCTCAGGGATGTCCCGGACAAGATCAAGCTCGCCATAGGCATCTTCTGCATGGAGAACTTCTCGTACCAGAGCGTCAAGCAACTGGTGGAGGACCATGCGGCTATGAAACTGGATGCCGTCAAGAAGATGGAGATCGGCAAGGGTAAGTTCTGGGTCTACGGGCAGCGCGGACAGGTCGTCCAGCTCCCACTCAAGGTGACCCACAAGTACGAACAACCCGGCTGCCATGTCTGCCTTGACTACGTTGCAAACCTCGCAGATGTCTCGACCGGTTCGGTGGGGAGCCCCGATGGCTGGAGCACGGTCTTTGTCAGGACGAAGAACGGCGACGACATCTGGTCCAAGGCAATCGCTGCAGGGTGCTTCGAGACAAAGCCAATCGAACAGGTGAAGCCAGGTCTCGAGCTTGTGACGAAACTGGCCACGGAGAAGATCTCCAAGAACCAGAAGACCGTCGAGGAGAGGGCCAAGTTCGGCGTGAACAAGGGCCTTCGGAACCCCTATCTGGGACCAAAATAACTCTTTTTCTTTGCGTTTTCTATTAACCCCGGGATTATAACACTCATTTCTGGTAACTTTATTAATCCAGTTCCACCTGCATAGCGGGACAATGGAAGGTCAAAAGATCATGACTGCAGCCATCTTCGCAGTCATCGGAAAGAGTTTATCGCAGACGGTTCATACTGGTCTCGTATACGAGGTGATCACATCACCATGTCACACTACCCTGCACTTCTCCTGGGCGTTGCAGTCGCATGCATCCTTGCGATCTTCATGGCCGGGTGCACCCAGACACCGGGGACTGGAACAGGATCGCCATCACCATCCCCAACGACGCCGGGCACGCAAACCCTCACCTTAAGCGAGGAGGATAACGGAAAGAATGTAACCGTCAGCCAGGGTTCTGAAATTTCCCTGGTCCTCCCGGAAAATCCAACCACGGGCTACTCATGGAACCTCTCACATTCTACAGGCCTTACACTCATCAGCGATGATTTCATTCCACCCGGGACCCAGCTGATGGGTGCGGGAGGTTCGCATGAATGGGTGTTTCATGCATCGGGAAAGGGTGATCAGGCTGTTCACGCCGAGTACCGGAGGCCCTGGGTCAAGGCTGGTACGATAGCCTACCAGGACCTTGAAGGCGGATTCTATGGTATCGTGGGCGATGACGGGAAAAAATACCTGCCGCTGGACCTTGATGCGCAATACAGGCAAAACGGCATGAGGGTTGCGTTTGAGTACATGGAAGCCGGAGATGTCGCCACGATCCAGATGTGGGGAATCCCTGTGAACATCACATTCATTGAAGAGACTGAAACCTTCGACCTGGTGGTAAAAGTGACCTGAAGAGTGAATACCTTATATCTTTTTTAAAAAATATCCAGGATTCACAATTCGTGACACATGCATGAATGTGAATATGGCAAATCCTTTTTCAGATTCACTCCCGATGACCGGTATGCGGTTGAACAGAGTGCTTGGAAATCACGATGGTATCACCATCCGAAAAAAGGGATTCCAATACCTTCATGCCGGGCACGGGAATCCACTTCTCGCTATACTTCTTCAAGCCCGAGTATCATGGGGAGGGTTCGGGCCCATGACCTGACCATCTCCATATCACGAAAGTCCCCCTCTGCAACTCCAGCAAGGGTAAGGATGGCCTGATCGGAGAGGCTTACCACACTGGGACTGACTTTCCCGGGAAAGAAGGCAGATTCCCGGGGATTAATAAAGAGCCTCACATCAGACAGCGCTGCATCCCCGCTCCGGAGAGCCTGCTCCGAGCGGTTCCTGAACGAGTAGCCCACCGAGAACACCGCAACAGGTACCTGTCCCAGCGCCACCCGTTCCCTCGAGACCAGTTCCCTGGCGTCTACAAGCCACTTTCCCATGTAGAGTGGACTTCCGATGACAACACCATCGTATCCTTCGGGGTCGGCATCCCTGCCAGCCGGGATGCAGTCCACATGGACCCCCAAGGCGCGCAATTCCTCTGAGATGCATTCAGCAATTTCCCGTGTCGAGCCATACCTGCTGGCATAACACACCAGCACCGATACCCCGGACCTTCCAGATCTACCCGTCATAGTGCCCTCATTACTAGATATCTCAAATTGAATGTAACAACAAACATAAGAGAATACTCACCGTTCCTAAACATTCATATGTGCCTGGATTGTTATTCATTCTCATAGGAGTATAAAGCAGATGAAGCAGAAGGAAGTGTTTCAGGGTGTTCCGGGGATGCTCCGGCCATTCAAGGAGTATATTGAGAAGAAGGGCCTCCGTGCGGGTGATCAGGTGGTATATTACGGATGCCCTGGAACCTGCACACCATTCGTCGAACTCCTAGGCTTTGCGGTTCGGGGCCTCGATCTCAAGCAGGTATTTGTCCCGTACGTGGAAGAATCGAAAGCCCAGGTGATCAGGCTCGTCCCTGACATCGGCATGCAGGCCGGCGGTCCGGCCTCGATCAAGGATCCTGCCATGGTGGTGGTTATGGGGGGCCTTTCAATGCCAAACGTTCCTGTCACAGTCGACCAGGTTAAGTCAACAATAGAAAAACACCCGGATGCCTCCAGGGTCGGCATCTGTTTTATGAATATGTTTGAGAAGGCCGGCTGGCTCAAGGCAATCGATTTCGACCTCCTTATCGATGCTTCGATAAATCCTGTCAATGTGTGGAAATAATGGTGTGAAACCTTCACGTAAATCCCCCACTTTTCACAGGATAATGGTCGTTCTTTCCTTCCAACAGGGA
Organism: Methanolinea sp.; assembly: GCA_018262855.1. Lineage (GTDB taxonomy): Archaea > Halobacteriota > Methanomicrobia > Methanomicrobiales > Methanospirillaceae > Methanolinea_A. The sequence continues at coordinate 92,377 of JADFDO010000005.1, read as the reverse complement.
TATTAGAGGTCAGTTGCCAGGGATTCCACGAATGCGGTGAGTGCGGGCATTGTCCTTCCTGGGTCGTGAGCACAGATCTCGAAGATCTTTGCATTCCGGAACGCTGCACATGCAGTAGCCGGACACGCGCTGGAAAGGTCGCACTTGTTCAGCATGACGGCAACAGGGATCCCCTGCATGATGAATGTCTCATAGAGATGCAGGGTAAACTCATCAGGCTGGACGCTGCAGTCAACCATTAGCACTGCGGCATCCATTCCCCTGGATATGATCTGGCGGACAAATTCGAATCTTTCCTGCCCGGGTGTCCCGAAGAGATGGATGTCAAGGGCATGGATCTCTGCCCTGCCATAATCAAGGGCAACGGTGGTATCACCGTTTGACGTATGAGCCTCCACATGCCGCGCATTTGGATCAATGGACTGGATAAAGGTGGATTTACCCGCGTTATATGCCCCAAAAATGACGATCTTCAGCTTTCCTCCGGCCATTGGATCAGCTATTCAATTCCAGATTGTTTTATCGTTTCGATATGCCCCTGCGCTGGCTGCAGGTGGAGATCCATCAAAGGGAAAGTGAGAATATGCTCGAGAAGGTTGGCAGTAAGTCTGGGGTACCTGCACCAATGGTGTGAACCGGTCAAGGGTTTTTTGTAAAAAAAACCATGAGGGTAGGCATAGAATATTAGGGAGAGAATCATGACTGAAGCGAAAGGTTCACTTCCAGGCTCGCATGTCACCATGGAGACCTCTCTTGGTGTACTTGAGATCGAACTCTTTGAAGATACTCCCATTACGGCAGGTAATTTTGCAACTCTCGTGCAGAAGGGTTTCTACAATGGAGTCATCTTCCACCGGGTCATCAACGGCTTCATGATCCAGGGGGGGGATCCCACAGGAACCGGGAGAGGAGGCCCCGGCTATACCATCCGCGACGAGTTCAAACCAGGGAGGAAGAATGACAAGGGCACTCTCTCCATGGCCAATGCCGGCCCGAACACCGGAGGGAGCCAGTTCTTCATAAACCTTGTGAACAACAATTACCTTGACGGCAAACATGCTGTCTTCGGACGTGTGGCATCCGGTATGGATGTGGTGGAAAAGATCGCAAAAGTGCGGACTGACCACAACGATCGCCCGCGTGATCCTGTCACGATAATCAGGGCAACACTCTCCTAAAAAGGCCGGGCAGGAAACCCGGAATCACCTTTTCACATCCCTTTTACCCATGATTCAGCAGGGGGTCGGGGCAGCGAAAACCACATGAGTAATCCTGCTCTTTTCAGGGCATACCTGATATTTTGAATTCCTCAGAATATATCCAGACAATACCCTAAACCTAAAAAAAACGCCCGCGGGTTTTAAAAAATGGTATGAATATCAGGCCAGATAGTCCGAGGGGGTCGGGATCTGCTCCTTGAGCCCCTTCCGCTTGCGGATGGAGGTCACTACCTCCTTCATCATGTTGCCTGGCACAAGCTCAAAACCTATAAACTCAGTGCTCCACATCGCACGACCCTCGGTGGCAGACCTGATATCACCAGCGAAGCCGAAGAGTTCGGCAACAGGTGCCTTTCCGACTACAGTCACCGTGTCACCCTCGCTCTGGATATCGAACACCTGTCCCCTCCTGCCCTGGATCTGGGATGTGGCATTTCCCATCTGGTCGGTGGGAACGGTGATCTGGATCTTCTGGACCGGTTCAAGCAGGGTATCTCCGGCCATCAGCATTCCTGCTTTGACCGCTGCCCTGACCGCGGGGATCACCTGGGCCGGCCCTCTGTGGATGGCGTCCTCGTGCAGTTTTACATCAACCAGCCTGAGTTTGAGGTTCTGGACCTTCTCATCCGCGAGCGGTCCGCCATCAAGGGCTTCATGGAGGCCCTCGAGGATGAGCTCCATGGTCTCGTTCAGGTACTGGATACCCTTGGTCATATCGACGAACATGGTGTGGCCGTAGATGTCCTTCACGCTCTTGGCCTCATCCTTGTCCATCCCCGCAGCGATAAGAACATCACGCCGTTCCAGTTGGGACTGGTTCATGGATACCTGCCCATTCTTGATCAGATCCACGATATTGTCAGGCAGCACTTCCAGTTCCAGGTAGAAACGGTTGTGGCGGTTCGGAGACTTCCCTTCAACGGGTCCGGCCTTCTGCGTGACCGTCTCCCGGTACACAACAATAGGCTCGGATGTGACGATCTCGACCCCCTTGTCCCTCTTGATACGTCCCGTGATGATCTCAAGGTGCAGTTCTCCCATTCCTGAGATGAGGTGTTCACCTGTCTCCTCATTGATGGTGATCTGCAGTGTCGGATCCTCTTTTGCGACCTGGCGAAGCACTTCGACAAGCTTCGGGAGGTCTTTCATATTCTTGGCCTCCACCGCAACAGTCATCACTGGTTCGCTGTAATGTTTCAGCGATTCGAACGGTGTCATGTCCAGGAGCGTGGTCACGGTTGACCCGACGATTGCATCCTTGAGCCCTGTCACTGCGGCGATGTTTCCCGCCTTGATCTCCTCGACCTCAACCCGGGTTGGCCCCATGAAGATACCGACCTGCTGGAGGCGGTTCACCTTCTTTGCGGTACCCATCACGTAGAGTTCAGACCCGCGCCTGATGGTCCCTGCAAAGAGCCTCCCTGTTGCGACTTCCCCTGCATGGGGATCGAAAGAAATATCGGTGACCATCAGGGAAACGGGGCCACTTGGATCGCACTCGAGCATGGCCTTCCCCTCATGCTTCGTGGCATCGCCGTGCCAGATCACCTTGATACGCCTCTTCTGGGAGTCTTTCGGGTTCGGGAGATGCCTGACCACCATATCCAGCACGACTTCGCAGAGGGGACTCCGCTTTGCCAGGTTCTTCATGTCCCCTGTCTTGCAGCTCTCGTATACCTCCTTGAAGGAGACCCCGCTCTTCTTCATGAACGGCACCGAGACCGCCCAGTTATAGAGCGCTGACCCGAATGCAACCGTTCCCTGGGCAGCATCGAGTTTCCAGCCTTCGTTGTAGGCCTTCTCGTTCATCCCCTTGATCAGCTTGTTGACCTTGTCGATGACCCTGCCAAGGCGGATCTGCATCTCCATCTCGTCGACCTTGAGCTCGTTGATCAGGCGATCGACCTTGTTGATGAAGAGGACCGGTCTGACCCCCTCTTTCAATGCCTGGCGAAGCACGGTCTCTGTCTGGGGCATTGTCCCCTCAACCGCATCGACCAGCACCACCGCACCATCCACCGCACGCATGGCGCGGGTCACGTCGCCTCCGAAGTCCACGTGCCCGGGAGTATCGATCATGTTGATAAGGAATTCCTGCCCTTCATACTCATGCACCATCGAGACGTTGCTCGCATCGATGGTGATGCCACGGGCCTGCTCCTCCTCATCGGAGTCCATGAAGAGCTGCCTCCCGGCCAGTTCTTCCGATATGATCCCTGCCCCTGCGAGGAGGTTGTCAGAGAGTGTGGTCTTGCCGTGATCGATATGGGCAACGATACCGATATTCCGGATGTGTACCGGATCACTCATCAGTTCAGTGACTTTCTCGATTGATTTCTTGCCTCGGGCCATCAAAAACACCACAAAAAAGTGAATAGATTTCCTTATCTGGCGGATTTCGCAATTCTTTCGCGTTCTTCTTTCTTATTCACGGAGTACGCCTTCACGTCGCCCTTGGAAGCGGCGATCAGCTCGTCAGCCAGGCATGCAGCAACAGGCTTCTTGCTCTTATGCGCAGCCTTGTTGACTGCCTCGGAGATGAAGAAGAGAGAGGTATTCACCCGGCGGATAGGGGCGGTGTCCACCGACTTGGGAACATTGATGCCCCCATATTTCAGCCTGACGGTCTCTTCCCTCTGGCCTGTATTGGCAATGGCCTCCACAAGAACCTGGACGGGGTTTTTCTTGGTTTTCTTATGGATCGTCTCGAAGGCATCCCGCACGATCCGGGTTGCCAGCTGCTTGTTGCCGGTGTTCATCTCGGACTTCATCAGCCTGTTGATCAGGCGTTCCACAATCAGCATATTGGCTTTATTGAACTCCTGCCGGGTGAATTTTCCAGTTGAGTGAGGGACAATCACGGGATTCAGGCTGATATACCTGACAAGGCTCGGGTCGGTAACCTGTACTTCTCCGAGATCCCACTTGTTGAAGAGGAGCCTTGATGAGGTTTCTGCGTCTGTCATGTCAGATCACCTGCGTGGTTTCTCCTTGCGGCCGATAACCATCTCGTGGAGCGAGACATTGTTCACCTTGGTGACCACGTACCGTACCCCGGGGATGTCGCCCATGGAACGACCCAGACGCCCTCCAATCCCCTCGATCTCGACCTCATCGTGTTCATCGATGAAGTTGATTGCGCCGTCTCCTACGGCGAAAGCGGTGACCTGGCGGCCGTTCTTGATCAGCTGTACTCTAACGCACTTGCGGATGGCGGAGTTGGGCTGCTTGGCCTCAACCCCGATCTTCTCGAGCACGATCCCCCTGGCCTGCGGAGCGCCCTCCAGCGGATCCGACTTGAGGTTGACCCCTCCCTGGCTTCGCACGAACGTGGGATCGCTCCAGCGAAACTTTTTCGCATCCTTGAGCAGTTTTCTGGCTGCAAATTTACCATTACCCATGAAATACCCTCAGTTGAAGTTGGTTTGCGGTGGACTCTTTTTCACCCTTTGTGTTATATACAAACGCGCGGTAGCGTCTTATACATTATGGAGTGGTCCCCGATTGCCTGTATTGGTTGCCTTCCATTGCTAATAATATTATATCCCGCTCCGGCCAAACTTCTTTCATGATCTGTCGGATCTTCAAGGAGGTGCAGTTCGACGCAAGCCACAGGCTGCTCCATTATCAGGGCAAATGCGCCTGTCTGCATGGCCATCGCTGGAAGGTGGAAGTATGGATGGAGGGGCGGGCGGACGAGAAGACCGGCATCCTAATGGACTACAATACGATAAAAACCATCATTGAACGCTTCGATCACCAGATCCTGCTCAACCGTGAAGACCCCATGGTCGCTGCAATTCAGGCCTTCCACCCGGTCATCACCACACCCGGCGAGCCCACCAGCGAACTGCTGGCATCCCTCTTCGCAGACCAGCTCAATGATGAATGCACCCGTATGGGCTTCCATGCCAGGGTAACCCAAATAAGGGTCTATGAATCCCCCACCTGTTACGCCGAAGTGGTGTATGAAGGTCAGTGAGATATTCCGGAGCATCCAGGGTGAAGGTCTGAATCAGGGGCGGCCCTGTACATTCATCAGGTTCGCAGGATGCAACCTCCGCTGTTCATGGTGCGATACCCCGCAAGCACTCTCGGGAGGCATGGAGATGGACCCCGACGAGGTGACCGCGTGTGTCTCTGCGCTTGGGGGATCCTACCTGTGTATCACCGGGGGAGAACCTCTCCTCCAGGGCAGACCGCTTCTTGCGCTCGTCGAATCCCTCGCCAGACATGGATACATGATAGATATCGAGACCAACGGGACCATGGACTTTACCGGGTTCCAGGATCATGCCAGCATCTGCATGGACGTGAAATGCCCCTCTTCGGGGGAACGAAGCGATCTCACGCTCCTCTCTTCCATCACGGGCAATGATTCCGTGAAGTTCGTGGTGCGCGACCTTGATGATTGTCGATACGCTGAGGGGGTTATCGAGAAATACCCGGTTGCCGGAGAGATTTTTTTCTCCCCGGTGGAGGGATCCGATGCATCAGGTATCGCACGTTTTCTTCTTGACCACGATATCCCTGCAAGGCTCCAGCTCCAGCTCCATAAAATTCTCGGGATGACCTGACATGAACGCAGTATGTCTTCTTTCAGGCGGGATGGACTCCACCACCCTTGCGTACCTTGCTGCGGATATGGGCTACCGGATCCTCGGCCTCCACTTCAACTACGGGCAGAGAACTGAGGGAAAGGAGCATACCTGTGCGAGAACCGTCGCATCGCTTCTCAATGCGGAGGAATTCCTCGAGATAGATCTCTCCCACCTGAAAATCATCGGCCACAGCAGCCTGACCGATCATACTCTTCCCGTTGATTCCTACCGGGAGAACCGCGAAGGCATCCCCAATACCTACGTTCCCTTCAGGAATGCGAACCTTCTTGCAATCGCGACCAGTTTTGCAGAGGCCAGGGGTGCTGGTGCAATTTTCATCGGAGTCCAGGCCCAGGATTACAGCGGGTATCCCGACTGCCGGCCGGCCTTCATTGAAGCATTCCAGAAGGTGATCGAGACCGGCACAAGAGACGGGACCTCGATCCGCCTGCTCACGCCTTTTATCAATATGACCAAGAAGGATATCTTAAAAGAAGGACTGCGCCTTAAAGTGCCCTATGAACATACGTGGTCATGTTACAAGGATCAGGAAATGGCATGCGGGGAATGCGGGGCATGCCACTTCCGCATGGCCGCCTTTTCTGCGCACGGGATCACGGATCCGATCCCGTACAGGGAGGATAAGTGACCGATCTTTTCATGGGGCGAAGGCTCAGGGTGGATAAAAGAGAGTACCATCTCCCGAACGGAACCCATGTGGAGAAGGTTGCCGTCCATCCGGGCAATGCCGTGGCAATACTCCCCTTCCGTGCCGACGGGGCCTGCTACCTCATCCGCCAGTACCGGTTCGTGATCGGGGATTATATCCTTGAGGCCCCGGCAGGAACCCTCAATCCAGGAGAAGGGCCTCTCGATGCTGCCCGCAGGGAACTGATCGAAGAGACCGGGTTCCAGGCAGAGACATTCATCCCGAGAGGTTCCATCTATACAACACCCGGTTTTTCAGATGAGATCATCCACCTTTACGAGGCTCATGGCCTGACCCCCTCGTGTCTCTACCAGAAAGATGAGGATGAGATCATCGAACTTGTGAGGGTCGAGAGAGAAGATCTCCCTGATATGATCGGGGATGGCCGTATCTGTGACGCGAAGACAATAAGCATCATCTGTCGCTGCATCGGGGCATCTCGGTGAAACTTGCTCATTTATTCCCTACCTTTCTCCTTATTGCCCTGATTATCACTGCCTGTTGCATGGGACCTTCCGGCACGCAATCAGGGACATATTCTGTGAATCAAGAAGGAATTCTCGAGCTGGACTGCCCCCGATGCACCGTAGATGAAACGGTTCTCTCTGTCAATGAGAACTACACCCTCAAACATGTGGTGTTCCATAGTCAGGAGGGCGATGTATTCGCACTTGCTGCCATCCCCCCCGATCCCGTCGCTGGATTTGTCCTTTCACCGGGTGCAGGGGTACCGAAGGAAGGACACCAGGGGAGGGCAGAGGTGTTTGCTACACAGGGATATGCATACCTTGTCCTAGATGTCAGGGGTAATGGCGGAGAGACGGGAGGATACCCGATGAACCTTGATCTGGATTTCCAGAAGTACCTTGCCGAGAAATGGCCACAGTATTATCTTTCCGTATGTGATGTCTCGTCAGCACGGATCTACCTGCAGGGAAAGTCAGAGATACCCGTATACGCGACTGGGGAGAGTAACGGGGGGAGGTATGCTGCCATAGCTGCTGCCCTCGATCCCGGGTTTGCCGGGTATATCGGAATCTCCACGTCAGGATTTTCAAGGGCTGGTGATGCATACAGCGGTGATACCCGAAAATTCCTTCTTTCCGTTGATCCGGTGACCCCTGTGGAAAAGATGAGAGGCAGGAGCACCTGGCTCTTCCATGCACCCGGAGATCCTATCATTCCCTATTCAGCAGGGGAGGAGTTCTATACTGCATTCCCTCTGCCAAAAAAATTCTTTACATTCAACGGTACGCACGGGCAGAATGAAGAGACAGATTCGGTGATACTTGGGGAATGTGCGCAAATTTATGCCCCACAGCGTTGATTCATATTGAAGCTTCGGGATACCCCGAGAGACCGTGATGACCGAGACCGCAGAGATTGACGAGGGCAGGAGGCGTTATGAGTTCAAGAAGACCCTGGAGAAACTGGAAGCGAAGCAGGGAAGCGGGACCGAACTCATTTCCCTCTATATCCCCCCGGACAAGCAGATATACGACGTGACCGGCCAGCTCCGGGACGAATTCGGGCAATGTGCAAACATCAAAAGCAAGCAGACCCGGACCAACGTCCAGAGCGCCATCTCTTCGATCCTGTCCCGGCTCAAGTACTACAAGAACCCCCCTTCCCACGGGATGGCCATCTTCTGCGGGACGATCCAGTTGCAGGGCGATCGCACCGATCTCGAATGCACCATCATCGAACCGCCGGAACCCTTGAACCTCTATATGTACCGTTGCAGTTCGAACTTCGAGCTCGAGCCGCTCAGGCAGATGCTTGAAGAGAAGAATGTGTACGGCCTCCTGGTGCTGGACAGGAGGGAGGCATACTGGGGATTTTTAAGAGGAAACCGGATAGAGCCTGTGGGTGGAGCCAACTCGACCGTGCCGGGGAAACAGAGAAAAGGCGGGCAATCGAGTGTCAGGTTCGCCCGCCTCAGGGAAATTGCGATCAACGAATTCTACACAAAGGTCGGTGAACGGGCGAGCGCGATATTCCTTGCAGAGAAGGACTTCTTCGAACGCTTCAAGGGAGTCCTGATCGGGGGTCCCAGTCCCACCAAGGAGGAATTCGAGGCCGGCCAGTACCTTCACCACGAACTCCAGAAGCGGATCATCGGGCTCTTTGATGTTGCATACACGAACGAGAGTGGGCTCCCCGAGCTCGTGGATGCCGCAAAGGATGCTCTGAAAGGGATGGAGGTGATCAAGGAGAAGGAGTTCATGAACCGGTTTTTAAAGGAGCTCGTCAGGGAGGATGGGCTTGCTGCATATGGCGAGGAGAGCGTCCGAAAGAACCTCGCCGTTGGCTCCGTGGATATCCTTCTCCTTTCAGCATCCCTCCGGAAGTCCCGGGTAAGTGTCAAGTGCCAGGCGTGTGGCCATGCAGAGGAGCGGACGATCCAGCTCGAACCCGGAAAAACGGTCCAGGAGATCCTTGCCAGCCAGACCTGCAGAAAATGCAACGGCCCGCTGGTGGTTGACCAGGAAGTCGACATCATCGAAGAGCTTACCACACTCGCTGACCAGTCGAGCACCCGGGTAGAGATAATCTCTGATGACTTCGAGGAGGGCTCTATTCTCTTTACTGCCTTTGGGGGGATTGCGGCTATCCTCCGATACAGGACGGGATTCTGATATGTTCTGCATGCTCTTCCAATCAATTGAACACGCTCTCCGGGAGGTGACAGGGCTGGATGAAGTGCTCCTTGGAGAAGGGGGTGAACACGCTGACCTGTCCAGCACCGTTGCCTTCAACCTTGCGAAGATCAAAAGAGCTCCTCCTGCGAAGATAGCGCAGGAACTTGCTGCAACTCTTGCAGCAAGGGATGATCTGAAAGAGATCCGGGTTGAAGCCCTTGGACCCTATCTCAATTTCCATTTCAGCAGGGCCATGGTGGAGAGGGCGCTCCAGCAGGCAACCATGCCGGGGTACGGCTCCCACCCGCCCCGGGAAGAACGGGTGGTGCTCGAGCATACCAGCGCCAATCCAAACGGCCCCCTGCACGTGGGACATATCCGGAACACTATCCTGGGGGATACTCTCGGCCGGTGCTTCCGCAAGGCAGGCTATCCCCTGGAAGTCCAGTACTATGTCAATGATATGGGCCGCCAGATTGCCATCGTGGTGTGGGGATTCTCGACCCTGGAAAACACCAGGCTGCCAGGGGAGAAGGGAGATCACCATGTCGCGAGGATCTATATCGCAGCAAACCGCGAACTGGAGGCGAACCCCGGATGCGTTGCCGATGTAGACCACCTCATGCAGCTCGTGGAGCGCGGGGACCCTGCCACGGTGCGCCTGTTCAGGGATGCCGTGACGGAATGCCTGGACGGGTTCAAGGTAACCCTCGCACGTCTTGGAGCAAGGCATGACAGGTTTGTATGGGAGAGCGATTTCATCCGCAACGGAGATACCGAACGTGTTCTGGGTAAAATATCGCACATGCCGGAATGCAGGGACGACGGGAAATTATGGCTTGATCTCTCGTCCGCAGGTTTCGAGAAGGAATATGTGCTCCGGAGGAGCGATGGTACATCGGTCTACGCAGCCCGCGACCTCGCCTACCATACCTGGAAAGGCAGAAACTATGACAGGGTCATTGATGTCCTCGGTGCCGATCACAAGCTGATCGGGGCACAGTTGATTGCGACCATGCGCATTCTCGGGGAAAAAGCTCCTGAGATTATCCATTTTGAATTCGTATCCCTCCCGGAAGGATCCATGAGCACCCGGGCGGGAAAGTTCGTGTCCGCCGATGAGCTCCTTGATGAGGTTACCCGGAGGGCACTTGAGGAAGTAACCATCCGCCGGCCGGAACTTCCCGAACCCGAGCGCCAGGAGATCGCGCGATCAGTGGCACTCGGAGCGGTAAGGTACGATATTGTCAGGATCTCTCCGGAGAAGAGCACTGTCTTTGACTGGAAAGAGGCGCTCGATTTCGAGCGGCAGAGCGGGCCGTATATCCAGTATGCCCATGCCAGGGCTTGCAGCATCCTTGATAAAGCGGGAGAATTCGAGGAATACCTTGCCCTTGAAAATGAGCACGAGATGGCCCTTGCGAGACATATCATCCGTTTCCCGATGGTGATCGAGAACGTGGTCACAGAACTCAAGCCTCATCTCCTGGCAGGGTATGCCAGGGAACTTGCGGACCTTTTCAATGCTTTTTACCATTTTGAACCTGTCCTGAAAACAGAGGGTCTTGTCCGCCGTTCACGTTTAACGCTCGTAAAAGCCACTCAAAACACCCTCTCGGAGGCACTTGCAACCCTTGGTATCGATGCACTCAGGACCATGTGACGCGCTGCGACGCCAGGGATACCAGTTTTTTTCCCCGGAATCCTCTGCTGCCCTGAAACCCTGCCTGTGGTGCAAGAGGGCACTCCGCGGTGGCGAGATGTGCTACAAGCACCAGTTTTACGGAATCGACAGCCATCGCTGTGTCCAGATGACCCCCACCCTACGCTGCAATCAGCGATGCCTCTTTTGCTGGAGGTCGTTCGAGCACGAATATCCAGGTGAGCGGGATCTTTCCCCGGCAGAGATTGTGGGCTCGGTCAGGAAATACCAGAAAAAAGCCCTTTCAGGGTACAAGCCCTCCCCTTATGTCACGCAGGAACGGTTCAGTGAAGCCCTTGATCCAAAACATGTTGCAATCTCGCTCTCAGGAGAACCAACACTCTACCCTTACCTGCCGGAATTGATTGACCTCTTCTCAAGCGAGGGTTTTACATCATTTCTTGTGAGCAACGGGACCAGACCCGGTGTTCTCGCAAAGTGCCGGCCTTTCCAGACATATATCTCGCTCACTGCGCCTGACAGGGAAACCTACATGAAGGTGTGCCGGCCCCTTGAAGATACCTGGGATGCAATCCAGGAGAGTCTCTCTCTCATGGGGAGCCGCCGTTCTGCTGTCAGGATCACCCTCGTCAAAGGATATAATGATCACGAGCCTGGATCCTATGCCCGCATGATCCAGGAATCCGGGACCTCCTTTGCTGAGGTGAAGGGATATATGTTTCTTGGATACAGTAGAAACAGATTGGAAAGAGGGAATATGCCGAGCTTTGCCCACGTGAAAGGGTTCGCGGAGAAGGTAGCCGCGGAATGCGAGTACAGGGTGAGGGATGAGAATCCATTGAGCAGAGTTGTACTCCTGGAGAAGGTAGAATGAGATTTGATGTCGATACCTACAGGAAGCGGGCAAGAGAACACTTCGAGAGAGCCTGGCACGAGGGGCCGGGTGTCCTGACCCCGCCGCGGTTCAGTGACCAGTACCCCAGGCTCACTTATACAAGCGCAGCTCCTCATCCGATATTCGAGATGGTGAACCGTCTCCGCGAGACCTATCTTTCCCTCGGTTTTTCTGAAGCCTGTAATCCCATCATAGTCGAGGAGCAGGATGTGTACCGGCAGTTCGGCCCTGAGGCAAGCGCCGTGCTTGACAGGGTCTTTTACCTTGGCGGGCTGGACCGACCTAACCAGGGAATAGGGCGTGAGGAGCTTGAGGGTATTGCCCGGATCACAGGAAGGGCAGTCGAGCCTGATGCAGAGGAGCGGCTCAGGGAGATTCTCCAGCAGTACAAGAAATCAGTGATCGATGGCGACGATCTGATCCACGCCACCTCGGAGGCACTCCGTATCGATGACGGCCAGACCGTAGAGATTTATGAAAAGGTATTCTCGGAATTCCGCAACCTTGTCCCCCGCTCTTCCCGTAGTACCCTCCGGAGCCACATGACAAGCGGGTGGTTCCTCACGCTTTCTGCGTTGTGGGACAGGACACCCCACCCCATCAGGCTCTTTTCTGTCGATCGCTGCTTCCGCCGCGAGCAGGAGGAAGGCCCCACCCGGCTTATGTGCTACCATTCAGCCTCGTGCGTAATTGCCGGAGAGGATGTGACAAACGAGGAGGGCAAAGCGGTCGCACGTGCGCTCCTCTCGGCATTCGGCTACCAGGACTTCCGCTTCCGTCCGGATGAGAAGAGATCCAAGTATTACATGCCCGATTCCCAGACAGAAGTATATGCCAGGCACCCCGTGCATGAATGGGTCGAGGTCGCGACATTCGGGATGTACTCCCCGTCAGCACTCGCAGAGTACGGGATAGGCATTCCTGTCATGAACCTGGGCCTTGGCGTGGAACGCCTTGCAATGATCGCAAATAATTCGAAGGATATCCGCCAGCTGACCTATCCCCAGTTCCATCCGCGGGCACTGACCGATATCGACATAGCGGGAGCCATCTACCTCCGTGAGGAGCCCGCTTCCGCCGAAGGAAGGGCTCTTGCACGTGCTATCCTCCGCACGGCGATGGAGCATGCTGCTGAGGTCGGACCCTGCTCGTTCGTCGCCTTCGAAGGGCCTCTCAACGGGATTCATATCAGGGTAACCGTCGAAGAACAGGAGGAGGGGGCAAAGCTCTGCGGACCTGCCTGCGGAAACGAGGTGTTCGTGCACCAGGGCTCGGTCCTTGGAATCCCCAACACACCCCAATGGGCGAAAGTCAGGGATGAAGGGGTTGCAGCGGGGGTATCCTATGTTGAGGCGGTGAGTGCCCTTGCTGCTGCACGCATAGAAGAGGCGGTACGGTGCGGCCGGCCTGCCCATATCCAGGTGAAGATGGCAAAACTCCTGAGTGATATCAACCTCAAAATTGCAGATCATGCAATGCGATATATCACCGACCAGAAGAAGAAAATTGATGCCCGGGGACCGGTTTTCCTGTCTATCAGGTCTGACCTGGCAGAGAGAGATTCCTGATAAAACAATCCATTCCCTGTTTTGTAATTCCTTTATCCTACGTCAAAATGCCGCGGGCAGTATCATACTTCACCTCTTGGTTCCGTCTTCGGGATACCTGTATCCACAATGATAATGTCAGAGCCATTTTCATAATAAAAAAGAGGGAATCCGAGAAGAGCAATGGGGAGTTGCCGGATTCCTCTTCTATTATTCTGGAGGGCTACAGAGGGAGGCAGAGTATGCCTCCACGTATCATCATCAGAAAGGTGTGGATATAAGGAGAAGCCGTGGGGGGTGAAAGTGTTCAGCCTTCCCCTTTTTGAGGTATCCCCGAACATTCATTGTACATCGCGTTCATAAGGGAGCTACATGCAGGTCCGGGTAGTAGGTGTGGGAAAGGTGAGGGAATCCTACCTCCATGAGGGCATCAAGGAGTATTGCAGAAGGTTGCAGCCATATTTTCCGGTGTCACTCCATGAGGTAGCGGAGGAGAAGATCCCCCGGAGACTTACCAAGGCTGAAAGAGACGCAATCCTGGAACGGGAAGGTGAAAGGTTGCTTTCATTGACACGGGGGTGTGGTATCATTGTCGTCCTCGATGTGGAAGGAGAGCCCTGGAGTAGCGAGGACCTTGCATGCCATCTCAAAACATGGATCCTCGAAGGTCACAACACCATCTCGTTCCTTATTGGAAGCCCACTTGGTGTCGCATCAGGCGTCCGGAAATCTGCCCGCCATGCCCTCTCCCTCTCCCGCATGACATTTCCCCACCAGGTGGTTCGTCTCATCCTTCTCGAGCAGATCTACCGGGCAGCCAGGATATGCAATGGCGAACCGTACCATAAGTAACATCCCGGGATTTACGGGATAATCTCGCACCCGTTGAACCTGGTATGGGAGAAATCCCCCTCATTGACAAGGCCCTCATCAATACACCTGCGGACCTCGGGAAGTGCTTCAACCAGTCCTGTATGAAGGGTCTTTACTGAATCGCATACGGCCATTCGCATCCCGTCCGGCCATGGCCTCACGATCTGAGAATAGAGGCAGCGGCCTCCGCAAAATCCCCTGATGGGGCATTGGTTGCATTCGCTCTCAACTTCCACAATCGGAAGGCTTAGGGGGTTTGCATTCTTGATGTGGCCTGCATAATATTCCTTCATCCCGATCATCACAGGGCATGGCCCAATATGCCCATCGGTCATGATGGTATAATTTGCATACCCCGCCCCACAGCGGAGCCTGCTGTCCTTTCCCGCCAGGAGATCCTGCATGGGTTGCAGAAAAGGGTACCAGCGTGCCACTCCCTCTCCCGTCTCCATCATTTCAACCCACTTCTTGATCAACCGCCGAATCCCCGGATTGTATGATCGATTGAGCCATCTCTTGAAGGAGCGGATCCCTGCGTCCCCTGCGAACTCCGCATCCATCTGCCAGTGGATTGAAGAGAAAGAGTGATCCCTGTTCGAAGAGAGAAACGCAACTGCATCATGAATGTCCATATCCTCTCCGACAGTCATCCTGGCGATGAGTTCCCCGCCAAATCCTGCCGTCGTAAGGTACCCGAGGTTTTCCATAATCCTCCGGTAGGTTCCTGTCCCGCGGTGTCTGTCCGTAACATCACGGGGGCCATCCAGTGAGACAAGAATTGTCTCGAAACGCCTGATATATCTGGGCGGGATGTCTTGTAAGAGGAGCCCGTTTGTCTGGACCATGAACCTGCACCGGGGCGCATTCTCCATGATCTCCATGATAAGACTGGCCCGGAGGAGGGGCTCTCCACCATAGAACGTGATGCAGGCATCAGGGTCTTTTTCTATGAACCTGTAGAGGTCTTCAAGTTCTATCGTGAGATCTGGCGGGAGCTCGGTATCGATTTCGATATTCCGGCCGCACCATTCGACGCTTTCAGAGAATATCTTACCCCTGCAGTAACTGCAGCACAGGTTGCAATCGTCAGTGAGGATAAGGTGGAAGAATACCATCGGCAGACACTGCTCCGGCCGTTCAACCGTGTTTACGAGAACGGCATGCCAAAAAAGCGATTGATGCGAGAAGGAGTGAAAGGACTGCCGGAACCGGAGAGTGTGGGATTGGCCTCTCGACAGCCCGGGTAGTCACCGTCTGGACAGGGGTCATGACCGATTCCGGAGAGACCTTTGCACGATAAAGTGTCTCATTCACATACTCTACCCCGGTAAGTGCCCGTTCATACTTGGGATTGATCGAAACGGCGGTCTGGTACGAGGTGAGAGCCTCCTCGAAACGGCCGAGCCTTGCCAGGGCTTCACCCTTGTTCGCCCAGAGGGTTGCATCATACTTCGCCTCGTTGGGATTTCTTCTCACCTCTTTCTCGGCAAGCCTTATGACCTCGCTATATGCCTCCATCGCCTGATCGGATCTCCCCATCTTCTGGAGGTTTATCCCTTTCTGCAAAATTGCATGCAGGTCATTTGAGTTAATGGCCAGAGCCCGGTCATATGCTTCGTTTGATGCCGGGAGATCCCCCTGGGCCTGCAGAGCATCGCCCTTGTTTCTCCATGCCCTCGCATAATAGGGATCGAGATCCAGTGCCCTCTGGAACGCCACCACGGCATCTGGATATCTTCCCGCACTCATCTCTGCGATCCCGAGCCTGTTCCATATGGTGCTGCTATAGGGATCGAGCGCTATGGCTTGATTGTAAAGATCGATTGCTTCTGTGTAACGCTCCTGCGCAACAAGGTCGTCTGCCCTCTTTGAGAGAGTCGTCGCCATTTCTGAAGGATTATCGGCAAAAGCATGCGCCGCGAAGAATGAGAGTACCACAGTCGCTAGGAGTGCCAGTGCAATGCTCTCCCGGATCCTCGTAGCGTCCCGCTTCATAAACCTGTAGTAGTCATTGGTGTACTGCGAGATATATAATACCTGATTTCCCAGTCAGGTTCTTTGAACTTCGTCCTTTTCCGGAAAATACTGGCCTTTTACCCTGTGACCAATACCTATTAAAGCCTGCCCGGGGTTACCACTGTCATGAAACGTGATTGCTGGTTTTTCATCCTGGAATGGCGCCTGCCATGACTCCCCTTGAGTATCGTTCCATCCTATGCCTTTCCTTTCACCCGGTCCAGTCCTGATTGGAACTCACGCACAAGTTCATCAGGCACGTCGCGGTTGAAGGCAAAGTAATATTCACGGGTCCCAAAGGAGTACACGGGCTCATACTCCGTCGGGTCTTCTCCTCGCGATCTGATAATCTCAATCCCGGGCAATTTTGCATACGCCCAGGCATCGATCTCTCCCGATTCGAGGCGGGATACAATTTCATGTGCGTCCGTGAAGACCACTAATTCTTCCGGAGAGACACCTGTCGAGAGGAGGTCAGCCCCTGCAATATCATCGCGGATGATCCCAATCCGGAGAGTTGCCAGGTCCGAAAGACTGGATACCGTGACGTTCCTTTTTTTCAGTGAATACAGGACATTTTCCGATGAAAAGAGCGGGCCGGCCCACTTGAACAGGTTTTCCCGCTCCGGTGTCCTGGCGGTGGAAAACACGACGGTCATCGGTGTGCGAAGAACAGTCTGGTACCCTTCTGACCAAGGGACAACCCTGATATCCGCTTCTGCGTTACCTGTTCCCACCCCGGCAAGGACTTCATGGAGGATTTCTACTGCAATCCCTGCAGGAGTTCCGTTTTTTTCATAGTTGTAGGGAGGGTATTCTTCAGTATACCATGTGATGCCTGCAAGATCGTGTCGCGCTTCAGGAGACCCTGGCAGCAGGGCCATAACAACTGCGCCAACAAGGATAATTCCGCATATGGCTGCAAGAAGGCGTCTAATCACAGCATCTCCCCACCAGTCTTCGATGTCGTATCTGATGTATTGGTTGAGGGGTTATTGTTGGTATCGGAATATGTCTTAAAAACAGGGAGATCTTCAGAAAATTTTTGGAGCCTGATGAAAAATTCCTGGAGACAATCCCAGGCTCTATGATTACTGGACAGGTGAATACCTCTCCTTTATCGCCTGATATATCACTCCCGGAATTTTTTAAAAAAGTAATAGAGTCCTCCGGCACACGCCAGACACAGGAGTGCCATGATCAGCCCGAGAGAGAGATCGCCGTAGAGAACATTCCCTGCAGAAACAATCAGGAAGAGTAATCCGAGCGGGACCAGGAGGAACACTGCAAAAATTAGAAAAACCATGTCCGTGGTGTTCTTTCTCATGGTATAATCAAGGCATTATCGATTGTATCGCCATAAAAATTGTTCTGATTTAAAGGGCCCGCCGATCTTTTCATGCTGGATGAGACCTGCGTGGTGGAGAGGTCACGAACCCCCTTGAGGTTCTCCTCCGTATTAATTTGAATGCAGCCCGGCGCGAAATATGAACAACACCAGTTGCAAAGGAGACCTTCCATCTGAATCAGTGAGTAGAATGGAGACAAAATACATCCAAAACGGGGATGGGCTCGAGGAGATTCGAACTCCTGACCTCCGCCGTGTGAAGGCGACGTCATAACCAGCTAGACCACGAGCCCGAGTGCATCGACCGGGAATTGAACCCGGGCTATAGGCTTGGAAGGCCTAAGTCATGCCACTAGACCATCGATGCAATGCGCCTTGTAATATAACCATTATCGGTATTATGCTTTGTGTTCTTTGTTGCCACTCTGCCAGAAAAGAGCCAAAAAAGGGATCAATTCGAAAACAGGGGCAATAGAATGACATAATCTTTGTACCCCCTCCACAGGGATGGCCATAAGTGGGCGTGAAAATGGAAAATAAAGGAATGGAAGGTATGAATGGAGAAAGGTTCAGTAACCCCTCATCTCCATTTCTACCTTCTCGAGGGCGGCGATCCTCTTCTCGAGTGGGGGGTGGGTGGAGAAGAGCTCCATCAGCGTGCTCCCGGAGAGAGCAGGAATTATGAAAAAGGCATTCGCACTCTCGACCACTCTCTTCTGCTCTGGAGCGACATTGTTCATGCGCCCGCTGATCTTCTCAAGCGCCGTGATGAGATCCTGGGGTCTCCCCGTAATGTAGGCACTGCCTCTGTCCGCTGAGAATTCACGGTACCGGGAGAGTGCCATGATGAGGAGCTGCGCCACGAAGTACACAATGATTGCAACAATACCTGCAATGATCCAGGGGTTTCCATCGCGACCCCTTCCGGAAAAAAGACTCGCGAATAAAAAATTGTTCATCACAAGCGATGCGATCATGGCGACAAAACTTGCAATGGTCAGGGTGAGGACATCCCGGTTCTTCACGTGTGCCAGTTCATGTGCGATGACCGCTTCAAGCTCCCTTGGCGTGAGCAGTCGCATGATCGAATCAGTCACTGCAACCACCGCATGCTTCGGGCTCCTACCCGTAGCAAATGCATTCGGCACGGGGGTCTGCATGATCGCAACCCTCGGCTTTGGTATACCTGCCTCGGTGGCAAGCTTCTCGACCATGATGTGCAGTTCCGGGTATTCATCAGGTTCAAGGACTCTCGCCCTTGTACTCCAGAGAACGAGCTTGTCCGAGAAGAAATACTGGGCGAAGGCCATTATGAACACCAGGAGCACAAGGAACGGAAGCCCCACTCCGAGCCAGGATAGAACGGCGAGGAAGACCAGGTACACCAGCAGAAGGAGGAACATGGTCAGCCAGATCCGCATGGTGAGTCCGAAATCGCGCTTCCATATTTTCATGCTGATCATTTTTCTGTACCGACGGGATAAACATTCCCCCCACGGCACAGGAATAAAAGGTAAAATGCCGTGATACAGGAGGGAAAAAAAGGTTCGCGGGTGAAAGGATCCTCCCCCCCATCGTATTCACACTTCACGGATATAATAAGGAAGGCGGGAGTATTCACTATGGGATAGAATACCATGGATCTTGATGAGATAGCGATAAGCCGGGCAATTATCGGTACCCAGATGGAGAAACTCCTTGAATTCATGGAGATGGATGTCGCGGTGGTGGGTGGCGGGCCTTCCGGGCTCACCGCAGCTGCTCTCCTGGGAAAAAAGGGATTGTCAGTCGGCCTGATAGAGAAAAAACTCTCGATTGGCGGAGGGATGTGGGGCGGGGGGATGATGCTTCCGAGGATTGTCGTGCAGGAACAGGCGAAAAGGCTCCTGGAGCAGTTTGATATCGCCCATACCCCATACGGGAGCGGGTATTATGTTGCGGGATCTGTGGAGGCAGTCTCGAAACTCACCGCAGCCGCGTGCGATGCAGGCGTGGAATTCTTCAACCTCATCTCAGTAGAGGATGTGATGATCAGGGGGGATGGGCGTCTCTCGGGGCTTGTGGTCAACTGGAGCCCGGTTGAGATGACCGGCCTTCACGTGGATCCACTTACGATGGGGTGCAGGATTGCGGTGGATGCCACCGGACATGACGCGGTGCTCGCGAGGCTTGTGGAGAAGAAGGGCGGTGACGTGAAAGTCCAGGGCGAAGGGTTCATGTGGGCAGATCGTGCGGAATCCAGGATTATCTCCCACACAAAAGAGATCTACCCAGGTCTGGTTGTCTGCGGCATGGCTGCCAATGCAGTCGCGGGAGAGCACCGGATGGGGCCAATTTTTGGCGGTATGCTCCTCTCGGGTGAGCATGCTGCGAAACTTGTTGCCAGGGCACTCAAGCAGTAGAATCCCCAATAATCATAACCTTTTTTCCCGTTTCAGGCAATTCTAATGTATGAGCTCGATCGATCCGGACACCCTCCCGGATGTGGCATGCGGCCTCCTCTTCCACCTGCTGAACCGGGATCTGCAGGACCGCGGCCTCCTTCTCTTCTCTCTGGTAGAGAACCGGATCGACTTCCATGATCAGTTTCTTCAACTTTTCAAGAGATTCAGCGAGGATTATCCGGAACTTGGAGATGCCCTGCAGAGAAAATACGGGAATGTTGAAAATGTCTATGAACTGATCTGCCAGGGGGAGGGCGTGATGCCGGGAAAGACATTCACGATGCACTGGATCGTCCAGGACGCCCCTGATGTGCACCCGGATGCCATCGAGGATGAACTCGCGGGAAAATGGCTTATATTCCTCCCCCCCGAGGAGATCGACGCGGCGTGGATACAGGTCCGCGATGCGACGTGCCGGAATGAACTCGGGATATCCGCCAAGGTCAGCACTGCCCGGCCGAACCCTGATTCCAGGGATAACAGGAAGGTTATCTACGTGTACACCCCCGACTGGAGGGATGAAGGGGACGTGATGCGGGTCAGGGAGAGACTCCGTGAACTCGGTTTTACTGACCGCATAGGATACAAGCGGAACATCGAGACTTATAAAGGTGAATACAGCGAGAAAGGGAAAAAAGTGACGTTTTATTCAGCCTGAAACCAACCAGGCTCTCTATGCTTTTCTTTCCTTGTTCTTTGGCCTGAGGTTCTGGTATCCGCACTTGCGGCATCTCGTCGCGCGCATCGCATTTCTCGCATTGCACCGCATGCATATCTTGACATTCAGGAGTTTTGCTTCAGCTTCCGGGAATCGTGCCATTTCAGAACACCGTTATTTTGTCTTTAAAGAAAGGTTCTGTATCCTCATAAGATTTTGCGTCACTCCCTTAACTGTCGTACCTGAAAATCCCGGGTCTCCAGCCATGCCTTTAAAAGAGACAGGGCTCGCGCCCGATGTGAGATACGGCTCTTCTCATCGAGGGATAGTTCAGCAAGTGTCCGCCCCTCCCACTCGAAAATTGGATCATACCCAAACCCGTCGCTTCCCCTGGGCGAGACGACCCTGCCTTCTATCCTTCCCCTGAAAACCCTGATTCCCTCTTCAGAGGCAAAGGCAACCGCGGTCTCAAAATATGCTCTCCTGTCAAGTTTTCCCTCGAGAAGACGAAGGATTCCAGGATTCCCGATTGTCCGGTGTACATATGCCGCGTAGGGCCCCGGAAAACCACGGAGTGCCCCGATAGAGAAGGCAGTGTCATCCGTCATCAGGGGCATCCCGAGCGCGGCATAGGCATATTCAGCCTTCTTTCTCGCGATCACCCCGATATCATCATCTCTCGACTCCGGGCAGTCCAGTGAAATGTGGTCAACCTCAGCCACACCCTTGAAGAAGGCTGCAATCTCCCTCGCCTTGTGGACGTTACTGGTGACAACCGAGAACTTCACAGGTAGCGCCCCCTGCGCTCAATCTCATTCTCCCTCAGAATGACCTCGTCAGCACCATCGAATGCTGATCGATAGCCCCTGCAGAATGCCTGAATGAGCTCAGGGTATTCATCCGTAGTACTTTCCAGTGTCTGGAAGAGCACATGCACATCAACACCACGCGCTTCCAGCTCTCTGGAGACCATCGAGAGCCCGAAATCGATGAGAACACATCTCGAATCCCGCATGATCATGTTGCTGGTCGTAAGATCCCCATGCACGATTCCCGCTGCGTGGAGCCGGCCTACCGTCTTTCCTGCCTCCTCGATCTCCGGGCCGGTAAGGATCTCCTTCAGGAGTGTGCCCTTCACCTGTTCCATGGTAAGGGTATCGGATGTCACATCCTTTATGACGGGGGTGGGAACCCCGCTCCTGCGGGCCATGGAGATCAGGCGGGCCTCAGCACGCGTTCTTTCTGCAATCAGGCGGGCATCGAGGGTGGGCTGTCGGTATACCTTCCTTACCCGCCGCTTCTTCACGTGGTCTCCATGCATCGTGACCACCGCCTCGGCGCCCCTGGCAGTTGCTGGCCCGGGAAGATTCCTCCCGGTACAGGATCTCTCCTTCCCCTCTTTCCTCCAGGTGACCACCACCTGGTCCGAACGGAAATTCGGGTTTACCTGGGTATCCTCCGGCTCCATTGCATACCCGTGTTCCAGCATGACCTTCCCTGTATATGCGATCATAGCACCGTTGTCCCCCATATATTTCCGGTCAGGAACATGGAGGGTTGCATTCCTCTCCCCGCACATCACGGAAAGCATCTCCTGCAGGCGTCTGTTTACACCCACTCCACCCACGAGAAGCACTTCATCCTTGCCGGTATGCGCAAGCGCCCGCTCCGTCACCTCCACACACATGGCAAACGCCGTCTCCTGGAGGCTGAAACAGACATCCTCTATCGTTGCAGACTCCTCCTTTGCGGCACTCACGAGCCCGGAAAATGCAAGATCCATCCCCTTGACTGTATAAGGAAGAGAGAGATACGATCCCTTGCTTGCGAGCGCCTCAATGGCCGGACCACCGGGATGCGGAAGGCCCTTCCCCCGTGCGAATTTATCCAGGGCATTCCCAAGACCAATATCCAGTGTCTCTCCGAATATCCTGTAACGGTTGTTGAGGTACCCGATAACCTGGGTATTCGCACCACTTGCATAGAGGACTATGGGATCCTCGCACCCTGTTGCAAAACGGCCTATCTCTACATGTGCGATACAGTGGTTCACGCCTACAAGTGGAACATCCAGCGAGAGAGCAAGCGCCCTCGCTGCGGTGGCAACCGTGCGAAGGCAGGGACCAAGCCCGGGACCCATTGAAAATGCAACTCCTGAAATATTGGCGGGATCTTTGAGTACCTTCCCAATTACCTCCTTCATCTCCGACGCATGGTGCTGGGCAGCCTCACGGGGATGGATACCCCCAAAAAGAGGCTGGTAGGGCTTTGAGTGGAGCGTGATAAGATCCGAATCAAAAAGAGCAGCACTGAGATTCCATGCTGTTCCTTCGATCCCGAGGACTGGCCCTACAAGAGGGAATTTTCCCTTAGTCATGGGGAATTGCCCGAGCCAATTGCAGAATTATTCCGGAAAAACGGGGAACGAGACGATTTATTGCCCCCATGAAAAAGCCTCCGGAACACCGGTGCTCACTCACCTTGACCTGATTGGAGATCTGAGGCATTATTCGGATGAAAATGCCCCCGGCACCCAGGTTGTTACTCGATTCGACTGGACCGGTTATCTGAGGCATTGCTCGAATGAAAATGCCTCCGGCATTTTCATGCTTTCTTGAACTCGGTGTAGCCGCACTTCCCGCAGGCTGCCCGATCGTTATGGTCAGCCAGAATCACACCAGGCCCACATCTCGGACAGTACTTCTTGCTGAATGTGACCTTGTCGCCTTCAATCTTGTAAAATGCACTTCTCTTTACTGATGCTGCCTTGGCTTTTTTCTTCGCGGCCATACTTCAAGCACCCTCTTCCTTGGGTTTTGGAACTCCGCGTTTCAGGAGGAACGAGCGTTCGATCTGGTTCCGGCGCTCCTCTGTATCGTATACTCTTGCGCTCCCTGTGCAGGCAGTAAGGCCGAAACTTGTCTTTAACGAATCCAGCACCACCTGTTTCTCCGGCACATTCAACACTGCCGCCAGTTTTCCCACGACCTGCATCCTTGACGGGGTAGCACCATCAAACGAGAGGGAAAAATCGACCTCCCTCCGCCCGAGCAGCTCATTCCTGGTATCCCTTGTGACCTCAAATTCCATCGGTATCCTCATATGATATGCTTTGAAGTTATTTATAGTCTATCTCCCATGCTGTTTCTCCAGAATAACAGGGGCCCGAAAATTCATCGGATTCCTCAATGAAACATGCCATGAGCTTCTTTGCGTCTTCCCTTGCCTCATCATCGATCTCCCGTACCACCACACCGCGCCCAGGCTGACCGTAGAGCACCAGGCCTCCTGCAGGCGCTTCCATGACGAGGGGGATCACCGCCAGGTCTTCTTCTCCGCTGACGATCACGAGCGCCGGGGGGCTTGCCATGGCTTTTCGCAAGGCTCTCACAAGCATCCCGGTGATCGTCCCCGGGGGATTCTCTGCATGGAAAACCGAAGGAAACATATCAGGAGTGCGGGAACAGGGGGTCCTCATGGTATGCCCGTCAACAACTGCAACTGCAGGGAGTAAGCCCATCTTGAGGACATTATGGGTTACCACGTCGCCAACTGTGTAAAAAGTATTCCCGCGAAGTTCGGGAAAAAGAGTGGTAACCTCGTCCACGAGCGTTCCAAAAGGAGTCTGGAAGAGATGGCGGCAGTGTTCCGGCAGGCGGAGCATCAGCGGACCTTCAACGCATACCTGCCGGGAAGTGAAATATTCATTTTCCTGGCCACTTCAGATCGCTTGGGATCGATGATGACCAGGTACCCGGCCCAGTCCGTCGACAGGTTTGCGCTTCCGCACACCGCACAGGCTTCACCTTCCACAACACGATGGCACTCCCTGCAGACATGAACAAGCTTCTTCCTAACGGCTGCCACGCTCTCCACCCTTCTCCTTCTCCTTCTCTTTCTCCTTCAGCATGTCTTCTTCAAGCCAGCGTGCAGTCCCGAGGCCGGACTGGCGCATTGTGAGCCCAATCTTGCTGTCACGAGGCTCCCTCTCGTTCAGAGAGAGGGTGACCGCACGGACACGGACCGGCTCGCCAACACCGATAAAACGCTTCGACTCCTGACAGATCAGCCGCGCGTTCTTCTCGTCATAATTGATATATTCATCAGAGATCTGGCTTACGTGGAGCATCGCATCAATAGGCCCCAGGCTTACGAAGGCCCCAAAACTGGTGGTCTCCACCACAAGTCCCTCTACAACCTCCTGGAGGGTCAAGCGGATCACGACCGCTTCGAAATCCACGTCATAGTACACCGCGCCATCGCCCGGAACGATCTCCCCTTCGCCGATCTTCAGCACCTTGGTGATGGCTATAAAAATCCCGATCTCCTTGTCGATGCTCCCTTCAAGGTGATCCTGGAGCACGTCAAGGATAACCTTTGTGAGTTCCTCACCCAGACGATTGGGGGGTACCCGGACCTTGTCCGCCAGCTGCATCTTGTAATACATCCGCCACACTCTCCCACTATCTTCTCAATATACCAAGCTTTTTCTGCTGCATAAGGGTGATCACCGGTATGCCCCGGGAAAGAAGACTGTCCCTGAGATCCCTGTCGTTGGTGCATACCATGCACCCGTGTTCACCAGCAAACCGGAGGATCTTCTCATCGACTGTCCCATCAGAATATCCGCTTCCCGTCTCAAGGCACCGGTCAGCCAGGAGGAGGGCAGAACGTGCTGCACTCCCCCCCTTTCCCCGGCCCCGGGAAAGCCCTCTCAATTCCTGGATTACTTCTGTCAGTATTAATGGTTCATATGCCCCAATAAGGTTTCTCAGCTCTTCAAAGAGATCGACCCTGAACTGAAAAGGGATCATCAGGGCGTTGGCATCCAGAAGGATGCTCACTCGGTCAGCACACCCATCCCTATCAGTCGCCATCTCCCTCCGATCTGGCGGCTGATTGCGATCCTTGCCCCGATCTCCGCACATACTGGTCTTTTCAGGGTGACCTCCGCCCAGTCTTTCTTGGTATTCACAACGACTCCGACGGTGACCGCAGTTCCCACAGAGAGCATCAGGGGTTCGTTATGCTTCAGGGGCTCGATGTGGGTCTCACTGCTTGCACCCACAACCCTTTCCATGAGGGTCACGCGGAAACGCGCTTTATCCCAGACAGGGGGGAGATCTCCCGGGCGACCTGCAACCTGCCCTGCTAGGGCATCGCTCTTGGTCAGCGCCGGGTCAAGTTTTGTCCCTATACCAAGAAGACCCCCCGGGGTTGCTTCGGCCACTCTCTTCGATCCGGCATTAATCGTAGTGATCTTGGTCTCGATAGGCTCCCAGCGCACCCGGTTCTCAGCCTGGACCTGTCTTCCGGGACGGATCTCGATATCTTCCCCCTCGATCAGAACACCCCGTATCAGGGATCCTCCGATGACACCGCCCTTGAGATCCTTCCAGTTGGATCCGGGCTTGTTGATGTCAAATGATCGTGCGAGGAGCATCATCGGGCTGGCCGTGGGATCACGTTCGGGGATTGGAATGACATGATCAAGAGCCTGGACCAGTGCTCCCATATTAATGGACTTCTGCGCAGACACCGGGATGATTGGGGCGTTCTCTGCAATTGTCCCCTTCACGAAACTCCGTATCTGATCATAATGCTTCAGGGCTTCTTTCTGCGGCACCACGTCAATCTTGTTCTGCACAATCACGATCCGCTTGATTCCCACAAGTTCAAGGGCCATAAGGTGCTCTTTCGTCTGGGGCTGCGGACAGGTCTCGTTTGCTGCGATGACCAGCATGGCGCCGTCCATGAGTGCGGATCCCGAAAGCATGGTAGCCATGAGCGTTTCATGTCCGGGAGCATCGACAAATGAGACAGAGCGAAACGGGACCGCTTTTCCCCCGCATGCAGGGCATTCGGGATGTGTCCCATATGCCTCAGGGCCAGTGCACTGCTCGCACCGGTAGAATGTGGCATCTGCGTATCCCAGCCGGATGGAGATCCCCCTCTTTATCTCCTCACTGTGTCTGTCAGTCCAGGATTCGGTAAGGCCATAGACCAGGGTCGTTTTTCCATGGTCGACGTGCCCGACCACCCCGATATTTACGCTGGGTATTGTCACATCATGCAATGCCGATCAAACCTCCCTGATCTATATAAAAACACTCCTACTTAATACCCTGTGAGTGCTGGATCCCTGCATGAATGTGCCTTTGACAACCGGAGTTACTCCCTCTTGTCATGACGTAATGTCACAGGAGTCAATGATCTCGAATATCCGCCTCACCTTTCTGAGATCCGTACTCTTTTGTAGGACGGGGGATAGAAAAGAAACCCGTCTTCCCGGAGAGGGTCCCTGAGAACAACCTCATCCCCTTCTGATCCTGCCACCATGATATACGAGTAATAGGCAAGACGCTGGACCTCCGGGTCATTTGAATGGCGGCATATGATTTCCGGGTCGACACCGTCGTTCCTGGGATATACCTTCACATGGCCCGGGCGGCTCCAGAGTCCTGTCCGGTATACTTCATAGGAATCACCGGATACACGGATGATCAGCCATCGAAGTGGATTGAATGTCGGGATTGTGATCCCCCTGTGCTTCAGGGTGACGAACACCTTCAGTCCCACATGCACCAGGATATACATTCCTCCGAATGCTGCGATCAAAGAGAAGAACGTGAACACAGGGAATCCAAAAATAAACATCAGGAAAAGTGCCAGGCTCACTCCGAGGAAGACAAGGCTGGGGCCTGGAAAAATCCCTGCGGTGATCTTTCTTGACGTAAAGGGATACAGCAGGGGTATTCCTGGAAACGCCAGGACATCCAGGAGTATGTGGCTTAAGCCTCCCGCACATGAAAAGAGAAATACCGTAAGAAGGGGAAAGAGATCCAAAACCTGCCCGGCCAGGCTCTGCCATGAAAGAAAACCTGCAACGATCCCGGCAGATACTGCCAGGATGCCAGGAATGCTGTGGGTAAATCCTCCGTGGCTGAATACGAAGAGCCCCGGATCATGGTCCGAAATTCTTCTGAACATGAAATCAATATCCGGGAGTGTTGCCCCCAGGATTGCACAGAAGACCGGCTGGCCGGGAAATGGATTATACAAGAGCATGGCTGCAAAGAGCGCGTGAGTGAAGCTATCCATGGTATCTCTTCTGGCCCTCTGCAGTGAAGGCCACTTATCTTATGCCCCCCTGAACCACAGTAGATAATAGCGCTTCATGAAACTGGCTGCCGGACCAGGACGACTGTCATGTTGTCATCGCTCCCGTTCTGGAATGCTTCATAGACCAGCTTATGGCAGGCATCATCAAGATCCTCCCCCCTCTCGCAGATAATTTCAAGGATGCGATTATCAGGCAAAAAATCACTGATTCCATCCGAGAAGAGAACCAGATATCCGGGAGGAAGTACTGCTTCATGCATCCCGGCCCCGGGATCGTGTATACTGCCCCCTGTGCACTCCTGCATATCCATTCCCTCACCGGGAGATCGCGACTGTTCTATGAAAAACAACTTTCGCCCCCCCGGACTGTTGACAACGCATTCCCCGCCAGGCCCTACTACGGCAAGGGTCATGGAAACGGCAGGGGGTTCGCTCCCGGGATTCGCTTCCTGGAGCTGAAAGAGTGCCGAATCCGCCCTTATCAGGCATGACTCCAGAACACCAGGCAGATCTCTCGCCTGTCCCGAAATCCCACCACGCAGGGCATTCACTGCGACTTCGGCAGCGCTTGATCCCTGGTTTGGCCCTCCCATACCTTCTGCTATCGCAAACAGATGCATCCCGTCCACCTCGACAGCAAGGGATGCATCCTCGTTCTTTTCACGGAGGCCTTTTTCTGAAAATGAAGCGAAGGATGGAGTCGACATGAATTATTTCTTACATTGTGTGGGAAGGAACTCATAAAAACCTGACTGCTGTGCCATGGTGATACCAGGCAGCCTCTAATAACACGAAGTATCACATGATCTGGTTTTTTTTCAGAAGTATTTATTATTCTAATGACAGAGATCCCTTTGAAAAGAGGAAATTTACCATGACAATGGAAACCGAGCTCTCGCGGATAGGAATATCCCTTCCGAAGAATTTACTCGATAAATTTGATGAGATCATCAATTATCGTGGATACTCATCCAGGTCTGAAGGAATCCGCGATGCCATCCGCAACTATATCACCTATTACAAATGGATGTCCGATGTAAAAGGCGAGCGCCAGGG
Organism: Methanolinea sp.; assembly: GCA_018262855.1. Classification (GTDB taxonomy): domain Archaea; phylum Halobacteriota; class Methanomicrobia; order Methanomicrobiales; family Methanospirillaceae; genus Methanolinea_A. The sequence continues at coordinate 63,583 of JADFDO010000005.1, read as the reverse complement.
AGTTATCACGATGATCTATGACCATGGACAGAGGAACCTCCTTGCGACGCTCACTGATATCCAGCATGAGTTCATGGGGATCATCCAGTCGTCCCTCCACTCGCACGTTACCCATGAAAAGTGCCTTGAGATCGTTCTCGTGCGGGGAGACGGATCCGAACTGAAAAGCCTGGCAGAACGCCTCATGTCCCAGAAAGGGGTTGAATCAGTAAAACTCACCACGATACCTGTAACTGATTAACCTCCTCCCTCGCAGCTCTGGTCCGTATGGGTTATTGCTTCCTGGAAGCCGGCTCCTGTAAGGTACTCCCGTTCCTTTTTTATCTGCTCGATAAGGTCATCACCTGACTTTATGGCTTTTCCACCGGAATCCCTTGCAGGGACCAGTTGGTCGACACGGTAAAAGAGATTGGTATTGTCCAGCTCGGCGTATAGTTCCCCCCTTTCCTTCTCCAGGGCTACTACGCGCCCGGTTGTCCCTGTACGTGGATACCTGACCCGCATCCCTATCTGCACTTCCTCTTCCTGCATACACCAATCACCGGCGCTTGGAAACTATAAAACTAATCCCGGCTTATCCGCTATACATGGCCTCCGAACTGAATCGGGTAGAGAAGCACTTTTTCAACGGCACCCACAGGACACAACCACCGGAGGAAACCGAGAAGCTGGCCCTTCCCCTCATGAATACCATCGGGGCAGGTCCTGTTCAGGATATTACAAGGAGTGACAGAGTGGGGATTCCCTGCTGCTATTGTGTCCGTGAAAGGGTTCCACGTGGCGGATTGAAAGAGCATCCCGGGAAAGGAATAGATCCTTTACTGGCCCGTGTTTCTTCGATGATGGCCGCAATTGAACGCCATTTTGGGCAGTATCATGGGGAACAGATGACGTATGCAAGTTTTGAGGAGATAGGACCCGCAAGGGCAGTCGATCCGGAGACACTGATCCTTCCCAGGCCCCTTGAGAAGGGGGAGAAACTCCACTGGACCCGCGGTATTGACATCCTGAACAACGAAGAGATCCTTCTCCCGAGTAATACAGTCTATTTCCCTTATGACTCGCTTGGGATGACGATGCCGCTGTTCCAGAGCGATCCTGTAGGCCTGGCCACTGGGAACGTCAGGGAGGAAGCCATTCTCCACGGTCTTCTCGAACTGCTCGAATGCGATGCAATGAGCCGCGCGGAGAGGCTCCGGGACCTGGGAACCAAGATCTCGATCGAACCAGAAGGGCCGGCAGGTAGTATCCATGAGAAGTTCAGATCAGAAGGCATTGCAATCCACCTCTGGCATCTCGAGGGAAGGACAAAAGTACCGGTGATAGCCGCCGCGTCAGACGATCCGGAAAAAAGGGATCCCGGTCTCCTGACCATGGGATCCGGGTGCCACACCGATCCTGAAATTGCCACAATAAGGGCGCTGACGGATGTTGCATTTACCCGGGCTTCTTATCTTCATGGAGACACTGTTACGAAAAGCAGGGAGATGTTCCTGTCCAGGGTCGGGTATGATCGGATGAAGCGGATCAACAGGGAATGGTTCATCGAGGCTCCGGAAAGACCCATTTCCAGTCTCCGCAATGTTAGTTCATCCTGGATCGACGAGGATATCCACCTCATTCTTGATGAATTACGGCCAACCGTGGAGAGAGTATGTGTAGTCGATCTCTCTTTGACACCAGTCCCGGTTGTGAGAGTGGTGGTACCGGGTCTTGAGGTCTCGCACCTGCACAAAGACAGGAAGATAAAAAATCCGGGCTGATCTCTTTATCCTTCCACGGGCTTACACCATCACAGTTTTCAGGCGACGTACAATCCTTCGGGTACTCTCCTTTGGAAGAGATTCAGGCGGTTCAGGGCATTTTTTTCCCACCAATGCATCAAGAATGCATCCGATCGCCGCGCCGAGAGATGGGCCATAACCCCCCTCAAGGACCAGGGCCAGGGGACATCGGCTCACATCTCTTATGAGAATGGTAAGCACCCCGAAATCAGCCGGACAGAGCCGCATCCCTCCCTTGGGATCGTCTCCAAGGGGATCCTGGCCTGCTGATATGATCACGAGATCAGGGCCGAAATGGGTGATTGCCTCTGCAAAAACCTCCGAGAATACCGTGGCATAATCAACAATCCGTCCACCCGGGGGGATGGGCGCATTCAGGTTGAAACCGCGTCCCCGGCCTTCACCTATCTCGTCGATCCAGCCACTCCATGGAAACGTGTTATTCTGGTGGATTGAGCAGAAGAGCACCCTGTCACTCTGGTAAAAGATCTTCTGTGTCCCGTTTCCGTGGTGGAGATCCCAGTCAACGATGGCGACCCTTTCAACCCGCTCAAGGGCCCATGCTGCGGCAACCGCTGCATTGTTGAAGAGGCAGAATCCCATGGCCCTGTCAGGCTCGGCATGATGCCCCGGGGGGCGGATAAGGGCAAAACAGTGTTCCCCTCCGAGAGCAATGCGGGCTGCTGCAATCGAAGATCCTGCTGCAAAGAGCGCCACCTGGTAGGAATCTTCAGTGACGTAGGTATCCATATCGAGGTAACGCCTGCCACCATACGCGCATAACTCCTCAATCATCCTTATGTGCCGGGGATGATGGACGCGGGCAAGATCCTCATAGGTTGCCACCTCCACAGGCCTCCGCGTAACATAGTGTGGGACAGATTCGAGTGCCCTGACAAGGCGCTGGCTGTTCTCATCATGCCAGCTCAGGTCATGGCGGGTAAATTCCTCTCCAAAAATGACCGAGCACCGGGGTGCCATTCACCCGACCTGCAGTCCCTGCATGACAGCCTGCTCGGAGACGTCAAACTCCTGCCCCGTTCCCTCTAGACGATACTTGCCCTGTGCTTTCACCTCAGACGTGCTGCCGGAAGTTGCATAGGGAACGATGAATTCATCCCCGATACTCGCCTGTCGGTACGTGAACTTCCTCCCGGTATTGGTCACGAGGTCGACTGCAATGATGCCGCTCCCTTTTATTCTTGCCCCGGGAACGTATTCGAAGATCTTCACGTACTTGATATCTGGGGGAGACTGAGCCATGATGTTGGTGGGCGATTCATGGACCAGGCGGTAGTGCCGGAGCGCCGGGATCGGATCATGGGGTGAGAGAATTCCGGTCGAGAGAACCATTGCCCTTGTTCCGGGCGCTTTATTCCTGTTGTATGCATCCGCCGCTGCCCTCGCCTCTGCTGGATTCATGACAAGGGCTTTTGTGGCCACCGGGGTCGAAGAGAGGCCATCATTTATCTCGACATAGTAGACCTGGCCGGGCTCGAACATCGAGCCGTCAAAGTTGTGCAACTTTGAGACCATGGTCCGGAAATACGGGCCTTCATAGAGGGTGTATGGATCGTAACTCCCTGAATGGGATTCATCCGGCACGAGGAGGAGTTCCGTATAGGGATCCTGCCCGGCACTCGAATTGTACCATGTTGCCATGGCCCAGAACTTCCCTACATCCATCTCGATATCTGTTATCACATAGCGGACACCGAGAGCATCGGCAATCGCAGTGTTCTTCTCCTCGCTGTCAACCATGAAGAACGATGCAGCACCATTCTCACCTGAGACACCTGACTGGAACGGGTTTGCATTCGGTATCCTCTTCGCAATGTAGGTGATCATGTGGCCATAATCCCACCACGACATCACGCCGTAAGACTGATCCGGATATTCGAAGGTGTTGCCATCGTAGATTCTATAATAATTCACACCCGGATCCGGTGTGTGGATCTCCATCCATTCGAGAGATTCCCTCCAGTCGGGGTTCATGCGGATACCCCCCGACCCTGATACAGTATATTCATATGAGACTGACAAATATGCAAAAATGCCTGTGAGAGCCAGCACCAGGACAACCACCCCGACCGGGAGGTAATCCACTTTCTTCTTTGCAGGTGCTCCCTTTGAAATTTTCTTCCCCTTCGGTTTTTCCTTCGGGTTGCTGGTATCTGCAGACTCCACCTGTTTCCCGGTCTTTCCCGAGACGAGCGCAAGGAGATCCCGCTTCGCCCATTCAACGACTGCACCTGCGAAGACCCCCGAGAAGAGCGCCAGAGGTACCGCAAAATAGTACTCATACCGGATGTGCTGCCAGGTAGAATAGATGATAAGGAGAGCCCATATCAGGACAAAAAGATGCTCGGCCTTCTTCTCCTTCCACAGCACGTAAAGGAGGAAAAGAACCCCCAGTGCCATAAGGATGAGCCCTATATTGAAGCTGTCCCATGCCTCCCCCAATGTCCAGGACCGTGCTTCCTGAATAGTCAAATAGAGGGGATTCTGGCCAAAGAACTGGATTGTACTCTCTGTTAAGACGGTAAATACTCCCGGGAGCGCAAGGGCAAAGACCCCGAACAACACGACAATAAGTCCTAGCAGGGCACCTGCATACTGTAAGGGTCCCTTCTTCTCGAAGAGCCGCGAGAACAGAAAAAGGAGGGCAGTCGCGATTATGATGAGAATGTAAGCAAGTGGATGGCCCAGCGTATAATAGTCAAACTGAAGGCCCTCCTTGTGAATACCGAAGATAAGGAAGCTTATTGCTGCGATCCCGAATGTCACGGTGTTGATGAGAAGGAGAGAATCTGCCTTGATACCCCGGATAAAATCCCAGATACACTGTATGAAGGTGAAAAAAGCCACAATGAGGGCAAAGAGAACCATTGTGGGCATAACGAGGAGGCCCAGGACATATGCAATCCCGCATACCACTGACATGATGAGGGGGATCCGGAGTGTCTCTTTCCTGGTAAAATCAACAGGGTGCTCTCGTGTATATATGAGGACCCAGATGTAACAGAGGCAGAATACCGTGCTGAAAAGCACTTCTGCGATATGGTGATCGAGGTATCCGTACAGGGAACGGAAGAAGAATTGCCCGCTGACTACCGCGATAAAAAAGGCCGAAAAGAGGCCGCATGGAACTCCTGAGATCTTCTTTCCAAGGAGATACATGACAGGGACCATAAGGGCAGCCATGATGGGAGGGATTGTGAGGGCGAGGGAGATGATCTCGGGCCGGGTGGTTGCACCGGTCAAAAGGCAGAGCCCTGAGATTATCCATATGAAGAGTGGCCCCCAGTGAATGAGCTGCCCGGTGGGAAAGAGGGTCATGGCCTCGAACCAGCTGTAATTCGGGAAGTTCACGTTCATCTGCTCAATTTGTCGCAGGTTATAGAGCGGATCGTCGCTCCCAACCAGGTTCAGGATGTCGGTTGATGCAAGGCTCGCTGATGGGAGCATCCGTATCCACAGCATGAAAATGGCAAGAATTACCAGAAATATGATTATCAGGTAATTCCTGTGTCGCAAAAATCCGGGTATATCCATGTTCTCCTATCCCCGTATACTTTAGCACATGTTGGAACCCTTCTATTAATATTCTTTGGGCTTTTCGGGATACAGGGGAATAATCGAAGAGATTGGCACATGGCATTGATCAATCCTTCCCGGTACCCGGGTATGGTGGCAGCCTTCCGGGATTGCTTATAGTAAAGAACGGGAGAGAAGATCACGGGCCTTGACTGCAAACTCCCGGTAATCAAAGAGTTCCGCCCTCTGCCGGCATTCATCCCTGAATCGATCCGGATCCTGACCCACTTCATGGATAGCGTCCTGGATGGCGTTTGGTTCTGGGGCGACGAGCCTGCCGGATACCCCGTCAACCACGGTCTCCTGGTACCCGCCTTCCCTGGTGGCAACCACCGGTTTGCCGCTTGCCATAGCCTCCAGTGGGGTGATCCCGAAGTCTTCATCAATCGCCGTGGTGATGAATCCCTCGCACCGGGAGAGGAGATCACGCAACTCCTCCTCGGTCCGGGTATGGTAGAAGAGAACGTTGGGCGGCGCCTTCTTCACCAGGTCTTCGAATCCCGGGTATACCCTTCCTACCACGACCAGCTTCTTTTCGGGCATCTGCGAGAATGCCGCAACCTGGAGCTGAACCCGCTTCCACTTGTCCACCCTTCCCAGTGAGAGCCAGTACCCCTCAGATGGCTTCCAGGTGTAACGATCGGTGTGCACGGGGGGATACAGAACGGCAGCCTCACGAAGGTATACCTTCTGGATACGGTTGCGCACGGTATGGGAGATGCAGGCAATATTTTTGACGTACCGCCTCACGAAGCGCCTGTCTGAAAAACGGGCCAGGGCAAGGCCCGGAATATACGCAATCTGTCCTCCGAGGCTTTTCTGGGCGAGAAAATGGTAATACATGTCATAGAGCGCCCTCCTCGGAGTAAGTATGTAATAGAGATGGGGAACAGGATGAACGAGATACCTGGCTGCAATGTCATCAATACAGATGAAAAAATCATACTCAAGGGATGTCCGCCTGAAGAGGCGCATGCCAGCAATCTGGCGAGCTGGCTCAGCTGGAAGGGGGGTGTCCAGGGACCGGAATGACACCTCCCTGCCCGGATCATAGAGCGAGAGTATATTCTCATTAAAGTGAGGGACCACCACTTCGGCGTCAAGAGCCCTCGCAAGATCAAGGATAAGCCGTTCGGCACCCCCCAGCACTGAAAATTCGTACGATGTGAGAATGGCCACCCTCATGGTAGTGCTCCTCTAGGTCTTTGTTGACCGGCACTTGCAGGCTTTTTCATCCTTTCTCCACTCCCTGAACCAGGTATTCATGCCACTGGGCAGCAATCCGGTCCCACCTGAGGGATTCCGGGACGGGGTATCTCTTCTTCCTTTCCTCAAAAATCTTTACGAGGACGTCCCTGATTGCTGCCGGGTTTTCCGGAGGGACGAACCAGACACCCTCGTAGGCACCCAAACTCTCGATCATCCCTCCCGTGTGAGACGCAATCACCGGGAGACCGTATGACATGGCAATATGGCATACTGCACAGGGATCATGGGATTCCCGGGTATATGGTCCGGCAAAGACGTCGGCGGCAGAGTAATAGAGTGCGACCTCCTCGTCACTCACATAACGGTCAACCATCGTAATCTTGTGCCTGTCGGGAGATTTTTTGACTTTTGTCACGGATTCCTGGTCTTCCCATGCTTCTCCGACGATACACAGCCTGGAATTTTCCTTTATCTCGGCGGGAAGCATCTCAAATCCCTCGATAAGATGCCTCACACCCTTGAACCTTCGCAGGAGTCCGAAAAAGAGAATAACGAATTGTTCCCGGATTGCGAGAATTTCCCTGGCCTTCTGGGGATCGATATGTGCGTACTGATCGTACAAACCGTGAGGGATGATATGGATATTCTCCGCAGGTATGTGGTAACGCCTGACGATGAGGTCACGGTCATACCCGGTATGTGTGATATATCCGCGGGCAAGTGTTCGCACCAGCCATCCCGATATGCGTGCATAGACCCTGAGCGGAAGGGATGCATCCTCAAGGGGATCGACAGGTTCATGGAACTCTATCACGACGAATCGCGTCTTCCGGATGAAGACCTGGACAAAGAGATACATGTGTGCCACGCTCGAGGTCCACCAGGGGAGGATGAGTACGTCGGCCTTCCTCGAACCTGCATATGCTTTCATCCAGGTGAGCGGGTTATACCAGTCCAGCAATTCATCCACTCTCACCTGCGGATCAAAACATACGTCGGTAAGGGGCTTCCCCACTCTTTTCCAGCCCGGAAAGAGTTTTTTGGGGAGCATATGCCGGAATAGTATTGCATCGACCCGGCCTATGGAAACAAGTGCATTCGCGAGCCTGATAGTGAAGTACGTGATTCCTGATAGGAACCGGGTTGAAGGACCGAAGACGCAGATATGAAGAGTGATATTTTTACCCTGACCTTCACCCTGCTGTCTTTCCGTAGTCTCCATCAGGATGCCTCATTCAACCGTGACGCTCTTTGCGAGATTCCTGGGCTGGTCAATATCGCGGCCGAGAGCGACGGCCGTCCTGTAGGCAAGGAGCTGCATCACGGTGGTTGAGCCAAGGATATGGAAGAGGGAGCTTCCTTCCGGGAGGGAAATGAATACATCTGCGACATCACGAAGATCCCGGTTCCCTGAGACCCCTACCACGATCATGGGTGTCCCGCGTGCCTTCATCTCCCTTATGTTCGAGAACATCACGGGATACGCATCGTCAGGGGGGCAGAGTGCTACGACGGGAGTCTCCGCTGAAAGAAGTGCGAATGGGCCGTGCTTGATCTCCCCTGCTGCATACCCTTCTGCATGGATGTAGGTGATCTCCTTCATCTTCAGGGCCCCCTCCAGTGCCAGTGGGAAATACGGACCCCTCCCTACAAAGAACATGGATCCTGCATCCCTGCAGAGTTCTACCGCAGGAGAAAGATCGACGAGAAGAGCCTCGCTGATCGCCAGGTGAACTCTGGGAAGGTCTTTCCCAAGGACACCCCCGCTCATCAGGTCAACCAGGTGAGAGAAGACCGCCAGTTCGGCGATAAAAGATTTCGTGGCTGCGACACTGATCTCAGGACCGGCCCGCATGAAGAGAGTATCATCTGCAATCCTGGTTATGGTACTTCCCAGTACGTTCGTGACTGCAAGGGTTGGGTGACCTGACATGCTGGCTTTCTGGATGGCAGCAAGAGTATCGGCGGTCTCCCCTGACTGGCTTACACCGATCACAAGGTCGCCTTTTGGGGGGGAGGTATACTTAAACTCGGATGCCAGTTCAACTCTTGCAGGAAAACCACAATGCGCTTCGACGAGGTAGCGGAACAGCAGGGCAGCATGGTATGAGGTCCCGCAGGCGACGATAGTGACTCCGCGAATGCCGTTCACGATCTCTGGTGGCTCTTCCTCCTTGAGTGCCCGGATGGTGGATGAGAATACCTCAGGCTGCTCGTAGATCTCCTTGAGCATGTAGTGCGGAAACCCGCCTTTTTTGACTTCCTCGACCGACCAGTCAATTCTGCTGACCGGCCGTTCGACTGGTGTTCCTTCGTGCCAGATCCGGATTTTTTCAGCAGACATGGCGGCAATGTCCCCATCCTCAAGGAATATGACCCTCTCGGTATGCTCCAGAAGCGGATTGACATCGGATGCTGCCAGGCTTGCGCGGTCGCCGATCCCGAGCACCAGCGGGCTTCTACACCTCGCTGCGATGATCTCCCTGTGCCCCTCTGCGATTGCGAGGATCGCATAGCTCCCTTCAAGCCTTGGAAGAATTGCTGCGACCGCTGCGGCCAGGTCGCCCTTGAACTCCTCTTCGAGGAGATGTGGGATCACTTCGGTATCGGTATCGGAAGAGAAAGTATGGCCTCTTTCTTCGAGTTCACGTTTCAGAGATGCATAATTCTGGATGATGCCATTATGGACCACTGCGATCGCACCGTGGCAATCAAGGTGGGGATGAGCATTCCCGTCACTCGGGATCCCGTGTGTTGCCCACCGTGTATGCCCGATTCCTGTTGTACCCTTCAGCCTGGGGATATTCGGCATACCCTGTGAGATCCTCCCCTCTTTCTTTCTCACCGTGATATTCCTGTCCGCAACTGCGATCCCGAATGAGTCGTATCCCCGGTATTCCAGGCGTTTCAATCCTTCGATGATGATGGGGGCTGCCCTCTGCTGCCCACAATACCCGAAGATGCCGCACACGTCTATACCACCAGGCTCCCGTCTTCGTAGGCGATTGTGGAGTGGATACGGGAATTCCCTCGTATTTTCGCGTTGTTACCGACAATGGCTCCCTCAAGGAGTGTGAAAGGCCCTGCACGGACTTCCTCCCCTAAAATCGCACCATACCTTCCCCGGATCTGTTCTCCCTGGATCTCCATCAGCGGGGAGGCAGTGACCATGGTCACATGATCATCAAGTCGCGCTCCTTCACCGATGACCGAGTCCCTTACCCTGCAATGCGACCCGATCTCTGAGTCGTCCATCAGGATGGAATTCTCAACAAGGGTAAAGGGATCGATCCGGACCCTCGCACCGATACTTGAATACGGCTTAATGCACGCATATGGCCCGATCTCGCACTCGGGGCCTATCACTACCGGACCGGTGATGCTGGTCAAGGGGCTGATCCTGCTCCCGTTCCCTATCCTGACCTGCCCCTGTATGGTACAGTGCTCGGAGACTTCCCCCGATTTCTCCGCCTGCACTGATCGCAGGAGATACTGGTTCATCTGGAGGAGGTCCCAGGGATAAATGGCATCCTGCCAGTCATCTGCAGGAACAGCCCTGATTTTTTTCCCTGATTCAAGGAAGGTCCCGATGGCATCAGTCATATCGTTCTCGCGAAGAGTTTCAAAGAATTCCATGTCAAGGGAGAAAACCCCCGTCGAGATGGTGAAACTGGGAGACTGGGCTGGTTTTTCGACGATGTTCGTGACAAATCCCTTCCTTGTCGTGACGACACCGAAATTTGAGGGATAGGGATGCTCTTTCACGAGGATGGCATTCCGTTTGTCCATGATGCGGGCTATCGATGCACTGTTGATGAAATTGTCCCCGGGAAGCACGAGGAACCTGTCTTTGATGTACTCTTTTGCCTGGAGAAGTGCGTGCGCTGTCCCCAGGGGTTTTTCCTGGACCGCAACAGTCACTCCCATATCGAGGGTATTGAGATGCCGGATCACCTGTTCTTTCCGATACCCCACGACAACGATGATATCCCTGATTCCACAGGTCTTGAGGGAGGATATCACATAATCCATCACCGGTATGTTGCCCACCGGGATCATGGCCTTGGGCCTGCTTCTTGTGAGAGGCCGGAGCCTCTTCCCTTCACCCGCAGCAAGAATCACTGCCTGCATCGTGTACACCTACCTAACCTTTGCCCCGTCGGCGATATAACCATCCACCCTTGCGTTCGGGCCTGCCTGTACGCCGCACCCAATCACCGCGCCGACATTAACGGAGCAGTTGATCCCGAGCAGTACCTTATCGCCCACTATTGCACCAAGTTTCCTCCTCTTGGTGGAGATCCCCTGCACGCGCACTTCTGCACCGTCATGCCGGAGGTTGGCTACCTTGGTCCCTGCCCCGAAGTTACACCCGCTTCCCACGACAGAATCCCCGAGATAGTTGAAATGGGGGAGGTTGGTCCCGGACATGATGATCGAATTTTTCACTTCGGTTGCATGCCCGATATGGCAGCCATCCCCAATCGCGGTGGAACCCCGGATGTATGCGTGGGGACCGATCCGGCAGTCCCTGCCAATGCAGCATGGCCCTTCGATGTAGGTGCCTGCCCGGATGACCGATCCCTGGCCTACCGAGACCGGGCCCCTCAACACAACCCCTTCTTCGACCGAACCCTGCACATCTGAATGCAGGCTCCGCATCATGGTCTCATGTGCCTGAAGGAGATCCCAGGGATACCCTACATCGGTCCAGGAATCAAGCATGAGGGCCCTAAGCCCTCCTTCGGCGATAAGGATGGAGAGGGCATCGGTGATTTCAAGCTCGCCCCGGGGTGAGATCCCGATCCTATCAACCAGTTCTAAAAAATCCTGATTCAGGTGGTAGATACCTGCATTCACAAGGTTTCCTTCAGGCTGACCCGTTTTCTCCTTTAAGCCGGTCACTTTTTCACCCTCGACCCGGACCACCCCGTAGTCCTCCGGGTGATCCGAAGGAGAGATCCCCATGCAGCAGGGTCCTGCTGCAAGGATCTTCCTGATATCGGGTGCCGTCAGCACCATATCGCCATTCATGAGGAGAAAATCTCCGCAAAGCCACTCTCTTGCCTTGTTGAGTGCATCGGCAGTTCCGCGCTGGTGGCGCTGGACGACGTATTCGATGCCGACCCCGAAGCCCCTTCCGTCTCCAAAGTGATTCCTTATCGCCGATTCCATGTATCCCGTAACAAGGAGTATTTCCGGGATACCTGCATCCCGGGTTGCGAGGATCAGGTGCTCAAGCATGGGGCGGTTCACAAGAGGGAGCATCACTTTTGGCCGAGTGACAGTGAGCGGTCTCATCCTCTTTCCTTCCCCTGCAGCCAGGATGACGCATTGCATACAGAATATCCTTTCACCGGTTCTTTCTTGTGCTTTTCCACTGGAGGACGGCACGGATGCCTTCATCGAGGAGGGTATCTGCCGTCGTCGCAGTCCTTCCTTCGGAGGTGATGCGGATCTTCGGCTCGGTCCCGGATGCCCTTATAAGGATCCAGCCGTCATCCCTTGATATCCTGATCCCCTCGGTTGGTTCAGCAGCCCCAAGAGCTGTCATCACCTCACGCGCATGGGGGCATGGGAGTGAAGAGCGCCGGACGGGATAGACAGGGATCCTGTCGAGTTCCTCTGCGATATCCCATTCGGATGCCATCTCGCAAAAGAGAGCCGCGGCGTATGGCCCGTCAGGGCAGAGAGACTGGCGGGGAAAGATCCAGGCTCCGGAGGGTTCACCACCAAAGTCACCCCATCCGCTCAGTGCTTCGGAGACAAAACTGTCACCCACGGGAGTCCGTCTTACTTCGGCCCATTCCTCGATTGCCATACTGGCGTCGGTGGTGGTCACCACCCTCCGGGCATCAAGGTATCTCGTGAAGAGTATCAGCATCTGGTCGCCCGTGATAAACCGGCCACGAGAATCAAACGCCATCATACGATCAGCATCGCCATCGTGAACAACCGCACCGTCTGCACCCCATGCCTTCACAAGGGGTGGCAGGTACAGAAGGTGCTGTTCAAGAGGTTCAGACGGCCTGGGAAAAATGCCGGAAGGCGAACAATTGAGACAGCGAAGTTCAACTCCTGCTGCTCCAAGTATCGCGGGACTTGCCACGCTGCCTGCGCCATTGCCACAATCAAGAATTATCCTCCCTCTTTTTCCGCAATGGATTGCACTGGTGACTCCCCTGATATAGGTATCCAGAAACGCGGAATCGGTCGCCTTCCCAGAATGGCGGGGGATTACTCGATGATCTTCATTCGTGCTCCCGTTCTTGAGGAGTTCTTCGATCTCTTCCTGCTGTGCTTTAAAAAGGGAAGCGCCCCCGTGGTTGAAGACCTTGAGTCCGTTGTATTCCTCGGGATTGTGTGAAGCGGTGACCATGCACCCGGAACCACGCTTTGGAACGGAGTATGCAACGACAGGGGTTGGCACGAGTCCCGCTGAGCGTACAGAACAATCCGAAGAGAGCACTCCCGCGATGAACGCGTTCTCGATGATCCGGGAAGTGGTCCGGGTGTCTCTCCCCACGAGCACCTCACGGTATTTTTTACCCAGAATCTGCCCGAGTGCCAATGACGTTGACACAAGTTCACTCCCGTAGCGGGAGCGGATCCCGGAAGAACCGAAACGCATGGGTATGAATCGAACTGGAAAAAAAATAGAGCTATCCTTTACCGTATGGGCACCAGTGAGGGATCTTCTCGAGCGCCGCGACCCCTGCCGTTGAAGGGCCCACCAGCAGGACCCTGTCCGCCGAAGGTCCATCCAGTATGGCAGTTCCTTCCGGGGAGATCAGGCCTTCACCCGATATGAATACCACCTCTCCGTCTGCACTGCCGGAATTATGGGATGGGAACGATTCGAGTACCGGCCCCGGGATTCCAATTCCCGCAACACGACCATTTCCTATCTTCTGGATCAGTTCTGCCCTGCATGCGGCATGGCATTCGCCGGGGCATGATCTCCTGACCCTGGTGATACAAAAAAAACCGGCAATTACATTGATGATCACGCATGCTGCCGCCCGGTGCACGGTCTTTTCGAGCGTGGCATCGAACAGAAAACCCAACCTCGTGGTTGCACGGGTAGGTTCAAAGGTGACGAACTCGGCGATCCTTCCCCCGAAGAATGCTTCCATGCAGGCACCTTTCTCAAACTGGCAAACCTTCCGGTCTGGATTTACAGAAAGAACAATCGTTCCGTCTTCACATCCTGAATGCCGGGATAGTTCCTGGAGCTTTTTCACTGCACTTAGAATACAATCCATACCTATCACCCTGAATCGACGTCACGCAGGAGCACACGGCACGGGGAGCCGTCCAGTCCCTCGAGCCGCAGCGGGAGTGCCACCATCCAGTAGTGCCCTTCCCTTACGGCTTCAAGTGAAAGAAGCTCGATGATCACCACCCCCCTGGAGAGGAGTGTCCGGTGGACACTGCCATCGCCGGAATACGGCTCGATTGAAGGGGAGTCGATTCCTACGCATTCTATGCCTGCCCGGACAATTGCGTCTGCTGCGTCAGGAGAAAGTCCGGGATAATCCTCGCGGAATGCCTCCTCTCCCGAGAACCATGTCTTCAGGAGAATTTTTTTCGTATCCTTGAGTGCCGGTTCAAGATTCCGTGCGCTGATTTCAGGATCTCTTCCCGCGATCTCGATAACCCTGCACTCACCGGTCATCTTCTCCGGAGGAATGATATCGATGGATGCAGCTCCAGGGATGTAATGGGACGGTGCATCGATATGCGTTCCCGAATGGGTGGAAAGGTGCAGGCTCGAGAGCAGGTATCTCCCGCGATCCTCCTGGACGATCTTTGGTACATGGTCCCCCGGGTAGACCACCACGCACTCGTTGAGAGGACGGGTCACGTCGTACCAGGCCATCGGGTTACACCTCCCAGCCATGGCGACCCAGGAGGGGAACGAAGACCACCCCTCCAAACGTGGACCGGGTAATACGTCCGCCGGACTTCTCCAGTCTGACGAGTTGCTGGATGTCGCGGGATCCGACGGGGGCCACAAGACGGCCACCCTCGTCGAGCTGGGATATCAGAGGCTCAGGCACTTCCGGCGTTGCGGCAGTGATAAGTATCGCATTGTAGGGTGCTGCAGGGGGATACCCCTCAGTCCCATCCCCGATAATCACCTTGACACCTGAAATTCCCGCCCTTTCCAGGTTTTCGCGGGCCAGCCTTGCGACCTCGGGTAACCGTTCTATAGTGATGACAGAACCCCCGATCTCGCGTAGTATTGCAGCCTGGTATCCGCTCCCGGCTCCTATTTCGAGGACATGATCGCCCGGAGATATATCCAGAATCTCTGTCATCAGACCAACGATGAATGGTTGTGAAATGGTCTGGCCGGATCCGATTGGCAACGGGCTGTCCCTGTAGGCCGCACCCTGGTATATTGAGGGGACAAAGAGATGCCGGGGTACTTTTCGCATGGCTTCCAGTACCAGGGGATTTCTCACCCCCCTGGCAGCAAGCTGGGTTTCAACCATGGCATTCCTCTCTCTTTCTCGGGAATCTTCAGCCATCACACGCCCTTCCTGATCGAAGGCTCCTCTCAGAACCCACTCTTCTCTGCTGAGTCGATTGCTGCATCGATCTGGTCCTGGAGGGACTGTGGCAACCCGGCGATCTTCACATCAAGGAATCCCCGGATGATAGTCGATGTGGCTACATCCTCGTCAAGGCCCCGGGACATCAGGTACTCTATCTCATCCCTGGCAATCTTGCCGACTGCGGCCTCGTGGGACAGTTCGGTGTCAACGACGTCCCCCTTTATCTCAGGAATCGCGTGAATAATCCCATCCTTAAGAATAAGGCCCTTGCACTCGATATGTCCCCTTGTATGACCGGTTGTTCCCTCGATCATTCCGCGCGAGATGATTGTGCCACCCGTGGTGATGGCCCGGGTGAGCAGCTCTGCGGTTGCACCCTCTGCCGACAGACGGGCTACAGATCCAAGGTCCATAAAGGACCCCGGGGTGCATACGACGATACTGGAGAACCTCGCAATGGAATTTTTCCCTGCGAGGTCTGCAACGGGAGACATCTGGATCTTCCGTACCGGCTGCATGCATACATAATTGGAGAGGAAGATACCATTCTCTTCGATCTTCGATGCGCTCCTCGGAAACACGCTGATCTCCTTGCCCCAGTTATGGATCATGGTCGAAGTGATCCGGGCATTTTTCCCGATATAGAACTCAGATATCCCGATATGCGAACCGGTCTTCGTGTAGGAGGCGCTTGCGCACCCTGAGATGAGGTGGAGTTCTGCACCCTCTTCTGCGATAATGATATTGTGGACATGCTGGATGGGAGTTTTTGCAAGGAAAAGGCAGGTCTGGAGAGGATACACCGTCTTGCTCCCCTTCCTTGCGATGATCACAAAACCCCTGGGATCTGGCTGGTCGGCAACGTACCTGGTATACTGGTCCTTGTCTTTTGAAACCAGTTTCCATGAGAAGTCCTCGAGCCAGTCATATTTCTGAAGTGCTTCCCTGATTGAGAGGACCTCTATCCCTTTCTCAAGCGACGCAGTCTGCCGGATCTCCTGGTCAACCTGGAAGAAGCTTCCGGAACGGTTCTTCATCTCCACCTCCAGTCCGGTCTGGGTGAGCCGATCCTTTTCGGTGGAGGAGAGATCCGCCATCTGTTTCATATCTTCTGGCATGCCAGGCACTCCTTGTACCCTGATGTTTTGATCACGCGGAGAATTTCCCTTGGATTCCCGTGGCAGCGGAACACGCCATCGCACATGACATGTCCGTAATCTGCATCGAGATAATCGAGTATATAGCCGGTATGGGTGATCACAAGCCCGCTCTTCTTCCTGTTCACAATGTGCACGTCTTTCTCAAGCAGTCTTGCGATTGCGTTCCCGATGAGACTGATGTTTTCGAGGTCGACCCCGCTTTCAGGCTCGTCAAGCATCACGAAATCCGGCTGCTGGACCATCAGCTGCAGAACCTCGCTCCTCTTGATCTCGCCACCAGAGAATCCGAGGTTTATTGCCCGGTCCATGAAATTATCCATGTGGAGATACCGGGTGTACTCGCTGACAAGCCCTGCACGCTCCCCTGAGGTAACCGCGAGGAGTTTTCCGAGCTTGAGTCCGGCGATGGTGGGGGGTCTCTGGAAGAGCATCCCCATGCCGAGTTTTGCCCGTTCATGGATAGGCATGTCCGTCACATCCCTGCCTTTGAAGAAGATCTGTCCGCCTGTCACTTCCAGACCGGCAAAACCCATGATCGTGCGTAAAAGGGTGGTCTTTCCCGATCCATTGGGCCCCATCAGGACGTGTGTCTCCCCTTCCTTGATGTGGAGATTGATGTCGCGGAGAACCTTCCGCTCGCCTATTTTTACCTGAAGATCCCTGAGTTCCAGCATGGTAATTCTCCAGAAGTCTGATACCACAATATCTCGGAGCGCAAGGATTAAACGCTTGTGACGTTCACATCCCCACCTGTACGCAATATCCTGCAGCACTCCCCTTTTTCACGATGCAGTTCAATACTCTGGTACGCATGGTTCCCCGTTCCACCCGTATGCCGAAGATCGATGACAAGGCTGGAAAAGAGAGGATACGCAGGGGAAGCAAGGGGGCAAAGGCGGCAATACCCCACGAAGAACCTCCGGAAATCCTACCCTATTTAAACCAGATCATCTGCGGAGATGCCGAGGCTGTCCTCCCAGCGTTTCCCACGGGGAGCATCGACATGGTGATCACATCGCCACCCTATAATTTCGGTCATGCGTACGCGAGCGATCCCAGGATTGATACTCGGGAATGGAATGAATATTTCTCCAAACTTCACAGGATCTTTACCGAATGTTACAGGGTTCTCAAACCCGGGGGGAGGCTCGCCGTCAATATCCAGCCCCTGTTCTCGGATTATATACCAACACACCACATCATCTCCACCCAACTCCAGCAGATCGGATTTTTATGGAAGGCTGAGATCCTCTGGGAAAAGAACAATTACAATGCCAAATTTACTGCATGGGGAAGCTGGAAATCTCCCTCCATGCCATATCTGAAGTATACCTGGGAGTTCATCGAGGTCTTTGACAAGGAATCCCACAAGAAGGTGGGCAGGAGGGAGGATATCGACATCACCGATTCCGAGTTTAAGGAATGGGTGATGGGGAAATGGACCTTTCCTCCGGAGATCAGGATGCGGGACTATGGCCACCCTGCCATGTTCCCAGAGGAACTTCCCCGGAGACTTCTCAAACTTTTCAGTTACCGGGGAGATCTCATACTGGACCCTTTCAACGGTGCTGGGACGACAACCCTGTCAGCATGGCGGCTGGGGCGCAGGTTCATAGGAATCGACTCGGCACGGGAATACTGTGAATGCGCACTCAGGCGCATCACCTCGTCCCCTGAATATCCCGGGGCTGTGTTACCAGGAACCAGGGTCCTGGATTGGTAATGATGACCATTCGTTGAAAAAAAAGTGGCTGTTCAGTTGGAACGCATGCATGCACAATGAAAATGGCGAAGCCATAATTGTAGTGAAAAAGGCTGGTTTATAGTGTTCCTGATCTCTCCATGATCCCCTCAAAACCGGGAAGGGTTGAATACCACTCCCAGGTCCCTTTCCTATCGTGCTGGTGGGTTACCAAGTAATTATGGATCTCTGCAATCTGGTTAAATTTCTCCACCATTCGTAAGAGATCGGCCCTGACCCGGTTGTATTCGCTGACCTCTGCATTATACGCAGCAACTCTCCTGTTATATCCCCCGATATCACCGGCGGAGAGCAGATTCTCCAGGGAGGATCTCTGGGTATCAAGAGATCTCTTCTTTTCATCGAGCTGGTTCTCCATATCCCTTATTTCGGCCTCGGACCTTGCAAGGATATGCTCCATTTCATGCTTGGTGTGCCACATCGCGGCAGTCTCGCGGCAGAGGGTATAGTTGAATGTCCCGTTCCCAACAGGGATCACATCCGGGTTTGATGAGAGTGTTGTCCCTCCTGCTAGTGTGTCGGGAGGGATTCCCACCAGGCTCACGTTGGTGGTCTCAATATAGGCATACCCGGTATTTCTGTATCCACCATCAGGGCAGCCCACACCAACTGCCATGTGCCGTTCGGACTCGAAATAGAGGAGTGCTGCCCGGTACCCTTCATGGCTGAGAAGCCCTGCAAGGAGGAGGCTCTTGTCATCGCAGTCGCCCATCCCGTCAACGAATGTCTCGACCGGGAACCTTGGGCTTGTGAGGTTCTGGTTCTCGTACGGGATTGACTGGACAAATACTGCCATAAGTTCGGCATACTCGTCAGAGTCAAGGCTGTGAAGACTCCGTTCAGCTCTCATATTGGCGAGAATTTCCGAATAAAATCCATCCTGTGCCGGATCATTGATGAGTGCCCGGTATATCCCCTCCCTCCATTCCTGCTCAGGAAGGGCACTGTCATACACACGGGCACTCTTGTCGGTTGCCTTCGCCCCGGCGTAGACAGATGCATCTACCGGAATGCCCACCTCAATTTTCCTGTCCTGGAATGCGAATAAATACGTTGGAGGGGCAGGCATGGTCCCCCCGATGGCAGGAACGATGTGGGGATATACCACCGCAGGACCTATGAACGGTATTCCTTCAAAGCACCCTGAACTGCAGATCGACAGGACCGCGACAGATAGAAGGAGAATAGAGGGTAAGTGTCGCAGGATGTTCATGAATGATCCCTATTTTTGAGGATTGCAGGCAGGGCTGCCAGAGAGGGGAGCAGTGCGGTCGGGGGCTTTGGCAACGCTGTGAGGATCTCCTGCCTGAATTTTCCGGTCTGGACCAGAAATCCGGCCATTCCCATGTCCATTGCACCCAGTATATCGCTATAGGCATCGTCGCCGATCATTGCACATTGCCGGGCGGCAATCCCCATGGAATCGAGCGCCATCTGGAAAAAAACTGGCGAAGGCTTTCCGACAAGTTCAGCAGTTCTCCCTGTGGCATACTCAAGCGCCGCGACAAATGGACCTGCCGAGAGCGAGAGCCCCCCGGTATCCATCCAGGAGCGATCCTTCTCAAGCGCAAGGAAAGGGACACCCCTGTTGATGAGGCGGAACGCCTGGTTCATCGCCCTATACGTAAAGTTATCCCCTGCATCACCTACGACAACGATATCTGCATCATCCCACGATATCACAAGACCTGCTGCCTCAAAATCGGAATGGAGATCCCCGGTCGATAGGAGAAATATCCTTGATAAATTTCGTCTGCGTACCTGGGAGGCTGCAGCTATTGCCGGGGTAAAGATCGTTTCCGGCTTGATGTCCAGATTCATTTCAGCCAGCCTGCGGGAGATGCCCTGTCGGGATACCCGGGTGGTGTTTGAGACGAACCGGAAGGGATATCCTTCCATAGAAAGCCAGGAAAGTGTTTCCTGTGCCCCGGGCACGGGTTTTCCGCCGGTGTAAACCACCCCGTCAAGATCAATGAGAAATCCCTGTATGTCCATGTTCCCGATCCCTGATCACGACGCTCATCGACTGGTTGTACCTGATCCTTTGCGCTGAACTATCCACGTATGGTTCCGGTGTTCGGAACTTATCTCTTATCGATCGGTTGGTGTCTGAAAGGATAAGCCATGAGGTTGCTCCACTTTCGCAACGCACAGTCAGGCTTAAAATGTGGTATCTCCCGATACAGATTCCTGACAAGACCATGACCCCGCCCCTGGCCTTTGAAACTGCCAGCAGACTCTGGCGGGAACGCATCGTCCAGGCTCCTGAGTACAATGTGGTCAGGAACGACAGGATATTCCGGGCAGGTCTCTCAGGTGCACCCGTTCTTGAATCTGAGTACCACGATATCCAGCGGCTGAAACATGCACTCCTGCAAAGATACAGCGGAATCCCGGTTGAGGATGCCCTTCCAGGCTGTATCGTTGAAACCCCGGATGGCCCTGTCTATTGCATCACCAGGAGTCACAACCTGCACCTCCCAGGGAGAGACACTGACGGGGTGATTCAGCAGCTTGAACATGATCTAACCCTTGTGTACGGTATTGGCAGGCGGAAAGAGAGAGACCTGAAACGAATGGGATACCGGACGATTCCCGATCTCCTCCTCCACAGGAGGTTCCGGGATCCTGCGAAGGACGTCCTCGAGGTCCTGCAGGAAGGATCTCCTGAGGATATCCACTTTCTCGTGGCACGGTGGCACCAGGCATCCGATCCGCGGTGCCTCTGCACGAGCGGGCTTTATGACGATAACAGGTTCCTCTTCCTTGACCTTGAGACACTCGGTATCTATCAGCGGCCGATAATCCTCATCGGCCTCGCTTTTGTCCAGGATGGCCACCTCGTTACATCCCAGTACCTGGTAAGGGACATGGAGGAGGAACTCCCTGCACTCCATGCTACAAGGGAACACCTTTCCCGGGATACGGTACTGGTCACCTACAACGGCAGGACCTTTGACGTCCCATACCTGAAGGAGCGTTATGCACTGTATGGGGAAGACTGTGAAATCGGGAATCCCCACTACGATCTCCTCCACCCCTCCAGAAGGCGCTTCCGCGATGCCTTTTCTGACTGCCGCCTTATGACCCTTGAACAACGTCTCTTCTCAGTCTATCGTCATCAGGATGTACCCTCGATGATGGTCCCCGAGTTCTACGAGGCTTTTCTCACCTCACAGAACCCCGGCCCGCTGATTCCCATTGTCGAACACAACTGCCAGGATCTTGTCTCACTCGCAAGGCTCTTCTGCCTCTTCAGGGAGAGGGATTGATGGAAGTCCGGGATCTCTCCGCCCTGCTCTCCGATGATCCGGACCTTGGACCGGGTTTCGTGCACAGGGAAGAGATCGCAGCCCGCAGCGCATGCTACGGTTCGCTGGGGCGTGATCTCCCACTCCGTATCAGGCAGTACCTTGATTCCGGCGGAATCCAACTATACTCTCACCAGTGCGATGCGATCGAAGCGTTCCGGTCGGGAGAGAGTATCGTTCTTACCACCCCCACTGCATCCGGAAAGACCCTTGCCTTCGCATTACCGGTATTCGAGCGGATACTCGACGATCCCGAATCGACCTTCCTCTTCATCTACCCGACAAAAGCCCTGACCCATGATCAGCTGAGGACCCTTCAGTCCCTTGACGGGAACCTCCACGCGGGTTCTTTCACCGCGGTGTATGATGGCGATACAGAGACAGGCCGTAGATCGCATATTCGGCGTACTGCCAGGATCATCCTCACAAACCCACACGAACTCCACCACATACTCTCATGGCATCACCAGTGGAGCAGGTTCTTTTCCGGGCTTGAGGGTGTAATCATCGACGAGGCGCACCGTTACAGGGGTGTCTTCGGGTCCCACGTAGCCCTCCTGGTACGGCGCCTCACGAGGATTGCAAGGCACTACGGATCAGATCCTCTTTTTTTCCTCTCAACCGCAACACTTGCGAACCCGGGCCAGTTTGCTTCCCGGCTCTGCGGAAAGTCCTGCAGGGAGATTACGCAGGATGGCTCACCCCACGGTTCCAGGATCTTCCTGTTCTACAATCCTTACCGTTCCTGGCCCAACACCCGCTCCGTGCACCAGGATACTGCAACCCTCACGGCGCAATGCGTGAGTCGAGGCCTCCAGACCCTGTGCTTCACCGGTTCAAGGAAGATCGCGGAACTGGTCGCACTCAGGGCAGGTGAGATAGTATCTGGCGGAGGGAGAACCGGCGGACCCCGGATCAGTGCATACCGCGCCGGGTTCCTCCCGGAAGAGAGGCGCCAGATAGAGAGCGATCTCAGAACAGGCATGCTCAGGGGCGTGGTCTCCACAAATGCCCTTGAGGTTGGAATAGACGCCGGTTCGCTTGACGGGGTGATACTATCCGGGTTTCCCGGGACTATGATGGCTGCCTGGCAGCAGGCGGGACGGGCGGGCCGTTCCGGCAGGGAATCACTTGCCCTTCTTGTGGCGTATTCCAACCCCCTTGACCAGTATTTCATGCATCACCCTGAATCATTCTTCCAGTCGTCCCATGAACACGCCATCATTGACCTGGAGAACCCCTATATCCTCTCCGGGCAGGTGCTCTGTGCCGGCGCAGAACTTCCTCTTGACTGCAAAAGAGACCTGGAATTCTTCGGGCCTGCCCTTCCTGGAATCGTTGCTGCCCACGCTCGCGAATCGCTCCTCGGAAAGACCAGGAGGGGATGGATTTACTCGGGAAGCAGGCGTGCGCAGGACCTGGTGGGGCTTGATGGGGGTTCCCGGGAAACTTTCAGAATCCTTTCAGGGGGAAGGGTGCTTGAGACCATGGACCGGTCACAGGCATTCCGGGAGGCGCATCCCGGTGCAATCCTGCTCCACCAGGGTGAACAGTACCGTATTGACTCTTTCAGCCTTGAGACAAGGACGATCCAGGCAACACCTGTTGAGGTTGACTATTATACGCGCCCCCTGAATAGTGTCAGGATAACAATAAAAACCTGCAGAAATCAGCGGCCTCTTCCCGGTGGATGCCTCTGCTTTGGTGATGTCGAGGTGACCGAGCAGTATACTTCGTATAAGCTGCTGAAGGCCGAAACGATCATCGGGATAGAGCCCCTGGACCTGCCTCCACTCCAATTTTCCACGACTGCGCTCTGGATCACAGTACCTCCCGATGTAACCCGGGAAATATCCCTCCAGGATGGTGATCTTGCCGGTGGACTGCACGGGATGGAGCACGTGATGATCGCCGTGATGCCCTTCCATGTTCTCTGTGATCGCTGGGATCTTGGCGGTCTTTCGACTCCATGCGCGGGGGACTCGGGAGACCCGACCGTATTCATCTACGATGGGTACGAAGGAGGAATTGGGCTGGCAGAGAAAGGATACGAGATCTGTGAAACACTCATGGATACTGCCCGAACGCTTGTTTCTGAATGCAGGTGCGAGAACGGGTGTCCCTCATGCATACTCTCGCCGAAATGCGGGAGTGATAACCAGCCCCTTGACAAGGCTGCAACCCTTAACCTGATCTCCCTCGTCTCAGGGGGAGTCTCCGGAAAAAATGAGTGAGATTCTCATTCCTTGTCTTTGAGCACGCAGATTGAAGCCGGCTCTCTCACGACAAGCGCGAGGCTTTCTGTGATGGAGAACTCGAGGCTGTCGCCGATCGGACCGATATATCCAATGGTCATATCCTGCCCGATGACGATCGATGCGTAGCGCTTCCCGGAGGCCAGCAGGACACCCCCGCTCTTGAGAGTGGGTGCCTTGAAGACCCCGTCTGTCACGATGCTTTTTATGTGCTCCAGTTCCGTGCTCTGCCCCTGCAGGTAGCGCCGGAAGAGGAGGTTGTACCTGGATGGGGCCAGTGCAAGGCAGTATGGCCCGTGGAATCCTGCCTCGTCGAGCCGTATCATGCCCTGGATAATATCGTCTGCTGCTTTCCCAACCGTGCTCCATGATGAGAGCTTGAGTGAATTGGTCTCTTCCATCGTAAGCAGGCCAGGGTTTCCCATGGCGCCCTCGAATACCAGTGTGTCCTCGTTCCTGGCGCACTCAACCGCAGCTTCTGAGGCTGCAGCCGCTGAGAACGGGAGGCCGTTCTGTTCAAACGCCATCAGATCCCTTATTCCAAGGGTAAACGTGGTGCTCACGAGATGAACAGGCACAAACTGGCTAACGGCCATGCATTCACTTACCTGGCAATCTTCCAGCGGGACCGATTTGAGTCCAAGACCAAAGGGGCCTTCGATATGCAAAAGCCGCCTGCCAGCAAGGATACTCTTTGCGGCATCTGCCATTGTCCGGTCCAGGAGTTCCCAGGTCCCGGCCTGTATGGGAGCGTCCTCCCTTCCAAGGTAATTATTGGTCATAGTATCAGGTTCACTCCTTCAGGGATCCGATTGTGATCGGCCCGGATGATTTCACTTCAGCCACCGTGTCCTTCTTTCCGGGTGAGGTTTTTGCGATCTCTGCTTCTACTTCGGCTGCTCCCTGGGCATAGAACTCTACCTCATCGGGGGCAAGTTCCTGGAGAAGTCTCAAGAATTCCCCGGCATGCACCCGTTCTTCGTCGGCAATATCCAGGAGCACCTCCCGTGCCAGCTCGTGGTCGATAGACTCGGCAAGCTGGGTATAGACCTGGATGGCTTCATACTCATCAGCGATCATCAGCCGGATAGCCCTGACCAGCTCACTGTGGGTCAGCT
Organism: Methanolinea sp.; assembly: GCA_018262855.1. GTDB lineage: Archaea > Halobacteriota > Methanomicrobia > Methanomicrobiales > Methanospirillaceae > Methanolinea_A. The sequence continues at coordinate 38,823 of JADFDO010000005.1, read as the reverse complement.
TCCGGTCACTGTTCATTCCAGAGAATGCCGTGGCAAATTCAGGCATATGTATCCTATCCTCACATGACTTGGGTTCCATTCATGAACCCGGCACATGCTTTACGTTACCCTGCCAGATTAATATTATTCCTCTCCCGGATCATGCATGTACCGTGCCGAATCGAGGGGGGATATTCTCTCAGGGTTTCGCGTTATTCCTTTGATGTTTCCCCAGGAGGGAAATCCTTTCCACAGGGGTAACGTTCGATGACCTGCCTGACGATCTCGCTCGAACTGCAGTAGCGATCTCCCCTGTAACTTCCTATCCTGACCAGCTCTGCAGAAAGTCCCCTCTTCAGGAGTTCGGATCGTATCTTCTCCTCGTTGAAATGCTGGTTGAACCCGAATGTGATGACCGCCGGCCGTATCTCCTCAATCGGCCTGAACATGTCGTGGAGATCGCCGAGCACTGCGTGGTCCACCGGCTTTAAGGCTGCGACCATCTTCACCCTCTGCTCCTCGGGGAGGACCGGGCGGGGCTTGTGGCGTACGTTCTGGTCGCGTGCAACAATTACATAGAGCTCGTCACCGTACTTTCCTGATTCCTCAAGATAGTAGAGATGGCCGGGGTGGAGGATGTCAAAGGTCCCTGTCGCCACCACCCGTCTCATTCCACCACCTCCATTGCGCATGGTGTCCCGTCGGCGCGGTAGCACCGCCAGTCATCACGCGTATAGGGATATCCCACAATAAGGTGATAGCGGCCGATCCTCGGGAAAAAAGAGAGATCGGCATCTGATGGTAAAAGGTTCCCGTTCGGATGGCTGTGGGCACTGCCTGCGACGTGGGTATCGAGCGGCATCATATCATACGAAAGGCTGGCACTCTCGCTGCTGCTGACCGTTCCGGGGAGCAGGAAGAACTCCTCCATCAGTCCCCCCTCCTCCATGATCACGCCTGCGAACTCGTACGGGTGCCGGTCTTTCCCCATCTCCAGGAGGAGATCAAGGAGATCCATCCTGATACCCCGAATCTGCATAGTGCGTCCTTCTTATTGTACAGGAGATGGCATTAAACCATGGGAAGGAATAGCCGGACGGAAATGGAGTGACGCGTTGAGCCCGAAGGTTCATCAGAACGGTCCGTCCTGCTCAAAACTTCTCCCAAACTGTATCGCCATTTCAGCCTTGTAGAGTTCCTTTCCTAGGTATGCCGCGTGATCCATGAGGGAGACCTCACCAGCCGCAAGGATCGTGGAGAATACGGCCGTCCAGGATGTGCCACGGTATGCCCGTCCTCCGATGGCCGCGATGATCTCACCTCCGGATATCCCGATCCGGAAATTTCCACATGGATCATACTCGATATCCTCAGGTGGCGGATTGGCAGGGATACATTCCCTGTATTCAACAGGGGGCTCTCTCCTCCTCCGTTTCTCCTTGATGACAAGGAGGCTGATGCCAAGATCCTTTGCGTATGGCCTGCCCATCGCGAGCACCTGCATCTCGGTGGCTCTCCGCATCTCGCTGACAGAGCCTTTTGTTTTATCGCTGTGCTCGCTCGTGAAGATCACAGCCGCACCGAGTTCCGCAGCCATCGCCGCCAGGAGTGCATTCATGCCGACCGAATCTGCATCAAGGAGTTCCACCACGTTTCCCGCTCCGAAAAAGAGCGGTTCACCGTATCCTGAGAAGTGCGCCAGAGACTCTACGAGGCCTGACCCTGCCGGAGGAATGAGCGGATCTGCAAGGAGGCATTCGATCCCGCGCTTCCTGGCCATCGCAAGGTTCGATGGAAGTCCCGCCTTCCCGGGGACCACCACGGCAGCCACGCCTGCGGATGCCACTGCATCACCAACTAGGGGTATGTTCTCTTCCTGAAGGCTCAAAACAATATCAGCCCGGTGAAGCGCTGCGGAAATGAGCGCGGGATCCTGAGTGTCCACGGCGATAGGCCCATCGATATCGCCGAGGGAAGAGAACGCGGACGATACCTGGGCAGGGGTAGCATCGAATCCAAATCCGAGATCCACGATATCGGCACCCCTGCTGAAATAATCCTGAACCATTTCCGGGAGATTGGTGACCCGGTGCGCATCCATGATCTCGGCCAGAACCTTCATCCTGGATTCGCCACCGATCTTCACCCCCCTTACAGAGTAGAGAAAGCTGGCCTCCCTCTCCGCTCTCAAGATGCGCGAAAGCGCCTCTTTTTCCTTTTTTTCAGCAAGAAAGTCGTCAGCGGGAACGGTCCTTGAGAGGTGCACATCCGGGAGGAGGGCAAGGATGCACCCAAGGTCTGCAGCATGCCTCGGCCCACGAAATACCGGGACACCGGATGCTTCTTCGACAGAAGCAAACGATGCTGTACACATCCCGGGAACGATCACCATATCATATTTTTCCCTTGAAAGAAGCGCTGAGAGCTGGGCAGGGGTGAGGAATGATGCTATCTCTCCGGTGACCACAACCCTGGCGTCAAGCCCTTCTGCAGCCTCGGTTACTATCTGCCGGGTTGCTCTCCCCGTGGGAAGGAGGATTCGCATAAATCTTCTTAATATCACGGAGGTCAAAAAGGGTATGATCAGATGCTGAACTGCGATCTTCACATCCACACGAATTTTTCACGGGACGGGGAAAGCAGCGTGGAAGAGATCTTAAGGAGGGCGGAATACGTAGGGCTGGATGCCATCGCTGTCACGGACCATGATACCATTGAGGGTGCCCTCTATGCCATGAGCATCCCTTCCCGCGTTGTCGTCATTCCCGGGATCGAAGTCTCCACCCTGGAGGGGCATCTCCTCGTGCTTGGTGTGACTGCCGGAATCCCCAGGGGACTCGGAGTCGGGGAGACGATTCGGATCGCCCGTGAGATTGGAGGACTTGTGGTACTTCCGCACCCATACCATATCTGGCGGCACGGAGTTGGAAGGAAGAAGCATTCGCCTCTCACAGAGGTGGATGCAATCGAGGTATTCAATAGCAGGTACATCGTAGGTTCGGCAAACCGGAAGGCCGAGCGAATTGCCCGCAGGCTGGGAAAACCATGCGTGGGGGGATCCGACGCCCATAATGCAAGATTTGTGGGATACGGGAGGACTCTTGTCGATGCATCGTGCGATCCCGTATCGATCCTGGATGGAATCAGAAGAGGGAGGACGGTTGCGACCGGGAAGATGACCCCTCTCCGGACCTACACCCGCCAGTCACTCAGGAATACATGGAAGAAATTCACCCGCGGGATGCATCCCAGGTAAGACTTGCGTTCCGGACCGGGTATCTCGGTGAACGTTTCTTCGGGTCCCAGGTACAGGCGGGGGCCAGGACCGTAGAAGGCGAATTTGTGGCTGCATGCCTCCGCATGGATCTCTTCTCGAGTTTCCGGGATGGCCGCTTCCAGGCCGCCGGCCGCACGGATCGCGGTGTGAACGCGAGATCCCAGATCTTTTCCTTCTCAACCCAGTATCCGGACCGGGCTGTGGCTGCCATGAACTGGCAGCTGCCTCCGGATATCTGGGTGACCGGGTTTGCGCGAGTTGATCCTGCGTTCAATCCCAGGCACCAGGCGAAAAACCGAACGTACCGGTATTACTTCAGTGAACCGGATCTCGATGTGCAGGCGATGGACGGCGCGTCCCGCCAGTTCGAGGGCACCCATGACTTTTCGCTCTTTGCCAGGATCGAGGGAAAGGACCCTGTCAGGAATGTCCTATCCTCAAAGGTATTCGTGGAGCAGGGGTATGCCGTCTTCGAGGTTACTGCAGAAAGTTTCCTCTGGCATATGGTGAGAAACATGGCATCCTCTCTTCTCCTTGTGGGAACCGGAACTGAAACTGATGAGATGATCCGATCACGCCTGAACGGTGACAGGACCGGAAGGATATCCCCGGCTCCCCCAGAAGGCCTGGTTCTCTGGGATATCGGGTCCGATGTGCAGTTCCTCCCCCTTGGTCTTGATCCCCGGACCGGGAAAGACCTCATGAAACGGCGCCTGTATCACAGGAGAATGTCGCTCATGCTTGATGCCGTATCGGATGAGTGACAAAATCTCAGGAGATACCCCTACCTTTACCATTCATGAATAGAGCCTGCGCCTCTAGGTTGAGAGAATCCACTGTTTTTCATAATCACTCTCAAGACCCATCATGCCACAGGTTTTACTTTATACACATCACCAGATATCCATACCGTATGGGTGTGCGGTTGCACCTTACCCTGCGGGTTTCCCCTGGCATTTTCGTCCAGGAAGTGATATGCGCATGACTGAATTCACCTGTACCCGCTGCGGCAAGTGCTGCATCAGCCTGGGGCGTCATATGCGTATCACCCGGAGTTCATCCCAGTTCTCGCACACCCTTTCTGTGAAGGTCACCGGGGAGACGCGCCCTGTCCAGGTGAATCCTGAACTTCGTGATCTTTTTCTTTTGAAGGGAGCCCCGGCATACGAGGAAGGATGGTGCCCGTTTCTCAGGAGAACTGCAGAGGGTATGTTTGTGTGCACGGTATACTCTTCCCGCCCTGCGATATGCCGTTCGTTTCGGTGCTGCACCATGCGGATCCTAGACAGGGAAGGACGGGAGAGGGGGAGGGTGAAGGGACGACACTCCCTCTCGACTGATGATGCCCTCCTCGAAAAGGTCTGGACTGTGGAGATCGCACCGCATTCGACCATCCCTGACGATGAATTCTTTCCCCTTTGCCAGTCGATCCTCGCAACACGCGGGTATGTGTGCGAAATATTCGACCCATGAACCTATAACCCGGTGATAATACCACACACAGGAAACTGGATATCCCTTCGGGGAATTCCATACCTCCTTCTCTGTTGCTGTCGGGAACAGGTTCTGTCAGGTTGCCTTTACCATCAAGTTGATTTATTTTTACTCATATGAGTAATTATACAAGAAGACCGTGGTAGGATTGTGGAGAGACATGTCAGCATTTTATAGAGAGAAAGAGGGTGATGACCCCATGGCAGCCTGCGACGGGGCGGGGGTGGTGCACGCGGGAGACGCGACCCGTCGCACCGAAAATTCACGTGGTGGCCATAACGGGCAGGTCACCTCAATCCCTCTCAGGACTGCACTCAGGATTGCCAGGGAAAGGCAGAGGTCAAAATCCTCCCGGAGGAAAATATTCCGGGAAGAACCCGAACGGTATCTCGATATTGTCAACCTGATGAAAGAGGTTAAAACCGAATAAGGGTGCTCCAGGGCAGAATCCAGGTCATCCTGCATCTTTTTTGATTCTTCGTATCAATCGCGAGCCTGCACATCGGATACGAATGCCTAATTACGACCCTGACTGATAGTACCACGAACGCATGAATCAGGATCCTGCAGAGCCAGTCATACGGCGCCGGCGAGGGAGACCAAGGAGCCCGCGTTCTGTCGATGATACTGTCCCCTCCCGGTGTTATTCCCCGCAGTGCTGCCCTGATGAAGAGAGGCTGATTATCACCCTTCTCCACGAGGAGGTCGAGCTGCTGCGTCTCGTGGATCTCGAAGACATGGAACAGGAGGAGGCCGCCCAGGTCCTTGGCGTTTCCCGCAGGACTGTATGGCGTGACCTTCATGCCGCGCGGAAAAAAGTGGCGGAGGCGCTGACTACGGGGAAAGGCATCCAGATTGGGGGATGCCCCCGGGCAGCCAAAGGGTTGTGCCCTCGGACCTGTCCACGCTTCCCGAAGATCTATTGAATACTATCCCGCTTTTTTATACGAAAATCGCATTCGCGATTTTCATTGTGTTTGCGTATATCTCGATGGGAATCATGTGATTTTTTTCCAATTATTACGAATCTTCCGGATTCTGCTGAAAGATGCCTGGCTTTTGACACATACATCATCTTTATTTCTTTCTACTCATATGAGAAATAATAGAGAACGCCAGTAGGAGCTCGCGAACAGGCGCTTATCCTTTCCCAGGTCTCCTGGCGTCAGTCCCCAAACCAGGGTAATTTAGACGTATTGAGGATGTTATGAATCACCCCTTTATATCAGTCAAGAACCTCTCGATGTCATTTTCCGGAAAGCCAGTCCTGGACAACCTTTCATTTGATATTCCTGAAGGTGAGATCATCGGGATAATCGGGAGGAGCGGGGCGGGCAAGAGCGTGCTTATGCATCTTCTTCGCGGTGTGGATGAAGCTCCAACCGGGGGATCCATTTTCTATCACCTCTCCATATGCCCGGAATGCCAGTACATCGGGTTACGCAGCGAAGAGGGCAAACCATGTCCTCGCTGTGACGAGAATCTCAAAGCGATCGATGTCGACTTCTGGAACCCGGAGAATGAAAAATTGAAGTCACTCATCATGCGCCGGACGGCGATCATGTTCCAGAGGACCTTTGCTCTTTATGGCGATGACAGGGTCATTGAGAATGTCATGCGGTCCCTCGACGATGTGGGATATCCTCCCGACGCGGCGGTCAACAGGGCTGCAGATCTGCTGGACCAGGTCCGCCTCGCACACCGCATGATGCATATCGCGAGGGACCTTTCAGGAGGGGAAAAGCAGCGGGTGGTGCTCGCAAGGCAACTTGCGAAGGAACCCAGACTCCTCTTTGCCGATGAACCAACAGGAACCCTTGACCCTGATACCGCGCGGCTGGTCCATCAGATGTTGCTCTCTGCTGCAGAAAGTACCCATATGGGGATAGTGGTCACCTCCCATTTCTCCCGGGTCATCCAGGATATCGCATCAAGAGCCATGCTCCTTGAGGCGGGCCGGATAGAGAAGATTGGAGCTCCGGACACCGTGATCAACCACTTTTTACGTGATTTCCACGAGGAGGAGGAGATCTCTGGCGTGGAACTTGGTGAAGAGATCCTCGTTGCACGCGATGTGGCGAAGCGCTACATGTCTCCGGATCGCGGGCTTATCCGGGCTGTGAACGGAGTGACCTTCAAGGTCAACCGTGGAGAGATATTCGGGCTCATCGGAAAGAGCGGGGCCGGCAAGACCACCCTCTCCCGCATCATTGCAGGTATTATTGAACCTACTGCCGGAGAGATGAACTTCCTTGTTGGTGACGACTGGGTTGACATGACCAAGCCCGGTATCGATCAGCGTGGCCGTGCCAAGAGCTATATCGGTCTCCTGCACCAGGAATACGATCTGTATCCTCACAGGACCGTACTCGATAACCTCACCGATGCAATAGGTCTCGAGTTTCCCAAGGAACTGGCAATGAGAAAGGCCCAGATCACTCTCTCGATGGCAGGATTCATCTCGGAGAGAAGCGCAACCATCCTCTCACAGTATCCCGACCAGCTCTCGGAAGGTGAGCGCCACAGGGTGGCCCTCGCGCAGGTCCTTATTCGCGAACCCAGCCTCGTGATCCTTGATGAGCCGACCGGGACCATGGACCCGCTCACCAAAAGGGATGTGAAACATTCGATCCTCCATGCCAGAAAGGAGATGGACCAGACATTCATCCTGGTCTCGCATGACATGGAATTTGTCCACGAAGTATGCGACAGGGTTGCCTGGATGAAGGGAGGAAAGGTGGTGGCCATGGGCGATACCGCAGAAGTCCTTGGCACGATGCCCCCTGAGGACAGGGGAATCCAGGTTGCAAGCAGCCAGACATCCCCGGCAGTCTGAAGATCGACAGATCTTGTCCATGACTGCTCCATCCGGAACGCTCTTTTTTCCTCTCTTTTCTCAATGCCTGCAAGGATTACATGAATAATCCCTGATTCTGGCGATTTCCCGCGAAAATTAGCCTTATTACAGATGGCGAACAAGCTTTTGTGCTGAGTTTGATGACAGAAATTCCCAAGGATGAGTATATTTTCAAGTGCACCTCGGCATGTGCGGGCTGCAGCGATTCCCTCGCGCTCCGGTATGTCCTGAAGGCAGCAGGACCGGAGACCGTGCTGGTAATCCCTGCCTGCTGCACAAGCGTGATACAGGGGGCATACCCCAATACCGCCATGAACGTCCCTGTATACAATGTTGCATTTGCGGCGGCGGCTGCCTGTGCATCGGGGATGAGCGCGGCTTTCAGGGCCGCAGGGAAAAAGACCCACGTCATCGTGTACGCGGGCGACGGAGGCACCGTTGACATCGGGATCCAGGCCCTTTCAGGAGCATTCGAGCGTGGTACGGACTTTCTCTATATCTGCTACGACAACGAGGCCTACGGCAATACCGGGATGCAGCGGTCAGGGGCTACCCCCGCAGGTGCAAAGACCACCACCACCCCTGCCGGAAAGGAAGAGAACAAGAAAGATCTTGATGCGATCGTCGCTGCGCATAACCCGCCTTACATGGCAACTGCATGTGCGGCGTATCCGAAGGATCTCTTCTCCAAGGTGCAGAAGGCGCTCTCTCTTCGCGGACCGAAATTCATCCATGTGCTCGCTCCCTGCCCTCCCGGGTGGCGGTATTCATCCGAGATGAGCGTCGAGATGGGCAAGCTCGCGGTGAGATCGGGGATGTGGATCCTGTACGAGCGCGAGTTCGGGAAGGTCACCATCAGCGGACCGTCCAAGGCGGCCATGATCAAACCGGTGCCTCTCGAGGAGTATCTTGCACCGCAGGGACGGTTCAAGGGGATCAGCAAGGAGGCAATTGCCCAGCTCAAATCACAGGCCGAACGAAATGCCGGGCGCCTGAAGAAGGAGGCTGACGGGATATGCTGACGGTTGCCACAGGAAATAAAGCCGTCGCCTCGGCAGTAAAGCAGGCGTGCCCGTCTGTCGTGGCAGCCTATCCCATCACTCCCCAGACAGAGATTGTGGAGCAGATTGCCGAATACGTCACCTCGGGGGAACTGAAAAGTCAGTATATCGCCGTCGAGAGCGAGCATTCGGCCATGGCTGCCTGCATAGGCGCGAGCGTCACGGGGGTCCGCACCTTCACCGCGACGAGTTCCCACGGGCTCCATTACATGCACGAGATGGTCAACTGGGCTGCCGGTGCAAGGCTCCCGATCGTTATGGCCAATGTGAACAGGGCGCTCGGGCCGGGATGGAACATCTGGGCAGAGCACACCGATGCATTCCAGGAGAGGGACACCGGATGGCTCCAGGTCTACGTTGCATCCGTCCAGGAAGCGTATGATGCGACGCTCATGGCATTCAGGATCGCGGAGCATGAGTCGGTCCTCCTTCCTGTGATGGTCAACATGGACGGATTCCTCCTGTCCCACAGCATGCAGCCACTGCAGAACGTCGATATTGGTGATTTCATCCCTCCGATCCATCTTCCGCATGCGATTGATACATCGCATCCTGCCGGATATGGCACCCTTACCGGACCGGAGGACTATTTCCGCCTTCGCTGGGACATGGAGAGATCCATGCGGGACTCAGTTGCTGTCATCAGGGAAACCCAGGAAGATTTCGCGAAGAGGTTCGGGAGGAAGTACGACTTTGTCGAGGAATACCGGTGCGACGATGCCGATGTCGTGGTGATCGCAATGGGGACGCTCGGGAAGGAGGCCGAGGTTGCGGTGGATCTTCTCAGGAAGGAAGGGCTCAAGGCAGGGAGCATGAGGATCCGGTGGTTCCGCCCGTTCCCCCACCTTGACCTTTCAGGGAGGGATGTCGTAGTGATCGACAGGGACTATTCCTTCGGTTTCGGAGGGGTGATTGCCCGCAGTCTCGCGGCGACAGAGAGAGTCACTCCATTTTCCGTAATAGCCGGCCTTGGAGGCCAGGAGGTCACCTACGATGATATCGCCGGGTTTGTACGGGACAGGAGACCCGGGGAAGAACTCTGGTTCGGGGTGAATGGCAATGTTTGAAGTGAGGATTCACTCACGGGGTGGCCAGGGCGGGGTCACCGCTGCCCGCCTCCTGGCTCTTGCGGCCATACGTGACGGGAAATATGCAGTCGCCTTCCCCTTTTACGGCGCCGAACGCCGCGGGGCACCCGTGGTATCGTATGTCAGGATAGATGATCATCCGATACGGGTCTACAGCCAGATCAGGAATCCGGACCTCATCCTTGTCCTCGACCCGAGCGTCATGGATGTCGTCGATGTACTGCAGGGGATGAAACCGGAAGGCAGGGTGCTCCTCAACGGGTCTGAACCCCGGGATATGAAGGGATTTCCCACGCTGGCAGTGGATCTCACCGGGATTGCCCTCCGCGAACAACTCGTGGTTGCAGGAAACCCCATTCTCAACACCCCTGTCCTGGGGGCTCTTGCAAAAATGGGAATCATAACCCTGGATTCTGCAAAGGCTGCGATCAGGGAGATGTTCTCAGATGAGAGGAATATTACTGCTGCTGAAACAGCATATAAGGAGCTGACGGTATGACCCAAAGGGTGCGCCTGGCGATAAGCAGGCCCGTGCAGGGTGCCTGCGGGAAGACCGGATCATGGCGGGTTTTCCAGCCCCGGGTGAACCGGGATCTCTGCAACGCCTGCGGGATATGTGCAATGTTCTGCCCTGACAACGCGATCTCCGAGAATCTCGAGATCGACCTCGATTTCTGCAAGGGCTGCGGGATCTGTGCACACGAATGTCCCAAGAAGGCGATAGAGATGGTCAGGGAAGAGAAATAGGGTGGTTCACACTCTTCCCCCAAATTATTTCTTTTAGGGTATAGTGACAATCTAACCACCGAACTGTTTGTCAAATGGTGAATAGACTCGTGTTAAATTGAGGTTAATTTCCATGTTGTTTTGTGAGTATCGGACGATAATTTCGTTTTCATGGTTGATGTGAATAGTTTTTGAATCGCCGCCGCGTTCCATCGTATCACTCCTACCAGAACTATTCAACATTTAGTGAAGAAATGGAGGTGACCGCAGGTCGCCCCGGGTCGAGGGCGGTAGCCCCGCGGTATTTCCGGGGGCGGCGAGGTCAATCGCATATGCGATATGAGACCGACAACCTGCACTTCTTTCCCCAGTATTTTTGTAACTGTATTTTCCGTAATCGGTCATCGTGATTTGTGACCGAGAGTGGTGGTAACAATGACATTTTACCCTCTTTTGTTCACGCAACCGTTCGCTGAATGGACTTTACCTGCACCGGATCGCTCCTCGCAGCATTATTCCTCCTGTTCGATCGGGCACTGGGCAATATACTCAAGGTTGAACTTGTAGAAATGGGTGAAGCCGCAGTTCCTGCACCGAACCGTGAAATGGCTGCACCCGATCGAGAGGTCATGCGACCCGAACACATTGCAATTCCGGCAACGTGCTTCTGAAACCAGGGTCCAGAGATCATAGCACCCGATCTTGGTAAAGGCACCTGGTTTTGTCACATCCTCGATCCGCGGGATAAAGATCCGCGTGGCGCCGCAGTGACTGCAGGCGACCTGGGCCTGGTAGGGAACTGCCTTGATGACCTGGTCCGCATCATTGCCACAGTGATAGCAGGAGGTCCGGTAGGTGGTGAAGATGAACTGCTCGTCCATGTACCAGTATCAGTCACGCCTGATAAAAGATGTCCTGTGCAGAAAAGTGACGAAAAAAGAAGGGGGATAACCTGGTCGATGAACGGGAGGGACTCAGTAGTCTCCCATCCCGCCCATACCGCCCATATCGCCCATGCCACCCATGCCGCCGCCCATGCCACCCGGCGGGCCCTGCGGGGCTGCGGTCTTGGACGCGGCGATCACATCGTCAATACGAAGGATCATGGTGGCAGCCTCTGCAGCACTCGCAACAGCCTGGGTCTTTACCCGGAGCGGCTCGACAACGCCTGCCTTGAGCATGTCCTCGGCCTTCCCCTCAAATACGTTGAGGCCGTAGGTCTTCTTGCCTTTCTCGTGGGCTGCCCGCAGCTCAACCAGCATATCGATGGGATCGAGACCGGCATTCTCCGCAAGGGTCCGCGGGATGATCTCGAGGGCTCCTGCAAAGGCCTCGATTGCCAGCTGGGCGCGACCTCCCACGCTCTGGGCATACTCGCGAAGGCGGAGGGAGAGTTCAATCTCGGGTGCACCGCCGCCGGCAACCAGCTTCTTGTCCTCGAAGACCACCGAGACCACCCGGAGCGCGTCTTCGATGGCACGCTCGAGCTCGTCAACCACGTGCTCGGTACCTCCCCTGACCATCATGGAGACTGCCTTCGGGTTCTTGCACTCCTCGACAAAGATCATCTCTTCGCCTGAGATCTTCCGCTCCTCCACGAGACCGGCAAACCCAAGCTCCTCCTTGCTGATGGCGTCGATGCTCGAGACCATGCTCCCACCGGTCGCACGTGCGAGCTTCTCCATGTCGCTCTTCTTGACCCTGCGGGTCGCAAAGATCCCGGCCTTTGCCAGGTAGTGCTGGGCGATGTCGTCGATACCCTTCTGGCAGAAGAGGACGTTTGCGCCCGATGCAACGATCTTGTCGACGATGCCCTTGATCATCCGCTCTTCCTCGTCAAGGAATGCCTGGAGCTGGTCGGGGCTCGTGATGTTGATCTCGGCGTCAACCTCGGTCTTCTTGAACTCGACCGCTGCGTTCAGGAGGAGAATCTTGGCGTTCTTTACCTTGCGGGGCATGCCCGGGTGGACACGCTCCTTGTCGATGAGCACTCCCTCGATGATCTCGCAGTCATCGATCGATCCGCCCACCTTCTTCTCCACCTTGATGTAATCCTTGTCGATAGTACCATCTGCTTCGGCGACCATCGTGACAGCTTTTACCACAAGGTCACAGATCTTCTCCCTTGACCCCTCTGCTCCCTTGCCGGTCATGGCGGTCTCGGCGATCTTCTTCAGCATGGCTGCGTCTTTCGGCTTGATGGTCACTGCAATGCCCTGCAGGATCTCCTGGGCTTTCTCGGCAGCCTGCCTGTAACCATGGGCAATCACGGTCGGGTGGACGTCCTGTTCAAGAAGATCCTCCGCCTTCTTCAGGAGCTCCCCTGCGATGACGACTGCGGTGGTGGTACCGTCACCGACCTCGTCGTCCTGGGTCTTCGCGATCTCCACCATCATCTTTGCGGCGGGGTGCTCGATATCCATCTCTTTGAGGATGGTCACACCATCGTTGGTAATGACGACATCGCCGATGGTATCGACGAGCATCTTGTCCATACCCTTCGGACCGAGTGTTGTCCTTACCGCACTTGCCACGGCCTTGGCCGCGGTAATGTTCATGCCCTGTGCATCACGTCCACGGGTGCGTGAACTTCCTTCTTTAAGGATAAGAATTGGTTGTCCTCCAAGTTGCTGCGACATTGCTATTCACCACGTGTAGCACTAAAATTGGTTATTGGTTCTATATAAACGCTACGATTTACTGACGAGCTGGATCAGCTCTTCCCCGTCTTCCAGGGCCAAAAGGCGCTCCTCGCCGATGACAAGGGTCTTTCCTATCTTCTTCTGCTTGGCGTAATCCGTGAGCACACACATCGCATGCATGCCCGCGATCTGCGATATGTTCCCGATCAGGGCTGCGCGCTTCACGACCTTCTGGGACGATCCATATCCCGTGAGAATAGACTGTCCGGATATCTCGATCAGGGCCTGGAAAGGCGCACGGTGCATGGCATGCAGCGTGACCCCGATCCTCTGGAGGAAGCCCATCGGCGCAACTTCCTCTGCGGATTCGGGCTCTTTCTCAAATACGGACGAATATTCCAGGAGGTCGATGCTCCTGACCAGAGGGGCATCGAATATCTCTTCGATCTTCTGGGCTACCTCGAGCGTGGTCCCCATGCCACCCTCGTACTTGCTAATCGTCCTTCGCGAGACGCCGAGGAGGTTTGCCATATCCCCCAGCGAGAGGTTCATCGTCTCCCGCAAATCCCGGAGAACTTTGCCGTTGATATTCACATAAAGACCTCCTGGTGATGCGTAGACAAGAGGAGGGGTTCCTTCCACGAATGCATCGTACAGGGTTGCCGCGCTGATTGCAAAGATACCATACCTGACATACACGGCTCCCCTCTCGAGATCGGCATCCCGTGCACGGTCGCCTATGATGAGGGGGGCTCCCCTGAGATACCTGGCAATGTGGTCAAGGTCCCGGGCTACATCCTCGCTCACACTGTCGATATGTGAGACGACCTTGATCACGAGGATCATCTCCCTGTGGCGGGCTATGAGGTCGAAACTTCGTGGCCTCATGCTGAACCTTTCCGAGACCCGGAATCCCGCCATCAAGAGGACGCTCGTGACCGTGGAGAGGAGGCGTTCCTGTGACATTCCACTACGAATGGATTTACCCTGACCAGGTATAAATAATGGGGTACCCATGCGCATCGGCATCGATGATACCGACTCTCCACGCGGGATGTGCACGACCTACCTCGGAGCATTGCTTATCAGGAAGTTGAACCGGGCAGGAATTGCAGTCCGGGAAGCCAGGCTGGTGCGGCTGAATCCGAATGTGCCGTGGAAGACCCGGGGGAATGCTGCAGTATGCCTGGACGCGGATGGATCTCCCCGCGAGGCATTCAGGCTGGCCTGCACTGCCGTGGAGGAATATGCAGACCTCGCCCATGAGAACACCCATCCGGGGGTGGTCGTTTCGGAAAACATGCTCCCGGAGACGTTCTACCAGAAAGCAGTTCAGGGGTTCTGCACGCTTGACGAGGCAATAGCAATCCTCGCCGACGCCGGTGCGCGCTACAAGGGCTATAAATTGAAACGGGGTCTCATCGGCGCAACTGCTGCAGCGGGATCGCGGTTTAATGATTCCACCTTCGAAGTGCTCGTGTACCGCGACCGCAGCCTATGGGGGACACCCCGGTCTGTCGACAGGAAGAGTCTCTTTACTGCCGACGCACATACCTTTCCGCACACCTGGGATACCGTCGACCGCGAGAACAACCTGGTCGTGTGTGTCCCCCATACCCCGGATCCCGTACTCTTCGGCATGCGGGGGGAACGTCCCGGGTGGGTTACTCTCGCACGGGAAGAGGTTCTGTCTGAGAAACCTGGCTTCGAGCAGGTTTGGATCACCAACCAGGGGACTGATGCGCACCTGCTCGCTGCGCGTTCTCCCGAACTCATAGATGGGTGCTCGTATCTTCTTGCCGGGACCGTCGAATCGCTCCCGGTGACCATGAAAGGCGGCCATGTCATCCTGCCCATCAGCCACATGGGACAGCCGGTGACCTGCCTGGCCTACGAGCCCACGAAAGGGTTCAGGGATGTGGTAAGAGCACTGGTCCCGGGAGACCGCATCAGGGTTGCCGGGAGCTCCCGGAGAGGCAGTATCAACCTGGAAAAGATACAGGTGATCTCTGCCCCTGAGGCCATTCTCTCCAGGCCTCCTGTATGCGAACGCTGCGGGAAGAGGATGACCAGTGCAGGAACCGGCAAAGGGTACAAGTGCCGGCGGTGCGGAGGGCGGGCAGGGAACCCGGAGACTTGCAGGAGTAAGAGGGATATCATTCCCGGGTGGTTCGAAGTTCCCCCATCGGCCCGCCGCCACCTTGCGATGCCCCTCTGCCGGGGGTTCAGGGAGGACCTCTTAGAAGAGGTGCCACCTCAAGGGACCTGACGAAGGACTATTTCGGTTCCGTCACCATAGGTACCTGTATGCAATGCGGGGAGCCGGTTGAACAGGTTTCACTTCGCCCCGGAATGACCGTGGGCGAGCTTGTCAGCGCGTTATCAAGGGCAGGAGCGTATAACGGGGGTGCGCTTGCGAGGGCTGCAGATATCTACGAGGCCATGCTCCGCGATGACCGTGCGGTGAAGTTCATGGGTCTTGCCGGGGCGATGGTTCCAGCCGGGATGGGCAGGATCGTAAGTGATCTTATCGAAGGCGGCCATGTCGATGTGCTTGTCTCCACAGGTGCGAACCTCACCCACGATATTATCGAGGCGCTCGGCTGCAGGCATTACCATGGATCTGCCTGCTGCTCTGATGTGGAACTCCGTGAAGAGGAGATCAACAGGATTTATGATGTGTTCCTCCCGAACGAGGCCTTCATCCGGTTCGAAGAGTTCATGCAGGAGGCGTATGCCGGCCTTCCCGCCGGAACACCAATGACCATACGGGAGCTGCTCGGAACACTTGGGCGCGCCCTGCCGTCGGGGATCCTCGCCACGGCCGCACGAAAGGATGTTCCGGTCTACTGCCCGGCACTTGCTGATTCCATGATTGGGCTCCAGTTCTGGCTCTTCTCCCAGACGCACCGGATCAATGTCGATGCGTTCCAGGATATGAATCCCCTCCTCTCGACCTGTTTCGAGGCTGAACGGGCAGGTGCCCTCCTCATCGGAGGCGGAGTGCCGAAGAACTTCATCCTCCAGAGCATGCTGATGACACCTCGGGGATTTGACTATGCGGTCCAGCTGACAGGGGACCGCCCGGACCTCGGGGGGCTCTCGGGTGCAACGCTCGATGAAGCCCGCTCGTGGGGCAAGCTCAACGAATCCGCAAGCGCCGTGACGGTGTACGGGGATGCCACGATCACCTTCCCGATGCTTGTTGCAGCAGTCATGGAGCGGTTGGTGAAATGACAGAACTCATACTCGCCCTTGACGTGATGGACCAGGACCATGCACTTCAGGTTGCAGGTGAATGCGCTCCCCACATCGACAGGATCAAGATCGGGTATCCCCTCGTTCTGTCAGCAGGACTCTCGATCGCGTCCCGCCTGGAAGATCTTGGCCTCCCCCTTATCGCTGACTTCAAGGTTGCAGACATCCCCAACACCAACCGCCTCATCGCAGAGCAGGTCTTCTCTTCGGGCTTCCAGACCCTGATATGCCAGGGGTTCACGGGCGAAGATGCGATCAACGCCTGCGTGGAGACCGCACACTCGATGGGTGGGACATGCATGGTGGTCGCCGAGATGAGCCATCCTGGGGCAGTCGAGTTCTTCGGGCACGGGGTCGCTGAACGGATCGCCAGACTGGCAGTCTCCTGCAATGCTGATGGGATCATCGCACCCGCAACGAGGCCTGACAGGGTAAGGGTCCTCAGGGATCTCATCGGTTCCCGGCTGATCTGGTCCCCGGGAGTTGGTGCCCAGGGCGGGAACGCAGACTCAATCGCATCCCTGGTTGACGCGATAATTGTAGGAAGACAGATATACGAGGCGGAAAATCCCGGCACTGAGGCACTCTCCCTGGCCCATGTTCGCCGATGATGAGTAAATTTGACCTGAGGGTCCTCCCCATGATGACCCCTATGAGTCGGCTGAGGCGAAACAGACTTAATCTAAAGGTTTAAATGGGAAAATATCGATGGTATTGTATGCATTGGAGTGAAGAACAGCTTAACATGGCCAGATCGGTGCGCCGCCTCGAGGATATCCCTGTTTCTGAGAGGAAATACAAATGCCATACCTGCCACCTGATCGTGGACGAGAATCCCTGCCCGAAGTGCGGCGATACGCATCTCCAGATCATGTGTCCCCTTGACCATTGTCACTGTTCTCACGAAATCCTTTCCACAATCGAGTACTGCCCTCTCTGTGGGGCACCGGTATGTCCCGAATGCGGGAGCCATGACGTGGTCCAGATCAGCAGGGTGACCGGGTATCTCCAGGAAGTCTCAGGCTGGAATGCCGGGAAGCAGCAGGAGCTGAAGGACCGGGTCCGCTACACAGTCGCATGAGGTATCATGCCCATCTCCCTTCCAGGAGGATCTCCTTTTCTCAACAGCCAGGTTCCTTTCTTTTCCCTGTGACAAATCGCATATACTATCTTATCATCCCGCATTGAAAGCTGGCAGATGAGTATCAGAGGGATCAACTGATGCGATATCGCCTATCCGATCATAGTCGGGTACCGGACCTCGTCCAGACTGTGGCCGATGCCGAGCATATCGATCCGATAAAGCTCTTACGGGACATCAACGACGGGAGTGCGGTCATTATGTGCAGGGAAGACCGCTGCATTGGCATCGGGAAGGGCTTGCGGATCAAGGTGAATGTGAATATCGGCACCTCGAATGTCCGTTCATTCCCACGGGACGAGGTGGAAAAAGCGATCGTGGCCGAGCGGTCAGGCGCAGACACCATCTCGGATCTCTCGATGGGTGATCGCGTGGGGGAGATCCGGCGCCTTATTTTTGAACATACTTCAATTCCGATCACTACTGTCCCCATCTACCAGACCGCGGCCGAGACGGGGATCGAGGCCATGACTGCGAGGGACATCATCGCAACGATACGGGAACAGGCCCTTGAAGGGGTGAGTTCCATGGTGGTTCATGGCATCACCCCCGGTATCCTGGAACTCTGCAGGCAGAAAAAAAGGACCATGGGCATTGTCTCCAAAGGAGGGTCTATCACTGCAGCATTCATGCTACACAATGACTGCCAGAACCCATTCCTCGAATATTTCCCTGAAATACTCGATGTTATGAAAAAGCACGATGTGGTGCTTTCCCTCGGAAATGCGGCACGGAGCGGTTGCATAGAGGATGCGTGGGATGCTGCCCAGAGGGAGGAGTTGCGGACCAACATCGAGCTTGCAGAGCAGGCACACAGGGCCGGAGTCCAGGTCATCATCGAGGGTGCGGGCGGGCACATCCGGTATGACAGGATTGCACCCTGTATCCAGCATTACAAGGACTCCTCCCGCTTTCCCCTCTTTGTTGCCGGGCCCCTGCCTACGGACATAGCCCTTGGATTCGATCACATCGCGGGATGCGTCGGCGCCAGTGCTGCAGGGGCTGCAGGGGCTGATTACCTCTGCTGCATCACCCCTGCCGAGCACCTAGGACTCCCCACCCCCGATCAGGTCAGGGAAGGGCTTATCACGTGGAGAATCGCTGCACATATCGGAGACCTGGCAAGGTTAGGCATGGACCAACCTGACCGGGTGATGGCCTGCAGGAGGGCACACATGGACAGGAAAGGACAACTGGCTCTGGCTCTGGATCCGGATATGGCCCGGGAACGTGGAGGAGACGGGGATATATGCACCATGTGCGGAGATTTCTGTGCCCTGCGACTGATGGGGCGCTACCTGAAGGGACCCGGGGCTTGAGGCGCAGAATGACCAGCTGTCTCATTCCCATGACGCACGTACCACCCCATCGCAAAGATATTTCAGGAAAGGATTGAATACCATGCAACCTGATGGGAAGAATCGCTATGTTCTCTTTATTTGACGTACTGACATTACAGAGAGCCCCCCTTTTCTCCAAGGGTGAGCCGCACGATCCTGCTTCCGGTCTCCTCCAGGCATGAGGTATTACCGCCGCGGCCAGACGCTCATTCTTCGCGGGGAGTTCCGTGCTGCCTGCACAGGCATCCCCGGGGGCCTGGGAAAGGTCCCAACTATCCTTATTCATCATCCTGCAGAAAATGGTAATGTACAGGATCCGTCCCGTGTATTCGACCGGGTTCTCCACCGGGAGGGTCTTCCTCCGGATTTTTTTGGCCTAGTGTCAGGGCATCCGATCACCAGTCTCTGCATACTCCAGCACGATTTTCTCACTCTTTTCATAAGCGCGGGGGCACCGGGTCGCGACCGGGGATCTTCCGGTCCTGTCACCATGGTAGTGCACAGCCGGGAGGGCATGTCCGATTCCGCACTCCTTGAATCCATCATGACCGCGACTGCAGCCAGGATGGAGGCGATGCAGGCTCTGGGAAGGCCTCTTTCTGGTGACCCTGCTGATGGGGTGATTGTCGCCTCAGAAGGAGAGGTCGTGCATAGAGATGCGGGGATCTCCACCGCGATCGGTGAAAAGATCCGACACGCGGTCCTCTTCGGGGTACGGGAAGCCCTTGCAAGGGTTGAAGAGAAGGGAACGAGGGATCGGCCATCGTTCTTTATCTTCAGCCGGTACCAGGGTGAACACTGGGTCGAGTGGATCCCGGAAGAGTGCCCCTATTATCCCTGCCACTTCCCCGGGCAGCGGTGCGAGTTCTGTTACTGCCCGTTTTACCCGTGCGGGGATGAAAGCCTCGGGGAGTGGGCAAAAAGCTCCTCGAAAAACGGTCCTGTGTGGAACTGCAGCGGGTGTACGCTTCTCCACGAGCCGGTTATCGCGGATTACCTCCTGGCACACCCGGAAGCTTCGCTCACCGAACTGAAGCGAAAAAAGAGTACGGGCTAGCCACCTTACTATGCCGCGATTCCGAGCGCGGAGACGAGCTCGTCGAGCGGGATACCGTGGGCCATTGCTGCTTCCTTGATGGTTTCACCTCTGGCGATGGCGCAGCCCACGCATCCCATGCCAAACTTGAACAAAACCTCTGCAGATTCGGGTTTTGCTTTCAGGAGATCGTAAATTGTGCTGTCTGCAGTGAGTTCCATATACTTAGTATGTACTGGTTTTTGCATATAAACCTGCAACAACCGGAATCGCTCCCACCATAGTTTCACAGCTCATCCGCATCATTTAATTACTCCAGGTTTCCGAGTACTCCGCTGGAGATGTATGAATGGATTTTTCCGAAACAGCAGAAAGAATCTCCCAGAAAATCACCTCCCGCGGACATCAGGCGGACAAGAATGGCATTGAGACCAAGTTAAAGCGGCTTGTCAACGAGTTCGGGGTCCCTGCTGCGGAGGCCGAGAGGACTGTGCTCAATGAGCTCGCAAGGGAGTTCTCGATCACGGGTTTCCAGGGAAGCGGCGGCCCCGGAGATCAGAAAATCCTCAACCAGGTCACGAACGGTGAATGGGTGACCGTAGAGGGCAAGGTTGTCGCCCTTACTTCTGCACCCTCTCCCTCGATCGCCCAGGCAGGGATACTCGCAGACAATTCCGGGGCGATGCGGTTCGTAGTCTGGTCGAGGGCCAATGCTCCCGCACTCGAGTCCGGGAAATGGTACCGGTTCGAATCGGCGGTGGTCGACCAGTACAAAGGGATGCTCTCCTTGAAAGTCCATTCCGGGACTACTGTCACCGAAGTGCCGCACGAGGCCGCACTCAAACCGGCAATTACCCCCATACACGACCTCTCCCCCGGAGTGGCATGCATCCGCGGAAAGGTCGTCCAGGAGTGGGAAGCAACGCACGACAGGATCCTGCAGTCGGGTCTCATTGCCGATGAGACCGGGGGCATCCGGTTCGTGCTGTGGAAGGAGGAAGGGCGCGAACGCCTGAGTCCCGGCGGTGTCTATACCATCTTTTATGGCACGGTGGATGAATTCAACGGCAAACTCTCGCTCACCCTGAATTCTGCCACGACGGTTCCTGAAGAGGGAGATATCCAGGTCAACACAGGGAGTTCCTCGTTCGAGGGGGCTTTTGTGCATCTGGCTCCC
The DNA here is from genome assembly GCA_018262855.1 of Methanolinea sp. Classification (GTDB taxonomy): domain Archaea; phylum Halobacteriota; class Methanomicrobia; order Methanomicrobiales; family Methanospirillaceae; genus Methanolinea_A. The sequence goes on along the minus strand of JADFDO010000005.1, from coordinate 17,747 downwards.
GGTTCCGGGCTGATCAGGCGCTGCCCCGTGAACGGCTGCAACAGGGTTCTCTCCCGGCAGAATTACTGCCCGGTGCATGAGATCCAGTCTCAATACCAGTACGATCTGCGGATCAAAGGCTGGCTTGACAACGGGACAGAGACGAGGGAGATCCTCGTACAGAGGGGCGAGACTGAGCGTCTCGTGGGAATGAGCCTCGACCAGGCCCGTGAACTCGCAGAGAACAATCCTCTCGGGATGGACGAGGTGTTCATGCGGTTTCGTGAAGCCCTCCTCGGTCGCTATCTCGCCTGCCAGGGTCGTGTCATCGAGAACAGGATGCTGGTTTCGGGATGCGAGATCCTCCATTACCAGCCCGAGCAGCTTGCTGATCTCCTGAACCGGGCAGGGGGATCGCTATGATCGGCGGGGCAGCTGGCGGAAAAAGGGAGGGGTTCTTTTATAGAGAGCCCGCAAAGCGGGTCTTTGCGGTCGAGCTCAAGGAGAGCCGCATCCATTTCAAGGAAGGCCAGGATGAAAAGAGCCCGACCTACATCCTCCTTCCCACGGGTGAGCGGTGCAACAGGGTCTTTCTTGCCGGAACCCTCACCGAGAAGAGAAGGCAGGGCGAGCAGAATATGTTCTACCGTGCCAGGGTTGTGGATCCCACCGGTACCTTCTTTGTGATGGCCGGGAGTTACCAGCCGGAGGCCATGCAGCAGATCGCAAGGCTTGAGCCTCCCACGTTTGTCGCAGTCGTGGGAAAACCGAACGTCTACCAGGCACCCGACGGTGCAGCGCTCATATCCATACGGTGCGAGTCGATCACCCAGGTCGACAAGGACATCCGGGACCAGTGGGTGCTCGATACCGGAAAAGCCACCCTCGACAGGATAGACCAGTCAGGCCAGACCCCCGATGGAGAGAGGGCAAAACGGGAGTACAATATCGATCCTGCACTCTTCAGGAAAGTGGTGTATGAGGCTCTTTCCCAGATGAAGATCTGAACTGTGGTTCCCCGGGATCAATAACTTTTATCACCATGGTGAACCGGTAGTTCTCAATTGATCACATATGAAGGATGAAGAACTCAAAGAACTGGTGAAGAACCTTGACCTCAAAGCCCTCAAGGAGGCTGCAAAGGCGGCCGGAGTCAAGCCCGGGCGCTGCCCGACAAAGACCTCCATCGCAAAGATGCTCCCAGAGGATGCACTCCGGAGACTTGCCGGGAAGTAGTCCCCCTCTTTTTTACGCACCTTCGCCGGGAACCGGCTGCCCTTATTCCTTCATTGACTTGATGACCGGTGTGAAGATCCCACTTGATCTGATTCGAGGGGAATAAATCCCATGCATATTCGATTATTCACCGGACATGGGCATTCTGCCCGGGAGAATGTGACTTCCAGGCTTCGAGTACCTCTTTTCCCTCAACAAACATGAGACCGTGTCTCTTTGCATAGGCGATCGCATCCTCTTTCGAGAGCGCATACCCGCTCTCGTCGTCAAGCATCTCGCATATGGTGATCGCAGGGGTGATCTGCGCCATCTCCGCCATCGCGATCGAGAGCTCGGTCTGCCCTTTCCGGACATCAAGGAGCCCGTCGGCAGCCCTTAAGAGGGCCATGTGACCCGGCGTCCGGAATATCTCGTGAAACTGTAATCCTCCCCCGTTCAGTGCGCATTTCACCTGCTCGGCAATTGCGTTCACGGTCAGTGCCCGGTCCCTGTCAGTGATCCCGGTGAAGGTATCGCGGTGGTTCACCCAGAGCGAGAAGGATGAATGGTTTTTCCTGTCATAGGGGATATCCCCCTGGCGCTCGGCAACCGCCATCGCCCTGAGTGCGTCACTTGCAAAGGGAAGTCCCAGGCGCCTTGCTGCAACGGGATGGACCGCCGTGCATATGAGCCCGCCGCCGTCCTTCCGCATCCGGAGTATGTGACGGGGTGTCACGGCATCGGATCTGATCGCAAAGTCTGTCTCCCCCTCCCGATCCTCGAAATCGTAGAGCAGGATGAATTTCCCGTCCCTCAAGGCAGCAAGCGCCTTCTCGATCACTGCCCCACCTCGACACTTACGGTGTCATTGTCCTCGACACCAAGTTCCCGGCGCAGCGCAATGGGTGCAATCACCTCAATGATATCTTCGGGGTAATGCGTCCGCCCGGGCACGACAATGCTGCACGCGATATCTCCGATACGGCAGGGGATGCACCTGGCATCGCCAAATGTCCTCCCATCCGTGGAGAATCCCCTGATCCTGATCCAGTCGAGCGCGTCTATCTTCTTGCGAAGAGGAATACTTGAGGGAGAGAGGCGAATATTGAGGGTGCCCGGATATGGCTCGAACCCCAGGTGCCTGTCGAACTGTTCCCGATACGCGGGAAGGCTCATGTAATATTTGCCTTCCCCGATGCCGCTGACAACCACGCCTGTCAGGATATACCCCCTGTTCTTTTCGGAGAAGATCCTGCTGTATTCCTGGAATTCCTTCTTGAGCTCTTCTTCACCCTGCCCGGTCACCATGACCTGCTGGCCGTCCGGGGCGATCGTCCGGGTCACAAGCCGCTGGCGCTCAAGTGACTGGAGGCGGCGCGCGGCAGTCTGCGGGCTGGTCCCAAGCGTCTGCGAAAGGGACTGCGAAGAGACCTTCACCGGGCCCCTGCACCCTCCCATGAGGGCTATTGCTTTCAGGCACTGGAGTTCATCAGGCAAAATCATTATATCAAAATTGAGATGCATACTATTTATGAGTATCCGGCAGGGGATTCCCAGCCGGTGCAGGCGCCCTGTTTTTTCGTGAAATGTCGAATCCCCTTTCGTTAATTATATAACAGGAAGGCCCGCATAATGAGCCATGAAATCTGATTTGCGGAATCGCCTGGCTGAAAAAATGGCCGGCGAGATCACGCTTTCAGACTCGCCCGGCAAAGCGCTGAAGAAGTGGAGGATGAGTTTTAACATCCCCCAGGCAGTACTCTCCGAGCACCTGGCTGTATCCCCTTCCGTGATCAGCGATTACGAGAGCGGAAGGCGAAAGAGTCCCGGGACTGCAGTTGTTGGAAAGATCGTCGATTGTATCCTCTCCATCGATGAGAGTTCCGGGGGAAAGTACATCAAGAAATTTGCCAAGATCCTCTATTCCGATGTGGATGCCGATGTCATCTACGATATCCATGATTTCCCGTCGCCTGTGCCGCTGACCAGGTTTTCCGAACTCCTGAGATGCCAGACGGTATGCGGGTCACTCGCACAGTCTATCTACGGGTATACCGTGGTGAACAGCATCAACGCGATTACCCAGCTCTCGTCGAACGAGTTCAACCGTCTCTACGGCTGGAGCACGGAGCGGGCGCTGATATTCACTGATGTCACGTCGGGAAAATCACCGATGGTCGCCATCCGGGTCACTCCGTTCAAGCCGAGGGCTGTAGTCCTCCAGGGGATTGAACCTGCGCTTGTTCACCCGCTGGTCCCGAAGATGGCAGAAAAGGACAGGATCACGGTGCTCTGCACCGGGATGGAGATCGACAGGCTGGTAACTATTTTGAGGGATGAGCAATGGTAGGAATCATCACATACGGTGTGTATATACCGAGGTTTCGTATCAAGGTCGAGGAGATCGCACGGGTCTGGGGTGCAAATCCAGATGACATCAGCGGAGGACTCGGGGTCTTCTCGAAATCGGTGCCTGACCTTGACGAGGACACTGCCACGATCGCGGTCGAGGCTGCCCGGAACGCTCTGCTGAGAAGGAATATCGATCCCAGGGATATCGGGGCCGTCTACGTCGGATCCGAGTCGCACCCCTACGCGGTGAAACCCACGGCGTGCACGGTCGGCGAGGCGATTGGCGCGACTCCCACCATGACTGCCGCGGATTACGAGTTTGCCTGCAAAGCAGGCACCGCGGGGATCCAGACCTGCATGGGGCTCGTGGCGAGCAACATGGTGAAATACGGCCTCGCGATAGGCTCCGATGTTGCCCAGGGTGCCCCGAGCGACGCGCTTGAGTATACCGCAGCGGCCGGCGGTGCCGCGTACTTGATCGGCAATACCGACCCGATCGCTGAGATCCTCTGCACCCGCTCATTCACTACCGATACCCCTGACTTCTGGAGGAGGGAGGGGCAGGATTACCCCAGGCATGGCGGCAGGTTCACCGGGGACCCGGGATACTTCCGCCATATCGAGGGATCCGTCCGGCTCCTCTTCGAAGAGACAGGAAAGACTCCGGGAGATTACACCTACGCGGTCTTCCACCAGCCGAACGCAAAGTTCCCCCAGAGAGTCGCAAAGATACTCGGCTTTGGGCCGGAACAGATCAAACCGGGACTCGTTGTTCCCCGGCTCGGGAACACTTACAGCGGATCCTCGATGATAGGGCTTGCGGCAACGCTTGACTGCGCGAAGGCGGGCGACCGCATCTTTGTCGCGTCCTTTGGTTCAGGGGCCGGGAGCGACGCATTCGATATCGAGGTCACCGACGCAATCGAGTCTGCTGATTTCTGCAGGGATGCGGCTCCATCGGTCGAAAAATTGCTGGAAAACCCCATCTATGTCGATTATGCACAGTATGCCAGGCACAAGGGAAAGATCGTGATGCAGAAATGAGAGATGTTGCAGTAATTGGAGTGGGATGCACCACCTTCGGGGAGAAATGGAACACCTCGTTCCGTGACCTCTTCGTCCAGGCCGGGGCGATGGCGATCGAAGACGCAGGGATCTCCGGGGAAACGATCGGGGCGATGTACGTCGGCAACATGAGTGCGGGGCGTTTTATCGAGCAGGAGCATATCGGTGCCCTGATCGCGGACTACGCAGGCCTTGCCACCACCCATATCCCGTCGACAAGGGTCGAGGCCGCCTGCGCTTCTGGCGGGCTCTCCTTCCGGCAGGCATTCATCTCGGTTGCATCCGGGATCGAGGACATCGTCGTTGCGGCAGGGGTCGAGAAGATGACTGACGTGGCATCGGGTGCGAGCGTGGATGCCCTTGCAGGCGCGGCGGACCGGGAATGGGAAGGGTTCGTCGGCGCCACGTTCCCCGGCCTCTATGCCATGATCGCCAACGATTACATGAACCGCTACCCGCTCACCCGGGAACAGCTCGCACAGGTTGCGGTGAAGAACCACTACAATGGTGCGAGGAATCCCATTGCGCAGTTCCAGCAGGAGATCACGCTCGAGACGGTGCTCAGGTCAACGCTTGTCGCCGATCCCCTCCGCCTCTTCGACTGCTCGCCGATCACCGACGGCGCTGCAGCGGTCGTGCTCGCACCCCTGGATATCGCAAGGAAATTTACGGATACCCCTGTCAGGGTCCTTGCCAGCTCCCAGGCGAGCGACACGATCGCGCTCCATGACCGCCGGGACATCAGCACCCTCGATGCCAGCGTTGCGGCCGGGAAGAGGGCGTTCTCAATGAGCAGGCTCACCCCTAAGGATATCGACCTCGTGGAAGTGCATGACTGCTTTACCATCGCAGAGATCTGCGCGATCGAGGACCTTGGCTTCTGCAAAAAGGGGGAGGCCGGCCGCCTCACCGAGGAAGGGATCACAGCACTTCACGGGGACCTCCCGGTCAACACCAGCGGTGGGCTTAAGGCCTGCGGTCACCCTGTCGGTGCAACAGGGATCAAGCAGGTCTGCGAAGTGGTCATGCAGCTTCGTGGCGAGGCCGGGAAGAGGCAGATCGACGGAGCACGGATCGGGATGACGCACAACGTCGGAGGCACGGGTGCGACCGTGGCCGTACACATCCTGGAGGTGTAAGATGTCCTCAGTCGCAAGATTCTGGAGAAAGATACCCCAGCGGTATAACCTGATCGGGAGCCGTTGCAGTTCCTGCGGGAATTACTTCTTCCCCCCACGGACCTTCTGCCCGGACTGCCGCAGGTCAGGAAAGATCGTCGATCACAAGTTTGCCGGCACGGGCACGGTCGTGACCTATACCGTGATCCGGACCGCGAGCGAGCAGTTCGAACAGATGACCCCGTACGTCCTTGCAATCGTCAAACTGGACGAGGGACCGAGGTTTACCGCCCAACTGGTCTGCAAGCCCGAAGAAGTAAAGATTGGAATGAGGGTCCGGCCGGTCTTCCGCCGCATCGCGGCCGACGGCGAATCGGGCGTCATCCATTACGGGACGAAGTTCGTGCCCACAGAGTGAAGGGACGATCTCCCACTCTTTTTTGGGATTATAGCTATAGGGTGTGGGCAGGATTGACGAACTAACTACATTATATGGGGGCTATCCCCCCATACCCCCACATGCGATGCACCCCGCCGCCCCCGAACATACCGCGGGGCTTCCGCCCTCGACCCGGGGCGACCTGCGGTCACCTTCAGATTCATCATCATTATTTTGTAAACTGGTATGAGATATCTGAGCGAGCACGGCGGCGGTTCAGTGGCTGAATTGGTAGCAGATAACAACTCGTTTTAATCTCCCCATATAAAACAGCGAGGAGGCTTTTTTTGGTATTTTCCCTGATCGGAATCTGTTTTCTGGATCCCTGAAGCCGCCCCTCAAGTACCCGGAACCCTCACTCACGCGTGATATCGTAGACCGCATGCCAGCGACCGGGGGAGTATGACCTCACGTAGCGCTCGCATACGTCAGACACGGGGTATTGTTCTATCTCGGGGAGGAATTCCCCCTCCTTCTCCTGGAGGGCATAACAGTGGATAACACCCCCTGGAAGGCACAGGTTCACCGCGCAGGGCAGGAACCTGACCGCACCGAGCGGGAGGTTCATGATCACGCGGTTGAACCTCCGCGGGAAGACCCGCGTAAGATGCGATGCATCTGCGAGCACCGCGAGGACATTTCTGGTCCTGTTGAGGGAGAGGTTCCGTACCAGGAGCTGGACGGCGCCGGGATTCAGGTCGGATGCGACCACGAGCCCTGCCTTTCCTGCAAGGGTGATCGCATACGGCCCGACTCCCGCGAACATGTCAAGCACGCACTCTCCTGTCTCCATCGACGAGAGGATGCGCTGCCGCTCGGTGGAGAGCCTGCCCGAAAAATATGCCACTGAAAGGTCGATATCGAACCGGTGCCCGTGCTCGATATACCGGGTCCTCGTCGTGGGTTGCCCGGCGAGGACCTCGAACCTCCGGGTCCTGAAATCGCCCTCGACATCGCTCTCCGGGAACAGCACCGTGTGGATGGATGGCCTTGACACAAGGAGCCGTTCGGCTTCTCCCGGATCCCGGTCCTGCATGATCGCAATTCCCCCGATCAGCTCGTGCCTCGGGAGATCTTCGATCACCGGATGGGCCTCGAACTCCTCCCTGGTGCACCCTTCAAGCATGGCGAGGACCGGGAACAGAACGCTTTCACCATCCTTCCGTGGCTTAAGAGTCAGGTCGAGGACCCCCTGCTCGAGGAGCGCCCTTCTCCTCTGCTCCCCCTGTCTCCTCCCAACCCGGATACACCACTGCTGTACCATACACCATCCCTGGTCAAGCGCCAGTCTTTTCTTATGCCTGAATAATTCAGGCAGTGCGGGAGGATGAGTGTATCCTCCCGGAGAAGGGTTATTCCCCCGCCCCACCATGATGTAGTATGGATGAGTACATAAAACGCCTCTCGGAGGGTTCGCTCAAGCTGTATGCCCTCGAGAAGGAGCTTCCTCCCGCGGAGGCGGTGAAGGTGCGCCGGCGTTTCATCGAGAGGGTATCGGGGGTGTCCCTTGACAGGGTGGGTGCATTCTCCATCGATATAGACCGGGTGGCAAGGAAGAACTGCGAGAACATGATAGGCACCGTCCAGGTGCCGCTCGGGGTTGCCGGCCCGCTCCGGGTGAACGGGGAATACGCGTTCGGAGAGTTCTTCCTCCCCCTTGCAACCACGGAGGGAGCACTTGTCGCCTCCGTGAACAGGGGGTGCAGCGCGATCACCCGGGCGGGTGGTGCTGAGGCGAGGATTCTCCGCGACGGGATGACGAGGGCACCAGTCTTTGCCGCGAGAAGTGTTCCCCACGCAAGAGAAGTTGCAGACTGGGTGGCCACCCATCGGGACGAGATCGGGCGTGCTGCCGAATCTACCACGTCCCACGGGAAGTTCATCGACGCGGTGACCACGGTGGTGGGGACATCCGTCTTTGTCCGGCTGGAGTTTGATACCAAGGATGCCATGGGGATGAACATGGTCACCATCGGGAGCGAGAAGGCCGCGGAACTTATCAGCAGCGCAACGGGAGCGCCGCTTGTTGCCCTGTCGGGCAACCTCTGCACCGACAAGAAGCCTGCCGCGGTGAACCTGGTCCGGGGCAGGGGCCGGAGCGTCTGCGCAGGGGTATGGCTCGATGACGCCCTTATCTCATCGGTCTTCAAGACCGATGCCAGGACGATGGCCGAAGTGAACCGCCGGAAGAACCTGGTGGGATCCGCGGCCGCAGGATCCCTCGGGTTCAACGCCCAGGCCGCCAACGTGGTGGCTGCCATGTTCATTGCCTGCGGGCAGGACCCGGCCCATGTCACCGAGGGGAGCATGGCAATAACGACCGTGGACGAGGGAGCTGGCGGGCTGTATGTGGCGGTCACTCTCCCGGACCTCCCGGTCGGTACTGTCGGAGGTGGAACGGGGGTTGGAACACAGGCAGAGTGCCTGTCACTGCTCGGCGTTGCCGGTGGAGGGGACCCTCCGGGTGCACACGCAAGGAAACTGGCCGAGATCGTCGCGGCCGGCGTCCTCGCTGGGGAGCTCTCGCTTTTGGGTGCGCTCGCCGCCCAGCACCTTGCCAGGGCGCATAAGTCACTGGGCCGCTAGGGAGTCTACCGGAACCACTTCATCATCACCAGGGCGTCTTCCCCATTCGCATAATAGCCGGCGAACCGGAGCACCGCGCGGTACCCGAGCCTCCGGTAGAACCGCTGGGCATCCCGGTTGGAGACCCTGACCTCGAGCTGCACCCCGGTCGCGAGCTCGACGGCGAACTGCTGCTCCTCCCTCTGCACCAGGCGGCGGGCAATTCCCTGCTTCCGGCATGCCGGCGCCACCGCAAGGTTGCAGATATGCCCGTAGATCTCCTCGCCGGTATCCTCGAGACCGCCGACAATGAAACCGACCACTTCTCCCTGCCTGGCGGCGACGAAGAAGGTCTCGGGGAAGTAGGTGAGTGATTCTGCGAAGACCGCGGCCTTCCACGGATCCTTGAAGGAGACCTGCTCGATCCGGGAGATACTGTCAATGTCCCCGGGCCGTGTTCTTCGTATCGCGATATCCTCGAGCATGGATCTGCTGTCCTCCAAACGTTGGTTTTCATTGCTATAATATACTGTCAGGGAGAATGATTGAGGGAGAAATGGTGGAAATTTTCCGGTTCCCCGCGGTCCGGCCAAAAGCCCGAACCGCACCGCTGGTCGCTTCGGTTCCATACGACGTGGTGACCACCGATGAGGCCGCCGAGTGTATCCGCAAGAATCCCATGAGTTTTTTACGGATCAGCAGGTCGGATGCCGAGTTCATCAAGCTGCCTCCAGGGGATCCCAGGATCTATGCCCGGGCGAATGAGACATTCCATGAATTCCTGGAAAAGGGGCTCCTCGCCCGGGACCGCACCCCCTCAATGTACCTCTACAGGGTGACGGGGAACGGGCATGATTTCCTGGGTCTCGGCTGCACCGTCCAGGTGAAGGATTACGAAGAGAACACGATCCGGCGCCACGAGCTGACCCGGTACGACAAGGAAGAGGACAGGACCCGGCACATCGAGGCGTTGAACGCCCAGAGCGGCGCGGTGGTACTCCTCTTCGAGGACCATGACGGCATCCATGAGTATCTCCAGTCACTCTGGACCCTGAAAGGAGCGCCTGATTCCGAAGTGCACTGGAGTGACGGTACCCTGCACCAGGTGATGTGCATCACCCGCGAGGAGGATCTCGCCGCACTGGAACGGGTATTCCGCCCGGTCCCACGCCTTTATATCGCCGACGGCCATCACCGGGCAAAGTCGGCCGTTAACGTGGCCATGACACGGAAAGTCGAGGGAAGGCTTACCGACGAGTCGATGCGGTTCATGGGAGTGCTCTTTGCCCACAACCACGTGAAGATCCATGGGTACAGCCGCCTTGTGACCGACCTGAACGGTCTGACCCCTGCCGGATTCATCCAGCGGCTCGAGAACGTCTTTTCGGTCAACGTCTACGGAGAAGTGGACAGGTCCGCATTCCACATACCCCCGATGAGCCCAATGTCCGAATCAGAGCATATTGTCCACATGTTCCTTGACGGTGCCTGGTATGAGTGCGCCCGACTCCACACTTCCGGGATGGACCGGATCGAGGCCCTCGATGTCTCTGTCCTGCAGCAGGGGGTGCTCTCGAAGATCCTTGGCATCACGGACCCAAGGGGAGACCCGCGACTGCAATACCTCGGAGGAGCCCGTCCGATCGCAGACCTCGAGGCGATGGTGAAGAGGGGCGGGTATGCGGTGGCATTCGCGATGCAGCCGGTAAAGGTCGAATCGGTACTCGAGATCGCTGATGCCGGAGGGATCATGCCGCCAAAGTCCACGTGGTTCGAGCCGAAGATCCTCTCTGGCCTGATGGTCCATACCCTTGAGTGAACAATCGCTGATGCGAGGGTTCTGGGGTATATTGGCAATCCCGCCACCAACATCTATTCGGATTTTTTAAAATGCACCCGTTTTTTTGAAGTGAGTTTTCTTGCTAGTTTGGGATTTTCAAATGGTAATTTCGGTTAAAAAGGACCCTCTGAAATATTGTTGAACCGCCGCCGCGTTCCATCTTATCACTCCTACCAGAACTATTCAATATTTACTAAAGAAATGGAGGTGACCGGAGGTCGCCCCGGGTCGAGGGCGGTAGCCCCGCGGTATTTTCGGGGGCGGCGGGGTTAATCGCACTTGGATTTGAGACCGACCCTCCTCACTTTTTCATGATTTTCTTGAGGGGATTCTCTCAAATTCTCCGTGGTTGTTTGTTCACAGGATCGATGGAAAAAATGACTCTATACCCTTATCTTATTCCTTCCTGACTGACTGTTCCGGGCTCACTGTGCACTCAGCGAATGAACATCGCTGATGCGATGTTCATGCTCACATTTTTTCCCTTTGCGGTCGCACTCATGAGCACATGATCAATATCGCACTTCCCAAGGGGAGCCTTGAGGAGCAGACGCTTCTCCTCTTCAGGGAGGCTGACCTCGAGGTGAAGCGTTCTGACCGTGATTATAACCCGGTGATCGCAGACAGCCGGATCGCCAAGGTGAAGATCCTCCGTCCCCAGGAGATCCCGCTGTTCGTCGAGAAGGGGTACTTCGACCTCGGGATATCCGGCCTCGACTGGGTGAAGGAGAGCGGGGCGCATGTCCGCGAGGTTGCCCGGCTGAACTACAGCAAGACCGGCGAGGGCACCGTGAAGATCGTCGTCGCGGTGCATCGGGACGAGCCGATCAACGATGCGAAGGATATCCGGCCGGATGCCAGGGTGACGACCGAGTATCCTGAGCTGACCCGCGAGTACTTCGGTCGTCTTGGCATCCCGGTACAGCTCTTCCACTCGTTCGGCGCAAGCGAAGCCAAGGTCCCCGACCTGATGGATGTCGTCGTGGATCTCACCGAGACCGGGACGACGCTCAGGAAGAACGGCCTGAAGATCATCGGCCAGATCATGGAGTCTTACACGATGATCATCGCCAACCGGGAGAGCTTCGAAGATCCTGCGAAGCGGAAGGCGATCGAGGAGATCGTGACCCTGCTGCTCGGGGTGATGGAGGCCAGGAGGCAGGTGCTCCTCTCGATGAACGTGCCGACCAGTGCGATGGAGCGCATCGTTGGAGCCCTGCCGGCTCTAAAAAAGCCGACCGTGAGCAGGCTGCACGGGATCGACTACTACAGCGTGCAGACCGTGGTCCACAAGTCTGACGTGAATACCCTGATCCCGTGCCTGAAATCTGCCGGTGCGGAGGATATCCTGGAGATCCCGATCACCAAGATCGTACGATAACGCAAGAATTCCACTCACAAGACTCCCTGGTCGAGACCATTGTAGATACAATGACGATGATAACGCCCTTTTCAGGGTAACTACGATGATTCCACACTTTTTCGCAGAATAAATTTTTCTCTCTTTTATCTTCCCGGATCGTGAAAATATCTGAATAAATAATTCAAAAATCCAAAAAACGAGCGTAAACATTAAATAGAGTCAAGGTTCAATCACTCGATCAGGTGGGCATGAGCGGGGAACGCACAGACACCGGGACCGGAAATGTTTTCCTACACCATCCCGGCGACCCCCTCTGTCCTGTCTGTACCCTCTTTTCCGAGGACTTTTCCCCGGAATCGTCCATCCAGGACAACGTGGTGTTGTATTCATCCTGCAGGGATCAATCCCTGTACGCCACCATATCCTGCACGAAGACCCACGGAACCGGCAGATCCCGGGCCGGGCGGGAGCCGGAACCCATGTATGATATCCTGGTGGACGGGAGCGGCGACGGGCACAGCATCGCCCTCTTCCCCGGCGAAGACGTGTTCTTCTCCTACGAGCGTGGGGCATCCAACAACGACGCGGAGTTCAACGCGGTCATCCTGGCACTCGAGAACCTTCCTCAAAGAGCCCATGCCAGGATCTGCACCGACAGCCAGGTGGTCGTCTGGCACCTCTCCGCGAAGGACACGCGGAGGAATGCAAGGTATCTCCACAAGAAGGTGCAGATCGAGGAGCTCATCTCCTCCAGGCATTTAAAGGTCGAGATCCAGTGGATCCCCCGCAGGGAGAACCGTGCCGACCGGTTCCTGAAGCACTACATCGCAAGCCTCTGCGGGGCGCAGGGACGCGAACCCCTTCACCACCGCGTGCGGCGCCTCGAGGTCGAAAACCTCCGGCTGAAGTCAAAACTCAAAAAAGCCATGAAGATGCTCGAGAACCGTCCGGTGGCGATCCGGGATGAAGGGATTCAGCGGGAAGGAATGGGAATAAGGATAATGCTTACTGAGCAGTAATTTCCAATTTTTTTAGATGGATGGTCGAAATATCCTAAAGAGAGGTCCATCACTCAATTTCATCGTCTTTTGTCCCTTGTATGGTCTTAAGGCTTGTTTTCAGTGCAGGGAGATCATGTTCCAGGACATTCCAGATCTCTTCCGGGTCAATCGCAAAATAATGATGAACAAGAATATTCCGGAGGCCAATAATTTTGGCCCATGGAATTGATGGATACCTCTCCCTCGATTCCGAAGAGATCGCTCTGGCGGCCTCACCAATCAACTGGAGGTGATGCACAACCCACACCTGCACCAGTTCATTTTGTTTGAATTCGTTCTTACTGCACTTACCCCCATACCTTTCGATCTGTTTGATCGCCCTGATGATGTCCCTGAACCGGAGCGAATCATCCCTCATAATGGAATTGCCTCTTTTTCGACTCTCTCCCTCACTTCCTTTCGAAGAATTGGCCTGGTCGCAACATCGACATGTCTTCCAAGGAGCTCTTCCAGTTCATACGAAAGACCGCCAAGGTCAAAGAGGGTCCGGCCGGGTTCAAGCGTGACAAGAAGGTCAATATCACTCGCTTCGGTGGCATTCCCTTTCGCGACCGAACCAAACACCTTGATGTCACGAACACCGTAACGTACCGCAATCTTCCTGATTTCTCTTTTATTTTCTTTCAACAGCTCGTATACGTCGATATCCCATCACCGTGTCCGATGTAAATTCACTCCCTTGACCACATAAGGTTTATCCTGTGGCCAGTTCCCCTCAGGGAATATCCGCAATCAACCATTTCCATGCAGGGACGAGCTGAACAGCCCTGCTTCCTTGTATTCGGATCTCTTCTTCCTGATTGTAGGTGATGATCGTCCCCGAATCGATACTCCAGCGGTCCATAGCCGCGACCAGACCTGATATCTCCCTCTTCCGGTTCTCCTCACTCACTTTGCAGGAGCACTGTATCGCTGCGACAAGCTGCCCCTTGTTCTCGAGGAGAAAATCGCACTCCTCTTTCTCCCTCCAGAAGTAACAGGATATGCCCCTCCTTTTAAGTTCGAGGAAGACGAGGTTCTCAAGCATTCTTCCCCAGTCACCAGAGAAACGCAGTGAAACTGCATTCCTCATGCCATTATCAGCGACATAGAACTTTTTTGTGCCAGCGTACTGCTTCTTTAAAGATTGACTGTAATTGCAGAGTTCAAAGATGAGATATGCTTCTTCCATATACTGTACGTAACTTCTGACGGACATCGCCGATTTTATCCCGAGGGCATTCTTGAGAGAGTGATAACTGGCATCCTTTGATATGTTACTGAACAGGTAACGGGCCATCTGGCGGAACATCTTCACATCCCTGATACCGTACCGTACCACGATGTCCCGAAACAGGATGTCCTCATATGTCCTCCTCAACTGCTCATCGTCTCCGGTCTTCAGAAACTCTGGAAATCCCCCATTCTCGAGGTAATAGTCGAAATGGTTCAGTATTTCCGCTTTTTTCGCAGTTGTCACTCTCTGCGGTGTTATGCCTTTGAGATCCAGGTATTCCCGGAACGAGAATGGGAAGAGTTCGATCTGCAGATATCTTCCCGTAAGGCGGGTGCCAAGTTCCGCGCTCAGTAATTGCGCGTTTGACCCGGTGAGGATCACCTTATATCCTTCATCATGAATCCTGCGGACAAACCGTTCCCAGTGTTCTACATTCTGTATTTCATCCATCAGGAGCACCCTGACCCCCGGGTGCAGTTTATGGAACGCCAGCATCAGGTTCTCGAAATCCCCCAATTCAAACCCGAAAAGGCGTTCATCGTCAAGGTTCACGTAGAGAAATTCTTCGACCCGCTCAGCGAACTGCCTGAGCAGGGTGGACTTCCCGCATCTCCTGATACCAGACACGACAATGATATGGGTTGAGCCAAGATACCGATCAATGTCAACCTCCCTGGGGATTCCAGCCTCCCTCTTGCGGAATGCCTCCTCCTGATCAAGTATCACCCCTTCCAGACGATCTACTGTGAACATGGGGATGTCCCTTTTATTGTATATTACTAAAATACAATTTTCGCTTATAGTATATATTAGTAATATACAATTTTGGAATGTGTGGCGGGAATTACCACTCCCCAATCCATCTACAGGCAGTCCAGGTGTCCTGTACCCGGGGCCGTTCTATCGGGCCTGGCCTCACCATCCATACCAAAGACACACCGATTGAGAATCCTTCCAGAGTATGATCTCGGTTATCACTAACCACCAGCGTTTTCCTAAGAGGGATTCCCTTCCTTGACAGGGTGACCAGGCGAGTCTTCCCTCAGGATTTCATCCGGATCAAATGCCACATACTCGCCGGTCCTGTCGATCTCAGCGATTATCTTCCAGTCTCTCCAATCATGCTCGCGCTGAATCATCCCGGCAAGAAGTTTATCGCAACTCTGGCCGGGTTCTTTCAGTTCGTGCAAATTCCTCCAGGTCGTCTCTTTCACGGGAATACGCTTGATTTTGCGATCGTTTCCGCTCATAGTAAAGGAATGGCTTCTCTCTCGATATTGTCCCTCCCCCTCTCACGTCCCGTCCCGGACCATCGGGATCGCGTTGCATCCTTCCATCTCGCCGAAGCAGAAAATGAACCGGTCCCGGATCGACTGCGGCATCTCCTTCTCGCCAATCGGCCTCCATCCAAAGGTTTTGTAAAAGGACCTGAGAACCAGCGTCGAATGGATATAGATCGGCTCCTTCCCGCAGGCGTCGATCAGTGCCTGGACCACATGGCGGGCATACCCGTATCCCCGGAACTCGTCAAGCGTGAACACGCAGTCCATCTCGAGCCCCCCGGGATGGCGGGTGCAGCGGGAGGTCGCAACGAGTTTTCCATTCACAAAGACGCCGAATATGCGTTCGTTCTTCGGATCAGCCTTCTGGCCCCGGTAGTGGGTCCAGACTTTTTCTGCGAGCGGGAATTCTGCGGTGGTGAGCTTGCGAGTGGTGGCGGGGGACATGGTGGTGTTGCTCCGTGAATCAGAGGTATATTACATATCTTTTATATCCAATCCTCTCAATAAACCATCTATAATGCCCAGTCGGCGGAAAACCGGCCATGATGATGGTCAATTATCCATTGATTTCATCGTTGGATTCACAATTTTCATGATAGCATTCATCTTTGTGGCCACAATGCTGTCAGGGCTTCTTGTCAGTCTTTTTAGCCGGACTGTCGATTATGATGCCGTAGCGTATCGAACCGGTGTTGTCCTTGTGGAGGATCCGGGTGAGCCTCGGTATTATGTTGGAAGTACGGTGAACTGGCACCTGTTAGACTTATCAATCCCATTGGAAAGAGACAGTCTGAAGAGATTGGGGCTATCACTGGAGAGGTATTCCCCCGGTTATTTACAACAACAGAAAGTCGATAAATTTTTTCAACATGATGCATCAGCGGGTTGTTCGGGGATTGATGCTCTCTGTTATCCGGATGATTATAAGAGCAAATTGATATTCGGGGATTATCCGTACTCATTTAACATATCTTTGAGAAAATTAGACGAATCAACAATAAAGAGCGTAGGAGAAGGTCCACCTCCCCATTATGGGTATATCCGGAGATTGGTTGAAATCAAACAGCCAGGGGCTTCTTCAGTTGTGAAGGTTATCAACTGGACCAGCCAGAATGTTGTGGTCAGGATGGAGTTTAATGAGCTCTATAGCCTCGCGAATCCTCTCTATCGAATTGATCCTCTGAATGAGGAAACCACGATTTTACTACGTAATTTTACCATTCCTGATACTGGATTAATAAAACCGATATTCATTGACGTTTATCCTGCAACGGGGGGTGCACCAACACCCCTGCTTGTACCAGCCTCATCACCTACTGTTTTTATCTATGAAACAGAGAGCTCGCCCACTCCTTGTTCTTCGTTATCCTGCTCAATGTCAAACACGTCATACCTTAGAGTGGAAGAAGGATTTTTCAAACGGATCGGTCTGGATGAATATAGTATCATTGAGATCAACATGACCTTCAATAAGACAGTAAGTGATGGAATTCCATACAAATTCAATTATAATACCGCCACACTTCCACCACCTGATATTGCTGTCATGGAGGTAAAAATATGGTAAATAACCAGGGGCAACTCTATACAATCGAGGGTGTTGCAGCAGGATTGCTCATGGTTGTTACTGCATATCTTATTGTCAGCAGTACGACGGTTCTCACTCCTCAGGATGTTCATATTGCCGACATGCAACTGGAACAACTCGGGAATGATGCTCTTGTTATTCTTGATACACCAGATTATTCTATTTTAAATTCAACTGGAGGAGCAAATAAGAGTAAACTCCAGATGCAAATAGAAAGTGATGGTGGTGCTGCTTTTGGGGAAAACTTTTCCCGGATTATAAACAGCAAAGTGGATCCATCCGATCATGATACTTTAAAATTTAACGCAACGTTGTTTTCGAGAGATGAATCAACAGGCGATGTAATCGAAATACAATTCAACGGGTCTCAATATTATCGTGAAAATGCGGTAAAAGTGAATCGCTGGATATACGTTAATCCAATAAGCACCAGCAATCCATACGGGCTTGATCTCCGTAATCAGACAGTATTGGTCGAGGTATTATTATGGCGCGGTTGAATGAGGATGGTCAATGGATAGTGATGATGGGGTTTATTGTCAGTATCACAATACTTATCCTCGCGATTGTTGTGGGAGAATCTGCACTTGTTGGAAAAACAACGTCTGAGAGTGTCCTTGAATTCTCAAAGACAGATATCCAGGATTTAAGATCTGAACTCTT
>JADFDO010000004.1 GCA_018262855.1 Methanolinea sp. | reverse complement strand
ATACCCAGCAAGAATAAGGGCAACAATGTGTTCACCGGGATTCAGGTTGTCGAAGGTATATTGTGTGACCTGACCAGTTTCGGTTCCGTCCAGCGTGATTGCAGCTCCCTGAGGCGTCGAATTCACCGCGAGTGACCCAGTAGTCGGAATGAGGACAAGAGTGAACTCAGCATTCACAGTCGATCCTGCAACGACCGCAACTGTCTGAGTCGCAGGTTCGTATCCTGCAAGGCTCAGAGCGACGGTGTGGTCACCGGGATTCAGGTTGTCGAAGGTGTAAGGTGTGACCTGTCCAGTCTCAGTTCCGTCCAGGGTGATCGCAGCTCCTTCAGGAGTCGAATTGACTGCGATGGATCCGGTAGTGGGACTGGGAATCTCGACGAGCGTGAAGTCAGCAGTTGCGATTGATCCTGCAACTACGGTAACGGTCTGAGATGCCGGTTCATACCCAGCAAGATTCAGGGCAACAATGTGGTCACCGGGATTCAGGTTGTCGAAGGTGTAAGGTGTGACCTGTCCAGTTTCCGATCCATCCAGAGTGATCGCAGCTCCTTCAGGAGTCGAATTGACTGCGATGGATCCGGTAGTGGGACTCGGAATCTCGACCAGAGTGAAGTCCGCAGGTACTGTTGCCCCTGCAACCACAGTCACAGTCTGAGATGCCGGTTCATATTCTGCGAGGTTCAGGGCGACCGTGTGGTCACCGAGATTCAGGTTGTCGAAGGTGTACGGAGTAACCCGTCCGGTTTCGGTTCCGTCGAGTGTTATCGCGGCACCAACCGGCGTTGAGGTGACTGTTAAGGATCCGGTGGTAGTTCCCGAAGAGCCATCCCAGCCGGCGAGCCTGGCAAAGAGCCACCATGCCGCGTAGGCCTTCATGTTGGCATTGAGTGGCTCGGTGTGTGCCGCACTGCACTGGTACCACGATGGCTCGCCTGCCACATTCTCCGGGTGGCTGTCCTGCCACTCTGTTGCCCAGTTTCGGGTCTGACCATTCAGTTTATAGTTGCAGGCATCGTCGGCGAAGAGAACCATGTAATTGGTTGCTGCGTCGGGATCATAGCTCTCGATGTCTGCGAAATCGAAGAGGATCTTGTTGTTCTCGCGGCAGTAGTTCCGGATCTGTTCGTTCCGGAGGTTCACGTTGCCGCTCTCGCCACCACCGTTCAGGTGGCCGGTCATGTAGATGAATTTCACGTCCGGGTAGTCGGCTTCAAGATCGGCCATCAAGTCGAGATATGTGTTGATCTGTGCCTCGGTCCCGTCGACTTGGCCGCACCAGGACCACATGATGACATTGACATCAGGGTGGGTGTTCAGGTAATTCCGTGTTGCTGTTGCCCAGGCAGTCCTGTCCGGGTTGCCGAGATCCGATGCTCCGGAAAATGGGCTGTCACGGAGATCAAGCGCATCATTCGTGCCACCGTTATTCCACCGGTACAGGTCTCCTCCATAGGGAGCTCCTGCGAAAGAGACAAGGCCGGTCATACCGGTCGTGATCTGGCTCCCGTGCGAAGTGTGCCCGTAGGCGATGTGGAGGTTCTCCTTTGCCTGGATGATGGCATCCTGCGGGACTTTTGTGAGGTTAATCGTCGTGTGGTCAGCGATGATCGCACTGCCCTGTTCAGACTCCTTAAGAAGCGTGAAGGCTGCTTCGGCAGTTGAACCGACGGCGACTGTGACCTCCCGGCTCTGAGAGACATATCCACTCAAACTCAGCGCAAGAGTATGGGTACCGGCACTCATTGAGTCGAAGGTGTAGGGTGTGACATGTCCGGTTGCAGTCCCATCAAGGGAGATTGCCGCGCCGGCAGGAGTGGATATGACCAACAGGCTCCCGGTGGAGGGTGCCTCATCGACGGTGAAAGTTCCGGTCTGAAGAATGGTACTAGATATCAGGCTGGAACCGCCATCGGCAGTAATTTTCTTTGGAGTGATGGTGATGCTGGTGGTTCCTGCTCCCTCTCCTCTCACGGTGAGTGTGGCAAGAGGCACAGCGGTTGCACCTGCATTGACCTGTTCCATAAGGTCAACAGCCCGCAGCCTTATCTCGGATGCGGGGAGTGTTGAGTTTTCTCTGGTAGTCGCCCACGAAGGGAATGAAACGCCTGTGATGATCGCAACCGACGGGTCGCTGATCGAGACATTGAAATCATATCCCGCGAATCCTGAAGGATCGGCGGAATCAAGGGTGATCGCAAGCGTTGCTGTCTCCCCGGTATGGGAGACCTGGCTGTTCTCTACCTGGATAGTGTATGCTGACGCTGCGCAAAACAGCAGTGACAGCACTACCGGCATCATCGCAAGCAGGGATATTTTTTTCATGCTGTATTCTCTCCTTTGTTCTCGTTCTCCTGGGTTTCCAGGAAATATTCCGGGTATATCCCGGTATTCTCATCTGGCGATACGGGAAATTGGGTGAGATCGCATCCGCGTATGCTATACCTCCCGGAAGAGCCGGATGATGTCATCAAAATCCAGGCTGCCGTTCCCGTTGAAATCGAAGGCAGAAACCGGCTCGTTGCTCTCTATCCAGTCCATGTGCTTGAAGAGGGCGACGACATCGTCGAAATCAGTCTCGCCGTTCCCGTTGAGATCCTCGTAGATCCCGTCGTGATCAGGATCGGTCGGGGCATTTTCATAGCCAGGAATTGGAATAACCGAAGGCGAGAGGGTTGTCGTGAACTTCTCTATCCGGCTGTTTCCAAGGTCTGCAACGAAGATGCTGTTCCCGTTGCCGGCCGCGATTCCGCAGGGGTCCATGAACTGGCCGTCACCGGAACCGGGCGATCCCCACTGGGTGACATAGGTGCCGGTTGGATCGAACACCTGGACCCGGTTGTTCGTCCAGTCAGTGACGAATACAAACCCACTGCTGTCGACTGCAATTCCCGTCGGATCGGTGAACTGTCCGTTCCCGGAGCCCGGTGAACCCCATTGCGAGAGGTAGTTGCCGTCAGGATCGAAGACCTGGATGCGGTTGTTGTCGCTGTCAGTCACAAAGGCATGGCCGCTTGAATTCAGTCCAACGTCGATCGCATAGTTGAACTGGCCGTCAGCGGATCCCGGTGAACCCCATTGCGAGAGGTAGTTGCCGTCAGGGTCAAAGACCTGGATGCGATTGTTGTCCGCATCTGCGATGTAGACATTGCCATTCTGACCGATGGCAATGCCGTACGGATTCGAAAACTGGCCATCACCGGAACCCTGGGACCCCCACTGAGAGAGGTAGTTACCGTCAGCGTCAAAGACCTGGACTCGGTTGTTCTTGCTGTCGGTGACATACACGGTGCCACTCTCGCTCTCGACAACTCCCCGTGGTTCGTTGAACTGGCCGTTCCCGTTCCCGTAGGATCCCCACTGGCTTACGTAGGTACCGTCAAGGGAGAGTACCTGGATGCGGTGGTTGCCGGTGTCTGCAACATAGAGGTTGCCTGAGGCGGCAACGCTCACATCGCGGGGAAGAATGAACCGCCCGTTCTCATTGCTGCCGGATCCCCACTGCGCCTGGTATTCGCCACTGGGGGAAAATTCCTGGATCCTGCAGTTATAACTGTCGGCGACGAGCACTCTTCCATCCGGGTGCACGGTGATGCCGTAGGGAAGGTTGAACTGGTTGTTCCCGGATCCCGCAGATCCCCACTGGGTGACAAATGAGCCATCAGGATTGAATTGCTGGATGCGGTTATTGTACGTGTCAGCAACATACACCTGATCTGAACTGCTGAGCGCAAGATCCAGGGGATAATACATCTGGCCGGGGCCGGATCCATAAGAACCCCACTGGGTTACAAACGTTCCATCCGGGGTAAATACCTGGACCATGTTATTCCCGTAATCTGCGATATACAGGTAATCGCTGCTGTTCGCTCTGATCCCCGTGGGATACGCGAACAGGCCCGATCCACCGGGCCATCCCCACGATCCCCACTGGTCCACGTATTCTCCATCCGGAGTGAAAACCTGGATCCGGTTATTCGAGGTGTCTGCGACATACACGTATCCGCTGCTGTTCACCGCAATCCCGATTGGAGCGTCAAACTGGCTGTCTCCTGTTCCGTAGGTCCCCCACTGGTTGAGATAGTTGCCATTCCCGTCAAAGACCTGGACGCGGTGGTTGTCGCGGTCGATCACATAGACATTCCCGCCGTTGCCCAGCGCAATGCCTGCAATCTCGCCAAACTGGCTGTTTCCTGTGCCATACGACCCCCACTTTGCAAGAACAGTCCCGTCAGGGGCTATCTTCCAGATGGAGAACGACATGTCGTCTCCCACGTAGGTGTTTCCTGCACTGTCGGTAACAACTCCCCAGGGAAGGCTTATTCCGGCACCTTCTGGCTTCGCCCAATCAAAAGAAGAGGCCAGATCACCGCTTGTAAAAGCCCTGTGGCCTGAAGGTGACTGGATGCCTGTGATATCATACTCTGCACCCACGTTGGGCGGAGCGGAGATATCGCCCTGCCTTTCTACTGCGGGCCCGGCAGTGACACCGGAATACCAGAGGAACCCTACAACCAGGAAAAGGATACAATATCTATTCCTTGTATTCATGGATTATTCTCCTTATTTTTCACTTGATTCTCCAGGCGCAGGAAAATGCGCCCGGTATTCGAAAAGCTCGCTCCTTGGTGTTCGTGACAGACCACTCGGAAATGACTCACCTCCGGAATTGGCGGACAACGAGGGAGGCCTCCGTTCCGGAATGCCCGGAAAACCCGGACAGCGTACAGGGAACCCTCCGCATCATTTCTCTCTCTATTGATGAATTGCGGGCCAGAGAATGCCCGGTCTTGCCCAATCCTGATGTGTTGATAGATTGGGCGATCCGGGCACTGATGGCACCTGATGCCTGATGCCCGCATGGCAGGAAATGTACAACACCCTGCCAGGCTGTCCCGGATAGAGATGCATGTATTCATGCGGCATCACGTCAACAACCGGAAGGAACAATCCAGGATTGATATGCCGGCTGTAAGGGACTCTGGTGAAAAACACGGTTTATATAATAAGAAAGTCGGGTTTTGGTCTTGAATGAACCCGGAGGTTCAGGGATCAAACTTCCAGACTAAAACACCCAATCACCGGTTAAAAGAGTCCGGATGGCCCACCTTTACAGTGTATCCAGAGCGTTGAGACTCTCGAGGACCCCTTCAAATGTCCCGACCTCGATCACTGACGTCGCATGGTTTCGCTTCAGCGCTGCGATTACCTCTGAAAAGTCGATAGTCCCCCTTCCCACGGGGCTGTGGGTATCCCTCGTTCCATTATTGTCATGGAGATGCATGTGGCTGATCTTCGCATCAAGGAACCCGGGGAGGCAGTGGTTGAGGTGTGCGTGCCCGACATCGAGGGCAAACCCGGCTCCTTCGATGAGATCGAGGTCATCGGGTGTCCTGAGGTTAAAATAATTCATGTCTCCCATATTCTCAAAATAGAACGTGACCGAGAGGTCGTCGGCGGCAGCATTCAGTTCGTGCAGGGATGTTTTGAACTGCCAGTTCGCTTTTTCACGCTCTTGCTCCCATGCGAAATATCCCGGGTGAATCACAACATCTGCACTGGCCTCCGCAGCGACCGAAAAGCACTCTGTAATGACCTTCACACTTGCCTCGCGGATAGCATCGAAGACACAGGCGACATTCATCCCGTGGTAGGGGGCATGGATGACGAAATCTGCAGAATAGCTCTCCAGTTCTGCCGGGTCCCTGATAAAATGGGGGCCTTCATCCACAATCTCTATCAGATCGGAGACGGTTGACAGGCGGTCCAGTGCCATGGCAAGGGATTCTTTGAGGAGGCAGAACGAGGAGATCCCGAACATCATGAGTGGTATCGCGGGGAGGCATTGATAAATGTTCGGGCCGGGGATATTCGCATATCCGGCATCAGGGGACTGTTATGTTGGGCTAATTATATTGTTACTTCCGGGAGCACGGAACAAAGGATATGATTTGGAATCGGAATTTCCGGGAGAGCGATTGTTACCTTCCCCGCTGCCGGTTATAATTTCCTGTACCAGACATTCATACTCTCCACGACACCGCAGATCTGGGTGTTGTTAGGGAGTGTCCCCCCGTAATGATATCCGGCACGTGAAAATGTCACGTTGATCGGGTAGGACCTGGCACGGGCGATTGTATACGCGAGACGAATACCCTCATCTCCCATCGCCTCTTCCATTGCATGGAGGAGGTGCCCGGCAAGCCCTCTCCCGCGGAACTGCGGGTCAGTGGCAAAATCAGTCATCTCAACATTTTCCGCATCAGAATTCACCTCACAGGATGCAACAGCAATGATCTGTTCCTTATGACGAATGCAGAAATACCGGACATCGTTCCGCATCGAAGCAATGATAAAATCAGGGTCGAAAATGGGGAACGGATAGGTATCGAACACTGATTGAAAGAGTGCTGCGATCTCCCCGGAATCTTCCGATTCAGCATGTACCAGTGAAAAATGGTCCGAAAGACAGCGGTTGGATTCGTGATGGGCATTACTCAATGCTGCGGAGAGCACATCGGCAACATCCCCAGAATCGGTTATAGATGAGCGCTTGGGGTCGAAATATTTCGCCATGAAGGCGGCAGACTCAACCCCGTGAAAGAAGAATGGAACAGTTGCTTCCACGGTATAGCCGGCCCCGATGAAGACCGAGATCGATGATTTAGGCACTTTAACAAGAATTTTGGAATAGCCCTCCTTTTCAGCAAGTGCATCGAGTGAGGGAATAATGCGCGGAATATCTTCCTGCGATAACCGGGTCACATAGACACGGTTGTTCATATGCCCGTGCTGGACAGTGCTTTTTCCCACCTGCACGACTGCGTCAGTCACCATCGTCCTGCCTTCTCTCTATTCTATCAGTATCTTTCGGGATGAGGGTAGTCGTATCATCGTAATCTGCAAGCAGTTTTGCAATCCCAACCACCTTTGATTCATCAGCCCTGCTGATATTCAACTGGAGCCTGCACCCGGCGCAATCACCATTGCAGAAGATACGGTCATAATTCGAAGGCTCCTGGTAGGTGCAGATCATTCCTTCGTAATTTCGGAGGACCACTTTATGTACCG
The DNA here is from genome assembly GCA_018262855.1 of Methanolinea sp. GTDB lineage: Archaea > Halobacteriota > Methanomicrobia > Methanomicrobiales > Methanospirillaceae > Methanolinea_A. The sequence continues at coordinate 209,519 of JADFDO010000004.1, read as the reverse complement.
ACCATGTCAGGAGGTAATTTGGGAAAATGGGTATCTTTCCCCCTCCCCCGGGTGCATCAATGACGTATCTTGGGACAGCAAACCCGCTGGTGTGGCCGATTAGGTTCTCCATGATCTCGATTCCCTTTGCCACGGGGGTACGGAAATGGCTGATACCCTCTGAAAGGTCACACTGATACAAGTAATACGGGCGGATGCGGTTTCTGACGAGCTGATGGACAAGCTCCTTCATGATCCGGGGACAGTCGTTGATTCCTGCGAGGAGGACAGACTGGTTCCCGAGTGGAATACCGGCATCGGCGAGTTTTGCGACTGCAATTTGTGCCGATTCAGTCATCTCCTTGGGGTGGTTGAACTGCATGTTTACCCAGACGGGATGGTGCTTTTTCAGGACATGCACCAGGCCATCGGTGACCCTGAACGGGAGAGTGACCGGTGCCCGGGAACCAATTCGTATTACTTCGACATGAGGGATATTCCCCAGCTCAGTGAGGATCCAGTCAAGATACTCGTCGCTGAGCATGAACGGATCGCCTCCTGACAGGAGCACATCGCGGATCTGCGGGGTATCCCGAATGTATTCGATACCCTTTTTGATCTCTTCCCGGTCGGGGATCGAATCGATATCACCGACTTTTCGTTTGCGGGTGCAGTGGCGGCAATACATCGCACAGGTGTTGCTGATGAGGAAGAGCACGCGGTCAGGATATCTGTGGGTGATGCAGGAGCAGGGACTGTCCTTATCCTCTGCGAGGGGATCAGCCAGTTCGTATTGCTCAACGATCAGCTCTTTTGGTGATGGAAATGCCTGTTTGAAGATCGGATCATTCTGGTAATCGTTCACATCTATAAGGGAGAGATAATAAGGGGTGATGTTGAGAGGAAATTTTTCAATGGTGGCCTGGAGCTGTTCCCGCTTTGCCCTCTCGAACCGTATGCCGAGCACCTGTTCAAATGTGGAAAGGTCCCGGATGGCATGCTGCATCTGCCATCGCCAGTCTTTCCAGAAATCAGGAGCTGTATCACTATCCGTTGTATCACTCTTACCCGAAGATCGTTCCAGGCGCTCTCTCTCCTCGTTTTGCCCCCGCATGATCGCAATGATTTCGCTGACTGTATGTTTCACCTGTTCCCCAAGGTTCCCAACCGAATGGACGGGACTTCGGGATGCACTTTGCTTGTTGGATTCTCTGAGAACGAGTGGTCTGCCGGTCATACCAGGTTCCCTCCACTGAGTATGTTGAGCCGATAGAGGATCACGATCAAGGGGAAGGATCTCTGCCGTTCATTCAAGTCGAATAGAGGATAATACTCATCTGCATATGATGGAAAGGATTGTGTGACCGGGTCAGCCACTACATGTTCTATTACGCAGGGGCCGGCAATGCTGTCGGCGTCTTTATAAGAAGGTGGAAATCCTGAGTTCATGCATGCACCTCGTGTTTGGCGGTCCGGGCTCTTCGAACGGACAGTAAAGGGTGCTGCTGAAGGGCATTGTATAAAGGTATTAATATACGACTGGCGCAACACCCGCTGACCCTTTTTTAGGGCTTATATTTTAAACCCTTTGTGTTCAGGGGGGGGCACTTTCACACGGGTGCTTTCTGCATCGCTCGGAAAAGCGCAGGATACCTTTTCTTTCGACAAAAAGGAGCGCAGGGTATCAGCAGGGATCAGTTCGCGATCCCTTCAGGAAACGGGAAACACACCGGGGACTCGATCCCCAACCTCCTGAATTCTGCGAGTGTCCTCCTCGTTACCTCCGATTTGAATTCAAATTCCAGCCTGAGATCATAGACATACCCTTTCGCGCGGACCCGGGTATAGAACGGAAAATTCTCAATCAGGACTGTGTAGGGATACTTCTGGGAGACGATGACATATTTTGAGGTGACAAGTGCTTCCCGGAGGATTTGTGCGGCTAGGCTGGCATCCGACTCTGCATGAATGAAGAGATCGATGAGGATCATCATCGGAATATCGCCGGCGTTCCCGCTATTGACCGGCTGATTGAAGATGGTGTCATTGGGGACCGAGACAAGTTCATCGGCAGGGGTCCTGAGTTTTGTGGATCGAAGGCCAATATCCTTGACCTCCCCATAGGAATTTCCCAGGGTCACCATGTCGCCAATCTGGTAGGGTTTTTCGAGGATGATCACAAGGCCCCCGACAATCTCAAGAAAAATATCCTTGAGCCCGATGCCGACCGCCGCCCCGAATAGTCCTGCGAATGCGATCATTTGCGAAAACGACGGCTGTAGGATGGCGGCAACGATGTAATAGATGGCGAAGGCATAGATGAGGATCTTGAGCAGGGGGATAATCATCGCGATGGAAGTCCGGTGGTGGCCCACTCGTTCTGAAATAAGGACAAGAATATGACTTAACACGTAGACGAGGAGGTATGCGATGACGATGATTCCGACAATATACAGAACCAGGTTCAGATCGATGGCTGTCAACTGGAGATCCCCCGCGATATCGGGGAGGAGCGAATCTGCCATCTTTACCAAACCCTCCGGTTCCGTTTTAAGTACTCAGCCACGCAAGTGAGATATGACGGCGAGATTCGGTAGTGCGCCTCCTCCTCCGTGATGATACCCGCGTGGAGAAGGCGGTAGATGATCCGGTCGATATCCACATCCCTTCCCACCATGGCTGAGATCTCACTTGATTGAAGGCAGTTCATCGAAAGAATGAGGGAGAGGAGGAATGATTCGTTGATATCAAGGGAGAGGCTACAGTCATTCTCCCGGATCATCCGGGGAGAGATCGTATGATCTTCAAGACTGTCCTGGAACAGGTCAAGTGCGATACCTGGGTTCCCGTCTGCAATCCTGTTGATCTTCTCAAAAATCACATCCTCGAGAGAAACCTGGACTCTATTCTCTCCGGGAAGCCGTGAACGCATTACGGAAAAATTCAGTGTGATCCAGGGGACAGTGACCTCTTTTCCAATAAATGGTAGTGTGGTTTCATGGTGAACGATGGAGTACCAGTGTGATCTCTCCGTGCGGCCTTCATCGACACACTGTATCTCTCCCTGTCCATACCTGGATAATATCACTTCTTTTATCACAGGTGTATCCATGCGGGGAAGCGTGATTTGGACCGGGTAATTTTTTCCCAGATTCATGACCTGGTCGAGATACTGCCAGGCAAAGGAATTCCATGTAGTAATAAAGAGGTTTTTTGATCCCACCTGGGTTTTCAGGAAATGATTGAGCAGGTCAAAACCCCCGATTTTCCTGGTTGCTAGGAATTCGCAGTTATCGATCAGGATGATCCTGTCCCTGCCAGGGGAGAGATCAGGCATTGAAGTGGCGGTCATGACTCTGTCCAGAGTGATGCGGTAGACCCTGTCGCCATGTACCCTGGAGATCTCATCGACAATGGTTGTCCGCCCTTTCAGGGGTTCAGCGATGATCGCGATGTGCGGCGGTGCGGCGGTTTTTGGTCCTTCTATTACTTTGTTGATCTCCTTCAACTCGCGTTCATAGCCGATCATTGCCTGCTGTAATCTGGGAGTGGCAGGGATATTCATGATACCTCCCCACTCTTCCCGCGGTACAGGCGAGGCTTGAAGGGAGGAAGTACAGGAATAACGGATGCATATCTGCAGCCGGTGCCGCCGGCCTGAACGAGGAAGACAACATGTGTGAATGGCATCTTTTTCATTCCGGTGGATGAGCGCTTGTTTTCTGGATGCTTGTCACGGTTACGGTCTCCGAAGCGATGGTTATCGTATCTTCCTTCTCGATTGCAGAGAGAATGAGTTCACTTATCCGGGAACGTAAGACCCTGCGGGTCTGGGTCCTGGTGACATACCGTGCATCCAGGAGGATCCAGTTGTCCGTGAGCGAGACATAGACAGACGGCTCGACCACCTTTTTCGGAAGGAAGTACTTCTCCCCGATTCTCTCGATCTCCTCCTCAGCCTGCTTCGTCGTGGTGTCCGTCTCAGTCTTGAGGATCGAGAGGATGATCTCCTTTGCCCTCCTCCAGTCGCTCTCGTATGTGAGGGGGATCGAGATCTCGTCCCAGACGAAGGAATGGTCCCTGTTATAATTATAGAAAATGCGGTTGATCATGTAGCCGTTGGGCACCAGCACCAGCCTCCCGGAAGGCTGGTCACCTTTTACCCATCCCTGGATCTCCATCAGCGTGGTGTTCATGATGCTGATATCCATGACATCGCCGATTGTTGTCTCAACGGAGATACGGTCGCCGATGCGGTAGTACCCGGACACGATGATGAGAATTCCCCCCACAAAATTTTTAAAGACATCCTGGATTGCGAATGCAATTGCAGCCCCGATAATCCCGTATGAGACGATGAGTGAGGAGGTATCCGCAACCCAGATGCGCAGGCAGAGAGCAACGACGAGAACAATGGAGAGTGCAGAGACCGCTTTATTCGCAGTATAGCGTGTTTTTAGATCCTGAATCTTCCTGACGATGAAAAGGCCGATGAGTACGAAAAAAAGCAGGTATACCGCAGTTAATATGAGAGATGTGTAAAAGAGGTTGGTGATAATGCTGTCACCAGTCAGCCCAGTCGCAATACCCAGCACAACTGAAATCCCGATGAGCAGGGCGGATGAGAGGATTTGTTTTTTCATGCGTGGATATCATTCATTGCGCCTCTCCCTATAAAGATGAAACGGGAGTCTCCACCGGTGCACTCTTTGCCTGGATATCTCTTTCTGCGTGTCAGAACCACTGATCAGTACACGCCTGGTGGTTATCCCGGATGCCGATGCCTCTTCTTCAGAGATCTCCTGCCTTGGTTCCCTGTCAATTCCCTATCGTATTCCTGATGCGGCGAATTATCGCAGGCGTTCGGGAAAGGTTCCCCCATGTTCTCGTTACTGCACCGCTGGAAGCAAAAGAACCACACCGGCGAAAAAGGGTATTTACTGTAGGGCCTGGATCTTTGACTCGATAGTCGCGTCCTTATCCCTTCTCTCATCTATCTTGATCTCGGTCACGACCCTTTGGATGCCCGTTTCAAAGACGGAATTGTGTGCCTGTTCCACTGCCCTGAACAAATCCTGCAGGTTTTTTGCCTCTATGACTGTTCCCATGGCTCCGGCCTCGACCCGGATGTTGCCCTGTTTTTTCAGTTCCTCCACTGCTGACTTCACGTACCTGCTTACTCCGGGACGCTCGGTCCCGACTGGGACGATGCTGAATTCTGCGATGATCATGGTATTCTGCCTCCTGTGTTTCCTGCCCCGATAATCGTATCCATTCCCTCGTAGTCCGGCAATCTTTTCGGACAACGATCCTTCACGAAACAGGAATGACAGTGTGTGATCAGGGATAACCAGGCTTCATGAATATCGCGTGTCTGCTCAAAATCTCCCTCTCGCAGGCAGGCATCACGGAAAAGGAGTGGATGATGGCACACCCGCCACCGCTCCTTTCCCCTCACAACGAAGAGAGTCTTTCAAGAAGTTCTCCAAGAGAGCACGCAATCGTTCCCTTGTGTGCAATCTCTGCATACAGTGCTGCACCCTCTCCGTCAGTATAGTCCAGGTCTTCGAGGCTTGAAGAGGGTGAATAGAGGATTGCCGGGAGAGAACCGGCAATCTTCCCTGCACACCGGATGTTCTCCAGATTGCCCTCTCCGACCGGCACTGCCACGACGACGAGGGCATCCGCTTCCCGGCAGCACTCTTCAAGACGCTTCCGTTCATCGGCTCCGATCCGGGAGAACGGCGGAGCAGTGATCACCCTGGACCCGAGATACTCTGCCACTTCAAGGTCCACATCTCCCTCGTTGAGCACCCCTGCACTGAGATGGTAGCCCCTCCCAGAGAGAGCATGGAGGACCGCACGCCCGTATCCGCCGCCGCAGATGACATGGATCCTCTTCCTTTTTTGGTCGGGCCTGGGCCGGGGCATCGAGAATGAGAGGAGATTCATCCCCGTTCCCGGATCCTCTGCACGCGATGCCCTGACGTCGAAGACCTCGCTGATTGCATCCGGGGTGAGCACCTCTCCGGGAGGACCACAGGAATGGAGGCGGGTCTTGTGGAGGAGGGCAACCCTCCCACAGTGGCGGAATGCAAGGTTGAGATCGTGGACAATCGTGATCACGGTCATCCGGAGTGCAAGATCTCCCAGGAGTTCCATGATCTCGAGCTGGTGGCGGACATCGAGGTGAGAGGTCGGCTCATCGAGCATCAGTATCTCGGGCTCCTGTGCAAGGGCACGTGCAATCGTCACCCGCTGCAATTCTCCGCCTGAGAGCTGGCTGACCAGCCTGTCCTGGAGGTGGCTGGTGTCGGTGAGTTCGAGTGCCTGTTCGACGATCATGAAATCATGGGAGGTCTCCCGTCCGAACCTTGGAAGATAGGGGGTTCTGCCGAGCATCACGAATTCACTGACCGGAAAATCGAAGTACGATCCGCCACTCTGGCCGACCACTGCACGGATGCGGGCAAGATCGCCGGTCCCCATCATGGAAATATCCCGGCCATCCCGGAAGCGCACAGTCCCGCGGTCTGGCCTGAGGTACCCGGCGAGGAGCCGGAGGAGCGTGGTTTTACCGGATCCATTCTGCCCGAGAATGCCCAGCACCTCCCCCGGCCGGCATTCCAGGGTTATTCCCTGGACGACCAAAGTTCGCCCGTAGGAGAATGAGAGGTCCCTGGCCTCGAGGGCTTTCATGCCTCCCGATTCCTCCTTCTCAGCAGGTATGCGAAAAACGGTGCACCGCAGAGAGCAGTGATGATCCCGATTGGCAGTTCATTCGGGGCAAGGATCAGCCGCGAGGTGAGATCGGCAAGTACCAGCAGTATTGCGCCGACCAGGAACGAGAGCGGGAGGAGCGCCCGGTGGTTGGGACCTGCCCAGAGCCTGACCATGTGTGGGGTGATGAGGCCTACGAACCCGATGATTCCGCTCACCGAGACGGCAGCCCCGGTGACAAGGGATATTGCCACCAGAATGAGCTTCTTCAGCCTCTCGACATCGATCCCGAGGTACTGTGCTGACTCCTCCCCGAACATCAGAGCATTCAAGGGCCGCGTGAGCGAGAAGAAGAAGACACTTCCTCCTATGACAAAGGGAAGGAGAAGGCCAACGTATTCCCACCCGCGACCTGCGATACCGCCAAGGAGCCAGAAGACCACCTGGTGGAGATTCTCGCCGGATACAAAGAGGAGAAAGGAGGTGCCGGCCGACATGAACGCGGCGACTGCGATCCCGCAGAGCAGCAGCGAGGTGACTGGCACCCGGTTCCCCACGCGGGCCAGTTCATAGACAATGATGATAGTGAGAAGCCCGAAGGCAAAGGCGGCTACCGGAACACCGAAGATTCCCGAGCCGACGGCCAGCCCTGTGACGAGCACAAGCGATGCGCCAAGGGCGGCACCATTGGAGATTCCCAGGAGAAATGGATCTGCCATCGGGTTCCGGAACAGGCTCTGCAGCACAGCCCCGCAGATGGCAAGTGAAGCCCCGACAAGCGCAGCAAGAAGAACCCTCGGAAGACGGATGAACAGGATTATCGATTCTTCTGCAGGTGTCCAGTCATGTGCCACCGGAAAGAGGGGGCTCCCGATGATGGCCATGGTCCTTGAAAACGGGATATCGGACTCTCCTATGGACACCCCAAGCAGCATGGCAAGCGCAAGGATAAGGCACAGGACCACGATAGTGAGCGGGAGATTCAGGCGTGGATGCATAGGGAGAACATCTCCAGAGCCTCGATGACCCGCGGTCCGGGCCGGTTGACAAGGTCAGCATCCATCTCGCATACCCGGTGGTTCTTGATTGCCGGAACCTCGGCAAGGGTCTGTTTTGAGAGCAGCCTGTCGGTGATGCGGACAAGCCCTGCGGTATGCTCCCTGGAGACGATGATAACATCGGGAGCACGTGACACCACGGTCTCTTCAGAGATTGTTGCGTACCCATCAGCATCTCCGACAATGTTGACACCCCCGGCGAGGGTGATGAGATCATCCTGGAATGTGTGGTTGGCGGCAACCCGGAGCGGCTCGTCCCAGAGGATATAGAGGACTTTCACCGGCCCGCTGCCTCCCGGACGCCTCTGTATCTCATCCTGCCGGGTCTTAAGCGTGCTCACAAGCTCGTCCGCGGTTTCCCGGGTTCCGAGGAGGATTCCGAGCGACTGGATGTTCCGGTAGATGTCATCGACATTCTCAAGCTTGAATACCACGACTGTCACACCAGCAGACCGGAGTTCCTGGATCCTGGTCGTGTCCGTGACCGTGGTTGCCAGGACAAGGTCGGGCGAGAGCCCGATGACACTCTCGACCGAGAAGGTCCGTGGACCGCCAACTGTCTGCACCCGTTCGATCCCGGAAGGGTAGGTGCAGTAATCAGTTCTCCCAACGACAAGATCGCACCCGCCAACTGCACAGCAGATCTCTGTCTCGCTCGGTGCCAGCGATACGACTCTCTCCACGTGATCCGGGATTCTGCATGCAACCCCAGTGTCATCGGTAAAAGTGCGTGGCTCCTTACCCTGCGTAATCTCCTGGGTGCAGCCTGCAAGGAGAATTGAAAGGATGAGGAAACCACCGAACAGCAGGGGCAGGTACTTCATTGCCTATTCTTTTTGCGTTAAATCAAATTAAATTGTTTTATGCAGGGTGAGAGCATTGCTCCTCTACCTAGCATTCTTGCATATGGGCTTAGTAAAAGCATGTATCAATCTAGAAATGACCAGGGAAACATGATGGAGTACTTCTATGGGGCTTCCCTTTCGGCCTCTCGTTCTAACTTGAGAAGATCCAGATAATTCCTTAAAGGGGAGTTGGAGAAGGCAGATAAACAAACACTGTAAATGCTCTCAGTATGCGGCGGCTGGAGACCCTGGCCATCATCGCTCATGACATGGGGAGCATCTTTGAGTTTCTCGGGGGGATTACCCTTATTCCCCTCATTGGCATTCCCGTCTTCGGGGATTGGGATGTGCTCCTGCCCATGGTCTCCGTGCCACTGGTTTTCATCCTTCTGGGTTTCCTCATATCCCGCATTCCAAGGAAGGAGTATGTCCCGCAGCTCTCGGTCGCACTTGCTGCTGTGGCACTCATCTGGCTTGTCATTGCCGTCATCGGTGCCATACCCTTTATTTTTGGCCTCCATATGAGCGTGACAGACAGCATCTTCGAGGCCATGTCCGGGTGGACCGGGACCGGATTCACCGTGATCGGCAGCCTAGACACCACCCCGAAGACACTCCTTTTCTGGCGTTCGTTCATGCAGTGGGTCGGAGGAGTTGGTGTGATTGCCTTCGGAATTGCGATGCTCTCCAGGTCAACCCTCATGCAGCACCAGCTCTACCGGTCGGAGGGGAGATCCGAGGAACTGATGCCGAGCGTGGTATCCACAGGGAGGCGCATGTGGGTGATCTATCTCTTTCTCACCGTTCTCTTCACCGGCATGGTGATGCTGTCAGGTATCCCGCTCTGGGATGCGCTCAACCTTGTCATGGTCAGCATCGCGACAGGAGGTTTTTCCATACATGATGCCGGGATGGCATTCTACGATAACGGCGTCCTTGAGGCACTCCTTATCCCGGTCATGATTGCAGGCGCGTTGCCATTCAAACTCTATTTCCTCATGTACAGGGGTCAGTTCAGGCTATTCTTCCAGGATAAGGTTGTCCAGCTTATCCTGGCCCTGGCCATCGTGGGGTCGCTCCTGGTCACCCTTGACCTGCATATCTTCAATGCATTACCGCTCGAGACTGCGATCCGCCAGGGATTCTTCTGCACGATCTCCGGTCTCACATGCACAGGGCTCCAGAATTCCAATCTTCACTGGGTTGCGGGACCGCTCATCGTGATCACCATCCTGATGATGATCGGAGGGGCTGCCGGAAGCACATCGGGAGGCATCAAGGCCAACCGGGTCATCCTCGGCTACGAAGGGCTGGTATGGTGGTTCAGGCGCTTCTTTGCGAAGGGAAAGGAGATGGTCCCGTTCCGGCATGAAGGACGAGCGATTCCAAAAAGGATCTCGGATGTCGAGCTCTCCAAGAATATGCTGATCATCGTCCTCTACGTCCTGGTAATATTTGTGGCAACCATCACCTGCCTGCACCTTGCATCGACCGGGTTTCGAATCCACGAAGTCGTATTCGAGGAGGTCTCCGCCATGAGCAACGTAGGCCTCGGGCTTGGATACCTTGTACCGGCAAGCCCTCTTTCGACAAAATGGGCGTTCATCCTGCTCATGTGGATCGGGAGGCTCGAGATAATCCCCGTCCTGATCCTGTTCACAGGGCTGATCAGGGGATTCGAAGCACGCTAGGATCCGGCCCCGGTCCCTGGGATATACTTCACTGCTGGTCTTGCCGGCCGGCAGACCATTCCTGCACGAGTGCTGGAATCGTCGTGGTACGGTCCAGGGTCCCCACTTTCTCCTCGATTCCTGCCGCCTGCAGCACATCCCTGACCGGACCAGATGCATTGGCGAGGCGAAGCGTTATTCTCCTCTTGTCGAGCTCGGTGACGAGATCGCTGATCATGTCAACCGCAGTCACATCTGTGATTGGGGATGATCCGAGATCGATGATCGCAAGGTGAACCGGGCGTTCTTCCCGGGAGAGGCTCGAGAGAAAACGCTCTTTGAAATTCTCGGCATTCGCAAAGATCAGGGGAGCATCGATCCGGTAGATGAAGACTCCGGGAATCACCTCTTTTTCGGGTTTCCGGCCGACATTCCCGTAGACATCAGTTCCCGGAATCCTTCCGACTACCACCATGTGAGGAAAGGTGAAGCGGTACAGGATCTCGATGAGCGAGAGCCCGGCGCCGATCAATACCCCGGCTAAAATTCCAAAGATCAGTACAGCCCCGAGCGTGATCAGTGCGATGTAGATCTCTGTCCTGTTGATGTGTCCGATCCGTGCAAGCCCTGCAATATCAACCATGTTGAAGACTGCAACAAGTATGAGGGCAGCGATCACCGGCTCGGCGAGGTAGTAGAAGAACCCTGTCAGAAACAGGACCACAAGAATGGTCACACTGGCAGCGATGGCGCAGGAGAGCTGCGTCTTCGCCCCGTTTCGGTCGTTGATTGCGGTTTTTGAGAAACTCGGGCCTATCGGGAATCCCTGCCCGACACCGGATGCGATGCTCGTGGCACCAAGTGCAAGCAGCTCCTGGTTGTTGTCGACTTGATACTCGTGGGCTTTCGCATAGGTTCTTGCAACCGAGCTCAGCTCGACAAAAGAGAGGATGAAAAGGCCAATTGCGAGGGGGAAGACGAGCTGGATGTCCCCCGATGAGAATAAGGGGATCCCAAGTTCCGGAAGCCCGCCCTTGATAGAGCCTACAATCTCCACGCCATGGTGGTCGAGACGGGCCAGACCGACCAGGAAAATCGAGAGGATCATCACGATCAGGTGGCCCGGGAGACGTGGATGCCTGTGTTCAAGAGCGACAAAGAGGAGGATGGCTCCCGCACCAAGGGAGAGTGCATAGAGGTTGGTTGCGGGAAAGTTCTGCACAATGAAGAGAATTCTTTCGAAGAATGATGAAGGGACACCGGAGAGCCCCAGGATCTTTGGGATCTGACCTATGATTATCACGATCCCGGTCCCGACGAGGAACCCTTTCATGACCGGCCCCGAAATGAGATTGACAAGGAAACCAAGCCGCAGGAGCCAGGCAAAGACGGAGATGACACCGACAAGGATTGCAGTCAGAGCGACAAGACCTGCATACTCTGCTGGGCTCGAGATGATCATTGCCGCGAGGAATGTTGCGACCATGATCGCTTCGGAGGAGCTTGGCCCGATGGACACGTGCCGGGAGGTTGAAAAGAGAAAGTAGGCAAGAGGCGCCATGATCCCTGCATAGAGACCATATTCAGGAGGGAGCCCGGCGAGCGTGGCGAAGGCAATATTGTCCGGTATCGCAACTCCTGCAAGCGTCAGTCCGGCGATGATATCAAATTTCAGCCAGGATTTTTCATACGCGGGAAGCCAGGTGAGGATGGGTACAAGGCTGAAGATCTGGTCTTTCGTTACCTTTCCCGTAAATATCCGACCATTCATTGACTTCACCGCGACCTCCCGGGAACTAAGAGGAATCCCGGGGAGCATTCAGCAGTGATTGGGGAAGGCGTGGTTAATAGTATTATGGAGGTGCCATCTCTTTCCTGGCAGTTACCGTCTAAAGGGCTCTTCTCCATTTTTTCGATCGTCGTTCACTTGTATAGGCAGGAGTGATGAACCAGTTACATTTTATGGGGGCAGTGGGTCCTCACGCCGCAACACACGATACACGCCGCCGCCCCCGAAAATACCGCGGGGCTACCGCCCTCGACCCGGGGCGACCTGCGGGCACCTCCATTTCTTCAGTAAATCTTGAATAGTCCTGGTAGGAGTGATGAGATAGAACGCGGCGGCGATTCAAAACTATTCACATTGGCCTTGAAAACGTAATTATTGTCTGGTACTGACAAAACAACATGGAAAACCGCCTCACTGTAACACGAGAATATTCACATTTTGACAAAAAGGTCGGTGGTTAGATTGTCACTATACCCTTGAGCAATAGAGTACGAGTTATGTGAAGGAGCAGGGGGGGCGATTGAGGTGACTGGATTGGTATATAGATTATAACCTTGATCCAGTCTCCGCACAGAAAACAGCGAGAGGCAGTTGTTTATAATCGTGCCCTTTTTTTTGGAGGCTTCATCAGGAAGAATGCAACAAAAAACCCGACGACAGCGAGTGCAAAGACAGCAGGAAAGACACCGAGGTAGTTCCCGGTCAGGGTCTTAACGATTCCGGCGAGTTGCGGGCCGGCAATGGCGCCTGCTCCATACGCGAGGAACACCACACCATAGCACCTCGGATAATCGGAGATCCCGAAATACTGGGCAGTGACCGTTGGTGCGATGGCGAGCCAGCCCCCGAGGCATCCCCAGAGCAGTGCAAATGCGGCGATATACCCGGGAATAGTCGGGACCAGCCACATCAGGAGTCCGGCGGCAGCGATGAGCACGAACGAGAGTAGTGCGGTATTCCTGGGATTGATTCGGTCCGTGAGCATCCCAAAAAGCGGCCGCCCTCCGCCATTGAAGAGGGCAAAGAATGCCACGAGAGATGTGGCGAGACCGGTCTCGATGTGGACAAGCTCGGTCCCTGCGGGTTTTGCGATCGAGACCGCCATCAGACCTGCGATGCTCCCGATAAAGTAACAGATGAAGAGACCACAGAATGCCGGGGGCCGGACCATCTCCCGTCGTGTGAATTCCGGGGTTTCGTCATGGAACTCTCCCGGAAGCGCAGGGTTCCAGCCCCGGGGTTTCCAGCCCGGAGGGGGATACGTGAGCGGGAGCGCCATCGGGACCGTGATTGCGAGAATCCCGATGCCGAAGATGAGGAACGTGGCCATGATGCCATAGGAGTTGATAAGATAGCCAGCAAGGTTCGCAGTGACCACTGCAGAGAAACCGACCCCAAGCACGGTCATTCCCACCGCAAGCCCCCTCCTGTCCGGGAACCATCTGGCAGCAACGGCGATTGTTGTCCCGTAGGCAATTCCCACACCCATCCCGCCAATCACCCCGAAAAGGACCGTGAGTGCAAGCATGGACGTTGCGGTTGAGGCGAGGAGCCAGCCAAGACCGGTGAGAATCCCCCCGGTAATGATGATGATCCGGGGCTGGAATCTCTCGACATATCCCCCTGTGAGGACCATCGTGACGGAGAAGACCGCGATGAACGCAGAGAAGGGCATCAGCACTTCGTTCGCGGTGACTGCCTGGCCGAGATCTTTGGAAAAATAATCCGTAAGGGGCTCGACGAACACACTCCAGGAATAGAGAGTCCCAAGGCACAGGTTGATGATCATACCCAGGAGAACGAGGGACCACCTCCCCTTCTCCGGAGGCATGCCGAAGGGGAATGTCAGTCCGCAAGAGGGGCTGTCCATGAGGGCATCACCTCCGGGGACCGAACCCGGGAGCGTGGAATAGCATCTCTGTAGCATTTGAGACAGGAGAAAAAAGAGTTACTGCATGATCGACCCCGTTCATGCCCGGTGTCCGGGAACCCCGGGTATTATCTTGGGAGGTTCTCCCGACCTCTCATTTATCTGATGTGGCGTGGTACCCTGTAGGCAACACAGGAGACAAAGGGATTCGATGAAGTGTTTCCCTGATTCTTTCCTGTCAGTCCAGAGACTGCGTATGACATATACCATTGCCCTCATCAGTCCTGAAGAAAAGGAAACCCTGGCAGTCCATTACATGCAAAGGGTCAGGTACGAGATCAAGGCCGAGATATACGGGTGCTGCATCAAGCTCCTGACCGATGATCATACGTTCATGGACACCTGGCAGGAAAACTTCTATTCCATGTCGCAGAACGTGAGGTCGCACGGCAGGCTGTTCGTATTCAGCGATCTGGGATACCCGCCGGATACCGTGCTGTACGATCCCTACACCAAGACGGCATTTCTCCTGAATATCCGGTATTACGGCTGGATCAAATCGATTGCGCTCAGTTGCGCAGGGGATGTCCTGGAAGACCAGCATGGCATCAATTCAGTGCATGGTGCGTGCATCGATATCGACGGAAGGGGTCTCTGCATCATTGGGCCTTCCGGTGCGGGAAAGACCACCCAGACGTACGGGCTCCTCTCCGATCCCCGGGTGAGGGTTGTTGCGGACGACTGGTTCTTTACACGCGTGTTCGACAGGGATATCCTTGGTTTTGGGTCGGAGCGGAACTTCTATATCAGGCAGGATCTCGAGACCATCTGGACCGAGTTTGGCGGCATGGTCAGGGCGGATGAGTATGATGCCGACGGGAGGGCGGTCGCCGATATCCGCTGGGTCCTCGGGAAGGGCAGGCTGATCCCGCTCACCACGCTCAGGACTGTGATTATCCTGAAACGCGATCCGACTGATCCCGTGGTTGCAAAACAGATGGACCCTTCAGAGGGTAGTGAAATGTTCTCCCGGTACGGGTACTTCAACCCGCACCTTCTTGTCCGTGATGCACGGAAAACGGCGATCAGGGACCGGTTTATCGGAAACCTGCTGGATAGTGCCCCCCTTTTCATGGTCAACACCACCGGCACTCCCTCTGCCACGCAGGAGGAGATCCGGAAGATTATCAGGATGGAAAAGAGCGGGTGAGTGACGCCGGTTTTCCCCTCAAAAGAGGTGGAGTGTTCCGGTTCGCACCGGAATTTTCAGGCACCCTCAAAGGAAGAACGCTTTTGGGGATGGTGAAAGGGCCGCCTCAGCCACCCGGGGCATCACCTCCGGGTACTATTATTAACTTTGAATGCGACAGGAAAAGAGATGCATGGCTGGGCGGGACATCTCCCAAAACCCTCTGTCCGGACGATAGACGATATGCGTACTGTGCTCGCCGATCCTTCGTGCAGGAAGTACGGGACGCTCTATTCCATGTACCGCGACCTCGCGAAATCGGAGGAAGACCGGTCCTGGCTTCACTGCCGGAACCTGCGGTATGATATCACGGTCATTCCCCCCAAAAACGTCTGCGGGGAGCGGGTGAAGACCAAGGGGCATTTCCACCCGAAAAATCCTGCAGGAGTCGGGTATCCGGAAGTATACGAAGTCCTCGAAGGCCATGGCCATTATCTTCTCCAGGACAGGACCTGTGACGATGTCGTGATAGTCTCTGCCGATCAGGGCGACCTCGTGATCATACCTCCGGAATACGGCCACGTGACCATCAATCCCTCTCCCGATACCACGCTCGCGATGGCGAATATTGTCTCCTGCGCATTCGAGAGCGAGTACGGGGTCTATGAACAGTATGGAGGAGGTGCATACTATGAGATGGCTGATGGAAGCTTCCGGAAGAATTCAAGGTACCTGGAAGTCCCTCCGCTTCGCACCATCCGGGCAGCCGCGATCCTGGAGAGATTTCCCGCCTGCAGGGGACCTCTTTATTCCCTCATCGGGAACGATGAGGCACTCTCCTTTTTGAATTTCCCGGAAAAGCACCTTGCCCTTTTCGCAGCACTGCTGGACTAAAGGATATACCCGGGCCGAGAGGTGCCCGATGTTGGACCATCCCTGCGCCATGGCCGGAACGCAGACAAATCGCGTGTAAATCACTGGTAACCGGGCATTTGAGGTGACGATCCGTCACATCGATCAGGGTAATCGCTGCGGGTATTCCTGCATCCATGAACGAAAATAGGATCTCTGAATCAACGGGAAAAAAAAGCAAACCTTGAAGAAATTATGAATGTATTATCCCTGTTTCGCAGCCTCGATCGGTATATAGGGAAGAAGTGTCAGGAGTTCTGATCGCATCCGATCCATCCCCGTCCTTTCAAGGAAACGGGCGGTTCTCTCTTTCGGATTGGCATTCTTGCGGTAGTACTCAAGCAGCCTGCTGACAAGGTCGAGTGCATCACCTGTTGATAGGTTCTCTGCAATCAGTGCAGCAGGGGAAGGCCTCCTTCCACTGTTTCCGCCAAAGACGACAGTCCACCCTTTCGGGGTTCCGATAAGGCCGATATCCCTGATCCAACTCTCCCCGCAGCACCTCTGGCATCCCGACACGCCGAACTTGATCTTGGCAGGGAAGGGCATGATGCGGTATTTCTCTTCGAGAACTGCGCCGACCGCGAGTGAATCCTGGACCCCGTACCTGCAGGTCTCCGTGCCCAGGCAGGATTGGACATACTTGACACACGGCGCGGTCTCCTTCTCTGCAAGATGCCCGAGATCCTGGTACACTGCCGAGAGGTCCTTTTCAGGAATCCCGATCAGCATGAAACGCTGGCCGGAAGTGAGTTTTACCATCGGAACCTTGTGGTTCCGTGCAACCGACGCGATTCGCTCAAGGTCTTCCGGACTCACCCGTCCCCCCGGAACCCGGGTGACGATGGCAAACGTCTTTACGTCCTTCTGGGGTATTGCACCTGTGTGATGGGCCACGGGAATTCACTCACAGCAATTTCGTCTCCTCGGTTGGTTTAGGCACTTTGATCACAAGAACACGGAATACCGCGTTACTCTCGTTGATCCAGCGGTGGGGGATCCGTGCCGGGCTCTCGACCAGGGTATCCTTCTTCACCGTTGCCCTCTCCTCTCCTATCTCGATGGTCCCGGTCCCCTGCAGGACGTAAAAGATGACATCCACTGGGGTCATGTGCTTCTTTAACGATTCCCCGGGCTGCAGGGTGATCATGACGACGACCGCATGCGGAATCTCGCAGAGCTTCCGTGCGTCAACATGGTGGGGATTTGGTGAACTCTCTGCCTTTTTTGCATCAAC
The DNA here is from genome assembly GCA_018262855.1 of Methanolinea sp. Classification (GTDB taxonomy): domain Archaea; phylum Halobacteriota; class Methanomicrobia; order Methanomicrobiales; family Methanospirillaceae; genus Methanolinea_A. Next base: position 192,250 of record JADFDO010000004.1, on the reverse strand, counting down.
TATCTTCATGGGGTATCCAATCCTCCTCTGATTCAACTTTGCAAGGGATGTACCGCGTGAATCACGAATCAGCCTTCAATTGGCGGGCGGGAAGAGAACACACTTTCACAGCTCACAGACTTTGCAATCCTGGTTTCCGCAGGTGATATTCTCCACCTTCCATTTGAGTGCCCATCTCTTGATCCCGCGGATGATCTCGATGATCTCAAGGCCGCTTTCGGTCAGCGTATAGTCGGCCCGGACCGGGAACGCTGTGGCGTCCACGTGCCGGGTGATGATCTCCTCGCGCTCGAGCTCCTTCAACCGCTCGGCCAGCACCTTGGGGGTGATCCCGGAGAGGGCGTCCCGGAGCTCGGAGAAGCGGCGGGTGTACCCGTCGCCCTTGTAGAGTTCGAGGATGATCAGGAGCGTCCATCGCTTGGAGAGGTACCTGACAGTCTGGCTGACAGTACATCCATCCTGCATGGTATGGTATTGGAAACTCCCGGCTATTTATATTTTAGTATAAAAAGAATATCATATATCAAAAAGAAATCAAAAGGACATATGATCATGTTCTGCTACCAGTGCGAAGAGACGGTGAAGGGGACAGGATGCACTATCAAGGGCGTCTGCGGGAAGGACGATGAGATTGCCGCATGGTGAAAGCCTGAATACCCATACCTTTTCCTGGTATCCCAGAGAAGATGAGAACAGAGATGGTGAAGAGAAATGGAATTCAAACCTGAACCCCCTGACGCAACCGATACGCCTGATAAAAAACGGGAAGATCTGAAGGGAAAGGTCCTGGCCCTCAAAAACCTTGTCAATTACCAGGAGGGAACGGTCGCCAGCCGGATGATCGTGAACAGGAAGGCTGGAAGTATCACGCTCTTCTCATTTGACGAGAACGAAGGGCTGTCAGAGCACACCGCCCCGTATGATGCCGTCGTGACAATCCTTGACGGCGAGTGCGAGGTCTGGGTGTCCGGCACCACCCACCAGATGAAAGAGGGCGAAACGATCATCTTCCCTGCGAACGCACCGCATGCACTCTCCGCAATCACCAGGTTCAAGATGATGCTGATCATGATCAGGGAGTAGGTATGGCCGGTGATGAGAAAGACGGGTATTATTGCTCGATCTGTGGAGGGATCCCCCCCGAAAAGATCAAGATACGGCGTGTGCTTATCGATGGGAAGGAGACGGGCATCGATCAGCTTGACTTCATCTTCGAGAGTGTGAGCAACGTCCATCCTCCTGATGATGCCACGGCAGCATCCGAGATCCTGAAAAGGGTCAGGAAGTTCAACTATGTCCCGACAAAGAAGGAAGCCCTGTACGCGGAGGGTCTGCTGAAGGAATACCGGAAGTGGGAGAAGGAGCATGCTTGACCACTGCCCGGGTGCCGCGAACCTCCGGACACCAACGCTTACGATTAAGAAATGCCCCCGGTGCGGGGAAGAGATCGAGGTCTTCTCAAACGATATCTCGGTCAATTGCAGCAGGTGCGGGTTCACCGTCTATAACGATATCCTCTCCTGCGTCCAGTGGTGCAGGTATGCAAAGGAATGTGTCGGGGAAGAGACCTATCGGAAGTTGACCGCAAAGAAGCCCGGGGATTCACCGGGGGAGTGATGAGAAGCCGGATGAAATGACCGGATTCAGGGAACACCCGGATGAGAGATCTATAGAGTGAGGGAAGGAACAGTCCATGAAACGAAAGATCATCACGATAGATGAGGAAAAATGCACCGGGTGCGGCCAGTGCATCCCGGACTGCCCTGAAGGGGCTCTCCAGTTGATCGAGGGAAAGGCGCGGCTTGTGAGCGACCTCTTCTGCGACGGGCTCGGCGCCTGCATCGGGACCTGCCCGGAAGGTGCGATCAGCGTCATCGAGCGTGAGGCGGGAGCCTACGATGAGAACGCCGTAATGGACAACGTTGCCCCCCAGGGAGCGGCGGTGATCAGGGCACACCTCGAACACCTCCTGAACCACGGGGAATGGGCGTTGTATACTCAGGCAATCGGGTACCTGGACAGGCACCAGATACCGGTCCCCGATCACCGCATCATGGGGCATCACCCGGATATCGAACCGCGGGGGCATCCCTCGTTTGCAGGCTGCCCGGGATCCGCTGCCCGCAGCATTCCCCGGAGGCCCGGAGGAACCCCTGTCGAACAGACCACGGGATCCGCGTCGGAGTTGAGGCAGTGGCCGGTCCAGTTAGCGCTCCTGAACCCACGCGCCTCATACTTCGAGAAGGCAGATATTCTCATCGCTGCGGACTGTGTTCCGTTCGCATATGGATCCTTCCACCGCGATCTCCTCCGGGGGAAGATCGTGATCATCTTCTGCCCGAAGCTGGATTCAGATATTGAGAAGTATATCGCAAAGCTGAGCGAGATATTCTCCACTCATGCCATCAATTCGATCACCGCGGTCCACATGGAGGTACCCTGCTGCACCGGGGTGCTGTATGTCATCAATCAGGCGCTCGCAAGGTCGGGAAAAACGATCCCTGTGAAAGAGATCACAATATCGATAGATGGACAGGTGGTATAACTCCCTCCTGCCCGCCCCCGCCTCCCCGGAAAGACATAACACGGGGAATCGCTCAACCTTCCTCCATGAAAGAGTGGATCAGGGACATGGTCGGGCTTGGCATGGGATTCTGGTTACTGGGCTATCTCCTCTCGCTTGCACTGTTCTTCTCGCCATTCGCCAGCAGCATGGGCTGGATCCTCCTCGCAGTATGCACCCCGGTCACGATTGCGATCACGTGGTGGTGGTTCAGGAGACGTGACCTCCCGCTCGTGTATTTCGTCAAGGTGGGGCTTGCATGGACCGTGATTGCGATCGTGCTCGACTTCCTGTTCATTGTCATCCTCCTCCAGGCCACGTACTATGGCCCGGATGTGTTCGTATACTACGCCCTGACATTCCTGATACCGGTGGGTGTGGGGTATTACCTTTCAGGAAGACACGGAATGGAAGGGACGCCGGGAAAGGGATAGGAGTCCCGGGTACTATTTTCCGGAGCCCGATAGCGGGACCCGTACATGCCGGTTGGGAACCCCCGGGGCTCCGGCTTTCGGAAAGGCTATGAGGAACCGGCTCCTTCCCGGAGACCTGGAGAAAAGACCTATCAGCTCATTTCACCATCTTCTCCTACTGGATTTCTGGTGATGTGATGGACGAGGAGAAAAAAACCGGGAGCAGGGATACAAATCCCCCGGGAAGCCCGGGTGGCCGCGATCCAGGCCCCGGGAACCTCGCCATTCAGGACCGCAGATCTCATGCCAGGAGGGACACGAATCTCCAGCCAGGATTCATGTGCCGGTTTGCCGCAGACAATATTTTCGGCTCGCTCGAAAAATTCCTGGCCGAATCCGCGGGGGTTCGTGAAGGTGGGGATATCGAGCCACTTCACCGGATGCGGGTGGCCTCACGAAGGCTTCGTGCAGGGCTCCGGACATTTGAGCACTGCATTCCCCCAAAGCGTTACCAGAGGATCTATTCCGAGACCCGGGCGATCACCCGGGCTCTTGGGGAGGCCCGCGATGCAGATGTGCAGATCGCCTTCCTGAAAAAGGCCCGGAAGAAGGCATCCTCCACGAAGGGGCGGAAAAACGAGGGAGAGAACGAGGTATCAGCACCCCTCCTCGACGCCATCTCATATCTGATCGGACTGCTGCGAAAGGAGAGGTCCCGCTGCCAGAAGGACGTTCTTGGTGCCCTCGACAAGGTCGAAAAGAGAAACCTTTCCGAATCCCTCATTCAGGCCGGGCTGTCCCGATCGGAGGCCCGAAGCCGAAGGCGGCGAGTGCATGGAGATTCGGGTGCCCTCGTTTTCCTCGCTGCAGACAATATCGGGCGCTGCTACGCGGATCTCATGGCCTATGAACCATGGCTTGAGTACCCTGATGCAACCGCGGAGCACCATGCGATGCGCATCGCTGCCAAGAACCTCCGCTATACGATGGAGATCTTTGCGCCAGTCTACCGCATCGGACTCCGTAAGTATATCACGAGAGTCGCCCGGCTCCAGAAACTCCTGGGGGATCTCCATGATACCGATGTATGGATCGATATGGTGACCCGGATTCTCTTAAAGGAGCGTTCCCGCCCGAGATCGCTGGGAGACCTGGACCGGCCGGGCCCCGCCGTGATCGCCGGCCTGAGAGTGTTCCAGAATGACCGGGAAAGGGAGAGGAGGAGGGTGTACAGGAATACCGTGCAATACTGGAACTCCCTCCACCGGATGCACTTCTGGGATGCACTCACCTGCGAGGTGCTTGGGAATCACCGGGCGATGTATCTGCCAAAAACGGTCATCCAGGAGAACATGGTGAAGGAGCGTGTTATGAGGGCCATGCACACCAGTCCTGAGAGTGCGGCCCATTCACTTCATGTCGCCTCGCTCTCCCTCCAGATCTTCGATCAACTCATGGAATCTCACCACCTTTCTGAAAAGGAGCGCAGATGGCTCGAATTCGGCGCACTCCTCCATGATATTGGATTCAAGGAAGGAAAGAAAGGGCATGCGAAGCGGAGTGCCCTTCTGATCTCTACCGATGAACAGATCCCCTTTTCTCTCAAAGAGAGAGGGGTGATTGGCTTGCTCGCACATTCCCACAGGGGCAGCGGCACCTTCGAACGGTCGGGGTATTACAGGCTTCTGACAACGGATGAACAGCAATCCATCCGTATGCTTGCCGGGATCCTCAGGGTGGCTGACGGGCTTGACGGAACACACAGGGGGAAGGCCGCCTCGCTTGCCTGCACACGTTCGGATGGCGGGATTACGCTCCTTGTGTCTGCCTCGTCTGACTGCTCACGGGAGATCTCAATGGCGCTCTCGAAGGCCAGCCTTTTCGAACACACCTTCATGAAGATCCTGAAGATAGAGCAGGCGCCACCCGCACCAGGACCAGCCGGATACCCGGAAGGACTGGGATAATCCTGGACCGGGATTGAGACCTCCGGCAGGCCTATTCAGGGATGAAGGAGTCCAGGGGGATATTGATGGCTGCACCCATACCTCCCGGAGAGTCTCATTCACCTTTTTCCTCTTACAATACTGAACGCGGAACAATTCATGATTGAACCACGAGGTTCAACCGTGGGATGAGCAGTTTCCTTCAGGGGACTGGAAGGACTCTCCGATATTATATCATCTCCATCTGATCGCTCTGCCGGGGACACACCTACAGGTGCCTCCAGAGAGACGAGCCGGGTGAACGACACCATGAGATGGATACAATTCCTGCCTGCTATTGGATTCCTCCTCCTTATTGCTGGGCTCACCCTGCCCGCTGCGGCCGCACACCCGTACCATGCAGGGAAGATAAAGGGATATAAGGCCGAGATTGACGAGAACCTGACAGATGAACTCTGGTCTATCCACGGCACATACCACGTACACGCCTACACCCTTCACCGGGCCGAGGGCGGAGAGGTCGTTTCAGCGCTCGGAAGATATGGGTATAATACCACCGAACTCAATCGGATACTCGATGATATCGATGCCATGGGCCCCGGATTACAAGAGGCCCTGGATGAGAAGGACCGCGATGCACTCCATGCTGTGAAGGACAGCCTCCGGAGTGCCTGGAGAGATTTCCTGCACACATTCCGGAGGGTGATCAGCGAAGGGTTTTCCGGGTAAGACATTCATTCCTCTTTTTAGGTGTGAGAATGGATCTTCCCTTTTCACACCCATGCCACCTTGTGCTCATCAGTAAACGGGGCATTGTTTACCTGAAAAACTCAGCCACCCTGCATGGTCTTTTGGTATGATTTGTTCTCAATGGTCCCGGTAACAGTCATAGCGTACTTGGTAATCCGGTCATTCGCAGTGTCTTTCATGGAACAAAATGTACCCATTCTCCCATAGCATATCCTTCCCTCACTCTTCATTCGGAGATTTTTCCGGGACATTTGTGAGATATGGGAAAAGAATTTAAACTCTTTTGGAGTAATAGGTCCAGTGATATTCATGACCAGGTTGCCCCGTACCCTGATTGCCGGCATCCTCGTGGTGCTCCTGCTTGCATCAACGGTCGCCTTTGCGCTCCCCGCAAAACTATCTTTCATGGAGAAGTTCACAAAGAACACGCAGTCGTCCTGTACCACATGCAACCAGTGTTCCAGCTGTTCACAGGAGTCGTCTTCCTTCCAGAAGACTACCCCGGCATCCATCAAGGACAAGATGACGCTCATCTCTTCATTCAAGGGACTGACCGTAACGCCGTCAAAGACACGCACCAGCCATAATGGATGGAATGCCATCACAAACCCGCCGTTTGGGTGTCCTGCAGGAAAGTGCGTATAACCAGCATACATACCACCCCCACTCTCCTTTTAAAAGAGATGAGTGATCATGTCTCTTGGGGACTGATTTGGAAGAGGGCAAGGAACTCCCGGCACCTATGAGGATCCCTTACTTATAACCTTTTTATATGAAAATGGCTCCGTCAATCTCATGCTTTTTGCCAAGTCTCTCATCAGTCATGTGAATGGTATATGAAAGTGCCTTTCGGCATTTTTCATTTTGTATACATGTGTCCCCTCATGGATCATGTGATTGTTTTGGACGATTGATACCGGTTGCCACAGACCGGATACCTGATCTCCGAGTGCGCTGGTGTCCCGATCTCCCTTATCCGGCTATCCTCCTGACACACAGAATCCGGGGAATACTATAATAATTTGACACTCTCAATGGCTATCCACCGACACCCAGAAAGACCATTCATGCCGCACCAGGAAGAAACTATCGATTTTCGGGCTCTCGTTGAATGCTCATCCGATGCGATTATCGTTCATGACCTGGAAGGGAATATCCTGTATGCGAATCCCGCGGCAATTGCCCTTGCGAGGGAGACAGATCCCGAAGATGCCCTGAAGAGGAAAGTCTTCGATCACCTTCCGCACGGGATTGCCGAGATGGGTCGAAAGGCTATCCTGAAATTACTTGACGGCGAAGAAGTTCCCCCCGCTGTTACTCCTCTCACTCTTGCAAATGGCGATGATATCGAGGTCGAAGTGCACCTTACACTCATAACTCTCGGGCACCGCCGTGTGATACGGGTATACATGCGAGATGTGACACTCCAGAAATCTGTGAAAGATATTCTCACCGAGAAAGTGGAGACCGAACGGGCTCTGATCAACTCCCCGGCCGATTATGCGTTCCTTATCGATCTTCACGGCACCATCCTGAATATCAATGATAATTTTGCAAGGATGCTCGGGGGAACGTACCAGGATTTCATTGGCGCATCAATCTGGGATAAAACCCCGCTTGAGGGCTTATCAGAACATAGAGAAGAAATTGAGCGCGTTATCCAGTCGAAAGAAGCCTTACGTTATGAAGAGGGCAGGGATAACAGGTGGTATGATGTATGCATCAATCCCATTCAATCTGCACAAGGAAACGTGGTCCGCCTGGCAATTACCGGGCGCGATATCACTGATCGGAAACGTTCTGAAAGACAGCTGGAGGAATCCATTGCGCAGCTTAAAAAGAGCAACGAGGACCTGGAACTCTTCGCTCATGTTGCTGCCCATGATCTCCAGGAACCGATAAGGACTATCGTTGCATACTCACAGATGCTTCTTGCGGAACAAGCGGATGGAATATCGCCACAGGCAGAGAAGTACCTGCGGAATATCGAACACGCAGGTCTCCGGATGCACCACCTCGTCAGCGATCTGCGAAAATATTCCGACGTCCGGGCACGGGAGAGATCCCGTGAACAGGCAGACCTTGAGGGAGTCCTTGAATTTGCATTAAAAAACCTCCAGATCGCGATTCATGAGACCGGAGCTTCCATCACGCACGATCCCCTCCCAACCATCCCTGTGAACGGGACCCAGATTGTCCAGGTCTTCCAGAACCTTATCGAGAATGCCATCAAGTTCCGGAAAAAAGAGGTCCCTCCTGTCATCCACATTTCAGCAGTTCCGGGAGACGGCATGTGGCAATTTGCGGTTGAGGACAACGGCATCGGGATCCAGCACCAGTATTACGAAAAAATCTTTGTCCTTTTTGAACGCCTGAATCACAGGGATGATTATTTCGGAACAGGGCTTGGCCTCGCGTTATGCACACGGATCATCGAGAGGCACGGGGGACGGATCTGGGTGGAATCGGAGATAGGGAAGGGTTCTACCTTTTATTTTACCCTTCCTGGGGGGTAATCAGGCGTTATATCGAATATTCCCTATTCTCCACAATGCTTCCTCGCAACCGGTGGTTTCTCCATATATTGACTACATGCAGGAACGACAGTTCTCCTGAATTCCCCCGCCTGCAATATCCAGCACCCCTACATCCGGGCGGTCGTAATCCGAATCCAACCGTCGTGGCCAGTGGGAAAATACCTGCTCTTACCGGTCCTGAGCCGCTCCATCTCATCCATAGAATGATGCCGGATCTCCTCACACCCGGCAGTGGAGAGCATGGCAGCCATCTCTTCAGGGCTGTAGGTGATTGTATGCCTGAAGTTGCAGTCCCTGTGGATGACCCTCCATATCCCACGGGAGATATAACGCCTGTCATCCCTGACGAGGCGACATGGCAGGAGGGAATCGAGGATGATCCTGTTCTGCCGCGATTCTGATGAAAAGAGGGATAGTATCCTCGACGAGATGGCCGGCGAAAGATAATACGAGATACCCTCAAACACGATGATTGAAGGGATTTCCGGATCGAACATCCCGGTCCCGTATAGAGCCTGTTCGGTCTCCTTGCTCTGGTAAATATCAGCGTGAAGACACCGGATCTTTTCTGCGGCACCAGGGGCGACGGACCGGTATATCTCCTGCTTCTCTTCCATCCAGGCGATATCTGTCTCGATCACCGAAGCGATCCTCTCCGGGTGGATCTCAAGAAGTTCGAGGGCCAGTGGCGATTTGCCGGCAGCGAGAATGATCACCTGGCAGAGATCGTGAGAATCCGCCAGCATTTCGGTGGCAAGGTGCCGGATGAACCACTTCCTGTTCATCATAACTTCGGGATACCAGGGGCAGATTGAATCACACTCCTGCTTCATCCGGTAACCCGCCGAGAGATCGAGGCGGGAACAGAAACGGGAGGCACACCCTGTTTTGTATAGGTCCCTCGCCCACCCCATCACAAGCGCCGCGGTTGGTTCGAGTTCCTGGGATCCGGTCATTTCAATAGAGAACTCCGGCATCCGGGTATTAACAGGTGTTGGATGAACCGGAGGTGAGAAAGAAGAAAAAGGGGCGGTTTCTTCCGGGCTGTCTGCGTCGGGGGATGAGAGATGATATTCGTTCCCTCATTCAACCCGGATGCCGTAGATCCCGCTCCCGATCCACCAGATATCGTCCACGGCTTTCATGTAAATGAGCTTTTCAATATTTTCGGTTCCATTCATCGCGGTATCAGGGAAGAGCGCCCTGGAGAACCCTGTGCCATTCTCCATTGCCTGAACCCCGGCCTGTGTCACTTTCATGCCATACTGGTCGGCATATTCCCAATGGTTTTCACCTATCCCGGATTTCCAGAAGGGGTCTGCGAGGAGGACCCCGTCGCGTGATGATGCCCAGATAAAGAGGTCTCCCGTGACAAACCTTCCCTTCGGATCGTTGATCTCCTTGAAGGTCTTTTCCTTCCCGTTTGTATGGGCAAAAGCAACTGCCTCATTCACGCGCTGATAGAGGTTCTCCCGGGTGAGATTGCGGATCTGGATGCCTGCCATGTTCCCGGTGCCTGCTCTCGTGTATTCGGGCACGATGATTCCGGAGAAGATCCACCATTCGTTGTCAACAGGCTCAGCGTAGTCGATCTTTGGCACAAAGATTGTCTTCCCGTTCGCCTTGATCTTCGCGACGGTGTACAGGAACCCGCCTCCCCCGCGTGCGAGATCCCGCATCCCCCGGATTGTTTCGACACCGTCCGGATCCTGGTAGTTGATGAGGTTGATATGGTAGTTCGTAAGTTCAGGTGAATAGGGAGGGGCTGCAAGGTTCGTGCCGTTGTAGTCGAATGCCATGATGACGAGTTCTCCCCGGACAAATCGGCCCTCTGGATCGTTAAAAGATGAAAGAGTATTCTCCCTTCCGTGTGCCCGTGCGTATGCGGCCGCATCCTGAACATATACAACGAGGTCTTCGACCGTGAGAGGGTTCGCTGAGGTATTCAGCCTGGTAGAGGGATAGATCTCCCCCTCGGACGCAAACATTCCGGCACCGATATAATAGGTTCCGTCGATGTCCTCAACCACCGCAATCCTGGACTCGGACGCATTGTCTGCCGAAGGATTCGGGTAAGTATAACTCACGTAGCCCCTCCCGTACCGGGCTGTTTCTGCCATGTTCCGGACAAGGGGAATCCCGAATGAATCGGTCAAGTTCTGGATATTGGTCCCGACAGCCCCGGGTTCACCCGAATCTGCGATCAGGGTTCCATCATACCCTATTGCGAACACCTGCACGTTGCCGATGACAAACGATCCGTTCTGGTCGTTGAAGGCTGGAACAGCGTTCTCCCGCCCCTGTTCACGAGCGAAGGCCGCTGCATTGGCAACAAATGCGACCAGTTCAGGGGTGGTCGTGATCTCTTCAGGCTGACTGTACCGGGTTGACAGAGTCGCGGTCTGGACTGGTGTTGGTGAGGGGGTTGCCGGTCCCGGGGGAGTGGTGGTACAACCGGCAGCAATTATCGCCATAACGAGCATTACCGCAATCATGAGAATACACCTATGCACCATGCGGAAAAGGTCTGTGCCAGCGGGGAAAAGGATTGTGAATTACGGTGAGGTGGGCCTGGTATGGTCTCGATCAGTGAATCCAGGCACCCGAATCATTAGGAGGCCGGATGAGTGAATGCCGTGGGATTTCGGCACCAGCAGGCGGCCTGGTGTATTCCATTCATACCTCCCCGATCACCATCACCCTCCACTCGGTCCCGTGTAGACTGGCGGTTGACCAGAATGTCTCTTTCTCCACAATCCTCCCATATCCCGTACTGTAGAAAGAGTAGGTATCGTACCCGGAGTGGTTCGCAACCACCTGCCTGGCGACCCTTTCAATCCCCGGAAATTCCGCATAAAACGTCTCGTTGAAGGTCTCTTTCCCAACCTCGACCGGATCGGGATCATAGAGGATAAGGGCATCGGTCTCAAGGACCTGGAAGGAATAGGGGATTCCGTTCACTTCACGTTCGACAGGCGGGGTGATCAGTTCATATGGCAAGAACACCATGCTGACCACGCCGATAAATTCACCATGCCGCGAGTGCACCGGGTGTGAGATCGAGATCCCAAATCCTCCCTGTGAAAGTGGGAAGAGATCGCTCATCAGGGGCTCTCCGGTCGAAAGAGATTTTCGAACATTCTCCTGGTCGGAGAGGTCCTGGCCGACCAGGACCTTCGCACTCTCCGGTTCTGCTGTTTGAACGGTCCCGTTCCTGTCATACGTTATCATTGTCAGGATGAGAGGATGGGATCCCACGGCTTCTCTCAACACTGTCTCAGCACCGGGGCCCAAGATGCCGGTTCTCCCGAGATCTGCTGCTACATCGGACACCACGAGATCGCTGCTGACGAGCGATTCCTGAATGCTACTGGTCACGTTTCCAAGGAGTGCTTCCATGGTTGGATGGTGGGGATTCAGAGTAGGGATGGTCTTTCCGGGACTCTCCTGCTGCAGGCAGCCAGCACCGACAAGAGTGGCGAGTATCAGCAGGATAACAGGGAGAAAGGGATGCCTGTTCATTCACTGAAGTATTGGGGGTGCTTCCTGGTTATTTTTTTGTCCGGGGTAGGGGAAAAAGGACGATGTTCATGTCAGGGCATATACCCTGCAAGGGTGTTCGGAGTTGCGAATCACTCGGTGATGGTCCCGGTGATGCGTTCAGAATAATCGACCATATCGCAGAGACTTCGCAGGATGTCACCGGTATTGCCAGGTATCGCGATGATACGAATCCATCGATGACGATGGCGAGGTTTCCTTGATCTTTTACCGCTTAAAAAAAGTGGATATCGGATGATGAATATTACTGTTTCAGCTGGAAAGTGTGCGTCATATTCGATATGATTTCCCCGTTCTGGAGAAGGCTTGCATCAATCCTGTACGTCCCTTCAAGAAGCCCTGAACAGGAGGAACAGTGAGGGAGCTGGTGGCTGTAGACCTGAATATTTTGACCGGGCGCGAGGATGACAGGGATATCCTTGTTGAGCTGGAAGTGACCATCATCATCCTGGATACCCCGTAGACGGAGGGTGGCGTTGCCAATATTCCCCTGAGAAGAAATTGAGACCGTGATATTCATGACCTCGTGTGAATGATAAAGGTCCTTGTCGGTGGTGATTGACGCGATGCCTGCGCTGGAGGAATCGAGGCACCCCGGCACTGTACACGCTGTAAGAATGACCACAAGGATCGAAATATAGAGAATATTCCATCGCATGGAAAAATGTGGGATCTGGAAGTTATTAATGATTCATTCCTGCACGCTTCATCGCTGTGAGTTCCCTCTCGCGGGAGACCGTCCGGGATGTGAGAGGTGAAGAGGCGTCCATCTCATCCCAGCGTGAAATACACGGTGGTCCCTTTCTCAACCTCGCTCTCGATCCACACTTTTCCTCCGTGCCGCTGGATGATCCGGTGCACGATCGCAAGGCCAATCCCGGTCCCTTCGTACTCTTTCTCTTCGTGGAGCCGCTGGAACACTGCGAAGAGCTTGCTTGCGTATTTCATGTCAAACCCGACTCCGTTGTCCCTGATGACAAATAAGGTGGTACCTTCCTTTTCTAAAGAGAAGACCTCGATGAGGGCATGTTCTCTTTTCCTGGTGAACTTCAGGGCATTCGAGATAAGGTTCATGAATACCTGCTTGATGAGTGCAGGATCGCCGTCACACGCGGGGAGCGTCCCTACCCGAATCTCTACCTTCCGTCGTTCCCGCTGGGGCTTCAACTCCTCGAGCACATCGTTTACGATCTGCCCAGGGTACAACCTCTCCTTTTTAAGGGGCTGGCGGGACATCCGCGAGAAGTTCAGGATAGAATCAATGAGCTGCCCCATCTTCTGGGCATTCATCCTGATCCTCTCGAGGAGATCCCTGATCTTCGGATCGAGCGTTGATCCATGCTCGGTGATGAGAATGGAGGAGAAACCGTCGATGGCACGCAACGGTGCCCGGAGGTCGTGTGAGACCGAGTATGAGAACGCCTCCAGTTCGCGGTTCGCAACCTCGAGATCTGCGGTTCTTACTGCAACGCGGGTTTCCAGTTCCTCATTGAGCCTGCGGAGCTCACCCTCGACCTGTTTTAGCTTGGTGATGTCTACAAGAATCCCGCGGATTCCCATGGTTTTCCCATCCTTCACGATTGCAGAGGAGTATACTAAACCGTCAAGCATTGATCCGTCTTTCCTTATCATACGATACTCGGCATTAGGTACTATATGACCCTCGATAATGCTTGTAAAATTCCGGATTGCAGTGATTCGGTCTTCGGGAACTATCACCTGGATGAAATTGACACCCTCTTCGACGTCCTCATGGCTGTAGCCGAATTCTCCGTATGCTGACTGATTCACGTAGGTTATCCGGCCGTCGAGGTCTGTCTCAAAGATTACCTGAGGCAGCAGGCTCGCAAGATCGCGGAACTTTCTCTCGCTCTCGATGAGATCCTCTTCGATCCTCTTTCTCTCTGTGACATCCCTCCCGACAGTCTGGTACTCGATGATAACCCCGTCGGGTGAAAAGATCGCCCTGTCATTCCACTGGAGCCAGCGCACTTCACTGCTGGGCAATAGTATCCGGTACTCTATAGACGCGGTCGGATTTTCTGGGGTGAGTGACTGGTAATGAACTCTTACACGGGCCCTGTCCTCTTCAGCGATTCTTGGCCACATCACCCTTCCAATCAGTTCACTGCACGGGACGTCGAAATAATTGCAGTATGCATCATTCACAAACACGTGCGTCCCGTCAGGGAGGAACCGGGCAATCAGCTCGGTCTGGTTCTCTACGACTGTCCTGTAATTCTCTTCGCTCTTCCTGAGATCTTCCTCGCTCAGCTGGAGCCGTTCGATCATCCCCTTCAGAGTGTTCACGAGCGAGGTGGTGCTTTTCTCGATCTGTGTGAATTCGACGATATCGGTCCTTGAGATCGCGTGGTCAAGGTCCCCTTTTGAAATGGTGTCAATGTCGTTGACCATTTGGGTAATGGGTTTTGTGAGGATCCTGGAAAGGACAATTGCAATACCCGCACTCAAAAGCACTGCAAGCAGTCCAACAAGTGAGTGGTAAAAGATAAGGTTGTTCAACTGGGCTTTCATTTCAGACTGGTCGTAGACGAGCTCGATGATCCAGCTCGTGTCCGAGGCATACCCTTCACCAGAAAGATCAACGAGAAGATACCTGATGATCGTGTCGTTCGTCGAATCAACCACTTCAATTGTTCTCTTCTCATTGATAACGGTCTGGACTTGCGGGGGAGCAGTTCTCCGGTTCTCGGCCATCTTTCCAATCTCTCTGCCAACAGTATCAAACGAAGTATAACTGATGATGTTGGGATTATTGGAGGCCATCTTGCGCAGGGGTTCCTGGAACTGGATGGCCGGCCGCTCCCCGATCCCCTTTTCAGTCATACCGAGTTCGAGGATATACCGGTGGTCCGGAGTGGGCATGTAGGCATATTTTCTGAGGTGTCCCGTTGCTACCTCGTAGACCACCCGGTCAGGATAAAAACCCTCCTTTGTAAAGAGGTCTTTCAGGAAATTGTAGGAATATGGCCACTGGCTGAAGTCGAGGTTCTGGTCAGGTTCATAGGTGGTGAACTCCACCATGACCGACTCGTTGATGATATAGAGGTCCATGGTATCGTTCATCACCTTCTTGAGCCCTTGCAGATCCATTCTCGAAGGATCCCGGCCAGCGAGTTCGTACTCCTGGAGAAAGAGAGAAAAATCTTTTTGCATCTGGAAATTGAGCGAATTATCATACATTGCGTATGAGTCATCCACTATCTTGACCGTCTGGGTAATGTCCTGCTCAGTCTGTTCCTGCATTACACGGGCACTTTTCTGGTACATCTCCTCTGCCTGGCGGTAATCAAAATAGGTGATACCCGCCGCAAGCACGAGGATGAGGAAGATCATGGAGATGAGAAGATAGTTTGAGAATGAAAAGAGTGGTTGTTGTTTCTCCTTCCGCTTCCCCCCATTTCCAGCCATTTTAGCAGACTCCACCCACCAAGGGATTTGCGAACCTTATGAGAAGGACAGGGCTGTCACCACGACAGAGAAGGTATGGAACGAACGCAATCTCACTATGCTTGCCCGGCAGTCTCATCTTCCTGTCAAGGATGGATTTGTTCATCCACGTGACTGCCTGGATAATACTCCCCCCCGTTTCCAGACCCCCAATATCCCTCTTTTTATACTGATTCACATACCGGATAAACTTACTGCTGGGAACCATCCGGACCATGAATATGCACAAGGCTTGACACAGGAGCAGCACACCACCAGGTGATTTCAAAGAATTGTGGCTTTTGAGAATTTCGCTGCAAAACCCCTCGATGGTTATTTCCTGGCAAACTCACATTTTTACCGGAGTGAACCGTTCGACTCCACTTTCGCTCCCCATATGGCAGGGCCTGTTGATACCAAGGCCTTCCTTCCTGTACATGCACGGTACGCGTCCACGCATAAGGTGCCCTGCTTGCAAGTCCGAACTCGTGGCGCCGATAAATGATGGGGATCTCTGGGAATGCCGGTATCACCTCTGCAGGGCTGTCTTTGCAGTATACGCCCGCGGTGCCCGCGATCAGGTGCCGCTCGTCCAGGAAGACGGGGGTTTCTATCTCTCCGGGAAGTGAAGAGAAAAGAGATTTGCGTACGCATTTCAAAAAGTGATTTGTTCTGTTTTTCACGATAAAAACCAAAAATAAGGCCCGAAAAAAGAGATTTATCCCGGCTCCTGTTACCGGGATTTTTTTGGATGGCAGTTTTATGCTCTTTTTTCGTATACACCCCACACAATGGTTGGGATGCAATTTCATGGCAATTTTGGGCAAATCAGGGGTAATTTATATATACTATTTAAGCGTTTATTGATTTGAGGTAATCAAGGTGGCAGATTTACCTATTGCGGCAGTCGTTAGGATTGCCAAGCAGAGTGGAGCAGAGCGTGTCGGCAGCGACGCCGCTGCTGCTCTTGTCGCAAAGTCAGAAGACTACATTGCAAACCTGGTAAAAGAGGCGAACAAGCTCGCGATACACGCCGGGCGTAAAACCATCAAGGAAGAGGATGTGGTGCTCGCGGCAAAATCTGCCTGACCACACCTCCCTTTTGAATTGTCCTCCCTTCACCAGGTTTCCTGAAAGGTCATTTTTTTTGGGGTCTCCCGGAGCAACCCCCGGAGTGGAACAGCCGGTGTCCCGGATATCTCCACCTGCCGGATTGTGGGATAATACGAACTTATAACTGTGTGAGAATACTGACGTCTCATAGCGAAGCGGTGGGCCCTCGCACGATGACTCCAATAAGAAAGGACACGAAACATTTTTCCACATTCTCCACCGGTGAGATCCTGGCGCATTTCAGGACTTCGGCCGACCAGGGATTATCTTCAGCCGAAGCATCACAAAGGCTTGTTGGATCAGGATATAATGAGATCACTGCCAACAAGGTCCAGTGGTGGGAGATCCTCATCCGGCAGTTTAAATCCGCGTTCATATACCTGCTCCTGGTCGCCTCATCTATCGTCTTTGTGATTGGTGAATACATCGATGGCGCCGTCATCCTTGTGTTCGTGCTGATCAACGCGGCACTCGGGTTCTACCAGGAATACAGGTCCGAGCAGTCGCTCAGGGCATTGCAGCAGTTCATCAAGCCAAAGAGCAGGGTGAGGCGGGATTCATCCTGGCGCCCCATAGAATCGCGGGATCTGGTGCCGGGCGACATCATAAAACTCGGCACCGGGGATGTGGTTCCGGCCGATATCCGGGTTCTCAGCACGCAAAACTTTGTCGTTAATGAGACCGTGCTGACCGGTGAATCCATCCCGGTCGCGAAGAACCCTGACACCCTTCCGGCAGATCCCCCGACCCTCTACGACTGCCACAACCTCTGTTTCTCCGGGACATCGGTGGTCGGTGGAGAGGCGGTTGCAGTCGTTGTGGAGACGGGTGCCCGCACCACGATGGGAGCCCTTGCACGCCTCACGGTGGAGACTACCAAGGAGAGTGAATTCTCCAGGGGGATCGGGAGATTTTCCCGGTTCATCCTCCGGATGATCCTGGTCACCCTGGTGTTCGTGTTCGTGGCGAACCTTCTGCTTAAGGGAGATTCGATCAATCTCATCGAACTGGTGGTATTTTCCATTGCGCTCGTGGTCAGCGTGGTGCCGGAGGCGCTTCCTGTTGTCACCACGGTCTCGCTCTCCCGCGGTGCACTCGATCTGGCAAAACAGGACGTGGTGGTCAAGCGGCTGACGGCCATCGAGGATATCGGCAGTATCGAGGTTCTTTGCTCGGACAAGACCGGAACGCTCACCGAGAACACCCTTTCTGTCACGGAAGTATCTCCGGGAGCGGACCAGGACCTCTTTTCTTATGCCCTTCAGACCGTTGCAGAGACCGAGGAGAAGACCGAGCCATTTGATATTGCACTTGTCGAGGGGGCTTCCCGGCTTTACCGTGGAGCAATCCCGCATTCGGAGCGCCTGGCAGAACTCCCGTTCGATCCCCGGATCCGGATGAACGCAGTGCTGGCCCGCACTCCTGCAGGGCCTGAGATCATTGTCCGGGGAGCACCCGAGGAGATCCTCAAAGTGTGCCCCTCAATGCCTGCAGAAGAACGCGACACCCTCCTCTCATGGCTTGCCGGAAGGGGGCATGCCGGTGAACGGACAATAGCAATCGCCACAAAAGCTGTCTTACCTGACACGTCTGGCGTTTCACCTGAAGATCTCTGGGATCTCGAGTTTCACGGGGCTATTGCATTCACCGATCCCATCAAACCTTCGACATACCGTGCAATGGAGAAGGCGAAGGAGCTTGGCGTTGCGATTAAAATAATAACCGGAGACAGCCCCGAAGTTGCCAGTGCGGTGGGAGTCAAGATAGGCCTCCTTGATGACCCGACCCGCGTGATCAGGGGCTCTGCATTGATGGCGATGTCCCCTGCCGAGCGTGATCAGGCGATTCTTGACTATGCGGTCTTCGCCCGCATTACACCCGAGCAGAAATACGAGATCATCCAGTCGCTCCAGAGAACCTGCACGGTGGGATTCCTCGGCGAAGGAATCAACGATGCACCGGCACTCAAGCTTGCAGGCGTCTCGCTTGTCGTGGACAGCGCTGCTGAGATTGCGAGAGAGGCGGCTGACATCATACTCCTGCAGAAAAATCTAGAAGTGATTATCGACGGGATAAGGAGTGGGAGGGGCGTGTTTGCCAACAGTGTTAAGTACCTGAAGGCGACCCTGGCTTCGAACTTCGGGAATTTTTATGCCATTGCGATTGTCTCACTCTTCATCCCGTTCCTTCCCATGCTGCCGCTCCAGATACTGCTCGTGAATCTTCTGTCAGATTTTCCCATGATCTCGATTGCCACCGACACCGTGGACGAATTGGAGCTGGAAATGCCGGGAAGGTACGATTTGAAGGAGATCGTGCTTATTGCAACTCTCCTCGGCGTGATAAGCACGGTCGATGACTTCGCATTCTTTGCGATCTTCGTTGGCCAGGGTGCCCAGGTCCTCCAAACCAGCTGGTTCGTTGGGAGCATCCTGACCGAACTCGTGTTTCTCTTCTCTATCAGAACCAGGCTTCCCTTCTTCAAGGCGAGCCGTCCATCGTGGTCCCTGATGATACTGACCGCGGTTGCCGCTGCCGTCACAATCATACTCCCCTATACTTCGTTTGGACAGGAGGTTTTCTCCTTTGCACCTCCCCCCCTCTCCTCACTTGGGATTATCCTCGGGCTTGTCGCGGCATTTTTCGTGACTGCAGAACTGGTAAAGCTGTCGTATTACCGGTATACAGGCGATACCCCTGGAAAAGCCTGATGCCCCTGTGGCGGCTCTCATCTTCCCGCGGGAGCGATACACAACAGCCCGGTCCTGCGAAAGGCCTGGACGCTCCACCTGCTCTGATTATGAATGTATCCAGGTTCGTGTATATGGGATCCCCTGAAGCGAAATTCCAACTTCACACGCAGTTCTTTCGAATCGTCCCATCACGAAAGAAAGAGTGTGATTACCCCCATATCGGGTCGTCACCGAACCGCTCCATCCAGAAATCTGCGGGAGACTGCGCCAGGTCTTTTGAGAGATCCTCGGTCCGGAATGAGAATGGATGGTTCATGCAATACTCAACGAGGAGATCGTAGGCCTTCTTCAGCTGAATCGTCATCTCGTGGGAACTTTCGGCATCGTTCTTTGAGACGTCAGGATGCCATTCCTTGATGCACTCGCGGTACCGGATCCTGATCTCATTCAGGCTTGCCCGGTCGTGTATTCCCAGCAGACCGGCAGCATCTCTTAAAGCCTCCGCGGTGATCTCCGACATGAGATAGTGTTACCGTCGCCAGCCCGATAAACATTTTTCAAATACCAAAAACGATCTCTTTTTGGCCCCGTTCAACAGATCATCTGAAAACCTTCCGATGCGGGTCACCTCAGTCTTCAGAAGAGGCGGGCATGTATTGGGAGGTTATGGCACAAGAGATCTATGACCGGAACACCGCCACTCATCTACCTGAACAACGCTGCGACAAGCTGGCCAAAACCAGGTGCTGTCCTGGATGCGGTTCGGGAGTTCCTTTCCCTCCCCGTCTTCGGATCAGGAAGAACCACCGGCAGCCAGGGCGAGGACTATGTGCTCCTGGCACGCGAGGCGGTCTCCCGGATCCTCGGAGCAGATCCACCCGAGCATCTCGTCTTCACCCAGAATGCGACCGATTCCCTGAATATCCTTATCCAGGGATTTCTGACCGGGAAGGAGCATGGATGCCACGTGCTCACAACAGCACTCGACCACAACTCGGTGCTGCGACCCCTCACCGAGTACGAACAGCAGCACCGGATCCGGTTAACAGTCCTTCCGTTCTCGAAGGGCTATGTCGACCCTGATGCCATTGCATCAGCGATTGGGCCGGATACACGGCTGATGGTCATGACCCACGGGAGCAACGTGCTCGGGTCCGTCCAGGATATCCGCACCATAGGGGGGATCCTGCACGACAATGGAGTATACTTTATCGTCGATGGAGCACAGACTGCAGGACACATCCCCATAGACCTTTCAACGCTTCCCGTTGATGCCTATGTCTTCACCGGGCACAAGGGTCTCCTCGGCCTGCAGGGCACCGGGGGATTTTATGTGAGGGACCCGGAATCGATCGCACCGGTCAGGTTCGGGGGGACGGGGACCGATTCCTTCTCGCTTCTCCATCCACGCGGGATGCCTGAGCGGTTCGAGGCAGGGACCCACAACTATCCCGGACTTGCGGGTCTTGCAGCTGGAGTAAAGTTCATCGAAGAGACCGGGATTGCCACCATTGAGAACAAGGCAGCGAGGCAGGTGTCCTGCCTCATCCGGGAATTAAGAGAGGAGCCGAATATCACCATCTATCAGGACAACCCAGGGCTTCCGATCATCCCGTTCAACATTAAGGGCCTTCAGAATGATGACGTGGGATTCATGCTGGCAAGGAGATATGGCATCATTGCCCGGACAGGGCTCCATTGTGCCCCCCTCCTGCACAGGGCAATTGATGGGGGGATGGGATGCATACGGCTCAGCCTTTCGTGGTTCACTACCGATCAGGAGTGCGGCATAGCGGCGGATGCGATAAAGGAGATCGCCAACCATGCGGATAGTCAGGTCAGTCCGGCATAAACTCTGTGCGGATGGTTCCTTCATGAAGGAATTTCTCCTCGACACACCGGTCACGAAGGAGTTCTTCGCCTACCTTGGGGCATTCGGGCAGGTAGAAGCCCTGCCCAACCTCGGAGAAGGGTTCTACAAGTTCGAGAAGCCCGACTGGTTCTCTATCAAGGGGTTTGCCGGAGATACTACCGTCGAGGTCAGGTTCAAGAAGGAGGTGATGGACCTGACGGTGGATTTTGTCTATTCACTCTTCTCCACCTATCACGAGGGGAAGATCGACTCATCCGTGCTGAAACGGAGGGAGGAGGCTATCGGGGTGAAGGTCCGAAAGCACCTCTATGGAACTTGAGGTGGGGGGCGGGTTCATGCCGATCAATATATTCGAGGAATTCGCAGAAGATTACGACCGTTGGTTTGACGAGCACCGCGAAGAATACCTTGCGGAACTTGCCCGGATCAGGAATATCTTTCCCGTTCCAGACTCCCGATCGATCGAAGTAGGGGCCGGGTCCGGGAGGTTTGCGGGACCGCTCGGGATCAAGATCGGAATAGAACCTTCGGGACGATTGGGCAGGATGGCCCGGGACCGCGGGATTGAGATCATCCGGGGCCGGGCCGAATCACTCCCTTTCAAGGATAGTTCGTGCTCATCGGTGCTCTCTGTCACCGTCGTCTGTTTCCTTGACGACCCGGCATCTTCATTTTCTGAGCTCAACCGGGTTCTTCAACCCGGAGGGCCACTTTTCGTAGCATTCATCGAACGCGGGGGTGATATTCACCGGAGATACCTACAGGATGGCGGAAAGGGGAGATTCCTTTCCCGGGCGCGTTTTTATTCGAGGCTTGAGATCACAGAATACCTTGAAAGGGCAGGTTTTTCGATCGAGTGCATGGACTGCCGTCTCGGATTCTGCACCATGCTCACCCGAAAAGATCCACGGCAGGATATAGCGTGAGTACCGTGGAGGGGTCACCCGGCAAAAACCGTATGAATCCGTAGTATTTTTCTCAAATTGTAACTATTTTGTCAGTGTAATATTCAGATTATATCGATTTGTTACGTCTGAAAAAAACAGATTATTTAATAACTCATACTATAATGTAATAAAGTATGAAATCTTCTTTGCAAGTGCTCCTGGTACTCGCAGGGATCCTCGTCGCAGGGCTTCTTTGTGCAGGGTGTTCGACGCAGGCGCCGGCAGGAGCGGTCCATGTCGCAAAGGAGACCCGGACGGTTGTCGATATGATGAACCGCACGGTAAGTCTCAGCGAGAATCCTGGGCGGATCATCGGGATAGGTGCAGGGGCGCTCCGCATGATCGTGTATCTCCAGGCGGAGGACAGGGTGGTGGGCGTTGATCTCAGGGAACAGGATGCCGCGAACGGATCCGTTGCAGGCATGCCGTCCGGCATTGACAGGCCTTACAATATTGCCCACCCGGAACTCGCCGGCCGCCCCTTTGTCGGAGCGATCACCGGTGATCCCGAACTCATCGCACGCCAGGACCCCGATGTCGTATTCGTGACATTCGTGACGGGCAAGGATGCTGATGCACTCCAGGAGAAGAGCGGGGTCCCGGTGGTCTCACTTATATCAGGTGATCTGGGGAAGAACCGGAATTCATTCTATGGATCGCTCCGTACCATGGCAAAAGCGCTCAACAGGGAGCAGCGTGCAGATGAGGTGGTCGCGTTCATCAATGCGACCCTTGCCGATCTCAATGCGAGGACAAAAGACGTTCCGGCCGGGGAGAAGCCATCGGTGTATGTCGGCGGTATCGCATTCAACGGGGCCCACGGGTTCCTCTCCACCGAGCCCGCCTACGCACCTCTCGCCATGGTGAACGGGAATAATGTTGCAGGCGGTGCAGGCACCGGTGGCCAGATCATGATTGACAAGGAGAAACTGCTCTCCTGGAACCCTGATGTGATCTTCGTCGATGAGGCCAGTTTGTTCCTGGTACGCGAGGACCTGAAAGACCCAATCTACCAGTCGCTCGATGCCGTAAGGGAAGGAAGGGTGTACGGCGTGATGCCTTACAACTGGTATGCGAACAACTATGACACGGTGCTTGCCGATGCATATTACGTCGGAAAAATTCTCTACCCCGAGCAGTTCGCAGATATTGATCCGGCAAAGAAGGCAGACGAGATCTACACGATGCTCGATGGAAAACCGGTGTATGCCGAGATGAAAGAGATCTTCGGGGGTTTTGCCCCTGTTGATGAGATACCTGTGTGAGTGAGATATCCATGATCCCTGAACCCTCCCGCGTCCCGACGCTCGACCATACCCCTGCATCTGGGAAAGAGAACCCGCTCGCGTTCCTCGACCAGGCACTCGGCGGGCTTCGCTGCTTCCAGGCATTTTTCGCGGCGTACGATATGGGGATCTTCGATACCTGCAAAGAACCGGCCACTCTTGAGACGGTTGCTGCGGCTACAGGATGCACCCCGGGGATTGCAGGACCTCTCTGTGAAGGTCTCGTGCGTACAGGATTCCTGTCGAAGGATAAGGAAGGGAGTTTTACGGTCACCGAATATACCCGGGATTTCTTCCTTCGCGATTCTCCCTTCAGCCAGAAGGCAGCGCTCGCCCAGATGAGGGAGTACGCGTCGTTATTTTTAAAACTCCATGTTCTCCTCACCAGGGGCCCGGTCGTATATCCCCGTGAGAAGCAGTTCCGGGAGAAGATCATCCCGGCGATGGCGGAACAATGCCGGTGTGGCCTCGTCCAGCGTGTTGCGGGAATTGTAAGCCACATCCCCGAATTTCCGGCCGCGAGGAAGATGCTCGACCTTGGCGGGGGACATGGCCTGTATTCTCTTGCTTTGATCGGGAAGAACCCTGATCTTCATGCGGTGATCTTCGATCTCCCTGATGTGACCGATGCAACCCGCGAGTTCATCAGGCAGTATGGGGCTCCCGGAAGAGTATCCACCCATGCAGGAGACTTTTTCCGCGATCCGCTTGGCTCGGGATATGATATCGTCTTCTCATCATCGAACCCCTCAGGGAAGATGCCGGCGCTTATCCCGAAGATCAGGGATGCCCTGAAAATTGGGGGCCTCTATCTCAACAAGCAGGTGATCGACAACGCCGAACAGGATCCCTTCTCCGACCTCGAATGGAACCTCTGGGTATTCGAAGGGATGCAGAAGCAGGACCGCAGGTTCCGGTTCGAAGGGAGTGTCCCCCTTGAGGAATATAACCGGAGGCTGCGGGAATCGGGATTTATTGTCCGGGATACTGTCCCGGTCGACGCCCGCTCTGTGATGACCATCGCCCAGAAAGAGTGACCGTGATGAGAGACGTCCCATGCACCTAGAAGTGAATACCTCCCCAGAACCAGACGGATACCTGCACTATATAAGACAAAAAGGCCTCTTCATTGCGGGTACCGGACTCTGTCTCATCCTGCTGTTCCTGGTTGCGATTGCGGTCGGGAGCTCGTTCATCCCGATTCCCGAGATCGCAGCGGCATTCCTTTCACCATCAGGGGGCGGGGTATCGAATATCGTCATGAATGTCCGGCTTCCGAGGGTGCTCTCAGCGGTGATCGCGGGCGCCGGGCTTGCGGCAGCAGGCGTTGTCATGCAGTCGGTGCTCAGGAATCCGCTCAGTTCTCCCTACACGCTCGGGGTATCGCACGCGGCAGCATTTGGGGCAGCGTTTGCGATCACGGTACTGGGTGCCGGCTCGCTCTCCCACTTAATCTCGGATTCTGTGGTCGTCAGGAATCCCTATATCGTCACCATATGTGCATTCGCCGGTGCAATGTGTGCGACTACCGCGCTCCTCGTCGTGGCGAAATACCGGAGTTCGCAGCCTGAGGTGATGATCCTTGTCGGGGTAGCCCTTGCAGCGCTTTTCACCGCGGGGACCACGTTCCTCCAGTACTTCTCATCAGCAGACCAGATCGCCGCCATCGTGTTCTGGACCTTCGGAGATGTTGGCCGTTCCACCTGGAGCGATCTCATTCTTATCACTGCAATTGTCCTCCCCTCTCTCGGATACTTCCTCTTCAGACGGTGGGACTACAATGCAATCGATGCCGGGGACGAGACCGCACACAGCCTTGGCGTAAATGTTGAGCGTATTCGTTCTTTCGCGATGCTCCTCTCGTCACTCATCACCGCTGTGGTGGTCTCATTTCTTGGAATCATCGGGTTCATAGGGCTCGTCAGCCCGCACATGATGAGGAGGGTGATCGGAAGCGATCAGCGGTACCTTCTGCCCGCGTCCTGCATCGCGGGTGCAATCCTTCTTCTCGGGGCGGACATGGTCGCAAGGCTCATCATCGCTCCGGCGGTCCTCCCTGTAGGCGTCCTGACCGCGTTCCTGGGTGCACCTCTCTTCATCTATCTCCTGATCGGGAGGAACGTCACATGATCCTCGATGTCGCAGGGCTTTCGTTCCGGTACAATGGCAGGTCTGTACTCGAAAATGTCGAGTTCCGGGTGAACCGGCACGAGATCCTCGCGATCCTTGGCCCGAATGGAGTCGGAAAGACCACACTTCTCCGGTGCATCAATACACTTGTCCGGCCGCATTCAGGAACGATACTCCTTGAAGACCGCGATCTCCTCGCGATGAGACGGGATGAGGTTGCCCGCCTGCTCGCCTATGTCCCGCAGCGAAGCGAGACGGGACCCATCAAGGCATTCGATGCAATCCTCCTCGGACGGCGCCCGCATATAGGATGGGATGTCAGGAGGGAGGATATCCTGAAAGTCCACGCTATCATCGAGAAACTTCACCTCGGGGACCTTGCCCTGCGACCAATTAACTCGATGAGCGGCGGGGAACTCCAGAAAGTGCTGATTGCACGGGCGCTTGTACAGGAGCCCGGGCTTCTCCTTCTCGACGAACCCACAAGCAGTCTTGACCTGAAGAACCAGGTCGATATCCTCGCGTTCCTCCGCATGATCGTGAGAGGTCATTCCCTGACAGCGATCCTCACCATGCACGACATCAACCAGGCGATCAGGTTCGCGGATCGGTTCCTCTTTCTTAAGGACAGGATGGTCTTCGCTGCCGGGACGAGAGAGATCATCACGCCTGAGATAATAGGGGAAGTCTACGGTCTCCCTGTCACTGTCGTGAAGGTAAACG
This sequence comes from Methanolinea sp., assembly GCA_018262855.1. GTDB lineage: Archaea > Halobacteriota > Methanomicrobia > Methanomicrobiales > Methanospirillaceae > Methanolinea_A. The sequence continues at coordinate 166,265 of JADFDO010000004.1, read as the reverse complement.
GGATGCCGTATGTCATACCCGGGAGTGACCAGGCATTCGAACACGAAGAGCCGCATTCCCACGGATGACCTGGGCCATTCTCTTACGGCATCCCCACCCTGAACCGGCGTATTGAGTCTGTCATCTCCTCGTCCTCCCTGGCAAACTTTACGAACTCTTCCAGTCGTGCGACCGTCTCTCTGCTGACATGGTGCTCGATCTGGCAGGCATCGGCCTCTGCCAATGTTCGATCGATTCCCAGAATCTCGAGCAGGTCCGCGATGACCTTGTGGGTGTGCATCAGTTCCCGGGCCATCTTTTTTCCCGCGACCGTGAGAGTTGCACCTGTATAGGACTCGTACCGGATGAGGCCTTCGCGCTCAAGTTTCCCAAGCATCTCGGTGATTGAGGGCGGTTTGACTCCCATCCTCGCCGCGATCATCCCTGTCTGGGCACGCCCGTGCTTCAGCTCGAGGACATAAATGGTCTCGATGTATTCTTCGATCGTCTTGTACCTCATATACCCTCCATCTCACAGCCCCAGCAGCAGCAACCGCATCGTGCCCCCTACGAGGAGAGCCATTGCCGCCATGAACGCGGTAGCCTTGATCATATCCCTGGCGCCCAGTTCGCGAAACATGATGCTGAATGTTCCCACGCAGGGGAAATAGATTGTAAGAAGCGTTGTTGCAATCACGAGCTGCATCGGGGACATGCCGAGGGGAAGGAGCATCCCTACCGCAAGGTCTTTCCGGAGGAACCCTACAAGGAGAGCAGTTGTGGCCTCCGCGGGAAGGCCGAACCAGCCCTGGATAACCGGGGCAAAGACCCCTCCAAGCCATTCGACGAAACCAATGGTGTAGAGAACGTTAATGATGAGCACACCAAGGAAGAGGAAAGGAATTGCCTCCTGAAGGAACCATCGGATCCTCATCAGGGTCTTCTTGAGCACGGTCGCGGGATCGGGTCGCCTGTATGGTGGAATCTCCAGGCAGATCTCAGGGCTGTCGCCCTTTATGAGACGGTTGAGTATGAGGCCCGATATGATAAAGACAAGAAAGAGCGTGGCAAAGACGAGCATCACGTACTCTGCACCGTATGGCCCGAGGATACCGAATACCATGGCATTCTTTGCCATGCAGGGGACTGATATTGCGAGAAGCGCCGCTGCAATGAACCGCTGCTTCTTCGTCTCGAGGTTCCTTGTGGCCAGGATCCCCGTAACGTTGCATCCGAGACTCAGGAACACCGGGATAATCCCGAACCCGTGCATGCCGAACCTGTGGAATATCGTGTCGGTAAGGGTTGCGAGGCGTGGCAGGTAGCCCGAATCCTCGAAGACTGCAAGGACGGTATAGAATGCAACGATGTAGGGCAGCACCATGGCAAAAGGTACATAGATACCTGTTGTGAGAAGCCCCATCGACTGCACGTAGTCGATCTGACCGTCGATAAGCGTCCCGATGAGCAGATCATGTAAAAAGCCGGGCCCGAGCCATGCACTGAGACTCATGGCAACCGGAGTATACATGGCAAAAAGCGGATCGAACACGTAGTCAATCAGGCTCTCCCCAATGATGCTGACACACCAGAATGCTGCAAGCATCACTCCGATTGCGATGGGGAACCCGGTGAGTGGCCGGATCGATGCTTCAGACAGCCAGTCACGCAGTGTGTGGTGGCGGTGGGTTATCTGCTGAACATTTTTTACTATCTCACCGATTCTGATCCAACGCTCTTCTTCATTCATCGGTCTGATCGTCTCTGAAGGGCAGGCGTCCCCAATCCGTTGCATGAGTTCGTGGAATCCTTCACCACTCAGAGCGATTGTTGGAACGACGGGTATTCCAAGTTCGGTCTCCAGTCTCTCCCGGTTGATGGAGATCCCCACGTGACCTGCCTCATCCCACATATTCAGAGCAAGTATGACAGGTTTTTTCCGCTCAAGGATCTGGAGCGTGAGATACAGGTTCCTCTCGAGATTCGTGGCATCAGCAACATTGATGACGAGATCAGCTCCCTCCAGCAACTCAAACGCAACTTCTTCTGCCCGGTTGGATGGCTCAAGTGAATAGGTTCCCGGGGCATCAATGATCTCGTGGCCATCCTTCCCCCGGCACAACCTCCCCTTCGAGAAGTCGACAGTTGTTCCCGGATAATTCGAGGTGATGACATTTGCCCCGGTCAGGCGTGAAAAAAAGACACTCTTCCCGACATTCGGGTTTCCCATCAGGACAACCTTCTTCATTCAGGGTCCCCGACGATGATGTGCTCTGCCATTCTCCTGCCGAGAGTGATCTCTCTTCCGTCGACCTCGATCACCACAGGACCGTGGAAAGGGTGTTTTGCCACGAGGCGTATGGTCTTTTTCTCGTGGATCCCCATTGCCCACATCTTTTTCCTGAAGTGAAATCCGCCCTCAAACCGGCAGATAACCGCAGACTGTCCCGTTTCAAGGTGGGATACTGGCTGTATCATGAAACCTCTTTTTTAGGTATACCTAACATTTTTCGTTTCCTGTATAAATATTAATGTGATCGTGCCAGAAAGATCGAAAAAAATCGCAACCGCCAGACACCTGGTTGATTTTCGCGCAGCACCCACCATGTGGTTCAAACAGGGGAGATTATTACCGATACGCACGAATCTCCCCGGGAGAATTTTCTCCTTTTGGAGTTTCCGGAACCCGGACATCCTTGGGAGAAAATAATTGTCGTATTCAACCAGGCGGCGGTTGCACGTGAATCAGATCCCCTGCCCTTTCTGTTCTCCTGCCGAACAGCATATCCTTCATCGCAATACCTGGTGGTATGCCCGGTGGGATGCGTTCCCGGTCACCCGGGGGCATCTCCTCATCATCCCGTTCCGACACTTCGCCGGGTATTTTGACGCCAGTGTGGATGAACTGGCGGCGCTGCCGGAGATGCTCATCGCATGCAGAAAGATCGTTGATGCACAATATTCCCCGGCGGGATATAATATCGTCATCAACATTGGCGAAGCGGCGGACCAGAAGGTGATGCACTGCCACGTGCACCTGATTCCCCGCTATGAGAAAATGTCAGACAACCCTCCCGGCGGTATTAGAGGGATCGTAATGGGAAGCCACGGGTTTTTGGAAAAATAGCGTGGTTTCAGATCGCTGAGAGATTGAATGAGAGGAAAAGGGTCGAATCATGATCGTTGCTCTTGGGAAATCTCAAATGTTCAGAGAGGGAGTTCCCAATATTGGGTAAATGCGTGGCCGTGTCCGTCTCAGAACCGGTAATGCCCGCCCTCGATTCGAATAGTCTTCCCATGCGTCAGCGCATCAGCGATCTTGCGCCGGGCAGATATCACGAGCCTGTGGAAGGTCGGCTGAGAGATATCCATCATCTGTGCACAGGTTACCTGGTCGTGACCTTCCAGGTCCTTGAGCCTCACCGCTTCGAATTCTTCCACGGTGAGGATCGTCGCTTCTGGTTGATCCGGTCCGGTTGTCCCGGGCCCAAACGACGTGAAGGCGGGTTGGACGCCAACCCTCCTGCAGCGTCTTCTTCTTCCCGGCATTACTCAAGAGTAGTGAGCCGGCGTTCTATTTCAGTTTTTTCTGCGTCAATGCGCTTGAGTTCTGCTTCAAGGAGCTGTTTCTGTGCTTCTGTGCTCAACGGTTCGGGTTCAAAGTAGTTCCCGTAATAGGTGGGAGGGTATCCCATCCTGTAACCCCGCCCAAAACCGCGGCCTCGTCCGAAACCGCGGCCACATCCATACGCAAACGCTCTTCCAAACGCAAGGCCCCTTCCGCAGGGACCAAGTCCTCTTCCCGTTGCGGGACCATACCCACCCGGGCCAGTTCCATCATATCCAGGCATATGTTTCGCCTCGATCAATGAATATATATTCACAAAAGCATAAACGTGATGGAAACGGCAACACAGTGTATTTCTCCAGTGAACCCGATGTAGTACAATCAGCAAACGATATCAAGGGAGATAGAAAATATGGGAGATCCGATACGAATCGGTATTATCATCTGCGACCGTTACCGGACATGCGCCGGCGGCAAGTGTTTCCGTGCGTTGCGCAACCGGGAGGGGGCATTCGAGAGGTACAGGGGAAAAGACGTGGAACTGGTCGGTTTTGCGACCTGCAACGGGTGCCCCGGGGGAAATGTCGAATACGTGCCTGAAGAGATGAAAAAGAACGGTGCGGAGGTCATCCACCTTGCCACCGGGATGATTGTCGGGTACCCGCCCTGCCCAAGGATAGCCTATTTCCCAAAGTTCATCCGGGAGAAATACGGGATGGAGGTTGTGATCGGGACACACCCTATCCCTGAGAAATACTACACAACCCATGCGAATCTCGGCACATGGGACTCGGCGGCCTGGAAGGAATTGATTGCACCGGCGCTCACCGATAAGAAAACCCGGCTTGCGTATGACTGAAGCAGGGCTGCGGCAGGATAGCAATCGTACAATTCAACCAAGGATTGCCAGGCTGATCTTTCTGTGAGGAAAACTTTCCAGCACCCTTCTTCCGGGAGCCACTCTTTGACAACACGGGACAATGAGAATGCAAATCATTACGATGATGAGGCGAAATCGACCGGATGGTACGGTCCTGCGGTCGTCTTCGGACTTGCATTTTCATACACGAAACCAGGCCAGCAGATACTCGATATAGGGATCGGAACGGGCCTTGGCTCCGCATTCTTCAACAAAGCAGGCCTTTCGGTAACCGGAATGGATATCTCGGACGAGATGCTTGATGCCTGCCGGAAGAAGGGATGGGCTGACCGTCTCGTCAAACATGACCTGACTGTTGCACCATACCCGTTTGATGATGGATCATTCGACCATGCGGTCTCGACCGGCGTGTTCCAGTTCTTTCCGGACCTCGACCGGGTATTCAGGGAAATCGGACGGGTTGTGAAGGAAGGCGGGATCTTTGTATTCGTGACTGGTGACCGGACCGAGGAAGAGGATGCCGAAGTGGTCGTCGGGCCAGAGCATACAGGAACAGGCACTTCTGTCACCATGTACCGCCACTCCACGCGGCAGATCACCGGATGGCTGGAACACAATGGTTTTCACCCCATCGACTCCCTCGAATTTTCAGTATGGATGGACAGGAAGCGGAAGGCAAGGTTTCCTGCCCGTGCATATCTTGCACAGAAGCAGAGTCTCCAGTAGTCCATAAGCCGAGGAAGGATACAACGAGAGATCCAGGGGCACCTCCCGGTTCAAAGGTCACTTCCTGATTTTCACGCCCCGTAGCGGAAACGTGAGGAACATGCTTCCCTGTATGCGTCTTCCAGGTCAGAATCGGGGGGCTGCACTGTTTTCGGTGCATAGGCGAGAATCTTACGAATCTGTGTGCGTATCTTTTCCGGTCTTCGCCTCACAACAGCCCCCTGCTCTTCCAGCGGGGCATCGAATTCATGGATGTCACCATGACATCTCGAACAGAGGACAAGCAGGAATTCCTCCAGGTCCTCGAGGAGATGCTTCTCTGCCTCATCTTCGTTGATGAACGTGTGGATCACCAGGTCATCAAGTGCACACTCTTTCCTGCATACCTCGCACCTTCCCTCTACTGCGAGCTTGATCTTCTTCACCTTGATATAGTGAGCGAGAAAGAACCGGAGCGTGGTCATCATTTCCCCCGTTGTCTTCACGGTTGAGAGAGCCATGCAAGGTAATAAATGGTGTGTTTGCGGTACTGGTGAATCCCCCGTTTCCGGGAAAATGAAATTCCACAGACCCATTAATCCGGAAAAGAGGAATGAATCAGATATTTCCCGGCCTGAACTGCAGTGACTGTGACTGGGTAAATGCACCGGAGAGAAGGGTTGGGTCAAACCCCCCGGGCACATCACCCGTCCGGGCATACCTGTAGAGGACCGCAATAAAAATCCCCTGCATCGCCGATGCCATGATTGCAAGAATTGCGATAAAGAGAATGAAAAGCGCAAGAGCCGAGATAAATACGATAAGATTTCCCAGGAACAGGGTGGCAAAGACGAGTATGAAGGCGATAATCCCGATAGCCACGAACACGAATGTGATCGAGACTGTTCCCACCACACTCTCCCCCCAGGTTTTCCGGAAGAGTGTCCATGACTCCCTGATCGCATCAACCACCCCCTTTCCTTCGAAGACAAAGACCGGGACCACGAAGAAGGTCACGAGACTCCATGCTCCACCGACGAGTGCAGTTGCAATCCCGCCCGCGGCACCCGCCCTATCCTCTATCATCCTGAGAACCAGTCCGACCGTCGCAGAAATAACTGCCCATACAAGGATTGCCTGGAAATTGCGTGATGCTGCGTGAAGCCCTTCGCCGATGGTCATCTCCTTTCCCTCCAGGCGGGCATAAACACACGAGATGAGGCCGACATTGAAGAAGATCACGACAAAGGAGGTAACGAGGTAGAACAGGAAGAGAAGGATGATGCCCTCGATCGAATTGGTTGCGAGAGAGAAAGCACCGCCTGTAAAGATGAGCGGGAGGATGAAGGTCGCTATCACGAAAAGTGTGATGATCCCTGAAAGGAGTGGAAAGACAAGGAGTTTCTTTTCGCTCATGAGGATCCTCCAGCTTGCCCTGACAAGGTCGATACTTCGGCGAATGCGTTCAAACATGCCATCTGGATTTGCTACAGTGGGAGATGAATATTGCCACCCAATAGACGATACCATGACGGGATCGAATCCTCCAGGTCATGAATCTTGAATCCTGATATTGCTCATTTTTATTGATTCAGCGAAAGAATAGGGAGATTAAACAGCAATTTGAAGCAAAGTTTAATTTATATAAATTACATTATTACATGGAAGACTCAGAACATCAGCATATCACAAGGTGGCAAAAGAATAGTGTGTGATAGCATTCCTGATTTTTTTAAGATTATCCAGGATTTCTCTCTCTTCCATTGCCTGATCGGTTCATGAGTATGAGATGAGAACCGGAGAGGAAGCAGTACCAAGAAGCCGATCTTTCATCTACATAGTCTTGACTATTTTTCTGATCCTGGCGGTTCCTGGCGTTTCTATTGCTGAGAATTCAACCCCTGTTGAAGAATCCATCACATACACCCCAGAGCAGGTGTTCGTTCCTTTGGATGAGGAACCGGTCATTTTAGAAGATCCGGTATTAGTCATAGAAATGGATCCAGTTCTCGAAGAAACACCGGTAGTGGTAGAGGAAGGAGGACCGGCAGTCGAAGAAGCACCGGTAGTGGTAGAGGAAGGAGGACCGGCAGTCGAAGAAACACCGGTAGTGGTAGAGGAAGGAGGACCGGCAGTCGAAGAAGCACCGGTAGTGGTAGAGGAAGGAGGACCGGCAGTCGAAGAAACACCGGTAGTGGTAGAGGAAGGAGGACCGGCAGTCGAAGAAACACCGGTAGTGGTAGAGGAAGGAGGACCGGCAGTCGAAGAAACACCGGTAGTGGTAGAGGAAGGAGGACCGGCAGTCGAGGAAACACCGGTAGTGGTAGAGGAAGGAGGACCAGCAGTCGAAGAAGCACCGGTAGTGGTAGAGGAAGAGAATACAGGAAACTCCGTTCCCCAGGATCTCTCTGATCCGGTAGACAACACAACGGTCCAGGAAGAGGACACCTCCATCCAGAACGCTCAGGAAAACAAGGAAGTTTTGGGAGACACCGTGGGGCAGGTATCACTTGGAGTCCAGGAGATCACAAACTTCACAATGGTAGAAACATCGGGAATGATAGTGAGCAGCGAGGGGTCCAACATCACCGCGACTGATGAAGTCACAACCCTTCAGGACTCAGTCATAAATCAGACACTTACACCCGAATCAGGTGGACTGGTATCACTCGCTGGGCAGGAGACCACGAACTTCACAGTATTAGAAACACCCGGATTTTTCCAGGATAATGGAGTATCCAATCTTACGGTTGAACAGGGCAACGTAACACCGGAACTCACAAGTAACGGTCTGGTATCTCTTTCAAATGAATCCCTCGTTCAAGGAACAGAGAATACAACATTCTCTCTGGTTGCGGGAACAGAAGGGCAGTCTATCAATAGTACACTCATTGCACAAGTGTCAAATGAGACAATACTCTCCTGCATGGACGTGAATGCGACCCAGGGTTCGTCCCCCTACGGGCTCCACGATCCCCCCCTGAACGGGACAAACTGGGATGGGTCAGCCGGTTCCCATTACTGGAATATCACTGCACCCGGGTATTATCCCATCGACTGGTTCAATGATGCAGCGAATTTTCCGGGTGGTACGTTGACCACATCGAATCTGTATGCTGTTCTGATAAGAGCATCCAATGTCGTTCTAGATGGGATGGGACTCATCCTCCAGGGGTCCGGCCAGACCAACGGAAGGGCAGCGATTCGTGTGGACGGGGGGAGCGAAAACGTCCAGGTCTCCAATTTCTCCATCACCGACTGGGTATACGGGGTCTATTATGATGCAGTCACATTCGATCTCGAGAACACCGATGGTGGAGGAGAACTCCCGGCCAGTCCTGTTCCCAATGAGATATGCGGTATCCAGGTCTTTGATACCACGTATGGTATCTATGTAAAAGACTCCGAAGATGTCACAATCAGTGATGTCGAGGCTGTGAATAACAGCAATACCGGGATCTACGTCACCGGTTCGGACAACATTGCTGTGATTGACAGTACTGCGAGCAACATTCTTGGATCATCTGCGCAGAATTATGGAATACAGATAATTTCTTCCACCAATTCTACCCTTTTACGAAATATCGTCAATGATAATTATGACGCGGGAATTAACATTACAGGCGCGTTCAATATCACAATTGCCGATAGCATTGCAGGTAATTTATTTTCAGCGAAGCGACAGGATTATGGAATTCGGTTGATTGCATCCAATCATACATTGGTTGAGCACAATACTGCAAGCAACAATACCATCAGCGGGATCTACATTTCTGGTTCGGATAACATTACGGTCCTGAATAATATCGCAAATAACACCCTCGGTTCAAATGTCCAGGATTACGGGATTCAACTCCTTTCATCCAATGATTCAGTTATATCCTTGAATTCCGTCATGAATAATACGAATACGGGAATCTACGTGACCGGTTCGGACAATATCACCGTCACAAATAACGAAGCCGGAAATTACCCTGGAACCAGTCAACAGCAGTATGGGATCAGGTTCCTGTCATCAAGTGATTCTGTGATATCCTGGAATTCGGTGATGAACAATACCAACACGGGGATCCACATCACCGGTTCGGAAAACATTTCAGTGACTGACAATACCGCAGGCAACAACCTTGGATCGAGTCAACAGGATTACGGAATTCAGGTACTCACATCGGGTAATTCCACGATTGCCCGGAATATTGTGAATGATAATTATTACGCGGGTATCAATGTCAGTCGATCCCCCTTCACGACCCTGCAAGAAAATTCTGCTGACAATACACTCCCGTCAAATTTACAGGATCATGGGATACGTATAATAACCTCAAATGATACGGTCATATCCCTGAACAAGGTGATGAACAACAATGATGCTGGGATCTACATCACGGGTTCGAACAATGCGACGGTGACTGACAATACCGCAGGGAATAAGCCCGGATCGACTTTACAGGATTATGGGATTCAGGTCATATCATCCAATAATTCACATTTTACTAATAATTCAGCAAATGACAACAGAAATGATGGTATCTATGTACAATCCTCCAATAATAACACGCTTTCACTCAACAACGCAGGTAATATTCACAGCACTAACCAGGACAACGGGATTCGGCTGGTCAGTTCCAATAATAATACCATCGAATCAAATATTGCGCTGAACAATACCAACTCAGGGATTAACCTTCAATATTCAGATAATAATACCCTTCTCGACAATTATGCAGGGAATGCTCCAGGTCTCACGAATCGATTATATGGCATTTATCTCCTGGGGTCATCGAACAATACCCTGGCCTCAAACTTTGTATTCAATAATTGGCAATATGGGTTCTTCCTTTCAAACTCACACTACAATATCCTTGACTCGAATAGTGCGAACAATACAATCCTGTATGATGGATTCTACTTCACGGGTTCGCGAGATAACACTCTGAATTCAAATATTGCTGAAAAAAACACCAGGTCGGGATTTTACCTAAATTCGAACTCAAATAACAACACGTTTTCCGAAAACATCGCGACGAATAATTCACAGTATGGTTTCTACCTCACAGGTTCCCAGAACAATACACTTGATTCAAACATCGCCTCGAATAACAGGCAATACGGGTTCTTCCTGACTGGTTCAAATAACAATACCCTGACGTCAAATATTGCCAACAATACTGTCTTGTATGATGGGTTCTACCTTACTAATTCGCGATATAACACTCTTAATTCGAATATTGCCGAGAATAACACCAGGTCAGGCTTCTACCTGAATACTAACTCGCACAATAACACTTTTAGCGAAAATATTGCGTCGAATAATAGGCAATACGGATTCTTCCTGACAGGTTCAAACAACAATACCCTTGACTCAAATATTGCAAACAATACTGTCCTGTATGATGGGGTCTATCTTACCGGATCACGATACAATACTCTGATTTCGAATATTGCCGACAATAACACCAGGTCAGGGTATTACAGCACAGGTTCGCATAACAATACTTTTAGCGAAAACACTGCGACGAATAATACCCAGTATGGCCTCTACCTCACGGGTTCCCATAACAACACACTTGATTCAAACGTCGCCTCGAATAACAGGCAATACGGGTTCTTCCTGACTGGTTCGAACAACAATATTCTGACGTCGAATATTGCAAACAACACAATCGTGAATGATGGGTTCTACCTTACTAATTCGCGATATAACACTCTTAATTCGAATATTGCCGAGAATAATACAAGATATGGATTTTTCCTCGATACGAACGCGAACAACAACATACTCACCTCGAATAACGCGGTGGCCAATCAGATTGGATACTACATCTCTCGATCCCAGAATAATACCCTGGACTCGAATAGTGCGGATTCGAACAGGCAGTACGGGTTTTACCTATACACGAGTTCTCTCTATAATACGCTCCTGTCGAATATCGCAGCGAATAATACCCTGTATGGATATTATCTCCGATCCACCGCCCAGAATAACACCCTCATTTCAAACACCGCATTCAACAATACCCATGGGTATTCACTGTCAGGTTCCCATAATAACACGCTTGACTCGAATATTGCATCAAATAATACGCAATATGGTTTCTATCTCACCGGTTCGAATAACAATAACCTCGTATCGAACATAGCGAACAACACACTCCAGTATGACGGATTCTATCTCACCGGTTCGCACAATAACACCTTGAATGAAAACGAGGCTGACAATAATGCCCGGAATGGATTCTACCTCTCTGGATCGCATTACAATACACTTGCAGGAAACAGAGCGACCGGGAACGGGCAGAATGGTACCAGCATTCTCAATTCCGGTTCGAACACCATTGAGGGAAATACGCTCCTGGGTAACCTGTATGGTATTTCGGTGGTCGGGAACAATCCGGGTAACACTATCCTCTGGAACAATGCCAGCCACAATACCCTGTCCGGGATTATTGTGCTGGGTCAGACCGGGATGAGTATCTCCTACAATAACGCGAGTTACAATGGGAATAGCGGAATTGTTGTCAGCGGAGGAACAGGCAAAAATCTGACCGGCAATGTGGCGCTCTCAAATAGCCAGCATGGTATATTTATCCGGGGATCGCCTTCCTTCTCTCTTTCAGGGAATAATGCGAGCTTCAACATGTTAGAAGGGATCTTTATCCAATCCTCGAACAATGGTGCCTTGAACGGGGATATCGTTTTGGGGAATTCCTTGAACGGTACATACCTCGAGAATTCTGATAACACAATCATCACAGGACTCCAGGCAACCGGGAATTACAGGAACGGGATCTCGCTCTTTAGTTCAGACTTCTCCATAGTGACCGGGACCCATTCCAGCGAAAACCATCAACACGGATACTCGATTATAAATTCTCCGCACACGACAATCCAGAATTCGGAGGGTAACAACAACCTCGGGCATGGTGTTTTTGCCATCCTCTCAGACTATACTACCATTATTGGCGGTAATTTCAGCGTTAATGGTATTGATGGGATCTCAATCGCCCGATCTGACCATAACAGTATCACCGCCAACGTTGCGACCGGAAACCTGCAGGATGGGTATAACCTGACCGAGTCCGATGGGAACACGCTTCAGGATAACATTGCGAACCAGAACGAGTGGAACGGATTCGGTCTCTCCACCTCCAATAACAATATCCTGTTCAACAACACTGCCGAGCTGAATCATCGGAACGGATTCTATCTGGATGGATCCACACAGAACAACCTGACAGCGAATAGAGCGACCGTGAACGTGGAGCACGGGCTCTTTTTATCCGACTCGAACACCAATAATCTGTTCGCGAACACCGCTTCCGGGAACAGCTGGGCGGGGTTCTTCCTGTCCCTTTCGAACAATAACAATCTCCTTTCAAATTCTGCATCAGGAAATACCGTAGGATTCGGGCTGAACTCTTCGAACGAAAACAATCTCACTTCAAATTATGCTACTGGGAATATTGCAGGATTTGCACTGGAAAATTCGTCTAATAACATCATCTCCTCGAATTCAGCATCCGGGAATCTGGTGGGGTTTGCCCTTGAAGCTTCGAATACCAACAATCTCTCTTACAACACTGCGATACAGAACGCCTGGAGCGGTTTTATCATACATGAATCACGGGAAAATGTCCTGACGAGGAATATCGGTTCAGAGAACGGCCAGAATGGGATCTTGCTTGAGGGAGCCTCATCAAACGATGTGACCAGGAATGTAGTCTCCGGCAATCATGTCGGCATACGACTCGATGATGCGTCCCAGAATACCCTCACAGGAAATACCATTACCGTGAATAATGGTGCCGGGATCCGACTCGAAAATTCCGGGGAGAATCTCATCTACAACAATTACTTTAATAACTGGGAGAATGCGGAATTCGGGACAACCGTCCTTCCCAACTCCTGGAATGTCCCGCAGACCGCTGGCCAGAATATCATCGGGGGTGCATACCTGGGTGGAAATTACTGGGCAAAGCCTGACGGCACCGGATGGTCTCAGGTGATGCCCGCGAATGAATTCGGGTTTACTGCCCCGCTCTTCCTTGCGCCGGGAAATATCGATTATCTTCCGCTTGGCAATTACTATCCGGAACCCCAATATGAATATTCATCGGATGTCACGAGGCCTCACCGGTTGCTCTATGATTCAAGGTTCGTCTCATATTCCATACCTGCTTCAACGTCTGCCGGTGCGAGCATCCCGGTTTCCGTGACAGTCAACAATACTGGGTCGGGAGGATGGATTGGACCATATATCGGGTTCGCAGCCCATAACGATGCGGCGAAACAGTTCAGCCCGGTGCGAGTCTCACTCGATGATGGTGAATATGTGGGTCCCGACCATGTGGAGACACTCACTTTCGATCTCCGGGTACCAGATATCCCTGGGACCTATACGCTCCAGTATTCCATGGTGCACGGGGAGTCCACCTATTTTGGGGCGATACTTGAGGTGACAATTGTGGTTGAACAATGCACAGGGGCAACCAAGGGTAACACAATAACCAATCCAAAAAGCATCCGGCAGATCCAGGATATTGACAGGATAATTGTCTCTGCAATCGACCCGCCGAAACCATCCGCTGCCATCGTAGCCGAATTCCGTGAACACATATATATAGAAAGATCTCCCGGTATACAGATGCGGAATATGTCGGCACTCCATGTTGGAGAAATAACAGAGGAGGTAAAAGAAAAAATGTTCAACCGACAGGAGATAATCAAAATCAGGTGATCCTGATTTTCAAATTTTTTTAAAAAACATACTATTGCACACTCATTTCCAGGCCTCAATATTTATTTCCTAGTCATTCAGAATGGTTAAGTATGCAAAATATCTGCGTTTTGTTCTGGGGAACCTCTTTTCCATGATATTCTTCTTCTCTGCCAGTATATTGATAAGAAGTATAGATAGTATTTTAAGTGTGATGGTATTCCATGGGTGTACCCGGTATGCCTGACACCCGTTTTCCCACAATCCCGATGACAGAGAACCGGTGGAGGCTTCTCATTGGGGGATTTTCATGCATAGCACTGCTCCTCACGGTATTCTGCCTCTATCAGGGAATTACTGTCATCTTCATGCACTTTTATTACATCCCGATCATCCTCCTTGCGTACCGTTACCGGAGGCGGGGACTTCTCGGCATTCTCGTTCTTGCACTTGCATACCTGGCACTGGTCAGCATTTTTGAGTGGGGAGACTGGATGGTTCTTGCGGGGGCAGTCACCCGGGCTTTTGTCTTCATCGCAATCGGCGTACTCGTCATCTACCTCTCAGAGAACCTTGTGCGGATCCGTGAGGCGCTGCACGAAAGCCTGCAGGTTCAGAAGAGTATTATCCAGAATGCGAACGTCTGGCTTATGGTGCTTGATGGCTCCGGCAGGGTTCTTGAATGGAACACCGCAGCGGAATCAATCAGCGGGTATATGGCAGGTCAGGTGATGGGGAAAAATGAGATCTGGAAGTCTCTGTACCCCGACAAGGAATATCGGAGGGAGATAACATCCCATATCAAGGATATCATCGAGAAAGATCATTTCCTCGAGAACCTTAAGACGCGAATCACCTGCAGGGATAAATCGCAAAAGGTAATTCTCTGGAATACCAGGAAACTCCCGCAGGAAGGGGATTCTCCCGAACGGTTCATCGCGATCGGTATCGATGTCACCGCATCCTCGCAGGCTGAAGAGAAGATCCGGAAGAACGAGGAGCGGTACCGACGCCTCTTCGAGAACATGCTGAACGGTGTTGCCTACTGCCAGATGCTGTATAAGGATGGCAGGTTCGACGATTTTCTCTGTATCAGTGTGAATAAAGCATTTGAAAGGCTGACCGGCTTACAAGACGTGCCGGGAAGACGGGTAACCGAGGTGATACCCGGGATCAGGGAGAGTAATCCCGACCTCCTGGACACGTTAGCCCGGGTTGTGGAGACCGGGAATCCCGAACAGTTCGAGATCGACTTCACGCCCCTCGAGATGCAGCTTTCTATCTCGGTGTACAGCCCTGAGAAAGGTTATTTTGTCGCAATCTTCGAGAACATCACCGAACGCAAATGGGCAGAGAACGCACTCAGGAAGAGCGAGGAGCAGCTTGCGCTTGCCATCGAGGGATCAGGTGTCGGTCTCTGGGACTGGTATGTTAAGACAGGGGAGGTGGATTATAACGAGCGATGGGCGGAGATTGGAGGGTATACCCTGGCAGAATTGGCTCCGGTCTCGATTAAAACATGGATCGGGCTCTGCCATCCCGATGACCTGCCGCAGTCGGATGCCCTTATAAAAGAGCATTTCGAGAAGCGATCTCCCATGTATGAGTGCGAGGTGCGGATTCGTCACAAGGACGGCCGGTGGATCTGGGTCCTGGACCGGGGCAAGGTGGTCGAATGGGACGGGGACGGTCGACCTGTCAGGATGACCGGAACGCACCTCGACATCAGTGCCCGGAAACAGATCGAGGATGCCCTCCGGATGGCAAACAAGAAACTCAACCTGCTTTCCAGCATCACCCGCCACGACATCATCAACCAGCTTGCCGCCCTTATGGGGTATCTTGAGCTCTCGGAGGACTTCCAGGTCGATCCCACACTCAGGACGTATCTCGAACGGATGAAGACTGTCTCAACGGTGATCCAGAAACAGGTCGAATTCACCCGCGTGTACCAGGACATTGGCGTCATTGAGCCAACCTGGCAGAATATCCACATGATTATCGGGCAGGTTTCCCAGTCGCTGAACATGGGCGATGTCAGGGTGGAAGAGACCGAAACTGATGTATTTATCCTGGCCGATCCCCTGCTCGAGAAGGTGTTCTACAACCTGTTCGACAATGCCCTCCGGTATGGGGAGAAGATCACGAAGATCCGCTGCTCCGGCGAAACACGGGAAAATACCCTTGTTCTCGTAGTCGAGGATGACGGCGTTGGGGTTACTCCCAAGGATAAGCCCCGGCTTTTCGAACGGGGATTCGGGAAGCATACCGGGTTTGGGCTCTTCCTCTCAAAGGAGATCCTCGCGATTACCGGTATCTCCATTACAGAGAATGGTGAGTCCGGGGTGGGCGCCCGGTTCGAGATCACTGTCCCGAACGGCGGGTTCAGGCTGGGTACGTTGCATTGATTCTGGCAGGTCAGAGAGTCCGGGCGCAGCCACTTTCAACCGCGGCACTGCTCACCGCAGCAGCCACAATTTTTACCACCTTGCGGTTGAGAATCTGGGGGAGGAGCCGGTCTTTTCTTGGAAATCTGACGAAGCTGGCGAGTGCATGGGCGGCGGCAACTTTCATCTCGTCCGAGATACCGGTCGCATGGACATCGAGTGCCCCCCGGAAAATCCCGGGGAATGCAAGGACGTAGTTGATCTGGTTGGGGAAGTCGTTCCTCCCGGTCCCGACAATTGCCGCCCCTGCCCGGAACGCGTCGGCAGGCATGATCTCAGGCATCGGGTGAGCAAGTGCAAAGATGATGGGATCGGGATTCATGGCACGGACCATTCCCGGTGTGATGATTCCAGGGATCGATACCCCGATGCAGACATCCGCACCTTCCATGGCATCTGCGAGCGTCCCTTCCCTTCCGGACTGGTTCGTCTCCTCGGCGATAATAAACTTGTACTTGTTCCTGTAGAGCCCTTCACGGTGCCGGGTGATGATACCCTGTGAATCGCAGACACGGATATCATGCACGCTCCGGAAGATCCTTGGGTTATACCCGATGCATTTCAGCATCCGGGTAATTGCAATTCCTGCAGCACCTGCACCGCATATCACGATATTTAGGTCTTCAAACCGTTTTCCCGTCACCCTGCATGCATTATGGAGCGCGGCAAGGACAACCACTGCAGTCCCGTGCTGGTCGTCGTGCATCACGGGAATCCCGATATCCTGGAGTTTCTCTTCAAGGTCGAAACATTTTGGTGCTGCGATATCCTCCAGTGCAATTCCCCCAAAGACCGGTGCAATATTCCTGATATCATCGGCAAAATCCCTGTGGATGCCTTCGAAGCAGATGGGAAACGCATCGATCCCGGCGAGTTTCTTGAAAAGGAGCGCCTTCCCCTCCATCACAGGAATGGCAGATACTCCCCCGATATTCCCGAGCGAGAGCACCCGTGACCCGTCGGTGACAATGGCGATGGTGTTCGCCTTCAGCGTGTATTTATACGCACAATCCCTGTTTTTCGCGATCTTTCTGCAGACCTCTGCGACACCTGGGGTATATGCAAGAGCAAGGTCATGCCGGGTCGCCAGGGGAACCTTTGAGAATACTTCAATCTTCCCGTGATACTTCTCATGAAGTTCAAGGGACTCTTCGTAGATATTCCCTGGTTTTCTCTCTGCTGCCAGGATCCCCACTCCTTTGAATATCCGATTGCATTACCAGGAGATATTGCTACCTGTGAGTATACACTGACACTCTCCCTGATTCCGCTTTCCCATTGTATCAGGATTGCTCCAGCGTATGATGATCCCGGGTGATCCTGCAGTGTACCGGTCGGGGTATCATCCTTCTTTGTCACTATGGCAGTGAAGACTCCCTGTTTTTTCTCCTTTCGTGCACCACTTGGAAGATAATGCAGGTCACATTTCTCGGGACCAACGGGTGGTACGATACTCTCACAGGTAATACCTGCTCGACACTGGTCCGGTCAGATGAATACAACATTCTATTCGATGCTGGCAACGGCATTGCAAAGACAGATCGATATCTCGACCAGGGCGTGCCGACGTACCTCTTCATCAGCCACTCGCACCTTGACCATATTGCAGGGCTCCATACCCTCAACAAGTTCCGATTTACCACGCCCCTGCATATCTGCGGCCAGCCAGGGATCCAGACAGAGATCAGTTCACTCGTCAGGGAACCCTTCACGGTACCCTTTGACCAGCTCCCCTTCAGAACCCGGTTCATTGAGCTGGCGGAGGGGACCCATACCATCCCGTTCCCAGTCGAATGCCGCTCCCTCGTCCACACAGCCCCGTGTTTTGGATACTCCCTCGTTCTCGAAGGGAAGAAGATCACCTACTGCGTGGATACGGGTCCCTGCGAGAATGCGATCCTGCTGGCAGGGGATGCAGATCTCCTGATCACCGAATGCGGTCTGAAACCCGGGGAGAAGAGCCCCGAATGGCCGCACCTGAACCCCGGGGATGCGATCCACATTGCGAAGAAAGCCCGTGCAAGAAGGCTCGCGCTCACTCATTTTGCCGCCCATACTTACACGACCCTCGAAGAGCGGTTCGAGATAGAGAGGATCTACCAGGAAGAATGCCCCGGGCTTCTTGCAGCAATCGATGGCCTTACTATAGAGGTGTGACACAGGGGGGACTCTCAAGGCCCTGGCCTGTTCAATCCGTTCCCCGTATGCCACTGATATTTTTGTTATGTATCACAGATTCATGGGTATTCATCACCCGATGCCACATATCATTGGATCGGGAACGCACACATGACTGATACGATACATTCCCGGGTTTTACGCGAACTCGACAGTTTCTACATAATCACACTTCTGAACGTGGTATTTGGTGCACTGGCAATAGCATTCGGTATCCAGTACATGGTATCCTCGGTGCTCGGCATGACAGGAGGGGAGCCTTTCTCATTGTTCCGGATTCTCACCGCGGCTGTATCGATGGCAGGATTCGGCCTCGGGCTTTCGTGGCTCTTATCGAGTGTAAAGATCATGAATGGGCTTTCTGATATCCGGACCATCGTGAAAGACCGGAAAGCCCCGCTCCTGGATGAGATCCTGACCGGGGCAATCGTCAGGATGATTGCCCATTACCGCGAGCACAGGAAGACTATCCAGACCATGATCCTCGTCTGTACCCTTGGCGGATTCTGTTTTCTGGCGCTTGGAATCATGAGCAGCATCGAGTTTTTCTCGTTCAGCCTTACTACGGGAACAATCACGCTGAATAGTGCACTCCTCATTCCATCCGCACTCCTCACACTCGCGATCGCAATGGTCAGCCTTGCGAGTTCCTGGTATTTCTCGAAATTCTCAAAGGACTGGGACCTGCGCCAGGGGGAGATCTCCCTCTCCGAGCAGGCACTTGCGAACGCGCTTGGTAGAGGTTCTCAATGAAGAGTGAACGAAGAACCCAGTACGAGATCTACTGGGAGATCCTCGTGTTCTGCAAGACCTCCAGATCATTCACATCAATTATCCACCGGTGCAACCTGAACTCGAAGACAGGACAGGACTACATCGGATTTCTTCTATCGAGGCGATACCTTTCAGAGGCAGATGAAGAGGGTACAACAGTCTACAGGTCCACTGACAATGCTTCAGAATACCTCGCCCTCTTCAACCAGTTATACAGGGCACTTTTCGATTCTGTCCCCGGGTTCAGCTTATAGGACATTATAGCCGGCATCAAGGATTCCTGGAATGTCCAAGGCATTGGGGGGAATCCACCCAATTCCTGATGTGGTGTCTTTTTTCTCTCGTGAGGAGAAACGAAATGTATGCACGAGCTCGCAGCGGTCTGGACCGAGAAAAAGGGTCTTGTATGGATCGGAGTCACTGCGCTTATCTATGCTGCTGTCCTGATCCCCTTCAACATGCTGTCCTTGAGTGTTGCCGGGATCTCGATCCGGCCGGCAGCATCGCTTCCCGTGATCCTTGGCATCCTCTTCGGCCCTGCAGCTGCCTGGGGGCTTGCGCTCGGCAATATCGCCGGTGACTTCTATGGTTCCTGGTCACTGATGAGCATCTTCGGGGCTCTCACGAACTTTCTCTTGCCGTATCTCTCATACCTTCTCTGGCACAGGCTGATGAAAAGCCGTGATGCAAGGGTGGACAAGAAGAGTACCGGCATTTTCCTGCTGGTCTCGTTCGTTGCCATCCTTGCCTGCATGGTTCTCCTTGCTACGTGCGGCACTGTCTTCTTCGGGCGCCCCTTTGAGAGCAAGTTCATCAGCTACTTCGGGAACAACATCTTCTGGGCAATGACGGCCGGCACGGTCCTTTTCTGGTTGGTCCTCGAGCCTGCGGCGAGGAAACGGTTCGTGTATGGAAAGGAATGGATGAGGAGAGGGATCATCCCGGGAAAGTGAGGGGTCTATATCCCTCTGATAATTGGAGGAAATGGTTGTGTGAAGGTACTGGTCCCTGGTATGAGAACCACGGTATCATCGGGTCTTCATGCCTGAACCGGGAAATGAAGCGGGAAGGCTTATGTGGGTTCTGGAAAGAATGGAATACCTGGCGCCTGTATGGATCGCACATATTGGATTGTCTTCTTCGTCCTTATCGCCATCATACTATACGCGATCATTACCAGCCAGTTCATCATTGGAGCTTCTGCATGCCTTCTTGTTCTTTTCCTGGCATTGCTCCATTCAGGGCAGATATGCTGGAATTACATGGAGTATAAATACTGGGTTATATCAGTCATCATCATAGTGATTCTTCTCTATACGATCCTCACGTTTCAATTCATGATAGGTATCATCGGGTGCGCTGTCATCATTCTTCTGACGTGGATACTTTCCCTGACACAGCAGAAAGGGAGGCCCGATACGTGAATATTTATTACTCCCCCCGGGAGGAATCCATGGAAATTATCCCGGGAATCCACGCAATCAGGCACACATTCAGTATTCCCGTCGCACCAGGCGCAATACTGAACCGGTTCGTCTACTCATACCTGATCGTTGGCGAGACGATCACCCTGATCGATACAGGTGTTGCTGGCAGCGAGGCGGGAATCTTTGACTATATCCGGTCTATCGGCTGCGTCCCGTCGGATATTGCTCTCATCATCCTGACCCATTCGCACCCTGACCATATCGGTGCAGCACGGGCAATCCGGCAGGCCACCGGGTGCAGCATCGCTGCTCATCGCGGTGAAAAGGCGTGGATCGAAGAGGTGGATCTCCAGAATCGCGAAAGACCGGTACCTGGCTTTTTCATGCTGGTCGGGGGTTCGGTGAAGGTCGATCGCGAACTCTCCGATGGGGAACTCCTCACACCGGAGGAGACCGGGATTCAGGGGGATATGCAGGTGATCCATACCCCCGGGCATTCGCTGGGGTCCCTCTCGCTGTTCATGCCGGAAGAAGGAGTCCTTTTTTCAGGTGATACAATACCTGTTCCGGGAACAATTCCGGTGTATGACGATCTCGCTGCTTCAGTTGAATCGATCCGGAGGCTGCGGAACGTTGCGGGTATACGAATTCTGCTCCCGGCATGGGACGAACCGGGAAGAGATGATGAGGCATACCAACAGATGGACAGAGCACTCTCGTATCTCCAGGCGGTTCACGAAGCGGTTCTTGCCAGCACGGAGGATGGTACTACTGATATCATGGAACTCACCCGGAAAACCGCTGCCGCCCTCGGCCTGCCACCCCAGGCCGCAGGTCCCCTTCTTGCCAGAACTCTTGCTGCGAACCTGAAGGAGAAGGGTCGGAAAAACCTCCTGGAAAAATCGCCTCATCTGTGAATGATCCGGCGACCGGTGGCCTGGAGCCTGACCAGAACACCCAACACCTTTCATCGCCACGGAATTTGAAAAGACTCAGAGTTCCAGCCCTCAGCTGGTCACTATACCAGGATCGTTTCAGTTGCAGAGTCTATTCCTCCTCTCTTCCCCTGACAGCATTCTGTGAACAGACCGGAAGGCCAACGTAATGCCCGACATATTGTATGATGTATCTTTCGAACGTGGTTTAATGACATATCTTTCCCGCGTTCAAAGGTGGTATTCATCTAGAACGACCCAATAGCTTTTATAGTCAACATGCAAATGTTGACACATGCTCCTGCCAACCCATGAGAAGCAGTTCGGGTTCTGGGCGATGCGCCGGAAGGGGTTACCCAATATCACCATAGCCCAGGAACTCGGCATCTCCCGTCAGGCAGTTTCGCGGGCACTTCTTGCAATGGACGAGAAGGTTGGCGCGGCACTCCGGGAGATGGCGAACGCGAACCAGATCGCGATCGAGCGGGTCAATACCGAACGGGGAATCCTCCTCGGCAGGTCGATCCCGTTCCAGACTGCTGCAATCATCTTCGTATCAGAGAAGCACGGCATGCAGGTCTGGTACGAACATGAAGGCAATTGCGGGATATGCCCGCGATATATCGAATGTATCGAGCTCCTCTGGGATTACGCGAACGAGATGGGGATAAAAATCGAGAAGACCGCAGACCCGACAAAGATGGCAGACGAACTGTTTACAAAAGTGAAGGGGATGGCATGACGGGACAGGTATCTGACACCATCGGCAGATGGCTTGGCTGGTGCCCGAATGTACATGCAGAATCTCATCGAATCGGACTATGCAGAGAGGAGAATAGCGTTATCCCCCCGGAGGGTGGATTGTATAAATCCCGGATTGCTCAATGGCTATGGCTTTTCCACAACCAGATATTAGTACAGACCATAGGAACGCTATGTTTAGGCTTGTATCTTTTTTTCAGTCTTGGAGGGGTAATTCACCCGGATCTTTTCCTTTTCGGCATTCTTACAGGTCTGCCATTCTCGGCGATTTACGGATTCTGGTACTGGAGGATATTCAACGAGGTTTTTCACAAAGGCCCTGTGGTACTCAGGTATCAGTTCTCTATCGCATCATCAATCCTTGTGGTTGTAAGTGTTTTGGTAATCATGTATGCACAGGTCTATTTTCTGACCGGCCTGACCCCCTGGTTTGATGCGACTATTACCAACGCATTCATGGGAGGATTCATTTCGGTGTCGTTCATGGGGATGTTCGTCAGTGTATGGAAATGGGAGGCGGATACTCAACGCCAGTTGCATTATGACGGTCTTGTACTCGAATTGGGGAAGGAGGGTAATCATGCACTTTATTGATGCATGCAGGAAATATCTGGGCTGGTGCCCGAATGTAGAAGCACAGATACGCCTGGCCGAAATAGATAGAGTGAGGGATGCCGTTGTCCCACCTGGAAGCGGATCGTTTCAAGATCGTGCACTTCACTGGATCGGCCTGTTCCAAAATCAGATCCTCCTGCAAACCATCGGGACAGTGTGTGCAGGCGTTTTCATCTATGCCGGTCTTGGGGGTGTATCCCACTCGATTCTTTTTCTGGCTGGCATCCTCGCAGGAATGCCCTTATCCGCGGCTGTCGGGTTCTTGTACTGGAGAATTTTCAATGAGATCCTGTCTGTCGGCCCTGTGGTGCTCTGGAACCGCTTTGACAAAACCTGGTGGATAATCACGGGAGTCACTGTTGCCGCATCTCTGTGTATATGGGCACTCGTCCTCATTGGCAGGATTCCAGGCGTCAGCCTGGAGATGATAACCGCGTTCTTTGGTGGATTCATTTCCATATCGTTCATCGGGATGCTTGTCAGCATCTGGAAATGGGAATCCGGGACACATCGAAAATTACACTACGACGGCCAGATTCTAGGTTTAGAGAAGGAGGGTAATCATTCACCTCGTTGATGTATTGAGAGAACACCTTGGTTGGTGCCCGAACGTTCACCCTATGAACCGCGTATACCCTCCTGGAGAGATACACGTATCAAACTTGTCTATTCCAGGCAATCAGGTACCGGTTCCCGGGGTTGGTACCATTCAATACCGGTATTATCACACCCAGCCGAATCTCGCAGGTGGGAGAAAGACAACCTACCTTCTTGCCATATATGCTCTCGTTATCTTCTCTGCGGTCATGATTGGAGTGGTGCCCGTACTACTCATACCGGTTTTCATGATTCTCGCCCTCCTTGCACTCGTCAATGCACTCTTCTCATCACTCACCGTCGCAATCTCCGGTGATCTGCTTGAGTTCTGGTTCGGGATGAAGGTCTGGCACAGGAAATTCCTGCTCGCAAAGATTGTGGGGTGTCAAGTGGTGAAAAATTTATGGTGGTACGGGTGGGGAATACGATGGACACCGCACGGGTGGCTGTATAATGTGGCCGGGCCTAATGCGGTGGAGATCGTGTTCATGAACGGGAAGAAGATCCGGATCGGTACCGATGAACCGGTAACACTTGCGGAGGCAATCAACCATGCCCTTTATTGATTCATTCAGGAAGTATATGGGGTGGTGCCCGAACGGTTACAGGATGGCCCACGTAAGGAACCGTACTCCATGGGACGGTCTTGAATTCAATCCTCTGCCGACAGAAGATACATTTATAAATGACGGGATTCTCATCGATTACGGCAGGACCGGGATTTCCCTGCCGATTTTTGTTGGCCTGGTCGCCGGAGCCATCAGCATCGTAGTGATCTTCTCTCTCATTCTCCCGTTCGCGACGTTTCGTGTTACGTCCGGCATCCTGATGTGCGGTCTCCTTCTCCCGGTCGTACTTGTGATCCTCGCCAGGGACCTCAGGGGAGCAAGACTGGAAATTACCCGGGGCACCCTCGTGATCCGCAGGGCTCTGTCCTGGCCGGTCGTGATTCAAAAAGAGGAGATTGATTCAGTGGAGATAAGGGACAATAGGCCTCCCATGCCTGCCTGGCTCCAGGGGATACTGTTCTTATTCCTGATCCCGGTCTCTACAGCATATATCCTCTCGTATGAATACATGCAGTTCGTGTCGGGCGAGATCGCCTCTTCCTCGTTCATAACATCCCTTGGTTTTTATCTTTGCATTGTCCTGTTATTCCTCGTGAGCTACTACCGTTCCCGCATCCGATCCCGCTATCCCCGCTATCTCTTCATCACGACAGGAACGAGGAAAGTTGTAGTTATGTACACAGAAAATCCTGAAGAGATAGCAGGAATGCTGGGGAGATCTGTATGACACTCCTTCTCGATTTTATAAGAAAGCAGATTGGGTGGTGTCCGAATGAAAATCGGATGGCGATCAAGACCCGTGCCAATGCCCAGTCTGCTTTTGGTGCGAGTGATCGACTGGTGAAGAACCAGGGACCTGCGGGATCCGACCGGTCAGGAAAACCATGGGGATGGGAGTATGAGCATACCCAGCGAGGGACCCTTATCATCGCGGCGGTCACCGCTGTGATCCTGATCATCATTGCATCCATGATCGTCTTCGGTCCCGTCTGGATCACGGTCATTGTGGCCGGGATTATGATCCTCGCGCTTGCGATGTTCTCCACCCTGACAGTATCGGTGCAGCAGGATGCTCTGCGGTTATGGTTTGGGCCAATCCGCCTGATCAGGAAGAGCTGGCCGATCTCAGAGATCGCATCGGTCACAACGGTCACCAACCATTGGTACTATGGCTGGGGTATCCGGTGGACACCCACTGGTCCGCTCTATAACATTGCCGGCCTCAAGGCAGTCGAGATCACGCTCTTCTCCGGGAAGATGTTCCGTATCGGCACCGATGAGGCGGAGGAACTGAAGCGGGCGATCGAGCAGGCTCGGTACGGGAAAAAACCTCGATGAACAATATTTATTTCCAACTTACCTCAACTCCCGCTCTTCTTTGCCATCAGCGGGCAATTGCGATCATCTCGATCTCGACCTTCGCATCCTTTGGCAGACCTGCAACCATCACGGTTGCCCGGGCAGGGTACGTTTGATGAAAGTACTCACCGTATATCCCATTGATCGTATTCCAGTCTGACATGTTGGTAAGGTAGATCCGTGCCTGGACCACATCTGAAAAATCGAGACCGGCCTCTTTGAGGACTGCTTTCTGGTTTTCCATCACCCTTCTTGTCTGCTCCTCGACGGTCGCGGAAAGGTTTCCGGTTGCGGGATCAAGCCCGATCTGGCCTGAGAGGAACACAAGGTCTCCATCTCGAACCGCCTGGTGATACGGCCCGATGGGTTTCGGAGCACCGTTTGTCTCGATGATCACTTTTCCGGATGTATACTGGCCAGGAACCACCAGAGAATAAAGGCCGAATCCTGCCAGGAGTCCGCATACAAACACGAGCACCAGGAGCCAGCGACTCGTACATTCTAGCATGAGTATACTAAAGATAATGTTTTATGGTTATGAAGAAATACGTTCGTGGGTAAAATTTTTCTCAATTTTTTCCATTATTCGAGTTGTATAAAAAAAAGTAAAAATTCATTTTCACTATTTCATGGTTTCCAAATTCTGCTCCGATAATCGTCATATGGTGGATCTGTTTCTGTAATCCCAACCGATTTGGCAATAAAACGTTTATCCGTTTTATCTATTCTCGATGCATAATCTGAATTCATACCAGATGCATCTGAAGTACCTGTTTCAAGAAGATAACTTCCATCGCCATTTAGGCTCGCATATGGATTATCCTTTGCCAGAACTTTGTAATAATTTTCAGACTGCCCGGCAACAGCCTTTGATGGGAAATCATATCCTGAACGTATGTATCCTCCTTCATCGCTGGAAAATTCAGCATGTACGAATGCACTGCTCCCGATAGAATTCTCGGTATCAAGGAGAATTCCTCCTGACTCTCCGTAGACAAATATCCAGTCGTGCTTTGCGACCGCTTTTGATGTAAGACCGTTTTCTTCAATGTCGATTTCCCCATATTCAGGAATATCCTCGTATGTAGGAAGGTACATTGATCTCTGGCCTGCTCTGCCCTCGATATCATTCGCAATAATGGTCCCTTCCTGGACATACGTTTCCAGCGTGGCAGAATTTCCATTAGGATCGACAGCATATGCACTTGCTGAGCCGGATTCGACATTGACCATTGCTACCCATTCCCGTGCAATTGCGAAGCTCCAGTCCGCGAATATGGGTGAAGGTGATTCTGTCTCACCATATGATTTGAACCCGGTATGAAATGGTGCATAGGCAACCTGTAGAACTCCAAAGAGGCTTCCTATGCCTTCATCAGATCCTGAAAAAGCTTCCTGTGAGGCAAGGTTATACTGCTGGCCAGTCCCCTGGGCCTGGGCATATACCGCGGCGGACGATCCATCTGCAAGATGTGAATAGGATAACGCATTAATGGTTGAGAAATCAGAGGATCCGACCACTTGTCCGGAAAAGACCATTGACTCTTCCACCTCTGTAGGAACGCCCTCAACCGCAAATGACTCAGTAGAACCTACACCAGCATCACCGAAACCGCTAACCTGGCCAAAGTACATCGAGCCTTCGGTAAATGATGCAAAACTACCAGCAGAATTTCCGTTCCCGTCATTCACTTTCGTGGCAGCGAAACCGGAATCCCCCCCCATATCTCCCATCTGCCCGGTGATGACACCCTCCTCAGATTCGTAGGTACCTTGACAGACCTCCATGCCCCCGTTGGCAATCCCGGCAACTACAACGCTATTCACGGTACCGTCTTCATTCAGCGAGATCTGGCCTATGTATTGCCCGTTGTCATAATTGTATCCAAAATCATAAACTTCGGCTGAAACCGTGCCAGTGAAGATGCATATGACACAGATGGCCGATAAGAATGCCATTCTTGGAACACTCATTGGTTTTTCCCCCAAATTTCGAATAATCTTCATCCAATCCCCTGATTCATTCGTCGGAACTGAATAAGAATAGGCATCTTTTACGATGTCCTCCTTATCCCTGATTCATACTGCATATCCTTTTTGAAATAGGAGATCTCCCCCGTTGCCCGGGTCTCCTCGTTATAGATGATGTCAACTGCCTGGCCAAGCCTGTAGATTTCAAGATAGAATCCCGGCCCTAGGTCTTCATGGTCAGTGAGAATCATCCGACCTTCCTGGAAATGCGATTGCATGTAGGCATTCGCACTTCCTGTTGCAGCCGATTGGCCAATCCCGGAAAGCTGTATGTGGTATTCGGCTTCTACGGGCACATCGGCAGTCGATGTAATTGATCTCTCACCTGATGAGGTATGCAGGAGTCCATCCTGAATATTCACTGACGATCCCATCTGGACAATATTACAGTAGGGGGCTATCAGATGCTGGTCACCAGATGCAAAAGGACAGAGGAATTTGTCTTCTGAAATATCAACCTGACCTGCACCATCAACGAGTATGCTCTCTGAAGAAGTCATTCTTCCGGTTATTGATCCTTCAAACGCGACCACCTTATCAGTTTCAAGGTTATCCTGATTGGCTGGCTGATTTCTGGTATCCAGAGAATTTTGTTTGAGATAGTTTGTAAAACCCTGTTCAGCCAATGTCTCTTCTGAATAGCTTACGGTATACTGGGTTTCACCGGGTCTGGCTGCGAGGAATCCTGGAAAGTGGGTCCATGTGATGAAAGCTCCAGTTATATGAACTGTGTCAGGCATTGAGAGTGGCGGGTCGTTCAACGCCCGGCTTGATTCCTGCCAGACAATCTCTTCGCTCTCGGTCGAGATACCTGCCACAACAACATTCGTAAATGTGTCCAGCCCTTGGGTCTCAGGTGTTTGTGTCGGTGCATGATCTGCAAGCACAATGGAACACACCATCAGCGCCAGCAGTAAAACTACGAAAATCCTAAATCGATAAATAATTGCATCACCCCTTCCTTCATTCTTATCCCTATGCACATATTTAAATATGGTGAATTGGGTTTTGATGGAGGTGACATTCCGCGATCGGAAAAATAAAAACCTACTTTATTAAAATAAATTTTGAAAAGATTGGATTATAAAAGATTTTTAAGATTCATATTTTTTTCTGGGATACGGGTAGAAATGAGCTTCCCCCATGCCATTTCAGCCACCTTTTGTGAATTACCTGTGATAATTCTCCTTCACGGGGTGGGGGGTTTGGTCAGGTGCCAGGATAATGGCCTAAAAATTCTGCGACGGATATGAATCCAACCTCACATCCATTTGTTATCTGAGAAAATGAAGAATTTTTCCGGTAGAATCCAGGAGGGCATTTTTTACTCTCTGGTGCAAACCCGATACAGGAACACATTCCATGCGAAGCATTCACACGAGGATTTTCATCGACGCATCACCTGCACATGTATGGGCAGCCCTGATGGCTTCGGGAGCAATCCCCCAGGAAATCAGGAATGCCATACGCGAACAGAGGATCGATGAACCCTTCAGAGTCAAAATGAGCAGTGGCGGGAGAAGCGTCTCCCTGACTATAAAACTCCTCACAGCAGAATCCCCTCGCACGATACGATGGAAAGGGTATCTCCTTCTCCCGGGACTGTTCGATGGCGAACACAGTGTTGAGATCAGTGAAAATTCACCACGTTCTTCCCTGCTTCAACAGTGCGAGAATTTTTCCGGCATCCTTGTACCGTTCCTCTCGCGGACGATTGAACAGACAAGGCAAAGATTCGAAGAAACGAATGCCAAGGTCAGAGATCTGGCCGAGAAGGGTTACGCATGAAGAAAAAGTAAGAGGCTTAGGTACCTTTCAGTCCCCCTTTTTTCTCTTCTCAAATCCTACAATCCATGGAACATGTCTGGAATTACGTTCCGTGCCACCGATATCCACGATATCGATATCATAAGGGCTTTCGTACAACGTTCTTCCCTTAGGATTCCAAAAAAAGAGAATGACAGGCTTTTATTCCAGGCCATATTGTTGTTTCAGCTGATCCCAGAGGGGATCCTTCATCAACTGCGAGAGTCCTTCATCAATTCTGGCAAGCAGTTCCGGATCGGACTTTCTTACGGCATACGCAATCTTCTGGTCTGACAGGATCGTCCCGATGACCACAAGCGGTCTCCCTGCGATATCCTGTTGAAGGGTTGGTGACTGGATGATGGCAGCATCGACATTTCCTTCTTCAAGGTTTCTGGTCAGGTTTGTAATATCCGGATACAGAGAAAGATTCGATGCCGGCATCTTCCCGGTCTTTATCAGGTTCTCGACGACCCAGGCGGCATCGGTCGATCCGGCCTGTGCACCTACCCTGATCCTGCCGTCATAGATGTCCTGAATGACAATTCCTGATCCAGTCCTTATCGCGACACCCAGACTCACGGTGTAGTATGGCTGCGAAAAATTCACACGCTCCCGCCGTTCGTTGTTCACCATCATTCCCGATGCGATGAGATCGATATTTCCTGCTTCGAGGAGCGGGATAGCCTGATCCCAGGGAACGGACACGAATTCAACCTCGAATCCCTCCTTCCCTGCTATCCAGCGGAGAGCGTCGATATCAAAACCGGTAATATTACCATTCCGGTCCTGACTGGCAAAGGGGGGAAAATTGGCATCCACTCCAACGATGTAGTGTGGTGTGACCGCCTTATGGGTGACTGCTGCCTGAGAAGAGGGAGATTCCTGTGGTGCAGATACACACCCGGCCGAGAGGATGAATATACATGAAAGGACGATGAATCCCATCACTTTTTTGTGCATGAGTGTAATTATGGGGGCTGGGATTTATTCCTATGTGGTCTGTCTCCCACCAAGCACCATGATTAAATATCATGCCCCGGGGCATTCAATTCCAATAAAATAAAAGTCTGGATTTCCGGGGACAAGGTCACAATTTGTGAAGGAAATATCCCATTCAGAAATGTTATTTCCCTACCGTTTCCAGCGAATCCGATTGTACGATGCAGAGCGTTGGGTTTAAAAAAATGGGATTTTGAAGGGATCACTGCCAGGTGACCGCGAGAGGTTTCCGCCTGGGAATGCCATGGATTGTATACTGGGGATAGCCGAACATCATCGCATATGCAACTTTTCGGCCTTTTGGAATTCCCATCTCGCCCAGGAGCGGTGCATACTCCGATGCCGCACCCGCCACAAATCCCGCCCAGCAGGTGCCTATCCCGAATGCGGGAGCCACGATATCGAAGTGAGTGAGCGCTATGATGGCATCGATGGAGGCAACCGGGTGAGAATCCGGGATATGGGCGATTACCAGATGCGGGGCACCCCGGCAGATGACGTCATGCCCGGCATCCCAGGCCCCGATCAACCCGGGAAAGTATCCGCTCATCGGGTGACTTGAGTTCACAAGCGACCTCATCCAGTCTATGGTGAGTCCCGCGATCCGTCTGACCTTCTTTGGATCATGGACGACGATCCATTCCACCGGCTGCCCGTTTCCCCCTGAGGCTGCGTACCTTGCGATATCAAGCACTTCTCCAATTATCTCCCCTGGCACGGGATCTGCCTTGTAATGCCGGATGGAACGGCGTTTTTTCAGGTAGTATCCAAGATCTCCGGGGGAGATGGCACCTGCACCGGCCGGGATAGCGATCCTCTCATCCGGACGGATGTTCAGGAGGAGCGCCTGCGAAGGGCAGAACGCTTCGCAATGGCCGCACTGCATACACATTCCTGCCTTTACATCGTTCACCGCTGGCAGGGTGTTTTCATCCGCAGGATCAATGATCCTGCTGGGGCAGATGTTCGAGCATATCCCGCACCGGGTGCAGAGGTCCTGGTCAACAAGGATGATCGCCATCGCTCAATGCCCCTCTGGTCCGGAAGTTCGCGATTGTTCAACCAGTTTCTTGCCGGCACTCCACGCGTCCCCTGCATGCCTCCCGAGCATCCAGTACCGGTTGTCTGGCATTGTCAGGAACAGGGGATCGATCGCCTGGAAATCGGGTTTTCCATCCTTTACAACCCTGCCATCCGCATAGACTCCCGCGATCTCCCCTATGAACAGGATATTGGTCGGGAGCGGGACAGTCTTCACGAGCCGGCATTCGATTGTCACCGGGCATTCCCTGATCATCGGTGCCGTGTTGAGCGATCCGTAAAAGACATCAAAGACACGGGACTTGTCGGTGTTCTTACCAGAAACAAGGCCGCAGTAATCCGTTTTTTCAACCATATCAGAGGATGGAATATTCACCGAGAAGGTGCCGGTTTTTTCTATTCCTTTCGGGGTATGATGGTAGCTTCCTATGCCGCAGGCAATCATTGGGGGATTCGCATTTGCCCGCGTGCACCATCCGACGGCCATGAAGTTGGCTTTCTTGTCAATCTGAGTCCCAACCAGTACGACAGGCATGGGAATGAAGAAGTTCTGTCCGATCTGTTGTTTCTCCATACGATGTTCCTCGAATACTGCATACGCAGGGTACTCTGACGCAAAACCCTTTCCAGGCAAATAGATTCTATCCACCTGCAAGGGGGATTTGAACCATTAGTATTAAATCTTCACTAACTGAATATATAGATAATACAGTCAAAAAGGAAATATACTTTCCTTTTGGTTACTATGGACTACACCAAGAACGGGAAAACCTTCCACTGCCCTGTCGAAGCGGCACTCGAAGTGATTGGGGGAAAATGGAAACCACTCATCCTCTGGGCACTCGGTGACAGGGTGCTGCGGTTCAACGAGCTGCTGAAAGAGCTTCCCGGTGTGAACACGAAGATGCTCACCAAGCAGCTTCGGGAACTTGAAGAGGACGGAGTGATCCAGCGGACTGTGTATCCAGAGGTACCACCCCGCGTGGAGTATGCAATCACGGGCTTTGGAAAGACCCTGATCCCTATACTTGAGGCGCTCTGCACCTGGGGGGCACAATATCTAGGGGCTGAAGGGGAATCCATATCGGAATGCCCTGCGAAGCCGGAAAAAAAGAAGAAGAAAAAGAAGAAATGACCAAAAGGATCATTTCGTAGTTTCTCCTCGTCCCAGAAAGTACCTTGCCAGGATTTCAGAGTTATCGATCGCTGGATGTCATCGCCCGGTCCGTTTTTCCCTATCAGACAGTATATAGGGAAGATATTACGACACAGAATCTCCTGGAACAGGGATCTTTCACTATACGATCTTAACGCGAAAAATTTCCTGGACGGTTCCTTAAAAGATATGTATAATATCTTTACCGCCAAAGATGGGGAAAATTAGGGGAGCATGCTAAAATCCGTTCATGAGGATACGTTCATGGATGGCATGGTCTGGTTATGAAGATTCCTTCAGTTCTTTCTGGAAAAACATCTCCTAGCGCTAGAAGAATCATTCTGCTAGCATTTCTTGCATTTCTTGCGCTCTCACTCTTACAGCCTGCGGCTGCCGGACGAGATGTCAGGGTGGCACTCCAGCAAATTCCTCCTTCGGTCTACACTGATTCTCAGGGAAAACCAGCAGGGCTCTTTGTTGATCTGATTCAGGATGTCGCCTCAAAGGAGGGGTGGAACCTCATATGGGTTCCCGGCACACTTTCGGAGAGCTGGGAACGCCTCTCCTCAGGCCAGGTCGATCTCCTGATGTCGGTGACTTCGACACCAGAACGCGAGAACTTCTATGATTTCAGTCATGAACCGGCGATCTCGGTATGGTCGCAGGTCTATGCACCTCCCGAATCAGGGATGAATACAATTCTTGACCTCGACGGCAAACGCGTTGCAGTACTCAAAGGTGATATCAATGCAATCGCATTCCGGGATTATGCGAGAAAATTCGATATCAATCCCCTGTATGTCGAATTCAATACGCTTGACGAGCTTTTTGCCGGTGCTTCCGCGGAACACGCAGATGCCGTTGTGGCATTTAATATTGCAGGCAAGGAATCTGCAAATAAATACAACCTCGTGGAAACAAATATTCTCTTCAATCCCACCGCACTCGGATTTGCGGTTTCGAAAGGAAAGAACCAGGATATCCTGGCGGCAACCGATCGCTATCTGGCCGCCGGTAAGAGCGATCCCTCTTCGTATTACAGCCAGACAATGCAGAAATGGTTTGGCATGGAAGCACACTGGACCATGCCGTATTATCTCTGGTGGGGCCTCGGGCTTGCAATCGTCCTGATCATCCTTTTTGTGGTTATGAGTGTGGTGCTGAAGAGAGAAGTCCAGAAGAAAACCGCCGAGATCTCCCGGCAGAATGAAGACCTGCGTTCTGAGATAGCCAGCCGGGCGCAGGCTGAGAAGGAACTGGTACGAAAGAACGAGGAGCTTCAGGCAGCGTACGAGGAGATGGCAGCCATTGGAGAAGAGCTTCGATCGAATTATGATGAGCTCGGGAAGACCCAGCAGACTCTTACCCAGGCAAGGAAAAAGCTGACCCTCCTGAATACCCTTACGTTCCAGGAACTCCAGAACGGTATCTTTTCATTGAATGGATTACTTGATCTTGCGAAAGATGCAGGATGCAGCGAGACTGGGCATGCATATCTACAAAAAGGACAGGAAACCCTGGATTCGATCGAGAATTCGCTCCGGTTTGCGAAAAATTACCAGCAGCTTGGGATCAACGAGCCAAAATGGCAGGATGTAAATTCGGTATTTCTTTATGCGATCTCCCACCTGGATTTCACCAGAATTTCACGAACGGTGAAACTCGATGGCCTTGAGATATATGCGGATCCTCTGCTCGAAAATGTTTTTTACGAGCTGATGAAAAACGTCATCCAGCACGGTGGCGGGGCTGACATGGTCACCCTGAAATATCGTAAAGAGAGTGACGGCATCACTGTTTTTGTGGAGGATAACGGTCCTGGCATTCCTCCGGAAGACAAAGAAAGGATATTCGAACGGCAATTCTTGAATAAGGAAGGATTTGGATTGTTCCTCGTGCGGGAGATCCTCTCCATTACCGGGATTTCCATAAGGGAGACCGGCGAGACCGGAAAAGGTGCACGGTTCGAGATTATCGTTCCCGAAGGTATGTACAGATTCCCTGCAAAGGGGTTATCCTGAAGCAGAGGGCCCCAGCGTCCCTGACTGGACCCGGATTGGCTCCCTGCCAGTTTCTTGGCATTTTCCATATTTTCCCGAATCTAGAGACCGGTCTGTGGTTTGAGATCACCAACATATCCCCTACATATATATTCGCCCCCTGCATGCCACATTCCTTATTCCTCATCCCGATTCATAGTTGAGGCATGGATCCTGTCATCGAGAGCATCCGCCAGGAACTCAACAACCACGCCGACCCCGAGATTCAAAAGACCTCGCAGCGATTTTTCAAGGAGCCTATTTCATGCTACGGGATGAGAACGGCAACGGTCATTGCAATAGCAAAGACCTACTGGAAGGAGATCAAGTTGCGTGACAAACAGGAGATCTTCGCACTCTGCGAGGAACTCTACCGCTCTGGATACATGGAGGAGTCCTTCATCGTGTCTGAGTGGACTTACCGCCTCTCAGGACGGTATGAACGAGAGGATATTGCAGTGTTCCGGCAGTGGATCGATACTTACATTACCAACTGGGCATCCTGCGACGGATTCTGCAACCATACTATGGGCGACTTCATCGATACGTATCCAGAATATATAGATGAGCTGAAACGATGGACGAAGTCGGAGAACCGCTGGATGAGGAGGGCAGCCGCGGTCTCCCTCATCATCCCGGCAAAACACGGCAGGTTCCTCGATGAATCACTGGAGATCGCCACCCTTCTGCTGACCGACAGCGACGATATGGTTCAGAAAGGATACGGGTGGCTCCTCAAGGAAGCAAGCCGGAAACATACTGATGA
Organism: Methanolinea sp.; assembly: GCA_018262855.1. Taxonomy (GTDB): domain Archaea; phylum Halobacteriota; class Methanomicrobia; order Methanomicrobiales; family Methanospirillaceae; genus Methanolinea_A. Next base: position 130,913 of record JADFDO010000004.1, on the reverse strand, counting down.
TGTATTCTCGTTTGTCCTTGCGCACAAGAAGGAGATGCCCCGGACAGCGCTCCGGTATGCAATCGAACTGATGCCGAAGAAATTGAAAGCAGAGGCGATGAAGAAGGACTGGTGAGGTTTTTCCACACATGCATTGTTTTTTGCCACCATCAACGTTGATATCCCCGGCATGTAGTCTTTCACAGGTTCTGGCTGCGTCTGACCAATACCATGATCAGGATCACCATGACTGTTCCGGAAAGTATTTTTCCGAACCCTCCACATTCGAAAGGTACGGGATCATGTGTGATGGATTCTGGGGAGAATTTCAGCAACGAATACGGGACTTTCCAGCATGACAGGAACATGAAGGAAGTTACAGGATTCATGACAGTGATTTCATTGGGGGTTCTTGAGATATGAGGTGGCGGACAGAGCGACGGAGTACCAATATTGAGGACCGGAGATCCTCGGGAATTTCCATGGGGAGATCTTCGGGGATTCCAGGGGGCAAAGCGACTGGAATCGGGGGACTCGGACTCATCCTGGTCCTTGTCCTTGCGGTGGCCATGGGTGTCGACCCTGGACAGATCATCGGTGGAACTGACTATACCTCGGATTCGTCCGGATACCAGTCCCAGCTCACCAGCGTACAACAGGATGAGCTTGCGGACAACGTGGCACTCGTACTTGGCGATACGGAGACCACTTGGGCCACGATCTTCGAGGACCAACTTGGGAAGACCTACCGTGAACCAAAACTTGTCCTCTACACTGGATACGTTGATTCAGCATGTGGACAGGCAAGCGCAGCAGTGGGGCCATTCTACTGCCCCGCTGATGAGAAGGTTTACCTCGACCTCGATTTCTTTTATGCACTGCAGCAAGAGTACCACGCACCCGGCGATTTCGCCCAGGCTTATGTGATATCCCACGAGATCGGGCACCACGTTCAGAATCTCCTCGGGACCATTGAGTACGTTGACAGGAAAACACGCTCCCTCTCCGAGGCAGATGCAAACGAGCTCTCTGTGGCACTCGAGCTCCAGGCCGACTGCTATGCCGGTGTATGGGCCAAGCAGGCCATGTACAATGACCTGATCCTTGAATCAGGCGATCTCGAGGAAGCCATGAACGCGGCAAGTGCTGTCGGTGATGACACGCTCCAGATGCAGTACCAGGGATACGTCGTGCCGGACAGCTTCACCCATGGGTCCTCGGCTCAGCGAGTCTCGTGGTTTAAAAGGGGAATGGACGCGGGCCTTGTGAGCGACTGCAATTGCCCGGGCCTCCCTGTGGTCGGGTGAGAGAGGCCTGATCCAGAATTCATTTCTCATCCCTTTTGATTTAAATTGGGGTCTCTTCATCTACGGCATGTTCCTCTTCCTAGTATCCCCGCTGTGAAACTCTTATCTTGTCCATTCTCTTATCACTGACACTGGGAAGTATTTCATAAGAGATTGTTCCATGCATGCCATCGAGGTGACCGATTTAGAGAAGAGGTTTGGTGAGATCCTCGCTCTCGACCACGTCAGTTTTTCCGTTGAAACAGGCGAAGTCTTCGGTTACCTCGGGCCGAACGGCGCCGGCAAGACCACCACAATCCGTATCCTGACCGGAATTACGACCCCGACAGGAGGATCTGCCTCCATCTTCGGGAGAGATATCGTCAGGGATACCATCAGGGCCCGGAAGCAGATGGGCATCGTGTATGAGACCTCGAACATCTACGATGACATCACCGCATGGCAGAACATGATGTTCGCCGGGGAGCTCTATCATGTCGGGAAGCAAGATCGCGAGGAACGCGGAAAAGAACTTCTCGAGATCTTCGGCCTCTGGGACCGGCGTGCAAGCCGGGTCAAGGGATTTTCGAAGGGGATGAAACGCCGTCTTACCCTTGCGATGGGGCTGATCAACGATCCACGCCTCCTCTTCCTTGACGAACCGACATCGGGCCTCGATGTCCAGAGCAACCTGATCATCAGGGATGTGCTCCAGACCCTGACCGAGAAGGGGGTGACGGTGTTTCTGACCACTCATAATATCGAGGAAGCAAACCTGGCCTGTGACCGCGTTGCCATCATCAACAGAGGCCGGATTGCCGCCATCGATTCACCGGAGCGTTTGAAAAAGACCATCCAGAGCGTCCAGTCGGTTGAGGTGGCATTCGAGCAGGGTAGCGCAAAGATACTCGATGACATGGAGAATCTCCCCATGGTGAGTGAAGTCCGGAAGGTCGGAGATAAGGTCAGGCTCTACACAGAGGATCCCGGGGCGCTCTTAAGGGAAATCATGTTGTATGCGGATTCCCACCAGAACCGTGTGGTCAGCGCGACCACCCTCGGGCCGACGCTCGAGGATGTCTTCATCCGGCTTACCGGAATCGAGCGGCGGAACAGGGAAGGCGGATTCCCATGAATGCCGAGTTCGACAAAGACCAGCTCACCGCCGAAGCGGTCGCAGCGTGGGCGATCGCAAAGAAGGACATGATTATCTACTACTTAAAGCCGAATATCATCGTCTCTGGTCTCCTCTTCCCCCTCTTCATGTTCCTCGCGTTTGCAGCGGGAAAGAACGTTCCGCTCGGCTACCTGATCCCCGGTCTCATCTCAGTGACACTCCTCTTCTCTTCTTCAACAATCGAGCCGGTCTCCATCCCCATCGAGAGGAGAACGAAGACCTTTGAGCGGTTGCTCTCGGCCCCGGTCTCTCTCCATGCAATCGTTATAGGTGAGAGCCTGAGTGGTTTTCTCTACAGTATCGGGATCGCACTTGTTCCGCTCATCGTTGGAATCATTGCATTCAAAACGACCATCGTCTTCCCACTCGCCTTGATAGTCGGAATGCTCCTTACAGCAATAGTGTTCTCGACAATGGGGACCCTTTTTGCTGCGTATCCGACCGAGAGCCCCGGGGATATCATGTCAATGCTCAACCTCGTTCGCCTTCCGCTCATCTTCGTCTCCGGGACATTCATACCCCTCGATGCCATGCCGCCTCTAGGAGCGTGGATTGCGTACCTCTCCCCGCTCACGTATGGCAATGACCTGATCCAGGCGGCCTACGGGCATACGGCATTCTTTTTCCCTCTTTTTGATGTGGTGATGCTCGTGGTCTTCTTTAGTATCTTCCAGTTCGTTGCCCACCGGCTCTATGCAAAATACAACGATTAGAAAAAGACTTGCCGGACAGTGGATCTCCCCGTATCACCCGGAGAGATTCAGGACCAGGAACAAGATGAGGAGAGCTGACGTCAGGAGGGCGAGAGATATCACTACCACGGCTGATTTCTTTATCACATCCCCTTCGATCGCGGAATGGTCTATGACCGCAGCTGCATTGATGATCTTGGCCGGGGCTATCCCTGATGCAATCCCCCCTGCCACCATGTGAGCTGCATACACTTTCGTGAAGTCGAGCGAAAGGGCGGCGGTTGCTTTCTGAAGAATCCCATAAAACATTACATTCGATGATGTCTCGCTCCCAGAGACAAAAGCTCCGAATACGCCGAGGAGTGGGCTAATTACAGGGAATGCGATCCCGAAGGTCATTGCAAGGGTCAGCCCAATGACAGCATTCATGTTAAGTTCGGCAGCACCCGGACCCAGCATAAGGGTGTTGTTGATGACTGTCTGGCCTGACCAGTCCATCACATACGCGATTGCGAAGAAGAATGCGGTTGCAATCGTCGGGGCCCAGGCACGTTTCATCCAGAGACGGAGGATCTTTGTTCCCTCGTCCCTTGACCTGACCAGGAAAGGCGCAGCAAGAAGGGTGCTCACTACAACCCAGAAATACGCCTGGTTCATGAGTTTCAGGTCAACAACCTTGTTTGCGACGATGTGAATGACCTGCAACTCCCCGAGCAGGTTGTAGAGACCTGACTGGATATGCGGGATGCTGATGATCACGACAAGGATCACGAGAAGAACCCAGGGCAGAACAGCCTTCCAGAGCGGCATCAGAGAGGGATTGGGAGCGTTCGGCCGGGACTTTTCTGTCTCACCGATCTCCCGCCTAACCCGGTCTCCCTTCAGCATCCGGTACAGGAAGAGGATAATTATCGTTACGAGCCCGGAGAATACACCCACAAGCCCGATTGCGGATGAGGGGAGAATATTCACGAATGCAATGGAGGAGATACCAAGGGAGGTTCCTGCGAGGACTGCAGGGATCCAGCCCTTTTGTATACCACTGATGCCATCTGCAACCCAAAGCATCCCGAGCGAGAGACCTGTGGAGATAATGGGGAGAAAGAGTGCCACCTGGGTCCCCATGATGACTGCATCAAACCCGAATACCGCGGCAGGGAGCGTGATCGGGACCGCAAGGAGAGAGAAGGAGGTGAGTGGATCATACCCGAGACAAGGGAGTGCCACGGATGCAAGGGGGGAGAACCCTAGTGCCATCATGATAGGGGGAAGCATCGTAACCGGGGTTGCCCCGATCGAGACGAGGAAGGACCCAAACCCGACGTTCAGAATCATGATCTGTTCGTACCGCTCCGCGGCAATTGACCTGATTTTGTTCGAGATGATCTGTATTGCTCCTGTAAGGTCCATCATTGTAACCTGCAGGATCGTGAAGAGGACCATCAGGGAGATTCCAAAGGATGCGAGGATCCCGGCGAGCGTTGCATACAGCGCAATTGCAGGCGAGGTGTTGAAGAATGCAATCGCCATTATCATGGTGATGATCCACCCGGTCACTGCCATCAGGATACCCGATCGTTTCAGGAACACGATTCCGGTAAATATGACCAATATAGGCAATACCGCCAGGAAAAACAGGAATGTGGAATGCAATTGAAAGCCTGCCTCCTTATTAGTTCCCTATCCTCCCACATAACCGTTGTGAAAGGTCGCCCGATGTTGTTAGGAATCCGGAAATAACGCCGTATTAAAATCACATAATCCCCATCGAGAAATAAGAAATTCATAATGAAAATCGCGGATGCAAATTTCATATAAAAAAGGTGAGCGGATTCGCACAGGGGATTATTCCGCGGGAGACTCTGGTGATCGTTCGGTCACACCGTTGAGCCTGCAGAAGTACCTGCACACACCCCTCAAAGGAGCCAGGTATGACCGGGTGGGAGAAACCGTATTGAAGAAGGCATGGAAGAAAAGGATTTCTTATAGCGTTAATTCTTCAGTCCCTTGTCACCTGGCCACCGCCCGCACGGATGGCATCCTCGATTGTGGTGAGCAGTTCTTCATCAGCGAGCGCAAAGTCGAGAAAATCGTACTTGTTCACAAGGACGATGGGCTTGAGGATAGCCACCGGTTTTTTCCCGCCGGATTCTCCAGGATAGTCTTTCGGCACCACCGTGATGGTGCCATCGTCCCAGATCGCGAGGTTCCCACGTCCTGTTTCGTCCCAGAGTTTTTTCACAATATCCCTTGTTTTCATCATAAGCCATTCCGTATGCCGTGCACGGAAATATGGGCTCCATTATATTTAACCGGGATCAACGGGGCACGATGGATGTGATGTGTGGTGTTCATGTCCCTGAATCGAAGGACACTCCGATACTGACAAATCCCTGCCAGGTTACATTCCACTATCATGTCTCCGGAACTCGACATCCGCATCCGTTCTCTCTCTCGTTCCCTTGGCGCCGATTACTATGGAGTGGCAGATCTCGGCACTGCCCGGGATTTCATCCTACGCCAGGGGGGAGAGCGGATCGCCCGGTATCCCCTTGCTATTTCGATAGGCATGCGAATCCTTGACGACCTCGTTGATCTTATACCTGATGGCGATGCCGAGGGGGCCATCATCTACCGGCATAACGGCTACGAGGTCCTCAACCAGATGCTCGACCAGATTGCGGTCCGTGTTGCTCAAGAACTCCAGAGGAGAAGCTATCATGCGTTTCCGATCCCTGCCTCGAGACGAACGAATGACCCGGAGATCCGCTCGGTCTTCTCGCATAAGCTTGCTGCACATCTTGCAGGGCTCGGATGGATCGGGAAGAGCTGCCTCCTGGTGACACCGGATCATGGTCCGCGTGCCAGGTGGGTGACCGTGCTCACCGATGCCCCGCTCGAACCAACCGGAGTACCGATGGAGCCACGCTGCGGGGACTGCATGGCATGCGTCGATATCTGCCCCAAAGAAGCGTTTTCCGGCAGGATGTTTGATCCGGACGAGCCCCGGGAAGCCCGCTTCGATGCCTCACTGTGCGACCGTTACTTCAGGGATATGGAGAAGGAGAAGGGTGTAGCGGTCTGCGGTCTTTGCCTGTATGCATGCCCGCATGGAAAAAGGAGATAATCACTGGCAAAAAAGAGAAGAAAAATCACGCGGTGGTCCGGCGATCAATGTTCCCAGGACCTTTTTAATTCCTTCACCTTTTCATTGCACCGCATGGCCTCTTCATCTCTTCCCAATTTTTTCAAGGTGAAACCCAGGTTATTCCAGGCCTCCACATACCCGGGATTCAGGTGTATTGCTTTCATAAAACACCGCATTGCGACAGGATACCTCCCTTTCTGGAAGAATTCGTTGCCCAGATTTTTCCAGTATTCGGGTTTTTTTCTCTCCATTCTGTCACAGTGACGTATTCTTGTTGTTCTCTGTTAAACCTTGTTCTACCAACTCGCAGGTACTATCCTAAGTACATGGAAAAATACCTCCCTCGGACAGTCACTTTGAGGGAGGTTTTCCTGATTGTCCCTTGAGGTCCTCAATTCCGATTCCGGGGTGATGGTATCGTGTCCGCCCTTCGGTTTTCTTACCCGCCTGGATAGCCTCTGTCGGGCAGAGATGGATGCAGGCCAAGCACTGCTCGCAGTGGTGGAGCCAGGTGGGGTGGCCGCCTTCCATCCGGATGTTCCCCACGGGACAGACCTCTGCACAGGTTCCGCAGGAGGTGCACCGGTCATCGACCGAGAATGATCTGTCAGCCTCGTGAACGCCAGCAACGAACCTGGGATACATCATACGGTGGATTATGGATTGGAGAGGCGACCAGGGGATGGTCATTTTTGCCTCTTTCCGGACTGCCCCTGCGATTTCATGCATACTGCGGTCGGCATCCAGGAGCATGGCTTCACACTTCTTTCCTCCCGGGGAATTGTATAAGAGCAGGTAATTTCCCGGCATTCTGACCGAGAAGCCGGAATCAAGCCCCCTTGTTCCGGGCCCCCCTTTCAGGATGGCATCCAGCTGGCGGAGGGCTGATGAACCTCCCGATCCTCCCATGGTCATGACTCCAAAGGCATATCTCACCCCGGAGAGGTCGAGACGACCGGAGAAATCAGCGACGATCGAGGGAAGGCCTGCAAAATACACGGGACTGACTATTCCGACCCGGTCTGCCGCGGGAACTATCACCCCCGGGGCAGCCGCGGCGGATCCTAGAGGGACGAGTTCACATTCTCCAATATCCCGTGAGATGCCCTTTGCGACGGCCAGGGAGTTTCCCGTCCCGGAAAAGTAATACATGGTGGTCATCATGGATTTTCTCATCGATAGTTCGAATGCCCATCACAAAAAGGGTGATGGCTGGTGAGCATACTTTTATCTATTCACATAGCTATCCCGCTCATCATGCCACTCTTTATCATCCTCGGAAAATTGAGCGACAGGGCTATCGAGAAGATGAGGGAAGCGAAGAATAGGGATACCAAGGCAGCGAAGATCATAGAAGCAGCCGGGGGAACGCTTCTTGCCCACTACTACACCATCGGGCGATACGATATCGTCGCCCTCATTGAACTGCCATCTGCCGAAGTACTTGCAAAGGTCGTGATCGAGATCAGCAAGTGTGGGATGGTGAGTACGGAGACCATGACTGCGCTCCTTCCGGATCAGATGTACGCCATGGCAGCGGGACCGTGAAAAAGATACAGAGGGTGATTCTGTCCGGAGATCGGTTTTGAAGAGTGGATACTCCGGTAATTCTGCGTGTGCAGCAATGAAGATGATCCAGCAGGCATGAGGCCCCTTTTTTCCGCTCAAAGAAATTCTCCAGCCATACCTGAATAGTGTGCTTGACCCTGGACAGCGTCGGAAAAACGACACGATTTGATCGCGTAATCACCAGGATTCCTGGATTCACGATGAAACTCAATCACCTGGTTCGAAAAGGTTATCCCGTGCAATAAAAAAGAAGACATGGAATGGCACTTGTTCTCATCGTCGAGGATAATGAAACGATCGCAGACAGTCTTTCTTTTTTTGTCAAGTACTTCGCACGACACAATACCCTTGTGGCAAACTCTGCAGAAGTTGCCTACGATACCCTGAAGAAGGGGGTCATTCCCGACCTGATCATCCTTGATATCAAGCTTCCGGGGATGGACGGAATCGATCTCCTCTCAAGGATTCACCGTGATTCGAAGCTGAAGCAGATCAGGGTGATCATCCATTCAAGTCTCCCTGTTGACGAGGTCAGGGAAGATCTTGAAAAGAGGAATATTTTTATCTACCATATCCTTGAAAAGCCGTCAAATCCCAACGACCTTATCGAGACCATCAGGGAAGCGTTGAGGAACAAATAGGACTCTGGAGGTTCCGGATGTCAAGACGTGAGAAAACCGAACGTGAACATCGGGCAGTCATGGGGGGAGCTGGTCCACTGGACAACATCGTTCTGATCGGGGTTCCCGGCGCCGGGAAGAGCACGGTGGGGGTAATCCTCGCGAAAACGCTTGGAATGCACTTCATTGATACCGATATCGCGATTCAGGAGAGGACCGGCGTGCTCCTGCAGGAGATCCTTGACGGGGAGGGCCCCGATGCATTCAGGAAGATCGAGGAGGAGACAATCCTATCCCTGTCTCCCCACAATACGGTGATTGCAACAGGCGGAAGTGCGGTATTTTGCAGGGATGCGATGGAATACCTGAAATCAACCGGGGTTGCTGTCTACCTGAAAATCTCATACGATGAGATGGAAATGAGACTCAGTAACATCACAACCCGCGGGATCGTCCTCCTTCCAGGCCAGAGCCTCCGTGAGATGTATAACCAGCGGATCCCGCTCTATGAACTCTATGCTGATATCACCGTAGAGTGTTCAGGAGAGGACTTCGAGACCGTCGTAGGGAATCTGATTGGCCTGTTGTAAGGAATGCGGGTGGGGTGGGGATCCCGGTTTTCCAGGAATGGTGCACATCTCACTCACGCTTTGCAACCGATCCTCTTTCTGCAACCAGGAAGCGACCATCTTCATGTTCTGCGAATCGTACCGTGAGCATATCCCCTTCATGCACACCAAAGTCTGCATCAGGTTCATTCAGGAGCTGTCCGCGGAATGCGGTACCATCTTCGACTATTCCTTCCAGGCGGACCCATACGACTTCAGGGATGTGTTCCTGATCTTCCATGAACAGGATCACGGATACATCATCAAAAAACCCTGGGGCCCTGAATCGATCGAGATCCACCCGGCTTCGAATCGCCTGTAACTGTTCAGGCTCGTGGTAGATGCACCACCTCTGTTCTTCGAGGAAGGAGAGTTCAGTTGTTTCATCCTTCGAGAGGAATGAAAGTTCAGTGGCATCGTCATTCGACAGGAGCGTGTATGCTCCGAATTCATCGTAGCGAAGGACATTATCCTCCCCATGGTCCTTGAAATTCACCACTATCTGCGGCAGTTGTCCGGGTTCAATATGGCAAAACGCGTGGATTCGAAGGCTTATACCCGCATCATGATCTACGTAAAAAAAACCGATAATTCCGTTTATCCGTGAATCTTCCAGTCCCCTGGTGCTCAAAATGCGGTGAATAGCGGGGTTCATCCTCACTATTGCCCACCTGCTCATGATTTCCCGGTCAGAGTAGTGTTTTTCTTCGTTTATCATAGGATAAGATACATTCTGTTTCTCTGAATCTTCAAATCGGTTTCGAAATGAGCGGGACAGATACCTGATTTCATACCCTTGGAAATTTTTCATATCCTGTGAATTCCGGTCGTTGGTATGCCTGAACGGTTGATAAAAAGGAGATCTTTCAAATACATCCCGGGTTTCCTGGGCGAAAACACCGATTCATTCAGGAATATCGACGATTGCATTCGCATCTGCCCATCGGTCTATGGAATACAGTCCCTGATACATTCACCCTGCATGTCTCATATGTTTATATAGACTGAATGTCGAGTCTTTGCCGGATAGAAATGGAAGAAATAACAATTGTTGAAGTTCCAACCCAGCAGGTGGTCGGCATCAAAAAGACAGGCAATTATTCCCTGATCCCCGAACTCCTCATGAAACTTGCCGGGTATATCATGGAAAAGAAGATTGCATTTGCCGGGATGCCGACATTCCTCTGCCACGAGACCAGCCCGGAATGCGTCAAAGAAGCAAACGAGAAAAGTACTGCTATCGTCGAGGTCGTCTGGCCTGTTGCAGGCAAGGTATCAGGCAGCGGGGAGATCAAGGTATACACCCTTCCTGGCGGGAAGATGGTCAGGACCGTGCACAAGGGACCCTACGAGACATGCGAACCCACCTATCTTGCTCTCTTCTCCTGGATCGAACAACACCATCTCAAGATTTCAGGCCCCATCCGGGAGATCTACCCGAACGATCCGCGGGAAGTGAAACCAGAGGAGATCCTGACAGAGATTCTGGTGCCGGTGTAGTGAACGTCCAGTCCAATACTGGATAAAAGGGATTTGAGAAAAAACACTATTGCAGGGTTGATCGCAGATGATCAGGAATGGATATGATCGAAGGTACTGACACCCCTGGAGGATCCGGGCAGAGAACACAGTCCGGTTCTGGATGCGCCCCCTTCAGGCGGTTATCATGCACCATCTGTCATATCTCTACTGGCAGGATTCTCCTTGTGTCGCTCATGCTCTGGCTGGTATTCCTGGCTCTGATCCAGGGAAGACCTTTTGGCATCGCAGCGCTGCAGGACATCACGGGAGGAGCAACCATCCTTGATATGACCTTCACGCTGGATCCTGATGACGTGTATGCGGTCCTCTCTACACTCGGTGATGCCGGGCGTGCGTTCGATCTTTCGCATATCGTACCGCTCGACCTGGTCTTCCCGGCCACCTACATGCTCTTCCTGTCGGTCGGAATCTCGTGGACTCTTGCACACTGGCTGAATAGGGACAGCCAGTGGTTCCTGCTGAATCTCACCCCCATTATTGCTGGTATCGCGGATTACTGCGAGAATGCCGGGGTGATCACGCTGCTCCTTACCTATCCTGCACGCCTGGACCTTGTCGCCTGGTATACGAGCAGTATGTATATCGTCAAGTTTGGATTCTCGACGGTAAGTTTCCTTACCCTCTTCGCCGCGCTGGCTATCTGGGGAGCATTCGTCCTGAAACATCACCTTCAGAGGAATCCTGCCGAATGATGTGGTTTGCAGCCTGCCTTTTTGTAAGAAGACAGGAACGCTGGTCATAGAGCGTGGGGATAACCCCCTCCTTTCCGTCCCTATCACGTTTCTGCAATTCCAACTGCCTTCTCCACCTCTGCCCGGGATTACTGGAGGCCTGCTACTGCCAGAATCATATACCCGCACCAGGCGATGATGAATGCAAGCGGTATCGTGATCACCCAGGCCTCCATCATCTGGCGTGGTATCTCCCACCTGACTGCTCTCACACCCCTGGTTGCACCAACCCCGACTATTGAACCGCTCATGACCTGGGTTGAAGAGACGGGGATTCCAAATGAGGTTACCATGGCAAGGACGGCTCCACCAGATGTTGCAGCACAAAAGCCCTGGTATGGACGGATCTTTGTGATCTCCTTTGCCAGCTTGTTGATCACCTTCCATCCCCCGAAACTTGTACCGAGGGCGATTGCCGCTGCCGAGAGCACGATTACCCACAGGGGGACGACGAATGAGGAGAGCAGGCCTCCGGCTACGAGCAGCGCGGTGATTACTCCCACTGCATGCTGCCCATCATTTGCCCCGTGTCCCGCTGCCTGGAAGAGACTTGCAGCGACCTGGAGCGGCTGGAAAATCCTTTTCATCCGGTTCTGGCGGGAGTAGCGGAAAAGGTGCGACACCAGAATGTCAACGAGAAACGCCGTGGTAAAACCGATGACCGGCGAGATGAAGATGAACACTACGATCGAGAGAATGCCGGTGAGCACGAGGAATCCTGCGATCATCAGGAGCGGGATTGTGACAGAGATACCTATGATTGCCCCAAGAAGCATGCCGGATTTTACCTCCTCCTGAAATGAGTGTGCCAGTATGCCGACCAGGATCCCACCGGCAAGTGCTCCTGTCATGACAGAGATGGCAAGATTCTCCATCATCACGACCTGGGGGAGGATCAGTGCACCGGGACCGAATGCTGCAACCCCGGCTCCCAGGATTCCCCCCACGAGGGCATGGCTGCTCGAGACCGGGAGCCCGACATGGGTCGCAAAGACCACAAGGAAGATGGCGGTAAGCATCGCGATGATGATTGACAGTGGTGTCAGCGCCTTCGGGATCACGAGGGCGGTGCCAATGGTTGCTGCCACCGCGGTCGTAAAGACAAACGGTCCGATGAAATTTGCAAGCGCCGATAAGATGCTCGCCCTCCAGGGGGAGAGTGCCCTCGTCTCAACGACCGTTGCGATGGAATGTGAGGCATCGTTAATCCCATTGACAAAATTGAGCAGGAGGGCCAGCAGAATCCCGGAGACAATCACAAAATCCATGATGATCAGGCATGATTACGGGAGATATCCGCAAGAGCATGCCCGACATCGTTATAGTGAACCATGACCCTGGCCATCCCCTCATAAATATCCTTGAGCTTGATGATCATGAGGACGTCCCTTGTCTGGAAGAGATCGATCACCGCCCGGGAGAGAAGCTCGGTGGAGATGTTGTAGAGCCTGTTCAGCTCCCGTGTGTGACGTTCGATCTCGTTGGCTCTCTTCAGGGTCGCAAGATCATCGAGTGCGTGGCTTATCTCGGTACTCGAGAGTACCATGAGGTACGAGAACTCCTTCAGGTGTTCGGTGGACTGGGGTATCCCATAATTGCAGAGCTGATGCGTCACCCAGTCAATGCGATCCATGACGTCATCAAGCGCGGGGGCAAGACGTGCGATCTCTTCTGGTTCAAGGGGTGTGATCAAGGAATCGTTCAGCCTCTCGTAGGTCTGCCTGGTGATCTCATCTGCCAGGTGCTCAAGCTGGCGGACCTTCTGCCCCTTCTCAACACCGTTCGGCAGTTCGTGGGTGATCTCGTTCAAGACATCCGAGGCTTCACGGATCTTTTCCGCCATATCTTTGAAGAGGCTGAAAAAGACCTTGTCTTCAGGAAGGATCAGATCTCGGACTCGCATAGTCAGTTACCCTTGGAACGCGGGAACACTAAAAAGTGGTGCCTTGAGGGGATATTCAGCTGGCTCTCTTCGAAGAATATGACATGTCCGGTGGTCCAGAAGAGAAGGATTTGATGACAGGGCGCACGTGCCGGGTTCTTCCTCAAACCCGGCCCTTCTCCGGATTTGATACCCGGGCTGTCTCAAGAGGGGAACCTTTGAAGCTTTCGCCCTGCCTTTGTTCTCCGGGTCTTCTTCTTTGAATCCCATATCCCTTTCGTTGAGATTCCCCACTCTTTGCAGAGATCCCGGATCTCCTCTGACATGGCATCCGGGTCAGCACCGGCTCTCCCTAGCACATGGAACATGACGAGCCGCGGTGAGTCTGTGGTATTCAGGACTCTGACCATGATCGAGTCGGGATCCACGTTCCGAGAGGCAAGGTCGATGATTCCAAGCGACATGAATCCCTGCTCCGTCGGCTCGGCGATGAACTGGATGTAGAAGCATCCTTCCGGCGCAGGGTTCTCCCGGTTCTCTCCGTCAGGGTGTCCCCCGCAGGAACTGCACGTATACACATCAGGGAGATCATTGATGGTCTCGACAAGGTGTTTCACGCGGCTGTCGCACTCAACAGGAAATGACAGCACAGCATAGATCAGCTCCTCTCTGGTCCTATCCTTTGTCACTTTTTCTCGGTTCCGGAAATCGCGGGATGTCATCATGTAGTTCCCCGGACGAAGTTGTTCCGGATATCAGTCTGCGAATACGCCTGTGTGCACGGCATCTCAGAAATTCGTGTGATCTCCCTCATATTGAATGCACTGCCCCTATCCCCGCCAAGGTCATAGGCCAGTGAATTATGAAATCACGGAATGCCATGTGACCACGACCCTTAGCCATGGACCCAGCCCTCAACTCATTCTCTTCATCAAAAGCCCTTTCGGGCAGGGGGGTAGGAGTATCGCAAGAGATCACTTCGACCCCACGTTCACGTCGCTATCATCCGTCGCTTGAATGAATATGACCGAAAAAATGTTCCCTTCAGTTTTTTATCGTAATCATTCGAACAGCATAGGGACAGATGAATCGTAGCGGCAGGAATAAGCATGAGTAAGGTAGAAGAGGGCGATTGGTTCGGAAAGATCAGAGAGTCTTTTCGCGAGTCATTCGGCGAGATTGTCTTCGGGATGTCGGACGGAACCGTCTCGATTTTCGGCCTGGTCGCGGGAATGGTTGCAGGTGCCCAGTCAGGAGATGTCATCCTCCTTGCAGGCGCAACCGCGGCCATTGCGGCCACTGTCTCAATGATGGCCGGCGTCTTTCTTGATCTCGAGTCAGAGAAGGATGCTGCCCGGGTCGAGGCTGAGGAACGGAACGACGAGATCTCCCGGAACCCCGATGCTGCTGTTGAGAGGGTTATGGGAATTCTCGGAGGTACCGGACTCTCGGGCGCAAGCCTTGATTCGATCCGCACCGATTTCCGGAATGATCCCCGGACTATTTTGAAATTCGAGGACGCAGTTGCCTGCGAGGAGGAATCTGAAGCTCAGAAAGCCCCCGCGTACGTGCATGCATGCTGGATGGGAATCGCGGACTTCATCGCGGCAATGACTCCTGTCATCCCGTTTGCGTTCCTGCCCCTCGGTTTGGCAAAGATAGCCTGCATTGCAGGGACCGCCATTCTCCTCTTCCTGCTGGGGATTGCCAGGGCGAGGCTTGGAAAGCGTCCTGTGGTCCGGACGGTGCTCGAGACCATGGCGATCGCAACTGCTGCGGGGATCGCAGGGGTGATCTTCGGACTCCTGATCACCTGAAGAGAGAACATGCCGGAAGTCCCTGTGGTCCATACCAGGGTATATCCCGGATTTCACCAATTTCTGAATATCCTGCTCCAGTGTGTACAGGAACCCAGAGCCGGCCAAGGTAAAATCTATCTCGTAAATTTTATATTTCCTTCTCACTATTCCATCTCTGATGCCAGTTTATATTGTTCTTGGAAAACTGACCAACAGGGCTATTGAAACGAATAAGAGTATCAAGGAGAGGGATGCGATGGTCGGAAAGACGATTCGCGATGCAGGGGGGACGCTTCTCAGTTACTATTACACCATCGGCAGGTATGATTTCGTTGCCACTCTTGAGATGCCATCGGCGGAGATCCTGACCCGGGTGCTCCTTGAAATGAGCCGGTGGGGGACCATGATCACCGAAACGATGACTGCGATCAATCCGGTGGACATGTATTGATTGCGTCCTTACACAAGGAATGAGACGAGAACCAGGAAGAGGATCAGGATCGCGAGGAACCATATTACCCTGGTGATAATCTGCCTGGACTGGAACTGTGCAAAGAGATCACGGGGGCCGATATGGAGAAACATGACCCCAAGGATACTCCCTGCAACGAGCCCGATAACATTCTGAAGGGTGAGCACGATTGCTTTAAAGGTTCCTGCCGGAAAGAGGGCGATTGAGATCCCTGTTACTACAGCCGGGGGCAGGAGCGCGGCGGCAATTGCCACACCCGCAATCCCTTCCGGGATACCCTCAGAGAGTGCAATAATTGTGGCAAACCCGAGGAGTACCGCCATCAGGATGAACACAGCATTCGGGTCCATCCGCGAGATGATCTCACTGGTGAGGGGGAGTGTAATCACAAACGAGAGTGCAAAGGATGCGAGCGCGGCGATCACGACCAGCATGATCACCATGAGCCCCGTGATCTCGACGCACCGGAGAGTTGTTTTTATATCACCGATCGCGACGTAGACCGCCAGTGCATAAATAGGGCCGAGCAGGGGAGAGAGGAGCATCGCACCGATGATGATGCCGATATTGTTGAGGAACAATCCAATCATCGCTACTATCCCGGCAATCGCTGCAAGGATGAAACGTTTCTGGTCAAACTCTGCATACGATTCGGTGGTCGCAATGATCTTTTCGATAGGTGTCTTCTCCGGTTTCTTCTTGGAGAACCCAAATTGTTCCTTGATCTTCTCAACGAATGGTGAAATGACAAAATCGGGGGTTGAGACCTCGATGAGCGTGATCCTGTCATCCTCTTTCCTGAGATCCTCATAATCAGGAATAATTCCGGTCCAGATGGGGCGTGTAGGAGCTTCACCCTTGATCGATCCGTTGGTCTGGTGGATCAGTTCATCCAGCATCTCATCGGGGACATAAAGGATAAACCGGACTGAATGCTCTCCTTCGATGATGGAGTGGATGGTATCCCTGAATTTTTCCCGGATTTTCTCAGATTTCTCTCTTGGAACCTCGATGACTACTTTCTTCATTGAAAAGATTCCTGTATGGTGTATCTGCAAACAGGAGCACAAAAAACCTGCTGGTGGGATCACGTGGGAAAAATGGGATATAACGGGGCGAGGGGGCTTTTCCCCTCCCGTTCGGAGTCATCTATGAACATGATTGAAGAAACACCGCTCTGGTTGAATCAGCAGGACGTGTTCAGGCGGTAACTTTCTGACCTCCCCTGATATAGTCCCGGTGCTCAACCAACTCTCCTGCCTTGTATACTCTTATTGTCACAGGACTGCCACGGGAAACCTGTGAAATCCCTCTCAGGTACCTGCTGTGGTCATGCACGAGAGAGTGCCTCGTGAAGTATTCCTGGATTGTCTCGAGAAATGATATCTGCTGAGTGATGAACGCATTCTCATACTCCTTCACCTCACGGGCAAGGGTCCGGCATTCCTCATCGGGTATGTCGCCATGACAATGCCCGTGCTCACCCGGCCGGGAGACTCTCCGCCACCTGAATCTACCTCCTGGATCACGAATACGGCGAAGCATGTAGGGGTAAATCCTGCAAATTGAACACCTCTGATCGTAGATCCGGCACCTGTCCTTCTCAAGAAACCAGCATGCACGGGGATTTTCGCCTCTCATTTTGAGGGCATATCCCGACGTGTACAGTGTGCCATCCTGGTCACAAAACTCGGGGTCCGGGGCTGGTTCGAAGGATTCCGGATCGATCTGTGTTAATGCCACTACATCGTGATCCAGGAGGAAGATATTACGGGTCACGGCCTGTGTACAGCAGCTGCCGCACATCTCACACCGGAACCCGGCATCCTTGATCTCTCCTGCAAGCCGTTCAAGGGGGTATTGAAAGAGATAATTCCTCTCTTGGACGAGTGCAAGGATACGGTACGGCAGAGGTACTGCGGACATACACTCCGGGAATCCGATCGTTTGACCGGAATCCTGATTCCAAGGCATGATTCTCCGTAATTCTTCAGAACATCCACTTCATTTTCGGGATCCGGACTGGCAGGTGGCTCACGAGCGGGGTTGCATGGTGCCGGTAATCGTCGAACCATCGTGCCATGGGATTACTCCTGAAGATCATTGTTCTTCCAATATTCGCCGAATCCGCTGCCTGGTGATATCGCATGACCACGTGGTGTGCCGTCTTTCCCACGACTTCAATCTTGCCTGTTGCATGAGACATGACAAACCGTGCCCGTTTTGCGAGCCCCGAACATGCCAGCCACGCCTGCTGGATGATATCATAGGAGTGTTCGACCGGGGTCTGGAAGAGGAGGTTCCCGAGCGAAGGCCGGCACTGGAAGACGTAGTAGGGAGAGACCCCTACGAATGAGAGTGTACGGAAGAGCTGTGTGAAGATACGAGGGTCGCTGTTGACCTCGTTGAGGACAGGGGTCTGGTTGACAACGACTATCCCTGCCCTGTGGAGCTTCTCGACCGCCTGCATCGAGACTTCCGTCATCTCCCTCGGATGATTGAAGTGGGCCATGATATAGATCCGTTTTTCCGGCGTGCTGTATCTGGAAAGGACGTCGATCAGGCCTGGATCAGTGAGGAAGCGGTAGGGATTATATGCGAGCATCTTGCTCCCTATCCGGATAATGTTGACATGCTCGATCTCCCTCAATTCTTTGAGAATCGCTCCCAGTCTATGAGTCTCGAGGGTGAACGGATCGCCCCCGGTGAGGAGGACATTGGTGATCTCGCGATGGGCCTTTATGTACTCGAGTCCGGCAGAGACATCCCTGATCGTCTCGCGTTCACACTTTAAGAATAGCCTTTTCCTGAAGCAGAACCGGCATATTCCCCCGCAGACATCCGTGAGCAGTAAAAGACCTGTCTGGTCGTACTTGTGCTGGAGACCGGGAAGCCGGGTATAATCCCTTTCCCTCGAGGGATCCATGCAGCCCCCGCCTTTCAGTTCGCGTGGATCTGGCACCACGATCCTTCGGAGAGGATCCTGACGGTCTTTCCAGTCGATCAGGGAGAGATAGTACTCGTTTGCCCTGAATGGAAATTTCTCGGTCACATTCTCCATCTCTTCGCGTTCTGTGGGTGTGAGCCCGACAATGTTGTCGAGTTCATCAATGGAATGGATGAATCCTGAATTCATGTATACACCTCGTATTCGCTGTCCGTGTTCATTTTCCGGAACTGATGGCGGGTGCCGTTTAAGGCCGATATAAAGGTGGATTGTATGCGTGTGACACAGCACCCGATACCCTACTTTTATCTTTATATTTTAAACCCTTTGTGTACCTGGTCAGTATCGTAGAATCTGTCGTAAACACCGGTGTCATGAAGACTGCCGGGTTGGCTGACCCTGAAAAGGGAAAGATGGAATTTGACCAAAAATCACAAGCCAGATCCCGTTGCATGAATCTCCTGTTATGGAAGAGACATTTTTTTCAACATATTCGAAGGACTGCCAAGGCAGGGTCCGGGACTGGATGAATATACGGCCAGGGCATTTCATACTATCCCCAATCTCCCGGAACATCCCCGGATCCTTGATATCGGATGCGGGTCAGGGATGCAGACCCTCGCTCTTGCAAGGCTCTTCCCGGATGCAACCATTATCGCGAGTGATATTCACCAACCCTTTCTCGATGATGTGAATGAGACGGCCAGGAACGCAGGCCTTGATGGTCGGATCACCACCGTGCGTGCATCGATGGATGATCTCGTATTCCCGGCCGAATCCTTTGATCTCGTATGGGCCGAAGGCTCGTCGTTCGTGATGGGATTTCAGAAGGCACTCAAGTACTGGAAACAGTTCCTGAAAAGAGGCGGGTACCTCGTAATATCAGACCTTTTCTGGTTCACCCATACTCCAATACAGGAGAGCAGGGATTATTTCGCACGGGTGCATCCTGCGATAATGCATGAGGAGGATGGCCAGAGGATGATCCGGGATTCAGGGTATCTCCTCCTTAATACCCTCCGGCTCCCCGACTCTGCATGGTGGGACCCCTATTACATACCCCTTGCCCGAAGGGTTGGTGATTTAAAGAAGAAGTATCAGGGTGACGATGAGGTGCAGACCCTTCTTGCATCGTTTGACGAGGAGATTGATATGTTCCGCATCCATTCACAGGAATATGGCTATTCGTTTTTCGTGGCCAGGAAAGAGGACGATTCACATCAGTCGTGAACTTGTGCAGAGAAGATATTCTAGGTTTGCCGATTTTCTCGTTCCCATATCTTTTCTTGTCAAACCTTTTTTCTTTCAGACGTTTATCAACACTGGAGCCGGATCTGGAGCAGCCTATACAGAGGGTCAATTCCCGGGCCCGGCATTCCCACCAGATATGCGGAAGCATTCCCGGGGGACGACGATCTCGAACCGTGCTCCTTTCCCGGGTTCCCCGTTCTCCCTGATCGTCATTCCCGTGATTGCGAGGATCTCCTTCGAGAGGAAAAGACCAAGACCGGTATGCCTCCCGAACCCCCTCGTAAAAAGATAGGGCCTGTCCTCAGGTCTTATCCCCGTCCCGTCGTCCTCGCAGATGATGGTGAGACTCTCTTCACCAACCTGCGACGCGATCTTAATCTCGTGCAATGTGGAACCCCCATAGTGGAGTGCATTGTCAAGAAGATTGAAGAAGACCTTCTCCAGGAGTTGGTCGGCAAAAACCTCGATGTCTGACCGGTCAACCGTGATGCTGACATCATTCCGGGGCAATTGTGGAATCACCTGGTTGATCACTGCGTTTAGGTTCTGCCACGATGGTTTCTTTACCCCCATCTCCTGGTAGTCCCGCGTAAAGATAATCTCCTCCTCGATGATCCCGGCGATCTTCTCCTCCTTGTCAAATGTCTCGGCAAGGGCAGGTTTGTTCTCCAGCAGACCCCGGGAGACCTGGATATATGCCCTGAGGGACAACAACTGGTTGAGGATATCATGCCGTGTGATACTTGAAAGCAGGTTCAACTGCTTATTGGCCTGTTTAAGTGCCTCTTCCGACAGTTTCCTGTCGGTGATGTCGTTGTAGATTGCGACGACCTCTCCGGTTGGCAACCGGTAAATCCAGTTCTCCCTCCAGCTCCCGGGATCACGAGCATCTCTATATATAGCCTTTGGAAAATATTCGGGCGTCCCTGTCCTCCACACCCTCTGGAAGACTGAGAATAAGCCAAAACCTTTCACTCCTGGAAATACTTCGGTCACACGCCTGCCGACGACCTCGTCTTTTCTGACGTGCTCGATGGATTCTGCGTTCGTGTTGAAATCTTTGATGATGAAGTCCCCGCCATCGTCAACTGCCTCATAAATTGCAACCCCGCTCGGCATCCTTGAGAAGAGCTGCCGGAACCGCTCCTCGCTCTCCACCAGGGCCTTCTGGGTGTTTTTCCATCTGGATACATCCTGGAGAGATGCAATACTCTTTTTGGTCCCCGGGATCATGTCAATGGAAAGGTAGATATCACGGATTTCACCGGACTTCGTGATGAACCGGAACTCGTAATGAGTCAACGCCTTATCATGGTTCTGCCTTCGCAGCCGGTGCTGTTCAACCATCCGCTCCATGTCTTCGGGGACCACGAACTCCGCCCAGCGCTTCTTCCCCTCAATCTCGTCCCTGGAATACCCGGACAACCTTGCAAACTCATCGTTGGCGAGGCTAATGACCTGGTCTTCCTCAATGGTGACCATTGCGGTCCCGGTATTCTCAAAGACCGCCCTGTATTTCTCTTCATTCTGACGAAGCGCCTGCTCGGCAGTCTTTAGTTCCGTGATATCTCTGCCAACTGACTGGAATTCCTTCATGGTACCCCCGGGAAGGAAGATCGCACGGTCTACCCAGCGCTGCCAGCGGATGCTCCCGTCCCGCATCACGATCCGCTGGTCAATGGTACCGAGTGGATGATCCGGCGTAAGCGTCTCTATGAGACGGGTCACTGCATCCCGGTCCTCACGGGGTAACTTTGGCCTGAACCTGCTGCCAATGATCTCTTCCCGGCTGATTCCGAAGTACCGGCAGTATGCCTCGTTGACAAAAACGTGTGTCCCATCAGGGAGAAACCGGCAGATCAGCTCAGTCTGGTCCTCGACAACATTCCGGTACCGCTCCTCGCTCTCGCGCAAATCCAGCTCGACACGCCTGCGGGAGACCGCATACTGGATCTTGTTGGAGAGCTCGGTGTATTGTGACTTCATGTCACCGCCTTTCTGGAGGTAGAAATCCGCACCGTTATTGATGGCCTCGATCACGACCTCCTCGCGGCCTTTCCCTGTGAACAGGATAAACGGGATACTGCCAAATCTGTCCCTGACAATCTTCAGGAGTTCGATCCCGTCCATCCCTGGCATCTGGTAATCGGATACGATGGCATCATAGCGGTGAAGGTCGAGCATCCGGAGAGCATCAGAGGCATCCTTTGTGGTCGCAACGGTGAAAAGTCCTGACCGTTCGAGGACGGTCTTCATGATATCGAGCAACGCAGGTTCATCATCGACGTAGAGGACCGAGATGCGGGTCTCTTTTCCCGGGCTGGATTCCATTCTCTATAATTCCTAGCGGTGGAACACTCATTAATGTCTCGCTCTCTGGTTCAGTGGGGAGCTCTTTGGTGGACCTGTATGCAAGGAGGGCAGGCTTGAAAAGGGAAATTTGGAGATTCAGGTAATACCCAGTGGATTGGAGAGGTGCGTGTTGTCCGGGGTTTTGTATGCCTCTTTCAGGACAGACGCCGCAGGAAATATAATACCAGATAGAATGGGTAGTATCATAATTGAATAGCCGGAATCCCTCTTCGAGGGTATCCTGTCTGAAATGACGAATCTTATCAAAAATATGAGTAAAACAGCATGATTGGGCGATAGCGCGACAGAACCTTCTGACCTGTTATAGATACAACCGGCATAGTTCCCAAAAAAGAAGCGACCTCGTATGAAAAGACGAAAAATCGTAAAGACCGGTATGGATAGCGCAATCGAAGAGATTTCACTCAATACGCCCCACAAAACCCTGGCAACCTGGGCGGCTGACTGTGCCGAGCGGGTACTGCCGCATTTTGAAGAGAAATATCCGGGCGATACCCGCCCCCGGGACGCGATCTCAGCATTACGTGCGTGGATACGCACTGGTGAATTTCACATGTCCGAGGTCAGGAGGGCTTCCCTTGCAGCCCATGCGGCAGCCCGGACTGTTGAGGAGGATGATGCAGCCCGTTCCGCCGCCCGTGCTGCAGGTCAGGCCATGGCAACAGCCCACGTACCACGGCATGCACTTGCCGCGGCACTCTATGCAGCTACTGCGGTTCGCGACGCTTCGTCATCGTCTGACGCAGAATCTGCAACACTCCGGGAGCGGGAATGGCAGTTGCATCACCTGAAGGGACTCATGGCATGGGAGGAATCCTGACGTAATGTCTTTTTTCAATAACACCGCAGAAAAACCCACCTGATTCTTTCATCGGATTGTTTCAAAAATATCAGGGGATCTGTCTGAATCTGCCTGCCAGATCAGTTCTCTTTGCATCTGTCTTGCTTGTATCGTTCCAGAACCATTTCCACAGCCTGGTGAATCAGGTTGGCCAGGGCATCGAAAAAATAGCGGGTATAACTCTCCATCCATCCTTTCTCTTTCCAGTAATTGTGGTCGGCGGGAAACGTATTTGCCAGCTCATCAGAATCGCCCGGAGGTCAGATGTGAAGGAGGCAGGATTAGAAGATATAAGGGTAGTCCCGTGTTGTAAAAAAAAGATCCCGATTACCGCATCACCGGGGAATCCATTTTTCTGTCACCGGTTCCTGCCTGGAGAGATCCCGCATGGGCAAATGATCTGTTGGTGGCAACTGAATGATACGGAACACCGTAGAACTTCCGGTAAAATTGGTCCGCTTCCTCATCGATTGAAAAATCAAAAAGGCCGGGATGGATGGTATTCGCAATAGTCATCAGGCCAAGGATCCATCTCGGGCTCCCGAAATCCCATGAAGGATGCATAGTATATACCTGGCTTTTCCGGACCGCCGGAACATCAAGCGAATGCTCTTTACAGTAGCGGAGCGTGTCCTCGACTGTCGAAGTAAGAAACCCTGACGTGAACAGGAAGTCCGCGTTGAGAGCGACAAACTCCTCGCGTTGAATCGTCACACCGGGTTTTCCCTCCCTGCCGATCGCACGGTTGACATAGACCCCTCCCGCTGCCTCGACAAGTTTCCCCTCAAACCGTCCGGGATTGAGGGCAAAGAGCGGGTGTCCCATGGCATAGTACACACGGGGTCTTGGTGTTCCCTCCACCATTTTCCGGATCATTTCGAGTCGCGTCGTGATGAACTTGCAGAGATCCCTCCCGGCCTCTTCACGCCCGGTTTTACCTGCAAGATCGCTGACGAACCCAAGGTAAGCATCGATATTGTTCATCCGGTCGTGCAACTCTTTTTTCAGCATCCCTGTCTTCAAGACCTCACCCCAGATCCGGGAGAGCGTTTTCTGGTCATCGACCCCGAGACACGCGAGTATTGCCCAGATCATCTCGAGCCCCCGGGTTATCCGGTATCCCCCCATCATCCCTGGTTCGGTGAACACATCGGTCGCGATAGATCCCTTTACCGGCAGGGCATACCCGCAGTCACACTTTTTCTGAGCGACTCCCGAAATGTGTGCACCCATCGGTCCGAAAAATTCCCTCCTGATGCAGTCTTTTCCACATTCCGGGCATTTTGTGGTGAGATATCCGGTTCCCGGAGAATTGAAAAGATATACCCATGAAAGGTATTCCCTAAGCCTGTCGCAAAGGTGCTCGCTCTCGAAGATGGTCGGCTCCGATCCAGGAGTCGTATCACCGAACGGGACAAACCGCATCAACTGGAGAGGAATCTCTCTTGATATGCCTGCAATCCGCTCAGCGGCGCAAAGCACCTCATCCTCCTGTCCCTTCCGGTAGACCAGCGAGACTTCGACGTGAACCCCTACATGAAACATCTGTGCGATAGTGTAAAAGACAGGGTAGGCCGATTGTGCACCGCAAGAGCGGTAACAGTGGTCGCTTGCCCCTTTTAATCCGATATTCGCATAATCGAGGAGCGGGGTGAGGGTTTGCAACGAGTGGACAGTCAGGTAGCCGTTGGTCGAGCACCCTACAAGAAGCCCCTGTTCGCGGGCAATCCGGGCCAGCCTGCAGAAAGTCGGGAACGACGCGATGGGATCGTTCAACGCAAAGGAGATCCCGATGCATCCTTCAGCATGTGCACACCTGATGACATCCTCCATACTAAGTGCCGACTTTGACAGGGCGAGGGACTCCGCATGATCGACAAGAATCTCCGAGACACAACCATCACAACGGAAATTGCATCCCGCGGTGCAGACCTGGAGGAACTTGCCGCCCGGGTAGAAATGCAGCATCGGCTGGGTCTCTATGGCGATCGGGAAGGCTGCGAGGAACGAATCGGGGAAACGCTCGACTATCCCGGAACCGTCGTAGGTATACATCCCGCAACGACCGGTCTTTCCATGCGGAATGGAACATCCCACTGCACAGATATCACAACGCATACCACTCACTTCTTCATCACGATCCAGAATCCCGATCCATCCCTGACCATTTCGTAATCCGGGATCTTTGCAGCGTTAAGAGCTGCTTTTAATTCTGCATCCTTTGCGGGGCCCATATTCCCTTTCACCTTCTCTTCCCAAGAGGGGTCGATTGTCCGCATCTTTGCGGTGATCTCTTCCCGGATTGACGGGGTGCCAAATCCTCCACCGATAAAGGTCCTGCCGCCAGGCCGGATGACCCGGTAGATCTCGGCAAAGGCCCGATCCGGTGCATCCCAGAAGAAGACGGATCCCCTGCTCACGACGAGGTCGACCGAAGAGTCCCCGTAGGGAAGGGCATGGACATCGGCGTGGACTGTCCGAATACGCGTGCTCATCCCTGAATCCCGGATGTTCTTCTCCGCACATGAGAGCATGTCCAGCGACATGTCCAGCGCATCGATGGAGAATCCGGATTCGCCGGCAAGTGCAATCGCCAGGTGGCCCGGACCGCACCCTGCATCGACGCAAAGTCCACGGTCAAAACCACAACAACCGATTGCCTGCCGTGCAATAGCAGGGTATGCAGGGGCAAAGACATTCCGGGCCATCTCATTGAATTCGGACGCAGATCGCTCTTTTCCGGTCCATTTTTGAGTTCCTGTGCCGTTCATTCTCCACACCTGTTCCGGGTCACATGAGGGTGGGGTCCAGCAGGCTGTCCACCTCGCTGTCCGAGAGGTCGTAATGGTAGAACTTTTGGTAGAACTCCCTTGTGAGTGCCGGGAGATCCAGGTCGCTGAATTTTTCCGGATACAGGATCTTTGCCGTCCATGGAATCCCGATGATCCGGTTGATGCCCGGCGGCCGGTCAAACCACGGGTACGGCGATTGCGGGACGAGGTAGACACGGTGGTTCTTCACTGCGGGGATTGATTGCCAGAGTGTGTCGTTATAGATTCCGGCGTAAAATGGCGGGTCGCTCACGATGATAACCTCGGGGTCCCATTTCGTCACCTGTTCCATGGAGACCGGTGTCATCCCCATACCGGGCGTGATCTGGCAGTCAGCGACGTTGATTCCCCCGGCAAGATCGATCAGTTCAGAATGGACAGATCCCGTGGGGTCGGTCTGGAGACCCTTGGGGCCTTCGGCATAGTACACTCTCACTTTCTCATTTGCAGGGATGCCGGATACACGATTTTTCACGGTCGAGAGCACCCTCGTATAAAATTCGTTCAGCTCGCCTGCCTTAGCCTCGGTACCGAGAAGCCGGCCGACGAAAGTGATCGATTCATCATACGCCGATGCATTCCGTGCATCCAGCACTCCAACGACGGGAATCGCGCCGAACCTCGTCTGGTGTTCATCGAGGACGCTCTTGAATTCTCCTATGCCTTCTCCTTCAATGATGATGTCGGGATTCATGGACATGAACAGTTCATAGTTCCCGGTCTGTTTGCCGAACCATCCCCCAACATTGGGCAGGGCACGGTATTGTTCCGGCATAAACACTCTCCCGTTCACCTTGTTTGGATCGAGGTTAACCCCGATCAGCTTTTCAGGAGCCAGGGCATATACGGCGATAGTGGTCATTGGGACTGTCGTAAGAACCCTGTCGATCTTTATCGGGACCTCGAGGTTTCTCCCTATCATGTCCGTGATGGTCTTCGTTGTCTTTTCTGTCGCTGCAGGCTGTGATGAGGTGCTGGTGCAGCCCGACCAGAGGACTGCTATGCAGAGCAGCACCAGGATTGCGCCCGTCATGATGTAAACATTCTTCTTTTCCATACTCAATCTCCTCGAATAATCTGTCCAATTCCTGCATCATGGGATGCAGGGTCTCTTTTCTGAATGATCATCCGGTCCGCCGATTTTCCGAAGAAGTGGTACCCTGAACCCCCTTCACTGAGAATATCCAGGAGGTCGTCGGGGCGGGTGACCAGGTCACCGCCCATGACGCTCACTCCCCTTCGGAAAAACGCATCGGGAAGCATGCTCGCGGTCGGTCCGACGATAACGACTTTCGCCCCTGGCTTCGCACAGGCAAGAATGGGTTCGAGCGAGTGGAAGAGGAGCGTTGTCCCGGTGATCACCAGCAGGTCGGCACCAGGTACAACTTCGCAGGTCTTTTCCGCCGGAACCCAGAAAGGCATCTCGTCGGGTTTGAGAGTCCGGGGGTCCATTTCTATGATGGAGAACGGTTTTTTCCGCCTCTTGAGCCTCATGAGGATCGGCACCAGAGCACCGATGACGACCACATGTGCATCGTCAGGAATCTCGATTGCCTCCAGGGCATCCGATCCCCGCTCGATAGTGAATCCCTGCGTCGAAATGTTCTCAAGGAACGGTGCGGACAGTGCGTTCACCACCGCGATCCCGACAGCCCGCTTCATCGGGCTCGTGTCAAAGAGTGCGTCGAGGAAATCCGTGACCGGCCGGCCGCGGAATGTCCCCGACCATGGCAGGGCCCGCAGCGAACTCGGGCAGCAGACCGCTTCGGGAATCTCTTTTATTGGGGTGAAACAGAGCCCTCCTGAACCGTTGCTGAGTTTCACACCTGTGAAGAAGATGCCGATCGTGACCCTGTCTACAGTGATCCCGGCACACTGCTCACCTATCCGTGACCTGAGGTCTGCGACGGTCTCCCTGAGGATAGCACCCTGTTCGGGGGATACTACCGGCATTGCCGAATCTGCCCTGTCCTCAGATGCTGCTTTCATCGACATGACATGCACCCGCTGGACTCGTCAGGGTGGAGCACCAGGCTGTTCCCCTCCGGCACTTTTTCCGCAATATGGACATGGGAGATCCCGAAATTGCTCGGGACGGTGGTCTTTTTCGTCACGACGAGTCCGTTGGCGAACATCGCGCTCGCAAACTGTTCCGGATGGCAGAGCGGGTGGCCGTAACTGTGGATGGACCGATCAAGTTCGCTGATCCCTGACGATCCTTCCCCGCAGACCGGCCCGCAGAACCAGTGGTTGGAGACAAAGAGACCGCTTGGTTTCATGCTCGATGCGACTTTGCTGAAGATGGGGGGGAGGTCTGCCCGGAACTTGTAGAGGAGATGGGATATCATCACGATATCATACCCACTGCCGGGATCATCCGTGACAATGTCTCCAGCCATGACTGAAATGCGGTCTTCCATACCGTAATGCTGGATAAATTCCCTGGTCAGGCCGACCACGTGAGGTTTGTCAAAGATTACCGCGTGGAGGCCGGGATTCTTCTGGCAGGCAGCGATTGCATAAAGCCCGTGCCCGCCACCCAGGTCCAGGAGTTTTTTCGCCGAAGAGAAACGCTCCCATCCGGTGAGAATTTTCGTGACCTCCTGCACTTCACCCCTGAGTGACCGTTCTGCGAGCGCCCGGAGGAACTCCGGACTCGGACCATCGTAAAATCCGGTATTTTTCGGCGCTGTTTCAGTCAGTGTGTCCTGTAAGCGGTCCCATTGTCCGTTCACCCTGGATGCATTGAGGATCCAGTCTCCCTGGTATGCCGGACTCTTCCGGACAAGTAAGCGGGTAGCGCTCTCCGTATTTCCAAAGTAATCACCCTCCCCTGAGAGATACCCGAGTTCATCAAGGGTCTGGAAAAAACTCCGGGTAAACATGCCGTTGATGGACAATGCGTTCCCGATCTCCTCCCGGGGCGATGGTCCATGCTCATCGAGCCACTCGAACAGACCAAGTTCAATTGCAACTTTGAGAACCTGGTAGGTCTTATATCCGTCAACAACCCGATCGATGGAAGAGATCTCCTCCCCCACCCTGACATTTGCGAGATCAATTTTCACTGGTGTCATGTTCGTTCACGCGATTAGTTCTTGGCAGGTTGTGGATTGAGGAACTTCTCGTATTCCTGGTCGCTGAGATTGTACCCGTAATAGGTCCGGAAAAAGGCCTGGGTCTCGGCTTTAAGGTCAATGTCGGTGAATTTTTCCGGGTAGATTGTTTTTGCGAGCCACAGGATCCCGAGTGGAGCCTCGGGTGACGGGCGGTCCCACCAGAACGAGCCGATCGGGCATTCGTAGATCCGGTTGTTCCTGACCGCTTCAATGCTGGCCAGCTGGTCGTTGTTCTTCACCTCATCAACCGGGATGAATGTGCCTTCGTTGCTGCTCAGGATAATGACGTCAGGGTTCCACCTGACCAGCTGCTCAACTGAGGTGTCCCGGATCGTCCCGAGTTCCTCGGCAACATTGATGCCACCGGCTGCAGTGATGAACTCCTGCCCCCACCAGCCGCCCCCGTTGGTGTGAGTCGTTTTGCCAAGCATGTAATAGACCCTTATTTTCTGCTCTGCCGGGATCCCTGCGACCCGTTCCTTTACCAGGGCGAGTTTCGTGTCCCAGTACGTGTTGAGGGATGCTGCCTGTTGCTCATTCCCGAGCAGGTTGCCCATTATGGTGAATTCTCTCTTCAGCTGGCTGATGTTTCCACGACCGACCATGACGGTTATGACCGGAATCCCGGCCTCGCGGATCTTCGTATTCCCTTTTTCGGAGGTGACTGCCGCAACCACAACATCCGGGTGGAGGGCAACGATCTGTTCGACGTTGACCTCGTCAAAGGAGCCCGCATCTGTCACGGCGGAGAATCCCGGCTTCATCACCTTGAGCTGGGGCATGATGCACTTGGCTGGCTGGGCGACTATCCTGTCGGATCCTCCCATGACCATCACCTCATGGGTCGCTCCTCCGCAGCAGGTTATCACAATCCTGTTGATATCGGTCGGAATCACGACCGTGTTTCCAATCATGTCGGTGACTGTGCGGGCTCCGCCGGTGTCCTGTGGGCTTGACACAAGTGGCAGGATGAAGATAGCGGTAAGCACTATCACGAGAGCGGCAGCGATAATCGCGGCAATAATCTTCATCGAAGTGTGGTTCACTTCGGATTGTCCCTGTTTTTTTTCCATATCATTTCAATCCTGAAATTCGTAAGATTCCAACTACGAGGTAGCACATGGTTTCCTTCATGTTCGTCTTCGGCACTATCCTTACAAAGACTCCTACCTCCCAACTATTCCACTTGACGGGGTCCCGGAACATTCCCCGTGCCGCTCACCCCTGCACCGGCAGGTACCTGACCTGTGCGGCACACAGATGTGTCGTGCGACATGGGGGCTGTAGGCAATCGAGACGTCCACCCCGTACGTCTGTTTCAGGTTCTCTTCGGTGACGACCTCTTCCGCAAGTCCATAGGCCATGAAAGTCCCGTGCTTCATGATGGCGACCGAGTTCGAAGCAAGGAAAGCGTGGTCCGGGAAATGCGAACTCATGACCACGGAGAGGCCACGATCCGCGAGGCGGTCGATAATCTCGAGGACCCGGATCTGGTTGCCGAAATCGAGGTGCGAAGTTGGTTCATCAAGGAGCAGGACCGCCGGTTCCTGCGTCAACGCACGTGCGATCATGGCGAGCTGATATTCCCCTCCGGAGATCTCGTTCACCGGTTTTCCCGCAATTTTTTCGATACCAACGAGCCTCATCTTCTCAGTGGCGATCTCGCAGTCCTCCTTCCCCGGCGAGGAGAATGCGGTGAGGTGAGGGGCTCTTCCCATCAGAATGAAATCCCTGACGGTGAAAGGGAAGACGATCTCGTGGGCCTGGGGAACATAGCCGATCTTCTTTGCTATCTCGACCTGCGGGAGCCCCGCCATCTCCTTCCCAAAGAGACGGATCGAGCCCGAACAGAGGAGATACAGGTTTGCCAGGCACCGGATCAGGGTCGATTTGCCGATCCCGTTCGGGCCCAGGATACAGAGCACTTCCCGGTCTGCAAGAGAGAAGGAGATATCCGAAAAGACGTGCTGCCTCCCCGGATAGGCGAATCCCGCACGATTGACTTCCAGGATCATGTCCATCCCACCGAGCGCTTCCTGAGCAGGTAAGCAAAGAAGGGTGCACCAATAATCGCGGTGAGTATCCCGAGAGGGATCTCAGCACTCGTCAGGTTTCTCGCGATATCATCGATGATTAGCATATATGATGCCCCGAGAAGGATTGTGACCGGTAGGAGTTTCCTGTAATCCGGGCCGACAAGCATCCGGCCCAGGTGTGGCACAACGAGGCCGACCCACCCGATGATCCCCGCTATACAGACTGCACTTGCAGTGATGAGAGTGGAACAGAGGATGATTACCTGCGACATCCTCTTCGTATCGATCCCGAGCGCCCGGGCTTCGTCGTCACCTACGGCAAGGAGATTGATCCGCCACCGGATCAGGAGGAGAACCGCCGCAGCGAGAAGAAGGGGAGGTGCGATCAGGAGTATATCGGTATACCTGACCGACGCCAGGCTTCCCATCAGCCAGAACGTGATTGCCGGGAGTTTCTCGTATGGGTCGGCGAGATACTTGGTGAGCGAGATCAACGCGGTAAAAAAAGCACCAACAATGATGCCGGAAAGGACGAGGATCAGCGTGGGAGTCGTGCGGTAAAAACGACTGAGCAGGTAGGTGATAGTCACTGCGAGGATGCCGAAAAAGAACGCAGAGACCTGGATCATGAATGAACTCGCCGAAAGGAGAATGGCAAGTGCGGCTCCAAGACCAGCTCCCGAAGATACCCCGAGGATGTCCGGGGAGACCAGGGGATTTTTAAAGAGACCCTGGTACGCCGCCCCCGCTATCGCAAGTCCTGCCCCTACAAGCACCGCTGCGATCACCCTGGGCAGGCGGATAAGGTAAATGACGTTCTGTTCCGCTGTAGTCCAGACGGGATCGATATGCATCACCTGTTCGGGAAACAGGTTGGCCAGCGGTGCAGCGAGAATCTTAAGAACATGGGACGGAGGGACCTCGTAACGACCCAGAAAAAGAGATACGATGAACAGTATCGGAAGAGTTCCATAAATCAGGGTGGAAGATACGATCTTTTCGGTGAGATACGGACGGATCAACAGGTATGCTTCCGATATCTGTTGCGTGATTGTTGTCATACTCTCCTCAATGGGTATTCCTTCCATGCATGCTCCTCCCAGGGAAAGAAGCATGTGGAAGTGTGCTCATGGCAAATGGCAAATTTCGCACATAGATCGTCGTAACAAGAATGTTGGGATGGAGATTATTTCAAGTTATGGTAATATATTTAACTTTATTAAAAAATTAAATAAAATAAATTAATATAGTTAACATAATTGACCTAAATCAATTTTCCAGATTAGCAGATCTCTTGTATCATACTTCTCAAGAGATTCGGCATTGCGGGAAGACCCGGATGGTCGGATGATCGATACGTGATTATTTATAGACCCTGTATGAAGTACGAGTGGTGAATTTCATGAAGATAAGCGCACGAAACCAGCTTAAGGGGACAGTCAAGATGATCAAGAAGGGCCCGGTCAATACCGAGGTCGTCATAACCCTCCAGGGAGGAGCAGAGGTAGTCTCGGTCATCACGACCCACTCGGCAGAGAACCTGAAACTTGCCGAAGGCAAGCCTGTCTATGCGGTCATGAAGGCCACAGAAGTCCTGATCGGGATCGATTAAACCTTTTTTTTAGAAGCGTATCCGCGATTTATATTGTGTATGCATTTTACCAGAAAGGGGAATCGTAGAAGGTCCTCATTCATTCAGGTTCTCTTAAAACCGGCTTGCAAGAAGGGCATCGAGGTATTCTGACGGGTAAGATCCCTTCTCCGGATTGAACCATACTTCAATATATTGTTCGCCGACGAGCGCATGAATTTCGAGGAGGCCATATTTATGAATAATATGAACCGGACCTGATGCTGTGTCCCTGGTGTAGAGTTCCTCATTCCCCAGAAATGCCTGGATATCCTCGCTGGAGACAGGGCGTGAAAGCCGGTAGACATGGCGTTTCCAGCCGGGAAACGGGGATACGGGATTGGGGAAACGATCCGCCATGCATTGATATTCCTATTGATGCAGTTTAAACATTATTCATGTTGAAATCCCCCACAACGGGATTATTTCCTTTGTAAGGGTTTTCTGATCCCATCATTCCCTTTTGAGTTGGGGGAATGATTCGCGGCGAAGTCCTTGCAGTTCCTTTTCTTTCCCTCCTTTTCTGTAAGGAGTTTCTCTTCTCCAAGTATAGATCCAGGAGATAGGAGGCAAGAGCCCGAGATGTTCTTTTCCGCATTTTCATGTTTTTTCCTGATGGATCCGGCGTGTGTGTGCAGTTAATTAAGAGTATTTAACTTGACCCATTTGAGATCGGCACAAAAATTATCGTCCGATCGGAAATCCGGGCTCACAGAAAACGCATCAATTTAACCTGATTAATATAAAACAAAAGCGATATATTTTATATGGTCTCCTTTGCATTGATGACATGAAGTGACCCACAATGGTATCCATCGAAGGCATCATGCATAGTTTCGTCGCAAAAGAGCTCAGGCGGCTCTTTCCCAGTATAGAAGGCTGGCAGATCAGGAGCATCCCGAACACTGCGGGTGCGGGATACCTCGTCTCCCAGACACAGCCGGGACACCAGGAAAGCGCACACGTGCTCGTCAGGTTCACCAAGCACGTGACCGCGGAGGATGGACACGCCCTGAAAGAGATGGCTGCCGCTGCACCTCTCCGCTGGATAACAAAAACCCGGCTGATCCTCATGGTTCCCCACGGAGCGGAGGTAAACGGCAATCCCCCGGAGATCGAGGTAGCAACTCTCCGGAGTTATGGGTTTTACGGGAACGACCTCGTCTGGATAAAACGCCGGGAGATGATGAGGGAAAAAGAGCTGGATTCAGCCAATGTAAAGGTATAATGGCATTCCAGCCCTCGCCTCCTTTATTTCATGACGTAGAAATTCGTTGTAGATTCACTCTTCTTTCTGTGAGGACTTCCCTCCCCATCCTTTACAGTATATTATTGAGCCACTGAACTGCAGGACCGGAGTTGTTTTCAATTTAATAAGATAGTGTGAAACATGGTCCCCCTTCACCGCTCCTGGAATCAGGAACCGTTCAAGTGCAATCACTCCCGGCTCATTCACTTATCTCTCAGATCCCCCACCATCTTCTCGAGCGATACTGCCACCCTGTCCCGGAAGATCTTCCGGTCGACTGCGTATGCGACATGCCGGTCCAGGACCATGATCCGGTCTGCCTGGGCTACGAGTGTGTCCATTGCACAGGCTGCAAAGATCAGTGCAGTATCCCCCATCTTCCACCGGTCGAGGCACAGTATCTCGGATAACGGCGTGACCTCCCCTGTCTGGAGACAGCTCCGGACCAGCAGGTTTGGTGCAGCCCGGTCCTCGTCTATGATAAGAATCGGGGTGTGCCGCTCGACGGCGTTTTGAACCTGGTACGCCATGTTCATCGAGCCGCTCCCCTTGCCGGATGCGGCATATACCGTCCCGCTTATCCCGGGAGGGAGATTGGAGAAGAACATGCTCACGTCAGCCCCGGTCAGCTGGCAGTTCATCGCCTCCGCAGTGGAGAGCCCGGGCACGGTGACGATGAGTTCCCTCCCATCACCGGCAGCATGGTCATCCATACCGGCAATGATCCCCTCGAGGAATGTGGTCTTTCCCTGGGCATTCGAACCGGCGACCGCAAACACCTCCCTCTTCCGGATCCCAAGACCCGTGATGGTCCGGTTGCTGGCAGGAAGTTCCAGTTCGTACGGCTCAAGCTCCCGGGGGCAGCAGAACGGTATATTGATCCCTTCCTTCGGCCCGGCGGTCCGGAAGTAGCACCGGTATCGCGTGTAATTTCGGGCAAGCCTGGATCCCTCCCCGATGAACGAGACGAGCCCTCTCTCAGGGAGCGACTCCCTCAAGAGCTGCTGATCCTGGGTCATGATCCAGGCGGTTTCCAGTTCTCTGACCGGAATGGAGCATGCAATTGAGGTCACCGCATCGCAGAGACGTGCGGCCGCTTCTGTCACCTGTGCAACGTCGTTGCGGGAGAATGCTGGCGGACAGGGAACTGCCCCGTTGAGGAGCAGGTGGATCCCGGAT
Organism: Methanolinea sp.; assembly: GCA_018262855.1. GTDB lineage: Archaea > Halobacteriota > Methanomicrobia > Methanomicrobiales > Methanospirillaceae > Methanolinea_A. The sequence continues at coordinate 95,952 of JADFDO010000004.1, read as the reverse complement.
GAATCCGCGAAGTTACGGTCTCCCGTATGCCAGAGATCGGATGCCAGGGATGCCGGGGATAAGACAATGGTATAGGGTTCAGTAAATGATGCGAACTGGTGGGGAAACCTTGTACCTTTTCCGACAAGAGGTCCGAGATTCGCATCCGATGCCGCCCGCTCCTTGATTCGCTCGATAACAAGGGCAACCGCACCCGGCGCTCCCCGGCTATCGAGTGGAATATCCATGAGGAGCGGACGGGATACATGAAGCGGGATCGCGAAGATGAGCGCATTGCCATCGAATGACCGGACCACGTACGCTGTCTGGTTCCTGACGACACGGGCATGGTCAATCTCCCATCGATCGTCCCCGGGCAGGGCCAGGATCTCCTCAAAACAGGCATCCGGCCCATCATCAGCCATACCAAGAAGGTATAGCCTTGAACTGGAAAAATAAGAGGGTTCTCCTTCTCCCGCCTTTCGGGAAACCGGGGTGTACAGCAGAGATCTGCACGGCGGTCCCCGAACTGTTCGCTGGCCGATGATGCACTATGAGTATAGGACCCTTTTAGGATTTTATTTCGGCTTCATCATGATCATGTTAAGGATACCTGTGGCGACAGGTTCCTGATGACACTGGAGCGAACCATAGCCCGGGCCTTTGTGATGGATGACGCAAGGTGGATGCGTCATGCCAACCCCTGGAGCGTTGTCCTGCGTTTTACCGTCCTCCCCATACTTGTCCTCGCATTCTGGAGTCGGATCTGGATCGGATGGTGGGTCGTCATCCCTGTTCTCATCGCCCTCCTCTGGAACTGGGTAAATCCCCGAATCTTCCCCCCGCCGCGATCATTCGATCACTGGACATCAAAGGCCGTCCTGGGGGAACGGGCATGGATGAACAGGGATATCGTGCCGGTCCCGGCCTGGCACCGGAAAGTCCCGAATCTCCTGTCCGTGATATCGGCTCTCGGTATGCTGGGTGTTGCCTGGGGCGTGCTTATATTCGACATATGGCAGACACTGCTGGGGATGGTCATCGTATATTCGGGAAAGGTCTGGTTCCTCGACCGGATGGTCTGGCTCTGGCATGACGTGAAGGACTTTCCTTCTGGTCAGGAAGAACCAGTGCCAGTCTTTCCGATCTTCTCCAAACCAGAGGACTAACCCAAGGCGACCAGTTCTTCATGCCGTTTCCAGGGTTTACTTCCATGTTTGGCGGCGATTATACCATTCCACGATACTCCCGACGGCATGGTACACCGGGTTGACAGGGACATCCACAAAGTAGCGTGCCTTTTCTCCCATCCATCCTTTTTCTGTCCAGTAGGCGTAATCGGCGGGAAATGTCTCTACCAGCTCGTCGAACGTTGCCCGCAGGCCGTGAAAGATGAGGACATCCATGAACCCGGGCCTTGGAGGGGATTCTCTCATGAGCGCTGCAGAGAATGCCTCTGCAGCCACCCGGAGTTTCTGGTCGTTCTCCAGGTTCCGGGACCCCGGGATGAATTCCTCGAGTGTCCCCACCTTTCCGGCCACTTCAAACCCCCACATGTGGACCACAGAGTCCAAATACTTCAGCACGTCGTGGATCCCCACCGCACCGGCAGTGGCGAGGATCAATGCCTTTTTCCCGAAGAACCGGGGGCGGTGCAGGATGTAGGAGTGGCGGTCGATGAACACCTTCATCAGTCCCGTGACCTGCAGGGCGTAGACTGGCGATGCAAAGATTACCCCGTCGGCATCATGCATCTTCCGGGTGACAGCTGATACATCATCCTTTATCGGGCAGAATTCCTCGCCTTTCACTATACAGGATGCACACCCCCGGCACTGCTCGAGGTGCAGGTCACGGAGCACGATATATTCCCATTCCACCGGGACCTTCTCCTGCATTATCTCCCTGATGCGTTCTGCCGCCCGGTATGTGTTTCCCTTCCGGGGACTGCCCATGATGACGAGGACTTTCATGATACCCCTGCACCAGATGGGAACAGCAAATGCATTAAATGTGAGTGCCGCACGGGAATTTCAGGAAAATGATTGCCTGGCAGTTTTCATACAGCCTCTCATTCCAATCTACGATGTGGAAGGTCTAATGCAGTAAATCTATCATGTAATTTTATATCACAGAGGTTTCAACACCATTATGATCTGATAAAAATGAACAATAACTCTGTTTTCAAGAAAGGGGCGATTTCCGGGCTTCTCCTTTTTATTGCAGGAGCGATCATTCTGATGGGCATCATCACGGCGGAAATTTTCTACCCTGCCGGGTACACGACTGCACAGAGCGAGATTAGTGACCTTGGTGCAACCAGGCCTCTCCCGAACAGTGTCAGCTACCAGCCCTCGGCATCTATCTTCAATGCAACAATGGTCATCGGTGGACTGCTCATCCTCGCCGCATCCCTCATTCTCTTCCGGACCGGAAAGAAATGGTTCTTCGTCCTCTTCCCCGCACTGCTCGGGATCGGCATCCTCGGGGTGGGAGTATTCCCTGGCAATAATGCCTTCTTCCACCCGGTCTTCGCACTCCTGACTTTTATTTCCGGGGGTCTTGCGGCTATCGTCTCATCCAGAATGACGCAGGCACCGTTCTGTTACCTGCTCGCCCTCCTTGGGGTCATTACGCTCTCATTCCTGTTCCTCTCAACAGTGTTCATTCCCATCCTTGGTGACGGGGGAACGGAGCGCTTTGTCGCCTATCCTCTCATCATCTGGATGATCGGACTTGGTGGGTACCTGATCGGGGAGAATGGGAAGGGATAATCACCGGTTTTTTATTCCGTTCATCCGGTCTCCATTCCTTCTTTACCTTCTTTATTCTGATAAAAAAAACGTGGCCATTCCTCAAACGTTTTCCCCTCCCCACCACCTATAAATACAATCCACCCTGATCCATCAGATACCATGTGGAGAGGACCCTTTCTGAAAGTAATCTCCCTCCTCTTCATCTTCAGTTTCTCCTTCTCGGGGCTGGTCACCGCGGATTCCATCCAGCTCGGGAAGGCGTTTGTCCAGACCGAGCGGGCGGACAACTGCAGGTGGCGGGGGAGCGAGTTGTTTGCATGCAACTGGTGCTTAAACCCGACACCCGTCTATGCCGAATATGCACCGGTGACGGATAACATGAGGGACGGGCAGCTCGTATACGGCCTGCATTCGTGGGCCGGGTATACGATCTGGCCGAACAATACCCTGAACTACACCGGGGCATATTACAAGTCTTCAACAGAGAAGTTCGTGAAGGTTGCAACGCCGTTTGTCCAGTCGACGCTCTATGCGGACCCTCTCTCGCTGACATTCCGGAACAGGTATACGAACGTCGACGGGCAGGGCAGGGTGAAGGGCCTCGTCTTCTCGATGCCGATACCCGCAGCTGCAGATGGTGCAGAGTACGGGCCGAATTCCTGTACTGAGGGATCTACGACGTTCTCGCCGGATGGGAAGACCCGGGAGATCAGCCAGAAGGGGCAGTGGGTCTCCGGTCTCCGGGTGTTTCCTGCCGTAGACCTGAATGCGACCGAGCCAGGCTGGGGGGAAGCGTTCCCCGACAACCTTGTCACCGACCGGATGGGTGACTGGGACATCGACTTCATTCTCGACAGAAAGGGTTCGACCGAGCAGATGAAGCTGACGATGGCGAAAGGGTCGCCATTCTCGTGGTTCACATGGAAGAATGTTCCGACCGGCGAGTCGATGGCGTTCCAGTTCTATACCGGGAACCCTTTCAACACCCTTAATCTCGAGCGGGGCCACGTGAATGTCTCTCCAGTGGACACCGGAGTCCCCGGCCTTGGATGCTACCTCATCGGGACAAACCAGGACATGGCATTTCTTGGCGGGGTGAAGGACAAGACGACCACGAACTGGAACTACTTTGCAGTCTATTACGATACCGCATCGTTCCAGGTGTCGGAATTCCCGGATCACGGGATCTGGATCACCCCGGTTTCTGCAGGGGGATCCCGCCACTTCGTAATAGCAGGCCTCCCCGTAGTCGCATATCCCAGGGGGTCGGCGAATCCCGACGCGTATATGCCGACCCGTGAACAGGCAGTCTCAGAGTCTTCTGCCTGGGCGAAGTCGATCGCCCCTTACGCCTACAACTACGTGACCGATACGGAGGTCACGTACAGCGTGGACCGGAAGACCGGGCTGCTCCATACCACCTATAAGGCATCGACCGAGAACTTCGGGCCGGCCGGGAGCGGGGCGTCCGGAAAGACCGTGATGCTCCTCCAGCGGCACCAGTACGAGACCTTCAATGACGGCAGGAACCAGCCGGTCTACGACGGAAACCTTCCGGCCGACACGATTGGCCCATCCACCCCCGGCCAGTGGGTCTCCTCCATGCCTGCTGTAAACAACGGCCACTACCAGTACTGGATCGCAAAGGGAAAACTCCACCCGGTCGCGGTCTCCTCCTTCTCTACCACGTACGTATACAATAACCTGATCCCCTTCATGCCCGTGATGGACAGGAACGAGACGATGGACGGGGTCCCGCTCTGGCATATCGTCAACAACGACGAGGAGGGTTACACCAAGAAGAGTCTCGGGTCCGATCCGCCGCTCTTCACGATGATCGACGGCGGCGACCAGGACGCGGCCTACAACCTCGCAAAGAAGATCCGTTACATGTCGGCGAAACTCGCAATCGAGAAGGGGCTCGGGTCGGTTGCGGCCACCAATCCCGAGATCACCGGGATCACTGAGTTTAATGTTACCCCCTGGAACCCGTCGGATAAATGGAAGGGGACCGAGTGGTACAACACGTCATACAAAAATCCGTACGACCCGACCCTGGCCCTGTCGAGGAACCTGAAAGGTATCGAGGACTTCTTCGCACTCTATACGCAGCAGACACCGTTCCGGACAGCAAAGAATACCTCAGGCTCGGCAAACCAGTACTCGCCCTACTACTTCCTCTCCGACCCGAGAATCGGGACGCTGCACATGTATCCTGCCCAGGGACCGGATACCGACAATGCCCACCCTGCCTACGGATACTGGCCGATGCCTGACGACGTCTCCTATCCGAGGGAATGGGGAGAGGACGGCTTCGGCACGGTCACGGAATGGAATGACATCCACTACCAGAACGGGTACCTGATCACCGCCGCTGCACAGGCCGCATGGTTCGACCCGTCCTGGGCAGACCGGAATAACTACGGCTCGTTTGTCGACCAGCTTGTGATGTCGATTGCATACGATCCGGATCGTGCCGCTGCATACTACTCACACCCGCAATTGAAGTACTCCAAGATGAACTTCTTCGACCAGTGGGCCGGGCAGGCGTGGACACAGGGGTTGCCCCAGACCGGGCCGGGCGGCGGGATTGGCGTCGGCTCTCTCCTCGAGGATGGGAAAGACGACAACTCCCTTGGGGAATCGATGCAGGCCTGGGCAGGGATCGCGATGTGGGGGACGGTGACGAACCGCCAGGACATCGCAGACACCGGGATATACCTGTATACCACGAACCTCTATAACGCAGATGCCTACTGGTTTGATAAAACTCTCGCGTATCTCCCCGACTCGACCGGGATCGCCCAGCCAAACGCTGCGAAGTGGTCGAAGCACGGCGATTATATCGCCTCGGTAAGCATTCCCGACGATACGAAAAAGTACAGCCAGAACGAGACGATGTGGGACCGCTGGTACAACTGGGGCAATCCGAAGGTCTCGTCCACCTGGCCTGTGATGCCGGACGGGTATCCGAAGGCGACCTCTTTCGCCCCGAAGATGCCCCAGTCCGTGGTCCAGACCGCCTCACAGTTTGGGATCTCCCCCACGTCATCGATGTACAACATGTGGCTCCCGATGGCGGGCTACACCCTCTCTTTCGGGAGGGATGCGAAGTATGTCGAGCTGATGGAACGTGCCCTCGATCATGCCCCGAACGGCGGCTTCTGCGACAAGACGGATCCGTCAGGAGTGCCTTATCTCGCAGTCGTGAACCAGCAGCGTGCCCTCGTTGGAATCACGGACAAGTCTGCAACGGGGATCGCCGCCTCCCCGTCCCGCTGGTACTGGAACCTGGTCCAGTCCTCACGGAACACCACATCGGGCCATTACCCGTATGATCTCGGGACCTGGTGGAACGCCATGAAGGATCATATCGACGATGCCACGAGCCCGTCGGAGGTCCTGAACTGGTTCTGGGCGATCGATACCTACGGGACTCCTGATTTCTCATACTTCGCGTATTCGGGAGATGCAGCCAAAAAAGGTCTCTCCCAGCCGCTCTGCGCCGCCTTCACTTCAAGTCAGGGCCAGACAACGTTTGTCGCGTGGAACCCGCACAAGGAAGCACTCAACGTCAACTGGTGGAAGGTTGGACAGAATGCCGGATCCGCTGCAGGTGTCCTTGGCCACGATCTCGTTGTGCCGCCGGGATGGTATGCGATGGCAGGCACGACCCCTCCCGCGAACGCATCGCTCGTCGTAACCATTGATGCTCCGGCCGGTATCCGTCCCGGGAGCACGGTCACCTTTAACGTGACCGTCAGGGCGACCAGTCCCGGACAGGTCTCCGGTGTTGCGGTCTCCGGCTATCTCCCATACTCCATGGCGTATGTTTCGAGCAACCCGACCGGGACGGTCTCCGGGAATTCCGTTAGGTGGGATGCAGGCACACTCTCTCCCGGGGAGATTAGGTCCTACCTGGTGACCGGTAAGTTCCCGGACACCGCCAACGGGCAGTATACCGCAGTCGCCGAAGCATCCGGGCAGGCTGCCGGAAACATTGCGGTGAAAGGCAACCGAATCCTCCCTATCTCCGTCCAGGGAGGCCCTTCACTTGATGTCTCCATCTCTGCGAATAAGGCAACTGTCAGGCGCGGGGAGGATATCACGTTCACCTTCATCCTCAAGAACGATGGCACGCAGGATCTCGAGGGAGTGTATGCGAAACTCAATTTCCAGCCGGTCGGTGGTCTCTCCTTCATAACCGCGAATTATGCACCCCAGTACACCGCCCCGGATACCGCGATATGGGACCCGCCGCATCTCCCGGACACCGGCGCACTCCGCCTCGGGACAAACATCACGATCACGACGACCTATAAGGTAACATCCAGTGCCAAGGATCCTTTAACCACCACAGCATACGGTCAGGCGAATTATGCCGGCGGACAAGCGAATCATACTGCGACTCTCACCACGGGGGTGACGGCATGATGAGGAATTCCATGGGTGCGGGGATTGCTGCACTTCTCATTGTGTTCTGCCTGGCAGCAGTCCCGGCACTTGCAGCAAGTCCCGGGATCGGATGGGAGAGATCTTTCGGCGGCTCTGGTGAGGATTATGCAAAATCTCTTCAGCCCACGAATGACGGGGGTTACGTTGCCGTGGGGGACACGACTTCGATAGACGGGGATATCACAATCTCGTATGGGATGATCGATGTCTGGATCGCAAAACTCGATGCTTCCGGGGAGAAGGATTGGGTCAAGACCATCGGGGGATCGAATGACGATCATGTGACCTGTATCGAGCGGCTGAGTGATGGCACCCTGCTGCTCTCGGGCTACACCTGGTCACATGACGGTGATTTCTCTGACAACCATGATGGCATCGCGATATGGAACATGCAGATCAACGAGCAGGGAACCATCCTCTGGAAAGGGTGTTATCCGGGTAGAAGCGGCAGTTTTGCCATGGATGGCAAAGAGACCCCTGATGGAGGCATGATAATGATTGGACAGTCGTACTCCATCCCGGGAGATCCAGCGTATCATGGCGGCTACGATGTCCTGGTGGTGAAGACAGATTCGCAGACAAACATCACATGGGAGAGGTTGCTCGGCGGATCGGGGGATGATTTCGGCGATAATATCCTCGCTCTTCCTGGTGGAGGCTACCTTGCTGTAGGGTATACAAACTCAAACAACGGCGATGTCAGCGGAAACCACGGGTTCTACGATGCGTGGTTATTCCGGCTTGATGCTTCAGGAAACCTCCTCTGGCAGAAGTGCCTCGGGGGAAGTCTCCACGACGAAGGCCGGGAGATCTTTGTCACTCCTGACGGAAATTTTGCGGTGATGGGATTTACCAACTCCAATGACGGGGATGTTTCCGGGAACCACGGTTCATTCGATTACTGGTGGGCATTGGTTGCCCCTGACGGGAACCTTCTTGCACAGAAGTGCTTTGGAGGGTCGGACTACGATCATGCCTATGACCTCGAAATGACCGAAAATGGTAACTATGTGGCTCTCGGCGTCTCCTATTCGACCGATGGAGATGTCAGTGAAAATGCGGGGAACGGTGACTTCTGGGCAGTCGAGTTCGATAAGACAGGTTCGATCCTCTGGGAGAAGTGCTTTGGAGGGTCTGGACTTGACCGGGGGCAGACCATCAAGCCAGACCCTTCCGGAGAAGGTCAGTTTTTCCTGGTCGGCGACTCCTCGTCCACTGATGGAGATGTCACCGGGAACCACGGCGGACTGGATTACTGGGTGTTGAAACTCAGTGGAACGGAAGGGCTTTCTGCGAACTTCAGGGCGGAACCAATGACGGGATCTGCACCGCTGACAGTAAAATTCACAGACCAGTCGAAAGGGAACCCGGTCCTTTTCCTGTACGACTTTGGTGACGGATCCAGGGGAGTGGGTGCAAACCCCTCGCACACCTACCGGAAGGCAGGAGAGTTTACCGTCACCCTGACGGTGGGGAAGGTCAATCCCATCACAAAGAGGATGGAGAAAGACAGCGTGGCAAAGACAATCATGGTCACGAAGGGAACCGGCGTCCCCCTCGTCGCTGACTTTACCGCGTCGCCGACGATTGGTGCCGCACCGCTCTCCGTGAGGTTCACGGATGCGTCCTCAGGAGGCCCCATCAGGTACCTCTACAGGTTCGGTGACGGAGGAATTTCACGGACCGCCAATCCCACCCACACCTACAAAAAAGCCGGAGTCTATTCAGTCACGCTCACGGTGTGGAAGATCCAGGACAGGAGAATGGTGAGTAACACCACGGTCAAAGAGGATATCATCCAGGTCGGATGATTGCGGCCAGGGGATTTGCTCCCATTTTTCGCATGGGATAGGATACGGTTCTCCTCTCGAAGGGGGCATTGTAAGAAACCAACGAATCCATTTTTTCTATGGAATAAGGGCGATTTTTCATTTTTTAGACGTACCGAAACAGTCTTTCGTTCCAGGAAAGATCCAGAGGGAGAAGATCCTGGCAGGTTCACAAAAATGACCCGGGTTCGAACCGGATCCACGATAAACCCTGGGAATTCAGGATTTGGGGATACCGTTGTAGATCGTCTCTATCCTGCCATCAAGGTAGGTGACGACCACTGTAACCCGGGAATCCGTTGAGGTGACGGGAATCGTCTCGGTCTCCCCGATGCGGGGCGTATGGGTTCTTGCCAGTACCTTCTGGTCATTTATGAGAATGGTATACTGCTCGACGTCCGGCAACTCCACACCCCCCTGCCAGGTGAGGAATAGTTCGTCTTCAGAACTCTTCACGACCGTGACCGCACATCCTTTTGACACACCTCCCCCTCCGATGCCTGCTACGCACCCTGAAGTAACAAGGCATACCGCAAGCACTGCAAGGCATGCGACAATTCCCGGGATCAGTTGGGTCTGCGGGGACACCTGAAGGGGATCGGAGGATGTCATCAACATGAATTATGAACTGAAGTGGTATATGAACCCCGTTCAGGAGAATGAAACGAGGCGGGAATCATTTCCTTGTGGTCTGCTCTTTTCATTCCCGAAAAACACTTCAACAGGTTGATGCTCTTTGAACCAGGAAGATCCTTCATTGATGCCATCCTCCTCTGAAATGAGTTCCCGGTCGCCGGGGGAATCACGTTGAAAATTGCAATAGTTGGTGCCGGGATTGCCGGGAGTTACCTGGGACGTCTTCTCGAAGGGAAGGGAATCCATCCAGAGGTCTACGAGGAAGGGGACCATGATACCGCGTGTAAGTTCCGCTCCTGCGGGTGGGGTGCCCAGTCGGGAATAGGGGGATATCTTGCCCGTGCAGGGCTTGACCTCAACGATTATCTCCTCTCGTCCATGGAGACCATGCAGTTCGACGGGATGGTTGCGGCCACCGGCCTCTGCACGATCGACAAGCCATCACTCATAAGCGACCTCCGGGCCAGTCTTACCGTCGTGCCACAGAGATTCACAAAAGAAGATACCGAAGCGTACGATATTGTCGTGGATGCGACCGGGATAGCACGGAGCCTGCTCCCCCCGTGCACTTCGGATCTTTTGCTGCCGACACTCCAGCACCGTGTGACAATCGAGCCTGTCAAAGAGAACAGACCGGGAGCGGGAGTCTTCGGAAACCAGATCCCAGGTCTGGGCTACATCTGGGTCTTCCCCCTCGGCCAGAACCAGTACCACATCGGCGCTGGGGGGCTGGTCTTTGACCGGTACGAAGAAGTGCTTGAAAAGTTCTTCAGTGATCTTTCCGTGAACAATGCTCTCACCCATGCCTGCAGATGTTCCGGTGAAATCCGGGTGTCATCTCCGTTCCATTCCCAGCCCTTTACAAAAGTCATGAGAAGGGGTGATGGGAGATCGCAACAGATCGTTGGTGTAGGGGAATCGATCGGGACCGTCTCACCGTTTACAGGCGAAGGGATCATCTACTCCCTGGAATGTGCAGAGATGCTTGCCGATTCATGGCCGGATGTTGCCCTCTATACCTCACGCGTCCTCTCGCGGTTTGCATGGATGAAAAAAGAACGGGAGACCCTGGACTATCTCATTGCAGGAGGCCAAAAAGCCGGACCCCGGCTCCGAGATCGCTGGCGGTTCTACAGGAATGCCCGGAGATCGGGGGTCAGGCTCCCGATCCAGGAAGCATTCAGGCGGATTGGAAGCCTGACACGGTGGATTGAGGGAGAAGACACCTGAAGAGGGGGAGTCCAGATCTCCGGGATTCGGGCAATACCTGTGATTCAGCACCGCGTGGCATTGAAAGGGATCGGTAGTATCTCCTATCATAATTACCACGGGTTCCAATATAATAGCGAATAACGATGGACCCGCTTACAAGGAATACCCGTGAATGGTTTCAGGACTGGGCAAACGAATACGACAGCACGCTCGGAAAACTCGGGAGACATCATGCAATGCTCGACCTTGTCGTGAGAGCGTCGGGAGTAAGGAACAATGACAGGGTCCTCGATATCGGGTGCGGAACAGGACTCCTCTCCCTCAGATTTCTTAATGCCTCGGAATGCACAGTCACGGCAATCGACAGCTCGGCGCAGATGCTTGCTCTCTTCCGGGAAAAGATTGAGAAGTACCATCTCTCTTTGCACGTCCAATCCTATCAGATGCCGGCAGAGGAGATGGGGTTCCCGCCCCGCGAGTTCGATATCATCGCCGCGACGGTCTCGCTGCACCATGTGAAAGAAAAAGAGCCGGTGATACGGAGGATATTCGATCTCCTGAAAGAGGGCGGGCGGTTCGTGCTCGGCGAGATCGACATGGATACCACAGGATCGCACGATGACCCGGTACGCCTCGCGAGGATCCTGAAGTATCTCACCAGCGAACTTGAGCTCGCTATGAGGGAGGGAGGTGTCCAGGCATTTGAGCGGATGTACGACAACGGGAAGAAGCATATCCTCAATGATGGAGAATACTGCATCGGGTTTGACCGGTGGGCAGCACTCTGTAAGGATGCAGGATTTGCGCATGTCGATATTATCCCCGTCAACGAATATGAATGGTTCAAGGTTCTCGTTGCACGGAAACAGGGTCAGGAGGGTTAGAATCAGCGGGCTGGTCCTTCCATCCGGGATGCCCGGGTTTATGCACTTTTTTGATGTGACCTTTGATTCGTGATCTCTCCACCTGTGCTTCCGATTACCAGGAGGACTGAAAATATTCATTCTCTTGCTTTGCATGAAGCATCACCATGCACATATGCAAGGCATTGATGACCCACATCCTTCCGGGCAAATCACTATTATAGCGTGAGCAACAGTCTGATTCAGTCACAGAACGTGACTGGGGGGAAAACAGAATGTTGATGACAGATTTGCAAAGGGAACACGAGTTTGTTGAAGCCGGAAACCTTCGGGATCTCCAGGGACAGTATGACAAGGCTATTACTGCATATGACAGTGCGCTCCGGATCGATCCCGAGGATGCAGATGCATTGTATGACAAGGGGGAGACCCTTGAAAAGATGGGGCGCCTCATGGAAGCACAGAAGTGCTACACACTTGCAATGAACCTGTGGAACGGCTATTAAAACCTTCTTTTCTTTAATTTTTGCAGAAAATTTCAGTATCCTGTCATTGTACGCAGGAAAAAAGTGGCAGGGGAAGGCCTTTCAGACATGACTCAGGGGAAGTGCCCCGGCTCCTTTCTGGAGGGCGACTGCTGCCGGCGGCAGCTCGATCCCGAGGGTCTCCCTGAACACCTCCTCTATGGATTCAACCATGACAAAGGACAGATCGCTCCGGACATCCCGCGGCACATCCTCGAGATCGCGTTCGTTCTCCTTCGGGAGGATGACCTTCCGTATACCCGCACGATGAGCCGCAAGTACTTTTTCCTTGATCCCTCCAACCGGAAACACGGCTCCGGAGAGCGTGATCTCACCGGTCATGGCGGTCTTTGGGTCGACTACCCTTCCCGTGACCAGCGATGCCAGCGCCACGCACAGCGTTACCCCTGCAGAAGGGCCGTCCTTGGGGGTCGCGCCTGTTGGTACGTGGATATGCACATCTGTCGTGACGAAGTCGAAGCTCGTGATGGTATGCATCAGCCGCGACCGGACCAGGCTCATGGAGATGGTCGCGGACTCCTTCATGACTTCCCCGAGCTGGCCGGTCAGGGTGAGTTTTCCTTTCCCGGGCATGAACGTGCCCTCAATGAAAAGAATATCGCCTCCGGCCGGTGTCCATGCAAGGCCTGTCGCCACGCCGGGCACAGCCTCCTTTCTCGCCTCTTCCTGCCTGACAACCTCTTTTCCGAGTATCGTAGGAAGCATTTCTGGCCTGACGACGAATGGCAGGTCGATATCGCCCGATACAATCTTCTCGGAGACGTGACGGGCAATCCGTGCAAGCTGTTTCTTCAGCCACCGGACGCCGGCCTCGCGGGTGTACCGCTCGATAACTGCCCGGAGGGCATCGTCATCGAGGATAAGGGTGCCCGCATCCAGCCCATGCTCCTCGAGTGTTGCAGGAAGGAGATGATTCCGGGCAATCGAGAACTTTTCCTTATCAGTGTATCCAGAGATCTCGATCAGTTCCATCCGGTCGAGGAGGGGAGCAGGGATGGTGGAGAGCGTGTTGGCAGTCGCAATGAACAGCACTTCAGAGAGGTCGTAGGGGACCTCCAGGTAGTGATCCGAGAACGTGGCATTCTGTTCGGGATCCAGGACTTCAAGGAGAGCGCTCGCCGGATCGCCCATATGTGAATACGAGAGCTTGTCGATCTCGTCAAGGATGAAGACCGGGTTCTTGGCCCCTGCCCTCCGGATGCCTTGTATGATCCTCCCCGGGAGAGCCCCGATATACGTCCTCCGGTGACCCCGTATCTCCGCCTCGTCACGGATTCCCCCGAGGCTTATCCTCACGTATTTCCGGCCAAGGGCATCGGCAATGCTCTTCCCAAGGCTCGTCTTGCCGGTCCCGGGCGGGCCGGCGAAGAGAAGGATCGAGCCCTGCTTCTCCTGTTTCAGCTTCATGACCGCGAGGTGCTGGATGATCCGCTCCTTGACTTTTTCAAGGCCCGTATGGTTGGCGTCAAGGATTTTACGGGCTGCGGCAATATCAATACCAGACTTTTCGGTGGTCACCCAGGGCAGTTCGAGCAGGGTGTCCAGGTAATTCCGGATCATGGGGCTCTCGTGGTTCTGGCTGCCGCCTGTCTCGAGCTTCCGAGCGTCTGCCAGGGCCTTCTTCCGGACCTCTTCGGGCATACCGGACTGCTCGATCCGTTCCCGGTATCCCCGGTCCCCTTGACCCTGTTCATCCTCTTCGTCGAGTTCTTCCTGGATGATCTTCAACTGCTGGCGGAGCATAGCCTCCCTGTTTGACCTGTGCACCTTCTCGGAGACTTTCTGGGCCATCTCGATCCTGAACCTGATATTCTCCCGAACATGATCAAGGATCTCGAGGAAGCGCTCCCCTCGCTGCTCTTCTGAAACCGTCTCGAGCACAGCCTGTTTCTCTGCAACAGGAACCGGGGCAAACATCATGACATAGCCTATGACATGGTCGATCGAGTCCATTGCGTCGATCGGCTGGGTGAAGCGGCCGGATCCCTGGAAGTGGCTGCTGATCTCATGGATGGACTGTTTGATCGCGGCGAGGAGTTCCTGCCGTGTCGCATCGTCAAGATTTCGTTCATCCCGGAGGTGCGTACAGGTGGCAAAGAATTTCCCGTCTCTCTCGTCAAGTGCCGTGATCGCTGCCCGCTGGTATGCTACGGCGTCGACGATGTACCCCTGATCGCAAGGCTCTGCCGCGGTCACCTCTACGAGGCATCCTACGGTATACAGCGATTCCCTGGTGGTCTCTGTTTCACTTCGCGATGCCAGTGTGAGTGCATGGGCATGTTCGCCTCGTTCGAGCCCGGCCGCGAGCAATTCGCCGCAGTGTGTGTCGACGTTCAGCTTCGTCCGTATCCCTGGAAAGACCACGGTCTCGTTCAGTGGGAGTACGAGGAACTGTCGGTTCCCTTCAGTGTCGGTTTCGGACATTGTTGTAATCCTGGTATTCTTGAGTTGGTGGTATTGGGGCGTCCCGGGAATTCCCGGGATCACCAGACCTTCCTGAGCAGCGTGACAAGAACGTCAATATCGTCCTCGTCAAGGGTCTCCATCATTCGTTCGATCAGCCTGGAGAGGGCGTAATTATCAGCCCGGGCTATCCTCCTGCCCTTGTCAGTGAGGCGGATATACAGGACTCTTCCGTCATGGGGGCAGCGTTCCCGGTACACGCATTCCATGTTCTCGAACCTGTTGATCAGCTCGGTGATCGTGGGTTTCGAGTTCCTGGTTATCTCTGCAAGGCGGGTGAATGTGACCTCGCCCTGTTCGTCGATTGTCTTTAAGTACGTGATCTGTTTCACCGTGATATCCGGGACCCCGCATTCAGAGAGGATGGCGTGGGATGTCTCGTTTCTAATCCGGATCAGCTGGTCCAGGCTGATCAGGAGTCGATCCAACTTTTCTGCCATGTCCTCTTCCTGTAGTTAGTTAGGTTTTCCCTAATAATAAGCTTGAGATGTGTCCAGGGATCCAATTTCCCTTTCACGAACCGCGGTTCTCCCATTTCAATCATTGTTCCAGATACAACCCCATGCCGGGAGACGTCCCGGCACAGGAATCATATCATGTCCAAAAAAAATTCCAACAACCCGGGAGATTCGCCCGTTCAAAGGCATCGGATCCCGCAAGGAACGGCAGGAATGGCAAACTCCCACGAGGTGGAACGAGGCAGAGAGAATAAGTGGCAGCCCCCATCCTGATTCATGCGCCAACACCGAATCCGGGGAGACTGCCAGCAGATTTTCGGTCCAGGAGGCCAGAAGCAATCCGGAAACGTTTACGGCAGGGTCGGTCTCTGCAAGAGCCTGGAAGATGAGTGATGAGACGAGGCGTTGGGTGACATTCAACCACACGCCGGATGAGCAGGCATCTCTTCTCCGGCAGATTACAGAGGCAGAGGAAGAGAGAAAGATGCGGTATTTCATCTCGGTGCCCGGCTGTTTCTACGAGATCGAGTACGGGCTCGTCAAAGGACGAGGAAGAGGCTCCGCAACTGCGTGAGGCCCTGGGATTTTTCCCATTCTCTCTCCATAACTATTTATTCTGCAGGATATCACTTTATTTTGGGAAAAGACAAATTCTCACAGTAAAATCATGAAAATGGGGACATTCCTACCGCTGCGATACCTGCCGATCGTTTTTCTTGGTATGGGAATATCCCTTTTTACGCTGTTGTTCCTTTTTATCACCTATCCTGCGACCTGTTCACAGATTGAAGCATGGTCAGGCGGTGCATTCAGGTGCGGCCTCGGGCCAGGGGCGTACATCCTCGCCTTCGCCCTCGGGTTGAGCCTGATCGTCTGGATGTACCTGGTCTATTCTGCACTGAGGAGTTCTCTCGAATATTCGTGGGAGTGATCCGGAACTGGCCGGCAACCTCATAATAAAGGTCCTTGTTGACCTGGTTCCACGTCTTCAGTGCGTTTTCCCCCACAGAAGAACAAAGAATCCCAATAGCGCAGCAAGAACTGCGACAGACGAAATGGCAGCCTGAGTCGGTGATGGCGTGGTGGATGGCTGTGACCATGTGAATGGAATGGCGGTCCGGGAAACATTGTCGGCAGAGCCATAGACCGATACACCCCTGTCATTCTGCTCGTCGACCGAGAGAACGACGAATGATCGTGGCTCCTTCACAGATGGCACTGTCCCCCCAAGACTGACGCTCACGGATACCTGCCTGTCGGGACTGTAGGAGAGGAGATACCCGGGGACTTTGACAACCTGACCTTCAGCGGGGGTGACCGCGACCCTGCGCTGATCCGCGATCGCAGCGATATCCCAGTGCGAGTTGTCAAGTTCAGTCGAAAGAACAAGTTCGTCCCATTCTACAAAGGTGGTAGTCGGGCCGGGAGGGATGATCCTGATCGTCGCCGAGAGATTCACTGGCAATCCCTCCGGGAGGGAATCGGCGCCGGGGATCAGGGTGATGTTCTCTATCGGGTGTCCTGCCAGGACCGGGAGGAATAATATCGTGAGAAGGAAAAGGGCTTGGATGATCCGAAGCGGGTTCATATGGGGGGATAGTATATGTACGGAAATAAATACTATTTGGTGGATAATACGAGGATATTCATTCCTCTTTACGAAGTGATAATGCTCAGGATCTCCAAAGACCTGTACCGGTCCGCATCGATATCAAATGGGTCACGGTGCTGCAAAATACGGTAAAATCCTTATAACGAATCACCGGACAATTATCCCATATAGGATAATAATCAGACAAACCAGAAAAAAGGGGGATTCTCTCGATACTATGTTAATTTTCCTTATGCGAGCCGGAACAAGGATCACCGCCGGGAGAGGAACCTCCCGGCACACGGTGAGAGTGATGGCACACACTTCGAACCAGGGTCAATCAGGAGGAAGGGAATGAACGAAAAGAAAGGTATACAGGTTCCTCTGATACATGTAGTCGGCCTTGTCCTCATCATTCTCATCATCTCCCTGACGACAAATCCGGCCTGTGCTGGTGAGAAGTACCTTACCGGAAATCCCGAGCTCTCTGCCACAATCAGGGGACCGAACCAGTTTTACCCTGGTGACGAGGTGACCGTCCCGGTCATCATCCAGAACAGCGGGCTCCTTGAGTATACCTTTACGTACCCGACCACCCTGACCCCCGTGGATCTGCCAAGCACCGCCAAGCTTATGGTCGTCACGCTCTCCCCCGGTGATGCCCCCGTCACCGTATTGTCCGATCCCCAGATGGCCGGGGACCTCAAGGGGGGATCAAGCCTGGCAGTCAATTTCCAGGTCCGCATCTCCCGCGACGCTCCGGCAGGCACCTACAGCCTGCCACTCTCCGTTAACTATACATACCTTTATGCATCAGAACAGTTCGGGCAGGATGCCCTGCACTACCTCTACCGGGAGAAGGGAGAGACGCTCGATCTCCTACTCCTTGTAAAACCAAAGGTTATCCCCGAGGTAATCTCTGTCGAGCCCGAATCGGTCTTTGCCGGCAGCGAGGGATTTCTCACCATCAAAGTGCGGAATGCGGGGAACGAGGATGGGAAGAACACGGTGATATCCCTCCTTCGGAGCGGGACAAGCCCTGTGAGCCCGGTTTCCGGGGAGAATTATATAGGCGATTTTCCCCCCGGGAATGAGACGGTGCTGCAGTACAAGGTGGGGGTGCTCCGAAATACCGGGGCCGGGAATTATCCGGTTGATCTTGTTGTTGAATATACCAACATCGATGGAAATACGGTCAGGTCAGATGTAGTGACCACCGGGGTGCCGGTCGGAGGGGAGATCACATTTGATATCATCTCAACCCCCTCCCCGGTCTTTTCCGGGGCCAAACAGTCCCTGGAAGTGCAGTATAAAAACACAGGGCACTCCGCGATCTCCGGAGCCCAGGCACGCCTCTATCCCCTTGACCCATTCACGAGCGGTGATGACCTGTCGTATCTCGGGGATATGGCTCCCGGGGAGACCAGGACCGCCCGGTTCGACGTGACCGTTGACAGGGAGGCTCCTATCAAGGAATACGGGCTGGATACCGAGATCCGGTACCGTGATCTCCTTGGAAACGACCAGGTCTCTGACCGCATGAGAATTCCGGTCGATGTGATCCAGCCAACAGGAATCCAGGCGGTTCTCTCGAATCCTGTGGTCATGGTTCTTATCGTGATTGCGCTCATCGTCGTGATTTTACTCCTTGTTTCGTGGAGAAAGAAAGGCCTCCCGGGATTTTTCGGGCGGACACCGGGAAAGAAAGGGCAGTAAATGGATTCACGCAAAGAGGAACCTGCACTTGAATCCGGCACAGGATCCTTCATCCCGGCTGATAGCAATGAATCATGTGCCCCGGGAGACGATTCCCAGGATATTATCCGGATCAACAGAATCACCAAGGTATTCGGGAACGCTCCTCCGCTCACGGCGGTCGATCATGTCTCCTTCTCCGTCAGGAGAGGTGAGATCTTCGGTCTGCTTGGCCCAAACGGCGCCGGGAAGAGCACCCTGATACGGATCCTTACCACACTGATGATGCCCACATCAGGGACCGCGTGTGTCGACAGGTTCGATGTGGGCCGGGATGATGAACGCGTCCGGGCCATCATCGGAGTCTGCCCCCAGAACAGTACGCTCGACGTCGAACTGACGGCGTACGAGAACCTGGAGTTTTATGGCAATCTGCTCAATGTCGACAGGGACCAGCTGCCGGCAAGGATCTGGGAACTCTTAAAGATGGTGAACCTCTCAGACCGGGCCCATATGCCCGTCAGGACATTCTCCGGAGGAATGCGGCGGAAACTCGAGATCGTGCGGGCGTTCTTGCATTATCCCCTGATTCTTTTCCTGGATGAACCCACCATTGGACTCGATCCCGAATTCCGCCGCGAGGTCTGGCAGCAGGTTGCCCGGCTCAACACGATGAATACTACCATCATCCTGACCACACACTACATGGACGAGGCCGAGAAGCTCTGCCACCGGATCGCATTCATGAACCAGGGCCGCCTCGTGGCACTTGATACGCCTGCGAATCTTAAAAAAATCATACCAACAGGCGAACTGGTCGAGATTGGATACGGTAATGGTCATTACGATCCCGGAGTAATCCCCCTCATCCAGGCGAGAGAGGCGGTTCTCGGGGTTGAAGTTCATGAGCAACTGCTCAGAATCTCGGCCAAAAATGGATCCCAGGCTTTGCCGGGAATCCTTGACGATCTCGAACAGTTCGGGATAACGGCCCGGTCCATCACGATACGCGCCCCCTCCCTTGAGGATGTATTCATCTATCTTACCGGGACAGGGCTTGCGGGGGGCAGGACGGAATGACGAAAGACCATGATACCAATGGCATGCTCAGGGGAGCTCTCGCGATCTTCACGCGGGATTTCAGGAAGTTTCTCTCAAACCCCTTCGTCATCATCATGACCCTGTTTATGCCCATCATGTACCTCATCGTCTTCGGCAATGCCATGGGGGGTACCATCACGGGCATCCCTCTCGGGGTTGTCCAGGAAGATCCCTTTGTCGGTGAAACATCGTTCTACCTGGCAGGAACAGAGATTCTCTCGACCTATCACCAAGAGGACAAGCCCTCGCTCTTCCAGGTCACTGCATTCGATGACGAAGGCTCGGCCAGGGAAGCGCTCGATACCAGGCGTATCAGCGCCTACGTGGTATTCCCCTCGGATATCACACCAAATCGAGAGGTTCGGCTCTATATCGACAGTTCGGAATACATGATACCCACCCTGGTCCAGTCGGGGGTCCAGGCATCCCTTGCCTCGATGGGATCAAGGAACCCGCTCCAGGTCTACAACATCTACGGGACCATCAACTATATCCAGTTCTTTGGTGTCGGGGTTATTGTCATGGCTATCTTCATGACCACCATGATGGGAGGCGGGATTGCGCTTATCCGGGACCGCGAGATGGGGATCATCGAGGGTTACCTGGTCACCCCGGTGAAGCGGTCAAGCATCATTCTCGGGACGATAGGAAGCGGCACCGTGCGGGCATTCCTTGCCGGCTTTATCATCTTCCTCACGGATATCCTGATTGCGGGGGTAGTCATGCGGAGCATCTGGAGCTTCGTTCTTGTCGTGGGTGTCCTTCTCCTCATCTGTGTGGGTATCACCAGTCTTGTGGTCGCACTCTCATCCCGCTTCTCCAGCCAGCAGGAATATGCCTCGTCGGTCGCATTCCTTAACCTCCTCCTCTTCATGACGAGCGGTGCCTTCTACCCTGTTCTCGGTATGCCCTATTGGCTGGCCTGGCTGACGGCGGTTAACCCCGAATATTATGCCATCGACGCTCTCCGGAGCATCATCCTGAGGGGGCAAGGGCTCGAAATTATCGCCATCGATATTGCAGCAATCGGGATCTTCACGGTATGTGCCATCATCCTCGGCATCATGACCTACCGCAGGACAATCGAATGAGGAGTGATCCCGGAGGATACCCCCTGGACCCTGTCCCGGAGTCAGGGATGGTACAGGGGAGTGTCAATTCCCCTTCAATGGGGCGGATACTATTAACCGGAATGGTTCCACAGGAAAGAGATCCGGGAAGGATCGTCGGAAAAGGTCGTCATACTGTTCCAGGTGTTGCGGTTGGTCAGGCGGTATGGCCCCCTTCTTCACGTCACCGGGAACAGGCAACCTGTTATAGACGGAAGGTCTATCCTGCATATGCATATTCATGGGAGAGGTGACGGTGAGGGTTCCATGAAAGGCACATATATCGGCCTTGAAGAGGCATTGCGCCTGACCCTGGAACACGTTACCCCGCTTCCATATGAGGATGTATCGCTCGTTGAATGTGTCGGCCGCATTGCAGCCTCTGACCTCGATGCAATGATCGATTCGCCCTCCACGGATACCTCACGGAAAGACGGCTACGCGGTCGTATCAGGCGATGTGGCCGGAGCAACGGCAATCCATCCCGTCAGACTGCAGGTGCTGGGAGTCATGGCTGCAGGATGCGAGCACGACATCTCACTTGAACCGGGTACCGCGGTGAGGGTGCTGACGGGAGCCCGTATCCCGCCCGGTGCAAGTGCTGTCGTCTCCGATGAGTTTGTAAGGAAGGGAAAAGGCGACATCCTGATTGAGAACTGTGCAGAGCCGCAGAACATCCTTCCAAGGGGAAGCGATGTCAGGGCAGGAACAGGTGTTCTCAGGAAAGGCCAGCAGATCTCGCCAATCATGGCGGGGCTCCTTGCCGTGGCCGGGCACAGCAGGGTCCCGGTCTTCCGGAATCCCCTGGTGGGGATCCTGGGAACAGGGGACGAGATCTTCGCTCCCGGCCAGCCACTCCCTGAAGGCAAGCTCTACGCAAGCAACATCATTTCGCTCGCCGGCTGGTGCATGAAATACGGGATGATTCCTTCCCTTGCGATAGTGAGAGACGATCCGTCTGCGATCCACGATACCCTCCGGCAACTGGCCGCACGAAGTGATGCAATCCTCACAAGCGGAGGGGCAGGGATGGGAGACTATGACCTGGTGGCCCATGCGCTGGGGCAGCTCGGGTGGATGGAGGTATTCCACCGGGTTCGTATCGGGCCGGGAAAGACGGTCGGGTTCGGCATGCTCGACAGAAAACCCATCTTCATCCTTCCCGGAGGGCCGCCATCCAATGCCATGGCCTTCCTTCAGGTTGCACTGCCCGGTCTCCTCGCCCTCTCCGGTCACCCGGAGCCCCGCCTTCCCACCATCAAAGCGAGGCTTGGCTCTCCTCTCACGAAGGGCGATCCCGAATGGACAGATTTCTTCTTTGGCACTCTCATCTTCGGCGACGGGCTGCCGGAATTCCGCCCCCAGAAAAAACTCAGCCGCCTCGCGACCATCGCCTCAGCCACCGCCATTGCCTGGATCCCTGAAGGACATGACCATCTCCCTGAAGGGGCGATCATCAGGGTGCAGATGCTGGACTAGGGGATCAGGGGGATTCGCCGAGAATAACGGTGTGGACAGATTATCTCCTGGTACTTACGGGATGACCGGATCAGCACAGTTCCATGCAGGCTTTTTTTATTCATGTGGCTCCACCGACATCCTGATCTCACCGATATACTGCAGCAGCCTGGAATGAAAGGCCTCGAGGACCATCTGGATATTCCCTTCCGCATTGCAGGAACATGCCGGAAGGGCAATTGTCCGGATCTCTTCGGGGTGGATATCGCCCCCTTCATAAATCTGGTCTACGGCGGAATAGGTCTTTGACATCCATCCAACGACATCGTAATATCCCGGGCTGGATGGGGTATTGTAAAGTGTCTTCATGTCGTCGATCCGCTCGAGTAGGAGGGCTATCGCCTTTTCAGGGGGAATTCTGAGAGTGACCATTTCCAATATCCGGAAGATTGGTTCAATCGTGATGGCAAAAAAGATTGTTTTCCGGACAGGAGGATCCGGTTCCTTTGCTGCAGGGAGAGTTTGGAACTGAACAGCGATGAGAGTCGGCATGGAATCCCTCCAGCTCCCTCATTCTTACCTAAAATAAAAAAGGAGGTCCGAATCCCCCTCACCGCACGATGACACGCCTTGACGTCATGCTCTCGCCGTGTGCATTGGTCACTTTGAGCGATACCTGGTAGGTCCCGGGATCCATGTAGGTATACACCGGGTTCTGGAGTGTCGATGCCTGGCCGTCACCGAAGTTCCACTCCCAGGAGCCCGGGGTGTTGAATGACCTGTCTGTGAACTGGATACTGAGGGGGGCATTTCCAAAGCTCCGGTTCATCGCAAAGAAGGATATGGGACTGCGGCCGGGCTGCGGGGGGATCGTGGGAGATCCGGTGACTGTCGGGGTCGGATGCACTGATCTCTCCCTCACCTGCACGAAGAAGGAGTAGGTACTGGTCCCGCCTGTGTTCGAGACCGTCAGGGTAGGCCTGTATTTCCCCGGAGCGGAATAGGTGTGAACAGGGTTCTGGAGAGAGGAGGTGTTCCCGTCGTTAAAGTCCCAGTGCCATGCAGTGGGTGCACCGGTCGACCGGTCGGTGAATCTGACCATGAGAGGCCCGTATCCCATCATGGGAGAGACCGAGAACCGTGCCCGGGGTGGTGCTCCGGTCGGGTTGACCTGGATATACCCTGTTTTCGTCTCGGTGTTCCCGGCATCGGCGTTTGCGGCCGTCAGGGAGACCGTGTAGGTTCCGGGGACCGAATATGTATGTGAGACAGTGAGGGTGTCGTTTGCCCATGCTGTCGTCCCGTCACCGAAGTCCCAGTATCGTGAAGTTACGACACCGGTCGAAGCGTCGTTGAAGAGCACGCCAAGGGGAGCATCTCCGGAAGTTACATTGGCTGAAAAGTCAGTGACAGGAGGGTCGAGCGGGAGTGACCCGATGGCGTATACGTTGCCATCGCCACTGCCTATATAGACCACCCCATTGGCTACCGCGGGGCTGGACGTCACCTGGCCCCCCACGTCGAACACCCAGAGGAGAGATCCGGTAGAGGCATCAAGCGCATAGGTGTTGTTGTCATAGCTTCCGAAATACACGGCCCCGTTTGCGACCGCAGGGCTGGACTGCACCCTGCCCCCAGTGGTGTAGTTCCAGAGAAGGGCTCCGGTCCCCGCATTGAGAGCATAGGTGGAATTGTCATTGCACCCGAAATACACGATGCCGTTTGCTATTGCGGGGCTGGACATGATACTCCCACCGGTGGGGAACTCCCAGAGATGACTCCCCGTCTGTGCATCGAATGCATGGAATGCATGGCTCGTGCCGCTTCCGACATAGACGGTCCCGTCTGCTACCGCAGGACTGGAGTATGCCGAGTAATCACCTTCGGAGATATAGTCCCACAGGAGGGCGCCGGAAGAGGCATCAAGGGCATATAGATACCCCCCATTGGTATGGATATACACGACACCATCGACGACCGCCGGGCTGGAAAAGATGATATATTCGTCATACTCCGTGTGGGGGATCGCATAACTCCAGACGAGATCGCCCGTTTCTTCGTTGAACGCGTAGACGACACCATCCATGTTCCCTATGTAAATGATCCCGTCCGCGATCGCTGCACTGGAACTGATTGCGCTCCTCACGGTGCTGCGGATCGGCAATTTATACTTCCAGAGGAGTTCGCCGGAAGAGGCATCGACCGCGTGAATCTTGGTCTTCAGGCCACCGATGTATGCGACCCCGTTCGACACGGCAGGGCTTGAACTGACGTAGTCATTGCGTTCCAAGGTGTTATAGTTCCAGAGTAATTCTCCAGTCGTTGCGTTCAACGCGTAGAGGTTCCTGTCCTGGCTTCCCACGTATACGACACCGTCCACTATCGATGGGCTTGATGTCACCCGGGCTCCGGTCTTGAATGTCCAGAGGAGCGAAGGCACCGGTCTCCTCGCGCCATCGTTATAGACCCCCGTATTGTTGAGGTCGGCCCGGAACTTCCGGGCCTTTGCCGTCGCCGGGTTATCGGTAACAGGCAGGATTACCAAATTGGACACTTCCCCGGATGCCTGGTCATGGACGGCAATACTAACACGTCTCGAGTGCGCAACGAACTCCGTGGGGACTTCCATACTGATGTGGTCTGCCTGCAGGTACTGCGTCACCTGTTCCACTCCATTCCAGAGGATTGTGCAGGTTGGTGCAAATCCCGTCCCATGAATATTGAGCGTGAATGCAGGGTCATCCTCCACCACACTCCCGGGATCAAGATGCGATATCGAGAGTGATCCGGTGGTCGCCGTACTGGTCAAGAGTGTCGAGTTGACCAGCCCGTTCACGCCTATCGTTCTGGTCCCGATAGTGTAGCTCGTTGAGGGAGAAAGTCCGGTCGCGGTCCAGGTCTCTTCCCCGGCTGTGACATTCTCCTGGAACACGCCGTCCAGATAGATCATGACATGGGAGAACCCGAGCGTCCCGGGATCGTTCCAGGCCCACGTGATCTCTGCCCCATTCATAGTAGTTGTATGCAGGTCATTCACGCTCTCAGGGGGATCTTCAGGGAGCGTGGTGAGCGCATAGAGGTAGCCATTATCACTCTGGATATAGACGACACCGTTCGTAATGGCAGGACTCGAGAATCCTCCATCATCCGTGGTGTAGGACCAGAGAATCTCCCCACTTTCCGCTTCCAGGGCATAGACGATACCAGTATTACTTCCAACATACACGACACCATTTGACACTGAGGGGCTCGATCGAACCACTTCACCGATCGCAAACTCCCAGACGAGATCGCCTGTCTCAGCATTGAGTGCATAAAGGTTGCCATCATCGCTCCCGATATACACCACCCCGTCTGCTACTGCAGGGCAGGAGTCACCATATCCTGTGACAGGATAGTCCCAGAGGTGAACCCCGGTCGTGGCATCGAGAGCATAGAGGTTGCCATCATTGCTCTGGAAGTAGACGATCCCATTCACCACCGCAGGGCTTGAATCGGAGAAATAACCGCCAGTGGTGTAGTTCCACAGGAGTGCACCCGTGGTCGCGTCGAGGGCATAGAGATTGTTGTCCTGGCTTCCGAAGTAGACGATGCCATGTGCAACGGCCGGGCTCGATCTCACCTCGCCACCGGTCAAATAGTTCCAGAGAAGGGTGCCAGTGGCTGCGTCGAGTGCGTAGAGGTTATTGTCCCAGCTTCCGGCATACACGACGCCGTTGTACACTACCGGGCTGGAAGATATTGTTCCCTCGATCCTATATTTCCAGAGGAGGGCACCGGTGGAGGCGTTCATGGCGGAGATATTCCTGTCCGCACTTCCCACATAGACAATATTGTCTGTGACAGCGGGACTTGACCATCCACCTCCATCCAGGGAGTCCCAAAGGAGTTTCCCGGTAAATGCGTGTATGGCGAGGATATCATATATCCCGTTGATATAGACAACGCCATTCACCGCCGCAGGGCTGGAACCGTAATAGCTCTCCGTCATGTACTTCCAGAGCAGTTCATTCCCGGGCCTCGTACCGCCGTCATCATAGATGCCGGAGTTTGAGGAGTCGGACCGGAACTTCCAGGCATGTGCACCGCTGATCGGGTCCCTGACAGAGAACATGACAGGGTTTGAGAATTCCCCTGTAGCACTGTCATAGACCGTAATATTCACGAGAGCCGGGTGAGAGATCATCCCTGCCGACACATCGATCGACAGGCGGCTCACATCATGGAACTGCGTTATTTGCTCTTCGCTGTTCCAGAGGACATGGGAGCTTGCTCCAAACCCTGATCCAAGTATATCGAGGGTAAAGCCGGGGCTTCCCATCAGCACGTCAGTTGGGTCAAGGTGGGTGATCAGGAGACTGCCTGTGGTGGCGGTATGGTTCACCCAGGTCCCGTTAATCACTCCTGTCTCGCCGACGGTCCTTGTCCCGAGATTATATGCAGTCGAGGGGAGAAGCCCTTTCGCGGTCCAGGCCCGCACACCCTTCGTCACGTTCTCCTTGAACACCCCGTCGAGGTAGACCATGATGTGGTCAAAGTCTGCATCGCCCGGGTCATTCCAGGTCCAGCGGATGAGGTTTGGCTGGAAGGTCGCGTTCATAAGACCGGTGACTGCTTCAGGGGGAGTGATACCCGGGGTTACGACAATTCCCTTGTTGATCACAAAATTGTCGAACGCAACGACCACCAGCTCATCCGCGAAGGCATAGTCATGGCTCCATGCCCTCAGTACGAAGGTGGCTTCACCTGCAGAACTGGAGCTGCCCTGGAAGCGTTGTGAAAGGATCCAGTCTCCGGCTGTCTCGTTGAAGTAGTACCCCTCAAAGGAGGATCCTGTCCGCACCAGCCGTAATTTCCCCTCGGCATCGCTGGTCATGGATATGAGGATCGAGTCATCAAAATTCGTCGTGTAGTGGTCCCCCGGGGCAAAACCATCCGAGGTCCCGTAACTTGCACGTTCGACGGTATAGGTTGAGGAAGGCCTTTCAATCCAGAGTCCCATCCTCACGCCGTTGTTCTCTGGCCAGCTGAGAAGGTGGTAGTCGACCTGGACATCAAAATCGCCCCGGAGGACGTGAGTGCTCGAATACCCTGCATAGAAGTTGTCGCCGGCTGAATCAGCGGGGAGGGTGATTTCCAGTCGCTGGCCTGTCTCATTGACGTAGGGGCCGCCTGATTCGATGATGTTCCAGAGGGTCTCGTCGTATGCATCGTCATTGAAATCATCATATGCGGATACATTCTCGGGAGTTACGCCAAAGGCGTAGAGGCTGCCGTCATCGCATCCCACGTAGACAACACCATCCGCAACAGCAGGGCTGGAATATACGAACCATTCTCCCATGGAATAATCCCAGAGGATCGCACCCGTGGCCGCATCCAGCGCATAGAAGTCCTTTTCGTACCCGAGGCTCCCGATATAGACGACACCGTTCGCAACCGCGGGGCTGGAGTATACGTCATCCCCTGTAAGGCAGGACCAGAGGAGGGTTCCGGTCAATGCATTGAGAGCGTACACATGATCGTCATAGCTGCCCATGTACACGACTCCATCCACCACCGCAGGACTTGATCGCACAGTATCCCTTGTGGTATAGGTCCAGAGAAGTGCTCCGGTCGAGGCGTTGAGTGCATAGACGTTGTGGTCGTCGCTCCCGACATACACGATACCATCTGCGACCGCGGCGCTTGAGTGAATTGGGCCCGATGCCGTGTAGTTCCATATAAGGGCTCCAGTCTCCGGATTAAGTGCATAGAGGTTGCCGTCCTCGCTTCCTGCATACACGACTCCGCCTGCGATCGCAGGGCTTGCGGTAACGCGAGGTCCGGCTGTCGGAAATACCCAGACGGGATTACCCGTCGTCGCAGCCAGTGCATAGAGGTTCCCATCAAAGCTTCCGATGTACACAATACCGTCAGACACCGTCGGACTTGAGATCACTGCATCTCCTGTTTTGTAGTTCCAGAGAAGTGATCCGTCTGACGCATTGAACGCATAGACATTGCTGTCCCAGCTCCCTGCGTAGACAACCCCGTTCACGACCGCAGGGCTTGACTGTATCCCTCCCCCTGTGGTGGAGTTCCAGATAAGACCGCCTGTTGCAGCCTCCAGTGCGTAGAGGTGACCGTCATTGCTCCCGAAATAGACGACGTTGTCCACTATCGCTGGATTGGAACGCACATTGTGGCCTGTTGTGAAATTCCAGAGCATTGTCCCGTCCGGAGTAGTTCCCCCGTCATCGTAGATGCCGGAATTCGAAAGATCCGACCGGAACTTCCATGCCTGCCCGTCAGCGGCCGCGTATCCGGATACAAAGATAATAAGAATGAGTAGTCCTAGGATTGTAACACTTAATTTCATACGAGCCCTCCCCTGATTGTAGTAATAAAGACTCTGGCATACTCTATTTATTCATTTCCTCAAATCAATCCGTAAAATCAAAACAAATGTGTTCCCATCGGAATTCGAATTTTGATACATTTACAGACAAGGGATCCTGTATTTACTATACTGCCAATCATGCGGATATACCACGACGAACAATGAATGGACCAGCTCTGACAGCAATCCGGAACAAAAGCAGCGTTTAAAGTTATAGGGTTAGTTTTTAAGAGACAGGCTTTTGGAAGACCAATCGCTGCCTGAGTGCGTTAAAAAAAATCATCTGTGCACTCCTGGCCTGCCAGGACAGGATTCTCCCTTCTCGCGGAAGGGTGAAATTCCTGAAAAGTTCGGGGACTCTTGAGGAGAAGAGGGAAAAAAGGGA
Organism: Methanolinea sp.; assembly: GCA_018262855.1. GTDB lineage: Archaea > Halobacteriota > Methanomicrobia > Methanomicrobiales > Methanospirillaceae > Methanolinea_A. The sequence goes on along the minus strand of JADFDO010000004.1, from coordinate 67,035 downwards.
TTACAGCCTTCTGACACTGTATATCGCACCGGAGAGGCCATAGCTCCGGATCCAGGCCAGCGTCAATGGGTCAAATGTATCGTCGAAATTCAGGTCTCCTGAGATATCTGTTCTCCTCATCCCCCACGTGATAGTCGGGGGCACACCTGCCGGGTTATAGCCCATCAATTCGTAATAGTATGCTCCATTCTGTGAACCGATGTGTGCGAGGGTTGCATAGTGGGCCCGTGCCGGATTGATGGTGATGGTACCTACCCTGAGATCGGAGATCCCGTCATGCAAAGGAAAATCCTCTTCTTCCTGGGGCATTGCAAACCCCGGTGAGAGGACTCCCATGATACCGAGCATCACGATCACCAGGCCTGATGTAAATATTTTCTTCATCATCGTGCCTTACCTCTTGCTGTAAATTCAGAGGGCTGAATGTTCCACACCGTTGCATTCTCTTGAACCTTTACTGGGTAAAGGTCATGAGATAAAGTGAGCCTTTATTCATATCAGTATATAAAAATATGGACCCTTATAAATCCCGAGATATGAAATGTTACCGAAGATCCCGGAGATGATCTTACGCACGGCGCTGGAATACAATATCATCATGTACTCTCTCCGTTTTTCTTCGCTTGATTGGATCCAGTCTGGCGGTCATGCTCCCCTCCCGGATGACAGGTCAGGGGCATGATGGATTGAACATGCTCCATCAAGGGTATTTAAATATGGATGAATTGAACAGGCAACCGAGACTATGAATCACCTCAATTCTGCATTACCTGGTATACTTCTTCTCGTGTTGGGCTTTGGACTGCTGATCAACCCCTGTGCCGGCGCAGGGGCCGTCCTTTATGATGATTCAGGTATATTCCATGGGGCTGTGGATGAAACCGGACGGTCCCTGACAGAAAAGTCGGGCGGGGAATCGAGGCTGGATGTCCTTATGCAGGAAGCAATGGCTATTGCCTCATCAACGTGGGTTTCTGAGGGTTCCAGCCAGTGGATATCGCCTTTCCAGTTGGGGGGATCGGGTATCGTTTCGACAATGACACACCGTGCCGGCCATGTCATGCGATACAATAGGGATCTCATGAGCAGGACCTTCGGACTGCTCCGGACGACATGATCCCTGCTGGATGAATGTATCAGGATCTCTTCACGACGTGATAGTGAAGTTGCTACCTGGAAAATCCCCCCCAAAAAAAAACAGGGAATCAGTGAAGTCCGCCATTGAGACAGGGAACGGGCTTGAGCGGAGGAGTGGATATCGCGGGTTCTCCCGGCATCAACCATACACGCACCGTCCCGACCTGACCAATATCATTCTCTTACAATAACCGCTGGGGACTGGGAATGAACCGGCCGCATCCAGGGATTATTTTATATACTTAAAATTATATTACCAGAGTGAGGTAAAGGATGCGAGGTGCCACCAATGAAAAATTCAACCCTCCTAATTCTCGGGCTTATGCTGTTTGCCCTTCCTGCGGGTGTGATTGCCGCAAGCAGTTACAGGCCCATGTATTTCCCTGACCTGGAAACAGCCTTCAGGGTCCCTGCCCGGGGAACGTGGTATTCACCATCCGGGAACAGTGATCCTGATTCACTCAATGTACCAACGAGCTGGTATTCTCCAACGACCACCAATTACACTGAGTTTTTAAAGGTGCCTTCGTGGAAGAGCTGGAAACCCCTCAGTGTCCGGGACTGGGATACGGCTTTCAGGATTCCGTGGAAGTAGCAGTCCATCAGGTTTTGACTGGAATAACTCCGTCTTTTCTGAAAAGTTGGATCCAGCATTTCCCGCTTCAGGGCAGGCTCCGGAGTATCACTGTGCACAGGGAACTTTTTTCGTTTCACAGCATGCATCAGACAACTATGGAGATACGACAGGGGCTCATGTGCCAGAGTTGCGGGATGCCCTTTTCAGAACCTGAGGATTATGGGACTGAAAAAGATGGGAGTAAAAGTCAGGACTACTGTTTCCACTGTTACCAGGAAGGGAAGTTCCTTGATGAGGGCATCACGCTTGCAGGGAAGATCGAGAAGAACGTGAAATTTGGTGTCCAGATGGGAATGACGGAAGAGATGGCACAAGATATGTGCAGGAAGATCCTTCCAGCCCTGAAACGCTGGAAGAAGGAATAATATACCATTTTTCCATTACCCGGAATTACCCATACTCTCCTGTCCAGTCCTCCAAGGACAGTCGGGCGATCAGGGAAATTTTCGAAATGCGTGGACGAAAAAAAAATCGATCCGGTTAGCGGCACACCAGGAGTACGAACATGGGCATGACATGATAATGTATCGGGTAGTATAAGCCCCAGGACGTTCCACATTCCTGAAGGGAAAAATCATGGCAGAACCAGATCAGTCCCAAACCCCTGAATCCTCACGCTTGAGAATACGTAGATGGATCCTCATCATCACATTCCTCCTCATCCCGGTCACGATCTTCTACATCTCCCCGATCGTTATCATGATGGGTGCATCCGAGGGAATCGTGACAGGCTCGTTTCTGCTCTATATCATCCTCTTCGTCCTCTCCCTTTTTGCAGGTCGTATCTGGTGCGGGTGGCTCTGCCCGATGGGTGCATGCCAGGAGATCGGTTCTCCTCTTATCAAAAAGACGGTAAAAGAGGGATGGCCCAACTGGATCAAGTACGGTATCACAGTGCTCTGGATTGCAGCGATCGCACGGGCGTTTCTTGCTGCAGGTGGAATGAAGGGGATTGATCCTCTGTACGGAACGGTATATGGTGTTTCGATCTCATCCGTGCAGGTTCTCATGATTGTGGTGATGATCTTCGCGGGAATCTTCATTGTGGCATTTCTGACCGGAAGGAGAGGGTTCTGCCACATCCTATGCCCGATCGCGGGCATCATGGTTGCCGGCCGCAAGATCGGAAATTTCCTGGGCCTATCGACTCTGCACCTGAGCGCCGCGGCAGACCGTTGTATAGACTGCATGACATGTTCAGAGAAATGCCCCATGGGCCTTGATGTGCACAGCATGGTCCGGAGCGGGAAGATGGAGTGTCCCGACTGCATCCTCTGTGCAACCTGTGCCGACGTCTGCCCTGAAGGAGTCATAAGGTACTCGACAAAAGGAAAGAAATTCCCTGATTGAAGCATTTTCTCATCCCTCTGTGTCAGGGAAAATCCCTTATTTTAAAAGGCACATGATCACATTACTGGACAGCCAGAGGTATCTTTCCCGGAAACTCCATCATCACCATTTTTCCTGATGGACTTCTCGTGACTGTGGCGCCCATTTCCTCTCAGGACATGAGGTGTGCAGATAAAAACAGACAGATTCATGGGGGAAGGTGTGATAAATCCCACGCACCATGCGATCATATACCCTCCCGATGAGGTATTTCCTGCTCCTTCTCTCTATTATCGGCGTGATGATAGGGATGGTGGTCGTTGCAGAGATCCTTGAGTCTGAGAATATCGCCCCCGATGTGAAGATCATCATCAAGAGCCCTTTTGCAAATTCCATCTTTGAACAGATCTTTGCGACGCTCCTGGTTGCAGTCCTAATCCTCATTCTCTATTCGATCGGGGTATACGCGATTGTCAGAAAACTCCCGGATGAGGCATCCCGGTTCACTGCGGTCAGGATCTTTTCCGCAATTCTCGTCGGGCTGGGCCTCCTTCTCGGGCTTATGGTATGGGTTGAGGACCCCAAGGAGATCGTGCTTGTCATCGGCATCATCTGGGGAGCCATTGTCGTTGCCCTCCGTGATCTTATCCAGAACATGGTCGGGAGCCTTGTGCTGCTCGTCACCCGGTTGTACCGGATCGGGGATCGGATCCATGTCAAGGGAGTATACGGGACTGTCATGGATGTCGGGTTCTTCCGGACTACCCTGATGAAACTTGATGAGGAATCCGGGGACCATGCCACCGGGCAGATCGTCACCGTCCCAAACGGCATCCTTTTTCGGGAAACGATCACCAATACGAGCAGGGAACTCTCCTTCATGGGCGATGAGATCCGGATCACGCTGCCGTTCTCTGCCGATATCCAGAGGATCCGGGCACTCCTTGTTGATATCGTGCACAGGCATACCGTCGAGATCCAGGGAAAAGCGGCCCGTGAGATTGAGCAGCTCGGCGACAGAAAATTCATGCCTGAGATCGGTACAGAGCCTTCAGTCTTTGTCCATATCGACAAGCACCAGATTCTTATGGTGGTCAAATATTATACCGCGTCATCCAGGAGGGCGGAGATCAAGAATTCGATCGTTGAGGATATCTCACGGGCCGTCCCGGGTATCCTTGAAGTCGAACGATAAACGGCTCGGCTCCTCTCAATTGCAGTAGGGGTATGGAACCCTGGTCTACAGCCTTCCGGGACTCATCATCAGGACTCTCACACAGAACCGTGATTTGGGAGTACCTTCCTGAGTGAACATCCGGCATCCGCAAACCGTATCTCAGCGATATTTTCCCTGGCAGAGATCAGAACGCCGTTTAAAAAGTCGATCGTGGTGACCGGCATTCCAAACACGCTGTATACGATCGGGAAGAGGGTAATGTCGTGTGCGATTACTGCAAATACATCCCCTTCATCCATACCGGGAAATGAAAGCAGCCTGGCAAGATGTGTATCGGAATACCTTCGTGGGTCCTGCATGACCGTCAGGGGGACCATCCCAAGGAGCCATTGTTTCATGAGAGCCTGCCATCCGAGTTCCTCCCTCATTGCGACAAAGTCGGAGAGATTTACGACAGGCTCTTCGATCTCCTGGTGATAGTCCACCATGTGGATATTTCCGGGGGCAGAATAGCCTTCGGCAATGCATTCAGCCGTCATCTGGCAGCGGCGGGCGACGGTGTGACCGAGGAAGATCTGCCTGCCTGGAGCAACGGCGGAGAGGGCCTCCCCGAATTCCCTTGCCATCCGGACACCCTCGGGGGTGATCTCGACCGTTGGGCGTATGTGCTCCGGGACGCCCTGGAAGGAGTCCCTCTTCGAATGACGAAGGAGGAGGATGGTCCTCCCTGTCAATTCAGTATCCTGCAACAGATCGAGGACAAAATCACCGGGTTTCATTCGTGGTTACAGTATCTGGGATTGCAGAGGGGAAATATGCCTCGGTTCGTCAAAAGCACCTTGCTACCAATTACACCACAATCCCTGTTTTATACAGGATCCTGCACCGAGGTTGGAGATCCGGAGATCAACAAAGAAACCATTAACATCCCCTTCCCGAGAAGTTCTCATATCGTGGAAAAACGGGTGCAGTATGAAATTTCCCATTATCCTGATCGTGTGTATCCTGATTGCAATCCTTGCCGCAGGTGCAGCCGGAGACATTATTCCGAACGCAGTTGACGGCGAGAAGAAAGTGACTGTCCCCGCCCGGATGCGTGATCTCCAGGAAGGTCTGCCGGACAGGAATTATTATCCAATCAATCCCCCGGGAGGTGACGATTCCGAAACGAGGCTCGTGCTGCTCGGAACCACCGGTGGAGTGACCTGGTACCCGGCAGTGGACCGGGCTAGTTCCTCATCCGCCCTCATTGTCGGGGATACCATCTACATCATAGACCTCGGGCAGGGTTCGACATCGAGGCTTTCCCAGGCCTTCAATACCCAAGAGAGCGATTCAGGTACCTCCACGTTCCTCGAGAATGCGAGAGCACTCTTCTTCACTCACCTTCACCAGGACCATATCGCCGATTATCCCTCCCTCCTTCTCATAGGCCCGGGTACAGGCCTTGGAACGAAGACAGACCCTTTGACAGGGAATGTCACCATCGTCCCCTTCATCGTGGTTGGGCCTGCTGACAGGGGTGCCCTTGAGATCGATAAATCCTACTATCGTGCCCGGAACGGCACGATCATCTACACGGACAGTGCGAATCCCTCGCTGGTAACCCCGACACCGGGTACCAGGCAGATGACGAACCTGATCTGGCAGGCCTATGCCCAGACGATCAACGATATGACACTGGACAATGCCTACCGCGATTTCACGAAACTGGTCGAGATCAGGGAGATAGGGGGAACGTATCCCGGGGATATTTACTTCCCGGCCCCGGACGTGGATCTTGGCAACGGGACGACCTGCGCAGCAATGGATCCCTTTGAAGTATACAGGGATGAGAATGTGGTGGTGACCGCGACCCTCGTCGATCATCACCAGGTATACCCGGCATTTGCCTACCGCTTTGACACCCGGGAGGGATCGGTGGTATTCTCTGGCGATACCGGTCCGGATACCAGGGGGAACCTGGAGAAACTTGCAGACGGGGCCGACATCCTCGTGCATGAGGTCATTGATCGGGCCTGGATCGATGAAAGGATGGGGGATCCCGATCAAAATACCCCTGCGTTTGCATTAAAGACGCATCTCCTGACTGCTCATACCCCCATAGATGCGGTCGGGTCGGTCGCGAGCAACTGCAGTGTTGACACGCTCGTGCTCAACCATATTGTGCCCGGCAATACCCCGATTTCGCACCTTTTGCGGGCGAAGGATAATTTCACCGGGAGACTGATTATCGGGCAGGACATGATGGAAATACCCGTATGAGAAGACTCCATCGTGCAGGGAAGCCCTGGCATGATACCAGGATCTGAAGGATCGCACATGATCCTTTTTTATAGGAAAATCGCATCCGTGATTTTCATTGTGTATGCGTATGGATCGATGTGAATCAGGTTTTTTTGATAAGACGGGGCTGAATACAAAGGTGATATGATCACTGCCATGTGGTTTTCCCTTTCAGGTTTTTCCCCTCATAGTTAGTGCTGCTTTTCACACCGCTGATGAAACAGCCTGAGATGAACACATGTTTTGACGGGATTTCCGGGATAATCAGTGCATGAACAACAAAAGTGCTTTCGATGCTGGATTCGCCCTTGAAATACCCGGCAGGTGTACAAGAGAACGTTGTTGTGCATGGTGTACTGCCGGTTTACACTACAAAAACCGTGGTGAAAGGAATCCGGTGCACCGTTTAGCGGGCGGCGCCAGCCTGAAAAAGCACTATACAATCAAGGTGGCATTATTATAGGCGGAACTCCAGGCTTTGAATGACGGAGCGCTTCTCGGTACACCTGAATGAGATATCGTATCGGCATATAAAATATGTTGGTTGGTATCATTCACACCGCCGTTGATCCATCCATGAATCAGCTACGATGTAGCGCCTTTTCACCCTATTCCGAACATCAAAAAGGTGCATCCGCCAAAATACTCCATCAGGGTTCATCAAACCGGTTTTCCGAACCCGACTCATATAAAAAAAGGTCATATTGAAAGGGAAATTGAAAACCCACACTCCAACCCAGACTGCGCGCTGGAAAAGGAAGGATGTGGCCGCCTATACCTCGGAGATTACCAGCACCCTCCACTCTGTGCCGTGAAGCCCGACTGTATCCCAGAGGGTCTCTTTTGATACGACTTTCCCAAAGCCGCTGCTATAGAATGAGTAGGTGTCATACCCTGTCCGGTTCCCGGAATAGTGGCGGGCAAGCTCGATGATCCCGGGGAAGTCTGCAAAGAGCGTCTCGTTGAAGGTCTCTTTTCCGACCTCCTGCGGATCGGGATCGTAGAGAATCCGGCCGTTTGTCTGTGCCACCATGTAGGTGTAAGGAGTATTCTCCATTACCTGATTAGCAATGGGGGTAACCAGGGCATAGGGTGAGATACCCGAACTGACAACGCCGAGGAACTGTTTACCTGGCGAAAAGACCGGGTGTGCAAGCACTGCCCCGTCTCCACCCTCTGCGAGAGAGAGGAGATCGCTCATCTGCGGCTGCCGTGTCGCGAGGGTCTTTTTGACGATATCATACTTCCGGAGGTTCTGGCCGATGAGGATCTTTGCTGAATCTGGTTCGGCTGCGACCACAGTGCCATTTTGATCGTAGGTGATCACGTTGATGATGGCAGGGTGTGAGTTTGCAACACCGGAGAGCACTTCATCTGCACCCGCTCCTGAGATCCCGGTCGTCCCGAGTGTTCTTGAAGCAAGCGAGAGAGTGGAGTCAAGTCTATCGAGTGTCGACTGGATACCTCCAGTCACATTTCCAAGTGCGTTCTGCATGGCAGCATGTCCGGTGGGAGGAGTCGGCCCGGCCGACCCCCCTGTTTCCTTTCCCTGCAGGCAGCCGGCGCCGAGGAGAAGGGCACACACGAGAATGAATGGGAAGAGATTGTGGACACTGATCATGGAAAATACTATTTGGGGGCTGACCGTTTTGTTGTTTTTGATCCGGAATGCTTGATCCTGCACCTGGTGGGTACATGCATATGGGGTGTTATCGGCAGAACCCTTATGTCAAGACGTTCTTCTTCTGATTCCAGGGTCTATTGTGGGATTCACTTTGGGTCAGGAAACCTGGCCATATACCCACAGGAACGGTTCTCCTCCGGGAGGGAGTTTTCAGGGTTCGATGGAAACGACCCCAGGTACCAAAAATAAGCTTTATCGATCCGGGTTTCGTATCATCAAATCTGGTGCTTCCATGAGAACTCCCGGGAGAATCAAGGGTGGTGAACAACGCCGGGACGGGGATGCCGATCCGGCAATCCTGCACAAATCACATTCGTGGAGAATCCTCTCAGATACGGTTGCGGTCAAGAGGATGGACCGGTCCTCGTTTATCCACCACGAGATGGCGGTTCCGGTTGCGATACGGCCATTCTTCGGCCTTGAGACAATGTCGTTGGGCGAGAAAAGGCCTGTGGGCCTCTCGTTCGGGGTGATCGAGTACCAGGCGTATTTCGAGATGCTGATCGAGAAGAACCCGAGGACCCGCCTTGTATGGAAGAGCGATCTCCAGAACCTTATCCAGGACTGGTTCCCTGCATGGACGGCGTTTTTCAGGAGCCATGCCGAATCCGATGATACTGCTCCAGAGATGAAGATCAAAAAAACCCGGTCACCATCGAAGTTCCTGCTCTTCTTCGAAGAGGTAAAACGGTCTTCCACCTCCCTGGAGTTACTGAAAACTTATTCCCGGGAGGAATTGAAAGACACATTCCAGATCACCGATGCCATCATCAGGAACGGGATCCATGTACCGAGGGACACTTCTTCCGTGTGGCTCTTTGTGACCGAGGAGAGAAGCCCGGATGGGCTCTCCTTCCGCAACCATTTTGACGGGCAGGTTCTCCAGCTTGAAGGGCAATTCAAGGGAAGGATTGGCGGGCTGATCACCAACCACGAGAGCGAGGGAAACGAGATTGTGGTGCTGTACAGGAGAAAAAAACGGGATTCCGGGTTCCGGTACGTTGGCAGGTTCTCATGCCATACCCATACACCGGGGCAATTCATCGGAGATCTGGCACGGTTCATCCTGTTTCCACAGGATGTTATACCGGATGGGGACCTGGGACTTGCGAAGGCAGGGGTCATCACCGGGACCAGACGGGGATCAAATCCGAATGAGATGGAGATGGATCCCGCGATCCGGAACCGGACGATCAGGGTTCATGGCGACACCTGCGCGGTCTGTGGATTCAATTTTTCAGAAAAGTATGGCAGGTTTGGTGAAGGATACATCGAGGTCCACTGCGGGGAACCCTCATCGCGGGGAGAAGTGGACCCGGTTACAAAGTGTGTTCCGGTGTGTTCAAATTGCCACCGGATGATCCACAGGGCGGAACCGAAGCTCACGATAGAGGAGCTGAAAAAGATCGTGCATTGATGAATGTCCTTGTGTTTTTCCAGGCTGGATAATGATGGAGAGAAGATGAGATTTCACGATTGTATTCTGATTCCATACCATGGAGTTACCTGTTTATAAAATCTCGAAGAAGTGAAATATTCTCTATGAAATGGTACCCGCTCTCACGTCTACAGTGGTTAATCCTCATCTTCTTCATCGCACTTGCCGACGTGTTCACCATCACCCAGAAATATGTAGTACCTGAAGTGTTCCGGCCCCTCGCATATGTGGTATTCGTTGCAGCCATTCTCATTGTATTTTTCTTCATTGTCCGACCGGTGGACCCGATGCTCCTGGCAAAGACACTTGCCGTCATCCTTGGGGTGATTACTCTCGCTCTCATCATTGTCCAGGATGTAATCCTTGCATTCAACCTCTCCTGGAAGACCATCGTGATATTCTCGGGGGCAGTCCTCGCACCCTTCATAGCCGGACACCTCTACTTTAAATACCGGACCGTGCAGCGGTCAGGATGACACGTACATTCTTTTTTTTACCGTCAGTGGCTCGAATCTCCCGTGAGATTTTTGAAAAAACACCGTGGAAGAGGAGCCTTGTGGCATTTTACGGCCATATAGCCCACGGAGCACAAAAAGTTTTATATACTGGTATAATGAGAGTACCATTTACCTGTTTTCGGTCAAGGTGGCACAGAACGAATCAGGGGCAGGCAAGAGGTACCTAAGACGAAGACTGAGGTCTTGGACACCGGTGGTCTACGGCTGAGATCCTCTCTCATCGAACCGGGGAGGGCACACGATTTGAGAGCCATGCGGTTGGAGCTCAGTTCAGATCCCTGTGAACCGGCACAATCACTCACTCCGGGGATCCCACTCTCACAAACCCAGGAATAGACGAACAACCCGGGCCCCTGAATCTCCCCCTACAATTGCCACCCCTGACCGAAAGGGGGGCATCTATGAAACACCACAATAACGCGAGAATGATAACGGGGATCTGGTTCCTGGCACTCGCCATCATAGTCTCACTCCTGGTTGGAATCGCTGCAGCGGAGGAAGAGACATCGGCATTCACCAGGCTTGAAATGATCAGTGATGGAGGGTTCGGGGACCCCCAGAACAATTATGCATGGTCCGTCGCCCAGTTCGATGGGGACCTATACGTGGGAACCGGGCGGAACATCCCCTATTTCGTTGCCCAGGCAATGAAATCACAGGGAGCATTCCCTGAAAACTGGACGCTCTCATTCCTGACCACCCCAGCAGGATCGCCTCCACCACCCCTCGTTCTTCCCAACCATACACTCCCATCTCAGGAGGAGACGGTTGCATGGTCGAACGATATGAGCGGGGAGATCTGGAAGTATCATGAGGGATTCTGGACCCAGGTGCACCAGGCTCCCACTTTTGTCAATCCTTCGAACGGGTACACCTACCCTGAAGGGATAGGGTACCGTGCAATGGCCACGTTCAATGACTCCAGCGGGAATGAAGCGCTCTATGCCGGTGTAGGGTTCGGATTCGGAAGGACGCTCCTCATCAGATCAACCGATGGGACGAACTGGGAAAAGGTGAACACGGACGGTATCTTATCACGGGACACCCGTGCGATCACCTCACACCACGGGAAGCTTTACGTCGGGACCGGTGACGGGATCTTCGTATCCGCCTCTCCCTCCGCCACTACAGATACGTGGGTGAAGGTTGCCGACTTCCAGACCGCCGCACTCAGGAGCTTCAATGGGTACCTGTATGCAGGAACGGGAAACCCCATCGGGCCGTCAGAGACGAACGGGTTCGAGGTGTGGAGGAGCACCACTGCCGATCCCTCCAATTCGGGTGACTGGGTCAGGGTTGTTTCAGGGGGTGCCGGGGATGCCTGGAATGTCCTTGGAGGCACGATGAGGGAGTATCAGGGAGCCCTCTACGTCGGTTCGATGAACCTCCCGTTCGCCACCGGGACCGAAGGAGTGAAGGGATTCGACGTGATAAGGGTGAATGCGGGGGACTCGTGGGACTTGATCGTTGGGGACGAGGAACCAAAGATCCCCACCGATCCCCGTGATCCGGCCCTGAGCGGCTGGCCGTCCGGGTTTGCAAACCCCTTCAACCTCTATGCCTGGTCGTTTGAAGAGTACGATGGGAACCTGTATCTCGGGAGTTACGATATCTTCTCCCTCGCCCAGTATATCGATGAAGTCCCAGGCGGGTATGAGATCCTGAAGGAGGCACTCTCTTCATGGGAGATTCCTGGAGACGATGGATGGCCCCATGAAACCGGGCCATTCCTGATGGGGCTTTCAGAGATCTCCAGTATGCAAAAGTGGAATGTTGATCCATCCTACATCATCCCCCTGATCAAGATCCTGGCAAAGACGTTCGGGGGTGCCGACCTCTGGAGAAGCCCCGACGGGGAACAATGGATACCTGTCGATCTGAACGGATTTGGTGATCCGAACAACTACGGGTTCCGGACGATGCTCACCACCCCGGAGGGGATAGTCGTAGGAACCGCAAATCCCTATGCGGGGTGCCAGGTCTGGGTGGTATCCTCCGGCGAGACAAAACCTCCGGCGAGCGTGACCGATCTCCACAGCACGACCAGCGGGAAGGACTCGATCACCTGGACGTGGACAGATCCTGCCACCGATGACCTCTCCCATGTCCTGGTATACATGGACGGGGGCTTCCAGCGTGTCGTCCTGAAGGGGACAGAGACCTATACCGCGACCGGGCTTTCCCCGGAGACAGCCTACACGATTGGGATTAAAACGGTCGGGAGGAACGGGAAGATCAACCAGACCATGGTGACCGATACCGCCTGGACAATCCCGGCTTCCAAGGGATGGAAGTTCCGATCGGACCTTGAGAACTCGGGCGTGTACGATGACGGCGGTACAAGGCCGGATGGGACGCTTCTCTGGAACTTTACCACCGGGGATGAAGTGGAGTCAACCGCCATGGTGGCACATGGTGTCGTCTATTTCGGGAGTTATGATTACAACACCTATGCACTCGATTCAGCAACAGGGAATCTCATCTGGGAGTATCCAACAGGGGACTGGGTGGAGTCAAGCCCTGCGGTGGTGGATGGGGTTCTCTATGGTGCAAGCTGTGATAAGAACGTCTATGCCCTTGATGCGGCAACAGGATTGCACATCTGGAATTACACGACCGGGGACTATACCTATTCCAGCCCGGCAGTCGCACACGGAGTGGTCTACATCGGGAACACTGATGGGAACGTCTATGCCCTGGATGCCATAACCGGAGGTCTGCTCTGGAACTACACGACAGGGGACTATGTATATTCCAGTCCGGCGGTCGTGGATGGGGTCGTCTATGTGGGGAGTTTTGACAGGAATGTCTATGCTCTCGATGCGGACACAGGCACGCTCCTCTGGAATTACACGACCGGTGATAGCATAGACTGCAGTCCGGCGGTCGTGGATGGGGTCGTCTATGTGGGGAGTTTTGACAGGAATGTCTATGCTCTCGATGCGGACACAGGCACGCTCCTCTGGAATTACACGACCGGTGATAGCATAGACTGCAGTCCGGCGGTCGTGGATGGGGTCGTCTATGTGGGGAGTTTTGACAGGAACGTCTATGCTCTCGATGCGGACACAGGCACGCTCCTCTGGAACTACATGACCGGCGATGCCGTGTTTTCGAGCCCCGCAGTCGCGAATGGTGTCGTCTATTTCGGCAGCGATGATTACAATCTTTATGCTCTCGATACGGACACGGGCACGCTCATCTGGAATTATACAACAGGAGGCCCGATTCATTCCAGCCCTGCAGTAGCAAACGGCGTCGTCTATATCGGGAGTTATGATAAAAACATCTACGCACTCGACGCAACAACAGGAATACACCTCTGGAATTACACGACAGGTGACGAGATATATTCCAGCCCTGCCGTTGCAGAAGGCATTGTGTATATCGGGAGCAGGGATGGCAACCTCTATGCTTTCGGCTCCGCTCCCAAAATCCCTCCCGAAAGCGTCAGCGACCTCCATGCAACCTCCAGCCAGATGGACAGGATAACCTGGAACTGGACCGATCCCCAGTCAGCCGATCTCTCGCACGTGATGGTATACCTTGACGGGATATACCAGGAGGACGTGGCAAAAGGAATACAGTCCTATACTGCCACGGGGCTTACTCAATCAAGGAGCTACACCATCGGCACAAAGACTGTCGGAATGACCGGCCTTGTCAATGAGACCTGGGTAAACAACACCGCATGGACCGAGATCATCCCGCCCATTGCAGACTTTGCAGCCGTTCCCCTGAACGGGAATGCCCCACTCTCCATCAGTTTCCTTGACCAGTCGACAGGCTCCCTGCCGCTTTCCTATTCATGGGAGTTTGGTGACGGAGCGACTTCGACGGAGAAGAACCCCGTCCACGAATACCTCTCGGCCGGATCGTACAGCGTGACACTCAAGGTCGTAAACAGCGAGGGAGAGAGCACACTGTGCAAGAACGATTGTGTTGTCGTCCACGATGTTGCCCCCCTGAAGGCAGACTTCTCATCAAACGTGACCAGTGGCACCGTGCCCGTATCAGTCCAGTTCAGCGATGCTTCAACCGGAAACCCTGGTGCATGGTCGTGGGTCTTTGAGAAGGACTCCTATTACCCGATCCGGGACGCCGGGACAAAGGAGGCAGTTCCCACTTACGGCAACGAGTTCTCCTCCGAGAAAAATCCTGTCGTGACTTACACGTACCCGGGGAACTACTCGGTCAGCCTGACGGTCAGCAGGACAAACGAGACCGACACCATCACAAAGGAAGACTACATCCGTGTCAACCCCCCGCCGCCCGATGTGGATTTCAACGCATACCCTCATGAGGGGAACGCTCCTCTCGAGGTAGAATTCTGGGAGAGCGTTCCCTATGCCTGGTACTATGACGAGTTCATCTGGGAATTCGGTGATGGAACGAACGGAACCGGAAGCTGGCTCTACCACACGTACGAGAATCCTGGCCTCTATAACGTCACCCTGACGGTGAACAGCGCGTTTGGTTCCGGCAGCGCTACAAAATCCGGGTATATCAATGTCACGCAGGCGCTTGCTCCCGACCCGGACTTTAAGGCTACACCTTTGTCAGGCGATGCTCCGCTTGATGTCATGTTCACAGACACCTCTACCGGGATCATCACCACCAGGTTCTGGGACTTCGGTGACGGGACTTCGGCCTGGGAGAATGAGACATCCAGTGTCTCACATACGTATTCGTTCCCGGGCACCTATTCCGTATCTCTGATTGCCGGAAATGAGGGAGGTGAGGCGTCAATCACGAAGATTGGGTATATACAGGTCGATCCATCAGGTAAACCTCCGGATGCCCGCTTCTCTACAGCGCCCATGATGGGATATGCCCCCCTTACCGTGAAGTTCTCAGACCGCTCGACTGGTTCTCCGATCGCATGGCAGTGGGACTTCGGCGACGGGAACACCTCTTCAGAGCAGAACCCGACCCATGTCTATGCCACCGCCGGGAGGTATATCACAAGGCTGACGGCATCCAACAGTGGCGGGAGCGATTCGTTCACGTCATATGTCTGGGTGAGGCCAACGAGGGTGTTCCCCCCCTACACCCCGCAACCCACGCCAACACCTTCCGTTACGACTACCCCTACCACTCCCCCGGGACCGGCGACCCGGTCTCCGGTCAGCTTCTTTGCTATGAACAAGACCTTTGGATCCTCTCCGATGAGCGTTCAGTTCACGGACCGATCCTTCAACGGCCCGACCGGATGGCAGTGGGACTTTGGTGACGGCCAGACGTCAACACTCCGGAACCCAGTCAATACCTTCACTGAACCCGGCACGTATTCGGTCTCCCTTACCGTGACAAATTCGATCGGTGAGAGTACGACATCCCGGCGTGTCGTTGTGCGTTGAAGGGACTCGTATTCATTTTTTTCCCGGTATCATTCCGCGGGATCTGATCCGGGTATCCTCAACCAGACGAACGATTCTTTTTATTGAAGAGGGTCTCATTTCAGGATCGGAACCTTTGCTTGATACTATGCCGGACGGTTACTCTCGAAGTGGAAAAAAGTGATCGGTTCATGCCACTCATCGGAGGGGAGACGGGAGGAGTTCCAGGCTGTCCCCTCCGGATACCCGTCAGGCAGATTTGCACGGCGTATACATCCCGCTGCTTACGATATACGCCTCTCCATCACTCCCCTTGACCAGCCGGCAATACGCTGACTTGTAATAGACACCATTCTCTCCGGGAATAATCCAGATATAGTCCACCCATCCACTCCCTCCGGCGAGCGCCTTCTCCACGAGCTGATCGCGGAACGGAGTGCTGGCAACATCAGTCTTTCCCTTCATATGTGCTCCGACCAGGCGGGGATTGTCGGCTTCAGCGACAATGGTCACATTCGTGTCGTATACAAAGACATAAAGAGCCCTGTTCTCACGGTCCCAGAACGGGTGCTCCCCTGAATTGATCCGTGCTATTGTTCCCGGAGTGTCTTTTTCGATCTCCTCCGCGGTGAAGTTCACGAGACCGGTCACCTGCTCCCTGGAAACCGGAGGATTCTGTATACAGGAGACCCCGAGGTAATGGTACATGATTCTCTGGTACTCGGTGATTCCTGTGTCATCCGGCTGGTTTCGGAGTGTGTCAAGGGCTGCCTGGAACTCCGCGACGTACTGGTCGGAGGTGTTCCTGTTGAACGCAAAATAGTGGTCCTGGGATTCGAGTGAGTATACAACCACAAAATAGTTGGGATCTCCCGTTACTTTCCTGCTCGAGTACCTGCCCGCCGTTTCACCGTAACACCAGAGATCAATCGTCTTCTCCTGGGCCGCGGAGATAAGGCTCGGGGCTGTCGGGTAGGCATAGATCTGTGAGGCGTTCACCCCGAGTCCGAGGAGCTGGAGGTGTGCCGAGTCCTCTTTCACGACGCCGATTGTGTAGTGGTTCAGATCGGCAGGTGATGCGATCGCAGGGGGATTTTCCGTGAGTGAAAAAATCACCTTTCTTTCAGAGTCGAGCGGCCCAGCCCACTTGAAGAGGGGCTCCCTTTCGGGGAGGCGGATTGTGGCGAACACAGCGGTATTGTTGCGCGAGAGTGCAGTTTCGTAGGCCTTTGACCATGGAAGTACCCTGATCGTGTCGGAGGAGACCGGGGCATCCATCTCGCGGAGTACTCCCCGGAGGATATCCACAGAGATGCCTTTGATCGTCCCGTTCTCCACGTAATTGAGCGGAGGATAGTCCTCGGTGACAAACATCATGTCTGCAGGCAGAGGGGGGGTGGGGGTGGTCGTAACTACGGGGCCCTCCGGGGCTTTCATTGACGTGCATCCTGCAAGGATTGCAGCACACAGAAGTACTCCTACACAAAGGACGAAGGCAGATGATTTCATTTGATACCAGCCTGTATGTGTGGTTCCATCGTCCTGCTCTTATTCATTGCGAAGTTTTTCGGGAATGCCCGCGAAGACCGGTTCCCGCAAGAAGGATCGTCTTCATGAGAGCGTTCCTGTATTGTGAAGGGGATTCCGGACACATGAACCTGATTTCATGAATGGCAAATGTCGGAATTTCCCACCCCGGGGTTTGAACCCAAGTACAGGGACCGTCAATCAATGAAATGATCTATAACGAGGATAATGACGATGATGGGGACGAGGATCATCAGCCCGAGGACCCACCAGGGGATCATGGTGAACACCACGATATGGATTCGCGAGAGGATGAACCACAGGATAGCGACCGCCGCCAGTCCTATCAACAGCAGGTAGAGTGTTTCTTTGATAGTTCGCCTCATCGTGTGCTCCAGCGGGTAAGAGACGTATGGTCGGGAATGATAATAATGGTCACGCGATCCGGCCCTGAATCCATTCACGAAAAAAGGATATACTTTGAGAGTGGGAGCAGCCTTTGTGACGGCGTTGCCCGGTTTCTATGTCCTGTTCGGATATACTCATCAGGTTCAAGGAGAAAACTGGGTGAAGCGAAGAGATGGACGCAATCGTTGCAGAGCACCTCAGGAAGTCATTCGGGCCGGTCACCGCGGTTGATGATGTCAGCATCACCATCCCTGAAGGGAGCATTTACGGATTCCTCGGCCCCAACGGGGCGGGAAAGACCACCACTATCAGGATGATCACGGGAGTGCTGATCCCTGATGCCGGGAGCGTGCAGATCCTCGGAACCGACGTGCAGAAGGAACCGCTCACCGCGAAGCTGAAACTAGGGGTCATTCCCGAGAACAGCACGGTCTACAGCGATCTCTCCGCCGAGCAGAACCTCATCATCTCCGGAAAGTTCTACGGGATGGACAGAGAGACCATAAAGGAGCGTGCCGGGGAGATCCTGGAGAGGCTTGGCCTTTCGGCCCGGAAAGATGATTATGTCCGGACATTCTCGAAAGGAATGCGACAGCGGATCAGCATCGGGTGTGCGATCGTCCATTCCCCGCCCGTGCTCATCCTCGACGAGCCGACCACCGGGCTCGATGTGTACAGCCGCCGGCTCGTACTCGATACCATCCGTGAGATGAACCAGGAAGGGAGCACTATCCTTCTCACCACTCATAACATCGAGGAGGCGAATGCGCTCTGCTCGATGATCAGCGTCATCAACCGGGGCAGGATCGTCGCCACCGAGAGCCCAGAAAGACTCAAGAAGACCTTCGATACCTCGCGGTATGTCGAGGTCGCCTTCGACCAGGGAGTGGAAGCCGGCCTTTTCTCCGCACCCGGGATCACCAGAGTTGAACCATGGGGAGACAAGTGGCGGATCTTCACCGAGAATCCAGATGCTGCGGTGAAATACCTTGCATACCTCGCAGAACAGGAACACCTTACAATCGTCTCCATAGCGACCTCGAACCCGACACTCGAAGAGGCGTTTGTCCGCCTCACGGGGGGAGCGTGACCGATGGACTGGAGGACCTTTTTCCGGAGCATTGTGGTGGTGGCCGAGAAGAACATGCGGATCTATTACTTCAAGGGACCTGTGGTGGTCTTCGGGCTTCTCTTTCCCCTGATCATGTTCCTGACGTTCTTCATCGGCCGCGACCTCGATCTCATCCCGTTCTTCCCGGGATTCCTCGGGATGATGCTCTTTTTCACATCCTCATCGGTTGGTCCACTGATCACGCCGTGGGAGAAGCGTGAGAAGACCTACGAGCGGCTCATCTCGCTCCCTGTTATCCTCGAGAGCGTCATTATCGGAGACCTCCTGGCAGGAGCGCTCTTTGGTATCGGGATCACGACGATCGTATTCGCTGCCTGCACCCTGATCTTCCAGATTCCTCTCTTCAGCTCAGGGCTCCTCCTGCTCGGGCTCGTGACCGGGTCGGTGGCATTTGCGGCACTGGGCACCCTGCTCGCATCCCCGACCACCAACAATCCGTCGAATATCATGATGCTCTCGAGCCTCGTTCGCCTCCCGCTCATCTTCATATCAGGAATCTTCATCCCGCTTTCCCAGCTGAGCGGTCCTTTCTTTCTCCTCACCTCGCTCTCCCCGCTGACCTATCTCGTCGATCTGTTCCGCATGGCGCTGAACGGCGATGCAGTGTACCCACCCTGGATCGACATAGCCGTAATTTTCGCCGTGATCCTCCTGTTTATCTGGGCTGCGAAGGTCATCCAGAAGAGGAACCTGGTGAAGGGGATTTAAGGAGTAATCCCATGAACGTATGTAAAAAATGGGATCCGGTCAGGGAAACCGGATTATGTCCCAGTTATCCGGGAGCATCTTCTCCCGTCTTGGTCTCCGGCTGGGTGCAGCCGGCAGCGAGAAGTGCTGTGATCACGACGATGAGTATGAGAATGGTACGTGTGGCTGACATTAATGTGAGGGTTGGTGCTGAAAGAGAAAAAGGGATAGTCTTTGATCTTAAAAAGGGGAGCGAAAAGGTATCCCGGTTAAACCCGGACACCATTCCAGGGGTAGGTCGAGTTTGCAAGATCTTCACCAGTGTTCGCCCACTTGCCGGTGAATGATTTTTTATCGTCAGACATCACGAATTCGAATGTACCTTCGTATACATCTTCTCCGTCGATTTCTGACCAGACACCGGTAAGGCTACTTCCCGTCACGTTTCCACTGATTGTGCCATTTCCGACCTCGTAAATGCCGGTCACGGATGAGCCGGTCTGTGTGATGCGTATGACATCGACAGACCAGTTCACGTCCTCAGCCCACGTAGTATTCCATGTCCCTGTCCAGGACAGAACCGGGGCAGCAGTGGTGGGAACGGTGGTGACCACGGTGGTTGGGGTTGTGGTGATGGCGGGTGTACTTGGGGTGTTCGTGCAGCCTGCAGCGAGTACAAGAATGCAGGCAAGACCTGCAAGAATCAGGGTAGTGATGAGTTTCATGGAAGTAATCTCCAGTAAATTTTCCCTCAGCCAATTGATTTTTTCCTTATTAAGTCTCCCGAAATTGATGTGAAAGATGACCTGCATCAGGTCCTCACTGGCACAAGAAAGTGAAGATGAGATATGTGAGATCAATTTTTATTCACAAATGGGCAGGTAGTATCATGACACCTTCCCGGGAAAGCCCACTCGGGAGCCCGTGGGTTCTGGTCCTTGCGGGGATCATCCTCCTTTCATGTCTCCTCGCCGTATCATTTCTTTTTGATGGAGTGGCGGAAAACTGCAGACTGGCTCAACGGGACGGTATATGTCCCGATAAAGGTCGCGTGAGCAGGTAGGAACCATACGAAAGATCCATGCAGTGCGGATCGTTCATCGACGGGCCAATTTCTTAAAATAATCCAATTACCAATCTCTCGCCTGTGAGAGAGCATGGATAATGAGATGCCTAAATTGATGACCACCGTCTCAATTCTTACGAGAAGATTAAAAGAAGGCAAGACTTACGATGATTTCCGAAAAGCATGGTTCCACACCAAGGGATTCGGTGTGAAAGGGAAAGAGGTCGAGGGGAGCAGCAACCGGATGTATTCCCTGGTCAACGTGTTCGATCCCAGAGAGATCATCGTGCTCGGATTTGCAACCGTGACGCTTGGGCAACTGGAGGATGCATTGAATATCGACGTGGAGTACCGGGGAAAGAATCCGCTCGACGATGTGGTTGAGCCGGGGATTGGAAGAAAGTTCTGTGCCCTGGTGGCCGAGGACGATTTTTCCGCGATCGGTGAAATCCCCTATACACCTGCGGAAATCGGCGGGAAGAAGACGGATATGGCAGAATTCGAGGAGAACCGGAACGCAATCGCCGCGATCTTCGCCGCAGCATCAGAGAAGCGGGATGCATTGAACGAAGCAAGGAAAGAAGAAAGAACCCGGTGAATTCACCGGTATCTGTAGCCCGTGGACGGGATTATGGATTGGGTATCCCCTCGCAGAATTCTCTCCTGAGATCCCGAGATTCTCACTTCTTTTGATATTCTCTCCCGGATGAGAATGCCTTCCCTGCCTCTTTTCCTACCTGGTAGTAGGTACTCTGGGCGTAGATCAGTGGCTGGATCTTTTCGATATCCGGTCTGCCATCTGTGATAAATGATGGATTCGCATGGATCTCTGCGATCTCGCCGATCACGAGCATATGACTCCCGCAGTCCACGGCCTGGAAGAGCCTGCATTCGATATTGACCGGGCACTCCTCTGCAAGGGGGGCTGTCCCGAGTATCCCATATACCGAATGAAATACCCCGGACTTGTCCTGCTGTGCACCGGTAACAATTCCGCAGTGGTCGGTCTCGATCATCTGGTTGACCGAAGGCACGTTCAGGGAGAAGGTCTTGTGTTCCTCAATTCCCTTCCAAGTATAGCGTCCCTTGTTGATCGCCACGCAGACCATCGGCGGTGCCATACAGGCGACGGTCGCCCACGCTGCAACCATGTAATTGGGCTTTCCTGCGACATCTGCACCGACAAGCACGGTGGGCATGACACTCATGTACGGCATCGGGCCGAGTGTGATCTTCTTCATGGTGTTCTATACTAAGGAGAGTATTGTGATTAAAAGATCCCGTCAGGATGTTGAATCCACCCACACCTGATTACTGTTCCTCATCAACAAGGTGAAGTTCTTCATCCCTGGTATCAATCCAGCCCCTCTGCTCATAGATGTCCCCTTCTTTTCTAAAGAGGACGAAGTTCGCGGTGAGGGGGTTCGCCTCGATGAAGTAATCTTCAGGGACTTCCCGGAGCAGGCGGATGAGTTTTTCGACCCGGATAAGTCTGAAATTCGGTGTATCGGGTGAACCAGCATCGAACAATGACATGATTCTCACGGTTGAAAACTTAGGTCAGCCCGGAATCCGGGGAGTTCCGGGTGATCTTTTCATCAGTCCTGTCATGGATGAACCATGTAAGATCGTCAGGCAGTTTCGAACGCGATAATCCATTCTCCCTGAGATCCCCGGGCCTGCCAGGGATGGGAAGACTCCATTTTTCATGCCATGGAAATCTTACCTTTCGGTATTGAATGCAGGCATACATATGCGTACTTTTTCCTCATGGTGAAGATAAGGTTCTCCCTTTCGTGTAATATCCGGAAAAAACGAGAGGTGGAGCGTATCTTTGAGGCACGATACTGGAGAGATTGAAGGGTCTGATTCTCTCAGGTATGATACGGAGTGATACCGGGGTATTCGCATTTCACATGCCGGGGAGATATCCCTTCATGGTCTCCGCCATCTCCCTGAGCCGCCTGTCCACAAGGTAATTGACCGTGCCTTCTTCGAAAGTCCCGTTCTCCATTCTCTTCCCTGCACGGACACCGGTGAGCACCTCGATCCCTTCATCTATGGTGCTGACAGGATAGATCGAAAATTTCCCGGCCTTTGCTGCCTCGACGATCTCTTCCTTCAGCATCAGGTTCTGGACGTTGCTTTCCGGGATCATGACTCCCTGTTTCCCTGAGAGCCCCTTTACCTTGCACACCTCGAAATATCCCTCGATCTTCTCATTGACCCCTCCGATGGCCTGAACCTCGCCTTTCTGGTTCACCGAACCGGTGACTGCGATAGCCTGGTTTATGGGAATCCCTGAAATCGCAGAGAGAAGTGCATAGAGTTCAGTGCTTGAGGCGCTGTCGCCATCCACACCCGAGTAACTCTGCTCGAAGACGAGCCTCGCAGAGAGCGCGAGGGGCTTGTCCCGGGCATACCGCTCGTTCAGGAATCCCGAGAGGATCAGGACTCCCTTGGTGTGGGTCGGCCCCCCCATTGCGGCCTCCCGTTCGATATCGATAATGCCGCTCCTCCCGATACCGATGCTCGCAGTGACCCTGTCAGGCCTCCCGAACGAGATCTCCCCAAGGCCAATGACAGCGAGGCCGTTCACCTGTCCTGGTTTCTCCCCTTCCGTATCGATCAGGATGATTCCTTTTGCAATGTATTCCTGTATCTTCTCCTGGATCAGGTTCGAACGGTAAACCTTCTCTTCGATGGCTTTCCTGACGTGACGGGATGTCGTGAACTCCGATCCCTCCTGGGCAGCATAGAAGTTCGCCTCAGCAATAAGATCAGACACAACAGAAAAGCGTGTGGTGAGCTTTTTCTGGTCTTCAGCGAGACGCGAGCCATATTCGATAACCCCTGCCACGGCGGACTTGTCCAGGTGCCTGTAGTGAAATTCCTCGCAGAGGCCGCAGATGAAGGATGCATAATTCCGGACATTCTCATCGGTTCGATCCATCGAGGTATCGAAATCCGCCCTCACCTTGAAGAGCTCCTGGAAGTCCGGATCCATGGTATAGAGGATGTAGTTGATATCGGGAGTCCCGATGATGATCACCTTGAGGGAGAGCGGGATGGGTTCGGGTTTTATGCCTTTTGTGGAGATAAAGCCCATCCGTTCGGCGGGTTCCTCGATAATAATCTCCCCGGTCTTGAGTGAGGTCTTGAGCTCATCCCAGGACATGGGGTTCCTGAAGAGATCTTCCGCCATCATGACCAGGAACCCTCCGTTTGCACGGTGGATTGACCCGGGTCGAATCATCGTGAAATCGGTGGTTACAACACCGTACTGGACCTCTTTCTCGATCTTTCCAAAGAGGTTCATGTAGGATGGGTTCTGCTCGAAGATGACCGGTGCACCGTCATCCCCGGAATTGTCGACAATCACATTGATCTCGTACTTCCGGAACGGTAACTCAGGGCTCTGCGGCGGTTGCCCCGGTGAAGGTTGTGACTGCTGCAATGGTTCAGGAATGAACTGTGGGATGTGCTCGACGATATCGCTCTGGACCGAGTCGATATACTCACCGATCTCATCGACGTGCTCGTATTTGTCCTTGAGTGCGGCAGTCCGGTGGCCAATGGCATTCAGAACCACATCACGGTTCAGCGCGACGAGCGCTTCGGCCCCTTTCTTATCGAGATCACGCATCTGCCTGAATGCGTTCCGGAGTTCGACCAGAAGCTCGTCTTTCCGTTTCTGGAACTGCACCTGGACTTCAGGAGGAAGCTTGACGAATTCCTCCTGCTGGTACGGCTCACCGCTCTCCTGCAGTGGAATGGTAAGGAGACCCTGTGGTCCTGGCTGGACAATGAATCCTTTCTCCTGGGCTACCTTATCGATGTGGGCAAGCAGCAGTGCTTTCTGCTCTTCAATTTCGCGGAGAGTGGCATCGTGGCGGTTCGCATAATCCTCGCTCTCGAATGCTTTGGGAATGAACCTCTTTGCCTCTGCGATGAAGTTTGCCATGTCAACCCTGAACTGCTTTCCCATCCCGGGAGGGAGGCGGATGGCATTTGGCTGGTAGGGATTCTCGAAGGAATTGACATAAATCCAGTCATGGCCTGGTGACTTGGTCTTTGCGAGCTCGCGGATGAACTTACATACTGCTGAAAGTCTCCCGGTCCCGTGCATGCCGGAGACAAAGACATTGAAACCCTTCTCCTCTATATTCATCCCGAATGTCAGGGCCGAGAGGGCACGCTTCTGGCCGACGATCTCCTGCAATGGCTGGAGGTCCTTCGTCGTGTTGCACTCAATTGAGGAGGTATCGAACTGGTTCCGGTATTGTGCTACGGGTAATTTTCTTACCATATCTCCCGATCTCCGTAAGCAGAGGCATTGCTTTGACAGTATATCAGCCTTCTGGGTCGGATGTTTCTCAGTTTGCGATGCTTCGGCGGTTAACGAAGTTGCTGGTATCTCATGGGTAATGACGAGAACCGGGAGGCAGGAAAATCAGAGTGGGAAAACTGCAATGCATTGTTCCCGCCAGTTGATAACGACATCCTGATGTAAAGGGGAAGTCAGTGTGTGATCAGATATCACAGGTTTGAGTTGATATGGAGGTACGCGTGGTCAATTTTAAGGGGATGCGGATCTTATCTGCTACCTGCATGCCTACAAGCTCATTGCCAGGATGAACCAGTACGAATTCAAACTCGTGAAAGCAAAGCGCGAGTTTATCTGGCACCGGCATGAAGAGACCGATGAAGTGTTCCTGGTGATCGAGGGGCAGATGAAGATTGCCCTCCGGGACAGGACCCTTCACCTGCAGGAGGGGGAGATGACAGTTATTCCCCGTGGTGTAGAACATAAACCTGTCTGTGAGGAAGTGGCAACCGTGATGCTTATCGAACCTTCAGGAACGATGAATACCGGGGATAAAGGCGGAGATCTGGCCGATACAGATCTTGAATGGATCTGATCCAGGAACCAGGAAAAAAGCGACGGCAGGACCTTATCCGGCCGTCACGTGTATAAGATTCTCTTTCACCAGGACATCGCTCAAGATCTGCCTTGAGATTGGATCAATCTTCATGACTTTCTGGGTCACCGTATAGATGCCCGGCGTCCTGTATGTGTAGGTCGGATTTGCACCCATCAGCCTGAATCCGTCCCCGGTGTTATAGATAAAGAATGTCGGGTCTCCGAGTGATTCGTCCGTGAAGGTGACCGTGAGCGGTGCCGAACCGGTCACTGGCGAAGCCGAAAATCCTGCGAGCGGGCCCAGAGGGAATACCTTGAACACTTCCACCTGCTTTGTTGCCGTGCTCTTCAAGGTCGACCAAGTGGCAGGGTCGAACTTCGCGACTGTCTGTGTTATGGTATACGTCCCGGCTGATCGGTAGGTATGGGATGAGTCCGGTCCCATTACCATGAACCCATCACCGAAGTCGTATACGATCCTGGTCGGATTTCCGCTCGAAGAGTCCGTGCATCTGACCGAAAACGGCGCTGGCCCTCCCGAGGAGGAGAGGGTAAAACCGGCAGCGAAGGGAGGCTTCTCGGCGATCCTGATGAAATTTTCCTTCACCATTGTATCCTCCTGGCAGGCGCTGTTGGAGAGCGTGAGGCTGACCGTGTAATTCCCGAACTCTGTATAGGTGTGGGCCGGTTCTTCCTCTTCAGAATATGTCCCGTCACCGAAACTCCAGTTCCAGGATTCTGCAATGCCGACGTGCGAACCGAGGAACCTGACATGGAGCGGCGGGGCGGATGCTTCCGTGACATTTGCAGAGAAATCGGCAATCAGGGGCTCTTTAGGGGCGGTGAGGTTTGCATACAGGTGCACGGTCTGATCCTTACCGGGGAATACATCGTTCTCCTGCGTCAGGGAGAAGTACCCGCATTTTTTCACGGTATACATCCATACGGGCGTACAGGTCGTGCAGGTCTCCACAAGGAGTGTGCCATTCTCGATTGTCCCCGCGTACCAGTCACCATTGAAGTATACTTCTGCCCCATCGACGTTCGAATGGATCATGAAATATGCCGGATCACCACCTATCGGGGGCATCGGCTCCATGGCAGTGATATACCCTTCTTTCCAGAGCGTGCTGGAGCCGGCATTGTTGCCCACCGTGAGCGTAACATCGTACGTTCCTCCCACGGTGTAGGTATAGACCGGATTCTGTTCGGTCGAGTTTGCCGTCCCATCCCCGAAGTCCCACTGATAGGAGAGCCCCTGGCCTGTGGAAGAATCGGTGAACTGGACGGTCATCGGGACCAGTCCGAAGGTCTCGTTTGCAGTAAAGTCTGCGACGGGGGGAGAATCCGGTGGCTGTCCGACGGCATAGATACTATGATCGAGGCTGCCGAAGTAGACGATGCCTTTTGCCACCGCAGGGCTCGAAAAGATAGGGTCGCCGGTGGAAAAGTGCCAGATCTCCTCCCCTGTCAGAGCATCTATGGCATACATTTTCCCATCCCAGCTCCCTACGTACACGACATCATTTGCATAGGTAGGGCTGGAATAGACCACGTTCCCGGTGGAAAAGTGCCAGATCTCCTCCCCGGTGAGGGCGTCAAGTGCATACACATTGTTGTCACAACCTCCTATGTATACAACGCCATATGCAACAGCAGGGGATGAGTCCATCTCTCCACTACCCCCAGTCGTGAAATTCCACAGCATTGCACCATTTGATGCATCCAGGGCATACACAATTTTGTCCCAGCTCGAGTAGAACACCTTTCCGTCATCGATCGAGGGGCTCGATGATATCCCGTATCCCGAAGTGAAATTCCATATCTCCGATCCGTCAGTGGCATTAAGCGCATGAAGGAGTCCGCCTCCTCCTCCCACATATACCACACCACCGCAGACTGCTGGACTCGAGGCGACAGAGTAGTCTTCCCCGAGTGACACACTCCAGATCTCTTCACCCGTGGTGGTATTGACCGCATATAGTTTGTCACCCAGGCTACCGGAGTAGACCACGCCATCTGCGACCACAGGATCTGCCGTGACCCACCCATCCATCGGGAAGGTCCAGAGGGCATTTCCGGTATAACTTTCGAGTGCGTAAAGATTCTTGTCATAACTGCCGATATACACCACGCCACCCACTACGGCCGGGCTTGTCAGGACCCGTCCTCCGGTCTCAAAGGTCCAGACCTCCGTGCCTGTCTCTGCATCAAACGCATACACGTTGTTATCATCACTTCCTATGTAGACCACGCCATCAACCACGGCAGGACTTGAATAGACCCGATCACCGGAGATATTCATCCATACCAGGGTTTCGACAGGGGTAATCCCCCCGTCATCATTCATCCCTGAATGGGAGGGATCTGCCCGGAACATGAGGGGAGTGTGTTCTGCCGCTTTGTCCGCGGTTACGTTAGGGATGCATGAGGCAGACAGACAGAGTAGGATGATAAGAAGAGACCCTGCACTTATACGCAGAGCTATACTGCCACCTTGATTGTGCATGGCTTCAGATATATTCCTGATCAGATATAATTACGTATCCCTGGTCCGGGGCACTCCACTGATAGCGAATTAACGATCTGAAGATCCTTGGATTCATGCACGCTTTTCCCTGGAAACGTGCTTTCTCTCTAAAAGTAAGAGTGAATTTCGGAAGATGAACAATGTGGAGGTTATCAATCGTACATAGTCCCGATGACCTTGAGAAACAGGAAGAAAACCATAGCGGTGATAATAATGATGGGTAAAGTGTTATTATTGCCCCTAGAATAAAGAATGATTTACGGGGATAATAATGACAAAAATTGCATGTCTAAAATGCAATTCAAAAAAGTTATACAAAATGAGTGATGGGAAGAGACGTTGTGCGCGATGCAAGTACGAATTCACTCCCCATAAATTACCCCTGACATTTTCAAGAGATGAATGGAAAGAAATCATCCATCTGTTTCTCATGGAACAGAGTTCGAATTCAATTTCAGAACAGACCGGGTTCGATAAACAACGAGTAATGAGAGCATTAACCAGGATCCGACTCACCATGATCAAAGATGTTCCTGATATCTTTTCAGGCACGGTTGAAGTCGATGAAACATATCTTGGAGGTCAATGGAAAAACAAACGAAAAACGATTCGGGAATCGGGAACCAAACGAGGAAGAGGAACAAAGAAGCAACCAGTGTTTGGGATTCTTTGTCGCAATGGAACCGTGTGGGCTGAAGTAGTGAATGATGTTGAGGCCGGCACCCTGCAGCCTCTCATCACCCGACAGGTCTCTCCTGGATCCATCGTCTGTTCTGATACCTGGAGGGCATACACAGGTATCGCATCTCGAGGATTTGTTCATCGATTGGTGAATCACGGAGAGAGGCAATATAGCGATGGTAAAGGGAATCACATCAATGGACTGGAAGGATTCTGGGGATACCTGAAACGCAAACTTGCCTCAAAAGGAGGAATACGCCGGGAGAAACTTCCTCTATATCTCGCTGAATATGTATGGAGATATAATCACCGTTCTGACCCAGAAAGGATTAAGGTTCGGAGAATTATTCAACTGTTAGAGAAAAGTTAGGGGCTAAGTTGATACTTTACCCTAATGATTATAACTGAAAGAAACACTCTCGCCAGGACTACCGCAGTTACCCCCGGAAGGAGGACATGCTATCCAATTCGCGGATATCCGAATCCGGGCACTGTGCCCAGAGCACCGAACCGATAAATAGTCTGTCTGCCTATGTGGCTATATGGACGGGGAGGCCTTACCAGTAACGGTTCTTCGGTGCTGTCTCCTCTGTGGTCTGCTGCTCCTTGCGCAGAATGTGTCAGCACTCGCGATATCGGTCACACCGGACCAGATCGATGAAGGGGACCAGGTCACAATCTCAATCATCGATCTGCCTGACACAAGCCTCTTCTCGATACAGATCCAGGGGACCTTTGCAGCTACTCCCGGGGGCACCTTCTCGTTCGAGCTCGAAAACCTTTTCCTTCCCTTCTCCCTCAACGACGGATTCCTCTCCGCAACGCTCTGGAATACCTCGACAAACCAGCTCATTATCAGGAAGGGTGGTACCGAGGTGAAGAAAGTGGGACTCTCACAGGGTGGGGTATATTCGACCACAGATTCGGGTTCCATTCCATCAGGGACTTTTGATCTGATCTCGCTGGGTGGTAATGCTACCCAGGATGTAACCTCGATCACGACCAGCATGACATTGCAGGGAGGCAAGTCTGGCCCGGAAGATTCTGCGATCACATTTGTGGTAAATGGGGTGACTGAAGGGAGTGTTGCGATTACCATCCTGGTGGACGGGGAGACCGCCCTTTCGCAGACCCTCCAGGTCGGAAATGGGATCACTCCCACAGCGACCGCTACAACCACAACCACTACTACTACAATGACATCCACCACTACCCCCACAACTACCGCGACAACCACAACCACTACTACTACAACTACTACTACAACTACTACTACAACGACCACTACTATTCCCCCTGCTACTACCACTACTACTACTACCCCCACTACCACTACTGCGACGTCCAGCCCGACCTCAACCGCAACCCAACCGGTGATCGAGATGCTCCTTCACTCCGGATGGAACTTCATCTCGGTCCCGAAAGCACTTGCCGAGGGGCACAACACTGCGGATGTCGTATTTTCTGGGGTGAACAAGGAAGGCCATTCGATCTTCACCTACGATGGAGAGATTGGAGCATGGACGCAACTGAGATATGGCGATACGGTGAATCTCCTGGACGGAATCTGGATCTACTCGGCCGATTCAAGGTACGTATCGCTCATGTATTCTTCCGTGACATCCCCGAGCCCGTCGGGAAAACCACTCTATACAGGGTGGAATTCGATCGGGTTCGCCTCGGCACAGCCGGTTGCTGCCAGGGAGGCACTCAGTTCACTCCTGGATCACTGGGACCAGGTTATTGGGTATGATTCCTCATTGCAGTTCTATGAGGTGTCCATTGTCAGGAATGGTTCCGGAAGCCATAGTGATGCGAATCCTGTTTATCCTTTCAGGGGATACTGGATACGCATGACCGGCAACAGTACTCTTTCCACCTAAATCTGAAAAAAGAAGGGTAATTTCGGGGTATGATCCGGAGTCGCTTCCGGTTGTGCCCCGCAGTTCTCAGTTCATAGGTGTAATATAATTTCTCGATGTAAATCCGCTGAAGGGGTCAGCACCGAAGAAGCTACCCGGGGTAGATCCGCTGAAGGGGTCAGCACCAAAGAAGCTGCCCGGGGTAGATCTGCTGAAGGGGTCAGCACCAAAGAAGCTGCCCGGGGTATATTCCATGAAAGGATATGCACTGAAAGAATTACCCGGCGAATACCCGCTAAAGAGGTCAGCACCGAATGAGTTGCCGGGTGTGTATCCGCTGAAGAGGCCCGCACCGGTGGAAGAGCCAAAGTAATTGTTCGCAGAAAAGTCATACCCGAGCACGGGCGATGTGGTGCCAAGGAAAAGGGCAACAATGCACGCCAAAATACAAAGCATGGGTTTTTTCATGGTGGAATACTACGGTTCGAATCTTATAAATACCTGGTGTGTTGATTTGACCAAAACCAACTTTTCATGTGCGGTTATAGAAAACCGTGGACATGAGAATCGCTCCCGCAATAAAACCCAGGAAGAGAATCGAAATTGAGAGTGGCGTGTGAAAGAAAAAGAAGCGGTTCATGGCAATCCCTGATGTAAAAAATAGATATTCAAAAAGGATTGCGCTCATAGCGACAAGGAAGTAGCAGCGAAGCGTCCGCGAGAAAGAGATAGGATTCTTTTCAGGAGACAGGAACGGGAATTGCGGGATCAGCACCGAGACCGGAATTCCAAGGATAAAAGTTGCCATCACTTCGGAAAAGGGTCGAGATCAAGCCATACGAATGCGAGTACATTGATAAGGAGCAATCTAAAAAAGGATCACCACCCGGGTCAATAACCCCTCTACCCACGAGAGAATGCGGTAGAGTATTGCCAGGCTCGCGAGGCCAACCAGAGCGGGTACTACCAGAAGTCCGATGATGATGAGAATCAATAGTATTGATGAATACAGATCATTCAATGGTAGTCGAAAAATATTCAGTGCCAGGATAGATTAAGAATTTTCCCGATTGCCAGCCAGGACTAGAAAAAAACCACCCCGGTGATTATCCATGCAGGATTTCGTCCTCTCCCCCCTTGAAGAATCGGACCGCATTGCGGTGATAGACCTCTTCAATTACTACGTAGGGCACAGCGACGCGGCATATCCCGAGACAAGGGTCACTTACGAGTTCTTCGACCTGATGATGCAGATGGCCCGGGGGTATCCGACTGTCGCGGTCAGGATCGGGGAAGGATCCCTTGCCGGGTTCGGGATACTCCGCCCTTATAATCCATTCCCCGTGTTTGCCCATACCGCCGAGATAACGTTTTTCATCCGTCCGGAAGATACCGGAAAGGGTCTCGGGACCAGGATGCTCCATCACCTTGAAACCGAGTGCAGGAAGAAGGGGATCTCAGTAATCCTCGCGAGTGTCTCCTCCCGGAACGAGGGCAGCATACGATTCCATGAAAAGAACGGGTTTTCCGAGTGCGGGCGGTTCAGGAACGTGGGAAAGAAACGGGGCAACTTTTTCGATATGGTCTGGATGGAGAAGCAGATCTGATGGCGCAAAGGAATCCCTTCCGGACGACTCTTATTGCTCCCTGCGGGATGGACTGCGCCATCTGCATGGCATACCTCCGGGAGAAGAACCATTGCGATGGATGCTATTCCGCGAACTGTGCATGCAGGAGGCACTGCACGATCTATTCCTGTGAAGAGGTACGCGACAGGTATCGCCATACCTGCGAGAAATACCCCTGCAGGCGTCTTGCACAGCTGGACAGGCGGTACAGGACCAAGTACGGGATGAGCATGCTCGAAAATCTCGAGGTGATCAAGGAGCATGGAATCCGGGCTTTTGTAAAGAAAGAGCGAGAACGATGGACCTGCAGTGTATGCGGGGGTGTTATCAACATTCACCGCTGGAGGTGTTCATCCTGTGGAAAGGAGCGGGAGAAGGAGACCTGATTGATGCACCAGGTACCTTAAAACAACAGCCAATAATGCAATCCGGATTGTTTATGGAATCCTGTGACCAGGTAGTACTACCAGCGTATCGAGGAGGGTGAATCCGGGATGCAGGTGTCTTCAACTCGTCAGGATGGGATCCTTGTTCTCTCAATGGATGGTCGACTGGATTCACTCGGGGCGATCGATCTTGGAGATTCCTTTGAGCGGCACCTCGAAGAGACCGACAGGACTGCGGTCTTTGACATGGAGCATGTTCCCTACCTGAGCAGTGCAGGGATCAGGGTGATCATATCCGCCGAGAAGACGCTGAAGGGACGAAGGGGGAAGCTCCACCTATCAGGCGTCCAGCCCTACCCCCTCTCGGTTATTGAGATGACCGGGTTTTCAACACTCCTCTCCCTCCATCCCTCCTGCAGGGATGCGGTCCTTGCAGCACATGCAACAGCAGCCCGGGCCGCGGAAGAGGGTGAACACTACCCCAGGATCTGGCATGCGAAGAGGGCAGAATTCACGGTAATTCGCACGGGAACTGACAGGAACACTCTCGAAATTTTCGGCACTCCCCACGAAGGAGGCACGGGGGATTCCGCAGAAGGATTGGCGATCCAGGTCAACATACCTTCGACTTCATCGTCCATGGGGTGGGGGGCACCGGGCCGGCAGACGGGTCATGCGAAGATCCCGGAGGGAGACTTCCTCTCCCTTGGCCCGGTTGCCGCGTGGCTCCCTCCGGAGAGCCACGACATCCTTGATTACCTCATCATCGATACAAAGCAGGCGTCGATCCCGGTGACCGCCTCCTTCCTCATCGTATCGTCAGGTTCTCCACAATTCATGGTAAAAGTGCGATCAGAGGAAGAGCAGGGGATCGCGTTCGCCGATCTTATCGAAGCGCTCCAGGACTTCGCCAGGAACTCGACACCCAGCTACAGGGGGATCCTCTCTCTCACGTTCTGTGGAGAATCCTCACGGGTGTCCCTGATCGATACGTCCCAGCCAGCAGGACTTCCCGATCCGGCTCATGCGTCCGCATCCCGTGAAAGGTCAATGGCGGGATGTGCGATTGTCGCGGATCCTGCATACCAGTCCGGAGGGTGGGACAGCACTATCCTCCATACCCTGGCAGGTGACGTTCAGGTTCCCGGAGGGTATTCTCCAAGGATCATGTGCCTGATGTTTCCCACAATCCAGGAACCGGAGAGCAGTGACCCATGCGAGACGGTCTCATATGTGCTCTCGTCAGGGGTCCCTGCGGTGTTACGCCATCTCTCAACCGCCACGACCATCAAGAGGGCAACCCTCCATCTCTCCATAATTTCGGATGTCAGGCAGAATAGGGGAACCGAGATCGTTATCGAAGGTGAAGTCAGGGGATGGAATCCCGATTACGAACGGATAGTCCGCGATGTCCACCATGAATGCGACGAAATCCATCTCCACCCGCTCTCGGGGGGATTCAGCGGATCGCTTGTCTTCCGAGATGATGCCTATGACCGCCAGGGGCGGAGGGAGATGCCCTTTGTCCTGAAACTTGACCGGTGGAAGAACATCAAGGCGGAGATCGACGGGTACGAAGGGCACGTCAAGCGGTACATCCAGAACAATGCCACGCAGATCATAGAGACAGGCCGCTCGGGGGAGTACGGTGGGATCCTCTATACGTTCGTCGGCATCCAGGGGAGCCAGGGCAGGATCTCCTCGCTCGAAGAGTATTACCTCAACCATCAGACAGGGGAGGTGCTCACCGTCTTCGATACGCTCTTCCGGAAAGTGCTACGGGCATGGTACGGCCAGCCCAGGCTCAAAGACCTCCCTCTCTACCGGGTCTATGCGGATATCTTCAATTACGGGGCTGTGAAAGAATGGGCGAAATCACGCTACGGTATCTCCCCTGATGAGGAATTCTTCGAACTACCGTATGGCCTGGGGAGATCAAAAAATCCCCTCTATTTCATGGACCATGTCCTCCCGCAACGTCTCCCTTCACTCTGGAATGTGTACGAGGGATCGGTCCACGGCGACCTGAACATGAAGAATGTGCTCATGGACGAGGAGAAGAACATGTGGCTGATCGACTTTGCCATGACCGGCCATTCCCATATTCTCCGGGATATTGCAAAGCTCGAATGTGTTCTCAAATTCGAGATGATCCCTATTCTCTCAGAAGACCGCCTGGCAAAGCTTGCTTCTCTGGAACAGGTGTTCTTAAAACCGGACAGGTTTGGGGAGATCCCGATAATTCCCGGATATATCACCGATTCCGATATCCAAAAAGCGTTTTCGGTGATCCAGCAGCTGCGGAGGTATGCAGATACCATCACACTGCTTGACGAGGATATCCGCCAGTATTACCTGGCGCTCCTCTACTATACGCTCTGCGTTCCGGCATATGTGAGCGTGAACGAGTACATGAAAGAATATGCCTGGATCTCCTCCTCCCTCCTCTGCAACACGTTAGGATGAGATGGGTGAGGCCGGTCCTGTCAGAAGATGATATCCTCTTTTGCAAACCGGACTTTGGGCATCGGGGTATCGGCACCATATCCGAGCGGGCAGAGCATGACCGGGACGAGGGGTTTTGGGATCTTCAGGATGCGGCTGAACTCTGCAGGGTCGAATCCTCCCATCGGGCATGAGTCGATCCCGAGAGACTTTGCCCCGTTGAGGGCATTTCCAAGTGCCAGATAGGTCTGTGCCGTTGACCAGGCGAGTTTCTGCTCGGGTGACATTCTCCCCGCGAACTCCTGTGCCATATGTAGAATCATCGATCGGGTCTCTCCGGGAACATTACTTTTTTCGAGGAGTGCCCCAAGACGCCGGATAAGGCTGTCATAATCCGGGTCTGCACAGAAGACGAGCAGGTGGGAGCACGTAGTGATCTGCTCCTGGCCAAACGCCGCAGGTTTGAGATCTGCCTTCAGCTTCATGTCCGTAACAACCCTTATCTTCCAGGGCTGGAGGTTGAGTGCTGACGGGGCAAAACGGACAATCTCAAGGATCTCATGTACAACCTTATCCGGGACAGGTTTTCCGTCAAACTTCTTCGTTGCATACCTCTTCATGATGATATCTGAGAACTGCATGGTGCTCTCCTTCTTCCCACTTTATCCCGGCTGGAAATATATCCTTGTAAAGATCAGAACGCATGTATCCGTCTCGGATTCTCACCCTGCAAGGCGGATCCGAACAGTCCAGGGAGTGTGTGGAAACGGTTTCAGGGGAGAGCTTAGCCCGACTATTGAGCGAATGATAGGCTGTTACGCAGCATATCATGGATTGTTACCACAATCAATCACTCCATTCCAGCATTGATGTCACAATCAAAAGTCATGATATAGTGGAATCCCTACATGCATGTACCATGGAAGGATGGATACGTGTTCTTTATGTCGATGATGAACCCGCCCTCCTGAATATCACCCAGATATATCTCCAGAAACTCGGGGAGTTCAACGTCAGCATTTCGGAATCTGCGGGGCAGGCCCTCGAAATGCTCTCCCATGGATCCTTCGATGTCATTGTCTCCGACTACCAGATGCCGGAGATGGACGGAATCGGGTTCCTGAAGGCAGTCCGGGAGAGGTTCGGGGATATACCATTCATCCTCTTTACAGGCCGTGGGCGCGAGGAGGTCGTGATCGCCGCGATCAACAATGGTGCGGACTTCTATCTCCAGAAAGGAGGTGACCCGAAGGCGCAGTTTACTGAACTCGCTCACAAGGTCAGGCAGGCTGTCAGGAGAAAACAGGCAGAGAACCTGGTCAAGGAGAGTGGGGAGAAGTTCCGGACTATCTTTGAGAACAGTCCGTATCCTATCGCAATCAACAGCCTCCCGGATGGAAAGTTTATCTCCGTCAATCGGGCTTTCCTGCAGAGCAGCGGGTATCAGGAGAGAGAAGTGCTGGGGAAGAGTCCCATAGAGATAGGGCTCCTCTCGCTCATTGATTTCGGCAAGCTCGCCTCTCAATTCCTGATGTCAGGAAGAATTGACAACATGCCGGTTGCCCTGACCGGCAAGGGGGGCGGCCGCATCCACGCCTCTTTCTCCACAATCCCGGTCACTATCAATAACAAGCCTGCGATCCTGACCATGGCTGCCGAGGTTACCAAACTGAAAAGAATTGAGGAAGAACTCCTCAAGAAAACCGATGACCTTAACTCCGCATATACGAATCTTGCGGCCGCCGAAGAGGAACTCCGGGAGAAGTACGACCAGCTCAAGGCCCAGGAAGAAGCCCTCCGGGAGAGCGAGGAGAAATACCGCATACTTGTCGAACACAACAGGGACGGAGTATTCATCCTCCAGGATGGCCGCCTTGTTTTTTATAATCAGGCCCTTGCCGGCCTCTCCGGTTATTCAGCGGAGGAGCTCAATGGCATACTCCTTGCCGATATCCTCGCACCCGAGGACCGGGACATGGTAGTATCCAGGGCAAAAGACCGGGCTATGGGGAAGGAGGTCCCGGAACGGTACGAATTCTCATTGCTTCACAAAGATGGAATTCGCCGGATCAGGATGCAGGTCAGGACCTACCTTGGATTGTATAAGGGCCGGCCCGCATCCTTTGGAACATTCTTCGATGTGACCGAGGAGAGAAGGCAGGGGGCAGCCCTCCGGGAGAGCGAGGCGAAGTTCCGCACCATCTTTGAGAATATTCAGGATGTGTTCTACAGGACTGACATGGAAGGGAACATACTCCTGATATCCCCATCAGGTGCTGATCTTCTCGGGTACCGTTCTGTTGATGAACTGGTCGGGTTTCCAATTGCTGCGAAGATGTATGAAAATCCTGCGGATCGCGCAGCATTTCTTGCAAAGCTCAAGGAGAACGGATTTCTCCGTGATTACGAATTGAATTTGAGGCATGTGAATGGATCTGTCGTCCGAGTCTCCACCAACAGCCATTATTATTACAACCCTGAAGGCCAAATAGCCGGCATCGAGGGTATCTTAAGGGACATCACTGGGAAGAAAAAAGCGGAAGAGGACCTGAAACGATCCGAGAACCTGTACCGGACCGTCTTTGAGAACACAGGGACCGGAACCATCCTGATCGCACCCGATACTACCATCCTCCGGGCAAACGCCGGGTTCGAAAGGCTCACCGGTGTTTCACGCAAGGAGATGGAGAACCAGCAGAGCTGGACAACTTTCATCCACCCTGACGATGTCGATCGGATGAAGCAGTATCATACTGAAAGGCGCCGGGATCCCGTTGCAGTCCCGAATGTGTATGAATGCAGGCTTGTCGATTCTGGCGGAGCCATCCATTTCTGTTTTGTCCATGTCGACGTGATACCGGATACCGGGAACAGCGTTGCGTCTGTGGTCGATGTAACTCCCCTTAAAACAGCTGAGGATGCGTTGCGTCAGAGCGAGGAAAAGATCCGCGTAATCCTTGATAATCTGCCCGATCTTGTCGTGGTTCACCGGGACGGCGTGATCCTCTATGTCAATCCAGCGATGACAGAATCCATGGGGCGGCTTCCGGACGAGGTGGTAGGCCATTCCATTCTTGAATTTATTGCCCCTGAATACCATGCAAAGGTCGCCGAATCCATCCGGTTACGACTTGATCACGGCCTGAACGAATCGTACGAGATCGAACTGCAGCCAAGGGAAGGAAAACGCAGGATCGTCAATATCCGTGGAACGGTCATCTCTTTTGAGGGTTCCCCTGCGATCATGAACGTGCTGACCGACATCACCGCAGTAAAACAGACTGAGAAAGCCCTCCTGGAGAGTGAGGAGAAATACCGCTCGCTGGTGGAAAACTCCAACGATATCATCTATTCAATGGACACCACGGGCGTGATCCGGAATATCAGCCCCCAGATCTCACGTTATGGATTCAGTGAAGACGAGGTATTGTCAAGAAGCCTCACATCCTTCATCGAGGAAGAAGATCTCCCGGGGGTACTTCGTGATTTTGAAACGACTCTCACAACCGGGCGGTCTACCATCACGATCTTCCGGATCAGGGATAAATCCGGTATGATACGCTGGATGGAGGATAACGGCACTGCAATCTTCGATCTTTCCGGGGGAGTTGTCGGATTGTCCGGGATCCTCCGGGATATCACGGATCGCAAGCATGCAGAAGATTCACTCCATGAAAGCGAGGAAAGATTTCGATCTCTTGTCGAGACATCACCCGATATTGTGTGGGAGATCGATCCCCGGGGATTATTCGTGTATATCAGCCCGATGGTCAGCAGGATCCTGGGATACATGCCGGAAGAGATACTCGGAAGATCGATCACGGAACTGGTTCCGGAGCGGGCAAAGCCATTTGTGATGCAGGGTCTTGCAGAACATATCATGTCGGATTCGCCGCTTCCCCCGCTTCAGGTCCCTGCCCGCCACAGGGACGGGCATGAACTGACCCTTGAGATCCGCTCGTCAAAGGTGATGGATGCAGAAGGGAATCTGACCGGGCTTCGGGGTCTTGCAGTCGATATCACGGACCGGAAGAAAACGGAGGATGCGATTCGGCTTGCGAACCACCAGATCAACCTCATCACAAGCATCACCCGCCATGATATCAAGAACAAGATTGCTGTTATCCTCGGGTACCTTGGTATCGCGAAAGAAGCCAGCACTGATCCCACTCATGGAGATTACATCGCAAAAATTGAATCGGCCACTCTCGCAATCCAGTCTCTCATCGAAGAGGCAAAGGTGTACCAGGAACTCGGGAGCCAGGAACCGCGGTGGCAGGATTTGGAGAGCACGCTCCCACTGGCGTACGTCCCTGGTTCAGTCACTCTCAACTCTTCTGTCGGTGGGATCGAGGTATATGCGGACCTGATGCTCGGGAAGGTCTTTTTCAACCTGCTGGACAACTCCCTCCAGCATGGCGAACATGCGACGGAAATCACAGTCTCTTCCCGCCGCACAGGGGAGGCTCTCCTCCTCCTCTGGGAGGATAACGGGGTTGGTATCCCAGAAGGTGAGAAGGAGAAGATCTTTGAGCGGGGATACGGGAAGCATACCGGCCTTGGCATGTTCCTTGTACGGGAGATCCTCGCGCTCACAGGGATCACGATCAGGGAAACGGGTATCCCGGGCAGGGGGGCACGCTTCGAGATAAAGGTCCCGGAGGAACAGTTCAGGATATCCCCCTGATCTCGCTGTGGTTGGTGATGGCTCTCCTACTCCCCTTGGCCTCGGGGCACTTTGCGATCTGCCGTATGCGTGAGGCTGCATCAGAAAAGTCGGTATGGACACGCATTTCGGCTGGCAGATAGCCTTCCCTTTTTCCGATCTTCTATCCCCCTCTCTATTGTAGCAGTCATAGAACCTGCATCTTCCAAACGTTCCGCATCTTTTTTTTCAATTCATTCGCTGATCCCCGTGGGGGCTTGAGAGGGCAGGGTATTCCAGGTAGAGCGTCACCTGCAACAATGAGAATGCAGGTTTTTCCCACAGAAAGCACAATCGGAATTTGGGAAAATACCAAAACATATTTATCATACTTATCATAAAAATATGAATATATGAAAAGTATGAAAGATGTGAATAATCATGTTTGACGGTGACCACAAGGGAAAACACATCTTTGGCACGGTCAGGGTTGGCGAGAGGGGCCAGATCGTGATCCCGAAGAAAGCCAGGGAGATCTTCTCTATCCAACCAGGTGATACGCTCCTCGTCCTGGGAGATGAAAAGAGGGGTATAGCGATCGTCAAGGCAGACTCCTTCCATGCCATGGCCATGAAGATGCTGACAGTATTCGACCGGGAACCCGAAGAGGCACCAGAAGACTGAGCCTAGAGCAGTGACCGATAATGAAGATCTGTGTCATTTCCGGGAGCCCCAAGGGTGAGGAGAGCATTACGCTTCAGTATGTCCGCTTTATCGAGCAGGCATTCCCGGAGCATACCTTTTCTGTCGTGCATGCAGGCCGGGATATCAGGAAGATGGAACAGGACCGG
Organism: Methanolinea sp.; assembly: GCA_018262855.1. GTDB lineage: Archaea > Halobacteriota > Methanomicrobia > Methanomicrobiales > Methanospirillaceae > Methanolinea_A. The sequence continues at coordinate 26,718 of JADFDO010000004.1, read as the reverse complement.
GAGGAATGGGACGTGGCGCTCAACAAGGTGAGGGAATCTGACGGCATGTTCTTTGCAACCCCCGTCTATTTCATGCTCGTGCCGGGCCAGCTGAAGCGATTCATCGAGCTGGCAGCGGAACGTGATGCGATGCAGGCATTCGCCGGGAAATATACAGCCGTGCTCACCACGTCTATCCACTTTTTCGATCACACTGCCCACGTTTACCTCCACGGAATCTCCGAGGATTTCGGCATGCATTACGTGGGATTTTACTCGGCCCACATGCAGGACCTGAAATCAGAAGATTGCCAGGAGCGGCTGATCCTGTTTTTTTCCGATTTTATCGATGCAATACGGGAAAAAAGGTCAATCCAGCGCGAATTTCCCCCGCTACCGGTGGCTATGCCATCCTATGTACCCAGTGGCCGGAAAACAGGCGTGGATACCTGCGGAAAAAAGGTGGTAATCCTCCACGATGCAGAACCGGGATCTGTTCAGGAGACAATGGTCCGCGAGATGGCAGGGATCTATGCCGGACCGGTCATGGTTGCTGACATCAGGGAGTCGATGATGAAGGGAGGATGCCTCGGCTGCTGCCGATGTGCATTTGACAATATATGCGTCTATAAGGATGGGTTCCGGGATTTCTGGGAGAAGTATGTGGTTCCGGCCGATATCCTGATCATGGCAGGGACCATCCGTGATCGCTACCTGTCGGCCACCTGGAAGCAGTGGAACGACCGGAGTTTCTTCAACGGGCACGTGCCGGCACTTGAGGGAAAACAGATCGGGTACCTGGTGGAAGGCCCGCTCGCCCACCTCCCGAACCTGCGTGAGGTTCTTGCTATGCGGGTTATGATGGGAAAGGCTAACCTTGTCGGGATCGTGACGAATGAGTCAGGAGACTCTGGCGAGATCGATACTGCTATCCGGACCCTTGCATCGCGCTCGGTCAGGTTTGCAGAGCAGGGGTACATATCCCCTGCCACGTTCCAGGCTGTCGGAGGGAGAAAGCTTTTCCGGGACGAGATATGGGGAGGGATGCGGGCGATCTTCAAGGCAGACGATCGCTATTTCCGCACGCACGGGCTCTATGATTTCCCGACAAAGAATTACCTGGAGAGGATAGGAAACCGACTCTTCTCTTTCTTCCTTGACATCCCCGGAATCAGGAAAAACGTGGAAAAGAATCTGGTCACCCACATGATTCGCCCATTCCGCGAAACGATCGAGAAGAGCAGGGTGCTTGCAAAAAGGAGAGCAAAACAGGGGTGATCGGGCGGCACTGTCCGGAACTCCCGGGGAATGGCCTGCAACTCGCACACTTTCATCAGCTGGATGCATGAATACTGATTGGTTACCGGGAATCACCGGGTTGCAGTTCCCGCCCTTCTCCATGCTCCCTTCGGGACCAGCATCTCGAACCGGGCACCTCTCCCGGGCTCTCCGTTCTCCCGGATCGCGATGCCGGTTAGTGCAAGGATCTCGGAGACGAGGAAGAGTCCAAGCCCGGTGTTCTTCCCGACACCCCTCTTGAATATATTCCCCTTCTCCCCGGGCTGTATACCGATACCGTTGTCTTCCCATATAACTTTCAGATCCTTCTCAGACTCAATGGATGAGACCGTTATCTGTGTGACATGGTCTCCGTGCCTGATCGAGTTGTCAAGAAGGGTGAAAAAGACCTTCTCGAACATCGGGTCGGAGAAGATCTCAATCCCCTTTACATTGACATCCATGGTTACTGCACCGGGGATCTCGAGCTTTCGGATCCCTGCCTCAAGGTCATGCCACTGTGGCTCCTGGCTCCCGATGTCCTGGTATACCCGGGTAAATGCAATCTGGGCCTGGATTGTGTTTGTGATGGACTGGACCTTTTCAAGGAACGTGGTCATGGACGGATCTTTCATGTCTTCCCTGATTATCGCGAGATACATGCCGAGCGCGGTGACCTGGTTGAGGATATCGTGCCGGGTGATCCCGGAGAGGAGTGTAAGCTGGCGGTTGGCCTTCCTGAGTGCCTCCTCGATGAGCCTACGCTCGGTGATGTCGCGTGAGATCCCGAGAATGGCAACGAACTCTTCTTTCTCGTTGTAGATCCCGGACGTGACCACCTCTGTCCAGACAGTCGAGCCATCCTTACAGGTCTGTTCCAGTTTACCAATGTAAGGAGAAAAGCGCCGGCCCTTCCTGACTTCCTCGAGACGCATATTCAGTTCCCTTCTCGCAATTTCCTGCGATGCGGGAGCCAGGGTCTCCTCGAATGACTGCTGGAGCACTTCGGCGGCAGTATAACCCCGTATCTTCTCGACCGACTTACTGACATAGGTGAACCTGCCGGAGGGGTCCATCGCCCAGATCACATCGCCTGCGTTCTCCACCAAAAGCCGGTGAAGCTCTTCACTCTTCCTCAAAGAGTCTTCTACCCGTTTTCGCCTTTCAATATCCCGTTGCAGGTTTTCGCATATGCACTCTTTCCTGAGGAGAATATAGCCAGTGCTCGCGAGGACCATGAACGCAACCTGGGTGAGCATGAACAGGATCTGGTAAGGGTGGGGGATAGTCAGGTTATAGCTCTCTGCCATCAGGATGAACGCTCCGCGGAATACCGTCGCAAAGATGTAGATCAGGATCGTCGCTCCAAGGAATTTCCGGAGAGGGGTGGATCTTGATTCAGTAGATATGAGAAAGAGGGCAGGGAAGCCGAAAAAGAAGGGGACGATGAATGACGCTATCCCGAGCCGGATGTAGTGAGAAAGTCCCGGAATCCACCAGAATACCAGGAGGATGATAAGGACGGAAGCATAGAACTGACGCCAGTGCTTCTTGACCAGCCGCTCAAGGGAAAGGAGGCAGATCCCCTCGATACAGAACCCGACAAGGATGATGCTGTTGCCGATCGAGAATGAGATCACGTCAGGTGCGGTTTCCCGCAGTAAAATAAGAGCCCAGGCAGCACTCTGGAGAGCCATGCTGGCCATGAAAAGGACATCGAACAGCTGGGCTCGTTTTTGCGTATCGAAAAAGAGGAGGAGTGCAGCAACGGCATGGCCGAGTACGAGTATGACGATGAGGGTTCTCACGTCGAGTGATTCGAGCATGGATTATTCCTCATGTGATTGAGAAGAGGATGAAGTCAGGAGGTTATATAAATATGGAATGGGACACACCCCATCCGGCACCTGCCCCTCACCGCGTGAAGGGGAAGAAATACGCGGAATTCCCAATTCCCGTGTAGGTGAAACCTCCGCCTCCATTGGGGGATTGCAATAACCTGGCGGATATTGGTCTGTGTGAAGGGAGTGTTTTCGCCGAATCTCCTGCCGGATCTCCGGGATACTGCAGAAAAATATCCTCATCGCACACACTACCATGCCTGAAAAAAGGTGTATACCATGCTTTTCATTGCACTTGTGAAGTTCAGGAAGACGCTCTCAAAGCAGGTGGTGGCTGAGAATATCAGGGATATCGAAGCCGACACAAAGGGACAGGTCAGGTACCTTCAGATCTACTGGACGCTCGGGAGGTACGACACCGTCGTGATCTTTGAGGCCCCGGATGAGAAAGTCGCAATGAACACAGTCCTTAAGCGGCTGGACAGGATGGAGATTGAGACCCTCGTGGCAGTCCCGGCCGAAAGAACAAGTCCCGCCGGACCTGAGTGAAGAAAGTAAAGGTACCTTTATTTCTTCCAAATCGGGGATACCACGAGAAAAGGTGTCTCAACCCCCAATCCATCGAAAACGTCATCATCACTACAGCGTAATCCCAGGTATACTATGGATTTCTTCGAAAAGGCCTATCACGGCACCCCGCCGTGGGATATTGGGAGAGCACAGCGGGAGTTCGTGCAGCTCGAAGAATCAGGTGACATACATGGATCCGTTCTCGATGTGGGTTGCGGGAAAGGTGATAACGCCCTCTATCTTGCTGAGCGTGGCCATAAAGTCTGGGGAGTGGATTCGGTAAAGTCGGTGATCGAGATTGCCCGGGCAAAAGCAGAAGCCCAGGGCATTGCAGCTATCTTCAGCATACAGGATTCCCTTCACCTCGCCAGTATAGGGAGATTGTTTGATACCGTCATCGACTCCGGCTTCTTTCATACCCTCTCCGATCAGGCCAGGCCAGAGTATGTCGGAAACCTCCATTCTGTCATCAGGCCTGAAGGATCGTATTTCATGCTTGCGTTCTCAGAGCTCGAACCGGGAGGCTATGGACCACGCCGGATTACCCAGATAGAGATACAGGAGGCATTCTCTTCAGGATGGCGCATCAACTGGATCCGGGGAGCGATCTTCGAGAGTCGGACAAGGCCGGGAGGATCCCGGGCGTGGCTCTCATCCATCACGAGGATCTGACTGGCATTTGCCGGAAATCGTATCCTATAAGGTGATACTTCAATGGTGTCCCCATCCCTCATGGTTCTCCATCGGAACCTGGGAAACCGATGGTGGTGCAAGCCGGCATCACACCATGCCCAATTGATTCACGATCATTAAAACTCCCTGCACCTTTCCTTTGAATCCGGACGGGATACGAAATACTCTTTTGTCTGCTGGATTCAAAGGAATTAACAAAACTACATGACTCCCCTTTCAGCACGTATGCAGGCAGATAAAAATGAAGGAACCGCTCTTTAAAAAAATTCATCTCTTTCCCCGGTCTACCCTTCCGGTGTGACAGCTGCGGAAAAGTTCTGGGACAGGGTGGCTGATGTCTACGATGGCGGGATCGATTACGTTTTCGGGAATTCGATGCGGCAGATCCTCCTTTCAGAGCTGGAGAAGGAACGGGATCTCTGCAGGACCGTGGAGTTCGGGTGCGGAACAGGATTCTTCACTCCCGCACTCGCAACACGGTCCAAGTGCGTAGTCGCCACAGATTTCTCGGAGCAGATGGTCGCACTCACCAGGGAGAAGATGAAAGGGATTCCCAACGTTTCGGTCCGGAAAGAGAACTGCGAGAAGACCACCTTTGCCTCCGGTGCCTTTGACTGCGCATTTCTCGGGCTCACCCTCAACATGGTTGATGGTCCGACGACAATCTCGGAGATGCACCGGATCTTAAAGCCCGGAGGCAGGCTTCTTGTTACCGTACCCACGAACGAGGGAACAGGGATCGGAGGATTATTAGGGGTTATCCTGCGGAACATGAAGGTATTCGGGAGAGTCAGGCAGCCTGGAACCGTGCTGTATACCCAAAAAGCGCTCCATAACCTGGTCGAGAAGGGTGGATTTTCCGTGCAGAGCATGGAGATGTTGACTGACAGGGAGCATTCCGGCGGTTTTCACGGCATCTATATGAGGGCTCTGAAGCGGTAGCCCCGAAAGACCGGTACTTCAATCTCCCACAAAAGCCAGGATGCCCCTGCATTTACCTGATGTGACGGGATCGTGCTCATTACAGGTGCATCCAGACCGGCACCCGAAGGAGAGTAATCAACTACAGAACGTGTATCCCGGTCTAAATCAGAAACCATCTGATGATACCTTGCAATTCTTCAAAAGACCTGATTTACCACGCTATTCATAGAAAATTATTTATTATAGTTAAATATTGATTATATACAAAGAATTTGGAAAAATGAACGATTCATGGAGTAGAACACACAAATGAAGCGTTTCTTATTTCTTATTCTGGCTGTTCTCATTCTCATCCCTGTTCCCGTTGTGATCGCGTCTCCTCCCCTCCCGAGCGAATATTTCGGGAATGTGACCCTCAACGGCAGGCCTGCACCGGTTGGAACCGAGATCGGTGCAGAGGTGAATGGCACGGTCAGGGATGAGATCACGGTTATTGAGGAGGGATTGTATGGAGGACCCGGAGTGTGGGACGAGAAACTGATCGTGCAGGTATCCGAGGGCGAGTATGCCTGCGGATGCACGATTCCCATTGCGTTCACCATTAACGGGATCCCTGCAGATCAAACATCAACATTTTCTGCCGGGCAGACAGTCAGTCTTGATCTATCAGGGGAGTCCGAAGAGAGTATCCCCCCGCCACCATTGTCCGATTTCAGTGCCTATCCCACTGAAGGGGAAGTGCCGCTCACGGTCAGGTTCACCGAGAATGTATCCCATTCATGGTCCTATGAAGAATTCCTCTGGGATTTCGGTGATGGGACCACCGGGGCTGGCTACTCGGTTGATCACACCTACGAAGATCCCGGTCTCTACAACGTCACGCTGACTGTGAACAGCACCCAAGGGTCGAGTTCCCTGACCAGGAAAGAGTATATCAACGCGACACCGAAGAGTCCTCCCACCACGGATTTCTATGGGATTTCTCTCTCCGGTGAGGCCCCGCTTTCGGTAGAGTTCTCGGACACGACGATTGGCGTGGTCGATACACGGTGGTGGGACTTTGGCGATGGAACCGCTGCATGGGCGAATGAGACACCCTGGGTGAAGCACACTTACGAGATCCCGGGCATCTATACCGTCACCCTGACGGCGGGCAACAGTGGCGGGGAAAAGGCTGCCGTAAAACAGGATTATATCGAAGTCTTCCCATCGGGATCTCCACCGGATGCACGATTCACCCTGTCACCCATGCTCGGGTACGCGCCCCTTGCCGTGGTCTTCACCGATCGCTCGTCCGGCGGACCTCTAACATGGAAATGGGACTTCGGAGACGGGAATGTATCGCATGAGCCGGATCCGGTCAATACCTACTCCAATGCAGGAATCTATGTGGTTACACTCACAGTCGCCAACAGTGGTGGAAATGATTCGTACGCATCAGCGGTGTGGGTGAGAGCGGCAAACTCCCACGTCTGATTTTTTCCTGCTTCATTATTATTTGAACGAGTTGCAGCCGGGTAAACCCGGTTCATTTTTTTTGATTTTCTCATGATTGGATGGAAGAAAATGGGATGTGTACTCTCGCGTGTTGCCCGTGTCCGTTCCCTATAAGACCCCTCGCTCCATACACCTTTCATCAAAGGGGTCATGTATGGGATTTTTTTCCTGGCTGAAATCGCTCTTCACCCCTGGTTCGTCCAGGAAGGATACCCCTACAGGGGATGAGGAGGAGGAAGAGATTGAGGAACTCGTGGCGCTTGGAAGCATATAAGAGATCGGGCAAGCGGCACCTCCCGGTATGAATAGTTCGTTGATGAAAAGCTACCGTGAAATGAATGGTCTCGTGAGAATACTGCGGGCATTTCCAGGACAGGCATGAAGGTTATCTGGAAGTACCTGCAGCCACAGAAGTGGCTAATCCTTGTTGCGTTAATCCTGGCAGGTATCAGCCAGCTCCTGAACCTGATCGATCCGCTGATCTTCGGGAAGATTATCGACGAGTATGCTTTAAATCCAGCACACCTTCCTGAAAATCAGCTTGTCAGTGGGGTGATCTTCTGGCTGTGTGTGGCGATCGCAATCGCACTATTGTCCCGGCTGGCACGGGCATTCCAGGATTATTTTGCCCGGCTCGCCGTCCAGCGTTTCGGAATGCAGGTATTCAATGAAGGCCTGAAACAGACGCTCCGGCTTTCTTTCAACGAGTTCGAGGACCAGCGGAGCGGGGAGACCCTGTCGATTCTCCAGAAGGTGAGAATGGACACCCAGATGTTCATGCAGACGGCAATCAACGTCCTCTTCTCGTCGGTCATCGGGATGGGGTTCCTGCTCGTCTATTCTGTCACGAAGAACTGGATGCTGATCCCGGTCTTCCTGGTCGGAATCGTGGTCCTCGGATCACTCACAGGCCTTCTGAGTAACAGGATCAAGACGACGCAGCGGGCGATCAACCGGGAGACGAACAGGATGTCGGGAGTGATCACCGAATCGCTCAGGAACATCGAGCTCGTGAAAAGCCTCGGCCTCACCTACCCGGAAATACGGCGGCTCCGGGAGCATAACCTCAAGATATTCAACCTTGAGATGTCGAAGGTGAAGAAGGTCCGGACCCTGACATTTTTACAGGGGACCACGATCAGCATCCTCAAGCAGTCAATCCTTTTCATTCTCCTCTGGCTGATCTTCCGGAACGTGCTCACGACCGGGGAACTGATCGCGATGCAGTCGATATCGGCGACCATCTTCGGACCCCTGCAGGATCTCGGGACATTCATCCTCTCCTACCGGGAGGTTGATGCGTCGGTGAACAGCTTTGACCAGCTGATGCAGAAACCGGTCGAAACAAATCCCGAGAACCCGGTTGTCATCGACAGGTTGGAATCAATACGTTTTGAGAACGTGGTGTTCCGTCACAGGTCCGCAACGTACAATGCCATCGACGGGATCTCGTTTGATGTGAAGACCGGTGAGACTATCGCGTTTGTCGGTCCTTCGGGGTCCGGGAAGTCCACGCTTGTCAAGCTCTTGGTGGGACTGTACCGCCCGGGTTCAGGGGAGATCTATTTCAATGAACACCCTTCCCACCAGATCCGGTATAACCCTCTTCGGAGGCAGATTGGGTTCGTGACGCAGGAACCGCAGCTCTTCGCGGGTTCGCTCAAGGAGAACCTCCTCTTTGTCCAGCCGGATGCGACCGATGAGCAGATCCTGGACGCGCTGGACAAGGCTGCGTGCGATACCCTCCTCTCCAGGTCGCAATACGGCATCGACACCATCATCGGCGAGGGAGGCATGAAACTCTCCGGCGGTGAGAAACAGCGTGTGTCCATCGCGAGAGCGATCATCCGGCACCCACGGCTCCTGATCTTCGACGAAGCCACCTCATCGCTCGATTCCCTTACAGAGGAGGAGATCACGAATACGATCCGCAATATCTCGATGAACAGGGAGCAGATATCGATCCTGATCGCCCACCGGCTCTCGACGATCATGCATGCGGATGTCATTTACGTGCTTGAGAAGGGGAAGATCGTCGAGACCGGGTCACACGAGGATCTGCTCGATCAGAAAGGACTCTATTACGCAATGTGGCGCCAGCAGATAGGGGAAAGGAGAAATCACCTTGTGAAGAAGTCATGACATCTTTTTTGGAAATCTCTGCTTTTTTCGCATGGGAAAGCCCTGACTTGCCGGAATCATGGAACTGCGCTGATGTGCATCAGGCAGGCTGCACCACCCTTTATCACTCCTGGTGCAATACCTTTCTCCTGTATCTGTAAAAAACCGAATCCCATGAAACCACATTCCCGGAAAACCCCACTCAGGGCCCTGGTATCGGGCCTTTTAGGTATCCTTGTCTTCCTCATCGTGCTCGTCGTATTCCGGTACGTCGCGACCCACACGTCGTGGCCGCTCTTTGAGGGGTTCGTGGATCTTTTGTTTGCGTATGCTCCTCTTATCGTCCTTTTCTCGGTACTTTTCATGGTCGGGGAGATCTTTGCTGTGTTCCCGTTTCCATTCAACCTCCCGTTCCCCCTCTTCAATGCGGTTGGGAGTGTGCTGCTGGTCTCGTTCCTGCTGGCCGTCCTGAAATATGTCGATGGCTACTTTTCAACCGGGATCTCGCCTGCACTGGATGTCATCGCCCTGTTCCTGCTACCATTTGTCATCATCATTGTCCTGATCGCAGGATATGTCTCGATCTTCGCAGGACTTAAGTGCCAGGAGCCGAATCCGTCACAGGAGGCCGGGTCGTCCAAATCCCCGCAGGATTGTCCATCGTGGGAGACAATCGGTGAAGAGTTCCGGCAAATGGTTGCAGATATCATCCGGAAGGTGAGAAACGGGATAAACAAGGATTGAGGCGGGATAGAGAGATGAGGGGAACCCGCGGGTGATCAGGCCCCTACGGATATCCCGAATTTTCCCGGCAGATCCCCTGCCCAGGCCCCGATCGCCTCCCAGTCACGGAAGTCCCCGACAGGCCCGTCCATCTTCTTCCATATCCACTTGTGCATGAATGGTAGCTTTTGCATGTCAATTTTTCCGGCAAACATAGTCACAGTAACAGGCTCAAGAGGTTCGAGGGCTGTTCGGAATATATTCATCACAGTGTCGACATCGCCCGGGTCTTTTCCGAGCGGCGCCACGCCCACGCAGAATGCAGCGATCGGGACCTTTGCGAGTGCATCACGGTGCTTCCCCACGAATTTTTTCAGGTCGCCCACCATCTTTCCCATGTAGACCGGCGCTCCGATGACGACTGCATCATAATCCCCCGGTGACGTCACCGATTTCATGACAGCCAGGTCAACGGTGCAACCTTCTTTTTGCAATGCTTTTCCTATCGCTTCGGCGACTTCGGCAGTCGATCCGTGCACCGATGCGTACGCGACCAGTATTCGGGTGGACATACTCAATCCCTTTCGGGATAATGAGAGGAAGAGATGATAAAGGGTTGGGAATCTCTTCGGAATGATATCCAATGGCCGTTGTTATGGGGCTTCACATCAGGTGATGGATAACAGCAGATACCAGATACTCAAAAGGATAAAACCAATACCGGGCCCAGTAGAAAGATGGTGCATCCAATGACCACCTTTGTGCTCGTGCAGGGAGGCAACCTTTCGACCGATACATGGAACCGGCTTGCCGGGCGGAACGACTATCCTCCCGGTGGCCAGCTTGGCGGGAAGTACTGGGACGGGACCGTCGCGGCACTCGCGGTACACGGTCACCAGGCTTTCGCACCGACGCTTGAAGACGAGCACACCACAGGCCTGTCCGGGCACATTGAACAGATCTATACCCTGATAGATCAGAACCGTCTGTGGGATCTCATCCTTGTCGGGCACAGTTACGGCGGAATGATCATTACAGGGGTTGCGGACAGGATGCCGGAGCGGATCAGGAGTCTTGTGTATCTCGATGCCGCACTGCCCGCTCCCGGACAGTCGCTCTTTGACTTATTTTCATCGGAGGGGAGCGATCCCCTGTCATTTACCGGCCTGGAACCGGCGAAAGCATACATAGAGAAGATCCGGTTCGATCCAAAGATCCTGGAATCCATCCAAAAGACCTATATCCTCTGCACGAAGAGCGAGTTTGCTGTCGTGACTGGTGCAGCGAGGCGGAAGATTGAGGCCGCACCGGGAGGGTGGACTTACCTGGAACTGCCGTCATCCCATGTCCCGATGGCTGACATGCCGGATGAGGTAGTTAGGATATTGATGGATGTTGCAAAGCAGTAGGTGATTTTTCGAAGAAATATATCCCGGGTATCTCCCGTTTTTCAGTTATCTTTAACGGGATACCTGTAAAAATAGCCGATTTTTTCATGCATAGAAAGACCCGGGTAAAGATCAACCATTTCCCCAGCAGCATAAAAATATTCAGGAGCGGGGATCATCCCACGATTCAGCTGGGAAAGATTCACCGATTCGTTTTAGTGTTCCGATCCGGGATCCAGGCCCCTACGGTAATTTGAAAGTGACTATAAAAAGTCGTATATAGTGGATGTTCGTAAGTAGGGGTTTGATCGACAAAGGTTCAACGGTGGGCGGTTGCCGCCCGGGAGTGAGAAGATGAGGAGGCACAATGTATGAAAACCGTATATGTTCGGCCTGAACTGTGTATCGGGTGCAGGCATTGCGAGGTCGCATGTGCGATCGAACACGCAGCGAGCAGGAGGTTATTCGATGCAATCCACGAAGAGAAACGATCATTGCCGCGCATTCACGTCGAGGTGGGAGTCAACTATCTAACATTCCCCAACCGGTGCAGGCATTGCGACCCGGCACCGTGCATGCAGGTCTGCCCGACTGAGGCACTCATACGCGATGCTGCGACCGGTTCTGTGCTGGTCCGGTATGACCGGTGCATCGGGTGTGCGGTCTGTGCGATGGCATGCCCGTTCGGCATCATCCACTTCCAGAGAGTGCACCAGCTTGATACCGGCCGGGAGGTCAATGCAAAGTGCGACAACTGCATCGAGCGGCAGAAAGAAGGGAGGATCCCTGCCTGCGCCGAAGCATGCAAGACCGGTGCACTGGAGTTCGGGGATGCCGACGACCTCATCCGCGTCAGCAGGAAGGATTTCACGATGCGGATGATCAAGTCCGAGGGAACCGATGTGGAAGTGCCGAAGATCCCACAGAATGTCCGGGCGTTCCGGGCAATCCTTGAAGAGATGGCGAATTTGTGAGGGGAAAAGAGGAGAAGGAGGAAGATTTCCATGTATGATGCATTTGGAGCAAAGAAACTGGCAGAGCAGAGGGCGCTTGATGCGACCGACCAGGAGATTATCGCCAAAGCGGTAGAAGATGGTGTATATACCGCGTGGGATCGGCTCATTGATCAGCAGCCGCAGTGCGGGTTCGGGCAGCTCGGGGTCTGCTGCAACCGGTGTGCCATGGGCCCCTGTCGTATCGAGCCGTTCGGCAAAAAACCAGATAAGGGTGTCTGCGGGGCGAATGCAGACCTTATCGTGGCACGGAACCTGCTCGATGATCTCTCGACAGGGGCTGCAGCCCATTCTGACCATGGGCGGGAGGTCCTGGAAGTCCTTCTTGAGACCGCTGAAGGGAAGAGCCAGGGCTACCAGATAACCGATGAAGTGAAACTGAAAGCGATTGCCAAGGAATACGGCATCAAGACTGAGAAGAGGAAGAAGGAGGAGATTGCTAAAGACGTTGCCCGCATACTGCTCGAGGAATTCGGGACGCTCAGGAATAAAATTCAGATGGCAGAAAGGGCCCCGGAGAAGACGAAAGATGCCTGGAAGAAACTGGGCATCGTTCCCCGGAGTGTCGATCGCGAGATTGTGGAGTCCATGCACCGGATCCACATGGGTGTCGGGGCAGACTACGTAAACATCCTCCTGCATGCGATGAGGACCTCGCTTTCTGACGGATGGGGTGGCTCGATGATGGCAACGGAGGGATCCGATATCCTGTTCGGGACCCCGACTCCGCTTCGCACCCGTGCGAACCTTGCCACGCTCAAGAAGGATATGGTCAACATAGTCCTCCACGGGCACAATCCCATCCTTTCTGAGATGATCGTGAAAGCCGCAGAGGACCCGCAGGTAAAAAAACATGCCACAGAGAAAGGTGCAAAGGGTATCAATATCGTGGGCATGTGCTGTACCGGCAATGAACTTCTTATGAGGCATGGCATTCCCATCGCGGGAACGTTTCTTGACCAGGAGCTTGCAATAGCAACCGGTGCGGTCGAGGTGATGGTCATCGATTACCAGTGCATCTTCCCGTCAATTGCGCAGACTGCCGCCTGCTACCATACAAAAGTTGTAAGTACAAGCCAGAAAGCAAAAGTTCCCGGCGCCACCTACATGGAATTCAGGCCGGAGACTGCCCTTGATACCGCGAAAGAGATCATCACGGTGGCAATCGATAACTACCCGAACCGGAACCCCGGCAGGATCAGAATTCCCCAAAAACCCATCGATCTGATGGCAGGATTCTCTGAGGAAGCGATCCGGAAAGCGCTGGGAGGCACCTACAAGCCACTGATCGATGCGATCGTTGCCGGCAAGATCAAGGGAGCCGTGGGCATCGTCGGCTGCAACAACCCGAAGATAAAGCAGGACTTTGGGCATGTCACGCTCGCGAAAGAGCTGATCAAACGAAACATCCTCGTCGTCGAGACAGGGTGTGCCGCGATTGCATGCGGAAAGGCTGGACTGCTCGTCCCTGAGGCAGCCGACCTTGCAGGAGAAGGGCTCAAATCAATCTGCAATGCGCTCGGGATTCCGCCAGTCCTGCACATGGGCTCCTGCGTCGACTGCTCCCGAATTCTCATGCTTGCGGCAAACATCGCAAAGGAACTGGGCGTCGGCATCGGAGATCTTCCCATCGGTGGTGCAGCACCGGAATGGTATTCCCAGAAAGCCATCTCCATCGGCACCTACTTTGTCTCATCCGGTGTCTACGTAGTCCTTGGCATCCCGCCCAAGATCTTCGGGAGCCCGAACGTCACCAATCTCCTCGCCTCCCAGCTCACGGGTCTCGTGAATGCGTCATTTGCGGTCGAGCCAGATCCTGTAAAGGCTGCCGGACTCCTCGAGGCCGAGATCGAGAGAAAGAGAAAAGCGCTTGGTATCTGATCACGGGATCGGGGAAACTATCCCGTTTTTTAAGAAGAGGATACCATGGACGAAAGGACACTCGATGCCATTATTGCACGCCATGATGCACCTGCCGGGAGGCTCCTTGGGATTTTAGGGGAGATCCAGAACCAGGAAGGGTACGTCCCCCGGGAAACTCTCGAGTTGCTGTCAGAGAAGCTCGGCGTCCGCCTCTCGCAGCTCTACGGTCTTGCCACTTTCTATTCATACTTCACCCTCAGGCCTGTCGGGGACCACGTGATCACGGTCTGCATGGGCACGGCATGCCACGTCAAGGGAGCGGTTGCAATCCTGGAAGCGCTCGAAGGGCTGCTAGGGATAAAGAGTGACGTCACTGACGACGGTAAGTTATCCGTTACGACAATTGACAGGAAATTCACGGTGGAGATTGCACGCTGTTTCGGCGCCTGCAGCATGGCTCCGGTGCTGCGAATCGACGGCAACCTGTACGGGTACGCAACACCTGAAGACCTCCCGGTAATCCTCGGCGAGTACGGGTGGACGCCATGAGGATCGTGTCTGCAGCAGACCTGGAGAAGGTCAGTAGATCCGGGTTGCGGAAAATAAGGCCGGAAAAACCCCGAATCGCAGTTGGCCTTGCGACCTGCGGGATCGCGGTCGGCGGCATGAGGGTGTACGATCGCATCAGAGAGATCATCGGTGAGCAGAATCCGGACATCGAACTCGCCCGGGTCGGATGTATCGGCTACTGCAGGGAAGAGCCGCTCGTCAACATCACGATCCCGGGAAAACCGCTCGTCATCCTGCACAGGGTTACTCCAGGTGATGCGGAAAAGATCGTCCGTGCGGTTGAAAAGGGGGAGGTCCCGGTGGAGAAAGCGCTCTGCAGGATCCCGTCGTGGGATCATATCACGGGATACACCCAAGAGTATGGCGCGGGATTTGACGGAATCCCACGCTACGGGGACGTCCCGTTCTTCTCACACCAGAAGAAGGTGATCCTGCGGAATTCAGGCCTTATCAACCCTGAACAGATCGACGAATATATCGCGATTGGTGGATATGCCGCCGCATTGAAAGCGCTCTCGGGCATGGCCCCCGAGGCAATCATCGGCGAAGTCGAGAAGTCAGGCCTCAGGGGACGTGGCGGTGCGGGGTTTCCCACCGGACTGAAATGGCGGATCGCCCGCAATGCGGAGGGCGACCGGAAGTTTGTCATCTGCAATGCTGATGAGGGCGATCCCGGGGCCTACATGAACCGGAACGAGATGGAGAGCGACCCCCACATGGTACTCGAAGGCATGCTTATTGGCGCATACGCGATCGGTGCCAGCGAGGGCCTCATCTACATCCGGGCGGAATATCCTCTTGCCATCAGGCGCCTAGAGACCGCAATCGGGCAGGCCAGGGAATATGGGTTGCTGGGAAAGGATATCTTCGGCACGGGCTTTTCGTTCGATATAGGAATCGCTACGGGGGCCGGTGCATTCGTGTGCGGAGAATCCACGGCCCTTGTCGCCTCAATCGAGGGGAGGACCGGGCGGCCCCACCCCCGCCCGCCGCGCCTTACTGATCCCGGGGGGGGACTCTTCGGATGCCCTACCGACCTCAATAATGTCGAGAGCTGGTGCAACATACCGGTCATCATCAGTAAAGGGAGCGAATGGTATGCGGGAATCGGGGCCAAGGGAAATTCCGGCACCAAGGTCTTCTCCCTTGTGGGTAAGGTTGACCGGGTCGGCCTCGTCGAAGTTCCGCTCGGGACATCGCTCAACACGATCGTCTTTACAATTGGCAATGGCGGCGCCGGCAATAAAAAAGTGAAAGCCGTACAGACTGGAGGCCCCTCCGGTGGCTGCATTCCCGCACGACTATTTGATACTCCAGTCGATTACGAGAGCCTGAACCGGGTCGGCTCAATCATGGGTTCCGGAGGAATTGTCGTCATGGACGAGGATACGGACATGGTCGACATTGCACGGTATTTCATCAATTTCGCAGCTTCAGAATCCTGCGGAAAATGCGTCCCCTGCCGTGAGGGGCTCAAGCACACGCTCCTCATTCTCAACAAGATCCTTGCAAAGAAAGCGACGAAGAGAGACCTCGAGATACTTACCGACCTGACAGAGACCATCGTTGCCACTTCTCTCTGCGGGCTCGGACAAACAGCCCCAAACCCCGTGCTGACCACCCTTGCGTATTTCAGGGATGAATACGATGCGCTGGTGAACCCATGATCCAGCAGAAGATCCCGGGAAAACCAGTCACCGTAACCATCAACGGGAAAAAGTATCGGGCCAATGAAGGGGAAATTCTCCTGTCGGTTGCAATACGGGAAAAGATCGAGATTCCGCATCTTTGCTTCGAGGCATCACTTGACCCGTACGGTGCCTGCAGACTCTGCATGGTCGAGGTCGTCCGGAAAGGAAAAAGGGAGATGGCTACGTCGTGCACGCTGCGGGCAGCTGACGGGCTCGAGGTTCTGACCGACACGCCGGAGATCGAAAAACACCGGAGCATCCTTTTCGAACTTTACCTTGCAGAGGCGCCCAAATCGGATGTAATCAGGGACATGGCGGCCCATTACGGCGTGACCAGGACCCGGTTCCTGAAGAGGATCGAACAGGGCGATCCGCTCGGCAATAAATGTGTCCTGTGCGGGCTTTGCGTAAGGGCCTGCAGCGAGATCATGGGAGCCGGTGCAATCAATTTTATCAACCGTGGTCCGTATACTGTGGTCAACACGCCGTATTACGCACCGAGCAGAGACTGTTTCGGATGCGGCGCCTGTGTCAGGGTTTGCCCGACGAATGCAATTGAGATGGAGGATGTCGGTGCAGACCGGGTCATGAAGTCATGGAGCGATACACGGGTCCCGCTCTCCCAGTGCGAATGCTGTGGAAGATACTATGCGCCCAGAGAACTCTCTGCTTCCGTACTGGCACGGCTGGATACTCCGTTGAAAGAAGAAATTGCACGGCTCTGCCCGGAGTGCCGGGGCAAACAGCTTGCACAAAATGAGATCCTTGCCGGGAGAGGAGGCAGAGCTACCCATGGCTGATGCCCCTGCTCAGAGGGAGAAGATGCTCGACGCAGCCAGGGTACTCAGGGGGAATACCCGGATAGTATCCGACAAGGGATTCCGTGTGATCGTTACCGGAAAAGGGGGAGTCGGAAAGACCACGATCACCGCCCTTCTTGTGCATCTCTTTGCAAGGGAGGGGTTTACCACGCTCGCCGTTGACGAAGATCCCCAGATGAACCTTCCCTTTGCGCTTGGGATTCCCTGGGAAGAGCGGGACAGGATCGTCCCTTTGGCAAGAGACTTCGACTACGTGGAGGAGAAGACCGGTGCCCGCCCGGGCGGAGGATATGGCCTGATGCTCTCCCTGAACCCGGATGTCTCGGATGTGGTGGAACGGTTCGGGGTGAGAGGACCCGGTGGGGTGAATATCCTCGTCATGGGTACAGTGGTGCAGGCGGCAACCGGGTGCCTCTGCCCCGAAAACACCCTGCTCGAGTCGGTCATCCGGTATATCAATCTCCGGGAAGGCGAAGTCATCCTGATGGACACGCCAGCAGGAGTGGAGCACTTCGGGCGAACAATTGCGAGGGGTTTCCACCACGCGATCCTCGTGACCGACACGAGTTTCAACGCGGTGCAGGTGGCAGTGCACCTCGCACACCTGGCAAAAGAACTTGGTATTCCTCACATCCACCTTGTTATCAACCGTGTCCGGTCGGAAGACGACGTAAGAAAAGTCCGCGAGATCCTTGGCAGGAGCATGGACCTGTTCGCCGGTGTGCATGTGCTCCCTTATGATGAAGGCCTGATACGGTGTGAGCCCGATGTCAGGCCCCTGCTGGGAACGGGTTCACCTTTCATTGATAGGTTGCGGTCGCTCCAAAAGACACTGGTACGCTTCGGGAAATAACGCGCCATTGAATCTCCCGAGATCGGGTATCCGAATTATATTCACACCACAGGTGCCGAAAATACAGTAAGGGCATTTCTTTCCCGGTATTGAAAATGAATACATGAAAAGGTTACATCATTTTAAAAAAATCATTACCTTATAGAAATTTGCCGGAAGGAAACGAGCATGGCGTTTCGAATGACGACAGAAAGGCTGATCCTGGAAGATCTCACAAAAGAGGATCTTTCGAATATCCAGAAGATCGCCCGTGATCCCGAGCTGATGCGATACGTCCTCATATGGCTTGAGAACGACGAGCAGATTTCCGCATTCCTGAAGCGGGCGATTGAAGAATCAAAACTGGCCGATAGGATGGGATACATCCTTGCGGCGAGGGTTGCTGGGACAGGGGAATTTGCAGGGCTCACCTTCCTCGAGATCGATCCCGAACTGAAGAGCACAGGGGAGGTCGGGATTGTGCTCCTTCCGGAATACCAGGCGTCTGGGTACGGCAGGGAGATCCTCCTGAAGTACATTGAGTTCGGGTTCGATACGCTCTCGCTCCACCGGGTGTTCGGCAAGTGCGACAATCTGAATTCAGCCTCTGCCCGCCTGATGGAGCAGTGCGGGCTGATATACGAGGGTACTATCCGTGAGCATGTCTGGCTCCGGGACCATTGGCGATCGACCCGGTATTATGGGATGCTTGCGGAGGAATACACTGCACTCAACCCCTGATTTTGGGAATACATGTTAAAGGGAATAGTATAGTCAATAAGATCGAAGGACTCTGGCACTTTTCGAAAAAATTGCTGGTGATAAAGATGGAGTTGACGGGATTTCCTCTCTCCCTCAAAGGACTGGAGTTTGGGGATTTTTATTCGTGACCGGCATCTTTTTGCTGATCTCATCCACGTCTTCATGAGATAGAGTCGCGTGGTTAATACTGATGAATCAGGGAAAGAAGACGGGTTCCTGCAGATCTATATGATCACTGTTCCTCGATTTGCATCCTGGAGCGCATGTCCAGGGAATAAACCTATCAGAATTGAGATGGCAATTTCCAGAGATGAGCCTATCCTTCTTACCGCTTTTCGGTACATGGAATCTGGTTCTCCCGAAAAAACGAAAAAAATCACATGGTTCTCATCGAGATACATGCATACAAAATGAAAATCGCTGATGCGATTTTCATATGAAAAAAGGTGAGGAACCTGGTACCCCCGTCCTGCTCTTTACACCACTTTTACAAGATCGTCGATATTGCCTTCCAACGTATACATTTTCAGTCCAATCACATTCCCGCGGGTATCCCGGGTGAAGATGAGTGCATCATTTGACTCCGGAGTGATAAAAAACGTGTCATTTCCCTCATAAAAGAGCTCGACGGTCTCCCTGGGCATTACAGAATTATAAAACAGCCGGTTTCCAGCAGTATATACTGTAAATGTCCACGACTTCTCCCATGCCGGTTCGTATATTCCCGTATATTCGGCGATATCTTCAGTCTTTAACGGGATTGCCTTTCGATCGATCCTTTCAGGCAATGAGTATGGTTTATTATACACGATATTTGCAAGATCCTTTGTGAGGGTGCCCGACGGGGTCCTGTCATAATTTGACAGGAATATGATGCTCACCTTGTCCTCAGGAATCGAAAATGTCTGTGAGATGAACCCGAAGTTCCGCCCGCTGTGAGAGATCATGGTCAGGTTATTCACTACATTGACATTAATTCCATAGTGGTTTTCAATCATTACTTCTGTTGACTCTTGAGTGAGGATTGCTCCAGGGGTGTTGAAGGCCCGGGTCCACAGGAACATGTCTCCTGTCGTAGAATGCATACACCCGGCACCATACGTGTTGTGGATGTTCTGAAGATCGTAATGGATGTATTTTCCATCCATGGTGGTATACCCGGATGAACGGTTGGTAAACACATCCCTGGCATTGTCCTGCCCGGTACTGTTCATCCCAAGTGGCTGGAAGAGATCCTTTTTCATGTACTCCTCGTATGGCATGCCTGATGCCCGTTCGATGATGTAACTCAGGGTGATATAGCCATTATTGGAATACGAATAGTCTGATCCCGGTGGAAAGCTTAGTGGAAGAACGCTCACCTTGTCTATGATCTCAGGGAGTGAGAGAGTTACCGGGTCGGTCATGAGAAATCCGCCATCTGAGGGGATTCCGGAGGTATGGCCCAGAAGATGGTAAATCCTGATATCCTTCCAGTTCGTGGCACTGGGGATATACTTCATGACCGGGTCAGTAATGTTCAGTTTTCCCTGCTCCTGGAGCTTCATGATAGCAGCTGCAGTGAGCTGCTTGGTGTTTGAGGCGATGGGAAATACGGTCTGTGGTGTGTTGGGGACGGCGAACTCGTGGTTTGCCATCCCATATCCTTTTGAAAGGAGCACAGTATCACCCCGCACCACATGGACTGTTCCGCTGAACCTTCCTGCATCGGTAAGTGCGGTCATATATTCATCGAGGTTCCGGGATATCTTCGCGTCAGATTCGTTCAGAGGCGTTGATATGCCTGCAGTAATGGCCTGTTCACCACGTTCCTCAGTGATAATCGAATTCACACAGCCCCCGGTACAGACAAAGATCACCAACAAAAAACCAACGTACTTCCAATTCACCATCACCACTCCATATCTTTCCAGGATTGTCAGGAGTTACCTGTATAGGTAGATCAAAAACAAAGAATGAATAAAAAAGTTGTGCTGGATGGTGGAAGCCCGGCCAGAACACGGGGATCCTATCGGCACCGGCCGAAAAAAAGGATCAGGAAGGAATCCTGGAAAAAATCCCGGTCCGACCAGGCAGCTCATACTGTGCAAACCGGACATCGGTTGCAAACCCGGAGGAACCGGCCGTGAACCTGACACCGGTCCCGCTCTCCTTGTCGAGGAACGTATCACCATCATAGGGAACGAGGATCATGGGGTTAGTGCGGTGGCCGGGATATGCGAGGAGACCCGCATCATTCGCCTCAATCCGGACGGTGCCATAATAGTCCTGGGTATACGACCCTTCGTAGTAAGTCAAGGGGCGGGGAGGTTTTGCATCCGCGGGAGCCGGGGGAAGCCCTTCCTGGGGACCGATGACCGACGCTCCGGGTTTCATCGCCTCCAGGAGTTGCTCCTCGAGCTCGCGATACCAGTCCTTCCGGATCGTCCCGGAGAAGTACAGATCGTCCCAACCGTTCGTGATCGCCTTCTTGAGGACATGCCCTCCGGGGAATCCGTTCGTGAGTACCACGATCGCCATCTTCTCATCGGGATAGAGCACGATGTAGGTCGATACGCCGCTGGTAAGATCCCCGCCGTGCTCAACCCGAACCATCCCGTTTGCGGCAGTGACCTCCCAGCCGAGCCCGTACGCGACGATGCTTGAATTGGTGGTTTTCCTGATGATATGAGCTGCGTGGGTCTCTCGCAGTGCATCAGGATCGATCGCCCGGGTCCCGTCGATACTCCCCTCGTTCAGCTGGAGCCTTGCATACCTTGCCATATCGTTGATGGTCGAGCTTACCCCTCCCGCGGGGCTGTTCACGTCGTCATCCATCAGAGGCCCCGGAATGGCCGTTTTGTTCGTCATCGGATAGGTGTCGGCATGGTCGGGAGCCCTGGCAAAGTCGTCGAACCGGGCGCTGGTGTTCAGCATCCCGGCAGGGACGAAGATCCGCTCTGAGATCAATTCCTCCCAGGGCTTTCCCGCCCTCCGGGCAGCAGCCTCTGCGGCAATCGTGATGTCAATGTTTGCATACGCATACTCGCCACGGAAGTCTCCCGTGAGCGTGACATGCCTGAGACGCTGGATGATCTCCGGGCGGCTGTATCCCATCTCCTGGAGTTCGTCTCCCACATATTCGGGGAGCCCGGTTCGGTGGGAGAGGAGATCGAGGAATGTGATGTGCCCGGTTATCCACGGATCGGAGAGTCTGAATTCCGGATACCGCGATGCAATGGTGTCATTCCACGACAGTTCACCATTACCCACCATGGAGGCAATCGTGGCTGTCGTGAAGGACTTCGATATTGACGCAATCTGGAACCGGGTGTCGGGTGTGACCGGGTCCTGCGTCGTGATATTCTTTACGCCGAAGCATTTCTGGTATACAACCGAGTCGTTCTTCACAATGGCTATTGCCATCCCCGGGACCCCGCTTCTTTCAAAGGTCTGCTCGGCATAGGTATCGAACAGCGGGATGATGGCAGATACGTTATCCCTGCCATTATCGGTGCCGGGTGACGTTGCAGTTTTTCCAATATCCTGCAGACTTCCTGGAGACGTTACACAGCCGGAAAACATCACGGCGATGATAAATCCCGAGATGAGGAGAATCAATGCGAATGATCGGGAAATAGGATCAACCCCTTGCTCTGGATGGCTCTTTCTCTCATGGCATTTCAGGGTTGTGATCCTTTCTTATCAGCCCTGTTGAGACTACATGACTATTCCAAGGGAATATTCACTCGAACCGCCAATGACCGCTCTGCAGTCGAACATAAAGCATGAAAACGCCGAAGGCGTTTTCACTGGAAAAAATTGAGGTGAATTTTCATTCAAAGGCAGAATGCCCAGAGCCTGTTCACATGCACCCACCAGAGCATGGCGACGAGCGCTATGGCGATGATGGTGTAGTGAACCCGGTGCGGGATTGTCCAATACTTCTCCTTCCATGCAAGTACTGCGAACGCAACGGTTGCAATGGTGAGTATCGCAGCGATGACCGGCACTGTGAGGACCGCACTGAGAGTCCCCGGGATCTCCCGGGTCTGTATGTAGGTACCCAATATCCCTTCATTACCCGTGATCCATGGCAACAGGATATACACAAACGCAATCAGAAGGAGGGCGGCAATCCCTGCGCACCACCGAGCGATACGGGCTGTTTTTGGATTGAATGGTTCGGGGATCGCATGGGTATGCCTGAAGAGGAAGAGCAGCGGCCAGAACAGGACCGTGCCAAGGATTATCCCTGAAGCAGTCTTGAGGTTGTCCTGGAACTCGGCAGTCATGAACCACGGCAGGCGTGAATAGACCATGACCGGCACATTCGTGTATGCGAAATACTCAACCGAGCCATCCGGTGCGGTGTGGAAGACGATATTCCCCTTGACCGGGCGTGAGCCGTCTGCCGGGAAGAAGATGCCGGACTCGCCCTCAATGTACTCGGCTGTACCATCGCTTGAGACCATCCGGAGCGTTCCCTCAAGGGTTGCAGTGATTGTGATAGGGGACGGAAGCCCGATATATCGCTCGAACCTGGCATAGTTATGCCGGTTCATCTCGTAGGTGCCGGCATACTGCTGCAGCCGGGCTGATGCAGAGGGATCAGGTTCCGGGAGTACGACCGGTTCTCCCGGGTAATAGTGGTCCATGAACGCAGCGAAGAGCTCGTCACGAACCCCTCGCCCTCCCGCACTGTTGCTTGAGACAAAGAACCCGGCCTGTTCCTCGGGTATGAGACAGAGCTCCGAATGGAAAGTATCGGTGTCACCCCCGTGCCCTATCGTGCGCCGCCCGTTGTAATACTGCTCGTAAAAACCAAGGCACATGCCGGAAACTCGGGGGTCGACAGAAAAAGCCCAGGAGTGCATCAGATTCGCAGTCTCAGGTGAGAGGATCGTCGCATTCCCGTACGTCCCGTTCTGCAGGTGGGCGATCAGGAATTTTGCCATATCGGGGGCCGTCGAACTGATGCTTCCTGCCGGGCCGACCGTGAGGATATAATCCTCGGCGGGAAGGTTCTCGCTGTGGGCAAACTTGTATCCTTTCGTGAGCCTTGATGCAAACTCAGGGGGAAGATCCTGCCGGAGGTTCGTCTGGTCCATCCCGAGCGGTGTGAAGATTCGTGACTGAAGGTATTGATCAAACGGCACACCGCTCACATCTTCGACTACGACCGCGGCAAGGGTTGCACCATAATTGGAGTACAGGGATAATCTACCGGGAGGGTATATACGGGCCGGGATATTCTCTGCGCAATACTCCTGGATCGATATGAGACTCTCGACATCTCCCCAGGTCATGCGAAGGCTCGTATCCTCAAACCCTGCAGTATGAGTCAGGAGGTGGCGCATTGTGACCGGTTGCCCGGGGTATGTGTCCGGGATTTTAAAGTTTTTGAGGTAGGTGTTGACATCAACATCAAGATCGATCTTCCCCTCTTCCACGAGCTGCATCACGGCGGTCCACGTGAAGAGCTTTGAGATTGAACCGATGCGGAAGATCGTGGTGTCGGCATCGATGGGGATCCGGTTCGCAAGATCATTGTAGCCGTAGCCCTTTGCAACGACAAGCCTTCCGTCCTTTACAACCGCAACGGTTGCTCCCGGCGCATTATACCGTGCAATGGCAGCGGGCATGACGAGGTCGAGGAATGCCTCCACTTCTGTGGGATCGGAGGGGCCGTCTATGGGAGGTATGGACAGTTCCGCAAGAGAATATCCATCCCCTGCTGTCACAACACCCGCCTGTGAAGGAGATGCAGACACTGTGAGAACGAACAGAAACGAGAAGCAGATGAGAATCACGGAGAGCTTCATGAAAAGGTGGATTGCACTCATGAGTGATAAGGGATTTTATTTTGAGATGGGGTTTCCTCGAGAGACCTGGGAATGGAACTTCATGCACTGTCAGTTACCGTATCCCGTCATCTGGCAGGCAGTATCCGTTCATGTATCTGCCACTTCCCGCAGGTATTGGGCGCTCTCGACAGCCCGTAGCCTCTCAGGTCTATAACACCGGTACTGGTCTTCGGCAAGCACAAGGGGAGTTTCTTTCTCAATCCCTTTTGTCAGGTCCTGAAGGATCGTAACGCGGGCACCGCGGGAGAGCCACCCCTCCATCGAATACCGGTTGCAATAGTCCGACGCCACACCAAACAGGGTGACCTCGACATCAGCCGCGAGGCTGCCCGAGGTGAACGTTTTCAGGAACTCATCGCGGGGAATACATTCCGAAGGAGTATGTGGATCATCCAATATATGGAATAAATTATTATACACACGTTTTTTTGCAGGATCGGTACATTGCAGAGCCAGTCTCCCGGGATTGGTCCACATACTGAAATTATTTTTCATCATGTAACGGATATTCGGAGCCGCTTTCAGATCGATTGCGAGTTCCCAGTCCCGCGTGCCGTATTCACAATGGATGGGGAATTGCCGGGATTCCTGCGTTTCGTAGTATTCCTCCCTGAAGTGAGTATCGAGCACGATGAGGATGAGATCGAAAACATCCTCGCTCACCTGACGCAAAAAATCATTTGCAGGGTCGATCAGGTTCTCTGCACCCGGAACATACAGATTCCCGTCTTCCTGAATAAAGCCGTTCTGCATGTCGCCTATTTGAAGAATTGATACCCGGTTCATGATATGATTCATCCATGTATTGTATCGTGGATACTATGTACGCTATGATTGGTTGGCAGGGATCGATGCCTTTCCAATCCTTTTCTGACGAGGGGATTTTCATTGAGAAGGCCTACGTGGTGGAATAACGGAGCCGGTGACCTGATCGGAACCTTTTGAGATCATATGTTGAGGTCCTGGCAGGTTTGGCACCATTCCAATCCGGGTTCAATCCAATCCTCATGTTTATCCCACATGAGTGCAAGAGCAACCCCTCATGGGAGAAATTGTCGATGATCCCCTTCTCCGGGAGCGGATTCGTGTCTTTTCCGGCCGCCACGATGCCGGGAGGAATCTGGGAGCATTCCTCCTCTCTCTTCCTTCGATTACCCAACCTCTTGTCCTTGCTATCCCGGCGGGGGGAGTGCCGGTTGGAAAGGAGATTGCCGCGGCCCTCGGTGCACCATTCTCTCTCGCGATCGTGAGGAAGGTCAGGATACCCGGGACAACGGAATCAGGGTTTGGAGCAGTGGCGTGGGACGGAACGGTGCTGATCAACGAGCGGTTGCGACAAGTCCTCGGGCTCACTGATGATCAGGTTGGGAGAGCGGTTGAAGAAACAAGGGAAAACGTCACAGAGCGGATTGCCAGGTATTGCAGAGGGAAAAAGATGCCTCCTGTGGGAGGGAAGACCGTGATCCTGACCGATGACGGTCTTGCATCGGGATTCACGATGCTCGCAGCGATCCGGAGTGTCAGAAGCCTCTGTCCCGGGAATCTCATGGTGGCGGTCCCCACAGCATCCCTGTCATCTGCCGAGATGGTGTCACGTGAGGTAGACCTGCTTGTATGCCTGAACATCCGGTCCGGCCGATCATTTGCGGTCGCTGATGCCTACGAAGAGTGGTATGACCTCGAGGATCGCGAGGTACTTGCGGAACTGGAATCTCAGGAGTGAAACGGATCATGCCAGGGTTCAGCAGCAGGGCGGGAACAGATAAGACAGAAAAATAACCTTGACCCGGTCAGAATCCACCCTCATCATCCATGCTACTCCGGAATCATTGATATCATACCCGGCAGAATTATTCGGTGATGGTTGAGTTTGTTCCGGTCACTGATGGCGATCTGGATGAGATCCTCGAAATTTACAACTATTATATCCGGAATTCAACCGCAACATTCCACAGCGGGAGGATGTCCCTTGAAGAATTAAAGGAGTTCCTCCACATCTCCAACCCGCGATATCCTTCTTTTCTCATCAGGGAAGGGGATGAGACGATCGGGTACTGCTTTCTCTCCCAGTACAAGAAGCGGCAGGCCTACGACCGGTCTGCGGAACTGAGCGTTTACTTAAAACCCGGATATACGGGAAAGGGAATTGGAAAATCGGCTCTCGATAGCCTTGAGAATGCTGCAGGGCCGGCTGGCCTTCATGTGCTGATTGGAACCCTTTGCGGGGAGAACCACCCCTGCATCCGGCTCATGGAAAAGTCAGGCTACACCCGGTGCGCCCACCTCAAGAATGTTGGCGAAAAATT
>JADFDO010000003.1 GCA_018262855.1 Methanolinea sp. | reverse complement strand
CTTTATCACCATCCTCCACCCCACCTGCTCACAGCCCTCAATCAAGGGCAGGAGCATCAATCATGGCAGATTTTGTTGAACAGAGCGTCACCAAGACCGCGACCCGCGAGCTTACCACTCCGTTTGCGGATATTGCTGCGCTCAACACCGTGGTCAACTCCGTCATCAGTACCAACCCCTTCGGGTGCACAGCGTACGAGACTGGGGGCCAGACCATGGACGCGGTTGCAAAGACCCGCGAGTACTACAACGGCCGGGTCATCTTCGAGGATGACGACGCAAAGACAGTGGGATACGTGACCATCCGTGCACCGACGGCGGCAGCCTTTGCGACCATGAAGACCGAGGTCATCGGCGACGCCGAGATGGCCACCGCAATGGGAGGAGACGCTTCGGATGACTTCGAGCGGGACACCTATTCCATCATGCTGCGGTGCCACGACCCGTCGGGCGAGCTCTACTACGTGACCTTCACCCGTGACCAGGTCCGCGTCAGTTCCTACAGTGCCGACGCAATCCTCGCGGTCATCGAGGCATGGGCCGACACGGTGCCCGCTCTCGCCTGAAGACCAGCGAGTGACTTTCCCTTTCAGGGGAGGGAGGGACCATGGATGAAGGATTCATGTTCCTCCTCGGTATGTGCATCGGCGGCCTGGTGATGCTCTTTACCATCATCAGGATCATCGCCGGGATGCACAGCCAGATGGAGCAGAACCTTGGGAAGCGGTGATCCCTCACCGTTTCCCTTTCACACAATGGACCTCCCCACCCAGGAGGGTGATTCTATGGACCAAGAACTTATCCAGATTTTTGAGCTGCTTGTCGCGTTAGCTGCGGCCGTCATGGCCTACTGGCAGCGCAGGCAGAAGGTTGAGGCAAAGAACGAGACCAGGCAGGTCGTCGCCTTCTTCGACCCGAAGGATGAATCCGTGACCACCCCGCCCGGGACCATCCCGGCCCGCTCGTGGAAGATGAGCGACGAGACCCGCCGGTGGGTCCTGGTCGGGCACGATGCACCGAACCAGGCCAGCCTCCTTCGGCAAATTGAGGACGCAGAGAAGGAGAAGCTGACGCACTACTACCTCACCTACCAGGATCGGGGAGGAGGATTCTACGAGATCGAATATGGCCTGATGAAGGGATCGGGAGTCGAGAAACCAGCGTAAGGTTCTGACCGGCTGGTGATGAACCAGACATCTTCAATTTTTAAAAATTATTTGAGTTCAATCGTTATTTTTCGAGATTCGATTTTTTATGAACTGGGAATAAAGAGTGAATCCTGTATATACAAGCGATGCAATGATCACTGCCTCGATGAAAAGGACCGACATGAATACTATGAAAGAGTTCGGAGGGACACCGGACAAAATTCTCATAAGCCCAGCTTGATTCGCTACTTCTGCGAGTAAAAGGTAAAAGAAAGTTATTATAGACGCTATTAAAACGCAAATCCAGGATGTTATTTTAGACAATCTCTTTTCGAAAAGGGGAAACGGAGTGATTACTCCCATAGAGATGATGGCGCCAAAGAGCAACCAGTATAGTGCAGTGATCAATCCCACAGTTATATAGATCTCCAGTCCTGGGGGAATTGCCGAGAGGACGACCACGATCATGATGAATATAACCGGAGGAAGGATCGGTCGTATGAATGCTACCCGGATTTTGTTCACCATCATGAAATACAAAGACGTGAGAAGAGAGAAGAGAATCGAAGGTATACCGATAACAAGCAGAATAACAAAAAATACTATAAAATTGGTAATTATAAAGAAACAGCCCCTAACAGGTAAGTCACCAGCAAATCAAATAAATCCTCTTCTTTATGGTTATATCGCCATTCCATTTCCTTAATGTAAATCGGGAATTTTTCCTTTGAGATTCCATGATGTTTTATCAACCTTTCCTTGGCAAAACTCCAGAATCCCTCGACTCCATTAATGTACACTTTACCCAGCTTGAATTTATAGCGGTGGTCGACGTTCAGGTGCTTATAGCCGCAGAACATCAATGAATCATAGCCGATCCACTTGTCCGTGTAAACTATCGATCCCCTTCTGACTTTCTTTACTGTCTCTGTCATGAGTGCTTCAGCAGAAGCATTCGGGACAATACTCACTGACACCTTCCCTCCTCGTTCCAGGATCCCAAACACGATAGTCTTATGACCAGCTCCTCTCCCTCGTTTACCCTTCCGTCTTCCTCCAAAATAGGATTCATCGGCCTCAATCTCACCTTTGAGAAGTTCATCCGACAGTGAGAGATTGTACAGGATCCCTCGTCGCAATGTATCGAATCCTTTCAAGGTCGTAGGGTAGCTGATGTCAAGCTGAAAACGTGCTTTCCTGGCACTCACCTCTAATTCGAATAATTTCACCAGCCAGAGCCAGGTAGAATAGGATATCCTCAATTCGTTCAGTAATGTGCCAGAGAATGGATGATAATCCCGTTTGCACGCTTTACACCGAAGTCTTCCCGGGTGCATGAGGTAGTATTCAGAACTCTTACATTCAGGACATGATACACCGTAGAGGTCTCTCCTCTTCTGAAATAAAAAATGAAATGCTTCTTCCTCACTCTGGCATACCTTTGCCACTTGGAGGAGGTCCATCGTACTCATGTGTGCTGCCTCTTTTATTTAAAGGGGCAGATGTTTTACAATTACCTAAAATTATTGGTTCCAACCATACCGAACTCCCGTTGGAGAAATAATAATTCTTCAGTGAATTAAAATTCTTCTTCATAAATGGAAAAAGAATTTTTTTTCAGGAATGAATCCCCGGATTCCATGAGCTCCGCTCCTGGAAGATGAGCAACGAGACCTGCCGTTCGTAAGGTTCTGACCGCTCCGGCGGTTCTTTTATCTCCCCTCTCCTATCTCCTCTTGCCACTCTCAAGAGGCATCACTGAGGGAAGGCTGGTGGTGAACCCCCCATGCACCACCCCATTGTTTCATTATAACTCTCCATGCATCCATCTTTTTTATTCCCGGAGAGGATCTTCTGTGATTCGGGAAAAGATACTGAGAAGTGAGGGGAGTGCTGATCAGAGTGCAGACACGGAGGGATATAAAAAGATGGAGGTGGTGCACCTCACCGATCTGGTGATGGCTCTTCAGGTCTTCAGATTTGATCCCCTGTCGTATATGATTTCATGCATTCCTCCGTGAGCTTATGGTATTCCACCATTCTTCTTGCCTCTTCCACTGCATGTGATCGTTCACCAACCCCGGTAAACAGGATGCGAACCCCGTCGATATCATCCTTGAGATACGCTGCTGCAGGATAGATCAGGAGGGTAATCTCTCCTTCCGGGCCGAAGCGATGCTCTTCTACCTCTCCTCTCATGTATCGTTCCCGTTGTTGCCTGGTTGGTGCAGCAAAGACATTTTCGAACCTGAACACTGCCATGATAGAACCCACATTCACTCCATTGGAGAGAGATCGTGTGCTCAATGTGCCATATTAAACTCTGGAGCGGGCAGGTTGAAAGTGAATGTACGAAAACAGGCGGTCAGGAATTGCCCGAATCCAAAATGTTCCAGAGATTGGATCAGGAAGCGTTCGCGTGCAAAAGAGAGACCTGATACCCCTTTACAAATACCCGTTCCTTCGAAGCCACTCCACCTGGGGCCCGGTGTAGCGGTAGATGATATCGCACTTGTCGTCCTGGAAGCTCCAGGGGATCACGATGAGAATATCCCCCTCACGGATCCAGACTCGTTTCTTGATCTTGCCCTTGATCCTTCCCATCCGGGTGACACCATCGTAGCACTTGACCCTGATGTGGTTTGCACCCATCATCAGCTCGGCCTGGGCAAACATCTCCCTGTTTCGCTTCTGGGGAAGGCGGACCCGGATGATCTCCCCGGACTCGTTCTTCTCATCGTCGGTCTTTCTCTGGATCAGTAAATCAACTCCATCTCTGTAGCCTTTGAATCCCGGGATATTGAATCACTTTTTGAAGTGTGAGCTTATAGAATTTTCCCGGTTTTTCCCTCACGGAGCGCCCGGGAACAATTCATGAAGAATATGATATGAGTTGGAGGGGTATCACGGTCTGTGCGTCCGGAATTTAAATGAAGAAGATTGGGCATGGCAGGGGGGGTCTCATTGGAAGTGGGTTGGAACCATGTATGATGCGTCAGGTATTGGATGAAGAAGACTGATCGTTCCCAGGAGGTCTGAAGAGAAGGAATCTTCCATCCAATAGTATATATTATTTGCCCACCAATACATGATACGTGATGTCCGGAATCCGTGCAGCGCCTGACGAGATTAGTATCATCATGAAAGATTTGTCGAATCACGACTGGAATATTCGCCAGGCCGCGGTCCGGCGGGTCGGGGGGATCAGGAATCCTGAAGACCTCTCCATGCTCTTCCAGCGTCTCACGCGGGAGAAATGGTATATCAGGGAGGCTGCATCTGCAGGGATCCGGGTACTGGCTGTTCCCGCACTGGTCCCGGTGTTGCAGTCGATGATGCGGGACGGTGACGATATCCTCCGGAATGCTGCAGCATGTGCACTCGGGAATATCCGTTCGCCCGAGGCCGAGGAGATTCTTGAACACGCAGCCCACGACCCGGACTGCCGCGTGAGGAAGAACGCACAGGTCTCGCTCCAGCGGATAAGGGGACCCAGGTACTGAACGGGAGGATATATTCCTACAATCTGATCCACACAGGCCTTCTTTAGTTATTCCAGGCTGGATGAACATTCGCGAGGTTGCTGGAAAGAGCAACAATCAACATTCTCTTTTGCTCCAGGCCTGCTGAACGCAACCCTGGATTCTTGATTTTTTTTTTAAATCACATGATTCCCGGGTCAAGATACCTGCATACACAATGAAAAATAACTCCGTCATTTTCATTGGAAAAATCACGTGGAGATGAACACTGGGTGGAATACCCATGCCTCCGGTGGAACACATCAAGAACCATGACATTGTTCCCTTCAATCACAAACACAACCCTGTAATCCCCGACACTGATGCGATATTTTTTTGGGTGTGTATCCTTGAGAGGAGCAATGTCTTCGTGGGGACGGGCGGGTGGGGGATCGCGTTCGAGACAGGTCAGGGCATTTCGTATCCTGACTTGGAAAACGGCGGGAATAGCCTGGAATTCTCTCTGGGACGTCCTTCAACCAGCACACGGAACGTCAGAGTTCATCCGGGGGTATGAATTCATCATTCCGGAGTATCTCGTTCCATAGGGTATCCATGCGTTTCCACCCTGCGTCCCTGAGGAGACGGAGAATGATATCGTCATAGGTATCGCCCTTTTTCCCCAGTGCTCTTAAGAGATCGCGGGTGGAAGGAGATACCGCAATCGTAGTTTTCACCATCGTGACCTGCGGTATAAACATTATAGAGTGATGCTTTTTTCCTTTCTTCTTGTACTTGATTCCATACCAATTTCATCATATTGCCCGAAATCCCCTGCCAGAAATTCATGGTCATATTGAAACTCTCCTCCAATCGCTGCCTCACCCTGGATATAAGTAAAGGTCAGGCTTTTGTCTCCCCCCGTGCACCTTGTTGTGCAATTCCTGGAGTGCCCTGCATGCAGTACCATTTCGCTGACCGGATGACGTGCGCCCCGCCCTCCTTCCTCGGGAAGCTCTTCGCGGTCTCCTCCAATCCCGATATCATCTCTTTTGCAGGCGGGCTCCCGAACTCCTCCTTCATCGATGCCGCCGGGATACGGGACGCGGCAATCCGGGTATTCGAGGAGGAGGGATCTGTTGCCCTCCAGTATTCTACGACCGATGGGTACCTGCCCCTCCGGGAGTTCATCTCGCGCCGCTATCAGAAGCGCCTTGGTCTTTCCATCCCCCCCAACCAGATCCAGATCGTGAACGGCTCCCAGCAGTGCCTCGACCTGGTGGCAAAGATCTTCCTCAACAAAGGTGATCCCATCGCCATGGAGAGGCCCGGGTACCTTGGGGCAATCGAGGCCTTCTCACTCTACGAGCCGGAGTTCAGGGACGTCGCCCTCGGCCCGGAAGGCCCCGATCTTACGGAGTTCGGCAATGTCATCCGGGATTTCCGGCCGAAATTCTTCTACGGGATCCCAAATTCCCAGAACCCCTCGGGCCAGACCTATTCTGACAATACACGAAAGGCAATCGCGGAGATCCTGGAAGGCACGGATACCATATTCTATGAAGACGATGCATTCGGTGAGCTCTTCTTTGACGGAAAACCCCGCATGCCAATCGCACGGCTCATCCCGGACCGGTGCATCCTCTCGGGGTCGTTCTCGAAAGTCGTTGCCCCCGGCATGCGAATCGGCTGGATCTGCTCACCTCCTGAGATCCTCGCACGGTTCAACTGCGCAAAACAGGCTGCGGACCTTCACTCGAACTTCCTCTGCCAGAAGATCCTCGCCAGGTACCTCGAATCCCACGACCTCGACGCCCACACGAGGACCATCTCGGAGGCGTACGGGCGGAACTGCCACCTCATGTGCGACATCCTCGATGACAGGTTCCCTGAAGGGATGAGCCACACGACACCGGTCGGCGGCATGTTCATGCTCGCCACTCTCCCGGAGGGACTCGACTCCATGAGGCTCTTCGAGGAGGGAATAAAGGGGAAAGTTGCGGTCCTCCCGGGAACCCCCTTCTACGTCACCGGAGGAGGACAGTCCACCATCCGGCTCAACTTCTCAAGCATGGACGAAGCGAGGATCATCGAGGGGATGGAGCGGCTTGCGAAGGTTGTCCGGGCGCTCCTGTAAACCCCCTTTTCTGTAGATACAGCTCTCCTGCTCTCGCCTCATTCGAGGGGAGCCGCCCATTTCTCCGGAAGGACCAGGAGAACGAGGGTGGTGACAAGAAGCGTGAATGCCACCTCAGGGAGAAGGCCTGTCCCGGTCTCAATGAAGAGCGGAACGAATGACACCCCGAGAGTCGCTGAGGCGATGAGGAGGTGTAGGGGGAGCAACAGGAGGTAGTAGTATACAGGTATGCTCACCGCCCATAACGCCGCCCTCGTCCACTTCCCCCTGCCCTCCCCCAGGCTCCATCGATAGAGCACGAAGTACCACGCACCCCAGATAAATCCGGCAAGCATGTGGGAGGGGACGTTGCGCTCGGGAGCGTATACGACACCCTGGAGGAGCCCGATCACCAGGCCGCCGAACGGCCCCGACAACGCGGACCCAAGCGTCACGAACACCTCGCTCAGATCTGCCATGAGGCCATGACCGAGCGGGATGGAGAGCCCGGTGAACAGGACCATTGCTGCCACGACTCCGAATCCGAGCGCGACGAAAAGTTGTCGTGCGGATATGCGGGGCCTGAACGGTTCGAAAATCCGGGGGCACATGAGGATAACGTGTGCTCACGGGAGCGAAAAATGATATGGAATTGAGACGCGTAACCGGGGGAAGCGGTATCCTTGCTATGGCATTCTCCCGTCACCCTGGCCATGAGCCGGCGAAGAACCTCCGGTTTTTCCGATCACTTCGGCCGATAATAGCCCCATTTCTCGAGAGCCAGGGCGAGCTCCGGCGATGATTTCGCCTTCTCGTCGAGACTCATCTTTTCATTCCACGCCTCGACCGCCTGCAGCGTGGCAATCGCCCCTGCCCGCGTTCCCTTAGGGTGACCGTGGATCCCTCCGCTCACCAGCAGGACGAGATCCTTCCCGTAGATATCGAGGACATCAGGGACAAGTCCGGGGTGCAGCCCCCCGGAAGATACCGGAAACGCACTCCTGATCGATCCCCAGTCCTGGTCGATCAGGATATGCGGCACCGCCTTCACCTTCTGATCGCGGAGAACGTTCGCGAGCAGCGCAACTTCCCTCTTTGATCCGGTCAGTTTTCCGACCGCGGTCCCCGTATGGATCTGAGAGACGCCGATGAGGCGCATCAGTTTTACCAGGAACTGCATCGAGATCCCGTGTTTCCGGTTCCGGGTAAATGCCGCGTGCATCGCACGGTGGGCATGGATGGCAAGGCCGAGATCAGAGCAGTAGTCCCGCATCGTCTGGACCGCGGACGTCCCAGCGACCACGACATCGATCATCACGTAGTTCCAGCCATGGTCCGCGAGCATCCTTGCACGCTCCTGCATGGTCGCGGTCTCTGCGGTGATGTTGATGAACGCGGACTTGACATCCCCGGTCTCCTGCTCGGCCCTGTCCCTCATCCTGGTCATCTCATTCACACGGTCCCCGAACCGGTTAAACGGCATCGAGGTCAGATTCTCATCGTCCTTGACAAAGTCAAACCCGCCCATCCAGGTCTCGTACGCGATCTTCGCATGCTCGCGGGCATCAAATCCCACCTTCGGCTTCGGCACCGCCCCGGTGAGCGGACGCCCGTGGATCCGCATCATCTTCCGGATCCCCTCCATCCCGAAGTGCGGACCTTTGAACCCGTTCAGGTATTCCGTCGGGAAACCCACGTCGATCAGCCGGAGGTTCCTGAGCGCTTTCATGCCGAAGATGTTCCCTGCGATCCCGCTCTCGAGTTGTGCGGCGTTCCCCTTCTCCCAGAGGTCGAGAGGGTACGCAATCCTGGCATAGTTCCCCTCTATGTCATAGACCGTTGCCTGGAGGTCCTTCATCCTTTTGGGAAGTGAATAGAGCGTTGTCCAGGTCCCGGTCGAACTCTCCGACGCAATCCTCCCTGCAGCCTCCTCTTTGCTGATTCCCTCTGCAGGTTCAAAATAAAAGAGCGCGTGCAGCTCGTCCCTCGCAGGCTCGTAACCAAGATCCACGAAGTCCATATACCAGTCGATTGCCATGTGATATTCCTGCAGAGTAAGTGGGAAGGGGCAGGATATCAGCAATCCGGTAAAGGTAAAAAGGGGGAAATGTCGCCGGGAAACCTGCAATTACGTGGTAAAACCCTCCGAAAGGAATAAATCCTGGAGATCTTCACGCTTCAGGGAGCAAGAGCCCCATGAAACCCACCGCCCGCCTGAGAACACTGATCGCAGACGATTCCATCCTTATCATCCCGGTCGTCCATGACCCGCTCTGTGCCAGGATCGCGGAGCGTGCCGGGTTCTCCGCCATCTTCTCGGCGGGGTATGCGAACTCCGCCGCTCTGCTGGGCAGGCCCGATGTCGGCCTCCTGACGCTTTCCGAGATGGTGGACTGTGCGTCGAGGATCGTGGATGCAACCACCATCCCGGTCTTTGCCGACGGCGACACGGGGTATGGCAACACCACCAATGTGGCGAGGACCGTCTCGCTCTACGAGAAGGCCGGGGTGGCTGGCGTGTTCATCGAGGACCAGGTCTCCCCGAAGCGGTGCGGTCACATGGAGGGAAAAGCCATCATCTCCCCTGAAGAGATGGTGGCCAAGGTCAGGGCCGCGGTCGACGCCAGGAAGGATCCCGACCTTGTCATCATGGCAAGGACCGACGCAATCGCCGTGAACGGGATCGAGGATGCCATCCACCGGGCGAACCTCTACTACGAGGCGGGTGCGGACATGACATTCGTGGAAGCCCCGACATCGGTAGAACAGATGAGGCGGATCTGCCACGAAGTAAAGGGGCCTGCATTCGCCAACATGCTTCCCGGAGGAAAGACGCCTGTCCTCTCCGCGGCCGAACTCGAAGCGATCGGCTACGCGGTCGTTGCCGACCCCGTCTCCTGCACGTATGCCATTGCGAGAGCGGTATCCACAGTCTTCTCCGAACTGAAGAGGACCGGCGACCCCTCGTCTTACCCTGATTTGCTGATGGGGTTCGACGAGTTCAATAGCCTTGTCGGGCTCCAGGAGATCCGTGACCGGGAACAATCGTATCTTGGGCGGTGCCTGTAAAAAACGCCTTCAGGGATGCATCCGTTTAATGCGGAAGGGGATCTCTTAAAAGTCCCCAACCATTCGTGCCGCATTGCCACCTGACACCCACACTGGAAGTCTTCACTCCATTCTTGGCAGGATCCCAGGAACAGGATACATTTTGTGGGGGCTTTCCGCCACCACACCCCCGTATGCGATACACGCCGCTACCCCAGAAAATACCGCGGGACTTCCGCCCTCGACCCGGGGCGACCTGCAGTCACCTCCATATCTTCAGCATTTTCTGAATAATTCTTATAGGACTGATGAGATGGAGCGCGGCGGCGGTTCAGTGACTGAATTGGTATGCAGAGAACAACCTCGATTCAGTCTCCCACACAAAACAGCGAGGATGCAAAAAAGGATTCACTTGTATGAGCGCCTGATCCGAACCGATTCCGCGTGGGCGGAGAGTCCCTCGGCATCCGCAATGGCCTCGATGGTATCTCCGATGGCCTCGAGGCCTCTCCTGTCAATGATCTGGACTGTCGAGGTCTTGCAGAAGTGCGAGACGTTCAGCCCTGAGTAGGTCTTCGCGTATCCCGCGGTCGGGAGCACGTGGTTGGTACCTGATGCATAATCCCCGGCTGCGACGGGGGTGTACGGGCCGACGAAGATAGATCCAGCGTGCCTGACCGCGTTCAGGACTGTGAGCGGATCACCGGCCTGGATCGAGAGGTGCTCGGGGGCGATCTCGTTCATTGCGGTGATGGCCTCATCCATGTCCGGTGCGATCACGTAGCCGGACTGCCGGAGGGCCTTCTCGATGATATCCTTCCTTGGTGCGGTTGCAAAAAGCCTCACAATCTCCTTGTTCACCCTGCCGGGAAGCGACTTGTCCGTGGTGACCAGGACGCATGCTGCGTCGGGATCGTGCTCCGCCTGGGCAAGGATATCGATCGCGATGAACACCGGGTTTGCCGTGCTGTCGGCAAGGATGCCGATCTCGCTCGGGCCGGCAGGGAAATCGATCTCGGCATGCTCGCGGAGCATCATCTTCGCGGCCGTCACGTACACGTTCCCGGGACCGACGATCTTCTGGACGGGGCGGATGGTCTCTGTCCCGAGCGCCATCGCCGCAACCGCCTGGGCACCCCCTATCCGGTATATCTCGCTGACTCCCGCGATATCCAGCGCAACGAGCGTGAGCGGGAGGATGGGTGGTGGCGAACATGCACACATCTCAGGGACGCCTGCCACCTTCGCGGGGACTGCGTTCATGAGCGCGGTGGAGGGATACGCGGCCCTCCTGCCCGGGACATAGAGGCCTACCCTGTCGAGAGGGGTAGTCTTCACCCCGAGCACAATCCCCGGTTCGACCTCCTCAAGCCAGAGGCTCCGCTCCTTCTGGAGCTCGTGAAAGCGGGTGATCCGTGCCTCCGCTTCGATAAGGCTCTCGATCAGGCGGTCCTCCACATCGTTATATGCGGCTTCCACTTCTTCATCGGTGACCCTGACTGATGTGAGATCGGGCTCATGCTTCCTCGCCATTGCGAGGAGGGCGCCGTCTCCCCCGTCACGGACTGCCTGGATGATCCCGGCTGCTGACGCCTTCGCCTCGTCAAGGCTTGACCGCCGTGCAGACACCCAGCGATCCACATCTAGCGCGTTGAACATGCGGAGAATGGTTTCTTCTTTCGCATCATAAGGGTGTGTTCAGGGAACTGCTGTGAATTTCCCCGCTACCCTGGAAGACCGGATATTCTCAGGATAAAAAAATCACAGGATTCCCATCGGGACATACGCATGCACAATGAAAATCGCGGATCCGATTAACATATCAACGGCATATGACCGCCAAGTGGTTGAGCATACAGCATGAAAATGGCGAAGCCATTTCCCTTAGAGAGAAATAACGCTTTCCTCCGGGCCGGGACTCCAAATCATCCGATTCATTCAGAGGCTGCTGCGTCCTGCCCGGAGAGACGGAACCTGATGGAAGGAATGATGCGAGTGGCAGGATTCGAACCTGCGAACTCCTGCGAGAACCGATCTTGAGTCGGTCACTTTTGGCCTCTCAGTCACACTCGCGGTGTGGTAAGGTTGTATTAAGATCAAGGGTGATCTTCCGGGATAAATATTCACCAGATTGCAATCACATCGCCAGGGAAATCCAGGGTGAGACTGCGAAACCGTTCGCAGTCAAGGAACCTTTTTTCTCCTCCCGAAGGGAGGGACATGTATGAACATACACAAGGGAATCCCCCTGCTTATCCTCCTTGCAGTCCTTGCTGGAGGGCTCTGGTGTGCAGGGTGCGTCTCCTCCGAGATCTCTCCGACATCATTCTCCCTCCCGCCAGGAGTCGCGGGTGGCGGAGGCGGTGGTGGATCTTCAAGTGGATACGATTATGCGCCTTCAGTACCCTATGCCACGCCGGTTCCAATTATTCGCGCAGGCGCATGGGCAGGCGACGATCAGAAGATCATAAAGACCGCGAATATCGACCTTGAGGTCCAGGATGTTCCTGCCACCCGGGATGCCCTCCAGGCGATTGCCACCACGAACGGGGGGTATGTGGGATCCTTTTCGATGAACCGGTACGGCGAGGACCGGCTCTACGCTTCGCTCGTGATGAGGGTCCCTGCCTCTGCCTTCGATCAGGCACTCTCCTCGGTTGCCGCACTCGGCACGCTCAAGTCCCAGTCGATGCAGGCGGAGGATGTCACCGAGGAGTACGTGGACCTCCAGGCGCAGAGGACTGCACTCGCACACCAGCTTGCCCAGTACCAGCGCATCATGGAGAAGGGAGAGAATGTTTCCGAGATCATGGAGGTCCAGGTCCAGATTGAGCGGGTGCAGGTCGAGATCGACCGGATTGACGGTCGGTTGAAGTACCTCGATAGCCGCATTGACTACGCCACGCTCACGGTATCATTCAGGGAGCCTGAACCGGTGGGATCCCGGGCAGGGCCCTCGATCACCTCGGTGATCAACCAGGCCATCGCCGGCTTTGTGGGAGTCACTGCCGCGCTTTTTGTCATCCTTGTCTCCCTCATCCCCCTGATCATACTCGCGATCATCGTGTACGCCATCTACCGCTGGTGGAAAGGAAGGGGAAAAGCCCACCCTGAACCTGCCGTTCCCAAAGAAGAAAAGCCCGGGGGATGATCAACCTCCATGGTATCGCCAGGTATCGGGAATCCCGACGCCTTTTTTTCTATGAAACATATGTGAGCCAGTCTGGTCACATGCTTCCTGATGAAAACCGCGGATGCATTGTACATACCAAAACCGCATCCGCGATGTTCATTTTGTATGCTTGTGTCCTTATTAGGAATCATGGAATTTTCTTCGATCCAGGTACCATCCTCGTTGGGACGTAGTTGAAAATCCTGGTGAGTTGGCCCCCACCCCGGTATCATTGTTCTTCACGCGTATCAATGGATTCTTTCCCTTTCGTTACCCGTGTAAATGGCTGAAAACGGCCTGTTACTGGGAACCTGAGCATATACCGTAATCCACCTGCCGTTGAGAGGTTTCGCATCTCGCGGCTCATCTGCGCGATCAGGTCACGGACCACCACCTGTTCTTCGACTTCTCCTGCCTCCTTCACAAGCGCGAGGCGATGGATCGAATAGATCCCGACAATGAAGGCAAAGATGAAGAAGAAGTCCCAGTACTGCAGGTCGAACGTAATGAGACTGAACTGCGTGCTGGGGCTCCGGAAATTCAGGGTCATCGATAGTTCCGATGCGGCAAAATAATCAACGAACATCCCACCAATAATCGGAGCGATCCCTGCAGCGAATGAGTTGATGATGTTGATCGATGCAAGGTATGCAGTCGCTCCGCCATAGGGTGCGAGCTTGATCCCGATGTTTGCAGATCCCAGGGTTACACCCGCAGTCGAGATGCCCATCAGGACGTGAAGCACAACGAGAAGGGGAAGTGTGAGGAGATGTTTCTCCGGCATGGTCGTGAATGTCCACCCGAGGATGCAGAACATGAAAAGTGGCCCTGCAACGCGAAGCACCGACTTGTTATTGTACCTGTCCGAGATACTTCCCCACATCCGGTAGGACATCACGCTCACACCCTGGCTGAGCACTGCAAGGAAAATGACGAGTGTGATGTCGAGGCCGATGAGATTCAGCAGGTATACTGTGAAAAAGGGCGCGGCAAGATTGACCGCAAAACTCCACGAACCGAGGAATACGATCAGCCGGGAAAAGTTCACATCCTGAAACGCCGCCCTGATTTGCCTGAACAGGGGCAGAGACTTCCCAAGTTTCATTTCCGGCTCGGGGATACGTGTCATATAATAGAGATCAAAAAGTCCCGCAAGGAAACCTGCAAGAAAAATTAAGGAATAGGCGTACATCAGTGGATACACGGTATAAATCCGCCACAAATCGATGAAATAACTCGCTCCGAGGGAAAGGGCAATACCGAGAGCCATGGCGAGGGCCATCCTGCGCGAAAAGAAACTTCCGAGGATCTCGTCCGGGACGAGGTCACGCATCCAGGAACTCCAACTGCAGTGTGAGATCGCGGAGATGCACCCGTAATACGAAAGCGAGAGAATCAGGACGATGATCCCTGCCTCCGGGCCGAACAGGAAAGGAATGCATGCGATTACAATCCATGCAATCCGGGCCAGGACAGAGGCCCCCACACAGATAAGTCTCCGGTTACGGATCTTTTCCACAATCGAGATCGCGGGCATCTGGATCAGTTCCGCGAGCGGCGGGATGGCAGCAAGTAGACCGATCACCGTGTTTGATGCTCCCATCTGCAGCGCAAATGCAACCAGGAAGATCCCGCCTGTAAGGGTGACCATCGCCTGTGTGGCAATACCGTCCCTGACAACAGTCGTGAGCCCCCTTGAAATTTCCTCTTCGGCCAGGGTTTGTTGTGGAGGTAATACGTGCATCATGTATCCGATCCGGGGCATGCATAACCGGAGAAGGCCTGCGATGACGGAACTTGAAAGTGAATAACCAAAAATGTATGCCAGCCGGGGAGAATATCCCCCTGCTCCGAAAATGAATACTCCCCTATTGACCTTCTCAGGGAATCAGCCCTGGGAGGATGACTGGAACCTGGGGAGTTACCCCGGATGCCCGGCTTTGGAAAATATTGTTACATCCGCACAGGCAGATCGGATCTATCTGGATCGGGGATTCTTCTTGCGTGATGCGATCTTTTCCACGGTTTCGACAAAGACCTGCACCTCTCCGGGGCTCGTGTAGCACCCCATCGAAGCGCGAACGGTCCCCCCGGGAGAGAGTGAGGATGCAAGGGGGTGAGCACAGTGAAGCCCGCTCCTGACACAGATGCCCTCCCTGCGGTCGAGTTCCTCCGCACACGCATGGGGATCCATTCCATCGACATTAAACGAGAGAACCGGGGATCCCCTCGGGCTGAACACAGCTACACCGCTGATCGAAGAGAGGCCGTCATACGCCTGCTCTCCGAGCCTGGTCTCATGCCGGTGAATCTCCTCCACCCGAAGTTCCTCGACGAGCTGGATGGCCTTTCCGAGACCGATCACGCCCGGTATGTTTGGGGTGCCCGGTTCGAACCTGGCCGGGGGTGGGAGGAGCGTGAATCCCTGCAGGGTCACCTCCTCGACAATTCCACCGCCGTGACAGGTGATTGAGAGCGCAGAGTAGTCTTTCACATAAAGTGCCCCGGTGCCCTGGGGACCGAGCAGCCCTTTGTGGCCGGGAACCGCGACGAAATCGAAGCCGTCAATGCGGATAGGCATATGCCCGGCCGACTGCGCCGCATCGACAAGGATCATTGCCCCGGCATCGTGTGCCATCCTCGCCATCTCTTCGACGGGCTGGACCGTGCCGAGGACATTTGTCACGTGGTTGACCGTAACAAGCTTTGTCCGGGGCGACAGGGCATCCTGCAGGTCTGAAGGATCGACGAAGCCGTTTTTCTGGGGAAGGATCTTCAGGTCCACCCCGCGTTCTTTGAGCGCCATCCACGGGAGCAGGTTTGCATGGTGCTCAAGCGCCGTCGTGATCACCTCGTCACCCTCCCTCCAGCAGATGCCATGGGCGGCCATGTTGATCGCATCGGTCGTGTTCTTCGTAAAGACAAGGTGCCCAGGGTCAACACCGAGAAATACTCCCAGGATTTCACGGGTCTCTTCGTAGCGTTCGGTCGTCTTCCTGGCCAGGTGATGTGCCCCGCGCCCGTGGTTTGCTGCATACTCGTAAAAATACGCGCACATCGCATCGACCGCTCTCCTTGGGGTCTGGGTCGTGGAGGCTGAGTCGAGGTAAATGCATGTTGAGAGGACGGGAAACTCTTCCCTGAGACGTGCCAGGTCGTACATCGGTCAGAGGTATTGATGCTCGGAGGTGATGAGAATTGCTCTTTGCGA
This sequence comes from Methanolinea sp., assembly GCA_018262855.1. GTDB lineage: Archaea > Halobacteriota > Methanomicrobia > Methanomicrobiales > Methanospirillaceae > Methanolinea_A. Next base: position 217,199 of record JADFDO010000003.1, on the reverse strand, counting down.
GATCCTCCTCCGGTGTGGTGGCAGTGCTGTCCTCCAGGTTACATGAAATCCGCAAGTCCCATCTGCTGGCTCTTCTCCTGGCCGAAGGTGGACTCGATTGCCATATCCAGTACCTGGACCCTCTGGCGGGTATACTCCGATACCTTATACCTGGTGCAGATATCCCTCGACATCTCGAGGTACTTCTTCACCGAGCCTTCGTGGACCGTGGGAATGATATTTCCCCCGCACCGGCTGCACTTGCCGGCAAGCGGCATCCGGCGGTAGCTCGTGTTGCACTTCACGCACCGGAACTTCTGCTTCGAAAAGGCGGAGAGGTTCCCCTGGAGATCCCTGATAAAGTGCGTCGTGAGCACCCGTTCGGCAACATCGTCCTCGTCAACGGCACGGATCCTCCCTGCAAGCTCGAGTTCGGCCTCGAGCTTCTCGAGCATGCTCTTGAGCTTCGTGTAGGTAGACTCGAGAGGCCCCGAAGAGATATCACTGGTATCGTGGGTGAAGAGGAATCCCTCGAGCTGTGCCGGGGTGCCAAGCCTCCTTCCTACCCTGTCGATGAGCCCCTCCACCTCCTTGGGGTGGGCGTACCGGAGGGTAGAAAGATACAATTCAAGGGGATACCCGGGCCCCACGTCAAGGTTGTGGCTCTCCTTGTCGATCTCCGCAGGATCTATCCTTGTGGTGAGGACAAGCGGGGCATCCATGGAACCCCCCCGGGTCTCAGGGAGGAACGACCGCGAAAAGTTGATCAGCCCGTCGAGGAGGAGCATGATGCAGTCCTCATCGCCATCGCACTGCCCCGTGAAGATTCCGTTTGCAAGCACGGTGTGCTCGTCCGTCACGGTCAGGCAGTAGACCCGCTCATCGGGTGCCGGCACGATCTCCCTGCGGGAGATGTGATCGGTGAGGACTGCTTCACCGATCATCACGGGGACCGGATCGCCCTCCTTCACCTCAACCGCCCGGATCTTCCGGAGCGAGCAGAGATCCCAGACCAGCATTGCATGGTCAGGCGTCACCACGATCTCCCGGCCTCCCCTCGTCTCAAAGCGGATCAGGGCCTTCGGCGCCCTGTGGATCGAGACCGAAGTGACGCGGCGGAGATGGGCTTTCCCTTGTGTGTCCACCGTCCTTACGAGGAGCGTGGACTGGGGATCCGAGTAATAGGTCCCGAGCCTGTCGATTCCCGGCCTCGAGAGGTCGAAATTTTCTGTCACAATCTGCCTGATCGATCTTGTGCACCAGGTGTGCCCGTCGAACGTCTCTATACCGGTATCGCCATAGAAGCAGTTCCTCCGCTTCGCTGCATGGAAGAAGGGGTGGGCATATCCCACATTCGCCCGCGAAAATCCTGCGATCCTCGCCAGCACCCCGGCGCTCGTGTGGGGTGCAAGACCTATTGCAAGGTGCCCGAGCAGGTCTTCGCGGGTCTTTACCCTGTAGAAGGGGGGAAGTCCGTAGCACTTCTCGAGCAGTTCGTCAAGGAACTGAGCCACCCTGACCATGTATTCCGCGCAGGAATCGGAGAGCAGGATGTCCTGTGCCTTCAGTTCCACCACCTGCGATGGGGATGTGAGCGGCTTCTTCTCAATATCCTCGGTATACCCGAGTTCCCGCAACCGTTCCGCGGTGACCCCGACTTCTTCAGGCCTGATATGCGTCAGGGGAAGGTCGATCATATCGAACCGTATCGTGCCATCCTTGAAGACAAAGAGTTCCCGCATAGCTCTTAGGATCCCTTTCTCCATGGGCTCGATCGTTCTCTCCCGCGAGATGAGCCCCCTGACACCCTTGACCATCGTGAGGCTCTGTTCCCTGATCCCGAGCCGCTCCATCGCGGCTGCATACTCCTGTTTGACGTTCAGGCTGGTGACCTGGGAGCAGACAGGAGACACGTGACAGGACGGGCACTCGGCGCCTGAAATTTCGCGCTTGCATCGCGGGCAGCTGAAGACGGGCTCGGTGTGTGATCCGCACTCGCAGAGGTTCCGGAACGTCTCTTTCCCACATGCAGGACATCTCCTCCTCCCTGTCTCAATACTGATCACACCTCCGTCCATGTTCGGCTGCGGCGCATGGTTCGAGGCCTCCTGGAAGGAGCGCCGGCTTCCCCCTGCTTCGCCGAGCGGGAAGAGCGCATGGGGAGGCGGGTTCATCTTCCGTGGGCGGGACTTCCCCGGGCGCCCCATCCGCCCGCCGATACGGGTTCCTCCCCGTGACCTGATGGTAAACCCTGAGAGGTGCTGGACGAGGGCAATCGGATCTTCCATTGCTGCATCCCCCCAGGCTGCCCTTTTCCGGAGTTTCAGATCGAGGCCCAGGCAGGCGAGAAATGCATAGTACTCGCTGATGCAGATCAGTCCTTCGCGGATCCGATGAGGGATGAGGATCTCCTCGAGCATCCGTTTGAGGTCTGGTTCTGGCGGGAGCACGAGGATGCCATGCCTGATCTCCCCTGTCCTGGACACGATATCTGCAAGGGCTGCAATCTCATTGCAGGTAAGGTCATCCCAGTACCACGTATAATCAGGATGGAGCGGGGCGCCTTCGAAACACTGTGAGAGTGCCTCTTCCTCGCTCCCGGGACGGGTTGTCCCGCCTTCCTGGCACCACCACTCATGGCAATAGGAAGGGGGAACCAGGATGTGATTGTTCTCGAGGAATTCCCCGTACCCTATGAGGATCTCTCCCACGTCCAGGATTCGCTCCACCTCTAGAGAGAGTTCCTGTGCCACCTGGGCGTCATCGATCCTGAGCACGTCTCCGCACTTCAGCCGGACTGTCGGCCCCTCGATCGTATCGACAGGAACAATACCCGCAGCTTTCCCGGGTCGCTCAATTTTCATCTGGGTACCCACGGCAAGGAAGTCGCCCAGGATGTGCATTGTTGCCGGGTTGAGGCCGGCGGCTGCGAACCCCGTGTTTCTTGAACGGCCATACCGCAGCCTGAACCCGCCTTTTCGGAGGGGATATGAAAAGACGGGTCTCCCACCGATAAGGTCACGCAGGTACTTGTCCTTTGGCTTGATGCCGGCAGTGTCATCCGAATCCCCGCTCTTCGGGGCCCCGCGTATCAGCTCCTCGAGCCAGTCCCACCCATCCATCGAGAGGGCCCTGACGTTCTTTAAGACCTTCGGGGCCTTGAGCGCGAGGCCTTCTGCAAGCACGAGCGCCATGCCTCCCCGGACAGTATTTGTCTCGACCCGCTCCAGGTTCCGGTACCCGCTGACCTCCTCCTGTTCAGTGCCCTCTCCATCGATACAGACCGGACAGTTCTGGACAATCAGCCGGATCTCGCGTTCGGAAGGGAGATACTGGAGGTTCATGATGGAATTGTACTGCCGGATCTCCTCGATGTAACGTTCCACCTCATCCTGGCGCGGGATATAGCGGTTCAGACCAAGTGCCCTTCGCACAAAATCGCCCACGAGCACCGAGAGAGCCTGCGCGGTACCTCCCGCGCTCCGGATAGGTCCCGCATAGAATATCCTGAGATACTCGCTCCCGTCATCGTTTCTCCCGATCCCGACCTTGGCGATGCCTTCGGTGGGGGCGGCGACGACCCCCTCGGTGAGAATCGCCATCGCAGTGCGGATTGCATGGTCGAGGATCTCCTCCCTGCTCTCTTCGCCGAAGCGGCGCTCAACGAAATCTTCCCCGATATGGAGGGCGACCTCCTCACGGGTCATCTGCCCCTCCATCTCCCTGATCCTTGCTGCAAGTTCCCTTATTCCGAGCAGCGCTTCCACACGGTCCGCAAGGTCGCTCGCAACCGGTATCTCCACGAAAGTGCGGGGATCGATCCCTGCTGCCCTGGCTTTCTCGGCCACCTCCATGGCTCTCTTAAGGCCTTCATGAAGATCGGCGAGATACGCTTCCATGGCGGGGGAGCAGTGCATCATCACCATCACACTTGCTGCGGCAGGGACTTATCACTTTAGATTTCTCCCCGGATTCCCCTGAAAAGATCGCACTTTTTAGAGCCTTCTAATCAGGTGAAAATGTGGAATCCTATGAATCCCGCGTCTCATCGTCAATCTCGGAGAGGAGAGACTCGATCCCGGCCTGGCCCATCTGCCATAAGGTGAGCGTCGCACACTCCTTCATGATGGGATCGGTGGAGTCAAGCTGCGCTTTAATTGCGGGGATCGCCGGCTCGCCGATCCTGCAGAGTGCATGGGAGAAAAATCCCCGGGTCGTGGGATCGGCGCCTTTCATTGCTGAAAGGATGGGAACTACGGCCGGCTCACCGAGGTGTCCAAGCGCTGCGGAAGCATACCTGCGGAAATCGGAATCCGGATTTCTGGCGATTGCATCGATGAGGGGCGAGATGCTCCCGAAACCGATTTTTACGAGGGCGACTGCGGCATACCACCGGACCTCGTTCCCAACCTGCTCCTGGAGAAGGGATACCAGGAAAGGGATGGCAGGTTCCCCGATCTCTGCGAACCTGCGGACTGCAGACCTCCGGCTTTCAAGGTCGCCGCCAATCAGGGTCTGTTTCAGGGCTGAAAGTTCGGATTCGTTCATATCAATCATGCTCCTGCCCGCGGCTTCCCGGGACGGCACCACCGGTTGGCTGTGAGAACGTCACCACGCGCTGCGGGAACGGGATCTCTATCCCTGCATCTTCCAGGGCTTTCTTGATCGTCCAGAGCATCTCGGTTCTCACCGACCACCATACCCTTGATGGCGCCCAGATGAAGACGCGGAGGTTGACGCTCGAATCCCCGAGTGTATCTACAAAAACGCTCGGGGCGGGATGCCTGAGCACAAAGGGTTCCTTTTCCAGGAGCCCCCTGACAATCCGGATCGCCCGTTCGGCATCCGACTGGTAACTGATCCCGATCGAATACTCGAACCTGCGGGCAACATTCGCGACATAATTGGTGATATCCGAAGTGAAGACTTTCTCGTTCGGAATACGCACATAGATCCCTTCGTACGTTTTAATGATGGTGGAAAGGATCCGTATCTCCTCGACGGTCCCTGAGACCGACCCGATATTGATGCTGTCGCCGGGTTTTATCGGCCGTTCGATGATCAGAAAGAGCCCCGAGCCGAAGTTCGAGACGATCTTCTGACTGGCAAAGGCAACCACGAGCCCGATGGTTCCCCCTACCACCAGCATATCGGCAAGGTTGATGTCAAAACTCGGGAGTGCCAGGTAGATCCCGATCACGATGATTAAGCCCTGGATGACCTTGATCAGGAACTCGAGCTCGCCCTGTTCCACCCTGTCGGAGAACGATTTCTTGAAATAGAATCCGATGACTTTCGCGATCGCAACGGTGACCAGGACCGATATGCCAAAGATGACCAGGTCAAGCACGGTGACGGTCCCGATGATCGCAGAATTGAGGTACTCGAACGCCACGTCAGTCACCCACACCATATTCCATCATGAAAAAGAGCTTCTCGGGGATCAGGCTCTTCCTGGTGGGATAGACCCGGAGCGCGGTGCTCATCCCGTCACCGGGCGGGGTGCCGGAGATCCTCGTTATGGCAATAAGGCGTGAGATGATCTCCATCTCCCCCATCATGACTGCGGTGTTTCCATAAAAGAGCCTCATCATTGACACATCGAAGACTGCCCGGGAGACCTCGATCCAGTCCCTGCTGGAATTTTTTATTGAGAGGGTCATCACACCCTCTTCAAGAGGATTTGACGAGGGCGCCGAGTCATACACCTCGCTCTCCACGTGCCGCGTGATGAAACCCTTTTCCGGAGTACCATAGAGCGAGTACTTGGCAGGTGCACGCGAAAAGACATCGATAAGGGTATAGTTTTCGTCATCCCCGACAAATACCCCGATCTCGACCGGGAACTTCAGGTAAAGGGTAATAGTGGAGCCCGGGCTCAGGGTAACAGGGAGGAAGTGGAATTCGAGCATCCCCGTAACCTCTTTTGGCAGGTTGACCGGTTCCACGGGATTGATGATCACCTTCCCTTCCCGGTACCCCAGCTGTTTGGTAACCTTCTCTCCAGGAGAGGTCCTCGTATAGGTGGAGAATGCATCCCCGGGAATCACCTGGACGGATATATCGTTCGTATCTACCCGGAAGGGGATATGGTGTACACCGAACACAGACAGAAATGGGACTCACATCACATAATAATTGGTCCGGGGGGGGAAGATCCAGGAACCATACTGCCGGGACCAAAAATCGCTCTGGGGGAATTCCGGCGGTGAAGAGGACGTGGAGATCACATCATGACTCCCCTGCCTGACCAGGGTTTTCGCGCTCCCTCTCTTCTGCCGAAGTGAGAGCGTCAATCACCTCCCTTGTCTCCCGGTCAGCCTCCCCCGCATGAGCGCGAAGACCTGTAAGGATTTCAATGCCCGAAACCTCACGAATTGCCTGAAGGGCACATGCCCTGGCTTCAGGCGCTGAATCCCTGAGGTGAGCGATGACACGTGAATACACCTCCTCGCCGAGCCCTGGCAGTGCCTGGAGTGCTGCAGCCCGCACCGATTCGTCACGGTCGCACATCGCCGAGAGGAGCGGGGGGATCGCACCGGGATCTCCAATCCTTCCAAGGGCCAGGGCTGCCCCTCTCCTGACGTGCGGGCTCTGGTTCTCCATCGCGGCAATGAGCGCCGGGAGGGATAGGGTCCCGAACTGGCCCAAGGCGTATGCAGCCCGGCTCTGCACGAAACGGTCCTCATCCTCCAGGAGTGCCAGGAGGGGGGCAATTGCCCTCGGGTCACCAATTTCGCCAAGTGCAATCGCAGCCTTCCACCTGGCATCATCATCCTGGTGGCCAAGTGCCTGGATGAGCGGTTCGACTGCGGGAGGTCCAATCCTCGCAAGCGCCTCGGCCGCTTTCCAGCGCACACCGGAGTAACGGTCTCCGGTCAGTGCAGAGATGAGCGCTGGCACCGAGGCAGGTTCGCGTAATACTCCAAGGGCTTCTGCCGCTTCATACTGGATCGCGGCATCCCTGTGACGGAGCGCCATGATCAGTCCCCTGACATCCCCTTCTTCCCTCATCCTCTTCACGTTGCCCGAGGATCTCAGCCGCACTTTCAAATCGTCGATATTCCCGGAAAGGCCCCTGCGCCTCCCTTCACTCAGCGCAGCATCGGCGACCTGGGTCATTGCCCTCTCCTGCTCCCGGCGGATGGTATCCATAACGAGGCCGATGAGAAGCGCAACGGCGACAAACATCAGCGACCGCACCATCACATCAATCGTGACGAAACCGTTGAGAATGAAAAAATCACCCAGGTAGATTGCTGCAAGGAAAAGCCCGATTACGGCCGCCCTCTTCCCGTACCACACCGCACCGAGAACTACGGGTACGTAGAAAAAGTGGGAATACACGACGACTATACCCATGATGTGGTGCACGATCACTTCGAGTGCAACTGAAATTGCCACCAGGAGGATCAGGATAGGAAGCTTGTACTTGTCCATCCAGTGAAGATGAAGATCGGAAAACGCCATCGACAGGAGGGTATTGCACAAAATCGTTCATAAAACCACCGCATCGGCAGGATTCTGCGATTTGCGGCGTATTTGAACAATGGTGCAGGCTATGTGAGGTATGAGACACACCACGGAATTTGATGCCTCGCAAAGGGTCGGGTATGCGCTTCGGATGAGAGATCAGGCTACTGCATCGCGTTGCTGTGTCGCAACGTCTATGCATTCCTCGGTGGTACCCAGCCTGACTCCCGCACCGCACATGTCAGGGACATATGCGAATGCCTTCCCCGAGTTCACCATGATCGTCCCGATCCGCTCCATTGCGGGCGAGACCACCATGCAGGTATCTGCGTACACTCTCGCCCCGGAAGCCTCAATCGCGGCGACTTCACGCGGGTGTCGTGCAGCGACATCCCGGGAAGTAAAGATGAAAACAGGGATCCGGACTGCTTTCCCTTCGAGCAGTTCCGCAATGCGGGTCAGTTCTTCAGGAGAACATTGCGGGCAGCCGAGAGCCACTGCATCGACAGGCACCTTCTTCATGCAGGTTTCGATCTCATCGAACTCCACTGAAATTACCTCAAGTCCCTCGGTGCTGTAGGAAAAGATCCTGGAATCAGGGGTGATATCTTTCACGTGGAAGAGTGCGACAGCTCCGGAAGCAGCCATCGCCGCCCCGAGAGCCTTCAGGTGGTCCCGTCCCGGCCTGATACCTTCGAATATCGGGATCCGGTTCCCGACCAGCGTTCCCGCACGGTACCCGAGAGCCCCGAAATGGGCGGGATCATGCATGCGGGTTCCTCCCCCGACCCTGATCACGACCTGGGGAACCCGCGCTTTAACCAGGTGAAGCCCGTACTCTGGGGTCTTTCCTATGATCGCTGCAGCAAGGGCGCCCGGTCCTCCCTCCCTGTTGGTTCTTGCGCCGATCACAGAGTTTGCATACGCGACCGCTGAAGACTCTGACCATGCAAGGTGTTCCCCATACCTTGTGATGTAGAGATAATACGGGGTACAGGTGCACTCCATGATCACCCCGAGTTTCCGGTAGGCCTCAAGAACGTCCTCCTGATTTTTGGCAAACTCCGGGGAAATCCCCATGTCACGCCATTTCAAACGATCCATTCCGACGGGATTGAGAACCGTGGGAACCGAGACTTTCGCATCGAGGTGCTGGATCCAGTCCAGCCCCCACCGGCCGATCGTCTTGTAGGAGGCTCCGCTTACCTGTGCGCTGGCGATTGGAATGAGGCGTTCGGCACCGTACACCTTCCCGAGGGCGAATAGGATCTCCATCATCCTTGCCCGGGTCTCTCCCTCCCCTCCCGCAAGGATGGCTTCATCTTCCGGTGACAGGATCATTGTCAGACCTACCACACAGCCCTGCGGAACTCGCTCTCATGCCCAAGGACCATGGTCGCATCAACGCCAACCTTCACGTTGGTCCCGTCGCCCACGCGGCAGGGATCGAGCGAGGACCCCCGAACCCCGGTGATCACCATGATGTCCTGGTCTCCACGCACCCGGGTTGCAATGGCATATTCCACATCCTCCGGGTCTGCCGGGTCGATATCCTCGTCAACCACCACCACGTGCTTGAGCGAGGTATGGGCTGCAAATGCCGCCATGATTGCGTTCTTGGCATCTCCCTGGGTGCTCTTCCTGATCTGGATGACCGCGTGGAGATACCCGCACCCTCCCGTGGTGAGAATTACGTTTTTCGCCTCTGTGACGCCTGAGACCGCCCTGAAGATCGCAGGCTCGTACGGCACACCCATCAGCAACCTGTGCTCGTTGCCTCCGGGCAGGATACTGTGATAGATGGGATCGGTCTTGGTATGCATGCCTGTGAAACGGATCACCGGCTGGGTGCGGATGCTGTCGTATGTCCCGGTGATATCGACGAACGGCCCTTCCTGTGCTGTCTCACTGCCGATATACCCCTCGAGCACAATCTCGGCATCCGGCACACGCACCCCGTTCCTGCATTCATGCACCCTGATCTCCCCTCCGAGGAGCTCGGCGGCAAACGGCAGTTCCCCTCCTTTGGGCACCCTCGTGCAGCAGGCAAAGGTCACTGCGGGATGGACACCTATTGCGACGGCAACGGGGAGCTCGCTTCCCGCGGCAAGCGCTTCCCGGTGAAGGGTATAGGTGTGCCTCCCTTCGACGAGCCTTGCTGCCACGCGTTCCCTGTCCAGGACAAGCATGCGGTGGATGGAGGCATTCTCGACATCGTTGAACCGTGAAAAGACGATCCCTGCGGTAAGGTACCTGCCCGCATCGCCCGGAAAGAACTTCATGACGGGGATACGGGAGAGGTCCGGGCTCTCCATGGCGAGGGTTCCTTCTTCAATTATACGGCCCTGGCAGGCTGCCCTGGAGATCTCTCTCCCCATCTCTCGTTCGTCGATCCCGAGCGCCAGGGAGAGCGAGCTTCGTGATGCAGTGACGTTCATCACGCCCCTGCCCCCGGGGAGATCATGGAAGAAAAGGAGCGAATTTGTGGTGCTGGCCATCTTCGGTGCATCGAATTCTCCGCAAGGCCTTTCCTCCACATCGATTACCGCGGATCTCTCACGCATCATCTCGATGAATTCACGCAACTTGGTCATGCCTCCCTGCTATGCGGTAAGATGTGAGCTGCACTCTGATAAATCTTCAAGCCCGAAAGGTACATTCACTGTGCTTCCTTCCGGAATGATGATGAAAAAAACCACATGATTCCCAAAGACACACACGCATACAAATGAAAATCGCGGATGCGATTTTCTTATAAAAAATCACATGATTCCCAGAGTCACACATGCATATCGAATGAAAATCGCGGATGCGATTTTCATATAAAAAAAGATATTCCCGCCCTCAGGTCCTTGGGGGATTATAGAAACGGTACCTGAACTGGGACTCCTCGAGTACACGGGCACTCGCGGGATCAAGCTCCCGCCGGGCCGCCTGGACGATGGTATTGAGGATATTCTTCTCCTTGAGGACGTCGTAGTCTCCTTCGCTGGTCTCGTTCAGGAAATCAAGAAGCTCGTTGACGTGCAGGAGGACCTTCGGGCCTGCGACAAGATTGATGCGGTGTAAGGTCGTCGCCATCCGGCGCTTTGCCTGGACGAGCGCATACTGATCGTCCCCTGCAACGTTCATCTCCATCACTGCCTGGAGAAGGTTTTCATATGCCCTGAGCTTCACCCGGTTCTGCAGGAGCTGCCGGGCTTTCTCCTCGCTGTACAGATACGCGCCGCACACGACGCATGCCACTGCCACTACACCGATGGTGACGACGATCCAGTATTCTATCATGGGACCCCCTCGCACTCTGTTGGGTACCTGGCGTTCATACACATTCTTTTTTACTCACGATCGCATTATTCTGACTCATCCGAACAACCGGCCCTGGGTTGTCTCTGGCTTGACGTGCAACACTTCCGCTGCGAGAGCTCCAACACGTTCCCTGTGCTCCGGGAGAGTATACACCCCGAGTCTCCACTGCCCCCTTCTGGTCTCGTTTAAGGTATTGAGGAGGGGAGAGAGCGCAGCAAGGCCAATCACACTGTGCCGGTTCTGTACCTGGACGTGGAGGGACATGTCTCCCGGAAAAGGAGGGATATCAAGGAGGACCTGGGCGGGTTCAAGCCCCGCTTCCCCGGCAATGGTGGACGCGATCTCGCGCCTTTTCACCGAGGTTGAGAACTGGGTCATCCTGCTCGCATTCACCTGGTCACGCCCCACATACAGGGCCCTCTTGTAGAGCCTTCTCTGGTAGATGCGCTGGCTCAGATCCCTTGCCACAGGATCATCTGAATTAAGAAGTGCCTGCATACAGGCGGAATCATCCATCCGAAGGAACGATTCGAGTGTCCCCTTCCCGGAGATCCCCACATGGTGCATCACCGCCGCCTGGAACATCATCTCCGCGATCCTGCTGACATGGTGGAAATAGACCGCGGGGCGCATCAGGGTCCTGGCGATAAGAAGTGATTCCGCGGCATTGATGCCCGATTCTTCAAGCACCAGTCTCCCATCCACGATCGACGTGTTCCTGATCAGCCGGTGGGCATCAACCGTCCCGTACGGTGCTCCCGTGTAATGGGCATCCCGAAGAAGGTAATCCATACGGTCCACATCGAGTTCCCCGTGGATGATACCTGAAAGGGGATGGATTCCCTGTATGAGGCTTTCTATCTCCTGCCGGTCAATTCCCATCTTTTCAAGTATCGCGCCCACCTCACCCCGGCATATCTGTGTTCCCAAATCCTGGTGATTCTCGCCAATAAATTCAATGACGAGCGGTTCGATGGCATGCGAAAACGGACCATGACCGATATCGTGAAGGAGCCCGGCAGCTGTGACGAGAAGACGCTCCTGATCGTGGAGCGACAGGTTGCGGGCCATCACCCCTGCAAGATGCATGGTGCCAAGAGAGTGCTCAAACCGGGTGTGATGGGCTCCGGGGTACACGAGATACGAGAATCCAAGCTGCCGCACGTGCCGGAGCCTCTGCACCGGCCCCGAATCGAGGAGGGGCACGAGCTCTGACGGAACCTCCACATATCCGTGCACGGGATCCTTGATGGTCTTCATGCCCGATCGAAACAACACTCTTCTCACCCGCATATAAATTATATAGAACCATGATCACGTTCCTCTCAGGGGGCACGGGAACCCCCAAGCTGATACGGGGCGCACGATACCACCTGCCGGACGAAGAGATATGCGTGGTGGGCAACACCGCGGAAGATGTCTGGATAAGCGGAAATTTCCTCTCTCCGGATATTGATACGCTGATTTACCTCTTCTCAGGGTCGCTCGACACCACAACATGGTGGGGTCTTACCGGGGACACGTTTCATACCCATGAGGAGATTGTGCGGCTTGGCGGCGATGAATACGTCACCATCGGCGACCGGGACCGCGCTTTTCACATCCTGCGCGGCGATCTTCTCAGGCGCGGGATGAGGCTTACGGAAGTGACCGCGCAGCTCTGCGCCTCGCTTGGTGTGAGAGCCCGGATCCTGCCGATGGCAGACACCGCAGTGACCACTGTGATCAGGACAGCGGAACGCGAGATCCATTTCCAGGAGTTCTGGGTCAGATACCGGGGCGCGCTTCCCATCGAAGGCGTGGAGAGGAGATGGAGCACCCCGCCGTTTGCAACCCCGGAGGTCCTTTCAGCGCTTCAATCAGCCGAAGGGGTGATCATCGGGCCAAGCAACCCTGTCACCAGCATCCTGCCGATCCTCGAATGCGAGGGAATAAAGGAAGCTCTGATGGATGTTCCCGTTGCTGCGGTGAGCCCCTTTATCGGCGATGCTCCGGTAAGCGGCCCGGCAGGAATCCTGATGCGGGCTCTGGGATACAGCCCGGATTCTCATTCCACCTGGAATCTCTACAGGGACGTGACCGACTTCTTTATCCAGGACATCAGGGACCCGGTCGATGTGCCGGGAGCAATCAGGATGGATACCCTGATGAACTCCCAGGGAGTTGATTCAGCCCTTGCGGGGGCAATCCTCTCCCTCATCGCGGGGAAATAATACCAAACCTGGCACTTCTTGATCCCAAATAGCCAGGTTTCCCTCCAAATTCTCCGGCAGGATGGAGTGTATTCCCCCGCCATACGATAGGGTTTTTACCCGGCAGGGTAGACATTCGAATGAGGAAGGGCTACCAGATGAGCATTTTTCGGTCACTAAAAGGGGCACTTGGCGGGGAGAGTGCACCGAAATTCGATCAGGTTGAGATGGAGCACATGGAGAGCGTGAAGAAAGCGCTTGCATACGGTGATGTGGAGGCGCGATGGAATGCGATCCGTGCAGCCGGAGAACTCGGGGATGCGTTCATCGAGCCGCTCATCCAGGCCCTGAATGACGAGCACTGGATCGTGAGAAGGGGTGCGGGAGATACCCTGGCAAAGATAGGGCTCCCCGCGGTGCTGCCGCTCATCGAGATGCTTGGGAACGATGACGACTCCGTCAGGCGGGAGACGATGCGGGCGTGTTCCCTTATAGGGGAGCTGGCGACAGAGTCGCTTATCCGCGCTCTTACCCGGGATAATCCGCTGATCCGGCAGGGCGCTGCCGAGATTCTCGGTACCATGCAGGTCAAGGCCGCGATCAACCCAATGATTGAAGCATTGAAGGATAAGGATCCGGGAGTCAGACGCGAAGCCGCTTCTGCCCTCAAGATGATCGGGAGCAGGGAAGCCACGGACCCGCTGGTCAGCCTCCTTGGCGATGACACGGGATATGTCCGGATCGCTGCAGCAGATGCCCTGTGCAACCTCGGTGACAGCTCGATTGGGCCTCTGGTGAATGCCCTTGCCCACAGCAGGCCTGAGATACGGCAGAGGGCCGGGCATGCCCTCTCGTCCATTGGTCTGCCTGCTGTTGAGCCGCTCATCGCTGCGCTCGCTCACGAAGATCCTCATATCCGGCAGGGCGCATCCCTCGTACTCGGTCGGATAGGTGATTCCCGTGCAATACCCGCGCTCACGGCTACACTTGGTGACAGGGAAAGGAGGGTCAGGCAGGAAGCGGTCAGGGCACTTGCGACACTCGGCTACCCTGCCATCACTCCTCTTGTGGCTGCATTCAGGGAGGGGGATACTATCGCACGGAATTGCTCCATGGAAGCATTATGGCTGATCGGCGGACCGGCGACCAGGCCACTCCTGGAACTCCTTTCCGACCAGAGCTCAGAGGTGCGCAGGCGTACTGCGCTCCTCCTTGGTGAGATCGCTGATCCCTCTGCGGTCGAAGGCTTAACAAGGATCCTCGCAGACCAGGTACCCTCTGTCAGGAGGGAGGCGTTCGAGGCCATTGAGAAGATAAGGAAGAATGTGGGGGAGCCAGCATTCGGATCTCTAAGATCCCAGGGTGAACCCGAATCCGAACCCGGAAAGAGAGGGAACGGCCAGAAAAAGGGCGGAACCCTGTGATCACTTACCTCGTGGATTGATATTCCCGGATCGTGAACCGGGAGGAGAGCGTGAATTTGGGAACCTCGATCCCCGAGACCTGAACCAGGTATTCATCCGGTTCCCATCCCTTTGTGTCAATGATGAATGCCCAGGTATTACGGGAATCCGCTTCCCCTTTCCCGACACTTACCACACCTGAGGTCCCAAAGGACACCCTCCTTTCACTCTTTTTTGTCGGGCCAAATGAGACGGGGGATATCTCGATGAGAATATGGTTTCCCGGAGAGAGGATTGTCGTTCCCTCAAGGAGTATAACATCCCCCTCATTGTAGGCGCCGCCTGGAACGAAGGAGAGAGGTCTTTCCGCCTGGGTCTCCGTGAGAGCAATTCCTTCCCCTGCACTGCCTTGCATCCCGGGAACCTCCGGTGCCGATGAGAGAGTCGGGATTACTGGTATTTCATTCTCACCTGCCGATGGAGCGTTGAGACACCCGGACAGTGTGACTGAAATGAGGACAAGGATGGCAATGATAGACATGCAATCCAGGGTCTGCATGATCAACTGGGGGCCCGGAGAGGCAAAGAATCTTCGGGCGAACTCCGGAGAGGTTTTTGGCTCTCTTTTCAGGGATGGACGATATCCATAAGGCACAAGCCCGCCAACCATGTGGGAGGACCGGAATCAGGTATGTCGCCACAGGAGAAACCGTCAACCAGGGAAGGGGTGATGCTCGCATTGAACGCGAAATTTGCGGTCATCCGGAAGTTATACGGCGTGAAGAAGATCGGACTTTTTGGATCTGTCGCCAGAGGTGAGGAACGTGCTCAAAGCGACATTGACATCGAGGTGGAGTTTGAGACCGGGATGGATACCTACCAGAACTTCATAGGTCTTTCCCTGTACCTTGACGAGATCCTGGGCAGGCCGGTCGACCTCGTCATGTCCCGCGTGCTGGCATCCTACCTTCGCCCCGAACTTGGGGCTGAATTCGCAGCATTAAGCCGTGACCAGGTATACTTAAACCAGATTCTCGACGAGATAGCCTATCTCTCACACCGGACCCACGGCATGACCGCCCGCGATTTCCAGAAAGACGAGACACTGAAAAGGGCAGTGCTGAGAAGCATGGAGGTCATCGGGGAAGCAGCAGGGAGGATCTCTGATCAATGCCGCCGGGATATGGCCGCAATACCCTGGAGAGAACTTGAAGGATTGAAAACCCGGCTCGTTCACCCGTACTTCTCACCGGACTGGGGGCTCGTGTGGAATGTGCTGAACGTCTTTTTACCATCCGTTGAACAACCTCTGAAAAAACTGCACGGCCGGATTGCCCGTTGATTCGTGCGTTCTCTTTCCATGGGAGTCAGCCAGGAATGCATGCACGCGGTCCAGGAGATGTGACCGGGGGAAACACTCCTCCCACATTGGGTTGTCATGGCATAATACCCGCCGCCTTTGAGGAATCACCCTTGGGATCAGGATTTCCGGATGTCCTGCGTGGTATCGTTTATTATTCATCGGTGCTGATCTCTCTTTCACCTGACAGGATCATCCCTTCAGAACACCCTGTCCCCGGGAGCACCCGATGAACCAGGAATTCAACCTATCCCCGGTCCTGCGCGAGATCCTCGAGTTCACCGAGAGCACCCTCCAGACCGAGATCCAGCTGGTTCGGCGCACCGACGTCCCGCCCCACGGGATGCTCATCGACGACTATACCTACGGGACGGGGAAGCACATGATCGCGTTCTCGAGCTCACAGCTCGGGATGCTCAAGGACTACACCATCTGCAGGCACTGCCTTGAGCTTCTGGCAAAGGGGTGTGCTGCCCGGAACAATGAGTACAGGGTCATCTCGTTCACGCCGGAGTCGGCGCTCCCCGCGTGCAAACAGATATACCTGGATATCCTGAAGGACGAGGCTACCCGGAACATCGATGTATGGAGAAAGAAGCAACTGGTGTTCCTGCTCTACATGCTCTTTCACGAGGCGTTCAGCGAGCTGCCCTTAACGCTGCTCGCAAACCTCATCATCGCGCGGAAATACCCGGTCATCCGGAATGCCCAGGTCTATTTCCTCTTAAAGGAGAGCATGCGGGACATGCACGACCTGGTCCCCGTCAAGGAATTCCTCCCCCAGCGCTACTTCGTGCTCCACAATGGAATGTACTACGGCCGCGACATGCTGCTTGCCTTCGTTCTCTCCGAGTATAAGCTGAACCCCGTGATCAATATCCCGGAGCTGCAGCGTTTCAAGAACCTGGATATGAAAGAGATGATGAGCCATCGCTGGAGTAAATCGCCGTGGTACCATACCAAGATGGTGGGCGATGCGCTCTCGAACATCCTGAAGCTCAGTATCACCATGGACCTCCAGCAGGACCTGAGCGAACAGTACTTCCGCGATGTCTTTGCCGTGAACAGGGATATCCTTGCCCGCTGGTGGGTGATGATGGGGATGCAGGACTGGTTCGTATGGGAGAGTCCCGCTCACCTCAAGGAAGCCCTTACCACCCAGCCGGCACTTGAAGCACAGGTGAAGAGCGAGATTTTTGGGTCAGACTGAGATTACAATCTGATCGACCGGGTCTCTGCACGCCTTTTGTCACACGACTCACCAATGGCTTACCATTTCAAAATCAGGAAAAGCAAGATTACCCCGGAAGCCCCATAGGTATTGGATTTCACATGCGGATACCAATACAGGAGGTCACTCCCGGCATCGGTAAGGCCGAGATCGTGGGGTTTGTCCATGAACTGCGTGACCTGGGGGGACTGTCCTTTCTGCTCATCCGGGATCGCACAGGAATCATCCAGGTGACTGTACCAAAGAAGAAAGTCCCGGAGCACGTGCTTTCGGCGGTGCGAGAGGTCTCACGGGAGTCCGTGGTCAGGGTCTCGGGGACTGTGAAAGCGATCGAAAAGGCCCCGGGTGGAAGAGAACTTGTCCCGGAGACTTTCGAGATCGTGAGCCTTGCACAAAGCCCTCTCCCCCTTGACGTGGTGGAGAAGGTCCCCGCGGAACTGGATACCCGGCTTGATTCCCGTTTTCTCGATGTCAGGCGCCCGAGGGTTGCCGCGGTCTTCCATATCAGGAACGCATGCATACAGGCAGTGTATGAACAGCTCTTCTCCAGGGGATTCATCCAGATCACGACGCCAAAAGTGGTTGCCGCTGCGACAGAAGGAGGCACCGAGCTCTTTCCAATCGCATACTTCGAGAAGGAGGCCTTCCTGAACCAGAGCCCCCAGCTGTACAAGCAGATGATGATGGGCGCCGGGTTCGAGCGTGTCTTCGAGATAGGGCCCATATTCAGGGCCGAAGAGCACAATACCACCAAGCACCTGAACGAGGCCACCTCAATAGATGTCGAGGTATCCTATGCCAGTCACCACGATGTGATGGAACTCCTCGAAGAGATCGTGATCGCGGCGTACCGGAAGGTCGCAGATTCCTGCGGACAGTTCCTGGAACAGATGGAGATCAGGGATCTCCCGGTGCCCGCATCCGGGTTCCCCCGTCTCCCTTACTCCGAGGCGATTGAGATCGCCGCAAAGAAGATCGACGAGCCCATCGCATACGGTGACGATATCGGCACCGCGGCGGAGAAGGCCATCGGCGAGGAGATAGGCAGCCACTATTTCATCGTCGACTGGCCGACGGCAATCAAGCCATACTACGCAATGCCCTGCGAGCATGATCCCTCTGTATGCAAAGCGTTCGACATGATGCATCCCAGGATGGAGCTCTCGTCAGGTTCCGAGCGCATACACCAGCACGATCTCCTGGTCCGACAGATCCAGGCAAAGGGGCTGAACCCCGAGAGTTTCTCGTTCTACTTAACCCCGTTCCGGTACGGGATGCCCCCGCACTCGGGGTGGGGCCTTGGAGCTGAGCGCCTGATCATGACCATGCTCGGCCTCCAGAATATCCGTGAAGCGGTCCTCTTCCCCCGAGACAGGCACCGGCTGGTGCCCTGATCATCATGGAACCCTTCACCAGCCTCCCCCTGATTCCCACCACGGTCGTGGGAAGCTTTCCCGTCGTGAGAGGATCGGGGATTGGCGGCCTGCTGGATCCCTTAAAGCACGCGGTGAAGGTCGCGGTGGATGCCCAGGTCACGGCAGGCATCGACATCATCTCCGACGGCCAGGTCCGGGGAGACATGATCCAGGCATTCACGCGTCACCTGCCTGGCATCCGGGGGCAGGATGTGGTGGGGAAAGTGCTCCCGGCTTCAGGTCCGATCACAGTGCCTGACACCCGGTACGCATGTTCCCGCCATTCATTCGTGAAGGGCATCCTGACCGGACCAACAACGCTCTCCCACGGCCTCCATATCTCAACGCCACTCTACCGCAACCGGTCCGAATGTGCGTATGACCTCGCTGCTGCCCTCTCCATGGAAGCCCGTTCGCTCGAGAGGGCTGGCGTATGCATGATCCAGGTTGACGAGCCAATCCTCTCGACCGGGGCGGCACACATCGATGAGGCGAGGGAAGCCTTCTCCCGGGTCATTTCAGGACTCAAGGTTCCCATCTGCCTCCACGTCTGCGGAGACCTCTCGTCCATAGTCGACCAGGTTCTGAAGTTTCCCATCGCCGTGCTCGATATCGAATGTGCCCGGAGTCCCGGGAACCTTGATCTCCTCAACAGTACCCCCTTTCAGGGTATGAAAGCAGGTATCGGCTGCATCGACTCAAGCAGCACCGCGGTAGAATCAGTCCCCGAGATCAGGCAGAGGATTCAGCATGCAGTCGAAATACTCGGACCTGAAAATGTTCTGATCGATCCTGACTGCGGCCTCCGGATGCTGCCCCTGGATGCGGCGGTAGGGAAACTCACCCACATGGTGACTGCTGTGAAAGAAGTGCGGAAAGAGCTTGCCTGAATTTTTGGATGAAAATCGCTGATGCGATGTTATCTGTATCCTCCTTGATGGACTGCTCCCGGGCTCACTTTGCATTGTGCGAATGAAAATCGCTGATGCGATGTTATCTATATCCTCCTTGATGGACTGCTCCCGGGCTCACTTTGCATTGTGCGAATGAAAATCGCTGATGCGATGTTATCTGTATCCTCCTTGATGGACTGCTCCCGGGCTCACTTTGCATTGTGCGAATGAAAATCGCTGATGCGATGTTATCTGTATCCTCCTTGATGGACTGCTCCCGGGCTCACTTTGCATTGTGCGAATGAAAATCGCTGATGCGATTTTCATACCACCCTTGACGTCGTGGAGAGTTCAATTCCCTTTTCTGTGATATTGAACGGGATCAGGCGCTTCGGAACCTGGCCTTTCCTGATCTTATGGACGGCGAGCTGGCGTTCGATCTCGTTCATGAAGATCACTTCTTTTAATTCTATCACAACATCTGCAACCCGCATGATCCGGATCTCATCCAGGGCGGAATGGAGGTCTGGATAGAGCAGGAACATGACATTGGCATTCCGGGCAGCAATATCCTTCTTGACTTTATCAAGGAACTGCAAAGCGTTCTCTATGCCGCCGTGATTGATGATGGTCGAAAGAGAGTCAATGACAATGCGATCCCCCTTGCAGAGATCTGCAAGCTGGTCCGTGGTCATCCCGGCAGCATTGGTCATCCCGGGTTCAACCTCCCCATCGATCATCAGGTAACTGCCGGTATTGCTGTCCATTCCCCAGAACTGTCGGGCCATATGGTCGATCCCGGTCAACGGTGAACCCTGTACGACGATCGTCATACCAACGGGAAAACCTCCCTCCATGGCGAGATCAAGTCCAGTAATACCAGTGGATCGCCTGTTTTCCTTGGCCAAAGGAGATATCTCCAAAAATAACTATTTCAGTCCATTCACTTATATTCTTGCCCCGTATCAGCCTTTTTTTGAGTGCTCTTCGCGCAATGTGCGGCGCAAAAGCTTCCAGCCATGGACCCTGGGGAGGGAATCTACCAGGAAGAACTTCCTCGGTACCTTGTATCCCGCCATACGGCTCTTGCAGAAGTCAGTCATCTCTTCACTGTCAAGCACCGTCCCTTTCTTCAACACGAGAGCTGCAACGGGAATCTCCCCTTTTCTCTCATCAGGGATTCCGAAAATGGCGGCATCCGCCACAACCGGGTGCTGGAGAAGGATATTCTCGACCTCAGTGGGATAGACTTTCCATCCCGACATGATGATCATGTCCTTTTTCCTGTCGGTGATGAAGAGTATCCCGCTGGAATCGAGATATCCCATGTCCCCCGTAAGGAACCATCCTCCCTGAAGAAATGTCTCGCTGGTCTCTTCTGGCATGCTCCAGTATCCGCTGGCAACGGATGGCCCGCGTAAGGCAATCTCTCCTGTTTCACAGGGGGGAAGGATCTTTGCGGGATCTGAACTGTCGACAATGCGTACCTCGCTGTATCCGACCGGCACTCCCACGCTCCGGAAATTCCGGGTGAGATCGGGCCTCCCGGGGAGCGTGGCGGTCCCGGTGCCAACGACAATTGTCTCCGAGAGGCCATAGGAATTGGCGATGGGGATGTGGTACCTCCGGTCAAATGCCTCCCAGACAGATGGCAGAAGCTGGCCTCCGCCGCTGATGATGACCCTTACAGTCGAGAGCGCTTCTTCTGTCCCCTCCGGGGCATTGCACAGGCCGTGGATGACAGGAGGCATTCCTGAAAGAACCGTGACCCCGCATTCCTTCACGAGACGCACGTAGTCCTCCTCTGAGAACCGCTCCATGATCACGTAGGTTCCCTTCGCCCTGAGAACCGATATCCCCCACGAGACTCCGACATGGGGCATCGGGTAGATACCAAGATAGATATCGCCGGGCCTGAGACCGAGCACCTCTTTCTCTGCCTCCAGAGCGGCGATCCAGTTGCCATGGGTGAGGATGGCACCCTTTGGTTTCCCTGTGGTCCCCGACGTGTACTGCAGCTGGCAGGCATCGTCGAATCCGCAGGGGACTGCCTCGAGAAAGTCCGGTTCCCTCTCCAGCACCTTATCCCAGGAGAGCATCCCCTTCCCGCCGTCCCCCGTGCAGATCGCGACCTCCACGGAAGGAGCCGAATGACGTACCTTCTCAACAACGGATCGACCCTCCGGGCTGCAGATGATGGCACGGGCACCCGAATTCCCGATAAGGTACCCAAGTTCCCCTTCCCTCAGCACGATGTTGGCGGGGACCGCGATTGCGCCTATCCGCCACACTGCGAAGTAGCTGATCAGGTATTCGGGGCTGGATTCGAGGTAGATACAGACCCGGTCACCCTTCGATATTCCAATGGAACAGAGGAAAGATGCGAGACGCCGGACCCGATCCAGGAGCTCGGCGTAGGAATACCGGACACCTTCTGAGGGCCAGATGAGGGCAGATGCGGAGGAATCGAGAGCGTGGTTATCGAGGAAGGTAGTAACGTTCTGCATGGAAACTTGCGTTAAAATCTCGTCAGGTATTCATATTAATACCCAAGGTTTTCATCCGGATCATTTGAGGAGTGCTTCTCTTCAATTATACCGATAACAGAGGTCAGGTTGGGTGTATGCAGTCAGAGGATGTGTGACTGTACAGGAAAAATGGAGAGAGCCCTCATGCTTCCATCACTGGTATTCAGGGGGCTGGATCTCCTTCGGGAGTCCTCCCTTGAAGGACTGCCGAATCCTCTCGTAGTACTCCTTCAGCCGGGGATTCATCGTCGGGTGAACCTTCGCGAGGCTCGCCTCGAAGTGCCGCTCCGCCACATGCCGTGCACCTTCCCTCATGGCAAATACCCCTGCTTCCCTGCAGAGCGCCTCGAGATCTGACCCGACGTAGCCTTCGGTCCGGGCCGCGATACCACGAACAAGGGTGCCTATGGCATCATCCTTCATCTCAAGGTGTCTTGAGTTCATCTGTTCAACAAGGTATTTCCTGATCTGGGGACGGGTGAGTGCCGCTTTCCCCGACGGTGTGACTCCTTCTGCTGCTCCCGTAATATCACCGGGGAGAACGGTCCTGTCCCTCCCGAGCGACTCCACAAGGTCATCGAGAGAGCCTTCGTCATAGTTCCCGAGCCTGTCAAGGATCTCCTCCATGGGAGAGCCTTCCACCGGCATTCCCCTCATGTGGATCGTCAGGATCTGGACCCTGTCATCCATACCGGGTTCCCCGATGTACACGAGCCTGTCAAACCTTCCTGCCCTCAGAAGTGCCGGGTCCACCAGCATCGGCTGGTTGGTTGCCCCGAGCACTACCACGTCCTTGAGCTCCTCGAGGCCGTCAATCTCGGTGAGGATCTGGTTGAGCACGCTCTCCATGACATGACTGCCCACCTCTCCCCCCCTCGTCGGGGCGAGCGCATCGAGTTCGTCGAAGAAGATGATTGCCGGAGCGACCTGCCGGGCTTTCTTGAAGATCTCCCGGACCGCACGCTCGCTCTCCCCAACCCATTTCGAGAGGAGCTGGGGGCCGCGGATCGCGATGAAATTGGCCCCGCTCTCGTTGGCAACGGCCTTTGCAATGAGGGTCTTCCCGGTCCCCGGGGGACCATACAGGAGCACACCACGGGGCGGCCTGATACCAAGCTCATCGTAGCGTTCCCTCTGGGTGAGCGGGTATTCCACCGCCTCCCTGATCTCCTGCTTTGCTTCATCCAGGCCTCCCACGTCCTGCCATGTCACGTGGGATACCTCGAGCATCACCTCCCTCATGGCACTCGGGCTGACATCCCTCAGCGCATCCCTGAAGTCCGCGGGCATCACCACCATATTGTCCAGCACCTCCTGGGGGATCTCTTCCTCGTCGAGATCGATCTCGGGGAGGTACCGGCGAAGCGCCCGGATACCTGCTTCCCTTGCGAGTGCTGCAAGGTCTGCACCCACGAACCCGTGGGTCTGCTGGCCCAGCATCTCGAGGTTCACCTCGGGCGTGAGCGGCATGCCACGTGTATGGATCTTGAGGATCTCGATACGGTCAGGCTCGGTTGGGACACCGATCTCGATCTCCCGGTCAAATCTCCCAGGCCTCCTGAGTGCGGGATCGATTGCGTCCACCCTGTTGGTCGCCCCGATCACCACCACCTGACCCCGTTCCTCGAGGCCATCCATCATGGTCAGGAGCTGGGCAACCACCCGACGCTCGACCTCACCTGTCACCTCTTCCCTCCTTGGCGTGATGGAGTCGAGTTCATCGATGAAGATGATCGAAGGAGCGTTCTGCTCGGCCTCGTCAAAGATCTCCCGGAGCTTCTGTTCGCTCTCCCCGTAATACTTGGAGATGACTTCAGGGCCTGCAATGGATATGAAGTGTGCCCCGCTCTCGCTCGCAACAGCTTTCGCGATCAGGGTCTTCCCGGTCCCAGGGGGGCCGTACAGGAGAACTCCCTTGGGCGGTTCTATCCCGAGCCTCTGGAAGAGCTCCGGGTGCCTCATGGGAAGCTCGATCATCTCTCGGACACGCTGCAGTTCGTCCTTCAGCCCCCCGATATCCTCGTAGGAAATCCTTTTTACGCCCTCAACCCCTGCTGCCGGTTTCTCCGAGAACTCGATATGAGTATTCTTGGTGATGATCACCGCCTGTTCCGGCTCGATCTCCACCACCTTGAACGGCACGAACTGGGTCTGCAGGAAGGGCAATCCGCTCGAGAGCGGGACGAGGTCGTTCTTCAGCACCGGGAAGTCGATAAGGGCGTTTACGATATGGGGGGTGATGCTGATAGGGACATTCCTGGGGAGATCTTCAGGGGGAGCGAGCACCACCGCTTTCGCCTCAATTTCATCCTGGACACGGGAGATCTTGACAGTATCGCCAATGCTGACCCCGGCATTGATGCGGGTGAAATTATCGATCCTGATCTTGTTCTGGTTCCAGTCCTCCACAAGAGACCTCCAGACTTTGGCGACCGTCCGCCTTTTCCCTTCTATTATCACGATGTCGCCAGGTGAGATCTTCAAAAAAAGCATGGTTTCTGGGTCGAGCCTCGCCTTTCCGCCGCCCTGATCGCCCGGATACGCGCTGTCAACCTTCAGATGGAGTTCAGGCATTAATTTAAAGGTGCAATACGCTGGGATTTATAAGTACCTATGCGAGTCCTGGTCTTTGAGCCATTCAGGGGAGCTGCGGGCGATATGGTCTGTGGAGCGCTCGTGCAGCTTGGTGCCGACAGGGCAGCGGTCTCCAGGGCCATGACTTCCGTGGTTGGTGAGCCGGGGATTCATGACGTGGTACGGGCTGGCATCAGGGCAGTCAAGGTCGACACACGTGCCACGGTTGTACAGCGTTCATTGCCTGAGGTGATCTCCCATGTGAGGAATGCCGACGCTCTTCCGGAGGCGATCACACTCGCATGCAGGGTATTCGAACGGATGGCCAGGGGCGAGGCCGCGATTCACGGCGAGACATCGCACTTTCACGAGGTTGGGGCCGATGACGCAATTGCCGAAGTGATCGGAGCCTGCACGGCACTCACGGGCCTTGCAGTTGACGCTGTGATAGTGGGGACTGTGGCTGTTGGAGGAGGGACGATACGATCTTCCCACGGGATCTTACCGGTCCCGGCACCCGCTACCCTGGCTATCCTCGAGGAGGCTGGCCTTCCAATACAGTACGGGACTCCTGATGATGGTGAGCTCTGCACTCCTACAGGAGCTGCCCTTCTGTCGGAGTTTGCATCGTTCTTTCCGGGTGCTCATGCCGGTGGAAAAGTGATAGCCACGGGATACGGTGCAGGGGACAGAAATACCCCTGACACCCCCAATGTTCTCAGGGCAACCCTCATCGAGAAGCTGGAACACACGGGCGATGACGAAATTTTCGTCCTTGAGACCAACGTTGACGATGTGACGGGGGAGGTGCTCGCAACCTGTATAGAGCGGATGATGGCACAGGGTGCCCGCGATGTCTGTGCAATTCCGTGCACGATGAAGAAAGGACGGCCCGGGTTCCTGATACGGGTCGTCTGCCTCCCCGGAGATTCGGCCAGGCTCTCCCGGGTCCTCGCCAATGAGACAGGAACTCTTGGCGTACGGTGCCTGCCGTATGTCCACAGGTTCGTCGCATTAAGGGAAATGCGGAATGTCACCATCACCCTGTGCGGAAAAACATGGGAGATCCCCGTGAAGTGTGGATTCATGGACAGCGGGATCTTCTCCATCAAGGCCGAATCCGTCAGGGTGCAGGAGGTTGCAAAGGACTGCGGACTTCCTGCCCGTGAGGTCGCCAGGCTCGCAGAGGAGGAGGCATGGAAGATCCTTGGGCGGAAGAATTCATGAGTCTCCCGCCCCTCCTCTCCGGATCCCCGGAACTGGATGTACTCATTGGGGGCGGGCTTGCCCCCGGTGTGATCACCCAGGTGTATGGGGAACCGGCAAGCGGGAAGAGCACTCTCTGCGTGATGGCATCGATCTCTGCGCTCCGTACCGGTGGCCGTGTCCTCTTTCTTGACAGCGAGGGCTTCTCCGCCGAACGGTTTCGGCAGATCGCAGGGGATGACGCGGAGAGACTGGCCGAGAACCTCTACCTCTACGAACCGGAAGACTTCACCCAGCAGGGAGTCATGGTCAGGGGACTGGATACGATGCTTCGCGGTGGGGCAGGTCTCCTGGTCGTCGACTCCGCAACGGGACTCTACCGGAGCCAGCTCGAGAAGGGACGCGACGCCATGCAGAAGCTGACCAACCAGGTACTGATGCTGCTCGGGTATGCGAGGCGTTACCGGATCCCGGTGCTGATCTCGAACCAGGTCTACACGGATACCCAGAGAAATATCCTTGTCGGGCTCGGGGGAACCGCACTCGAACACCTCTCAAAAACCATTATCCGCCTCGAACGGAGGAATCATCTCCGGAGGGCAATCCTCGCAAAGCACCGTTCGCTCCCGTCCGGGACGTGGTTCGACTTCGAGATTACCGCTGATGGGATCCGAGCATGCCAGCCCCCCCAGCCGGCCGGAAAGGAAGGTATTTAACCGTATTTTTCAAGCTGTAATGGTATGAAGCGGCCGGACGAAACTCTCCTTTCTACACTCGCTCTTCTCTTCCTGACCGGAACCTGCATGCTCCTGGTCGCGGGGTGCACCGAGAGCGCTCCCGCCCCCGCACTGGCCGGGAACAACCCCGGGGAAGCGTGGAGGACGGTCGAACTCCAGGACGTCCGGACGGGAGAACACTTCTCCATCGCTTCAATTTCGGGAACGCCTGTCATCCTGTATACCTTCACGGTCTCCTGCCCCATCTGCACACGGCAGCAGAAGGAGATCACCGCGCTTAAAAATGCCCTTGGCGATGGAGTTGTCGTCATCGGCCTCGATATCGATCCCAGGGAGGAGGAAAAGACCCTTGTCTCCCATATCCAGGCAAATGGATTTGCAGGATACTATGCACTCTCCCCGGATGAGATGACGGCATCCCTCGTCGACCGGTTCGGCCCTGTCGTGGTCACTCCTGCGTCGGCTCCGGTCATGGTGGTATGCCCGGGAGGGAATGCCCGCCTGCTGGACACCGGCATAAAATCTGCCTCATCCCTCGCATCATCGCTCGCGGCGGTGTGCTGAAACGTGGACCTCCTTTCCGCCTGGTGGATGGCCTTTCTTGCCGGGATCTACGCACCTGTCGGATCACCCTGTGTCATCCCGCTCTTCCCGGGATTTCTCGCGTTTCTGGCCGGTAAGAGCGGCGGTATTGACCGCACGCACTCCATGTTTTCCCTCGGGCTGGTGGTCGCAGCCGGCGTCATCGTCTCGATGCTCGCCTTTGGCGTTATCTTCGTTGCCCTCGTGCAGGTCTCGCTTGCAAGGTTCCTCTCGGTCATCTCCCCTGTCGCATTCCTGGTCCTGGCGGCATTTTCGGTCATCCTCATCCTCGACCTCGATCTCAGCAGGTTGACAGGCGGAGTTGCGCTTCCGAGGAGCGGGAAACCCGTCCTCGATGCCTTTCTCCTGGGCCTCTTCTTCGGCATCATCATCCTGCCCTGCAACGCCGTTGCCGTCGTCGCACTCCTCGCAATAGGGACCACGACAACAGGGCTCCTCGCAAACCTGGGTTCTTTCCTGTCGTTCGGTATCGGGATGTCCCTTCCCCTGCTGGTCTTTGCCGGGATCTCGGAAGCCCGAAGCCGAGAGATCCTGGCATGGCTCTCCCGGCACCGGAGGATCATCAACACCGCTGCGGGAGTGGTGATGCTCGGGGTGTCGCTTTATTACCTGCTCGTGGTCTTTTTCCCGGTTTTTTGAACAGGGAGCGGGAGGTATTCTCCGACAGTAAAAGCGTTCATCGTGCAATAGGATCTAGGAAGAAAGGGAGTCCAATGTAAAAGTTCATCGCTGGAGTCGATAACCCAAAAAAGAGGTATACCAGTGATTGAGGGTGGTTTCATTGCATTTCAAAAAATTTTATGATTATTTGGTCTGATAGGCTCACGGGAAAAGAATTTGGACCGCCGCCGAATTTTTAACTCCATCACGTCTCCAGAAAAATTCAACAGACATTGATGAAATGTTGGTGACCGGAGGTCGCCTCAGGTCGTGGGCGGCAGCACCGCGGTATTTTCGGGGGCGGTGGGGTCTATCCTGCATGAGATGTAAAATTATTATATGGATTTTTTTCCTGATTTTGTTACGAATATATCTCTATATCCTCTCCTGATTTGTGATCGAAATTGGAGATAACAATGACTCTAAACCTTAATTCATCCGTCATTCTCCCGCGATCTCACGTGATCTCCGCTGCCAGTTCTGGTGTTGCTGGAATCCATTGCCAGAATGCGGCTTCGGTTCCATCGGCACCCCGGACTACTCCTTCAAATTGGTATACGGGGATGAGATATGGCAGCGTCTTCGTCTGGGTCTCACCAATATATCCTATCGTAACCGAGGTCACAGTAGCCTTCTGTGGATCTTTTACATTCCCTAGCATGACAATCCCGGTTTTTTTGAGATGTTCGACTGCCTGTTCAGGGGTGATTATAGGATGTTCCCGATATGGTTCGGATTCGGTCCATTTCCTGAACATTCGGTTGACAAGTCCATGGACACCGACCTGAACGTACATTTTATCAGTAAATATAAGGGAACCATCAATTTCGTGGATATACCAGACATTGATTGATTCGGAGACCTTCTGTTTCTTTGATATATCTCCAAAATACCCAATATCATGGTTCACATGGGAATATTTCGCTCCTCGTGGTCTTAGATTATTTGAATCGAGGAAATAATCTGCGATGATACGAGCGTCCTCGTCAGTTGGGAGATATTTTTCAAGGTATTCGTTGTTATATCCAGGTACTGTTGTGTCGTTGGAATATGTTATCATGCCCCCTGAAGGTTCCGCAGATATCGAGAATGGTTCCTTTTCTATGAACATCATTCCCAAATCCTTAATCGGTTCACCGGTTATCCCAAAAGCTTCTGCAATCTTCACAATCTCCTCTTCGGAAAGTTCCCGGTTGGCTTTATATACCATGATTTTTCCGGAGACTTTTGGAAGAGTGGTTTCCATAGCGATCTCGGGCACTTGCACTGTTCCTTCATAGACGGCTCGAACCTCAATGTCAGATACATTCCCGATTCCTTTTGTGATGTTGTTTCCAGAGGTGTTCAATCCGATATAGAACACTATCCCTGCGATTACCACAACCGCAACAGCGAAAAGGATGATGAATGTTTGTTTCCTACCAGGAATCATTTCCTATAAACCCCTCACGAAGAAAAAAAATCAGAACGTAATCGTCCCCGAGAACACCGTCACTGCCGGCCCCTCCATCTTCGCCTCCCCGTCAAGGGTGATTGTGAGTTGCCCCCCGCGGGTCTCCACCTCCACCTTTGTCCCGACGTACCCAAGGTGATGTGCGACTGCGGCTGATGCCGTCGCCCCGGTCCCGCACGAGAGGGTCTCCTCCTCAACCCCCCTCTCGTATGTCCGTATCCGGAGAGAGTTCTCTCCCGTCCGCTGCACGAAGTTCACGTTCGCCCCGTTGGGGAATGTCGTGTGCCTCCGGATCTTCGGGCCGACCTCCATGAGATCAACCGAATCCAGGGCATCGGTGAAGATCACCGCGTGAGGGACTCCGGTGTTGACCGCGTACACGTCGAATCCCTCGATCTTCTCCCTGTATTCCCCATCCCCCGTTGCAGGAATATCCTTCCGGAGGAACTTCGGTTCGGGCATCTTAATGGTGGCCGAGAATGTGTCGTCCCGGTATGAGGCTTCGACCGGGATGATCCCTGCGGGAGTCTCGACGTTGCAGGGTCCCTTGATATAGCCCTTATCATAGGCGTATTTGGCAAAACAGCGGATCCCGTTCCCGCACATCTCGGCCTCGCTCCCGTCAGGCTGGAAAAGCCTCATCCTGAGACCCGACTTTTCTGAGAGCGAAAGGTAGAGGACCCCGTCACCACCGATTCCGAACCTCCGGTCACAGTAGAGCTGGGCGAACTCGGCCTTCATATCGTCCGGTATCGCGACACAGTCATACTCATCGATAAGGATGAAATCGTTGCCGTTCCCCTGTAACTTGGTAAAGTGTAACTCCATTCAAATGTACCTCCGGTCCCTCCCGGTGTGCCACCATCTTGTCAGTGAGTACGATGGTGTTCCTCCCATATAACCTTTCAACCAGGGTACGCCGGGAAACAACACAGTGGCACGCCCTATCCCTCATTATTCGACGAAAACAGTGCCCCGGAATATTCCCCAATCTCCCAGCCGAGAATATCCCTGATGATGATGTAGGCCATCTGCGGCGGTATAGCCCCTGCCTCGGTCACGATAAGGTCCACGTAATGTGCAGGAGTCACGTCGAAGACCGGATTCCTGATTCGGACATTCGGGAGATCTGCTATCATGGCAGGGGGGAGAATCTCTTCGGGGTCACGCTCCTCAATCTCGATGTATTCACCGAGGATTGTCTTCGGGGCGAACTTGTAGGTCTCCGCAGCAACCATGACCCGTGTCCGGGCTTCACTCGCTGCAAGTGCGATCTGCGAAGTCCCGATCTTGTTCACCACCGCACCGTTGACGGTGACCGCATCTGCACCCACGATCACAAGGTCGACCTCGTTCATGAAGTACCGGGCTGCCGAGTCCACGATGAAACTGGTGGGGATACCGGCCCGATCGAGAGTCTTGATCGTCAGGTGGCCCTGGTTACGGGGCCGGACCTCGGTTGCGAAGACCGAGATCTCTTTCCCTGCCTTTTTTGCCTCGATGATGCAGGCAAGTGCCGCTTCGGAGTTGCAATGGGTG
Source organism: Methanolinea sp. (assembly GCA_018262855.1). Taxonomy (GTDB): domain Archaea; phylum Halobacteriota; class Methanomicrobia; order Methanomicrobiales; family Methanospirillaceae; genus Methanolinea_A. Next base: position 186,644 of record JADFDO010000003.1, on the reverse strand, counting down.
AGGAGGACGTCCCCGTCCCTGATATGCCTGGACCCTATCTCCGCGATCCGCTGTACCGCCTGCTCGGATCCGGTTACGAACGATTGGCACCTTTCACGGAATCCGGCCTTCGCTTCTTCAACGCCATTGTACGATAGCCGGAGTGCTGACATTACGGAACGTATTGCATTGGGGAGGGATACCGCAGTGGGGCGTGTTGCGGCAAGAAGGGAGGCCGCATCATTCATCTTCTCCAGGTACTCCGGCAGGGTGCGGGCCGAAAGGGTCGATGAATACTCCTCAAGGGCATTGACTGCTGCCCTTGCAATCCGTCCCGCACCGCGGATCTCCATGCGCTTTATCTTCTCTGCGGTATCAGCTAGCATCGTGGGCACTCTCGTAACTGAGTGCTGTTGTGCGCACATAAATATAGGGTAGACCTGGTCCCGATGTCCATTGCCGTCGTCTTTGACAGTGCCGGAACACTTCTGCATACCTACCGGGTTGCCAAGAACGTGATGACCGGCGAACTCCTGCCGGGAATAGAGACGGTCTCGCTCACCTTCAGTTCGACGGAACGCGTCCTCGTGGTCATCCATGTCCATTCGAGAGAGGTCATTGCCACCCCTCCCGAAATGCTCCTCTCATCATATCTTGTCGAACACCAGGTTGGATTCGGGGTGAGCTGCACTAGGAAGGTGCTTGCCGCTGACGAGGTTGCACATGCCCTCTACCACTCGGAGTATGCGACGATCGGCGACCTGCAGGACTGCATCCGACACGTCTGGCAGGTCTGCAGGAGGGAGGCGGTGATAGCCATGAACAGCGGGGTTATCGTCAACATGAGTCTTCCCGGCATCGAGTTCACTGTGACCACCGGGGGAAGGCCGTTTGAAGGGGCCAGGGAGGCAATCAGCGAACTCCACCACATGGGAATCCCCACGTTTATCGCATCGGGCGACCGGGTGACAAAACTCGAAAAGATGGCAGACTATCTTGGAATTCCCCGCGATCGCGTCTTTGGGATCGCGACCCCGACAGTCAAGGCCCAGATCGTCGCAGATCTCCAGGAAGAGTATGACCACGTGGTGATGGTCGGAGACGGGATCAACGACATCTGCGCTATGAAAAAAGCGGATGTAGCCATTCTCACCGAAGAGCAGTCAGGAGAAAAACACGACGAACTCTACCAGGCTGCCGATCACGTGGTGAAGAACGTCCGTGAAGTGGTCGCCATCGTGAAAAGAATCAGGGACTGATGCCGGTACAAGGGATGTTATGTCAGATGAAAAGAAATATGCGTAGAAGATCACATTGTCTAGTGAGAGGAAAAGAATGAACCCGCTGATCACCGTTGAGAATCTCTGCATGGACTTTGACGGAAAAAGAGTCCTCCATAATATTTCTTTTGAGATCGGTGAGGGAGAAGTTCTGGGGATCATCGGGCGCAGTGGTGCCGGGAAGACGGTGCTCATGCATCTGCTGCGGGGCGTGGAACAGCCCCCAAGTTCTGGAAGGATCGTGTACCACGCTGCAGTCTGCGACGCCTGCCCTTTTCTCGGAGTGGGAAGCACCGCAGGAAAACCATGCCCTTCGTGCGGTGGCAGCCTCAAAACCAGGGATATCGACCTCTGGAACGAGTCGGATGAGGATCTGAAAAGGAGGCTGATGCGTCACACCGCCATCATGTTCCAGAGGACGTTTGCCCTGTACGGAAATGACCGGGTCATCGAGAACGTGCTCCATGCCCTCGACGACATCGGGTATCCCCAGGAAAACGCCATCACCCGGGCAGCGGATCTCCTCGACCAGGTGCGCCTCTCTCACCGCATGATGCATATCGCCCGTGATCTCTCGGGAGGAGAGAAACAGAGGGTGGTCCTTGCGCGTCAGCTGGCCAAAGAGCCGTTCCTCCTTTTCGCCGATGAACCCACCGGAACCCTCGATCCCGAGACTGCACACCTCGTGCACACCATGCTCATCAACGCAGCAAACGACAATAAGATGGGCATGGTCGTCACTTCGCACTTTTCCCAGGTTATCAGTGAGGTTGCCGACAGGGCGATGCTTCTCTCCGAAGGGAAAATCGCTGCCCTTGGATCCCCTGACGAGGTCATCCGAACATTCCTGGCAGACCTCTCTGATACAGAAGAGTTCGAGATTCCCGAGTTCGGCAGGGAGATCATGATCGCCCGGGACGTATTCAAGCGCTATATCTCAGTGGACAGGGGAGTGGTCAGGGCGGTCAACGGTGTCACGTTCGATGTGCGTGAAAAGGAAATTTTCGGAATTATTGGAAAGAGCGGTGCAGGAAAGACCACGCTGTCCCGTATTATCGCAGGGATTATCGAGCCTACCACCGGAGAGATGATCATCAGGATAGGCGATGATGCGGTGGATATGACCAAGCCAGGAATCGAGAATCGGGGGAGGGCAAAGAGCTACATCGGCCTGCTCCACCAGGAATACGACCTGTATCCCCACCGCACCGTCCTCGACAACCTGACGGATGCCATCGGTCTCGAGTTCCCGAAAGAGCTCGCGATGAGAAAAGCGATCATCACCCTCAAGATGGCGGGATTCACCGAGGACAAGAGCAGGGAGATCCTTGACCGTCTCCCAGGTCAGCTCTCCGAGGGGGAGAGGCACCGGGTGGCGCTTGCCCAGGTACTCATCCGCGAACCCAGGATCGTGATTCTTGACGAGCCCACGGGAACGATGGACCCCCTGACCAAGATCGATGTGAAGCATTCCATCATGCATGCCCGTGACGAGATGGATGAGACGTTTATTGTCGTCTCTCACGACATGGACTTTGTCAGGGACATCTGCGATCGTCTCGCACTGATGAGAGGTGGCAAGATCGTGGAGATCGGCAACACTGCGGAGATCCTTGCAAGCCTCACTGAGGAAGAGCGAGAGGTCATGGCCACCAAACCCTCAAGCACATAAAGGGTGCGGGCATGGTCACAATCCAGCTTGATGGGAAGAGCCTCGAGGTCCGGGAGGGATCACAGCTTGGCGAAATTCTCCCGGATCGCCCGGCAGACTGCTGCGTTGCCGTGATCCGGCCAGGTGCACGGGAATCGGCAACCACGGGAAGCATCCGACTGGACACGACGGCTGGCGAAGTCATCGTCGAACTGACACCTGCAGGCCAGGAAATTATCGGGTCTTCAACCCTGCCCCTCCCGCTGGCCCTGCACTGGAATGATCGTTATGCCGCGGCATTCGGCCCGTTCCCCTCATCGTTCAGCCCGGCCCGCACTGCAGTACTTTACGAGAGAGGCGATCTTATCCTTGGGTGCGGGGGATACGATGCCTTGCGTTCATATCTGATCTTCTCGCGCAGCCGCCATACTTCCGATTTCGGATCTGAGAAGGGAGGGGGCGTGATAGGCAGGGTCGTCAGCGGCAGGGGTGTGATTGACCGGTGGGGAACAGGTGATCGTATCAATGCGATATCACCCGTCGTGAACTGGGCGGATACAAGCCGCTCCTTTGTGACAATGGCGAATGATCTCGTTCTCGAAGAAGGAATGGAGGTCATCACTCATGTCGTGATCACTGCGCACGGATTCAACGGCAATGAGATCACCTCCACAAATGCAGCAGAGAGCGTTGAGCATATGCTCCTTTCGCTTGCGGACGGCCGTTTTGTGGTGGGAAGGTCATCGAGCACCCATATCCTTGATGAGCGAAAAGCGGGAACGAACGTCCCGTATGAGGTGAAATTTGCCCGGAGGGAGGGCACAGTCACCGCCAGGACCACCGGAAAAGGGAGAGGAGCCCTGTTCATTTACATTGAGGATATGCCGGGATCCCCATCGCATACGCTCACCGGCCAGGTGACCCATGGGCTCGAACTGGCGCGGCTCGTGAAAGAGGGCGATCGTTTTTGCATTGACGTCCACCCCTCGCGGTTTGATCTTGTCGGCCTCTTCCTCAATGACGCGGAAAGAGTCGCGTCAGATCGGAATATCACGATCCATCCGGACCGGAAAGGACAGGGGCTCGTGGTGGTCGACCAGGAACCAAGGACCACCCTTGAGAGCCTTGCCGCGGGTGCCGTGGATCTCACGGTCATCCCCCTGGAAAAAGTGATCGACATCGAACTTGACGACAGCGCAGCACCAGCCTCCTGCGATATCTTCAGGCACCTCACCGGGCTCCATCAGCACCACGTGGGGAGGATCCCGTTTTTCTTTAATTTTGAAGACGTATATCTCTTCAAACCCCAGATACCGAAGGGAGTGAATATCATACCCGAGAACTGCCCCTCGGATCACGTGCCTGCTGCCACCCTGGCAATCACGAACGATTCGAGGAAGGGTTCCGGACTTGTGGGTGTCCGTACCACAGAGAACAGTGAGTTCGGACCAACCTCGGAACCTTTTGAGGGGACGAACATCATCGGGAAGGTCCGCGACCTGCACAAACTTGCCACAATTCAGGAGAAAGAGATTGTATTTATCAGGGAAGTGAAGTTATGAGCACATACAGCCCCCGTTACGCCGGAACGGTGACCAAGTATATCTTCGTTGAATCACCATCGATGACTCCCTCGGACCTGGCGATTAGGGCATACGAGATCTCCCAGGGTGTGATGATCAAGGAGACGTGTTTCGGTCTTCAGGTCACCGGGAAAGAGGATGAAGTGAACCGGATTATCGATTCGTTACGGGCACTTGATCCCACGCACATATTCGTAAAAGACAGGGGTTTTCCACCCGGTGATCCAAGGCGGTGCCGGGCAAACCTAGGAGGCGCCCGCCCCGGCTACTTCGGCCATGAGTTCGAGATAGGGTTGATCAGGAGAATCTCAAAAGGTCTCGAAGCACTTCCTTCGAGAAGTCCAGAAGCTGCTCCACACCCTCCTGCACCGACCAGCGTAAAGCGGCTCGATGCGTCCCGGTTACAAGAGATCATTGATTCACAGGAGTCCTGACATGGCAAAGGTCTTTCTCTATCCCACCACAAGCCTCATCCTCTCTGACCTGGTGGCCCGGTTCGGTCACACTCCCCTCTCGGCGGCACTCCAGATACGCGAGAGAATTCAGACACCCGGGCTCGAGTCCCCGCCCCTCCAGATTACCCCTGAAGGGCCTAAAAAGGGCCTGCGATGGGCTGCAGTCGAGGTCCCGTCAGGTGTCCGTGGCAGGATGTCCCTGTACGGCCCGATGATAGAAGACGCAGAGGCGGCAATCATCATCAACAATGCTGACTATTCCTTCGGGTGCATGGGATGCGCAAGGACCAACGAGCTGATCAATTTCCTCATCCGCAAGAAAAACATTCCCCTCCTCGACCTGGAATACCCCAGTAACGATGAGGAAGGGGTCGAATTTGTCGCGGCGATAAAGCGGTTTCTGGACGGTCTTTCAGGGGAGGTCGCATGAGCAAGGTCAGGATTGCACAGCTCTCGTGCGGACCCGAATATAGCGGGGTGCAGAAAGAGATCGACACCGCGGCGGCAGCGGTCGATGCCGAGATCTTCTTCCCTGATCTCAAACTTGCGGATCTCCGGCAGTCTTTTGATGAGTTCGGGCTGAATGTGCGGAGCCCCGATCTCAAACTTGCGATTGCCCGGGCAAAAGCACTTGTTGAAGGCAGGGTGGAAGCCGATGCCGTCTTCATCGCGACGTGTTTCAGGTGCGCCGAGGCTGCAATTGTCAGGAACGAATTGCGCCGCTACATCCATGAGAATTCGAGCCTGCCCGTTGTCAGCTATTCATTCACCGAGCGGACCACGTCAGGCACCCTGCTCACCAGGATGGAAGCCCTTACCACAATAGCGAGGAGAAGGGCACTCCTTGCAAGGGAGGTGCAACAGGGCCTGACGATGGGAATCGATTCAGGATCCAGCACCACCAAGGCAGTCGTGATGAGGGACAACAAGATCATCGGGACAGGCTGGCTCCCCACCACTGCAGTCATCGAGAGCGCAGATGAGGCAATACGGCGGGCCATAACAGAGGCGGGCGTCTCACGGGACGAGATCGAGGCGGTCGGCACCACGGGATACGGCAGGTTCCTGGTCGGGGAGCATGTGAAGGCCAACCTCATCCAGGAGGAACTGACTGTCAACTCCAAGGGCGCTGTCTTCCTGGCGGATTCCCAACGGGGGCCTTCCACGGTGATTGATATTGGCGGTATGGACAACAAGGCCATCAGCGTCCAGGACGGCATACCGGGAACCTTCACCATGGGCGGCATCTGTGCAGGTGCAAGCGGACGGTTCCTGGAGATGACCTCCAAAAGACTTGGAGTGGACATCACAGAGCTCGGCCCACTCGCCATGAAAGGGCTTTCCCGGAAAGTTCCCATGAACAGCTACTGCATCGTGTTTGGTACACAGAGCCTTGTCAACGCACTTGCTGCGGGCAGCTCCCCGGAAGATGTTGCCGCTGCGGCGTGCCACAGCGTCGCTGAACAGGTCTTCGAACAGCAACTCCAGGAAGTCGATATCAAGGAACCGGTGATCATGGTCGGCGGCACATCCCTCATCCAGGGTCTTGTCCGGGCCATGGAAGAACTCCTCCAGACAAAGATCCTTGTTCCGCACCATGCCCAGTATATCGGGGCGGTCGGTTCCGCCCTCCTCGCATCAGGGTTTATCAAGGGAGATTAGATGGAGGCCGTGGAGTACTTCGAGGTTGAATGTCCCGAAAAGGCAGGCGGTGACTACTACAGGCACATTGCTGACGTGGTATTGCTGGATCATAACCTTATCAGGGTTATCTGGAAGCTGCACATCTTCATTGACCCCCGCATACCCCTCTTCATTGCCGCAGGACGGACCAGGAAAGTCCCGGGAATCGTGAAACTCCGCGATTTTTCTGATGTCAACGCAAGAGAGGGAAAAGTGACCATCTCCATCGGAGACGAGTCGTACCTCGCCCCGCTCCTCCAGATACTGTGGGAAAAATTCGGAAAAGAGAGGGTTGAGCAGCCGGATCGTTTTACCATCGTGATGAACCTGAGCGAGTCCGAACTACAGGGACTCGAGGATCTTCCGGTCTATGACCCGAGCGAATCACTCTACAAGGATCTGATCTACGCCCTACAGGTCATCCAGCCTGAGGGCTTCAAGGTGCGCCGGCAGTATTATGGAAAGGGCAGGTTCTACCTCGTGGCAAGCGAAGATACCCTTCCGGAGGATATTGAGGAGATAGTGAGGGAAAAATTTTCGCTGATGGGGGAGAGCCTGTGATCCTCGTTCCGGTCACTTACAAGGGTGGCATCTACCGCCATGACGAGATCATTGATCTGATTGAGGATCTTGGCGGCTATATCATCCAGAAGCACATGATCGCCCAGGAAGTTGTCCTGCAGGCACTTGTTCCCAAGGATGACATCGAGCTGATCCGGAGAATTGGAAAACCTCTTACCGGAGAGGTCACACCCTCGCCACTGGTGGGAACCGAGATCGCGGTGGTCACTATGTCGCTCGAGATCCACCATCTCCCCCATGCATCCTGCGATGTCGCAGAGTACATCCGCCGGTTTGGTGCGAAGACCAACATGATTGGCCTCGCGAGGGGGTTTGGCAAGCGCATATCCCAGATGAACGACGAAGAGCGGGACGTCATCAACGAGCACGATTGTGCGGTGTATCTCCTCGGGGATTTCGAGACCTGCATCAAGCACAAGTTCCCGGTCCTGAGAAGGGGGATTGATGTCCCTATCATCCTCTGCGGAGGCCCGCCCACCGATGTGCTGAAAACCCTGATCGATCCGCCTGTTGACGGGTACGTCGGAGGAGTCGGCCGTTTCATGCACAGGACCAAGGAGTCGGAGGAGCTCTCGAAGATGGACGAGGTGGTGGACGAGGTCACAAGGGTCCTTGACAGGAAACGGGAAGTGATGGCAAAGGATCCACTCTCAATATCTCCCGCCCGCTTAATGGATATCATCTATGAAAAGATCGACGAGATCCATGACGTCCTCTCCCCGACCCCCATCACCGTACAGATGGCAGGACTCAGGGTCAAACTGCCATACGATACGTTCGCGTCATTGCTCAGAAAGACCGAGATCGATGAAGGTATCACGATCGGAGACCTCGCAGACGTCCACCCATCACGCATGAGGGATTATATCCTTCTCAGGATCAAGCCTTTTTCAGAGACCAACATGGTTGTCTGAAGCGTGTGGGGGTCGTAATCACCCCCTCATTCAAACCCGTCATTCTTCTTTTTCCAGCCACCAATACCTGGATCTTCTGGAGGATCCTGGAAGGGCCGCTGGTAGCGTTCAAAAGAGCAGGCCGTTTTCATGGGAAAAAGTGAATCAACCTTTCACTCACACCGTGAATGCATCTCCCATCTGGTAATAGTGATAATCCTTTGCGGGGAAACTGTTGGTGGTGAACATCCACACTTTTCCCGGATCGAGGGAGTTTACACTGGCATAGGCATTCCCGATAAGGTTCCCGTTCGAATTGAACAGGTTGAAGTTCAGGGTGATGTGACTGATGCGGAAATTCTCCTCGTTCCTGACTTTTCCCGTCAGATACTTCTGGCCTGATGCATCAGTCTCCTCCTTAATCTCGATGATTGCCAACCTTACTCCTGCACGCGGGGTGGTGAGAAGATACCCGTAGGGAGTTTTGACATAGTACTGAGGAGTGCCCGGGCTTATTGAGGTTTCAGTGATAATCCCTCCTGTTCCTTCTCCTTCACCAGAGATGAGAGCCCCGTCCGGTGTCGGGATTGGTGTCCCCCCCGGCCCCTGTCCTGGCTCCATCATCAGGCTTTCAGGAGAGATACATCCTGAGAATACAACGAGAGCGAACACCACCCCCAGGATAACAATCCGGGCACCTGAAAATTTTGTATCCATAAACACCATTTCCTCTTCTCAAGACTGTCGATTGCCCGGAAATAAAAGAATCGGTTGGAATCAGATCTCCTGTGCCGAATTGGTCCGGTAATTCTGGAGATCCCCTTTTTGTTAAAAGGACATGAGTGATTTACCATTGCGGATAGAAAAAAAGGATTTTTCACTGATTTGCAGGAGGTATCACATCATCAGGGCCGTTTTCCTGGACGAGAGATGTCAATACGTCAATGATCTCCTGCAGATCCTCTGGAATCGCAGTGTCTTCAACGACAACGGTCTTTCCTTCCCAGGAAATTTGGTAGATGAAGAGATCAGCACTACCAGGGGGTGCAGTGTACTGAGATGCACAATTTATGAATCCTGATTGCTCGAAGAGTGTCACGAGGTCAGCCAGTGCAGATTCCGGGAGGCTGAAACTGGTGGTATACTCTTTCCTGGAAAGAGTTGCGCTCCCATCGTCAAGGATCACAAGGTGGTCGTCCATGCCAGCAAATCCTCCGGTTCTCCAGAACTCTACCAGGGGTTCTTCTGTATCGGCCATATCCGCAATCCCTGGTGAGAAGACCAGTAACTCCCTTCCAAATTTATCCGAGATGACAAGGTCTTCTCCCCTGATCGTCCAGGATGCTGCTTCGTTAAGGTACTGTAGATAGGTGCTTTCCTGTTTCATGATTCCCCTGGGGGTATCGGCACAGTACATTAGAGTACATAATGTACGTCCTATAGAGATGCTTTTACCATCACTCTCAAACTCTGCGGAATAGAGGTTGCATCCCGAAGTCCCGCCGACCCGGCCATCGCTCGAGAATATTGCCGTGATCATACTCCCCTGGATGACAGGGGTTATCGCGCCACCCTTCGCAAGGCCAATCAGGGTCCATTGACCGATCAGGCTGGCGATCTGTTCCTGCCCGTTGCCGTTCTGCTTTTCTATTGACAGGATGGTGACTGGAGTGCCCCACATGTATATCGTGTTCGTGTCAGGTGCTGTCCTTGCGGTGAAGGTTACCTTGAGACCGTCGACCATGAATGCTTCCGGAAGGTTCAATGGCAGATAATGCTCTCCTCCGGTAGCGATTATACCGTAGAACCCTCCCTCGAGATCGATGAACTCAACGGTGCCGCTTTGTGCGATCTCATCACCGATCGGGGTTATCGAGAGGATGTGAAAGGGGGTTCCCCACATTCGTATGTTCGGCAGTATGATCCCTTCTCTTCCATAAAATTTCACACGGAGGCCATCCACCTTGCACGATTGCGGAAGGTTACCGGGGATGTAATGTGATCCATCATCCGCAAAGAGACCCCAGAAGCCACCTTCAAGGTCCATGTAGACCACGGTCCCTGTCCCCCTCACTACGGGTGAGTTCAGGGCCATGTGTTGCTCGAAACGATCCTTCCATGAACCCGTGGGCGGGGCCCGGTTCATGGTGCTCACTCCTGTTCCCGCAGGACCTTTCTCAATCGGGAATCCCCCTGCTTTCAGGAACCCTGTGCTCGCTGACCTGTAGTCCTTAACCTGTATGATTGTATCCGGCACGTGCCGTGCTGATATTGGGGCGACGAGTGATGAGTGCGCCGCCGTAATTGCTGCGGGTTTCTGGATCGTGTTGATACTGTCCGGGAACGCCTGTACTCCTCCAGCCGCAGTAAAACAAAGCGCGATGACAAGCACGAGGCTGATGGAGCAAAGAAAAGAACTCCTTATTGCCATGGTATAACTCCCGATCCCCATTTTTTTGAGGACCTGGTAAGATGTAGTCTCCGGACGGATAAAAACCTGCCCAACACTGCGATTTTTTTCGCACATATCCAGGCGGCATTATAATGTGGGCTCAAACAGGATACATGAGAGTGGTATCCTATGAAAGAGATCGAAGAATTTGAACATACCCTTCAGAAGATCATCTCGCTCGGGGCGGATGAGACCGCAATCCAGTGGATGGATAACATTGATGAAGAATATGGCCGTGCCCCGCTCATCTTCAAAAAAATGGCCGAACGACCCGAGGTTCTCATCTCTCACCTTCTCTATAAAAACGCGGTCACAAAAACAAGTGCTCTGGACCGCAAGACAATCGAGCTGATCAGCATGGCGGTCGGTGCTGCACTTCGTTGTCCCCACTGTACAAGTTATCACATGCAGGCAGCTGCCAAGAAAGGCGCAAGCAGGGAGGAGATTCTGGAAGTGATCCTCCTTTCAGGGATGATCTCGAACTCGTCCGTGCTTGCCAATGCTTACCGTATCTTTGATGAGAAGATGGCCAAGTGCATCCCGTGCGATAACACCGGAATCTAGATTCCCCCCATTCAATTCACTGTTTTTTCCGACACATATTTCTTAAAAAAACGCTCCCCTGGCATTCATTGGCCGGGTTCAAATCAGGTGGCGAGAATCCCGGCAGCAAGAATCACCGTACAACTCTCTTCCTTATCAGGCACCCTTTCCCGGTTCCGATGAGATCCTGCCTGCCTGCAGAAATAAGCCCTTCCTCGACGAGGCGTATCGCTGCGGGGTTTCGGTACTGGAGCAGTGCCCGCTGGATTCGCTTCTCATCTCCCCTCGGTACATGAACGGGTTCCCTGGTGAATGGATCAAGACCGGTGTAATACGTGCAGGTGGAGATGGTCATCGGCGTGGGAGTGAAATCCTGGACCTGCTCGGTGTAGAGGCGATTGTGGTGGATAAACTCGGCAAGGTGTACCATATCAGCGACGGTGCATCCCGGGTGACCTGACATGAAATACGGGAGGATGTACTGGCGGGAGTCCCTGCCCTGCTGGCAACTCTCAAACTCAAAAAGGAACTTTTCGAAGACCTCCTTTCCCGGCTTTCGCATAAGGTTCGTGACATGCGGCGAGATATGCTCCGGCGCGACCTTGAGGTGACCTGATACGTGATGCTCACAGAGTTCGGTGAGAGGGCGATCCGGATCGGCAACCAGGAGGTCGTATCGCATTCCCGATCCGATGAATACGTGTCTGACTCCCGGTACTCTCTTTAACCGCCTCAATAACTCCAGCTGCCGGCGGTGCGAGATCTCCAGGTTTGGGCATCCGGGGCAGGAACGATCCGGGCAGGGGCCTGCAACCGCCCATTGTCGGCACTCCATCCCGTACATGTTGGCGGTGGGACCCCCAACGTCGCTGATCACTCCCTTGAAACCCGGCATGCCCGCAATCCTCGCCGCTTCCCTCTCCAGGGACTCAATACTCCGGTTCTGGATGATCCTGCCCTGGTGATGGGTAAGGGCACAGAATGAGCATCCTCCAAAACAACCCCTGTGGCTGGTAAGGGAGAACCTTACAGGCTCCAGGGCAGGTACAGGAACTCTGTACCCGGGATGTGCTTCCCTTCTGTAGGGAAGTTCGTAGATCGCATCGAGCGCTGGGGTGGTGAGCGGGAGTGCAGGGGGATTCTGGATGACGACGGTCTTTGGATGCCGCTGGATCACTGCTTTCCCAACAACAGGGTTCTGCTCCAGGTAATGCATCGCAAAGGCTTTTGCATATGCTGTTTTATCGCCGGATACCTCGGAAAAACTGGGGATTTCAAGGGATTCAAATCCCTGCACACCTTCATATTCTGATGGCGGGACACGGTATTCTGTCCCGCGGACGTTCAGGATTCCGACCACCGGTTCACCTCCTGCAATCCGTCCCGCTATTTCTGTAACCTGCTGCTCACCCATGCCGTATACGAGCAGGTCCGCAGGTGCATCGGCAAGGATGGAATGCCGGACGGTATCCGACCAGTAATCGTAGTGTGCGAATCTCCGCAGGGATGCTTCGATACCCCCGATGATAAGAGGGACTTCGGGGAAAAGCATGTGGATCTTATCGGTATAGACGAGAAGGGCCCGATCAGGCCGTTGGGGAATCCCCCCGGGTGAATAGACATCATCCGAACGCCGCTTCTTTGCAGCGGTGTAGTTATTCACCATCGAATCGCAACTGCCGGGGCAGACAGCAAAGAAAAGGCGGGGGCTTCCGAGTTGGAGAAAGTCATCTTTTCCCTTCCAGTCGGGCTGTGCAATCACTCCGACAGAAAAGCCGGCTTCCCAGAGAACCCGGCCTAAAAGAGCGGTTGGGAACGAGGGATGATCGACATATGCATCGCCGCTGACCAGGATGATGTCGAATTGATCGAGTTTTAGTTTCTTACCCTCCCGCATGCTCATGGGGAGGAACCTGGGCTGGGTCCTTCTCATGGCCCGTTCCCGGGATGATACCGGGGGAGTGAAAGCCCAGTAACCCCATCGGGGCTCCGGACTGATTGAATTCCCGAGATCTCGGTGATCACCGCCTCGATCACGATATACACCTGTGCCTCTTCGCGAAGGCATCCGGTCAATGTTCTATCACCCTTTCCAACCGCCGAATGAAGGTGAATGTGCGGTGCTTCTTGCTCCCATGAGATGGTGCCAAGCGCAAGGATCTCCCATCCCCCCTCGAAATCCTCCCTGTGGGGTACTGGGGGGAGCACCATCTCTTCCGGCCCGGTCACCATCTCTCCCCTTCCAAGTGCTCCAAGGACCTGGATTACCCCGCAATGGACCTCCTTCTCCCTGACACATTGTTCGAGAGCCGGGAGGAGGTCTTCCCCGTGATCGATGCGGACAAGGAAGATCCTCCCGGGCCGCCCTTCAATGCACTGCATGGACTCCCCCTGATACACTGAATCGATTATTCATCGTCCTCCAACACCTCCTCCGCCAAATCCTCCGCCCCCACCGAAGGACCCCCCTCCGCCAAATCCTCCGCCACTGCCCCCTCGCGACGGGGGGGTGAATGCGAGGACCGGAACGAACGCACTCCTCACTCCCGAAGCAAGCGGGACGCCTGCCTGAGGGAGGTCGATCTTGAGTGCTTCCATGGCATTCTCAACCTTCTTTCCCACGCCGAGCGCTGTCCCGTAGACAAGCCATTCCCCCCACATGGACATATCCTGCGGGCTGTACTGCCTGATGATGGCGAGATCGGAGAGAAACTTCGCAAAGGCATCCCATTCAAGCTTTTCCCTGTAGCGGTCATCTTTCCAGTGACCGAAGAGGGTGGAAGGGAATGCGAGCGCGACTGCCGACTGGACTATCATCCCTGCCCAGACAACCACCGCGGGTCCGAGCAGGCTGGCAAGGACAGGGAAAAGGACGAGTGCCATCACCGAGACACATGCACATGCGATCCCGATGAAGAGCAGAGGGAAGAGATGATCTCTTCCGTCGACAACATACTGGGAGATGAGACGGGGATCCGTCTTCCGGGTAATGCTCGCAAGTACCTGTTGATGGCGGAGGACCTGCTTTTCGAGGGTTGTATCGCTGCGGGCTTTTACCGCCATCTGCTGCAGCGACTGGGAGTCCACGACACCGTTCTCCTCGATTCCCTTCAGGAAATCGAGAACCCGCTGCTCATAGGGCTCTTCCGACTGGCCCTGGTTCACCGTGATGGTGATATCCTCTGTTCCCGGTCTCTCCCGGATCGCGATGATCCCCCGCCTGTGCAGATCGAGGAGTGTCGCATAGTAACCGTCCTGGTCGAAATCAATCGCATCTCCCTTGAAGAGCAGGTTCACCGCCCACGGTTTCATCGCGGGATTCGGGGTGAAGCTTAAATATTCCGGGACTGTGAAGGCTTTCTCCCTTCCATACCTCCGGTAAATGAAAACAAAGAGGATCGGGGTTGCGATCACCATCAGGATCCCGCTCCCGTACAAAACCCATGCAAAATAGAGAGGGAGTTGGTTGTAAGGGGGGTTCGCCGCTTCCGTCCTGCTCCTCACATCCGGGACGAATGCAGGAAATCCCGGCAGGGCATGTGCATCCGCAGTGGAAAAGAGGGTCTCAATCCCGATGGTCTCGTCAGCCGCTGCACTTCCCCGGATCACCACTCCGCCATTTTCCTGTGTTACTGTGAGGGACGGGGGATGTGGGAATACAACACGTGCGTATCTTTCAGGAAGCAGGATCTCGATGTCACGATAGGGGACATGGAGATCCACAAGGCGTATATTCAGGTGTGCGTCGGTGTTGTCATATTCCACCGGTGGGTGAAGCACATACGTGTAGGTGACTGTGTAGGTTCCCGCCGGGAAATACTCCGGATTGTAGATGCCCACCTCATTTCGTTCTGCCAGGTTCCTGATAAATTCGAGATGTGCAGGGCTGCTGCCCTGCTGGAGAGTGACCGCCCCGGATGAATCCTTCATGTATCCCACGGTGCCTGAAGGAACCTCCATGGCCACGAATTCAATAAAGGGTGACTGCAGGGGTGCTTCAGAGAGGGGATCCTCCCAGTACCTGTAGAGCATCCGGTATTCCCCGCCACTCTTTACTTCATAGGTATAGGTCTCCTGAAAAGTCCCATCATCCTGAAGCGTGGCCTCGTAGCGGCTTATCACCAGGTCTCCCTCGATAAGCGCGGGTATCCCTGCCGATATAAGTATGGCTGCAGCTCCCAGAACGAATGCCAGGACAACCAGTATCAGCAGTTCCCGTGTCTCGCCCATCGGTGCCACGATCAGAATGCAATCTTCGGCGGCGTCTGGATAGCCTCTTCAAATTCCAGGTACTGGAGTTTTGATAACCCCAGGATGCGTGCAACGAAATTGGATGGTATCACGTCGCAGAGGGTGTTGTATTGCTGCGAGATGTTGTTGTAGGTATACCGCTGCCGGGCAATCTCATCTTCCACGCCACGGACTGAGTCCATGAGGGTAAGGACCGTGGTGTTCGTCTTCAGGTCAGGGTATGCCTCCGCAACGGCAAAGAGCCTCCCGAGGAGGGAACGCGACTCCTTCTCAATGGAATTAAGGTCGCCGGGGTCTGCGGTTGCGACACGGGTTCGCATGGCGGTGACCTTCTCCAGCGTCTCCCGCTCAAATGTTGCATAGCTCTTGACCGCTCCCAAGAGCTGGTCGATCATGTCAAGCCTCTTCTTCATGGCGACCCGTATCTGGCCTAGTGTCGCCTCCGATGAATTCTTCAGGCTGAAGAACCGGTTGTATATCCCGACAAAATAGAGCACCAGCCCCCCGATGACGAGGAGGATGATACCCCCTGCAATCCAGGGTATAAGATCTCCAAGTGCCATAGCTCATCGTTTCTCTCCAATGGATATTTAAGCACACGGGCACTGGAAAATTGGAGAGAGATCCAGGGACACTGGGTGTCCCTTCATCTCCTCCTTTAAAATTCTGTAAGTCGCATCAGGATAGTTGTGAAAATGACGATCCAGCACCACACTCAATGCAGGATAACTCCGGCCCTCTCCAGTACCATCAGTATGAAAAACGGGCTCTTCTCATAATACTGTGTCCCTACACAGGGTTGATCCTTCCAACCACCCTGAGCTTGCCTCCTTCGAGGTAGTGGATGAGAATTGTTGCACCCGGGGGATAGACAATATCCTTCTCTGACTTCAGGGTTATTTCGGGCTTTTTCCAGTCCCCTGCATTGTTCACGAACGCAATCCTTGCAGGAATGAACTGCATCCAGTGGCCAAGGTACACGATCATCTGCTCTTTCAGCGGTGCGGGCCAGTAGCGGACCAGTTCAGCCCGGCCGCTCACGATTTTTGAGGATACAAGGGCAGGGTTATTCGAAAGAACGTATCCCCGGTCAAGGTCTTCCACTTCCACTCCTTTTAAAGCCAGCCCGACCCGGTCGCCCGATGATGCTTCGGTCACATCGTCATCGTGTTTCTGGATCGACCTCAGGTGGGCAACCTTGCTGGTGGGATGAACCTTCATCTGGTCGTGGGCATGGATGGTTCCTTCAGCTACACTGCCAAGGACGACTATCCCTACGCCCTTGACCGGGAAGTGGTGATCGACCGGAACAGATCCCCACTTTGAATCCCCCGCCTGTGCAGTCCCCTTCGCGGCCTCATCGAGAAACAATTCCCGGAGGGTTGCATGATCGTCAGCCATTACCGGGTACTGCTCAAGGACAGTCCCTTTCAGAAGGGGAGCCACCTGGCCGGGGTCAAGATAATTCCGGAGCACCAGTATCCCCTTTTTCATGCCTGCCATGTCGAGCATGAGCACACACTCGCCAAATACCGGAGTGATCTCATCTACGATGAGAAGAGCCATCCCGGCCATCGAGATCGAGAAGAAGAGCGAGGAGAGCTTCTCAGGATACCTGCTCGGTTCGATATACGTGACCGTAACGTCGTCCCGCTTCTGGTTGTAGAACGTAATATCTGATACGGTTCCTTTCTTGCCGAGGTGCCCTGCATATCCTTCCGGGCCGATGACCGCTACGGTGAGGTTTGGCATCTCTATCAATTGAGATTGGATGGGATATTAGCATTGGGGATTTACAAAAAAATGGAGGGGTGTCGGATTATGAAAAGAATTTATATTTTATTATTGATTTTAAAATACCCGCTCCCCCGGTAAATGGATTTAATTTGGTTTCTCCCAGTCTTGGTCGGTACTTGATTGGGATTTCAATGATTTTATAGTGATGTGCTGCCGGGCGGAAAAGCAATTCAGCCGAGAGCCCGACATTCTCCGTCCAGTCAATACTGGTAATGACTTCCCTCCGGTATGCACGCATACCCGTGGTAACATCGGAAACCTTCACTCCGTAGAGTAATGACGTTATTTTCGCGAACATTGCATTCCCGAAATGGTTGAACCTGGTCATATTTTCATTCTTTGCTAAAAGTCTTGAGCCGCTCACGACGTCATACCCTTCATTGATCTTCTCAAGGAATTCCGGGATCTGCTCAGCAGGGTAGGTATCGTCACAATCGAGAGTGATAATAACGTTCCTCGTGGATGCAAGCAATGCTGCCTTTACCGCAATCCCGTATCCACGTGGTTCCTGCCTGATGACACGTGCACCCGCCTGTTCTGCGATTGTCGGAGTATTGTCGGACGACCCATCCACTACTACAATTTCGGCCAGATTACGGGTCGCATTTTTTATATCTGAAATAACTTTTCCAACGGCTCTTTCCTCGTTCCGGGTTCCCATCACCACTGAAACATCCGAGAGGGTAAAGAGGGGTGGAGATTTTTCATGAGTCATATTGATACCACTATTCACCATAATCCAATAAAAAAAGAATCATTTTTAAAAGTACTCGGTTGGCAGAATCCAAGAGGCAGATGATCTCCACCGTTTAATATAAATCAAAATAAAAAGATCTCAATTCAGCAAAGTGTGGCACTGAAATTGTATTTATGTTTTGTCCCCTTAATTTTGAGGATTGTATGAACTAATACCAGGTCAATCTGAATGAGGAAAGAAGAATACAATGACCAGTGAATGGAAAAAAAGATGCGTTTTTCTCATCCAGATTTTTATTGGAATAGTCCTCCTTTTCGCAATACTCCTGTTTATTTCCGCACAAGAATTTTTAAACATTCTTTTCACGCTGGATCTCCGTTTTTTCCTGCTGGCACTCGTATGCTACTTCCTCAATAATGTCCTGATGGTAATCAGGCTCAAACGGCTTCTTGCTCATCAGGGCCAGAAAATAAGGCTGAAATTCGTGTTCTGGGCGCATATGGCAGGGATGATCCTTTCGGATTTCACACCGCTCCGGAGTGGATATCTCTATACTGCCCAGGCACTGCGGAAAAGAGGCATCCCCCTTAATGCCGGGACAGCGACCATCACCTCGACCTATATCTATGATCTTCTTTTCAAGGTCTCCGTCGCTCTTATCGGTATTTCCTACCTCTACGCAAGCCTCCTCTCTCCTCAAATCAGTTATATCCTCATTCTCACGATAGTCCTTATCGCGATAATCTTCGGGGCTTATTTCCTTCTTCTCTATCCTCCTAATTTTCTCAAGGTGTTGATTTCAGGATGGAAGATTGGGGGAAAAATCCTCGATTTTGGGATGCAGGGAAGAAGGATACAGCAGTTCTTCCCGATGATTCTTGGAATCTCCTTCCTGGGTTGGCTGCTCCGGGGACTCCAGTGGTTCTTTATCGGCATGTCACTCCATCTTGTCTTCCACTCCCCTCTCGATGCCTTTTTCCTCTCCCCCCTGCTTACCCTGTTCTCGCTTATCCCTCTTTCACCCGCAGGAATCGGCATCCAGGAAGCAGCTATAATTACGTTCTTCTCATTGATCGGTATTCCTGTTGCCCTTTCCGCGTCTTTTGCCTTCCTTGTACGAGGAAGTGAGATCCTGGTTGATGCTATTGGTACCAGGGAATTTTTCTTCAAATCGAAAGGAAAAACCTACCTAATTGACCACTACCAGGCGACTCCCGGTGATATCGATGACCGGGCGTTCCATTCGGATCTCATGGTACAGCGCTATTTTCAACAGAGGAAAACCAGGGAGATTTCCGATTCATTCAATGTCGGTAGAGAGGGCGTATTGATTGACATAGGCTGTGGAAGCGGGGTGCAGGTTGCTGAACTCCAGAAACAAAGACAGGGAATGGCTCTCGGAATTGATATCAACCGTGAAGCATTGCGCTATGCCAATGGAATGAGTATCCCCCGGGCCTCCTTCATACAGGCAGACGTGCATCACCTACCTATCCGTGACAACTGCATCAATCAGGTCATAAGCGCAGAGATAATCGAGCATCTTCCCCAGCCACATGAGATGCTCAATGAAATCCGGAGAATACTTGTTCCTGACGGAGAGGTCGTTATTACTACCCCGAATGACCATTCCATATGGGGATTATACGAGGTATTATGGGACCTCTTTGGCCGGGGAAGGAATTATGGCGAGACTCACCTCATGTTCTTCTCTACGGGGGAATTGTGTTCATTCTTCAAAGATTTCTCTTCATGTTCGACAAGGACAATTTTCTTCCTCTCCCCTCTTTTTGCCCTCCTCCAGAACCGCTCACTGCTCAGCCTTGGTATCAGACTTGATTCATTTTTTGAAGCCCGTGGATGGGGAGTCTCAATCATCCTGTATGCGAGAAAATAATGGAATTACACTCCCTAATAAGCCCAGCAGAATTCCAAATTTATTATAGTCTTGGGTGCTGATCCAATAGATACTGAAACGGCGGCGAGGATTGGAGATATTGAGCGACATTTTTGGCTATTTGTCAAAGACACCCAATAATAGCGAGGATTTCGATCTGACCATACTTATTCCCACTTTTAACGAAAAGGAAAACATTCGCCAGATGATCATGGCAATCGCTGATATTTTAGTTCGGGCGGGAATCCGGGGCCACATCCTCGTCGTTGATGACAACTCCTGCGATGGAACAATAGAAGAAGTGAAAATTCTTCTGAATTCAATGAGAAACGTGAGTCTTCTTGTCAGGTATGAAAACCACGGGCTTTCTCCCTCCCTTTATGAAGGATTCTTTGCCTCCCCCACTCAGCTTGTCCAGTGCATAGACTGCGATTTTTCCCACCCTCCCGAATTGATACCTGCTTTTCTCCAGAGACTCCGTGACGATGGAAATGATATCGTCATCGGATCAAGATATATACCAGGGGGCGGTTCTGTCAACTGGCCTCTCTCGAGAAGAATACTCTCCTTTGGAGCTGCAATAATGGGTCGGTTGTTGATACCTGTAGCATCTGATTCAGGAAGCGGATTCTTTGCCATCAACACAAGGGTTCTGACAGGTGCTGACCTCACGCCCCGGGGATTTCGAATGTGTTTTGAGATCCTCGGGAAAGGGAACTGGAAAAAAGTGAGTGAAATCCCGTTTGTCTTCAGGAACAGGGATAGGGGTAAGAGTAAACTCAAACCGCTTATCATTCTGCAATATTTGATACAGACTTTAAGTCTACTCAATTATAATTTGATCCTTAAAAAAAGGAGTAATATTGCATATTCCTGGAGATTGCATTTCTCCAGGTGACGAGTATCAGGATATGAAGGTGTAAATGTTCGTATACTGCCCTACAACTTCAGTATTCTCGTTTAGCCAGTTCACTGTATCCCCTTCAGGATTTGCGGCGGTAATATCGTTCGTAAGAACATAAATTATAGTATTATTTCCTTGTTGTGCAACGATCTGTTCAATTTGGTCGGGAGTGGTCGCACCAAATACAGAAGTGTGATCGGTTACATTGTCATAGTAATATCCGAAGGGCATTTTATTGTATTCGGGTATTAATATGATGAAGTCCCCCTCTCTGGTATTTTCCGCGATAATACTGCTGTATGATCTCCAGTCGTCCTTAATAGGTGTTTGATAGTATCCAGCAAGGATAGGTGCATTAATTGCAGCGATTCCAATGACAATGAGAAGAACTACCCATTTTTTTAAGGGAAATCTGGGGAGCATACAATAACTGCTGGCAATACCAGTGTAAAAAATTGCCAGAAGATAGAGCAGGTAACGGGGATTCATTGTCATTATCGAGGAAATAGCGACACTCAATCCCAAGGGAATCGTTATCAGAAGAATAAAGAGAAGACAGTAGGATTTCCGGATTTTATAAAGTGAAAACAGCCCAATTACGAACAGCAACACAAATACAACGGCGACCAACGGAGTAAGGGCCGAAAACCGGATAAAAGTTTCTGTAATTAATGCAAGGCCAAATACACCATACGTGGGCGGTTTTGATGTGAGTGTAAAATACCTTTCGATAACCACCAGTATAAGAGGCGCAATACACACCAGGAATAATATCAACGAAAGCAGGGGATTCTTCCAAGATCTCTTGTCTTTTTGAAATTCAGGAATTTTTGTGAGAATTGCATGCAAGAAGAGGACTGCGATCGGTATTGCCACATAATAGTGAATCCAAAAACCAACAGCTGATAACAACCCTACAATAATCCAGTCCTTTCTTTTGTTATCACATATTGCTCTCATATAAAAGATGAGAATAAGTGAAAATACGAAAACGACAAGTGAGTAGGAGTACGCTTCCTGCGAATAATAAATATGAAAAGGAGAAAAGGTTAGAAGTGCTGCACTGATTACGCCGACATTCTTATTCATGACTTCTTTTCCGAAGATGTAAAAGAGTGGGATTGTGAGAGTTCCTACCACAGCTGGAATAAAGCGAAGAATAAATTCATTATTCCCTAAATAGAGCATGAAATGCTCGATCCAATGGAACAAAGGCGGATGAAAATCACCGGTTTTCGTCGTTTCCCATATCTGGAGAATGGATTCATTGGATGAATAATAGGTGAATGCCTCATCAAGCCAGAGAGAATTGAAGCCGAGATGGTAGAACCGTAAAAAAAAACCAATGATTACGAGCGCAACAAGGATCTGGAGTGCAAAATCGGTCTTGATTGCCCTGATATAATGCCAGATTTTATTCTCTTCGTTCACTTCTCGATGAGTTCCCGTTGTTTCTGGTTCGGATGATTCATCTCGTGGTTTTTTTATCCTCTTCCCCATCGTTAACCACTACATATTCAACTGGTGTGCAATCCTAATCAAATAGGTGCCTCAAATACCGAACATCCTGAATGAGCTGCACTGGAAAAACCCTATTCATACCACCACGAATACATAGACGCCCCGCTGGTTTCCCGCAAACTGCGCATGCTCTTTCATCCACTGGATCGCCTTCCCTGACGGATCCGCTGCATTGAGATCGTCAGTGAAAGCGATAAATATCTTCTCTTTCTGCTTCTGGGAAGTGAGCAAAACAAGATCATCTTCACGGGAGAGCCCGATCTCTCTTGTCCCATCGCTCACGTTGTCATAGTAGAAATCGAATGGATTGGCCATATATGACGGCATGACGACGACAGTATCCCCGGGCATGGTGCTCTTCGCAAGAAGATCTGCCACATACCTCCAGTCCTCCTTCTCAACAACCGTATAATGATGTATAAGGCCGGGAATACTCACCAGGATTATGAGGGCGAGGCATATGGGTATGATCCTCCTGTCTGGTTTGACACGGGATACGACAAAATATGACGATGCTATCCCGATAAAAAAAACAGGAAGAATGCCAATGAAGTACCGGGGAGCCATCGGCATCAGATACGAGAGTGCAACATTGCCGATGAGAAAAAGGACGAAAAGCACAGTGAAGAGAGTAAAGGTGTCACGTCGGGTTTTCAAGAGCATGTACATGCCGATGAGAAAAAGGGCAACGAAAAGGACTGCAATAGGTGCTGAATACCCCGAGAAGTGTGAGAATGTCGTGGTGAGAACTTCAATGCCACGATTGCCCCAGGTGGGTGCCCTTGAGGTCATGCGAAACAGTGCTGTCCATGATATTGCGAGGAGCGGGAGGCAGATGAGGACCAGGATTGCCAGGGAATATGCCGCACCTTTCAGATCAGGTATCTTCGCCTTTCTCTTCAATGACACCCCAAGATACCACAGGTACACTCCACTAATGAGCAGGCCCGAGTAAAAATGTGTCCAGAATGCCAGTCCTGAAAAGAGACCAAATAACAGCCACCACTTAATACCCTCCTCCTTCGATGCCCGGAAGAAGAAATAAAGGGCACATGCCAGGAATAAGAGCACCAGGGAATACATTCTCGCCTCCTGCGAATAGAACAGATGGAAAGGTGAGAACGCAAGGAGCGCGGCGGCAAGAAGACCAGCATTCCTGTCGACCGATTCGCTGCCAAGAAAATAGATCACCGGAACGGTGAGAATCCCGAAGACCGCCGGTAAGAGCCGGAGCGTGGTCTCAGTATGACCCAGGTAAAGCATGAAATGTTCCAGCCAGAAAAAAAGCGGAGGACTCACCTCTCCACCTGCACTGATCAGCCCCCAGTAGTCTGAAAATGGAGAGAGCGAGAACCTGTAGGTGAGAGCCTCATCGAGCCATAGCGATGAAAGATCAAGAGCATAAAGCCTGAGAACTGCCGCAATGACGGTCAAAACAAGAAGGATCTGGATGTACCTGCTATTGTAGAGGGCATTTTTCATCCTTGAGAAGGTTCCGGGAATGCCCTGGGATGCGGGGCGTTCCTTTTTCAGGTCAAGATCCGGAACCGTCAAGATCTCTTTATAAGATTCGTTCCCCTGTTCTAATCCCTGTGTTTTCCTTTTTGGCATTTCTCACCTTCCTGCGTACCTTCATTGTTTCTGTTGTTCAAGAAGAAGTGGAGACTGCAGCGCCTTTAACAGTTCCTCCTCGGTGTTCACCACGCATGACGATTGTTCCAGCATAAGGTTCACATGCTCGTGAACTCCTGCCCGCCTGAAATCTGTCCTGATCGCAATCACTGGTATGTTTTTTGCGAAAGCGTACCCCATCTCCCAGGAGGTGCCGGAATCGGCATCAGCACCATCAATGACTGCGACCACTGTATCAACGCGGGTCATCGCATCGCAGTGCATGGCGAAAATATCCCGCTGGGCTTCCCTTCCCCTGTGACATCCATCATCACCTGCATCCTGGGGCAGGTACACTTCAAAAAGGTGATCATGGAGCAGATCGGAGAGCCAGACATTGAAACGCCTCTCAGCAGATGAAAAGAGGGGTGCTGCCAGGTATACCCGGTATCTTGAGAATGTCATGACATCCAGAGCAGGGATGTCCGAAAATAGGTTGAGGAAGACCCCCCGCCCCTTTCTTTTCGAAGGGCCTTTGTTATCAGCACCATAATACGTCGTATCAACACCGCACGTGGGAGAGGAGTTGACTCCAATGATGCAGAGTGGGGGGCCCATAGTTCCTATGATCTTCCTGACTTCCTCTTCGAGCCTTTCTGCAAGAGATGAGAAATCCTTCGTGTCAAGCCTCTCGAGGAATGTTCCTGGTTCCCTGTCCTTCCCAAGATAGAGGGTCTCCGGGCATGGAAGCGGAACTATCTCGAGCCCGAATGTGCGGCAGCGCTCTGATGCTCTCCTGAACGCCTGAAGATCAGATTCCCTGGTAATACCCTGGGCTCTGAGTGATGGATCCAGGATGCAGGGGCACACCAACACGTACATTGATAAAAGTAGACACGGAGAGGAGATAGATGATTCCCCTTTACGCATTCAGGGACAACAGCTGCGATCCACGGAAATGCACCGTGAAGCGCCTTGAGCGTTCGGGCCTTATCCGGGTGCTCTCCAAGCTTTCACGGATTCCCCGGAACACGCTCCTCCTTGATCCCACTGCGGAGCAGGCATTATCCCCCGCTGACAGGATCGCCCGCTCCATTACTGCCCTCGACTGTTCATGGGAAGTCCTCGATGCCATACCATATGGATCGTGGAGACGGAGGAGAGCGCTACCGTTCCTGGTCGCCGCAAATCCAGTAAACTTCGGGAGACCCTGGCGTCTCTCGTCGGTTGAGGCTCTCGCTGCTGCTCTCTATATTCTGGGAGAGCCAGAGCAGGCTGTCCAGATCCTTGAGAGTGTCCCCTGGGGAAGGCGCTTTCTCGAACTCAACGAAGAACCACTGGATCTTTATTCAGCAGCGAAAGACAGCCTTGAGGTTGTCCATATCCAGGGATTCTACCTCTGAAGGGGCATCGTCTGGACCAGGACAATCACGTGACCGAGATGGTGCCCTTTCTCATCCTTGAGCGATGTTATTTCGGCATCGAGTGGCTGGGTCGCCTGCCCAAGTCTTACCCTGATGATCTCCGATTTCTTCAGGTTCTCTCTGGTCCGGTCCAGCACCTCCATAACCTGGGATTTATCATCCGGGTTGCAGACACTTAAGATATCTTTTCCGTGCATCTCTTCCCTGTCCCGATGAAGCAGGGAGAGAAAAGAGGGATTAATTTTCATAATTCGTGCGTCACTATCGAGTATTGCCACACCTTCAGAGAGGTGATCCAGCGCCGAATCAAGCCAGATCAAACCATTGGAGAATCCCATTGACGAAAAAGCGACATGGTCAGGAGTTATTCCCGTCGCATTCCTGGTCGGTTGCATCGATTCTTTCGCTTTTTTCCATTCAGACATGTCTCTGAAGGACTCGATGGCCCCTATTGTGCGTCCTTCGCTGTCAAAGAGTGGTGTGGCTTTGCCCCACAGGTAGATTCCTTTCTCATCAGGCCTTCCGGGGATGAGTGTCTCCACAAAAATGCTGTCGCCGAACCTCCGGACTGCAGGGTACGATTTTGCCAGTTCGTGCGCAGGCAGGTCGATGATGTCAACAAGGATGGGCCTCTTTCCCTGAAGGAAACCGAAGGCATGTGAGTAGGTGTTCGTACCGAGTACATCGTTCCTTTTGACGCCTGATATCCTCTCCAGTGCCCTGTTCCATGCGATCACCTTCCTGTCGCGGTTTATGATGAAGGTGGGATCGGGCATGAACTCGATCGCATCCTGCAGTTTTTCATACGTTGTCTTAAGGGCCTTTTCGATGACTTTCTGGTCGGTGATGTCCATGAATATGCCGACACTACAGAGGTGCTCTCCCTTTTTGTCCCACACTCTTGTTGCAGAGACCTGGAAAAATCTTGTAGCCTCATCGGGCATTTTTACTTTGAGTTCTCCGCTGAATTTTCCCTGGATATTGAGTGCTTTCGTAATCTCAAAAAAAGGTGGCGAGATATTTTGAATGATTTTTGAAAATTTTTCCATGTGGTGTTTCAGCATGTCATCAAGAGAAAGTACCCCAAAAATCTTGAGAAATTCCTGATTTGCATAAATTAACTTTTGATTGGGATCGAAAATGACTATCCCGTTCATTGCAGATTCAATTGCGGTGTTTTTTATCTGGATCTCTCTTTCAGCCTCCATTTTTTCAGTGATGTCAATAAAAGAGGACATCATCGCAATAGGTGCCCCTTTGTTGTCCCTGATCATGTTCGCGGTATGGTGGGTGTGAACCTGCGTCCCATCATTTCTTATCACGAGGATTTCACCCTTCCATAATCCTTTTTCTCTGAGCCCCCGTAAGACGTCCTTGACCCCGGGACCAGGATTTTTGGGATTGCCGAGCGATTCGATAGGTTTGTGAAGGATCTCTTCGAGCGAGGCTACCCCGAATATTTTCAGGAACGCAGTATTCGCGTAGGTTATCCTCCCATCGAGATCGGCAAGACCTATGCCGTTGATGGAGGACGCTATCGCCATATTCATAATCAGAAGGTTCTCTTCAGCTTCCTTTCGTTCGGTAATGTCGCGTCCCACACCCTGATATTCAATGATATTTTGGGATTGATCAAAGATTGCCCGGTTGGTCCACTGTTGCCACCGGGTTCTCCCCTCCAGGTCAATCACCCTTTCTTCAAGGGTGAGGACCGGGCATTCCCGGTTCAGTGAGAGGATGTTATTCTTCACAAACTCACGGTCGCGTTCATGAATATTAGACAGGAAATTTGAGCCAAGGATCTCTTCATTTGATCTACCGAAATACTGGCATATTGCCTCGTTCACAAACGTGATGATGAAATCCTTATTATAACGGCAGATGAACTCCGTCTGATCCTCAACGATAGCCCTGTACCTGGCCTCGTTTATCTTCAGTTTCTGCTCATATTCACGTGACTGGGTTACATCCTCGAAGATCAGGGTGGATCCTTTGCTCCCGTCATCAAAGACGGTAGGAACAATCTTCAGGGAAAGGCAGTATTCCTTGTCATTGCGTGCAACACTGATCTCTATGTTACCCTCATCCACCATCCCGGGTTCTTCTGAAAGAGCATCAAAGGGTATCTTTCCAAGTCCCGGGATATTTTCTGCCCGGATGTCACTACCAATAAGATTCTCTTTCTGAAGGCCGAAGAACGAGAGGAAATTATCATTCACATCGATGATCTTTTGCTCAGTGTCAAGTATCAGGATCAACTCGGTGGCAAATTTCAGCATGGAGGAGATGGGGACCCGCTGGGAAAGGTAATAGACCTTGGCATTCCCATAAAGCCGCATCTCAACCTGTCCGGTGATGAGGAGTATTTCCAGGTATTTCGCAACTGAATTCCTGTTGAGCTTGAGAATCTGGGAGATATCGGAAATGGTCAGCCCTTTAGGCCGGCTCTTTAACAATTTTTTTATCCTTGTGATCTTTTCCTGATCAAGGATCATAACAGTGATGTGTTCAAATCCACCCCACCATAAATATTTGCCAATCAATGCAATTTCAAAGAATTACCCTTTTTCTTATATTCTATTCATATTCAGGTCTTTTTTCTCGATTTCTTGCATCCATAGCCGCATCATGGGTAACGCGTTCATATCCATAACCTTTTTCTACCCCTGTGAAGTAGTGATGATCAATGGAGCACCTGGGAAAACCAGCTGAGATCCTTCTTGTCGAAGATAATCCAAATGATGTAGAGCTTATCCTCCACGTCTTCCAGTGGTGCAACCTCTCTGACAAGGTTCACGTTGCCTGGAACGGAGAGGAGGCCCTGGATTTTGTCTTTGGAACCGGTCCTTACCGGGGCAGGGATATCAGGGGCCAGCCCCGCGTCATACTCCTCGATCTCAAGCTTCCGAAGGTAGATGGGATCGAAGTCCTCAGGCGCCTGAAAAACGACCAGCAGACCAAAAATATCCCTGTTGTCGTGCTGACCTCATCTCGCGAAGAACGTGATATCGTGGATAGCTATGATCTGGGTGTCAACAGTTATATCGTGAAACCTGTCCAGTTTGACGAATTTGCAAACGTAATCCGGGAGATGGGACTATACTGGAGGATGATCAACCAGCCTCCAGTTAAGGATGATAAAGAGCAATAGGCGCCAACGACTCTACGTTTATCTGCAGATTATCCCCCTTTTCAGCGAAAAATGACAGTGTATCCCTGGTTGCATTCCCGTATGTTATTTCCCGTTCTTTTCTTCGTCAATATACTGCTGGATCTTTTTCTCTTCCCATTCCCTGGAGAACAGCCTTCTTCCTCCAAATACACTCGATGCATGAAACGCAAGCCCGATTCCCCAGAATATGGTTACCCAGTAGAACCACCAGCTACCCGGGGATGTCACGATGTTGATAAGAATCAGGATACCATTGATTACGAGAAAAACCGCCAGGTGTGAATAAAACCCTTTCAGTTCCTCAACTCTCCTTTTTGCCCTTTCACGCGTGTCGTCAACCATGATCTCATCCAGCTCCATTACATCCTTCTTTCATTCCTCTTTGTTTTTCTTCTCTTGCCATGAATATATGAATCTTCTTTGGGATCGTTGTTATCCATTGAAATGGTGGAGATCAAAGCAGTTCCTGAGGTATTCCTGTTTACGGTGCTCACTCGCGTTTCGCGGAGGTTTAAGATACCCTGTTTCTGGTGTCTGGAGGGCAGGACAGAATGGGCAGAGGGCAGCATCGACATCGTTTGCTTTTGTCCTGACGGGGCAATAATACACGCCATCAATTTTTTCAACCCTGTCACCTCCCGGAAATGGCAGTCCAACCGGGTGCCCGGGAGTATTTTTTACGAGCATGCAAAAACCCGCCAGAAGGAACTTAAGAAAGCGGAGCCGGTCCTCTATCTCATCTCCCGTTGAACACTGATTCGCAACCATCTCCCAGTATGCAGGTGAGCTTTCCGGTGTGGAGGTATGCATCGATGAGAACGTCCCCTGCTGGTTCATCAGCCGCACATCCTGGTAAGTACCTTGCAGATGCCCGGTGATGGCCTCTTCAAGTTCTTTCTGATATCCCGGATTAATGTCCCTAATTTTCCGGGAGAAGTTCAGCTTCATCTGCACGATATCCCTTGGAGAATACCGAAGCACAAATCCTGCTATCGCCCTGCCCAGATCTCCACGGGTTTTCATCATGCCGAGGTGTCTACAATCACTTCGAATCACAGATGCTCCTTCCGGTCATCCTGTAGTATAGGCATATTTCCTATTGAACATTACACTGGTAACCATTGATCCCTCCATTGACGTTGTGAAAATTTTCCTCCTGGAGAATGAAGAGCGCCCCTATCTTCGCGAATGGACTATTTTTGTTCTTCACAATTGAGTTCAGGTCCGGGAAGAAATATCCGGCAACGTCTTTCCAAGCCGAGTGCATCCCCCTGTTACCCTCGCCCCACAATTGGCAAACTTTAATGCCCTCCATCCCCACTCCCTCTCCATATGATCAGAGTTGCCATCAATGGGTATGGGACGATTGGAAAGCGTGTCGCTGATGCAGTGGCAGCCCAGAAGGACATGAAAGTGATAGGGGTGTCCAAGACGAGGCCAAGCCACGAAGCCTTTGTGGCGAAATCCAGGGGATATCCCCTCTATATTGCTGATATTTCCAAGAAGGGATCCTTTGAGAAAGCCGGTCTTCCTGTCGCAGGATCTGTCGATGACATGCTGAAAGGTGCGGATATCGTCGTTGATGCCACTCCCGGCGGCGTCGGCGTGAAGAACAGGGCCCTCTACGAGAAGATAGGAATAAAAGCAATATGGCAGGGAGGAGAGGATCACGAGGTTGCAGGATTCTCCTTCAACTCGGATTGCAACTACAAGGATACCATCGGGAGGCAGTTTGCCCGCGTAGTCTCCTGCAACACGACCGGCCTCTGCAGGATCATCAACACGATGGATAAAGCCTATGGCGTTGAGAAAGTCCGGGCAGTCATGGTCCGCAGGGGTGGAGATCCCGCAGATATCAAGCGCGGACCGATTGACGCAATTGTTCTTAACCCAGTGCATATCCCAAGCCACCACGGGCCGGATGTTCAGAGTGTGCTCCCTCATATCAACATCGTGACACTCGCAATGATAGTCCCTGTCACCATGATGCACATGCATGTCGTGCAGATGGATCTCAAGAAGGAGCCTGACAGGAATCACGTGCTTGAGATCATGGACAAGCATCCCCGCATCGGGCTTGTCAAGAAAGAGACCGGCATCACCAGCACCGCCGAACTGAAGGAATATGCCATGGATCTCGGTCGTTTCAGGTCAGATCTCTGGGAGAACGGGATCTTCGAGGAATCGGTATCGTGCCTTGGAAAGGAACTCTACCTCTTCCAGGCAATTCACCAGGAGGCAGATGTCGTGGTTGAGAATATCGATTGCATTCGGGCAATGACCGGTATTGAAAAGGATCCTGCAAAATCAGTTGCCATGACCAACAAGGCGTTGAATTTTATCGCAATCACCTGATTTTTTATGAAAATCGCATCTGCGATTTTCATTTTGTATACGTGTGTACCGAAAGGGAATCATGTGGTTTTTTGAATGGGCAACGGCTCCTCTTTTTTCATTTTTATGCACCTGTGTGAACCGGGAACAATGTCGGTTCTTTGAAGGGGCGCTAGTACCGTATTGAATCTGATCCCGGCCTTAATCCAGATAGAGAAAGAAATCATCCAGTGTGATAGCCCAAGTAAGCCATAACACACAGTTGCCCTGCCCTCTATCCTGTTCATAATCATTAACACCCAGCATTTCCCATTTTATACCAATGGATGCATACGAGCTGGCGACCAGGAATACCGTTGAGGTTGTCACGAATGATGAGCTTAAGGAGATCCTGACCCGTCCAACAAAGAGGGTATATGCCGGGTACGAGCCGAGCGGGGAGATCCACCTCGGGCATCTTGTGACCGTCAACAAGCTGGTTGACCTGAAGAATGCCGGTTTCGATGTGGTTGTACTCCTTGCTGACCTGCATGCTTTCCTGAACAGGAAGGGGACGATGGAACAGGTCGCCGAGCTCGCTATGTACAACCGCAGGTGCTTCGAGGGGCTGGGACTTCGCGATGTGGAGTATGTGCTTGGCTCCGACCTGCAACTTGACAGGGACTATGAACTGATGGTACTGCGTCTCTCGCAGCAGATCACCCTGAACAGGGCGACCCGGAGTATGGACGAGGTTGGCCGCCAGATGGAGGCTCCTACGGTATCGCAGATGATCTACCCCATTA
Organism: Methanolinea sp.; assembly: GCA_018262855.1. GTDB lineage: Archaea > Halobacteriota > Methanomicrobia > Methanomicrobiales > Methanospirillaceae > Methanolinea_A. The sequence continues at coordinate 155,150 of JADFDO010000003.1, read as the reverse complement.
TGCAGATGGTAGATATCGCCAGGCTTCACGTTGATGCCGCGGTAGGGGGAATCGACCAGCGCAAGATCCACATGCTGGCCCGCGAGCACCTCCCATCTGTCGGGTATCCTTCACCTGTGTGCATCCATACCCCCATCCTCAACGGGCTTGATGGCAAGAAGATGTCCTCCTCAAGCGGGAATTATATATCGGTCGCTGACAGTGCTGAGGAGATCCAGAAGAAATGCCAGAAAGCATTCTGCCCCCCCGAATGCGATGAGAACCCCATCCTCCAGATCCTGCAGCACCACATATTCCCACGGGTTACCGAAGTCGGGGTTCGCCGGCCGGCAAAGTTCGGAGGAGACAGGGTTTTCCAGAGTTACTCTGATCTTGAGGATGCATACAGGAAAGGTGAGATCCATCCGCTCGACCTGAAGAAGACCGTTGCGACGTACCTGCAGGAGATCCTTGCCGATGTACGGGACTATGTTGGATAACAAGGTGTTTGTCTGGTGAGCGGAAATAACATCGAAGACAGGTTCGATCGAAAGATCGCGGAAATGGGGATCCGTATCAAGGATGTCGACCAGTTGAAAGTCAGGGATGATGTCCTCGATGAGATCACACTCGTGTCACTCCACCGCCTCGCCCACAAGAAATGGATCACTGCGATAGGGGGTTCCATAAGCACCGGGAAAGAGGCGAACGTGTTTTTTGCTGAACGTGGAGACGAGAAACTTGCAATCAAGATCTACCGTATCCGAACTGCAAATTTCAATGCAATGAGCGAGTATATAATCGGTGACAGGAGATTTGCAGGGATCAGGAAGACAAGAAAGGATATCGTCTTTACCTGGACCAGAAAAGAATTTTCAAACCTCACAAGAGCATACGAGTCCGGACTCCCGGTTCCAAGACCACTGGTCTGGGACCGGAACATTCTTGTCATGGAATTTCTCGGGTATGAGGAGCGCCCTTTTCCTCAACTCAGGTCGGCTCATCCCGATTCTCCGGAGAGGATATATGAAGAGATCCTGACCTTTATAAAAGACCTCTACCAGAAAGCCGGGCTGGTTCATGCAGACCTCTCCGAATACAATATCCTCATGGGCGACCGTATGTATGTGATCGACATGGGCCAGGCAGTGACCCCCGACCACCCGAGGGCTCTTCACTTCCTGGTGCGGGATATCGCGAATGTCAACAGGTTCTTCGGTCATAAGTGCCAGGTCCGGGATGAGCGGGAGATATTTTCCGAAGTGACGGGGATAACCCAGCAGGCAAAAATATGAGACACAGGGATTCAGACGAGGTGAACTAACACAATGATGCAGGAATTGAAAGTGGCAGGCAACAGGATAGGAGTTCTTATCGGAAAAGGCGGGTTTATCAAGAAAGATCTCGAGGAGAGAACCGCAACAACGATAGGCATCGATAGTCAGGAGGGGATCGTCAAGGTTGAAGGGGAGGATGCTGTTCCATTCCTTCGTGCGGTGGAAGTGATCCAGGCAGTAAACAGGGGATTTTCCCCGGAGAGAGCATTCAAACTCCTCGATGATGAGGACCTTCTGCTTGAAGTGATCGATCTCTCGGGTCTTGCGGACAACCAGAGGCAGATGGATCGTCTCAGAGGGAGGATTATCGGCCGGAACGGACGTGCCAGGGAGCAGATCGAGCACATGACCAATACCCAGATTTCCGTCATGGGAAAGACCATTGCACTGATCGGACTTCCGGAACAGGTTAAGATCGCCCGGGCTGCTATCGATATGCTTCTTGAAGGCGCACCCCATGAAGCGGTGTTCTCTTACCTTGAGAAGAAACGCCAGGACGCAAAGCTCAACATGCTCGACTATTACTCGTAAGGTTCATGATGATGCTTCGGGTGTTGTGAACTCTGCAGGCTGGATCGAGGGAAAAGAAAAGGATGATTTCCAGTGCAGATGAATACCGGATCCTTATCCCGCGTTGGGTTAATCATGCGCGCTTAGCTTGGTATGGAGTGGAAGAGGGGGGGTTGTAAATGAAGATTGGCACCCTCCCAATCCCACTGCATCTCAAAGAAAAGTACAGTGCCCTGGGACTGGTGGATCTTTATCCACCCCAGGCCGAATGTGTGGAGAAGGGGCTCTTTGAGAATACGAACCTGCTGGTTGCAATCCCTACCGCAAGTGGAAAAACCCTCATTGCGGAGATGGCCATGCATTTTCATGCATCCAGGGGGGGCCGCTCCCTCTACATTGTCCCGTTAAAGGCCCTTGCAAGCGAAAAATTCGATGAGTTCGGCGGTAAAGGGATCAGGGTGGGAATTTCAACGGGCGACTTCGACCGCAGGGATGATTACCTCGGACGCAATGACATCATTGTAGCCACGAGCGAGAAGGTTGATTCCCTGATCCGGAACAGGGCAACGTGGCTCCGGGAGATCTCACTTCTTGTTGTCGACGAGGTTCATCTCCTTGATTCTCCTGACCGGGGCCCAACCCTCGAGATGGTGATCACCAAGATGAGGGCAAGGAATCCGCATATGCAGGTCATTGCCCTCTCTGCAACGATTGGAAATCCCCAGCCATTGGCCGGCTGGCTCGATGCTGCGCTCATCACCAGCACATGGCGTCCTGTCGATCTTCGGCAGGGTATCTACATGGAGGGGGAGATCCAGTTTGAGCAGAATTCCCGGACTGTAGCTCCTGTCTCGAAACATGATGATATCAATCTCCTCATGGATACCGTTGCCGAAGGAGGTCAGTGCCTTTTCTTCGTCTCTTCACGGAAGAACGCAGAGGCATTCGCAAAACGTGCTGCAAAAGCACTCCAGTGCGAGGATCCCGTACTGGATCAATACCGGGAACGGCTCATGAAGATTGCCACGACTGATATGGGGGAAGTCCTGGCTACATGCGTGGGTTCGGGCGCTGCGTTTCACCACGCAGGACTCCCCCGTGAAGCCAGGGCTATTGTTGAAGAAGGGTTCAGGAAAGGCCTCATCCGGTGTATTTCGTCAACCCCCACACTCGCTGCAGGACTCAACCTTCCAGCCCGAAGGGTCATAATAAGGGATTACCGGCGCTACGAGACTGGGGAAGGAATGATTCCCATCCCTGCCCGTGAGTATCACCAGATGGCAGGCAGGGCAGGGCGGCCGCGTCTTGATCCCTACGGGGAGGCTGTCCTGATTGCCAAGGATGCTCAGGAGCGCCAGTCACTCCTTGAATTCTACATCCAGGCATCCCCCGAAGATGTCAATTCCCAGATAGCCAATGAATCTGCACTGACTACACACATACTCTCGTTGATCGCGTCGGAATTTGTGAACAGCAGGAATGAGATCCGGGATTTTTTAGGCCGCACGTTCTACCAGCACCAGCACAAGGCAAGCAGGCTCATTGATGCTGTGACTGCAAGAGGGCTGCAATTTCTCGATGATGCCGAGATGGTCGTCGAGACCGGCACCCGGCTCTCGGCCACTGAGTACGGAACGGTGGTCTCACAGCTGTATATTGATCCCAGGGGTGCTGAATCGGTTGTCACCTGCATGGGTTCCACCCGGGATTATTCCGATATCGGCCTGCTTCAGCTCCTCTGCAGCACTCCAGATATGTACACGCTTTATGTGAATAACAGGGATCTCCCTTACCTTGATCGCTTCCTCCTTGAACATGAAGATGAACTCTGGGTTCATCTTGAATTTGGCGAGGAAGAAAATTTCTACAGGGCCTTAAAAACCGCCATGCTCCTCCGCGACTGGGCTTCAGAGATCCCGGAAGCCACCATCTGCGAACGGTATTCGGTTGGCCCGGGGGATATATACAACCTGATTGAGAGCATCAACTGGCTAATGCATGCCACGGGGAGACTCACAGGTATGTTTGTCCCACGATACGCAAGAGATGTTCGCGAGTTCGAAGTATGCATGAAGCATGGTGTAAGAAGGGAACTGCTCCCGCTTGTCCGTTTGAAGAACATTGGCCGGGTGAGAGCAAGGAGTCTCTTCAATAACGGTATCACCAGTCCTGAGGAATTAAAAAACGCAGACACTGCCAGGGTTGCCGCAATACTTGGCAGGGGTGTGGCGGCGCAGGTGCTTCGCCAGATACGCGAAGAGGAACATCCAAAGGAAGAGCTGATGCCGGTTCCCGGTCAGAGCACGCTCTCGTTTTTTAAAGGGGATGAATGAGAGACACATGCTCTATATCCCAGGTCCGGATGTTCATCAAGGATAGAGATATCTTCCTTTCCCGCATTCGTCAGATCGCGACCCGGTGGAACACAATTATCATCTTCCTTGACTCCGGCCGGATGGCCGGAAGATCACATGTCGAGGCCGCCCTTTTCCATGCATTCAGGGCTCATAGTGAGGGGTCAATGATCTCGAGCAGTATTGAGATGGAAACGCTCCTTTTTGCCTCAGGTTCCCGCCAGATTGTCCATGGTATGGCCTTTGGCGTCCATGAAGGTGCGAATGCTTCATACCTCTGCCTTTGCCCGGATATGCCCGCTGCTATTGAGGATATCCATGAATGCTGTTCCCCGGCTGATGACGAGGACTGGGAATCACTTCCAAGCGAAAAAGAAGCGTTCCTGTGTTCGTTATTCTCTATTACGCCGGAGGAACTGGCCATTGTGGGTCCTGAACAAATAAAGGAGCTCGTTCTCGAACGGGTGGCACTCCTTGAGGTCAATCGCTAACTCTTCTGGGTATCATCATAATTCCACCACCGGTCATTTTCATGACTTTAGAATCCTGTGGGCTTCGTGACATTCCAAAGTATCCTGTCTCCCAGCACTATCCACTTTCACCACGCCCTCCACCAGTTTAATTGCATGCGCCCGGATTTTTTCTCATGCAATCAAAGAAGATCGAGACCGTGTGCGGGTATTCGTGCAGCGATTGCGACCACCTGGATGCTGAATGCCGGGGGTGCAACCCCTTACGCGGCAAACCATTCTGGACCCAGTTTGTGGGAATTGAGAAGTGCCCTATCTTCGAATGCTGCGTTGAGATGCGAAAATTACCGCACTGCGGCAGGTGCCCCGATCTCATATGTGAAAGGTTCACCCGGTTCAAGGATCCAGGAATGAGCGATGAGGAAGCCAAGGCCGGACTGCTCAGGATGGAAAAGGAGCTCCGTTCAAGGAAATAACCAACTCTCCGACTTCCTGAAATAAGTCCTATTTACATGGACCAGGGATGGAGAAAGGATGTTAAGATCAGGAACGGATATCCTGAAGAATTACTCTTTCTTTTCACCCTGTTCTCTCCCGAAGATCCCGCGCACCATCTTCACTGCACAGAGATCCCCGCACATGGAGCATGTGTCAAGATCACCGTCTCTTGTGTGGATTGACCTTGCATGATCCCCAAAAAGTGCGAATGAAAACTGCGAGTTCCAATCCAGCTGTCGCCGGGCTTCTGCCATCTGGCGTTCCCTTGGATGCTTGTAGCCCTCCCTGGTCCGGGAGATGTCCCCTATATGCGCAGCAATCCTGGCCGTGCGGGTTCCTTCAATAATATCCTGGACATCCGGGAGTGCCAGGTGTTCGCTCGGGGAGACCATGCACAAGAAATCAGCGCCATGCATCGCAGCATTCGCACCTCCAATTGCTGAAACGAGATGATCGTACCCCGGAGCAATGTCGGTGACTAGCGGACCGAGAAGGTAAAGCGGAGCATCGTTGGTAATTTCCTTGATAACCTTGATGTTATATTCAACCTGTGGGAGCGGAATGTGCCCGGGTCCCTCGATCATTCTCTGTACACCCGCATCCAGGGCGCGGTTCGCCAGTCTCCCAAGGTTCAGGTACTCCATCGTCTTGGCGTGCCGTTCCGCGTCCTGGAGGCACCCCGGCCGCATCCCATCCCCAAGGCTCGCAACAACCCCAAACTCCGCAAGTATCTCGAGTAGGTAGTCGAACTCTGCATAAAGGGGATTTTCCTCGTCCCGCTGTACCATCATGGCCACGTGGAATGCGCCTCCCCTGGAAACGACGGGCATTATCCGGGGATCCGAGTAAAGGGTGGAGAGTACCTCCCGGTTCACTCCGCAGTGCAGAGTGAGGAAGTCCACGCCATCCCTGCAATGGTCCCTTATCACAGAAAAAAGGAGATCGGAATCGACATCGGCTGCGTTCCCTGCCCTCCGGACAGCCTCGTAGATAGGAACAGTTCCCACCGGGACGTCCATAGAGAGGACCATCTTCCGCATAGCTGCAAGATCCCCTCCGGTAGAGAGATCCATCAGGGTGTCAGCATTATTCTTCAGGGCCGCGCGGGCCTTGGCCTCCTCAAGGGAGATATCACACCGCTCACCAGATGTCCCTATATTCACGTTGACCTTTACCCTGCATCCTTCTCCGATACCACAGTGCCGGTGTGTTCTCCTTGGGTTGGCAGGAATCACGAGCCTGCCCCGGGCGACCGAGCGTGCGGCTGCCCGAGGGTTGATCCCCTCCATCCTGGCCACGGTGTCCACGACAGAGGGGATCCCCGCCAGGCATTCATGGATGAGGCTGGGCATAACACACATTTGGTGTGCGAACTAAATTTATTCTACCATGCCTGTCAGGTGGATACCGGGCGGAGGGTTTCTCGGGAATGCCTATCTCTTCGGAGATGTGCTGGTGGATGCAGGGATACTTCCTACCGCTGTTGAGCAATACGGGGACCACATCAACGAGATCGTGCTCACCCACTGCCATTATGATCATATCGCACACGTGCACGAGATTGCATCCATGTGCGATGCACCAGTAAGCATTCACCGGCTTGATGCCCCGGGACTTTCGAGTGATGCGGTATCACTCTCCATGCATTTCGGGGCACATGCTCCCCAGCATCTCCCTGACAGGCTGCTTGAGGATGGTGACCGGGTGGGAGATCTCACTGTCATACACACTCCGGGCCATACTCCCGGGAGCATCTGCCTCCACTCCCCTGATGAAAAGGTCCTTCTTTCGGGAGATACTGTCTTCTGCGACGGGGGTTTCGGACGCTTCGACTTCCCGGGAGGGAGCCGGTCAGATCTGATGAATTCGCTCGAACGGCTGTCGGGGATAGAAATAGAGGGGCTCTACCCCGGCCATGGTTCGCCCGTGCAGAAGGGAGGAACACGCCATATCCTTGCTGCGAAAGAATTGCTCCGTATCACGTATGCATAAGGGGATCTACTGCATTGTGCTCAGGAATCCGGCCTGCTCGTTGAGCATTGGAGCCCTGGGAAGAGTTACGTTTCGCGCAGGGTTCCATGTCTATGTGGGCTCGGCGCTGGGCCCCGGAGGTCTTGCCCGTGTTACCCGGCACATACGGTGTGCCCTTGGTGATATCAGGAAGCCCAGGTGGCACATTGACTATCTCCTGATGTCAGACAAATTTTCTCTTGTACGCGTTCATTGTTTTCCCACTGAAGAACGCCTGGAATGCCACCTGGCATCACTGATTCCCGGGGATATGGTCCGGGGTTTTGGGTGCAGCGATTGCCTCTGCACCACCCATCTCTTTTCGTTTGCCCTTGATCCTGGGGAGATAATCCCCGATACCGCGGCAATTCTTGGCCTTTCTGCGCTTAGCAAAACAATCAAAAAGTAGAAGGTTAAGTGTTAGTTCATGAGCGTGCTGGGTATCTCAGGGAGTATGCGGAAGGATGGCAACACAACCCTTCTGGTAAAGGCAGTTCTGGAGCGTTGTGAAAAGGCAGGAATCAAGACCGAGTTCATATCACTTGCAGGAAAGGACATCAAGCCCTGCCTGGGATGCGAGAAGTGCAAGGAGAAGGACTGGTGCGTGATCAGGAATGATGACTGGGGGGAGATCATGGAGAAAGTCCTGGATTGCGAAGTCCTGGTCATCGGTTCCCCGACCTATTATTTCGATGTATGCGGTCACCTGAAAAATTTTATCGATCGCAGTTATTCCCTCTACCATCGCCGGAAACTATCAGGGAGGAAGGCAGTCGCAGTCGCAGTCTGCGCCAACAAAGGGGGCGCAAGAACGATCGAGACCCTCGAGGGTTTCTTAAATGCCCATGAGTTCTCTTACCTCGGATGGGTGAGGGGTAAGGGCTACCTCGAAGGGGACATTGAAAAAGACCAGAAAGGATTGAAAAGAGCCCAGGTTATCGGGGATAAGATCGTACAGCTTTTAAAGCCCCACGATTAATTCCTTTTTCCAACAATCACATAGTCCCCATCACATCCAAAAAAGCCGGTTGTCCGGAATATACCGCATCAAAAGGCTCCCTGGAAAGTGCCTCATCTTGTTTTTCATTGCGGAAGTAAGGGACAGGGAGCTATTCACGCGATAGTGATGACCCTGGTACCAGTTCTGGTGATTCCTTAAATCGGGGTATAAAGGGTGGTTCTTCTTTGGAGAATCCTTCCGGCATCCTCAGCAATCCTCCGCATCTCCTCCGGGTCAAGATAATCGGTATTCACCGCTCCTGCCCCTTTTGAGATACTCTCTTCGAACATCGTCCCACCCAGGTCGTCTCCACCCGAAAGCAGGCAGAGTTGTGCCATTTTAAGACCAAGTTTCACCCACGAGACCTGGATGTGGGGGATATTGTCAAGGAAAAGACGGGAGACCGCGATCATCAGGAGATCTTCGCGCCCCGTGGCTCCTGCCCGGGCCAGGCCGCTTTTGAACATGGGAGTTTCACGATGGATAAAACTGAGCGGGACAAACTCTGTGAATCCGCCTGTTTCATCCTGGATCCGTCTGAGTATGGCAAGGTGACGTATCTGATCGAGAGCGGTTTCACAGTGGCCGTACATGATGGTCGCAGTGGACCGGATGCCAAGCGAATGCGCCTCCCTGATTATCCGCTCCCATTCAGCAGTGGTAACCTTCCCCGGACATATGACCTTTCGCACGTCGTCTACCAGGATCTCTGCGGCGGTCCCGCAGAGCGAACCAAGACCCGCGTCCTTCATCAATTCCAGCATCTCCCGCGTTGAAATGCCGCTCTGACGGGCACCATACGCAACCTCCATGGGATTGCTTGCATGGATATGAACACCTGGAGCCCCTTCCCTGATGCAGGAGATGATCTCAAGGTAAGACTCCGCATCAAAATCCGGGTGCAGGCCAGAAACAGTGCAGATCTCGGTGACTCCACGCGAGAGTGCAAGTGCTGCCTTATCCCTCACAACACTGCAGGGAAAATAGTACGTGTCGGGATCCCCTTTCTTGCGCGAAAACCCGCAGAATCCGCAGGAGTTGATGCAGATATTGGTGACATTGATATTCTGGTTTCTTACGTATGTAACAGTGTTTCCCACCACCCGGGCTCGCCGTTCATCTGCTGCCGCGGCAACCCTCCATAAATCTCTGCCCCTCACCGAAAGAAGCGAAAGCCCTTCTTCGTCTGTGAGGCGATGACCCTCTAGGACTTCGCTGAGTAAGTGTTCCAGGTCGTTTCCTGTGATGCTGGATGATATCGCCATGCTACTGGTTGACATGGATCCTCTGACTGAGTAGTGCTGTTCTGAATATAAAGCCACACTCCATGGCATTCATCACCAGGAAACACCAGATCATCAGTATGCATGAAGAACCAGTGCCTCTCCGTAATTCGGAGGGAAAAGGATTCGTCATCGCCATCGGGCCGGTGAATCTGGTAGGCGTGGTTGCTGCGCGCGGTCTCCTCGGATGCGGGGCATTCGATGTTACTGCTCTTGAAAAGTTCGGGTATGCTGCAGCGAGAGTGAGGCCATCCGGAGGACCATCGATCACCACAATATCTGACCTGCTGGAGGGGATTGTGAAAGACGCCAACGCTGATGCACGGGGATTGGGGGTTGCTGTGGGGATGACGGGAAAAGAGGCGCTGGATCTCCTCTCCTGATCCATCAGGACTCTTTCATATCGTCACTTCCGCCAGGTGAATCAGGGGGTTCTCTTCTCTGCCTGTGACAAAAGCCTTGTTCATTCCCGGCGCATCCGGCAAGGGTGATCTTCTTTCCGTAAATCAGCGCTTCTGCACATTTTTTTCGGGTCTCCTGCAGGTCACGCCACAATGTTCGTCGTGAGATGCCCATTTTCTCCGATGCTTCTTCCTGTGAAAGCCCTTCAATATCAATCAGCCTTAAGATCTCGAGCTCGTCCTGACGAAGGATCACCTGCCCGGTAGAGTCAACTCCTTCGAACCGGCATGGTTCAAAACATCTCCCCCACATTCTCTTCCCGGATTTCCTCCGGATCCTTGGCCGGCCTCTGTGGGAATTTTCATCCTGAACGCCCGGGTTCATGTAAAAGCTCCTCCATAAGCCGCCTGCCAATGTTCTTTAATTCATGGGACGCCGCGCATTCGCGTCTGGTTACAGGGACCCCCTCTCTCACCGATTCGATCACGGTGGGATCGAACGGGATCTTCCCGATTACAGGAATTCCTTTCTCTTTACAGAACAATTCTATCTCCTTTGCAAACCCGGGGTGGAGGTCCGCCCTGTTTATGACGACAAACGACGAGAGTGAGAATCCTGCAGAGACAGCAACCAACCTGCGCAGATCATGCAGTGCCGCGATGCCGGGTTCGGTAACAAATATAGCGGCATTGATCCCGCTCAGCGTCGAGATAACCGGGCATCCAATCCCTGGCGGACCGTCAATAATAAGGAGATCGCGTCCATCTGACTCCTTCAGGGCCACCTTCTTCACCTCGTGAACCAGGAGCCCTGAATTCCCGGAGCCCGGATGAAGTTCTGCGTAGACAAGAGGTCCATGATCCGTATCCGCGAGTATGATCTCTCCATTCTGGTGATCGGAAAGGGAAATGGCTCCTGCCGGGCATGCCTCCCTGCACACCGCACATCCTTCACAGCGTATTGGATCTATGGTGATAATGCCTGACGGGTCCTGGCGGATGGCCCCAAAATGGCATACACCTGTACAGAGACCGCACTCCTGACATATCTCTTTCTGCACAGTCGCCTTTTTCAAGCCGAAAAATGGAATCCTGCTCTTTTCCCGGGGACCGAGGAGAAGGGCAAGGTTTGCGGCCTCCACGTCACAATCTGCAAAGCCTTTCCTCCCGGGAAGGATATCCGAAAGTGCTGCAGTGACCACCGTCTTTCCCGTGCCACCCTTTCCGGAGAGTACTGCAACCTGCAGCATCATTCCACCCCCGGAAGAGCGCGAACCTTTTCAAAGAGTTCAATGAACCGGGTTTTCATTCCCTGTATCTTTTCAATCACGAGGTCACCGCTGTTCGCCGCCACTGCAATCTCGCGGTCAAACGGGATGACCATGAGGACAGGGAGATTTCTCGACTGGCAGAATTCGCGGATAATTTCGTCATCCCCCATACTCCTGTTGATTACCACCCCGGAAGGTATCCCCAGCACCTCCGCAACGCCTGCAGCAAGTTTTAGATCGTGGAGTCCGAACGGGGTTGGTTCGGTAACAAAAACGCAGGCATCAGCTCCTTCAAGAGTCTCCACAAGGGGGCAGGCAGTACCCGGAGGCGCATCGCAGATGATAAGGGGGTGTCCGGCAGTATATGCCAGTGTCTCCCTGATAACGTGGGGGCTCATGACCTCGCGTTCGTTCATAACCCCTGTCACAAGGATGATTCTTTCCCTCGGTGCCGAAAATGCAACGTGACCAATGGGTCGCTTTTTGAGCGAAATCGCTCCTTCAGGGCAGACTATCTCGCACCCACCACACCCGTGGCACATCTCAGGGAAGAACATGATCCGGTCCTTAAGGACTACAATCGCCCCGTACTGGCAGAACTCCCCGCATTTACCGCACTTTGTGCACCGCGAATTATCAAATTCGGGTACATCTGTCATCACAGGGAGTGTTTCCTCCTCCGATGGGAAGAACAGATGAAGGTTTGGCTCTTCGACATCACAGTCTGCCAGCACTATCTCCCGCTCTGCCGCGAGCGATGCTGCAAGGTTTGCTGCAACAAGTGTCTTCCCGGTTCCCCCTTTACCACTGGCGATCACCAGTCTCATGAGATCCTCAGGAGAATTTTTTCAGCTGGCCTTCGACGTATTTCTGAAATGCCTCTCCAGCAGTCCCGCTATCCCTGTACTGGTATATCTCGATCCCTGCTGCCTGGATAACCGGGAGCGCATTTCCCCCGATGTTCCCTGTAATGAGTACATGAGCTCCCTTGTCGATGACTGTCTGGGCAGCTCTGGGTCCGACGCCCCCTGCTGCGTCGGCAAACTTGTTTGCAACAGAACTCCAGTCGCCACCTTCGGTATCCTTGAAAAGGAAGTATGGCGATCTTCCAAACCTCTCCTCTACAGGGTTTTCAGGCGTCGGGCCTTTCGAAGTGATACAGACTAACATACTGGTTATTTTTACTCATATGAGCATATATGTGTGGGTATCGTACCTCGTTCTCATGGATCCCGGGTCCTGTCCAGCAACCGGCCCGGTGTTGCCTCCATATCCTGGATGTTTTTTATTGGCTTCTTATCCACCCAACCACTCCTTGCATTTTCACGATTGTCAAACCGCACCACGTACGGTTTGATATCAAGAAGCGGGGTGCCGTCAAGGACGTCGACACCCTTGACGAACAGGCAGTTCCCTTCAACCTTTTCCAGTTCCACAATTGAGATACCGATAGGGTTTGGCCTGTTGTAATGCCGGATGCAGAAGATCCCCCTGGGCTTCTCACCATCGAGAAACGGAGTTTCCTCGAGTCGCCCCGGCGTTGCCTTGTGGAAATGATAGATCAGGTAGAGGTGGGAGAACTCCGAAAGACCATCCAGGCCCTTCACAAAGGGTGGAAATACCTCAACCATCCCTTGTGCATTCGAAAAAATACTCTGAATTGGTGTATCCTTCTGGTCTGTGAAGGGTGAATGAATCACGCCAATGAACTGATACCGGACAGAATTCGAACCTGCCATGACTGGAGATTAAAAAGGTAGGCAATAATAATGAACATTTGGTTTTTATCAAATTCCAGTCGTATTTTCAACAAGCCATCATCCAAGTCTATAAGAAACCTGTCGCCTCATCTGGTATCACTATGGGTTATTCCCATCTCTTCGGACCTGTCTTATCCCGACGCCTGGGACGATCGCTTGGAGTGGACCTGGTCCCGCATAAGACCTGTTCGTATGATTGTGTATACTGTGAGGTCGGTTCGACAACCCACCGCACAACAACAAGGGAAGAATACTTCCCCCCTCATGAGATAGAGGAGGAGCTCGCCCTTTTTCTCTCTCCAACACCTGATCTTGATTTCATTACCCTGTCAGGTTCCGGTGAACCGACCCTTTCCCTCTCGCTTGGCAGGATAATCAGGTATGTGAAATCCAATTTTTCTTCCTATCCACTCGCGGTCCTCACAAACGGCAGCATGTTGTGGGACCCGGCGGTCCGGGAAGAACTCATCCCTGCTGATGTGATTCTCCCCACCCTTTCAACTGTCGAAGAGGAGTCATTCCAGAAGATCCACAGGCCCGCACCCGGACTCACTATACAGAAAGTCATCCATGGCCTTCGCGATTTCCGGGAAGTCTACAAGGGGGAGATCTGGCTCGAGGTCTTCCTGATTCCCGGGATCAATATGGAGCGTGAGGGCCTTGCAGCCCTGGGTGCGACGATCCGGGACATCAGGCCCGAGAGAGTCCAGCTTAACACCCTGGACCGCCCGGGAACAGAACCGTGGGTCAGTCCTGCCACACATGAAGAACTCGCAGAAGCTGCCCGCCTGATGGGCCTTCCCGGATCAGAGCCAATAAAATCTGTCGTCTATGGGGGTCCGCGTCCCTCCTGTGTCGAGAACGCGGCTGCAATTATCCGTGATATCCTCAAACGCCGTCCCAGTACGGCAAAAGACCTTTCAGAAGCAACCGGACTGCATCTCCACGAAGTCGGAAAAATACTCAGAGAGATGTCCAGTGACGGGAAACTCAGCACATGTCGTGAAGAGAGGGGTATTTTTTATTCATGGACTGGTGACTGAGCATCGAGGAGCGTGTAATCCGTGAGCCTCCGTGAAAGGACTCGCCCGATGTCAACCGCCAACCGCTCCATCTCTGCAGGATCGAGATACTCTGCATCCCCTGCTCCCGCTTTCGCAGACACATCATCTGAGAACATGGTGCCCCCCAGGTCGTTTGCACCGGCAAGCAGGGCCAGCTGGCCCAGTTTTACTCCAAGTTTCCCCCACGATGCCTGGATGTTCCTGAAATTGTCCAGGAACAACCTGGAGACTGCAACAAGAAGAATATCTTCCCTTCCCGTGGCACCTGCAGGAGCTTTTCCTTCAAGATAGAGCCGGGTGTTCCGGTGGAGGTAAGAGAGGGGGACGAGTTCAGTAAAACCACCTGTCTCATCCTGAATGGTGCGGAGGATCGAGAGGTGGGCAATCCTGTCTCCTGGAGTCTCGCAGGAACCATACATGATGGTTGCCGTGCTGGGCACACCGAGACGATGAGCTTCCTTGATGATCTTTACCCAGAGTTTGGTTGAAACCTTGGCCGGGCACATGATCCCCCGGACACTATCCACAAGAATCTCCGCTGCCGTTCCCTGGAGTGTATCAAGACCTGCATCCCTGAATGCGGTGATGACCTCGCTCGTGGTAATTCCTGATTGTGTCGCGGCATGGTTCACCTCATCGGGGGAGAATGCATGGATATGGATTTCAGGTGCCGCCTGCTTTACAACGGAGATGATCTTCACGTACCGGTCGGTGTCGAAATCCGGGTGAACCCCAGAGAGGAGACAGATTTCACTGACCTTCCTGCTGGCTGCAAGGAGTGCTTTCCGGCGGATAGTCTCGTCATCGTCACAGAAGGCCCCAGGATCTGTTGCATTTTTCCCGAATGCACAGAAACCACAGAGATTTTTGCAGATATTCGAGAGGTGAAGGTTCTGGTTGCGGACATAGGTCACTGCAGGCCCGGCCTTCTCCTCCCTCATCATATCGGCTGTATCGCACACCTTGAAAATGTCCCTGCCTCTCGTGCTGAGGAGAAACAGTCCCTCCTCTTCCGAGAGACGGTGTCCGGCCGAAACATCGGAGAGCAGTGAATCGAGATCCATGGGAAGAGATCTTCTCCTATTTCTTCCCTTTCACCCGCTTCTTTTCCTTTTCCCTTTTTTCAATCCCCTTATCCTTTTTTCCGGCGACGTATTCCCAGACCAGCATCAGGGCAATGAGGACGATCGCGACAGGAACTATGTTCAGGGGGAGATACCCGAGCAGAGGAATGGAAAAGAGCGCTTTCCCAACGATCCATTCATCCTTCACGGGCATGATTACCTCCCCGGATACCGATGAAAGGTATCCTCCCTGGTCGCTCACCTGGTTGTTGTCTCCCTTGGTGATGTACCCGGAATTGGGAGAGAGAAGTGTTGTCTGGACGAGATACCCGTTTGACGGATCTGCATTCTGAGGTGTTACAACAGTTCCGTTCTCAAGGACCAGGCTGTTGTTCTGTATGGTCGCAGGTATATACCGGACAGGCGTTGTCTGACCGCGGAAAGGATTGTAATACTTGGGGATTGTCTCGCCGGACTCAATGCGATCCATTGCACGGTGGATAATGGGATGCACCCCTTGAGTCAGGAATGGAATATACACCGGGGGATTCGGTGCATCATTCGGGCGATAGATGAGGATGTCGCCGTAGTCTCCATACTTCTGGTACCCAATCTCCTTCGCACTGGTCCAGCTCTGCAGCTCACCAAATCTGTCGGCGCTCACGACAAAAACCAGATCGCCAACCTGCATATTGGGAACCATGCTCTCGGATTCGATGGTCACGACTGCAGGCCACGTTCCAGAGATGAGGAAAAGGATAAGGGCAATACTCCCTACCACTGCCGCAACCCAGAGCAGTTCTCTTGCCAGTGAAACCCAGGCATTCTCGCTTGTCTTGAATTTTTCCAGGAGACTGGGTTCCCTCTCTTCGGGCTGCTGGCGTGACATAGTTGGACTTTGAATGTTTCTTCCGGAGGATAATAAGGGATTGCACTCACCATCTATCCGGATTCCTCCGCTTTTTCGGGATTTTCCGTGCTCATGAGAAGACTAAAAAGCACTTTATCCAGTCAGGTCGATATATGATCAATGCTCGATGCGGCCACCATTGTGCAGAGGTTTTTAGCGACCAAGATGCAGGTTCACCCCGAGGTGGTCCGCTACCTCTCCGAGAAAGATGATCCCAACCTGATCGACCGCATCATCGCGAATGTCCCGGGAGACACCATTGTCGTCTCAATCCAGCATATCCCCGGACTTCACCAGGACCGTGACGGGAGCAGGTTTCTCGCCGACCCACAGTGCGATGTTGTTCAGGGTGCTGCAGGTACCACACGCGGTATCGCTCATATCACGGACTATACGAAATATTTCCGGGATCGGTACCAGCGCCTGGGGGAATATATTCGTGTGAGAGCCGCCCCGATGCCCATCGAAGCGCTCAAAAAGGGATCACGCTACCGGCAGGAGGCCTGCACCATCATGGGTCTTGTGATGGAAGCGAAGGCAACGACCAACGGTCACCGCCTCGTTGAAGTCGAGGATCCCACTTCTTCCATACCAGTGCTCTTCCACAAGGAGCGCCCTCAATTCTCTGATGCGGAGACCCTCGTTCCGGATGAGGTTATCGGGGTAAAAGGAACCCTTTCGGCTGATGGGCGCCTCTTTTTTGCCGAGCAGTTGTTCAGACCGGATATTCCGCTGACCCATGCACCTTTCAAAAGTGGCGACCCGGGCCAGGCGGTACTGATCTCTGACATCCATGTCGGGAGCGACACGTTCCTCGATGGAGCATGGAACCGCTTTGCCGACTGGATCTCGGACTCCGATGTATCATACCTTCTCATCGCAGGTGACCTGGTGGACGGGATTGGGGTATACCCCAACCAGGAGCAGGAACTGACCATCAAGAATATCTATGAGCAGTATGAGGTCTTCGGTTCAATGATGAGGGATATTCCGTCCCGGATCAAGGTCATCATCTCCCCAGGTAACCACGATGTGGTGAGGGCCGCCGAGCCACAGCCGGCAATTCCCTCCGAATTTACCAGTAACTTCCCATCCAATTGTATCATGGTTGAAAATCCTGCTCTTGTCAGCCTCCAGGGAGTCCGGGTCCAGATGTACCATGGCAGGTCTATCGATGATTTCATCAGCCTTGTCCCAGGTGCTTCATACGAAAATGCCGCACCCATGATGATGGGGATGCTTCAGAGACGCCATCTTGCCCCCACGTACGGAAAAAGAACCCCTATCGCGGCTGGAACCGAGGATCACCTGATCATCGATCCTGTTCCAGAAGTCCTGCACACCGGCCATGTCCACATCATGGGGATTACCGAGTATAGGGGAGTACTTTGCGTAAACTCGGGCACCTGGCAGGCGCAGACCGCATTCCAGAAGCAGATGAATATCACACCCACTCCCGCGAGAGCAATTCTCCTCGACCTGCAAACCCTCAATTCACGGGTCATGGACTTCAACTGATACCCGTTTTATTTACGGTTCTTCACATTGCGGATGATTTTTTCCTCTCATCGATATATTGAAATGTTCACCTGCATGGATTGTTCCTTTTCATATCGCGATTATGGACGAATCTTTCCAAACGACTTCATGTGGTTTTTTATGCCCCTGCGTCGAATGATTTGAGATAATCATCTGGTATGTATGGGGAATGGCACATTCTCCGGAGGTTTTATAGGTATGGATATGTTCTTCATTGTTCCCGTCTGTGCCCTGCTGGGCCTGGTCTTTGCCGGGTACTCTTTCATGGTCATGAAAAGAGAAGGCACAGGGACTGAACTGATGCAGAAGATTGCCAGTGCCATACGCCTTGGGGCGATGGTCTATCTGAAGAGCCAGTACAAGGCAATCGCTGTGTTCATGGTCGTGCTCGCGATAGTGCTCTATCTCGCACCAGGGATCCACCCCCTCACTTCGGTGGCATTCCTTGTCGGCGGGATACTCTCTGCAACCGCAGGGTTCGTTGGGATGACTGCGGCAACCATGGCCAATGTCAGGACCACCAACGCTGCGAGAGAGGGGATGGCAAAAGCCTTCCGCGTCTCGTATGCAAGCGGAACAGTCATGGGACTTACTGTGGTGGGTCTCGGGCTGCTCGGCCTCTCTCTTCTCTTCTTCACGTTGAACTCATTCACCACGCTCGGTCTTTCAGAGATTATTAATATTCTTTCAGGGTTCTCCCTGGGTGCGAGTTCTATCGCTCTCTTTGCCCGTGTCGGTGGAGGTATCTTCACCAAGGCTGCCGATGTGGGTGCTGACCTGGTAGGTAAGGTTGAAGCAGGTATCCCCGAGGATGACCCGCGGAATCCTGCGGTCATAGCTGATAACGTGGGAGACAATGTCGGGGATATTGCCGGGATGGGGGCCGATCTCTATGAGTCCTACGTAGGTTCCATTGTGGCAACCATGCTGATGGGCGTCTCTCTCCTGGCGGCAACCCAGTTCGTGGGAGTATCTTCAATGAACCTGGTCCTTCTCCCCATGTTCATTGCCGGTCTCGGCATCATAGCGTCAATCATCGGGAGCTTCTTTGTCAGGAGCAACAAGAATGAGAGCAGTGCTATCCACAAGGCATTCAACGCGGGAACCTTTGCAAGCCTTATCCTCACCGTCATCGCCGCCTATTTCCTAGTCACGATGATACTCGGCCCGCAGTTCATCGGGGTCTTTGTGGCAACGATCGCGGGACTCGTCGCCGGATTCCTTATCGGTCTCATTACGGAATACTACACATCCTACGAGCGCCCACCAACCAGAAAGATCGCAAATTCCTGCGAGACAGGAGCTGCAACAAACATCATCACCGGACTTGCGGTCGGTTTTGAGAGTACGGTCTTCCCCGTTCTTATTGTCGTCGTTGCAATTCTTATCGCGGCACAGCAGGCCGGCCTGTATGGTGTGGCTATTGCCGGCGTAGGAATGCTCGCAACCCTGGGAATCACACTCTCAGTGGATGCCTATGGTCCTGTTGCCGATAACGCGGGCGGTATCGCCGAGATGTCCCACCAACCAAAGGAGGTCAGGGGAATCACCGACACCCTTGATGCTGTCGGAAACACCACTGCTGCCATCGGGAAAGGCTTTGCCATCGGCGGTGCAGCATTGACTGCGCTCGGTCTCTTTGCTGCATATTCCCAGGCAGTCAACCTTGAAATCGTGAACATGCTTGAGCCGGTTGTCTTTGTCGGTGTCCTGATCGGTGCAATGCTCCCATTCCTCTTTTGCTCATTTGCAATGACCGCGGTCGGAAAGGCTGCGGGGTTCATTGTCCAGGAGGTCCGCCGGCAGTTCAAGGATATCCCCGGACTCATGGAAGGAAACGCCGAACCTGACTACAGTGCCTGTATCACGATCTCAACGAACGCTGCCCTGAAGCAGATGATTGCCCCCGGTGTGCTCGCGATTGCCGCACCCCTCGTAGTCGGGCTCCTCCTCGGAACCCACGCTCTTGCCGGTCTCCTTGTCGGCTCGATTGCAACCGGGTTCATCGTCGCTGTGATGATGGCAAACACAGGGGGATCCTGGGACAACGCAAAGAAGTACATCGAGCAGGGTCACATGGGCGGGAAAGGCTCTGCAGCCCACAAGGCAGCAGTCACAGGCGACACTGTGGGAGATCCATTCAAGGATACCGCAGGACCCGCACTCAACATCCTCCTGAAACTGATGTCAATCGTTTCGGTGGTCTTTGCGCCGATGTTCCTTCTTTAATCCATTTTTTCCACAGAATCCATGATTTCTCGCCGTGATCTGGTGAAAGGGATACCATGAGAAAGGGTATCAGGAATCACGCATTATACAATCTAAGAATTAAAAAGCAACCCGCACCATGATATACAGGAAAACGGGGGAACCATATGATTGATTTTATCCTCAATTTCGACCAGTATCTCCCCGGACTTGTCCAGGAATACGGTTTCTGGGTATATTTGATACTCTTTCTTATCATATTCTGCGAAACCGGCCTTGTGTTCATGCCATATCTCCCGGGGGACTCGCTCCTTTTTGTGGCCGGCACCCTTGCAGGAACCTCGGTTCTCAACCTCGAGATTCTCATCATAATCCTTGCGATTGCAGCAATCCTGGGTGACACGGCAAATTACTGGATCGGACACACGGCCGGCAAAAAATTACTGACAATGAAATACTGCATCGTGAAACACGAGCATATCGAGAAGACAGAGGATTATTTCAAAAAATACGGTGGCCTGACCATCGTGATCGCCCGTTTCATCCCGTTCATCCGGACCTTCGCACCGTTCCTCGCAGGGATTGGGAAGATGAAGTACCGGTGGTTCCTCTCGTATAATGTCATGGGAGGGATACTCTGGGTTCTTGGATTCCTGCTTGCGGGGTATTTCTTTGGTAACATTCCTATTGTCAAGGACAATTTCCAGATCGTGGTGCTGGCAATTATCGGGCTCTCCATGTTTGCGGTCATCTCCATCATCGTAGGGACTATCCGATCCATTCGGACCTGTCCAATTCCTTCAAACGACGAAAGAAGAGCTATCGAGGAGATCGACGACCTGGATATGGGGGAGAAGTGAGTGGATTCCCTTTTATTCCGCAGATGCGCAATAATAGTATAATTTTGGGTATAGTGACAATCTAGCCACTAACCTCCCTTTCTAACAACTCAAGAATACGCTTCACTTTCATCTTATCACTATCGTTTCTGTGATTATATCGCCAAACATACTCTCCCAAATACAACGGTAATTTCTCTCGTCGTATTCCTCCTTTCGAAGCAAGTTTCCGTTTCAGATAACCCCAGAATCCTTCTAGTCCATTGATATGACTCCCCTTACCGTCGCTATATTGTCTCTCTCCGTGATTCACCAATCGATGAACAAATCCTCGCGATGCGATACCTGTGTATGCCCTCCAGGTGTCAGAACAGACGATGGATCCGGGAGAGACCTGTTGGGTTATGAGTGGTTGCAGTGTCCCGGCCTCGACGTCATTTACAACCTCGGCCCAGACAGTCCCATTGCGGCAGAGGATTCCAAAAACTGGTTGCTTCTTTGTACCTCTCCCTCGTTTTGTTCCCCCCTCTCTGATGGTCTTCCGTTTGTTCTTCCACTGGCCTCCCAGATAGGTCTCATCTACTTCCACCGTTCCAGAGAAGAGATCTGGAACATCTTGTGTAAGAGCTCGCCGAATTAAGGTAAGAGCCCGTAAAACTCGCTTTCGTTCGATTGATGTTCGATTTGCTATATTTTGGCTACTCTGCTCCAATAGGAACCAGGTGATGATTGCTCTCCATTCTTCTCGAGTCAAATATAGCGGTAGCCGATGTGGGGAAAAGTCGTAATGGCATTGAGAACATCGCCTTTTTCCATTGCCCAATTTGTATAACTTTTTTTCCTGACATTTTGGGCATTGAATTTTTGCCATTTCTCCCTCGTATATTTGTTACGAGGCAGTGGTTAAAATGGTACTATACCCTAATTTTTTTGAGGACCGAGAAGAACGGGCGAAGAATCATTCCCCGATTCCAAGCCCTTCCAGGAACATCCGGTGAAGGCGGAGATCGGTCCCGAGTTCCGGATGGAATGAGAGTGCAATGTGCTGCCCCTTTCGTGCAGCGACAATCCCTGCATCAATCCGGGCAAGGACTTCGACGCCGTTTCCTGCGTCGGTTGCGACCGGTGCCCTGATGAAAAACGCATGATAGGCATGATCTATGCCCTTTATCTGGATATCAGCCTCGAATGACTCCTTCTGGCGCCCGAAGGCGTTCCGGAAGACCGACATATCCATGAGCCCGAGTGTCTTCACCCGGGCATCATCAACCCTGGATGCCATCAGGACCATACCGGCACAGGTGGCAAAGATTCCCCCTTCAAACCTGACAAGCGGGTCATACAACCCGTTCTTCTGGATCAGCCTTGAGATGGTTGTGGACTCCCCTCCGGGAATCGCAATCCCGGAAAGATCGGAGAGATCGGCAGGTCGCCTGACTGATACGACGACCCCGTGAGAAACGCCCGCTTCAACGAGTGCCCGTTCAAAGCCCCGGACGTGCTCGCTTACATTCCCCTGGAGGGCCAGCACACCGAGCTTAACGCCCACGGTACTGGAGCACCTCGTCATCACGGAGGGTATGGATGTCGATCCCTTTCATGGGCTGGCCGAGACCCTTGCTCACTTCGGCAATCACGGCCGGATCATCGAAATGGTTCACCGCTTCCACGATGGCCCGCGCCATCCTCTCGGGTTCACCTGAGAGAAAGATACCGGAACCCACGAACACGCCATCTGCGCCCATCTGCATCATCAGTGCAGCATCGCAGGGAGTGGCAATACCTCCCGCAGAAAAGTTCACCACCGGAAGCCTTCCCATCTTGACCGTCTCCAGCATGAGTTCTGCGGGTGCTTCGAGCTCGCGGGCTCTTGCGATTATCTCCTGAGGATTCTTGCCCTGGAGGGCACGTATCTCGCCCATGATGTTCCTCATATGGCGGACCGCTTCAACGACATTCCCGGTGCCTGCCTCCCCCTTTGTCCTGATCATGGCAGCGCCTTCATGGATGCGGCGGAGAGCTTCACCGAGATCTCTCGCACCGCACACGAACGGGACCTTGAATCCAGTCTTGACGATATGGAATTCCTCATCGGCAGGTGTGAGGACTTCGCTCTCGTCAATCATATCGACCCCGAGAGACTCGAGGACCTGGGCCTCCACAGAATGCCCGATACGAACTTTGCCCATGACGGGGATCGAGACCGCATCCATGATCTCAACGATGATTGCAGGATCTGCCATCCGTGCGACTCCGCCCGCCTTTCGTATATCGGCGGGAACCCGCTCCAGGGCCATGACTGCGACGGCCCCGGCTTCCTCCGCGATTGCAGCCTGCTTTGCGTTGACCACATCCATGATCACCCCACCCTTCTGCATGGATGCGAACCCGCGCTTCAGGAGCTCGGTGCCAAATCTCAGTTCCTCGAGTTTCATATGCTTATATATATGCGACGGGCAGAGCCAAAAACATTAGTACCATCACAAGCAGGGTAAAGGCGAGGGTGCATACCCGGACCGCAGTCAGGATATCAGGACCGGCTTCTTCAAGTGATTTTTCCCCCGGCCCGATCGAATACACCCCCGGCTTGTCAAAGCGTGTACCCGTCCCCCCTGCAATCACTGCCATGGGAAGCCCTCCGTTGAACCCCGGTCGCTTCGATCTATCCTTGCGAAGGCATTCGAGCGCTGGAGAAAACCTCCCCCTTGCGGCGAAATAACAGAGAAGAAGAGCTGCCGTGATCCGTGCCGGTATATAATTCAGGACATCATCAGCCCTGGCAGAGAACCATCCAAGGCTTGCCCTCTCATCCCTGTACCCAAGCATCGCATCCATGGTATTCGCAGCCCTGAAGACTGCTGCACCGGGCAGGCCGAAGACTGCAAAGTAACAGATGGGGGATACAATGCTGTCTACAAGATTCTCAGATACAGACTCGTACGCAGCCGAGCGGACCTGTTCAGTGGAGAGGGTCCCGGGATTCCGGCTCACCATATACTGCACCTTCTCCCTGCCATCAGCAAGGCCATGCACAAGGGCCTTTTCGACATCAATGGCATGATCTTCGAGGGACCGCCACGCAAGGCAGGTTTTCAGGAGCAATGGCCCGGCTATCAGTAGCGCATACCAAGGGAGGCAGTATTCCGCAATAAGAAAGGGCGTGGCAAAGAGTATGGCCGTGATAATCCACATGATCACTCCCACAGCATACTGGGCATACGGAGCATATCGTCCGGGCCGGCCCCACCACCCGATGAACGATCCCAGCAACGCCACCGGGTGAAACCGGCTGTGGGGATCACCGATCACACGGTCAACCAGAAGCGCGAGGGGAAGTACAAGCGGGCGGATCCAGAACATTTGAAAGCCATCCGGGAATAAATCCTTTCAGGATCTCACGCGGAAACGAGAAGAACTATTCGAATATCTTTCAAGGAACGCCTGTGAATGGGTCTTGCAGGATCCCTATCCACTTCAAATCGCCGTGGAAAATTTTTTCGACTGGAGAGTATCGCATAGTGTTGTTGAGCGTGCGGCTATCTACCCGGTTGCCATGATCCCCCATACCATGGTCCATTTCTTTCACATTTGAAAAAAAATTCACTTCCCAATCAAGATACATGAAAAATTATCCACTCCCATTCACGTGTGAGGTTGATTCTGGAGTCCGGAGCAATGAAAAATAGTGGTGCAACAGGTTCTTGCCAGAAATACCACAACCGAGAAATTACTCACTGGCAGTGCGGGGGAGGAGATCTGGAATACCCTCCTGTATGGGATAATCAACGCGGCACGCGGCACAGTAGAGGCTCCCTTCCAGGATTTCAACATCATTCTCTTCGGTGACACGGAGCTCGAGGTCTCCCTTGCAGACCGGGCAGCAGAGTATTGGAAGAAGGGCGCGTTTCATACCTGGTCCCTGATATCGATGATATTGGCTACGTCCGGACCCGTGGAAATGAGCGTGATTGGGCATCCAATGTCCTGTTCAGCCTTTTCCAGGAAGTCAAGGGCTTTTTTAGTGAGCTTATCGTAATCGGTGATGCCAAAACAGGCCTTGTCCACCCGGTCGATTCCGGTGATGGCTGCCTGGGTGCATCCGTTAATCATGGCTGAGTAGCGGGCCATGGCTCCGTCCCACTGTCCGATACGCCTCTGCCGGTGTGTCACGGTACCGAACTCCTGGATGCCCATGCTGTCTGAGACCTTCCTCTCCATTTCCGTGGAAAAGGGTCCTTCCCCGACCCGTGTAGGATATGCCTTGAAGACCACCACGACGTCGTCGATTCTCGTCGGACCTACCCCGTTATCAGCAGCAATCTGGGAGGCAGAGGTATCCTTGCTGGTCACGTAAGGATACGTCCCGTAATAGAGCGATATCCCGAACCCCTGGGTTCCTTCCAGCAGGACATTCTCATTCCGGTCAAGTGCGTTGTTAATCTCCTGAGGAACATCGATGATATAAGGCGCGAGCTCGGGGACGTTTTTGGCCTGCCGCGCCACCCTCATGACCCTGTCGGCATTGGCAGGCCCGCAGCCACTGCCTGTGCTTCCAATGGTCTTGGCGAGGTGATCGCTTGACTTATCGCGCTGTATATGTACCTCATCGATGACGGTGCAGCGGCCATCGACAAAGACCCGGCCTCCAACTCCGAGCGTCTCCACTTCATGGGCAAGCACCCGCGGATCGACTAGGACACCGGTCCCGATCATCAGCCGGGCTTTGGGATACACAAAGCCCGAAGGGACCATCCTGACCCCGAATTCCTTCTCCCCCATCTTCACGGTGTGACCCGCATTCGGTCCCACACCGCCACGGGAGATGATGGTGGGGTGGTCCTGGTGGGCGATGTGGGCAACAATTTTTCCTTTCCCTTCATCACCAAAAAATCCGCCGACGATTATGGTGCAGCTCATGGTACAACCATATACTATAGGTCTGGCCAGGGGATAAAAGTGTATCGACCCTTCCGTCTTGTCTTTCCAGTATTACTCCCTGTCAGTTTGCCGGGTAGTTTGAATGCCTGAACTATTCATTTATCAGAAACGCAGTGTTCAAGGTCTTCCTATTCAAAATAGCCAGGACCCCTGTGATGATGGGATTGCTCTTCCCATTTTTGGAGACGAAGGAAAAATTTTGGTATACCCTCTCTCACGATAACCTGGAGATAAACTGTTCCATCCTCCTGACTGCCTCATTGAGATCCTTTCGCGATACCGCATAGGCACAACGCAGGTGCCCCTCCCCGCCGCTGCCAAAGACGTTGCCGGGGACTGCTGCAACGTGTTCTTCCTTGAGGAGGCGTTCAGCAAACTCATTATCGGAGAGTCCCAATTTTTCAACAGAGGGGAAGGCATAGAATGCCCCTTCGGGGAGGTGACAGGAGAGTCCAATCCTGTTGAGGCTCTCCACGAAGAGATTCCGGCGTACGCGATACTCACGAACCATCCGGTCCTTTTCTTCCTCTCCCCTCCTGATTCCTGCAAGTGCTGCAACCTGCCCCATCACAGGTGCACACAGCATCACATACTGGTGTATTTTGAGAGCGGCATCGCAGATCTCTTTAGGTGCACAAAGATACCCGATTCGCCACCCGGTCATTGCGTACGCTTTTGAAAAACCGTTCAGTGTTACGGTCCTGGCAGCAAGATCACCGACTGTCGCCGATGACACATGCTTTCCTTCGTACGTGAGCTCTGCATAGACCTCGTCACTGATGAGAATCAGGTCGTGATCGCACACGATATCCGCGATTGCCCTCAAATCCTCGGTTCGCATGACCGCACCGGTGGGATTATTCGGGAAATTAATAATGAGTGCCTTGCTCTTTGGGGTAACCTTCTCCATCAGGCGGTCGGGATTGAGGCAGAAATGATCTTTTTCCATACACCTGACCGGGACAGGAATTCCGCCTGCAAGGCTGACACAGGGAGAGTAGGAGACGTAACACGGTTCTGCCACCAGGACTTCATCGCCAGGATCAACCACCGCCCTGATTGCAATGTCAAGTCCTTCCGAGACGCCTGTGGTAATGATCATTTCATCGTCAGGATCGTAGGAGAGGTGGTAGTGATCATGGAGATAGCGGGAAAGGGCCTCCCTGAGTGATTGGAGACCCCGGTTGGAAGTATAGGATGTTCCTCCCTGTTCGATCGAATAGATGCTGGCCTCGCACAGGTTCCACGGCGTGGGAAAATCCGGCTCTCCCACGCCAAGCGATATCACCTCATCCATCGTAAGTGCAAGGTCAAAGAACTTTCTTATCCCTGACGGAGGAATCTCCCTGGCCCTTTGTGAGATAAAGTCTCTCATAGAGATCACTCAGAGGGAATAGGGGATCCGTTCGGTACCTTCCTTTTCACAGAAGGTCCTCCCGTTCTCCTTGTAAATTTTCATGATGATATGAGTGGCCGTTTCGCGTATGCGATCCATGGGGGCGATGTATTCCGAGACAAATCTGGCCACTTCCTGCATGTTCTTCCCGGTCACGGTGAGTTGTAGGTCATATGTCCCTGTTATGAGCCGCAGCGAGCGGACCTGCCTGAATCTGGCAATCCTCTCGGCGATCCGGTCGTATCCATAATCCCTTTCAGGATTGACTTTCAGCTCGATAATTGCGGACACTTCGCCATTTCCTGCCCTCTCCCAGTCTATTACTGCCGAGTAGCTGCGGATCACGCCTGCTGCCTCCATTGCGGCAATCCGTGCCTGCGTCTCTTCGGGTGACATCTCGGCCATGACGGCCATGTCACGGGTGGTCAGGCGGCTGTTCTCCTCCAGAAGCTGGAGCAGGAGAAGGTCCTTATCGTCCATTTGTTTTTCACCTGAACAGGGATTTACACCACTGGATATCCCGCTCTGCAAGGCCCTGGGCACTCAGGCGGGTATCTGAGGTGATGACATCCCATATCTTATGCGTATTGGTATCAAACCACATCTCTTTTGTCCTGCCATAGCGTCCCCGGCTCACTACCCTGGTATTGATCACACCAAGCATATTCAGCTCGGATATGAGATCTGTAATCCTGCGGTGGGTCAGGACATCAAGGTCTATCGTAGGCGCTATCTCCTTGTAAATCCTGCTCACCTCGCCACTCGTAAAAATCGTCTGTCCGATCTGGTCGAGCAGGAGCATAGAATAAAGAACCACCTTGCTCTGGGTTGGGAGAGTAGCAATGCATTCGATCATGGAATCGGTCTCAATCTTGGCCTGAGCACTCTTCACATTCTGCTCGGTCACCTTGCCAGAAATGTCCCGGTCCGCAAGTTCCCCCGAGACTCTCAGAAGGTCAAGAGCGCGCCTGGCATCTCCGTGCTCCTGGGCTGCAAGAGCGGCACAGAGTGGAATGACTCCCTCTTCAAGAACTCCATCCAGGAAAGCAATCTCTGCACGCTGCTGCAGGATATCGCAGAGCTGGGGGGCGTTGTATGGGGGAAATACCAGTTCCTCTTCGCTGAGCGAGGAGAGAACACGAGGATCGAGAAAATCCTTGAATGAAAGGTCATTTGAGATTCCAATCATGCTGACTTTCGATTTTTTCAGATCGGAATTAATTCTCGTCAGATTGTAGAGTGTTTCGTCCCCGCTCTTTTTCACCAGCTTGTCTATCTCGTCCAGCACGATGATGAGGACACCTCCCATAGTCTCAAGCTGGTTCTTCAACTCCTGGTATACCTGATCCGTTGGCCACCCTGTCATGGGAATATGAGTCCGGGATTTATCACTTGGTGTCTCATCCTCCCCAAGGAGGGTTTTTGAGATCTGGGCAAGAACCCTGTACTGGGTATCAATCACTTCACAATTCAGGTGTACGACCCGGCACACTGTGCCCATGTGAAGTCCAGCATTTTCTAGCTCGCCTCCAACATACCTGACACTGGCCGTCTTTCCCGTGCCGGTTTTGCCATATATGAGAATATTTGAAGGTGTTTCGTTCCTGAGTGCCGGTGCAAGAATTGATGCAACCTGATCGATCTGGGGTCGCCGGTGAGGCAGGATCTGTGGGCGATAAGAGTGTCGGAGAACTTCACGATTCTTGAATATTTTATTCGTTTCCAGATATTTCTTAAAAAGTCCTACTGACGCTTCCTGCTGCTCAACCATCCTGTTCCCCTGGGAGATGAACATTGGTATATCTTGTAAAAAAAGATGCCTGTTTGTCTCCCATATAAACCCCTTAATTTCCACTGGACAATCTTATTAAATCTATTCTAATCCATTTTTAAGTGAAATAATTAATTCTTTTACTGATGTGAAAAACCTTTTTTTCCATAGGAGTTTATCAATCCCCCTTACATTCCCCTGACCCCTTTGTTTCCATTGGAACAATTTTAAAAACTGGTTTCTTTTCATGAAACCTTTGTTAAAAACTGGTCATTCCTCATTAAACTTTTTTCATATAAAATATTAATGGAATTCATTTTGAAATAAAGAGAAAAATCAATCTATAGAGAGATAGTGGGTAAATCATAGAGTGAAATATATCTTACAAAAATAGTGATTTAAAGAGGTATTTTCAATTTTAGGAAATATTAGTACGTAGTTCCAGTGGAAACAAAGGGGTATAATTGTTCCTTCAATCACCGGTGTAATACTTACTATTGTTAAAATATAGAGAAAGGAAGCCCATAAATATATATTTTAATTTTCTTTATAGATAATGCCACTCTTATTGAGATTATATCTGTAGGCCCTTGATTGTTTTTCAGACCGAACGGCCACCAGGTATAAGGATTCCAGTGGAAATAATGGGGTCTACCCTGATTATCGATCCTACAGGTGAGTTATGCATTCCTATTGCCATCGTTTATCCTCTTCAAGGGTACACCATTACCGGGATGAAAAAGGATCACGAACTTCCATTTGCCATCCAGGCTGCAGTAATAACCGTATCAAGCACGAGGACCACAAAAAACGATACCAGTGGGAAGACGATCAGGGAACTCCTGGGAAATTCGGGATTACCCGTAAATTACTATACCATCGTGCCTGATAGTGTGGAGGAGATTCGGAGAACTCTGCTTGAGGCACTTCGCACAAATAATTGTGTTATCATGAACGGTGGAACGGGCCTTACACCTGATGACTGCACAATCGAAGCGGTTTCACCTCTTCTTGAAAGAAAAATTGATGGATTCGGCGAGATCTTCAGGGCAAAGAGCATGGCAGAAGTCGGGACCGCAGCCATGCTGTCCCGGGCCATTGCAGGAATCACCGGAGGCAAGGTTGTATTCTGCATTCCAGGATCTACACCTGCAGTCACTCTCGCTACACGCGACCTTATCCTGCCCGAATTACGACACATACTCACCCATGCACAAAAGCACCCCTGATTTCGTCTACTGAAGCTGGCAGGGTATGCTTAAGATATACAACATTATCGTGCGGTTATTCGGGGATTGGCCAACCCCTACTTTTTTTAAAAAGGGTTTCTTTTGAGGCAATAGACGATAAACGAAGTAAAAACAGTAAGAAGTCATTTAATGGTATATACAATAGGAAAAAGGCAGGGGGATTAAACGGAAGCCCCGGGAAGGCATCCATTTGATCATTTAATTCCTGGGAAAATGGCTACAATAGGGTTAATTATTGTATGCTGAGCATTCTGATTGCCAGCAACGCAGCATTCTCGCCATTGTCAAGACCCACACAGGCAACAGGGACACCTCTTGGCATCTGCACGATAGAGAGTAGAGCATCGAGGCCTCCCATCATATTTCCGCTGACCGGTACCCCGATAACAGGTTTTTCGGTCTTTGATGCGATCACTCCTGGAAGAGCAGCAGAGAGCCCGGCAATAGCGATAAAAATCTTGCAATCACTCGTTTTGATGTACTGATCCAGGGTATCGGGTTCCCTGTGAGCAGAAATAACACGTGTATCGTATGTAATCCCGTTTCTCGCAAGGACTGCCGCGGTCTTGTCGACAATGGCCGCATCGGAGGCCGATCCGCTGAGAATGGCAACAACAACCATCGGATTCGCCATCCACACTTATATGCCGGCGTTATAAAAATACTATGGGCTGGTTTTAATGGAAAAAGAACCTCTCCTGATGCTGCCTGGCCCGGTACCCATGCCGGAAAGGGTCCGGGCAGCAATGATGCGCCAGGCAATCAACCACCGCGGGAAAGAGTTCTCAGGTGTTTACGCAGACTGCGTCCGGATTCTGAAAACAGCATTCGGGACCGAGAATGACCTCTTTGTCATAAGCGGCTCGGGGACCGCCTCAATGGAAGCGGCTGTGGGTAACTTTGGCAGGGGCCGGAAAATTGCCTGCCTTGTGAATGGCAAGTTCGGGGAACGGCTCTATAAGATATCACAACGCTACGGGTCTGCAATCGAGATCGGATCTGAATGGGGGACCCCGCTCGACCTCGGCAAGCTAGAAAAAGCACTCTCGGAAGGCGCCGAGATGATTACCCTCGTGCACAATGAGACCTCTGCCGGGATCAGAAATCCCGCAGAGAAGGTTGGCAGGCTTGCAAGGAAGTATGACGCACTGTTTGTGATGGATGGCATCACCTCAATCGCAGGGGACCTCGTGAAGTCAGATGCCTGGGGTGTTGATGTGGCAGTTGTCGGCTCCCAGAAATGCCTGGCAGCCCCTGCCGGGCTTTCAGCCCTGTCGGTGAGCAATCGGGCGTGGGAGCGAATGACCGAGCCCAGACCCTATTACCTTGACCTTGCTGCATACCGGAAGAGTGCTTCGGCGAAACTGATGGAAACCCCGTACACTCCTGCGGTCCCCCTCTTCCTTGCACTCCGCGAGGCCTGCCTGATCCTCGAGGAAGAAGGTCTTCCTGCTCGAATCGAGAGGCACCACAGGATGGCCGAGGCAGTTCGTGCCGCGGCAAAAACCTGGGGACTCTCCCTCTTTCCCAGGATTGATTCCGATCATGCGTATTCAAATACAGCCACCGCAATCCGCCTGCCAGAAGGGGTCGAGGATGCCGAATTCCGGGCAACTATCAAGAATATGGGAATCGAGATCGCCGGGGGGCAGGACCACCTCAAGGGGAAGATCTTCAGGATCGGCAGCATGGGCGCTGTGGGTGCGCCTGAGATTCTTGCAACCCTTGCGGCGGTCCAGTATGCTCTCAAAAAGCACGGGTATAACCCAAAAGGTTGCGGTGTCATAGCAGCCGCTGAGGTGCTTGGATGAGGATTGGGGTGGCTGACACCACATTCGCCAGGGTGAATATGGGCAGCATAGCAGTCGACGAACTTAAGAAACATGCAAGCGTGAGTATCGAGAGAGTGACCGTTCCCGGGATCAAAGACCTTCCAGTGGCCTGCAAGAAGCTTATCGATGATAGGAGATGCGATATCGTCATGGCGCTCGGCATGCCGGGCGGGAAAGAGAAGGACCGCATGTGTGCCCACGAGGCATCTATGGGCCTGATCACATGCCAGTTGATGACCAATACGCATATCGTGGAAGTTTTTGTACATGAAGATGAGGCAGAGGATGATCGCGAGCTTGCATGGCTCGCAGAATCACGGACACGGGAACATGCTGAAAACGCGATAAAGATGGTGCTCCACCCGAAAGAGCTGACCCGGGAGGCGGGGACAGGTCAGAGGCAGGGGTTTCCCGACGCCGGTCCTGCCCGATGAGAATCCGGGATATGGTTATGAGATTACAGCGAGGAGACTATAACAGGAGGATATGATGGCAATCAAGATTGGATTCGTTGTCTCGGAGTTCAACCGGGACATCACCTACATGATGGAAGTCGAAGGGCGGGAACATGCAGCGTTTCTGGGCGCTGAAGTGACCGAGTGTGTATACGTCCCAGGCGCATATGACATGCCCCTCGCAATCAAGCGAATGCTCAAGAGGGGAAAAGTTGATGCCGTGGTGACAATCGGGTGCGTCATCGAAGGAGCAACCCAGCATGATGAGATTGTCGTGCAGCATGCAGCAAGGAAGATCATTGATCTCTCCCTCGAGTTTGACAAGCCTGTCACACTGGGCATCTCTGGCCCTGGAATGACGAGGCTCGAGGCGAACGAGAGAATCGATTATGCAAGGCGGGCTGTTGAGTCTGCGGTGAAGATGGTCCAGCGATCCAAATGAGGGAACTCTCCCGCAAGGTAACCGGTATAGCAGCCTCGGCAACCATCGAGATCTCCAACCTTGCAAGGCAGATGGAGAGGAGCGGGATCCCTGTTATCAGCCTCTCGATTGGTGAACCAGATTTCGATACGCCGCAACATATTAAGGACGCCTGTATCGCAGCACTCGACGCAGGAGAGACCCATTATGCCCCGAGCAACGGGATTCCTGAGCTCCTGAATGCGGTATCGGATAAGGTGAACCGGGAGAACCATTTCTCCTGTTCCCCTGACCAGGTGATGGTGACCTGCGGGGCCAAGGATGCGATATATGACGCCATGGAGGCGGTCATCAATCCCGGGGACGAAGTTATCATCCTGGATCCTGCATGGGTTTCATATGAACCGTGCGTCCAGGTTGCCGGTGGAAAGCCGGTCCATCACCCGCTCAGTGACAAGACTTTTCAGGTGGATGACAGTATCCTCGACAGGATCACCCCCCGGACAAAGATGGTGGTGATCAATTCACCCTCGAACCCCTCAGGAGCAGTGCTTGACCGTGCATCCATGCGCCTTCTTGCGGATATGTGCTCGGATTATGACCTCTTTGCATTGTCAGATGAGATCTATGAGAAACTGATCTATGGATATGAGCACATATCTCCCGCATCGATAGGTGACATGGCAGAACGAACTATCACGGTCAATGGTTTTTCAAAGGCCTATGCAATGACCGGCTGGCGTCTCGGGTATGCAATCGCTCCTCTTCCCATCCTCCGCCAGATGTCAAAGATACAGCAGCACTCTATCAGCCACCCGACGACATTTGCCATGTATGGCGGAGTTGCAGCCATTACCGGAGACCAGTCATGCGTGGAGATGATGAAGGGAGAGTTCAGGAGGCGGAGGGATTACCTTGTTGAGGAGCTCAAGATATCCGGGTTCGAAGTTGCTCCTGCAGATGGAGCATTCTATGCCTATGTGAGAGTCGAGGGTGATGACATGGTGATCGCAAGAAGGTGGCTTGATAAAGCGCATGTCGCAGTAACCCCGGGCTCTGCATTTCATTCGCCGGGATGGGAACGGATCTCGTACGCCACCTCAATGGACAATCTCCGGGAAGCCATCCTTAGAATCCGGCGTTGCAGGTAGGGATCCTGTCATTTCCTATGATGATCAATGGCCTGAAGGATACCATTCAGTGGAATGAACGGGGGTTGGATCTTATGATCATCCAGGTCTTCCTGTTTGAGGATGAGACACGAATTGGGAGCTGAATGCTGAATGAAACCTCAATGGATCGTGATTGCCAGTCTCTTTTTTTTTATTACAGGAATAGCGATCGGTTTCTGGATTGGCGGGACGGATCGGAAGGATGACCAGGAGACTCTCTACCAGGTGTCGACAATTGATGCACTGCTCCAGGGATCCTATGAGGGATTCGTCCCCTACGCAGAGTTCAAAAAACACGGCGACTTCGGCATTTCCACGTTTGACAGCCTCGACGGTGAGATGATCGCATTCGAAGGGAAATTCTTCCAGATCAGAGCGGATGGAAAGGTGATCGAGGTTACCGATGAGATGACGACACCATTCGGGAGTATCACGTACTTCTCCCCTGATTATTATGTTCCAGTGGTGTACGCATCCAACATCACCGATTTTGCACGCCAGGTTGAAGCAGTGCTCCCCTCAAAGAATTACATGTATGCAGTATTCATGCGGGGTGAATTCCCGTATATGGAGACCCGGAGCATCCCCCGCCAGGAGCGGCCTTATCCCCGGATGGTTGATGCATCTGCCAACCAGTCTGTCTTTACATTTTACAACACGAGCGGAGTTGTTGTAGGGTTCTGGACGCCTGAACTGGTCGAAGGCCTGAATGTCCCCGGGTTTCACCTCCACTATCTTACAGATGATCGGACGGGAGGAGGGCATATCCAGAATTTTATCGTTGATAATGTTACGGTAGAACTGGACCTCACACCTCAATTCACGATAGTGCTGCCTACAGAAGGAAGCTTTAGCGTGGCTGAACTGTCGGGTAACTTAAGCTCGGACCTTGAGACGGTTGAGAAAGGTGGTTCCCGGTATTAGGATGGGCACAGGGCCATTATTTCCTGCCAATCCTGCAAATTCTGTACGGCGGAAAATGAATGAAGTTGATTCCAGTGGATCCCCGTTCAAAAAAATGTTGAGAATCGTACTCTCATTTCCCACACCAGGGAGTCCGATCCTCCCGAACACACCGCAGACCTCTGCTCCAGAAAGAGTCGTGCCCCACGGTCAAAGACTGAGTTTCAGTGGGTGTTGAATACTGCAGAAATGCATGAAAAGATGGAGCACTGCGGCGGCTTAGCCTCTATGAAGACTTGTCTTCAAATTCCGGAATCAATTGTCAGCGCTGAATTGATGATGGAATCCGCTTCAAAGATACCGGATTTGTTCAATAGGTCATCAGGAAAGGAAATCGCTGGTTTGACACCAGAACCAAAAGAACCTTACAGGTGTTTGTTTTAATAAAAGATCGAAAGGTATTTTGTGTATCCGGGAAAACGAGCGATATATTCGGATGTTTGGACGGGGTGAAGGAGAAAAGACTGATTAATCTCTCATTTCGGGAACCTTCAGGATCGCTCCAGAGAACCGGGAAAGGTGGGTAGGCCATGATTACCATTTACAGGGGGGGGACAGAAAAACTGGAGCAGGTCACCACCTACGAGAGCGGTGCATGGATTAATGTTGTCAATCCAAGCCCGAAAGAGATTGAAGAACTTGTATCCTGGTTCAACATTCCCTCTGATTTCCTTACCGATCCCCTTGATGTTGATGAAAGGGCGCGTATCGAGCGGGAGGAAGGGAGTATCCTCATCCTTCTCAGGAGTCCCAGACGTGAAAATCCCGAAGCCGACATCCCGTTCACGACACTTCCTATTGGAATTATCCTTACACGGAGCGTGCTTATCACAATCTCCCTCTCCGAATCAGATGTAATTCAGGAGTTCACTCGCGGAAAGGTGAAACACTTCTCGACCGAGCAGCAGACCCGGTTTGTCCTCCTCCTCTTTCTCAGAAGTACCCTTATCTTCATGCGGTATCTGAAGGAGATCAACAAGATGACCACCAGCGTGGAGCGATCACTCTACAAGGCCCTTAAAAATGAGCAGCTGATACGCCTTCTCATGCTTGAAAAGAGCCTCGTTTTCTTCGTCACCTCGCTGCGCTCGAATGCCCTGATGATGGAGAAGTTCAACACCACGCAATGTATGAAGATGAGCGAAGACGACAGGGACCTCTTTGAAGATCTCACCATCGAGAACAAACAGGCCATTGAGATGGCAAACATTTACAGCAGTATCCTTTCGGATATGATGGACGCTTTCGCATCGGTCATCTCCAATAACCTCAATGTGGTAATGAAGCTTCTCACGACGGTTACCATTATCCTCATGATCCCAACGCTCGTCGCCAGTATCTATGGGATGAACGTGGAACTCCCCTATCAGCATACCCCCTATGCGTTCCTGGTTACTGTTGCCATTTCCCTGGCACTCTCGGCAGTGGGCATCATCATTTTCTGGAGAAAGGAGTTCTTCTGAGACGCTGGAGATCGGCGGGAAAGCCCATATACCGTTCATACAAAGATAGTAGGTATGATTAATCTGCTGGACCTCCTGGTCCGTCCGGATCGTTTTTTTTCATCGCTCGAGGGAAAGGAACCCGATCTCAAGATACCTGCAATTATCGCCATCGTGGGAGCCATTATCGCCGCTGTTGCAGGATATGCCATGTCGGGGCTCTATGCTGAGCTGTTTGCGGGTATCGGGGGAGGGATGGGGGCATTCATGGGAATCATTACTGCAGTTTCAGCCTTCATCGGATTTCTCGTCATGTGGTGGGTTGTTATGGCAGCGGCATTCTTCCTGATCTCGATGATCTTCAAGGGAAGCGGGAAATTCACACATACTCTCGCAAACACCGGGTACGGGCTGGTTCCGGTCATTATTGGAAGTATTGTCACGACGCTTGTTTTTATGACATATCTTCCGCGCATTGTAGCCCCCGTCATCAAAAATATTCAGGACCCTGCGGTGATTCAGCAGGCCATGCAGGAGCTGATGCAGGACCCGGTTATGATGGAGTACACCCGGGTCTCTATGATCATCTCTACCCTGTTTCTGCTCTGGAGTGCGAATATCTGGATCTTCGGGGTAAAGGAAGCCCGGCGGATTACCCTCAAGCAATCGTTCATTACCGTAGCTATTCCAGTTGCCGCGTTCATCATCTATACTCTCTATGTCCTGATCGCAGGCGTCCAGATTCCTGGCGGAGTCTAATGATGAGTGCCTTTCGGGAGTTCGTCGTAATTCTTGCACTCCTCCTGGTCTGCATCTCTCCTATATCAGCGCAGGAGCAGCAGAGTGCTGCTGCACAGGTCATGGTCACGAACGTATCCCTCGATCCCCAGGTATTCATGATTGATGATACGGGGACCGTGACCATTGAAGTCATCAATAACGGGGGGCAGAGCGTAGCGGTCAGCAGGGTCACGATGTACGATGAGAAGATAAAGATAGAGTCCCGGCCGTATGACACCATGATGTACCTCGGGGCGGGAAACCGGATGTCGTTCACGTTCACCGTGATAGCGCCGGTCCCTGATGGTATCTACTATCCTGTCTTTTCGATGGATTTCCGTGACGCCGGATACCTCAGGTATCCTGTAAAACTTCAGGTCCAGGACAAACCACTGAAGGTATCCATCCTGTCCAAGCCTGACATATTCACGAGCGGGAAGAAGGAAACAATGGAGGTGCTGGTGGGAAATCCGAGAGATAATGCGGTATCTGGCGTCACCATCTACCCGAAGGGCGAGGGAATCGAATCAAGTCCTTCGAGTATCTTCGTCGGGATGATCGCCCCTGATCAGTCGCAGAAGGTCTCTTTCTCCATCACTCCTCACCAGTCCACAAGCCTTGAGATCCACGTGGACTATATGAACGGTATCAACGCCCATGACGAGGTAATCAGTATTCCGGTTGACCTGGGGAAGAGCAAGACACGGCCAGATCCTGTTCTCTCGAATATCCAGGTGGAGCGATCTGGTGCCGGATATTCCCTTACAGGCGATGTGACCAATGCAGGACTTGAGGTAGCCAATGCCGTGATCATCACATCGGGGGATGGCGTAGTGCCGATCGATCCCTACAGGAAATACGTTGTCGGAACCCTCAAACCGGATGACTTCTCTGGGTTTGAGATCACATTTGAGACCAAGGGATCTGCCACTGTGCCTGTGGAAGTCACCTACAAGGACAACGATGGAAACCTGTATACCAGCAGCACCCTTATTGATATCCCGTCTCTGCGCCCAGACGAGAAGGATACGGAGGGGTTGCCGGTTACCATGATAGCGGTCATACTGGGCTGTGCGGTGGTAATCGGGGGGATAATCTGGTATTCCTGGAGAAGGAGATGAGTGCGCCTCCCGGTGATGAGGCAATCATTCAATTCCGGGACGTAACCAAGATCTATCCGCTTCCGGGGGGTGATGTGGTAGCCCTGGACCATGTCAGTATCAGTCTTTATCCCGGGGATTTTATCGCGATCATGGGGCCATCAGGGTCTGGCAAGTCAACCCTCTTAAACCTCATGGGATGCCTCGATACTCCCACGAGCGGGACGCTCTTTATCAAGGGGAAGGACGTCAGCAGCATGACTGACGAAGAGCAGACGGGACTCCGCAGGGATCATATCGGGTTCATTTTCCAGCAGTTTAACCTGATCCCGCTCCTTTCAGCACTTGAGAATGTACAGTATCCCCTCATTCTTAAAACAGGGGATCGAACCTGCTCCTTACAGTGTGTGGAGGTGCTGAGATCAATGGATCTTGAAGAACATCTCTTCACCCACAAGCCGAGCGAGCTCTCGGGGGGACAGCAGCAGCGTGTGGCAATCGCCCGGGCGCTCGTGAATGATCCCGAGATACTCCTTGCTGACGAACCCACCGGGAACCTTGACACGAAAACAGGAACGGCGATCATGGATCTCCTCAAAGATTTGAATGAAAAGAAGGGGAAGACCATTATCATGGTTACTCATGATCCCGGAGTTGCAAAATTCGCTCACCGCATCATCAGGATAGTGGATGGAAAGATATCATGACAGCCCTCAAAGAGACAGGAGAAACCTGGCGTCCCGGTTGGAATCTTGTGCTCCCGCTGGAAATGAAGGTGCACCGATGTTGTGCCCCCGTCGACACCGAATGCGTCAGCACTCGCCTTCGCAACCATCAGTA
Organism: Methanolinea sp.; assembly: GCA_018262855.1. Classification (GTDB taxonomy): domain Archaea; phylum Halobacteriota; class Methanomicrobia; order Methanomicrobiales; family Methanospirillaceae; genus Methanolinea_A. Next base: position 116,293 of record JADFDO010000003.1, on the reverse strand, counting down.
CTGTAATTACATGATTGGGAAGAGCAAAGGCCAGGAAATCTTTCTTGAACGGGTTGTGAAAATTTCAGATATGACGGGACTGGGGATATAAACGTGCAGCCCTCACTGTTTTTTGATTTTGCACTCAGGAATGTAAGGCTTCACTGGTTTCGGTCCCTTCTTGCGATAATTGGGATTGTCATCGGTGTGGTCGCGATTGTCTCCATGGGCATCCTTGGTAACAGCCTTGTGCTGGCCATCTCTGACTCACTTTCCACTGTTGGTGATAGCGTAATTATCACCCCGCATGCTGGGGGTATGGGGGGGTTTGGTCCGGGAGGGAGCAAGGAGCTACTGACGGAGAGGATGATCGAGCAGATCCGAAGGGCAGTTGCCCCGGATACTACTATCCCGATATATTCGGGAAGCTCCAGAATGACGATTGGGACAGAGGATACCGTTGGTGTTGTTTATGGTATAAAACCGGACGATATCCCTATACTCCTTGAGATTGAGGATGGAGCCTACCTGAAAGGCTCTTCGGGTGCAATGGCGGGAGCAAGATTCGCCGAGGAGAACAATCTTAAGGTGGGTTCTCGCATCACCATCAAGGACAAGGGATCGTTACGTGTGGTTGGTATCCTCAAGGAAAGGGGGATGGGATTCGATATCAACCCCGACTATGGAATTGTTGTCGAGGACAAATGGTACCAGCAGTCCTACAACCAGCAGGATTACGATATGGCTATCGTGAAGGTGAGGGATCTCACCCGGATCGAACAGACCAAGGAGGTCATAGAAAAACAGCTGAACCGCCGTGAGACTGAAGTTGACGTGATCGATACCAAGGCAATCCTCGAGACGCTCCTCACGACATTTGGCCAGATCTCCACATTCACCACCGCGATCGGCGGAATCTCTCTTATCGTTGCCGGGGTGAGTATCCTCAATATCATGATGATGTCGGTGACTGAACGGATCAAGGAGATTGGAGTGCTCCGAAGCATCGGAACCCAGCGCCGGGAAGTCCGGAGCATATTCCTCTATGAAGCCCTTATCCTGGGGCTTATCGGGAGCATCATTGGCGGATTACTGAGCATATTCGGCGGTTATGCAATAAGCCTCCTGATGCTCGAAACCACTGAGTACCTTTTCGTGCCTTCGAGCCTGATTTACATCGTGTATGGTATTGGTTTTGGAATAGGGACGAGTCTCCTGTCAGGGTTGTATCCTGCATGGAAGGCATCGAACCTGAATCCTATTGAAGCATTGAGGCACGAGTAGACAGGGAGAAAGGGATGGAAGGGTCGAGATCGGGGAATGGTATGGTGGAGGATATCACAGCCCGCGACTGGAACCTGGTTTGGGGGACTCTTGTCCGGAGGCACCTGGCGTCGGCACACTTCCCAGATAATATCCGGCACTATAGTGATGAAGAGACTGCCCGCCGGTATGATTCTTCTCACAGCAAAAAATTCAAAAGAAGGATTGACGATACGCTCACCGACCTGAATCCAGGACCGGGAAACAGGATCCTTGACATCGGGTCAGGTCCGGGAACCCTCGCAGTCCCCCTCTCAAAGAGGGCACGGGAGGTTAGCGCAGTAGAACCTGCCAAAGGAATGGTTGCAGTCCTCAGGGAAAGGCTCAACAAAGAGAAGATATCGAATGTCCGGATTATCCCTCGCACATGGGAGGACGTGGATATACAGGATATCGATCCGCCGTATGATACTGTTCTGGCTGCGCTTTCACTAGGCATGGAGGACTTGAGAGGTGCGGTCGAAAAGATGCAGGCGATGGCATCCGGGACAGTGAATCTCTACTGGTTTGCGGATGTCCCTTTCTGGGAGCGCATGTGCCTTGATCTCTGGCCTGACCTTCACGGAAGCCCTTATTCCCCCCAACCACTCCTGGACACGCTCTACCTGGTGCTCTACCACATGGGAATTTATGCGAATGTACAGGTACGGGATCTCGAGAACTGGTACCGCTTTACATCGGAGCAGGAGATGTGCGCGCATTTCTGCCCAATGCTCGGAGCAACCACACCTTCGCAGGAAAATCTTGTGAAAAAATACTTAAAAAGCCGTGCAAGTTCCGATAAGAATGATATCTTTATCCCTGCCACATCTCGCTACGCAAGGGTATGGTGGCGGGTATGAGCCTTTTCCCTGCGGTGTTTTTGTCACCAGCCCAGGAAGAGAGACCTCGTTCGAGTATAGGAGAGGAGCCCATCCATCCCATTTTCGCGGCCAGTTCCTGATACCTTCAACCCGCCGAAGGGAATCTCGGGGGGGAGGGTGAGGTGCCTGTTCACCCAGACAACACCGGATCGAACACGGGAGAAGACCTCTTTTGCGACAGAAAGATCTCTTGTCCACACCGATGCACCAAGGCCAAAGCGGGTATTATTGGCATGGCATATCGCAGTATCAAGGTCAGGAATACACATCACCGGGAGGACCGGGCCAAATACTTCCTTGGAGAGGAGTGGAGATTCAGGATGCACATCGGTCACAACAGTCGGAGCATAGAAAAAGCCGCCATCATAGGCAGGGCCGGAAAGAGGAACACCCCCGGTTAACACGATACCCTGCCCATGGTTCTGCATGGTCTCAACAAATTTCTGAATTCGGTCCCTCTGTGATGCACCGCTCAGCGGACCCATGTCTACATCAGGTGAAAGGCCATTTCCCACCGTTAATCTCTCAACCTTCGCCTTGAGCCGGTGGACAAACTCTTCCCCGATCGACTGGTGCACATAGAGCCGTTTTACTGCGGTGCATGTTTGTCCGGCGTTGTAATACCTTCCCCTGACCGCACCTGCAACGGCCTTTTCAATGTCGGCGTCCTTCCAGACGATCATGGGATCGGATCCTCCAAGTTCAAGGGTGACGGATTTGAACGATCCGGCTGCCAGTTCCTGCACACGCATACCGGTTTCAACATCACCGGTGAATGAAATTTTCTGGATATCGGGGTGGCGGACCAGCGCCTCACCCACCACGTCCCCTTTTCCGGTGACAACATTGAGTGTTCCGGGAGGAAGGCCTGCCTCCTCCATCATACGGACCAGTGTGAGGCTTGTGAGTGGTGTCTGGGATGCGGGTTTGAAGACCATGGTGTTACCGGCGACGAGTGCGGGTGCCACCTTCCATCCCATCAGGAGAGCAGGCATGTTCCACGGGATGATTGCACCGCAGACACCCAGCGGTTCACGGAGAATCACCGCATCACCTGATGGGCCAAGCGGGAGGTAATCGCCGGTCAGGCTACTGGAAAGGGCGGCATAATACTCAAGCACATTGGCAAAACCCCGGACTTCGTCAACCGCGTCCTTCAGGGGCTTGCCCTGTTCCATCGTCAGGGTCCTGGCAAGATCGGAATGGTGTTCACGGACCCGGGCAGCACAACGGAAGAGGATAATCCCCCTTTCCCTTGCGCTTCGGGATGCCCAGGAAGAAAATGCAGCCTCCGCAGCCTTCACCGCATCATCCACTTCGTAGAGAGTTCCGTTGGGGACGCGATCGATCTCCTCCCCGGTTGCCGGGTTGATCACCTGAAGCCAGCGTTCATCTGCCCCTTGTATCTCCTCCCCTCCAATCCGCATCTTCATGAACCTAGAATTATTATCAATCCATATTAGTATTCCCTCTAGGCCTGACATGCAGGTATCTTTCTTTTTCTCCTTTCCCGGATTCCCGGTTTTCTGTAATTAGATTCCCGAAGGCATCACATTGCCTGATGAGCACTGGAACAGAGTACAGAGAAAACAGGCCCAGATAAGAGAGTTAGTATACCTCAGGAGATCCCATGAATCAATAAAACCGGTCCGGGATTTCCCATTTATTTTTTTATCTTTTCAAGGAGCTTCTCTGCCATCGATCTGACAGGGGAATAGGGATCGTTCAGAAGGGGGAGAACCGTATTGATCGCCCCGGAATCCTTGATTTCGGTGGTATAGCCACAATCAGCAAGCCGGGACAGGGCGTGGATGGCATGGATGCGTATCTTCTCGTCACGATCCCGTGCAGCAGCGAGGAGGACAGGGATTCCGCCATGAGTGACGAGTGCCTGTGCAGCAGTATCCGTAGTAAAGAGTAGGACGACGAGGCGGTCGAGAAGCCTGCGTCTGGAAACCCGGTCATCTCCGAAGATGGCACGTTCCAGGCCGCAGACGATCGCTTTCTCCTCTTCTTTCCCGGTCATCTCCCTCTCATTTGCGTGTTGGCACCGATAATGGTTGCTTTATGTACTCAAACCGGAAAGTGAGTATGTGTGGATGCGGGTATGAAAATTGGAATTATAGGCGATACCCATGATCATCTCCCCCTTGTCAGGCGTGTCGTCGATGCGCTCTCAAGGGATAGAGTTGACCTGGTTCTCCATACCGGGGATTATATTGCTCCCTTTGTGATTCCCCTGCTGGGGAAGATACCGGCCAGGGTGGTCGGTGTGTTCGGTAACAACGACGGCGATCATGAACTGCTGGTTGCCCGTGCCCTTGAGCAGAAACACGTCGAGATTCATGGATTATTCTCCGAACTTCTCGTGGATGGCGAGAGACTTGCGCTTCTTCACGGCCATGACCGCACCCTTCTTGCTGAATGTCTCAGAGGAGGCAGGTATGATGTGGTGGTGCATGGTCACACTCATCAGCATGCGGTCGTCCTCAATGGTAGTACTCTTCAGATCAACCCGGGTGAGGTATGTGGATACCTCACAGGCAGACCAACATATTCGCTATATCAAACAGGGGAGAGGGAAGCCCGTATCATACCGCTCTGAAAGCCTGGATATACATGTGATAGTCGTAAAAAGAACCTGCAGGATTTCATAGACGGGCTATTATCCTTATTCCACCACGAGCGAAACAAGGTGTTCTTCCATCCGGGAAAGTATTCCTTCCACAAGGGTGTTCGGCACCGAATCTTCACAGAACCCCGAAACCAGGGTGAGGCGGTTTCTGAATGTGCTGGCCGTAACACCAAATCCAGGAGGATAATCGACCGGTGGAGCAAGGAAAGCATGGACCGTGGATAATTCTCCGAAATCGGCACTATCATCCGGTATAATGCCGGTATTGCTGAAAAAGGGATTTTTCGGATAATGTTCATCAAATGTCCGCTTTTCCATTTCGCGAAGACGTTTTTTCACACAGCAGAAACCCCCGGAAAAATCTTCCTGCAACCGTATGGCTGCACCAAGGCCTGCATTCAACATCTTCTTGTCTGTCATGACATGATGTACATTCGAGAGTAACAAGTGGTACTCCAGCGGGGTTTCTGCAGGGACTCTTACCTCGAATGCAACGGAGAGATTTGCTACCGGGGGGGGATCGTACTCTGGAAGAGTCCGGCGAAGGTCAACAGAGGTGAGAACGGGATATTGACATCCAGGAGTGTGAGGGATCTCTGAAAACAGCGCGGAATAATACGAAGAGAGCAGGAGATCGTTGATGGTAATTCCCCGGGAATGGGAATATTTTTTTAATTTCAAGAACAGGTGCGGTTCGATGGTCCTCACCCGATAGGCAGGGCATCTGCACATTCCGTGTCGCGAGGGAATTCCCCATACTGCCCTCTGTTCTCCACACGCCTCTCTGGCGGCAGTCATTTCCTGCGGCGTAAAGCAGGTGATAATTGGATAAAAGGAACGATCCCTGGATAATTGCCGGGGAAGCGTGAACCCGGGGTCCTCATGCAGCCCCCTATAGGCCTGGATAAGGAGGCGTGATATGTGTTTTACTCCAAATGCATCACATACCGCATGATTCACCGTCAGGACAAGGCAGTCATGGGTCCCCCGAATCACAGAGATCCGTCCCTGAGGTCCTTTTGCGGGTTCTATCCGGGTTGTCAATACCCCCTGGAGTGCCCTCCCCATGTCATCAGTGTGGACGAGGGAAAAGATCGAGTTGCGCGTGAGATCTGGAATGGTCTCCCAGAATGGGGCGGGAGATTCCACGAACCTGCTTGCAAGTAAAGGTTCGGCCTCAATTACAAGACAGAAAGCCCGATAAAGCCTCTCCTGATCAAGGTTCTCCTCAAATGTAATGACCAAATGAAGCATCTGGCTCCAGATTGTGGAGAGGAGATAATCCCACTGGTCGTTTACGGGAGCCGGGAATCTGACAGGTGAAGAGTGCGGGGGTGATACGGGCATTAGGTAATCTCCAGATACGAAGGGATGAGATATGTGCTTTAAAGAGAGAATAGTATCGCAATGAATTCCAGAAGGGTGCTTAAGGTGCTGGGGTGACAATGCATGGCTGAGATGGAGAACCAGGCATGGCAACCCCTCCCCGGGGTTGAGGGGGTTAAGATTTATCCGTTTTTGAGGAAAGTCGATATCATATCATCGAACTCCTACCTTGTGGCTGCACCCGGACTCATTGTCGTCGTGGATCCCGGGGGCTTGCCCGAACAGGCCGATATTCTTCTAGGTGAAATTTCGCGGCTCATTACAGAGAAACCCCGCCCTGTTATCGTGTGCCTCACCCACGTTCACCTCGACCATTGCTCCCAGCTTCTGTCCCATCCAGGCTTCAGGAAAATCCCGCTTCGTATTGTAGCGGTCCAGGAACAGGGGGCCCAGGCACTGGAGAATGGTGACCGCGCGGCGACCATTGCCGATCTTATCCAGCATGACCTGGAGAGAACGGATATTGACATACGGCTCCTGCCGGCCGGATGTGACACAGCAAGGCGAAAGGAAGAGGTAAATCTTTGTGGCGCATCATGCACCATGTGCTTTGACACACTCAAGATCGGGGAAGGGCGCACTCTCCCAAGGCAGTATATGCCTCTCCATGGTGAGAGTATGATCGAATTTTTTCCTACACCCGGGCACAGTCCTGACAGTATCTGCATCCGCATAGGGGAGGTGCTCTTCACCGGCGACCTTGTCTTTGCGACTGCTCCAGGTGTAGCAGGCCTGAAGGGTTGGGATCTTAAGGCGCTCCTTGCGAGCCTCGATACTATGATCGCGCTTCTGTCGATCGGTGGAATCTCAGTATGCCTTCCGGGCCACGGGCGTCCAATGGAAGCTCAGATGATGCTGCGCACCCTCACTGCAATGAAGAAGGAAGCAGCCAGCCTTGAAGGGATCGAATCTATCAACCCGGCATGGGTAAAGGAGACGGCCGCATATGCCGGGGATCTGATGGATGAAGTGGACCGTCTCTTCACCATCATCGCAGGACGGCTCGTATACGTAGCCCATATAATGGATGAACTGGAGGAGTCCGGGGAAGCGGACCGGCTCCGTGGCATGATTGATAGCAATCTCGTTGATGAACTCCTCTCAGATTTCAACCGGTTCTCCCTGGAGTATCACTCCGGTCAGGTCCTGGAGATCCATGTAGCATTAAAGGCTAACCAGATATCGCAGAAACTTGAGCGGATCTACCGTGGAGAATTGCTAGGGTCGGTACTGGATCTGTCGCTGGTAAGGAGGGTGGAGAGACTTCTTCTGGATTACACCATCACGTTCAGGGGCTTTCGACCCCAGGTCGACCTGGAACCGACAGATATCTCAATTGCCGCGGGAAAGGTTATCACCGCACTTTCTTGCCCCCGGTATCATGATGAGAGTATAATCGAGGCCGAGAGCGAGGAGGAATTTGCACGGGCTCTCGCACTTCGGATCGCGTCTGTCAATCCCTTTGAGAATCTTGATGTCGCGTATACTCCAGGATTGGATATCCCCATCGCACTCATGGACACTGGTAGGTTTGCTGACCTTCTCATGTATGTGCTTGAGAAGATTTCTGTTGCAGGCGCAACAAGGCTCTCCCTTGGGACAGGAACCACTGGAAACATGGTCTGGATCCAGGTGAAATCCCCAGGTCCACTTCAAGCATTCAGCGAGAGGGTGCAGCGGTTCATCACCCGGAGCGGCCGTCTTTCCGGAGGGAAATGTACAATATCTCCTGAAGGGAATGGAATGAGTATTCTCCTTGAATATCCCTCCGTGAACTCACACACTCAAGATTCGTGAGAACCAAACACTAAAGGAAGATGATAGAATCATGTCACAGTCTGCCAGAGTGATATCGCCTGCAGGAAGGATAGATGCAGCAACAGCCCCGTTGCTTGAGAACCAATTATCAGGCGCTATTGATGGGGGGGACCGCAAGATCGTGGTGGATCTCTCCTCGGTTGAGTATATCAGCAGCGCAGGTCTCCGCGCTCTTCTTGCCGCGATGAAACGTTTGAGGGCGCTCGGGGGAAAGATGGTCCTTTGTTCCCTGCATCCGTATGTGAAAGAGGTGTTTGATATGACCGGATTCTCGAGGATATTCACGATGTGCAATACAAGAGACGAGGCACTGATTTCCCTTCGCTCCTGACACGTTCAGCGCGGGAAGTCCTCCGGCGGGTTATCACAACCCGGCCATCAAATAACAATATTGTGCAATAATGTATATATTTATACACAACCAACAGTATTTCATGCAGACGAAAATCCTTCTCGATGAGGACCAGATGCCGAAGGCCTGGTACAATATCCTGGCAGACCTTCCCACCCCACTGGATCCTCCGCTCCACCCGGGCACCGGAAAGCCCCTCGTTCCTGAGGACCTCGCTCAGATATTCCCCATGGAACTGATCATGCAGGAGATGAGCCCGAAGAGAATGATCGATATTCCTTCCGAGGTTCAGGATGTCTTAAGGCTCTGGAGGCCAAGCCCGCTCTACAGGGCTCACCGGCTCGAGAAGCAACTCAAGACTCCCGCACATATTTACTACAAGTACGAGGGAGTCAGTCCGCCCGGGAGCCATAAGCCCAACACCGCGGTTCCCCAGGCGTATTACAACATGAAGGCTGGTATCGAACGGATAGCCACAGAGACCGGCGCCGGCCAGTGGGGTTCTGCCCTCGCGTTCGCAACTCAGCTCTTCGGGCTTGAGTGCACGGTATACATGGTCCGTGCCAGTTATACGCAGAAACCCTACCGCAAGTCCATGATGCAGGTATGGGGAGCAGAGTGCATTCCAAGTCCCTCCACGAGGACAAAATCAGGATCGGCGGTTCTTCAGAAAGACCCTGAGACACCGGGGAGCCTTGGTATCGCCATATCGGAAGCTGTCGAAGATGCAGCGACTCACAGCAACACAAATTACTCACTCGGATCCGTGCTGAACCATGTATGCCTGCACCAGACTGTCACCGGGCTGGAATCGAAGGAACAGCTGGCAACCGTGGACGAATATCCGGATGTTGTGATTGGCTGTCTTGGAGGAGGTTCGAACTTTGCAGGGATATCATTCCCCTTCGCGGGTGATAAACTGAAAGGGACTCACAGGGATACGGATATCATCGCGGTTGAACCGGCATCCTGTCCGAAACTCACCAAGGGAGTATACACCTATGACTACGGTGACGTGGCAGGGCTGACACCACTTTTGAAGATGTTCACCCTTGGCCATGATTTTATACCTCCCTCCATCCATGCCGGGGGACTCCGTTACCATGGAGCCTCTCCGATCGACTCAAAGCTGATCCATGACGGGATCATGAGGGCAGTCTCCTACCACCAGAGCGAGGTCTTCGACGCAGCACAGACATTTGCGAGAACCGAAGGGATCATCATCGCGCCGGAGACTTCCCATGCGGCAAAGGCAGCGATCGATGAAGCGCTCAAATGCAAAAAGAGCGGTGAAGCAAAGACCATCCTGTTCAACTGTTCGGGACACGGTCACTTCGACATGTCGGCATTTGATGCTTATTATGCAAAGCAGCTGGTCGATTATGAGTATCCTGAGAAGCTGATACGCGAATCGCTGGCAAGGCTGCCAAAGATTCCGGGTGCCTGACCGTGTCTGCCCAGAAGTACATCAGGAGTCCCGCGCCTGGTGTGCACAACACCCTCTCTTTCTCGCTCCAGGAATGTATCTCATAGGGTTCCTTGTCAATCCCATTGCAGGAATGGGGGGCACTGTAGGATTGAAAGGAACTGACGGGCAGGTTGAGGAAGCACGTGCGAGGGGAGCGATGCCCAAGGCTGCCGAAAGAGCAGTTGAGACGCTCGTACTCCTTGCCGGGCAGCCTGTCCGGTACCTTGCCTGTTCCGGAACCATGGGTGAAGAGATCCTCAAAAAGGCCGGGATTAAGGACTATGAAGTGGTCTTCTGCCCGGATCAGGGGACGACCAGCGCTGATGATAGCATTGCTGTGTGTAGGGTCTTTGTACAAAGAAGAGTGGACCTTGTCCTTTTCTGCGGCGGGGATGGGACTGCAAGGGACATATATTCTGTATTGGGTGATGCGATCCCCATGCTTGGAATACCTGCCGGGGTGAAGATGTTCTCGGCGGTCTTTGCAGTTACCCCTGTTGCAGCCGCTCAAATAATCAGGTCTGGCTGTACCAGCGGGGGGCGTTTTTTCCTTCGTGATGCAGAGGTTGTGGATGTTGATGAGGAAGCATATCGGGAAGGAGAACTCCGATCCCGCCTTTTCGGCATTGCGAAGAGTCCGTATGTTCAGGGGCTCAGTCAGGGAACCAAGCAGGTATTTGAAAGCCATGATGAGGAGAGGGCGAAGAGCGATATTGGCCGCTTCATCAGCGAAGTCATGGAAGGCACACCAGAGGTCCTCTATCTCCTTGGACCGGGAAGCACCACTGCTGCTATTGCAGAGAGACTGGGCCTAAAAAAGACACTTCTCGGATTTGACGCAGTAAAGGGGGTAAAACTTGTTGATTCCGACCTGAATGAAAAGGCGATGCTGGCCCTCATTAAAAAGAACATGCCAGCCCGGCTGGTCATTAGTATCATCGGCGCTCAGGGATCGCTCCTCGGAAGGGGAACACAGCAGGTGAGCCCTGAAGTTCTCCGGATGATCGGGATAGAGAATATCATCGTCATTGCTACCCCGCAAAAACTTGCAGAAACTCCTGTTGTTTTTGTGGATACCGGAGATGCGGTGCTTGACAGGGATTTTGGAGATCATATCCCCGTCGTATCCGGATACAGGATTGCGAGGAGGGTGAGAATTGGAAGAGAGGATATCCCCTGTCCAAATGAATGTTGAAGTTATATTCTATTTTTTAAATAAACGCGAAAGTATTTTATTTTCACATACCCTTCCCAAAGGTACACACTTCTTCCAGGAGAACGACACATGCCTGCAGGGAAAGGGCACACGATGAATGCCATATACAATGAGGACGTGGACCACCTGGCCCCGGGGGATCATATTGCCATACTGTACCATGAGAAGGCTGAATTTGAGGAGATCACCAGGGAAATTCTTGAGTTGTGCGCCAGGAACAAGTGGTGTCTGCTGTATATTGCTAGGCTGCCCCAGGAGAATATCGCTCTTACGTTAAAGGGCGATTTGAATACCAAGGAGAAAGGTGTCAAAATAGTATCCCACCAGAATTCCGAATTTCACCTGAATTTTTCCTCTGCGAAGAATGCACAGGCATACATCAGGAGACAGATCAGGAATGCAAAGGATGCTGGCTATTCAGCCCTCTGCATCATTCGCGAGGTGCCACCCATCGGTTCCCGCCGGTCAAGCCAGAAACTGGTCGGTGACATGGCTGGCCTTGAACCCCTGTTCGATGAGAAAAACCTTGTCATGGTGTGCGGATACAAGATGGATCTCTTCCCTCCCCACGCGCTTCAGGATGTCCTGCGAACGCATCCAAAAATCATTCTCGACAGGAAGCTGGTTGGCAACTTATTTTATATCCCTGCCTCCGATGCCATGCAATATACTCTCCCGTCAATCGAACTGCAGCACTGGCTTGATACCCTGAGAAATCTCTCGTCAACCTCTCAAGCTCTCGCTGAAACGGAAGATCGGTTCAGGGATATCCTGGAGAATGCCAACGACCTGATTCAGAGTGTAAGCCCGGAAGGAAAATTCCTTTACGTGAACAGGGCATGGAGGGATACCCTGGAGTACTCCGCCGAGGAGGTCAGCACTCTCAATATTTTTGATATTATCGATCCTTCAAGCCTTGAACACTGCAAGACATTATTTTCATGCGTAATGGCCGGAACTGATGTTGGCCGGATCGAGGCAACGTTCCGGTCGAAATCAGGAAAAAAGGTGTATGTCGAAGGGAATGTGAACTGTAAGACTGAAGATGGGAAACCGCAGTATACCCGGGCTATCTTCCGTGATGTTACTGCACTCAAGATGGAGGAGAAGACCAGGCGTGAACGCGAGCAGGTTCTCGATGCGGTTCTTAACCTCACACCAAATGCCACGGTAGTGACAACCCCCGAAGGGATCATGCTCTATGCCAACAAGCCTGCCCGTTCACTCACACCCGTGACAGTAAGGGAGGGGGTCTACGGAAAACCCCTCTGGGCACTCCTTTCCCCTGGGGGAGAGGAAGAAGTAAAGAGGAGTATTGCGCTGTTCCTTGAGGAGGGACCGGATATCCCCGCGTGCCAGGTCCAGGGATGCGATGGAAAAGCATGGCAGATCGACTGGAGTCATGCCGGTTTTGGACGGCAGACCGCCGGGTATATCCTGGCAATAATCAGGCGGGTTGAATAGCAGGGGTTGGAGCCGGGATCCTGAATATCCCCTTTTTACTATGAAAATGGCTGCGCCATTTTCATAAATGCGTATGCTTGTGTCTCGAAGAGAATCATGTAGTTTTATTACAGGAAGGTCCAGGTTCCGGACGGCAACGATCCGATCCGGGTTTCTCGCATAATGGATCATATCGTATGCTGCGGTACCAGGATTATGACGCAGGATCAACCCGCCTGCCAGAGCGAGAGACCTGCGGTGGCAGGTATTGAAACTGATGATACTGGCGTGTTATTATGAGTCAACACATCACATCTCTCCCTGATGGAGGACTTAAAAAGAGCGTTTGATGCCATCGCATCGCGGTATGATGCCCAGCGGCGGTATATTATACCTGGGATGGAGGAGTTCTACAATGCAGCGGTCTGGGCTGCTGATACATCCCTTGAAGCCCCGGCGATTCTTGATATCGGGGCCGGTACCGGTCTCCTCTCTGCGCTCCTCCTGCAGAAGTATCCGGAAGGTAAAATCACCCTTATCGACATATCCAGCAACATGCTGGATGTTGCGAGGGAGCGGTTTTCCGACAATCCGAATGTCCGCTTCGTTGTTACCGACTACAGTAGGGAGGATATACAGGGCAGGTACGACCTCGTGTGCTCGGCGCTCTCGATCCATCACCTGGAGCATGGTGATAAGCGCAGATTGTTCAGCCGGATATTCGAAGCCTTGAATCCCGGAGGTCTCTTTGTCAACGCCGATCAGGCCGAGGCGCAGTCGGAATGGCTCTCAAGGAGAAATATCGAATACTGGGATGCGTTCGTCAGTGCAAGCCCATTCCCGCGGGATGAACTGAAAGCCGCGATGAAACGCAGGGACACACTCGACAGGAACGCACCACTCCTTGACCAGGTCACATGGCTCTCAAAAGCCGGTTTCTCTGGTGTGGATATCGTCTATAAAAACCGGACGTTTTGTGTATTTTTGGGTAAGAAAGGGGAGTGATATCAGGCAGAAGGTATGCGGCCCGAGACCATGAGTCCGTAACGATGCGCAAGTACCAGCCAGCCGGCAAGCCCGGATGATGAGAGAATCTCTTCAATCTCCTTTTTTGTATAGGAAGCCCTTACTGATGATACAAATCCGGGGCGTATCTCTTCGGGCTGGCACGATTCGTACATGTTTTTGTAGATATCAGGGGAGAGGTCCCTTCTGAGATCGGTGATGCAAAAACGCCCGCCGGGTTTGAGAACCCGTGAGATCTCCCGAAAGACTGCAGAGGGATCTTCCCATTCATGCAGTGATCCATTTGAAAATACTGCATCGAAGGATCCGGCATCAAATGGGATGGACATCGCATTTCCCTCCTGGTAATGCGCCCTCTTACTGAAACCATACGCAGCAGCGTTCTTCTGTGCGACGCGAATCATGGCTGGGCTAATCTCAAGACCGGTTAAAACAGAACCCTCTGTAGATTTCAGCCACTCCAGGCCAAAATACCCGGGACCAGGGCCGATCTCAAGGGCTGATCCTGTCGTGATTCCACATTGCAGGAGTGCCTGGACCGGGAGAACCCCTGCCCGACAGAGGTTCTTCTGCATCTCGTCATAGTGCGCAACTGTTATTTTATCCTGAATTCCTTCAGTGGTTTCCTGAATGCGGGGTGTATGCATCTCATCTCCTCCTGTGTCTGATGGAAAAGTCTTCCCGTCCTGTATCGGTCATCCTCGAACAATAAAAAAGGAGTATAATTGGACTCTTACCTTTTCACTGTCGTGGGGTTCCGGGTTCTATGAACGGGAAGTCCATTCTATATCGATCCTGACAGCCTCGCGATGAGCGAGGTCCTGACTTCTTCAGCATGGGCTTTCGGGGATACTTTTCTCCATACCTCGACCACCTTGCCTTCAGGGTCGATCAGGAAAGTATCCCGCTGGGTGCCGAGAACCTCTTTTCCAAAGATCTTTTTTGGTTGCCATGAATGGTATGTTTCGAGGGTATGGTGGCTGGTGTCGGAGAGGAGCAGTATCTGGAGGTTGTGCCGGTCGGCAAATCTCTGGTGACTCTCCGGAGTATCTGCGCTTACACCGAGGATCTGCGCACCCATCTCTGCGAAATACTCAAGTGCAGCATTGAAGGAGAGAGCTTCAAGCGTGCACCCGGGGGTGTTGTCACGGGGGTAAAAGTAGAGGACTACCCATTTCCCGCGGAATTGCGAGAGGCACACCTCGTTGCCCTGCGAATCCGGGAGGCAGAATGGTGGCGCCGGGACGTCAAGGAGGGGGTCATCGTTCTTATCAGACATGTGTACCTAGGAAGAGAAACCCCGGGACAGCGATGAAGGTATCGTTCAGGTCCCTGTATGCTCTTCCAGGGACCAGATGAATTTCTCTCAGTTTCAATCAAGAGAGCACCTACCTCCTAATAGTGGATGACTGTTGTGGGCATGATTATGGTTCCCCAGCATCCGTGACCTTGATGAGGCACTCTTCTTCGGATTCAACTCCAAAAAAAACCGGGTGATGGTATTCATGGGCAAAACCCAAAGAGCGTGATACCGACAGTTGGTATAAAGGTATATGCGCGGAGGGGGTCCTGTGGATCTATGCAAGGCAAACCCGACTCTAAAAATCTCACCTGGCATCCATCAGGATAATTTATATATAATCATTTAAATGATTTCAACAATGTATTTATATAATCAATAATGTACAAAAATAAGCATGGAAAAAACAACATGCCAATTCCAGGTGATGCCACTGGACTGGTTCATGCCGCCTCCAGGGCGGCACTCAGCAAAAACCCAGGAGAGGTAATGCGTGATACATCAGGGAGCAGTGGCCTTAAGATCATTCCTGTAACAAGAAAGATGGCGCTGCCATCTGCCGATGCTTATTCGATATTTCGTGCACTCGGAAAAGGAAGAGGGTGTATCCTCGAGTCAATGGAAGGTATTCCCCGAAGAGCGGTCAGATCGATACTCTGCCTGGATCCACCTGTCTGCCTGAATCTGGACGGTGAGATTACATGTGATGGTAATAAGGATCTCCGGGATATCATCAACATCCCCGGGAAGGGTCACCCTGTTGACCAGATTCGGAAACTACTCGGGCAGTTCATGTGGATGGGGCCTTCCGGCACGACCTTTCTCGGTGGCCTTGTGGGATATTGTGCATATGACATGGTGGGGGATATCTCAAATGGAATGGTGAGTGCTGGAAAAGATGGACCGCTCGCCAGGTTCATGTTCTGCACCAAGGGTGTGGTCTTTGACCATGTCAAAAGTACATGCGTTCTTTTTGACACACTCCTTGTTCAGGAAGCTGTAGACTGCAACGAGGACTTTGCCCGTGCAGAGGCATCTCTTGAACAGCTCGAGGAGAAGATCAGGACTATCCCGGCAGCAGGGACCGGAGATTCTGGAGAGAGGCTCCCAAAGCCCCAACCCCCTGTCGCGACAGCACACCGTGAAGCCTACATGAGAGCGGTCAGGAGAGCCCTGGGATATATCCATGCCGGAGATATATTCCAGGTTGTTCTATCGAGGAAGATCACATGCCGGTATGAGGGAGATCCGCTGGATATCTATGGAGCAATCAGGATCATAAATCCCTCCCCCTACCTCTATTATCTCCAGTTTGGCGACGAAGCAATCATAGGGTCGAGCCCTGAGATGCTCGTAAAGGTGGAGGGAAAGAGTGTCCAGACTGTCCCTATCGCGGGAACAAGGCCACGCGGCAGTAGTCCTGCCGAAGATGCAAGGTTCGCCGCAGAACTCCTGGCAGATCCAAAGGAACGGGCAGAACACCTGATGCTCGTGGATCTGGCCAGGAACGATATAGGAAGGGTATCGGATTTCGGATCGGTCCAGGTCCCGGAATACATGGAGGTTGAACAGTTCTCTCACGTCCAGCATATCGTCTCACGTGTATGCGGGAGGCTTCGTGATGGACAGGACAGGTTTGATGCATTTGCGTCATGTTTCCCGGCTGGAACGGTGAGCGGAGCTCCGAAGATACGGGCTATGCAGATCATTGCAGAACTGGAGGAACAACCGAGAGGTCTGTATGCCGGGGCTGTCGGATATGCGGGATTTAACGATCTGCTTGAATTTGCCATCGCCATCAGAACCCTGAAAGCCAGGCAGGGACTTGTCGAGTTCTCAACAGGAGCAGGTATTGTCGCTGATTCGATACCCGAGCGTGAATTTGAAGAGACCGAGCACAAGGCCGGAGCAATGATGAAAGCGGTCGGATTTTCAGGAGGGGTATGATGAGAGTTGTGATTATTGACTGTTTTGACAGTTTCACCTACAACCTCTATCAGCTGGTCGGCATACTCGGAGCTGAACCTGTCACGATCACCTGTGATCGCCAGATCTCCGACGTAAGAGATGCAGACCCTGATCGCATTATCCTCTCCCCAGGCCCGGGAACACCCGAAGGTTCAGGGATTTGCAGGGACGTTATCCATGAATTTAAACAAGAAGTCCCAATTCTCGGTGTTTGCCTGGGTCACCAGACAATTCTTCACTGCCATGGTGCAGCCGTCACGAGGATGGATGTCCCGGTGCACGGGAAGACAAGCAGAATAATCCACACAGGAAACGGACTCTTCTTTGGGCTGCCCAATCCCTTCACTGCAACCCGCTATCACTCCCTCGCTGCCCTGCCGGAAACCATCCCCGATGAATTCGAGACTGTTGCCTTCTCTGTTGATGACGGATGCGTAATGGGAGTTATGCACAGGAACCTTCCTTTATTCGGCCTGCAGTTTCATCCCGAGAGTATCATGACGCCTGAAGGCCGGCATATCATGATGAACTTCCTTGCAGCAGGAGGTGCATGATGCAGGCGGCGCTCGAAAGGCTCACCGGGGGCCTCTCTCTTTCGGATATTGAAGCCCGCCATGCAATGGAATGTATCGCCACGGGTCAGGCATCTGATGCCCAGATCGGCGCGTTCCTGGCAGCATTGCGCATGAAGGGTGAGGCGGCGTCTGAGATTACGTCTTTTGGGAAGGTTCTGCAGCAGCACTCCATCTCGATTAGACCAAGGGTTAAGGGACGGCTTGTTGATACCTGTGGTACCGGTGGAGATCGCTCACATACCTTCAACATTAGTACTGCTGCTGCAATTGTTGCCGCGGGAGCGGGTGTTCCGGTTGTCAAGCATGGCAACAGGCGCGTGAGCAGTTCCTGCGGTTCTGCGGATGTTCTCGAAGCCCTTGGAGTGAGGGTTGATATTCCCCCCGGAGCGGCCTGCCATATTGTTGAAGAGACAGGGCTTGGGTTTCTCTTTGCCCCGGTCTTCCACCCTGCGTTTAAGTACGCAGCAAGAACCCGGAGAGATCTCGGATTTCATACAGTGTTCAATATGCTCGGGCCAATGCTCAACCCTGCCGGGGCACCGTCAAGGCTTATGGGAGTATATTCACCATCACTGACAGGTCTTCTCGCAGAAGTCCTGAAAAATCTTGGTACTGAGCATGCTCTTGTCGTCAATGGAGGAGGTCTGGATGAGATTACCACAACAGGGCCAACACGGGTCGCTGAGCTGAAAAGGGATGCTATCGAAGAATATTCAATAGCACCTCAGGATTACAGTATCCCGCTCTCTTCGATTGGCGCTCTGCGTGGTGGGGGGCCGGAAAAGAATGCGGAAATCTTCATGCGGCTGTTGGCAGGTGAGGAAGGGCCTGTTCAGGACATCGTGGTGATGAACGCCGGTGCGGCTATTTATCTAGGACGCGGTGCTGGAGATATAGCCGGAGGAATAGAGCGGGCAAGGGACTCAATCGGGTCCGGAGCAGCGCTCAAGAAGCTCAACGAACTTATCAAAGCGACACAGGGAGTGATATCATGATACTCGATGAGATCGTCGCGGCGACAAAAGCAAGGATTGCCGGAATGCCTGCCCCCTCTCATGACCTGGATCACGTCTCAATGGCAGGAAGCGGATTATATAAAGTGCTGAAGAGGGAAGAAGGGCATAATGCCATTATATCGGAGATAAAATTCGGCTCGCCGTCACGCGGTGTTATAAAGGCAGGGGGGGACGCTGCGAGCCTTGCCCGAATGATGGTATCTTCAGGGTGTTCTGCACTCTCCGTCATCACAGAACCAGATTTTTTCCACGGAAATTCAGCCCTGATCCCCGAAATCAGGCCTTTTGTGGAGGTCCCTATTCTCAGGAAGGACTTTATCATAGACGAGCGGCAGATAGCTGAGACCCGGGAACTGGGAGCAGATTCAGTGCTTCTCATTGCCGGTATTCTTGGAGAACATCTTGCAGATTTCGTGGATTTGGCAGTCGCGCATTCACTCGAGCCATTCGTCGAGACTCATACCCTGCGTGAGGTCCATGCAGCACTTGATTCAGGTACAAGGATTGTTGGCATCAACAACCGCAACCTCCTGGATTTCAGTGTTGATCTCTCTACAACCAGGCGACTTGCGCCGTTCATCCGAGAGGCGGGATGCAAGGTGGTATCCGAAAGCGGATTCGTATGGCCATACGATGTGAGGAGCATGCGGAACATGGTTGACGGGTTCCTCATTGGGTCTGCGGTTATGTCCGCACCAGATCCCGCAAAAAGGCTGGAGGGATTTGTATCCGCGTAAAGATTTGTGGCATCACGCGGCCAACTGATGCAGTCCTGGCCGATGAAGCGGGTGCCGATGCAATTGGTATAGTCATGTGCTCGGAATCCCCAAGATCGGTGAGTGTGGAGAGGGCAGAAGAGATCTTAGCCGCTCCGGGCCCCTTCCTGACCAGGGTGTGTGTGTCCCATACCACATCGCTGGAAGATATCGAGATCATGCTCGACCTCCATCCAGACGTGATTCAACTCTCCATACCCTGTGAACTGCCGGACGATCTCCCGGCCAGGCTGATACGAGTGGCAGCCCCGGGTCAGCCAATTCCCGCTAGGGCAGATGCCCTCATCGTTGATGGCAGCGCCGGCAGGGGACTGGTGTATGATGCCGATTTTGCCTCATACCTGGTAAAGCACAGTAAGATCCCGGTCATCCTTGCCGGGGGCCTGCACCCTGGAAATGTGGCGGAAGCGATCCGGATAGTTCATCCTGCCTGCGTGGATGTGGCAACAGGGGTTGAGGATTCTCCTGGTGTAAAGAACGAACAGAAAGTCAGGGATTTTATAAAAAATGCGAAAGGTGCGACTTATGATTGAATCAACCCGGTTTGGGGTATATGGAGGATGTTTTGTTCCCGAGACGCTCATGGCTGCACTCGAGGAGCTTGAATCCGGTTTCAGGACCATTGTTCCAGGTAAGGAATTCAGGGAGGAGATAGACTATTACCTGCATGAGTTTGCCGGGAGAAGGACACCCCTGACATTTTGCAGGAACATGTCCCGTGACCTGGGGTGCAGGATATACCTGAAAAGGGAAGACCTCCTCCATTCCGGGGCGCACAAGCTGAACAACGCCCTGGGGCAGGCACTCCTCGCAAAATGTATGGGGAAATCCCGGCTCATTGCAGAGACCGGTGCAGGCCAGCATGGTGTTGCGACCGCGATTGCTGGGGCTGCACTCGGGATGAGGGTTGAGGTTTACATGGGAGAGGAGGACATCTCCCGGCAGGCCCTCAACGTAATCAGGATGAAGATGCTCGGCGCGACAGTCGTCCCGGTAACATCAGGTTCCCGGACCCTCAAGGACGCAATCAATGAGGCGCTCCGCGACTGGGTGGCCAATGTCCGCGATACCCATTACCTGATCGGGTCAGTCGTGGGACCTCACCCGTTCCCCACGATGGTCAGGGATTTCCAGACGGTGATCGGGAAGGAGACCCGGTCACAGATACTGGCGAGAGAAGGAAGGCTCCCCGATGCAATTGTTGCATGTGTAGGCGGGGGATCAAATGCAATTGGGATGTTTACACCGTTCCTGTCAGACAGCACAGCGTTATTTGGGGCCGAAGCGGGAGGCGAAGGACTTGATGGAAGACACGGGGCGACCCTCTGCGGAGGAAGACCCGGGGTACTTCATGGGACTTATTCGTACCTGCTCCAGGATGCATTTGGCCAGATCCTCGAGTCCCACAGTGTCTCGGCGGGTCTCGATTATCCGGGTGTAGGCCCGGAACACAGCTATCTCAAGGACAGCATGAGGGTGACATACAGGCCGGTCACCGATCGGGAGGCGATCGATTCATTCCTTTACCTGTCGAAAACCGAAGGAATAATCCCTGCACTTGAGTCTGCGCATGCGGTTTCCCTGGCCAGGAATATTGCAGGTGAGATGGAGAAGGATGATATTCTGATCATCAACCTTTCGGGCCGCGGGGATAAGGACGTTGCCCATGTGGCCGCAGTCACAGGGGTGTGCGTGTGACTACACGTATCGGAAAGGCTTTTGCACGTCGAACCCGCCCGCTTCTGATTGCCTGCCTGGTCGCCGGCGATCCAGGGTACCATGATTCGCTCGCACTCTTACGTGAGATCGACACTGCAGGTGCGAACATCATCGAGCTCGTGATGCCCTTCTCGGATCCGGTTGCCGATGGCCCTGTCATGCAGGAGGCCATCCGGCGGGCTCTCATGTCCGGTATGAATACTGATGCCCTGTTTTCCCTTATCCGTGATTTCCGGGAGATATCAGAGACCCCCATTCTGATCCTGACCTATGCCAATGTAGTCATGCAGCGAGGGATCACTGCATTTTATCGAGAGGCAGCTCAGGCAGGTGTTGATGGTGTGGCCCTTGCAGATGTGCCTGTTGAGGAGGCCGATCCGTTCTGCAGGGCAGCATGTGATGCAGGGATCGATCCGATCCTCTTCATCAGCCAGACAACCTCTGAGGAACGTCTTCTAAGGATAGTATCCAGGGGGGGAGGTTTCCTGTATCTTGTTGCAGCGCTGGGTGTTACCGGGGTAAGGGGAGAGATCGATCCCGCGACCATTGAATGTATAGGGAGGGTGAAAAAAGTCAGCTCGTTCCCTCTTGTTCCGGGATTCGGGATAGGTTCCCAGGAACAGGTGAGGGCATATTCCCGGACCGGAGTTGACGGGGTGATTATAGGATCAGCCATTGTGAATGAGATCCATGATCAGGTCGGCCAGCCAGAGAAGATGAGGGATGCTGTGGGACGGAAGGTCCGTGACCTTGTAGCATCGCTCGGATGACTTCTCAACCCCCAGGCTTTTTTCCGACCGTAGTGCAGTAGATGACAAACTCATCGATCCCATCTATACCGAGCAGGTCCGCCATTTGCTTGTCATCAAATGCCCCGATAGCGCATGCACCGCATCCACTCTGTTCTGCAGCAAGATAGAGGTTCTGTGCTGCATGCCCGGCATCGAGATGGACCAGCCGCCACGCCCTTTCAGCATAACGCCAGGACATGCGGTATATGACACAGCTCCAGAGGAATGTGACTGCAGAATTCCTTACAAATGCCTGCCCAAGACATGCCGCCATTACCCTGTCGACGATCCCAAATCTTGTATCTACCTCAAGTAAGCGGTGGGAGAATGCGAGATACCGGTAGAGGCCGGGTTTCACTCCATGTACCCTGTTGATCAGGAGATAGGTCTCGAAAGAATGGCGGCCTCCCGCTGAAGGAACATTCCTGAGGGTGAAATAAGGGTCCTGGACCTGGACTATCCCCTGGGTGCACCAGAGGAGATACGCGAGTTCCTCAAGTGTGAGAGGATCACGGGAGTAATGCCGAAGCGATCTCCGGTTCTCTATCGCTGACCTTACGTCAAGCGGAGGAACATCAATGGTGTCAGGAGCGGGAAGGGTGATGTACAGCCCGTCTCCTGGGACGGGTTTCTCAAGGCAAGGTGGAGGAAGCCCCCTGTACTGGTCTGACGTGGAGATGTGCTCGTACCGGGTCATCTCCATGAATGTTCGGCCGGTATCATGCATGATGAATCAATACGAACAGCGAGAGATAAATGCCGCGGGAAACCCGCCTGATAATTCCTGTCATGATTACATTTCAGGTGAACGGGCAGGAGGGTGTTTCAGATGGAATGCTATCAATGGTGGTGCACAGGATGAACGTATTTCAGGGAAAAAGGAAAAAAGTGAATTCAGGTTTTCACTATTCGTTCTCTCTTATTCCCCATCACAGAGAGCCTGCTCTCTCACGATGGCAAAAGCTTCTGCAGGCGAGTTTATTCTGGTCACATTTCCATCTTTCATGATGGAAAAAGACGTCCCAATTTGTTCCGCTTCCCACGGATCATGGGTGATGTAGAGGACGGGGATGTTCATCTCCACCAGCACACTCCTGAAGAGGGGAAGAATATGCTCTTTCTTGGCACGGTCGACCTCAGTGATCGGCTCATCAAGAAGCATTGCTTTTGGTGTGGAGGTGAGTGCTCTTGCAAGGGCCACACGGCTTCGGTATCCTCCTGAAAGTTCACCAGGTTTCCTCCCGAGATAGGGTTCCAGAGCCAGGAGATCCACCATATGGTGGAAGGTCTCCTCCGAACCTCTCCCATGATGGAGGGAGTAGAGGATATTTTCCTTCACGGTAAGGTGGGAGAATAATGCCGTGTGCTGGGGAACATACCCGATATACCGCTCCTCGGGAGGGAGTTGTGTCACATCCCTTCCCCCGATCTGCACTTTTCCCTTGTCCGGCTCGAGGAGTCCTGTCAGTATCTTGAGGAGTGTGGTCTTTCCACTCCCATTCAGACCAATCAAAACCTGCAGTTCCCCGGGAGACACCTTCAGGGAAACCCCATTAAGCACTTTCTGCTTCCCAAAAGACTTATATACATCCCTTATTTCGAGCATAATACTTACCTCTTAATCTGAGTGTCAATACCAGGAGCAGCGAGAGGAGAATACAGAACGCGCTGGCGGTCACCGCCATGCCAATTTCGCCCTCTTCCACCTTGGAAAAGACATAACTGGCGAGAACCTGGGTCATTCCGGGAACATTTCCCCCAAACATGATCACTGCGGCAAACTCTGAGAGCGAACGGGCGAAGCTGAGCACGTACGCGGAGAATATGGCTTCACCGAGGACCGGAATCACCACACGACGATATGCATTTGCCGGCGAATCGCCGAGTGTGCGTGCCACTGCGATCAGGTCCATATCTATCTCGTCGGCACTTGCAGCTATTGTCCGTGCTGCAAGGGGATACGAGACGAAGAACATGGCAAGCGCGACGGCGAGCAGGGTGAATGCAAGGCCTGTGGGCCCGGCGAACCAGAACATCTTCCTCCCGAATGCAAGGAGGAGCGCGAGGCCTGCAACCGTATGCGGGAGGGCAATGGGAAAATCGTTCATGAAGTCTGCAATCTTGTACACCAGGGTTCCCGGATGAAATATGTAGAAATACCCGAAACCAAGCGCCAGCAGAACGCCGAGAAGTGCGGCAAAGAATGCCGTGATCAGGGTGTTTTTCACTGCATCCCAGAAGATGGGATCGGCAAACGTCCTCTCCATCCCCTCAACGGTTACATTCCCCACGATCGCCGCAATTGGGTAGACAATCAGGAGGAAAAAGAGGGGAACGAAGAGCAGTTCCCAGGTACTGACCTTACGCATACGGTTCCCAACCGTACGCGGTGAACTCACCGGCGTTCTGTAAAGAGAAGGCCAGGAAGTCCTTTGCGGCTGCTTCGTTTCCACCCTTGATGACGGCTGCTCCGAACACTATCTCTCCTGTCTGGTCGTGGCTGAATTTATCTACCACGTCAAGGCCATAGAGGTTCGCTGTGCTGCTGTACACGAATCCCGCATCGACTTCGTCGTTCTGGACCATGAGGGCAAGCTGGTTGACTGTACTGGGCCTTGTCTTGATGTTGCCCATTGTAGTGAGCTGGTCCCAGAGCCCAAGGCTTTTGAGCGCGTTCTCTGCATACGCTCCGACGGGTGCAGCAGGATCGGCAACTGATACCACAACATCCTTGCTGGTGAGGTCAGATGGCGAGGATATTCCCTTGGATTTCCCGGTCTTTGAGACCACCATCACGATGTAGTCCTTCAGGAACTTGTGGACCTCGGAAGTCCTGCCCTCGTTCTGGAGTTTTTCGATATACATCCAGTCGGCCGAGTAATAGAGATCACAGGGCTGTCCCAGAGTTATCTGGGTATAGAGGCCGCCGGAAGGCCCGTAGTTGGGAGTTACGTTTCCAGTGGATCCAGCCTTGTATTTGTCAACGATCACGTCCATCGGCTTTTTCATCCCGGCAGCGACGTAGAGGTTCAGGTTCGGCTTTTCAGCGGGTGCCTGGCTCGTGGTGCAGCCTGTAATGAATACCATCCCTGCAATCAGCAGGACGAATAACACTATGCAGTAGAATCGATGCATTTTATCCATGGTCATACCTTCCAGAATGTAATATCAGATGCAATCAGATTGGTGTGATATTACAGATCTGAAAGTTAACCAAAACCATATATCAAGAAAGCGTTTTTCACACTTTAACGAAGGATACAATATCGATTACGAAACAACCAAAAATCCGGAATAACCACAGCGTTATACCAATTGCTTAAATCTTCTTGGTTTTTTTGTGCACGGGTCACAAGAAATGCACACCTTTCTGAAATACAAGATGATCCCATAGGATCGCATGTATCCTGTTGACCTGAAAATGGGGACGGGTATTTGTGGGACCTGCGCGATTCAGCCGGCATGAATGCCAGTATAATTCAATGAGAGCACACACTCACACAGGCAGGCAGCCCGGAGCATCAGGAGTATAATTCCGGTGAATGTTCCTGATGAAAAGCAGGCAAAATCACGGAATTGGGCTGCCATTGGTACTGATCAATCATGATAGATTCATATCCAAACGACGACTACAATATTGATTCATACGAGGCTCATGAATGTCGTCCTGCCTTCCATACCGGTTCTCCCGGAGGATTTTATCGACACCAAGATCCATGATCAGGGAGATCCTCAAAGTCACCGAGCGACCGGATATCATCTCGTTTGCGGGGGGGCTCCCCAGCCCTGCCTTTCTTGATACTGCAGGGGTGGCAAGGGCTGCAGAACATGTACTTTCCGAGGATGGCTGTGCTGCGCTCCAGTATGCCACATCAGAAGGGTACCTTCCGCTCCGGGAATGGATCGCGGAGAGGTACAGGATAAGGTTTGGACTTTCAGTCAATCCGGAAGATATCCTCGTTACCCACGGATCGCAACAGACACTTGACATACTGGGAAGGATATTCATCAACGAGGGTGACCCTGTCGTGATCGAAGCACCAGGGTACCTTGGTGCCATCCAGGCTTTTTCGCAATACATGCCCGAATTCCATGCTGTCAGGCTCGATGATGAGGGGCCTGATATTGCTGAATTTTCCGAGACACTCAAAAGGACCAGGCCCGTCTTCTCATACTGCATTCCCAACTCCCAGAATCCCTCTGGCGTCACCTATTCCACAGGTTGCCGGCAGGAACTTGCTGGAATACTTGAAGACACCGGGACGCTTCTCATCGAGGATGATGCCTACGGGGAGATCCGTTTCACATCAGAGAAGCAGCCATCTTTCGGGACTTTGCTTCCTTGGGAAAATGTGGCGTTGCTCGGCTCCTTCTCAAAGATCGTTGCCCCGGGAATGAGGCTCGGCTGGCTTTGTGCCCGAAAGGAGATCATAGACCAGGCGATCACAGCCAAACAGGCATCTGACCTTCATTCAAATATCCTGTCCCAGAGAATATTATACCGGTATCTCGTCGAGAATGATATCGACAGTCACATATCCCGCATCAACAGCGCATACAGGACCCAGTGCAACCTCATGCTTCGACTCATGGACGACCTCTTTCCGGAGGAGGTCTCGTACACACGGCCGGATGGAGGGATGTTCATATGGCTTACACTTCCTGAGGGGTGCTCTGCAATGGAAGTCTGGAAGCGTGCGCTTGAAAAGAATGTGGCAATCCTTCCCGGGACCCCGTTCTACACCGATGGAGGAGGGGATCACGGGATCAGGCTGAACTTTTCCAATTCTGATGCAGAGAAGATCGAGACCGGGATAACCCGTCTTGCCGGTGTTCTGCATGAAGATATTGGTGCAGGCTGAAGGAGCTATTTTGCAAGGGATGCCCTCCCTTATACCAGTGTAAATCACCGGTTCCCAAAAAAGGCTAAAATTTTTTTTTATAGAGGCAGAACCAGGAAAAAATGAAGATGAAGGCTCCAAGAACAGGGATACATGACAACGGCACTTTCCCCGCAGATGTGGCAATCGGTGAAACCATCTCTGCCCGGGCTGGAGAAGGGGTATCTGTATCCGGGCCTGCGATTTTTACCTTGTTTTCAGATTCGCTGATAATCTTTCCCTGGGAATTCAGCTCCGCAAAGCGAAGTATCATGAGTTCCTGGCTTCCCGTTGTTGGAGGTACCGTTCCCTCAAGGAGGATCTGAACGCTTACATCCCTTGTCGTTGGATATGACAGGAGGTAACCATTCACATACACGCGGCTTCCCTCTTTTGGGATGACTGCACCCTGGACACCATCGATATAGACCACAACCTGCCAGCGTGCCTCAGTGAGATCTGTTGAAAGGGAGAGCGTATGGGTCTCTGCGAAGGTCGTGGAACCGGAGGGGATAATCTGTAGTTCCTCTGAGACACTCAACGGAGTCCCTTTAATCAGGCTTACACTTTGAGGATTTACCTGGACCTGCCCGGGTATAATTGTCGCAGAAGCATAAGCTGCAATGAGGGCGATGATCAGGATGAAGAGGAATGCTCTAAACGGAAAGACGGCATGCATAAAAAAGTGTGTGCATGGAGATAAAAAACACCCTCCGGTCTTTTAAAAGCCCGGCACCTGAGAATCAGTATGAGATGACCTGATTGGGTCAGCAGCCTTCCGGGCCACGGTCGCAGTCTCTCCTGGACCGGGGTCATAGCGGTTGATATCGGGAGATGACCCTCTTTCCATGGAAGGCCCCCTGGTCGGCTACCAATACTTATTTCCCCTTCCTGTCACTGAAGGTAAATAAGGCGAAATTCTTGGAAATAAGTTCCTCCCCGACACTCCTGATGGAGGTATATGTCGATCGTATTTTCTGCAATGGTTGCGGGATATGCGTGGATATGTGCTCTATGGGAGTCTTTCATATGAATCACCGCACGCATAAGACAGAGGCAGATCGCCAGAACCTCTGTGTAGGATGTTTCAAGTGCCGGGAGTTCTGTCCTACACAGGCGATCACACCCAGGTGGATCATGCGGGTCTCGTAATTACCTTTTTTAAAAAAATTGGAGCAGGATTCGTTCTGAACACAATGGCATGCATAATGGTTTTCTCCTTGTGCAACAGAGTCATCTGCAGGTGAAAGACAGGATTTAGCCGGAATTCACATTTGACCGGCACCCCTCCACCAAGCCCCTCCCGTCAGGATTCACATGTTGATCTTTACACTCCTCGTATTCTTCTGCCTTTTGACCTCGTTCATCACTCTCAGCCTTGGAGTATTTGTCTTCGCGAAAAATCCCCGTTCGCCAATCAACCGGCAGTTCATCGCAGTGATGTTTGCCGGAACCTACTGGGCTCTCGGGGAGTTTCTCATCTGGCATACAGGCACGTACGAGGGCATGTGGATCTGGCTCAAATTCAGTTCGCTATGGCCTTTTGTCGTTGCATTCGCAGCCCATTTTATTTTCACCTTTACAGGGCACCCCCTTTCAGGACAGAAGAGATCCGCCCTCCTTGTTGCGCTCATCTACATCCCTGCAACGATCCTTTCATTATTCGGGATCCTGACAAAAACAATCTTTACGGTGGTATACGTGGAAGGTCCCGGCTGGGTATACATACCGGCCTCCGGGAGCATCGTGTACTATGTGGAAGTGGCGTATTCGTTCCTTTTGATTGCGTGGGTCTCGTTCCTGGCGTTCTCTTCATGGCGTACAGCCCCCACAGGGAATCTGCGCCACCAGAGCCGGCTTGTCAGCATAGGGCTTGTTATCATCATCATCTTTGGAACGTTGTCGGGCGTGATTCTTCCTGCAGCAGGTATCTATACTCCCAACCTGATCTTTATCGGCGTCGTGATCTTTTCCCTGATCATCACCCATGCAATTCTCAAGTATGGACTGTTTGTTCTAAGCCCTGAGACTGCAGTGCCTGATATTATCCGGACCATCCCCGATGGCATGCTGTTGGTCGACATGGCAGGCAAGATTATCACGGCCAATTCCGCTGCATCAGGGATATTCGGGGCAGAAGAAGGATCACTTAAGGGCAGGGAACTCGTCTCCTTTTTTCCTCGTCAGGAATATCAGGATATCAGGGAACGGATCCTTGGCGGTAGTAGAGTCACCGATGTCGAAGCGGTGCTCGGGTGCGATCCTCCGATGACGGTGAGTATTGCAGGAGCCCTGGTTAGGGACCCCGGGGGTAATCCTGCAGGCATCGTGTTTATTCTTCGGGATATTACCTCAAGGAAACTTTCCGAGAAAGCTCTCCGGGTTGCCAACCAGAAAATATCACTCCTGACGGAGCTGACACGGCATGATATCAGCAACCTCGTTACCGCTCTCTCGGCATACCTTGAACTGATCCAGCAGTGCAAAAACGATCCCGCGGCTGATTCGTACCTGAACTCCTGTATCCAGATCGTCGAAAAGATTAGCCGTCAGCTCAGGTTTACCCGCGAATATCAGGATATCGGGTCGAACCAGCCGATATGGCAGCTACTCGAATTGATAGTGAACAGGGCTGTCGATGATATTCCTCATGAAGGGATAGGTATCATCACGCATATATCTCACGTGGAAATATTTTCCGACCCACTCGTGTTCAAGGTACTCTCGAACCTGCTTGACAATTCTCTCAGGCATGGAGAGAATCTCACATCAGTCCGGATATGGACAGAAGAAGGGCAGGGTGGGGAGCTTCTCCTGGTATTCGAGGATGATGGTGTTGGAATCAGTGACGAGGAGAAGGAAACCATCTTCCTGCACGGGTATGGGAAGCATACCGGGCTCGGTCTGGCGATATCCCGTGATATCCTCTCGCTGACCGGCATTACCATAACCGAGACCGGAAAATTGGGGGAGGGTGCAAGGTTTGAGATCCATATCCCTCGTGACGCTTGGCGATTCCTGGTATAAGACCCAAAGAGCATTCGATCCCACAGAATCGTAGCATCCTGGTAGACCTGTGAGGTGTGGACCTGGTTATTCTTCCATCACCGTGTAATCACCCTCGTCACCAAAGATGAACAGTGCGTCGATGGTGGTTCCAAGTGCTTTTGCGACTTCGTGCGCCAATTTGAGAGAGGGGTTGTACCTTCCGGATTCGAGAAATACGATAGTCTCTCTCCGTACTCCCACGATATTTGCAAGGTCTGCCTGAGTCATATTTCTCCTTGCCCGAAACTCCTTTATCCTGGTCTGCATGATACACACTCCCCTGGATCAATCCACGTCACCCTTCCTGAAGAGGTACATCTGGAATCCTTTGGCCGAGATTCCCATGAGAAGGATGAGAAGCACCGAGAGGGTCCCGACATCCGGCGACCACAGGTGCAAAAAATCCGCCCAGAATATTACGAACAGGACAAGGAACGTGAGGAACCACGAGTAGGAGAGCCCGTATGCCCCGATCTTTTTTGTTCTTTCATCCTGCATGTAGTTATTCTCCCCTTTCCAGAGGCGCAGTCCCGAAAGGATAGTCAGGACAACCCCCATACTCACGAATGAGGAAGCAAGCTGAGGCGATGTGATGTCCTCTGTCAGGATCATCTCTGCCAGACCGATTCCGGTCAGAAGAATGCCCAGCACAAACATGACTCTGATCCACGAACGTGACTTGAATATTGATGGATTTTGCTGCGTCATCTCTTCACAATTTGTTATATATTTCTAACTTATATGAGATATTTCTAACATAATGTTATTTATAGGTAACTCATCACCGTAGTGTTTCTGCAGCGAATTTGGAAAGGATGATTGCAGGCATATCCGAACCATTATTCAGTCCCTGTGCCAATTCACGCATGATGCCACTGGAACCCTGTTTCAACAGGCTATGGTCGGAGGAGATCCTCAGGAATGTCACCCCCAGGCGCGCAGACAACCGGGTAAAAAAGATATGCAGGGAGTATTATCCCATATCCCCGGGGTATGTCTTCCGCGATGTCACAATCCTTCTCGAAAAGCCGATGCTGGTCGGGATCGATGAAGAGAAAAGAAGAGTCCTGATTCCTTTCAGAAAACCCTGCTACGGGACATCACTCTATGCGATCGATTCAGATGAGTGGGAGATCGCAGCACTCAGGGAGGCGCTTGGAAAAACCGGGGATCGGGAAGAAGGGATTATTTGACCTGCCAAACGTTGAACTGGAACCGGAAAAAGGGGATTTTTTGGGGTCACCTTCTAGCGGCGTGATGTAAGGATTACGGCAATCCCTGCCACCATGAGCGCTATAACCACCGCAAATATCCCTGACGGTGCCCTGGTGGTGGGTGTGGGAGCCGGAACTGGTGAGAGTGCTGCAATCACATGGACAGTCTGCCCGGGGATTACCTGACCTGATGATGAGAACGGGGTATACCCTGCCATCCTGATCTCGACCGTGTATGTTCCCTCCTGAACATCATGAAAAGTGAGGGGGGTGATACCCATGTAGATAGAATTTACGAATACATCAGCACCTGCAGGCGTTGATGTGATCTCGACGCTCGCCCTGGCCTGTGCACCCGGCTGGAGTGATGCGACAATCTGCTCCCTCTGCCCTGCCTGGATCGAAACAGATGTGGAATAATCCAGGTATCCGGGCTTCTTTACTGTCAATGCATAGGTTCCCGGAGGGAGATCTTGAATATCGAGGAGATCATCGGGAGGAGTGGCCCCCTGGTAATTTCCGTCAATGTACACTGCAGCCCCCAAAGGATTGGACGACACCTGGAGATCACCGTTGCCTGGATTGATCTCTGCTACGAGTGTTGCACTCACAGGGCTGATCTCGCCGGATCTTACCGTCACCGTATCGGACCAGGTTTCATACCCCGCCTCCGATACCACAACCCTGTGGGGCCCTGGTGCGAGGTTTCCCACAACCTGGTTTGTCTTTCCCTTATAGAGATCATCAACATAGAGTCCGGCACCCCGTGGAGTGGAGGTGACAGAGAGGCCGCCGGGGTTTGTGACCGGAAGAAGGGTGACCAGAACGTTCTGGGTGGTTCCCGCGGTAACCTTCACAGTTGTAGTATACGGCTGGAACCCCTGGAGAGCTATCAACACACGGTGGGTTCCCGGTTCGACCCCCCTGAATGTCCCGGGTGTGAACAACTGGGCATTTCCCCCGTCGAGGGTTGCCGATGCACCCGCGGGGGTTGATGAAATGTAGATAGAGCCTGAGGTGTACACACTGGGAGATTCTCCGGCACTAGCCTGCATGGTCATTTCTCCATCGGAGATACCGGCCATGAGAAGTACAAGAATGAAAAGAACAGGGATTACCATGAATCTGCACATTATCCGATCACGTCCTACCAGTGAATCTTCCAGGATGGATAAAAAACCAGCAGGTGGAGATGCCTGACCCGGTGGTTTTTAATCAATGACGTATAAAAGCAGAGGGAACTGTGGTTCATGATACTGCAGGAAATCTTACCATGCATCGGAGGATGCCATTGAAAAAAATACCAGCATATCAGCCAGCTCATCTTGGAAAAGTGTTGCCGGACGGCCGACAGCGGGTTGGAATCTTCCCGGGAGCGAGGGTGAAAATTGTTCAGAAGAAGGATCAGGGCACGGGTGCGATGACTGAAGGCAGGGTTCAGGAGATCCTTACACGGTCACCCTTCCATCCCCATGGCATCAAGGTGCGACTTGAGGACGGAAGTGTTGGGAGGGTCCGCGAGGTTGTGTGATCCTCCGGGGCCCTAGTACCCCGTTGCATAATACCAGCCATTTTCTTCTCTTACCATCACCGGGACGTTGAAGAGACTGCCGATATGGGCATCCCTTAACACCTCTTCCTTCTTCCCGTCAAGAATGAATCTACCCTCCTTCATCAGTATGACCCTGCTTATCTCCGGGATGATATCATGGAGGTTGTGCGTTGCCATGATGATACCGACCCCGGATTGTGCAACAGACCTGAGCGATCGGCGGAATGTGTGAAGGGCATGCAGGTCGAGGCTGTTTGTGGGTTCATCCAGGATAAGAGATTCCGGTCGGTGGACAAGTGCCCGCCCGATGAGAAACCTCCTTGCCTCTCCGGATGACATGGTATCCATAGTCCTACCCTTAAGGTGCCCGATCCCGAGAAGATGGATGATACTGTCAGCTCTCTCCTCCATCTGTGGCGTTACCCGGTGGTTGAAAAGGCCAATGCTCGAAAAAAAACCTGACAGGATCACCTCCCTGCCCGTCACATGCCTTGTATAGGCATACTGAAGGTCTGGAGATACGACGCCGAAGGAGGATCTGAGATCAAAGACATCCCACACGTCTTTTCCACGGACGCGGAAAATCACCCCGTCAGTTTTGATGGAGACCGGGTACAACTCCCTGTTCACCGTCCTTATGAATGAGGATTTTCCCGAACCGTTGGGGCCGAGAATTGCTATATGCTCACCATGGCGGACTGTGATGGTGATCCGGTCAAGGACAGTCTTTCCATCCCGGATTACCGTGACGTTGACAAATTCAAGTAACGGGGGAATTGGGTCGCAGTGTTCCGGGTGATCAATGGGGGACATCATGCAGGATCGGGTGATCTTTCGTGTGAGGTTTCGAATTGACCGGGGGTCATTGAATATAAGATTGACCCGGTGATCATACCATATACGCTACGGGATTTGAAAAAGGAGATGAATGGATCAGGTTACCTGTGGTGGGGCTTGTCTGACCACAAACCGTGGAGATTGCAGTATGCCCTGACCTTAAACTCTTTTGAAGAGACCGGAAAGACCGCTTCAGGTTTTTCCCCGGGCTTGAGGCCTTTGACGTAGAGCGAATTCCCCGAGATCACCTCGATCCACTGGATGTAATGGGCAGCCTCCATAGGGTGGGGGACGGATCCAACCTTTACCACGAGCTCGTTTCCACGTTGCTCAACGACAGGTACGTGCTTCTCTGTGCTCGCATCCACCGTGTTCTCCTTCTGCAGTGTCATGGGCATCCCGCAACAGACAAGCTGGCCGGCGCCTTCACTGACTACCATCACGATCTTTTTACAATTTCCGCACTTGAATATTTCGAGCATGGTCTTTTCTTACACCTCTGGAGATAACATCTGCGAGGAGAGGGATTTAATAGTTCCTGAAATGGAATGGAGTGACCAAGCCGGTTTTAAAGGCAGGGGGTGTGGATTCTCATGCATTTCAGCCATTCTCTGTGATAATCCGGGCTTGATTACCCACAATCTACATGGAAAACCCTTATGATGAAGCCATCCCCCTCTCATCCCGGCAGAACCATTATTCATTCAGTATCGCGTTCTCTGCGGGGTAGCACCCGTAGTAGAAAAATGGTACAGGTAAATAGATAGGAGGTGCAATCTTTCGGTATATGCATCGCCAGGTACCTGCCCGGGAACTTCATGACCGCATGGACCGGTTTTGTGACAGGATGGACACCGAGAATCCCGGGTGGGAGATCGTAGCACTCTTCGGGAAGGTTAACCTGTATTATTTCACAGGCACTATCCAGGACGGCGTACTTCTCATCCGGGATAACAGGGATGCAGTGTTCTGGGTGAGACGAAGCTACGAGAGGGCAATAAAAGAATCCGCATTTCCGGACATTCGCAAAATGCCAAGCTACCGGGATGCAGCCCGCGAAACGGCCACGGTTGCCGATCATATTTATATGGAGACTGAGGTTGTGCCTCTTGCACTGATGGAACGGTTCAGGAAGCACTTCCTCTTCACACAGGTTCTCCCCATGGACCTGCAGGCTGCCAGGGTAAGGGCAGTCAAGAGCATGTATGAGCTCGCGCTTCTTGAAAAGGCAGGGAATATTCACAGGATTGTGCTTGAGGAGGATATTCCCACGATGCTCTCGGAGGGGATGAGCGAGGCTGAGTTCGGGACATACGTTTATTCAAAAATGGTGGAGCGGGGGCATCAGGGGATAGTGCGGTTCGGCAGTTTCAATACAGAGATAGAAGTGGGCCAGATAGGATTCGGGGAGAGTTCTCTTCACCCAACCAGTTTCGACGGACCCGGCGGCTGCTATGGGGTATGCCCGGGCGCCCCGGTACTCGGGAGCCGATCAAGACGACTGAACCAGGGTGACATGGTGTTCATCGATAACGCCTGCGGGGTTGAAGGTTACCAGACCGACAAGACCATGAACTACATGTTTAGAAGACGTATCCCTGGAGAGGCGATTGAGATGCACCGGCAATGCGTCGCGATTCTCAAGGAGATGGCATCATTATTAAAGCCGGGTGCTGTGCCCTCTGATATTTATAATACCATCATGGGAGAATTGGATCCCGGGTTCCTGCAAAATTTCATGGGATTCGGAGACCGACGCGCCAACTTCCTTGGCCACGGCGTGGGGCTTGTTGTGGATGAAATACCGGTCATCGCACGGGGTTTCGATGAGCCTCTCCAGGAGGGAATGGTCATTGCTCTTGAACCAAAGAAAGGGATACCCGGTATTGGCCTTGTTGGGATCGAGAATACCTACGTTGTCACCTACTCGGGCGGGAAGAGCCTTACAGGTAATAATCCTGGGTTGATTGAAGTTTTTTAGGTGGCACTCTGTCAATATGGAACACTATTAAAGTAACAGAATACGTCCAATCCCCGGATAGGCCTTCATCTGAGAATACATTCGTCGTATCAGGTCTGATGGCATAAGGTAAAATTATAATTACTAAATGTAACATATTAAGTACATTGAATGAAGCAGAATACCTTTTACTTTCTGACAGGGATTATTGGTCTGGCCGAGGTGGGATTCTTCTGGATCTCGGTGGTTCTTAGGAATCCGGCAATCATCGTGGTTACATTTATTCTTGGAGTTCTTCTCATCTATGCATCCAGACGAACTATTTCGGATCGGACCGATGATGAGCGATCTGCCCTCATCACCCAGAAGGCCGGGGCTAGAACCCTTGAGATATTCTGGATTCTTTTCTTTGCGATCAGCCTGGGGAGCCTTGTGATGGGTTTTGCCACTCCACTTGGCATCCCTCCCCCGCCAAAACCATTTCCAAGGGTCCCCCATGACGAACCTAACCTGGGTTACTTCGGCCTCCTTCAGATGATTCTCCTCTGCGGGATGGTGTTCCTGTACATCGGATTCAGGGTCTATTATGCAAGAAAATATGGAGAATGGGACAAAGATGAAGAATAAGATTAAGGTCTTCCGGGCGATGCATAACCTGACCCAGGACGCCCTGGCACAGGAGATGGGTGTTGCCAGGCAGACCATTCTTGCGATCGAAAAAGGGAAGTATGATCCATCTCTTGACCTTGCATTCAAAATTGCCCGTCGCTTCGGTGTGAATATCAACGACGTATTCATGTATGATGAGATATAGGACCGGCGATGGCGGCAAGTATGAAATCCGTCCACCTGTGTGCCCGGGTCAGAACAATGCGTGTTTTCAACGTGACCGGGCGTGTCGTTCCCTGTGAGTTTGTCAGTATGCGGTGACTATTGGTAATATTTAAATAACAATATGTCAAATATTTTTTACGTTGGAATGATCCGACTGCTATCCGTTTACGGGATAGCAAAAGAGATCACACTTCCAAGGGAAGATCCCTGCCTGTCCTGATATCCGGTCAGGCGATCCGATTCCGGGAAAGAGAAAAACACAATGTACATGCATATTATATGTCCCCGATAACCCGGTATTACCCAGGTGAACCGGAGTAACCCCATGGATTGGAAAAATTATCAAAAGAGTCTGAATCAATGGCGAGATTGCGTATGAAAAGAATGACAAAGACATTTTCTGCTACCATACTGTGTATCATCGTTATTACCGTATCATGCATGCTGGGACCCGTTACGGCGGCAACGTCTGCTGAAACAGCGGCCTCGTATGTTGCGGTCACGAAACTGACTGTCGAACCTGAATCCTTCATGTCTGACGACACCGGGACCATCACTGTTGAGATCTCAAACAGCGGGTCAGTTCCGGTCGCGATATACAGGGCTGAAATCCTGTATGAGGATGTCAGGGTCCTGAACTACCAGACATACGATTCTGTAGGATCGATTGGACCAGGCAACACCATGCAGTTCACATTCCGTGTCCAGCCGACAAAGGGGGATGGGATGTATTTTCCCATGTTCTATCTTGACTATACGGATGCAGGTTCCCTGCGATATCCTGTTCCCCTGGATGTTGATTCAACACCTGTTGTCGTAAGCATTGTGGATTCTCCTGCCTCCTTCTCGGCAGGCACCAAGGAGCAGGTTATCCTCTCCGTCAGCAATCCCCGTAAAAATGCCGTGAACAGCGTCACGATTATCCCGCGCGGTGAGGGTATCGAAACAACCCAGAGTAGTATCTTCGTAGGGACACTCGAACCTGATGCGGAGAAGAAAGCCACGTTTGAGATCACCGCTGAGAAGGACACAACACTCTCCTTTGATGTATCCTACAGGAACGGAAATAATCAGCACCGTGTCTCTCTTGCCATTCCGGTCATTGTTGGGGATGGCGGAACGGCTGCAGAAATGGTCGTGAACAACGTTGAGATCGTGCAATCGGGTTCCACGGTTACGTTGAGCGGAGACATCACAAATGCCGGTCTTCGTGATGCAAAATCGGTGAAAGTGACGGTGGGAGATCCCGCAAAGCCCGTTGACCCGAACCCGGTGTACGTGATAGGGGCGCTGGAGCCGGATGATTTCTCCAGTTTCGAAGTGACGTGCATGGTCCAGGGGGCATCATCAGTTCCCCTGATCATCCAGTACCGGGATACTGACGGGAAAGTGTTTGAAAAGAGGGTGGATATTTCTCTCCGGAACGCTGCACTACCTTCTTCAGGCTCAGCAGGGAGCAGCCTCCAGGGTATGCAGGGTGGAAATCCCGGAGGGAGACCTGGGGGAATGTTCGGATTCGGAAATGGCATCAGCAAAGTCCCGTTTACGGAGATCATCATCATCATCGTGGCATGCCTCGCAGTTGCAGTCGCCTGGAGAAAGGGATACCTCGCGAAGGCTGCCGATAAGATTCGAAACCGTCCCGGGAGATGAGTCCCCGTGGATGAAAATCCCCTTATCGAACTTCGGGAGGTGACGAAGATCTATCCCCTGCCATCCGGGGACGTTATTGCACTCGACCAGGTATCCTTCACCGTGAGGGAGGGCGAGTTTGTTGCGATCATGGGGCCGTCAGGTTCGGGGAAATCGACACTCCTGAACCAACTGGGGTGCCTTGATCGCCCGACGAGCGGAGATCTCTACATCAAAGGAAAAAATACGAGGGAGATGAATGATCGCGAATTGACCGATCTCCGTCTGAACACAATCGGGTATATCTTCCAGAGGTTCAACCTCATCCCCCTTCTTTCAGCATACGAGAACGTCGAATATCCATTCCTTATGAAGAACCGGAAACCCGATGATACGGGCCGCGTGGACTTGCTGCTTGGGCTCGTGGGTATCGACCGTGCGCTTGCCGCCCATAAACCCCCGGAACTCTCAGGGGGACAGCAGCAACGTGTCGCCGTTGCCCGCGCTCTCGTAAACGAGCCCAGTATCCTCCTTTGCGACGAGCCAACAGGAAACCTCGACTCGGTCACCGGTCACCAGATCATGGAGATGATCACTGACCTGAACCGGAAAGGTAGAACCATCCTGATGGTCACCCATGACCAGGCAGTGGCAGAATACTCGGCCCGGACCATCGTCATGCGTGATGGGAGGATCGTATGAAGGACGTGATCCTGCAACTCTCGATGCGCAATATCCGGATCCACTTCCTCAGGTCGGTGCTTGCTGCCCTTGGAATTGTCATCGGTGTGGTTGCTATCTCATCCATGGGGATGATGGGAGCGAACATGACTCTCTCGGTGACCGAAGAACTCTCCTCAATGGCAAATATTGTCGTTATTACCGCCTCCTCAGGAGGGGGAGGCTTTGGAGGTGGTCAGGGGGGTCCGATGAGAGGCGGCGGAGGAGATGAGGAGGAGAAGATCTCTGAGGACGAATTCAACGATATCAAGAAAGTTGCAGAGAAATACGGACTCGTCTACGTGATCTATTCCGAGTCGGATACCATCGAAGTGGGCGACAGGAAAGGAAGGTCGACCGTGTATGGCCTTGATGACGAAGTGATGCACGAATTATTCACGGTCACAAACGGTTCGTATCCCAGGAGCACCAGCTCGGTGATGATCGGCCCTACCCTTGCAGATCGCTATGACCTGAAGATCGGCAGCAAGATCGATATCGGGGATGAAGAAGAGAACAGGACCACGACCGTAAGGGTAGTTGGTATCCTCGAAGAGCGGGGGATGTCGATGGACATCAACTCTGATAACGCAATTATCGGGAGCCAGAAACTCTTTACAGGCATGTACGGCGGTGAGGGAGAGTATGACCAGGTCAATCTCATCCTCAATGATGTCAATGATTCTGCCAGGGCAAAAGAAGAGATCCTAGGGCGGATGAACAAGAAGGAGGAAACGGTAAACGTCCAAGACAGCAGCAGGATGCTCTCGAGTATCACGTCCACACTCTCGACAATGACTACCTTCGTGATGGCGATTGCCGGGATTTCACTCCTTGTCGCAGCAACATCCATCTTCAACGTGATGATGATGTCGGTGACCGAGCGGGTGAGGGAGATCGGGATCATGCGGAGTATCGGCACCCAGAAGTCGGAGGTGATGAAGATGTTCATCTATGAATCTGTCATTCTCGGTGTCATAGGAGCGACAATCGGTGCGATCATAAGCCTTGCAATAGGATGGATCGTGGTCCTTGCGATGGTCGGAAGTACAGACTATTTCTTCACTTCGGCAAGCCTGATCTACATCCCATCAGCCATGCTGGTTGGCATTGTCATATGCATCGCATCAGGGATCTATCCTGCCTGGAGAGCGGCAAACCTCGATCCTATCGAGGCACTAAGGGCGGAGTGAGAGAGAAATACCACTTTTCCGGTTCTCGATGGAAAAAAAGGGAAGATGCGAATGTTATCGAGAAAGATTGTAATTCTTGCTGTATTGTGCATATTCGCTGCATTGCTTGCGGGATGCACATCAACCGAACGTTTGGAAACTTCAGGTCCTGAGTTGACCGTGCAACCAACACCAGGAGGAGAAATGACACATAAAAATATGACGGCGATAACCGGGGATGTGAACCAGACAATATACGGGGAGCGGGGACTTCAGCCCGCCGAGATGAATATGACCCCGGGAGGTTCGTTTCAGCCACCGGGTGAAGGTGGTGCACCTGAATGGCAGTCCAGGCAGCCCGGACCCATGAACGGCTCTCCCCCTTCACCAGGGGAGATGCCGGGCGGGATGAAACCCCCTGAGCAGGCCACCTGAAGGGGGCTCCCGGATTTTTTTTAAAGACCAATGAATATATTATTTATCCTCTTCTATCCACCCGTTCTGGACATACCAGTCGTATTCGTGTGTCCACTGATTCTTGTTCCACAGGATCAACTGGCGGAAATAATCCATCCGTTCGCGCTGATATTCCTCCTGTTCGGGGTATCTGTGCTCACCCCGGACAGCCTGGACGAGGGTTCTCCCAAGTGCATTCGCCCGCTTCTCAGCCTCTGAGAGTGCATCAAGTCCCCGTCCCACCGACACCCCCACCCCGCCAACAGTGATCGCCCCGAAGGAACTGAGGGCATGGTTCATGTACTCAACAATCCCTCCGTGGTTTGCACCGCCGGCGGTGCATACGGAGCATCCATACTTGCCGGAGAACATCCTGCAGTGGACGGCGTCTGCCATCCTGTCGAAGACCGCCTTCATCGGTGCCGGGATCGAATCAATATAGTTCGGGGCTCCGAGGACAATCCCGTCCGCATTCATCATCTTCCCGAAGAGATCCGGGAAATCATCGCAGAGTACGCATTCTCCGGTAGCATAACAGGCCGTGCATGCGTTGCAGTAACCTATGTCAAGAGAATAGACATCGATCAAATCGGTCTCTGCACCCTCATGCCGGGCACCTGCGAGCGTAGCCTCGACGAGCCGGAGTGTCCTGCTCTCTCTTCCCCTGGGGCTCGCATTCAGCCCGAGAACTGCAATCGTCATTATTATCTCACCAGTATCGTGGAATCGGCAGCAGGGCAGGATAAACCTGCCGGTTTTCGGCAGGGCAGGAATAAATTAATCAGAGAAAGGGGAGGGGGTTATTTGAAGAAGAGGACTCCCTTGACATCATAGACGGTCATCCCATCATACATCCCGAGACCGTACATAACCTGGATGGCCTTCTCATCGAGGAACGAGAGCTCTGTGACCGAATTCTCGGGATATGCGAAGATGCTGTCCTGGTATTGGAGGGAATCTCCCTTGAAGCCAAGGGTGTAGAGGAGGGAGCGCAGGATATAGTGAGTCCGCTGTTCGCCAACCATTTCAGAATTCAGGTATATGTCATATCCTTTTATCTTGGCGCAAATGACTCCATCACAGTAAAATTCGCGGTTCAGCCAGTCCATCTCCCCATCCAGATCGACTGCCTTCATCCCCTCTGGTGAGAGGAACTTGACCCTGATATCCCCCGACTGCCCTTCTTTCACATTCTCAAAGAGCATGTTTGACTGGGATAATTTGTTGAACTTCACAGCAAATGACTCAATTATCTGTCTGTCAGAACTGGTTCCTGCATTGAGGGAGATTGTGGTCCTTTTCGATGATGGAGGAAGTCGAACGAGGTAGATGGATCCGCTCCCAAAAGCGACATCCATGAAGTGCAGGTTGATATCCTCGCTCGTAAGGCTTATTGCGGTGGGTGTTGGAGAAGGAGTGAACGTCTCAATTTCCGAAACCTCGGTGGTCGGGACAATCGTTGGTGTGGTAATCTCTGTAACGGGGCCGGGCTCCTGCACATCAGAGACGGTCATGCAGCCCGTGAACGCGAGGATTAGTACCAGTAAGAGAATGGTGATAGAAAAAAACACCCTGGATTGCATGAATCATTTTCATGATGAGAATGCATAATGGTTGCCATGCATCTGGAATTCCGTGATCACTGGTATATGGTATAAGGACCAATAGATTTAACGCGGGGATGAATGCATTGTTCCCAGTGGAGTTGTATACGCATTAGCAATCATACCAAAACTGACAGAAATGAAGAAGTAGTGATAGATGAAACGGCCCCTCCAGGAATGGAAACGATCCGCGTGAGGCTGCCGAAAAAACGAAACAGGGAGCAATTTGCCATCGCAGAACTCATGCTTGGCTCAAATCATATCAAGGTCAGGTGCATCGACGGGGTAACCCGGATGGGGAGAATCAAGGGGAAGATCAAGAAGAGAGCATGGATCCGTGAAGGCGACACCCTCATAATAACCCCGTGGGATTTCCAGGATGAGAAATGCGATATCTCTTATCGGTATACGAAGCCGCAGGTTGACTGGCTCCGGAGAAACCGATACCTCTGATCTTTTCTAAATCAGTGCCGGGCATTTTCCTTTTCAGAGAGCGCTTCCAGGATAATTTTCCATCGTTCAACCTTCTCGCGAAGAGTATAGCGGGCATTCGCCGGGCTTGAAGAAGGGAGTACTTGGATATGGATTGAAGGGGGAAGGGAGACTCCTTCTATTGCTTTTCTGAAAGATCCAGACGCTTTTCCTCCATTGAGAAACAGATTTCTGATTGTGGGGTATCTGGTGAGGAAACCCGGAATATCATTCCAGATTTCACCCTTTATGTCATGATCCATGCTGCCCTTCTGATACCTGCGTGAATCAATGACATCCCAGACAGCGATATGTGCAGACTTTAGCTCCTCCTCCCATTCAGGAATTCCGGATCCCTCCAGCCCCAGGAGTCTCTGCATGATAATCCAGAAGTGGTTCCGCGGATTGG
Organism: Methanolinea sp.; assembly: GCA_018262855.1. Lineage (GTDB taxonomy): Archaea > Halobacteriota > Methanomicrobia > Methanomicrobiales > Methanospirillaceae > Methanolinea_A. The sequence goes on along the minus strand of JADFDO010000003.1, from coordinate 73,850 downwards.
CGTAGTAATGGCCTTCCGTAAGGGAGATCCTGCTCGGAAAGCTCCCGAGGATTAGGATGCATGGTTCATGGCTCACGAGGGGAGCAAGGCCGGATTCCCTTTCAGGATACGTCGCAGAATTCATCCCTCTTGCCTTTCCCCGATCCTTAGTCCTTGTTCATGTTTTTTCGTTTCTGCAGGTGGCCTATCGCAAATAAGACGACCGGGATGAGCGCATAGCACCACATGCTGCCGCCGGTGTCGATGAAAGAGACTCCGATTGCAAGCAGGATCATTGCGGGCATGACTATGGTCTTTTCGATATCGGGTTTCGCAGGTGAATCTATTTCGGGTGCCAGAAGTGGTAAATTGCGGTTGATGTACCACCTCATCGCGATGAGTGTGAGGCTTGCTGCCAGGAGGTTGAAATGGAAGAAGAGCACCGCTTCCAGAACGTTTGAGTAATCGCCCGAGATGGAAGTGGTAAATGGGATGAACACGATGAAGAAAAGGAGAAGGATGTTGATTCTCACAAGGATTGAGTCCACATACCTGACCTGCTCGAGAATGTGGTGATGAGAGACCCAGAAGCCTGAGAGGATGAAAAAGGAGATCACAAAGAGCATGAACTCGGGATACATGGACCCAAGCGCTTCCGGCAATGCTTCAGGAGCCTTTTCACGAGGAATGTCCGGAACAGCTAGGGAGATCACGAGGAGGGTCATTGCAAAAGCAAATATCCCGTCACTCAGTGATTCCAGGCGTGATTTTCCAATTCTCTCGATGAAGGAACCATTACCAGTATTCATCTGATGAAATATTGTTGGAAGTGTTTATATTTGAACCCGGATGCCCGCCGCAAACCGGTGATGGAAACGGTAATGAAAAAAGAGGGATCAGGCCTTCCGCCTTACAGGGGGCTTCATGAGCACCCAGCATATGGTGAACCCAAGCAGGGCGAGAACGAGAACGTATGGGAAAACACCCATGTAATTTCCCGTAGTATCCTTTATGAACCCTGCCATGAGAGGTCCCGCGATGGCTCCTGCACCATACGCCAGGAATACAAGGCCATAGCAGCGGGGATAGTCGCAGGTCCCGAAGTATGTTCCGGTCGCGGTGGGGGCGATTGCGAGCCAGCCACCAAGGCACGCCCACAGGAGGGCAAATGCAACAATGTATACTGGAATAATGGGGGCTATCCAGAGTGCGATCGATGCGAGAGCAATCAGAATAAAGGATACAAGTGCGGTATTCCTTGGAGTGATACGATCGGTAAGGCTCCCAAAGATGGGTCGTCCGAACCCATTGAAGATCGCAAAGAACCCGACGAGAAGTGTAGCAAGACCGGCTTCAACACCTATCTCGGTCCCGACAGGTTTTGCAATGGATATGGCCATCAGGCCTGCCAGGCAGCCGATGAAGAAACACGCCCAGAGACCATAGAAGGTAGTCGTGCGGAGCATCAGTCTCCTGTCACATTCGCATAATTCCTCACCGGGCTTGGGTGCCGGGGGAGTCCACCCGGCAGGTCTCCACCCGGGAGCGGGAAACCGGAGAGGCAGAGCGAGAAGAATGATAAGCACGATGAATGCTACACCGAATATCCGGAATGTATTCATGACTCCATAAAGGGCTATGAGGAGATCGGCAAGGTTTGCAACAAGGAAGGCTGAAAATCCGAAACCGAGCACGGTAAGACCAACGGCAAGTCCTTTCTTATCCGGAAACCATCTTGTCGAGATTGCGACTGGAACGCCGTATGCTATCCCGACACCAACGCCCCCTATCACACCATAGACCAGGTAGAGCATCTGGACGGATGTGACGGTAGACGCAAGAAGCCAGCCGAGGCCGGTGAGAATTCCCCCGATGATGGTGACCTTCCGGGGACCAAGTGTGTCGATGTACTTCCCGGTCAGGGGCATCGCAATTGCAAAGAATGCGAGGAAGACTGAGAAAGGCATCAGCACATCGTTGGCGGTGACTGACTGCCCGAGTTCCTTTGTGAAATAATCAGTAAGCGGCTTGACAAAGACACTCCACGAATAGATGCTCCCGAGGCAGAGGTTGATGATCATACCGATGATGACCATCACCCAGCGCCCCTTCTCAGCGGGAATGCCAAACAGAGTTCCATCAGGCGGCATAGAGACCCCGTAAAAAAATGGTAGGACTGGTTATTCATCCAGGGTTGAAACGTCCCCCGGATCGATACCCATCTCCTTTGCCTTCAGCACCCGTCGCATGATCTTCCCGGACCGGGTCTTTGGAAGCTTGTCAACGAATTCAATCTCGGATGGCATGGCGATTGGCCCCAGCGTCATCCGCACGTGGTAGATCAGGTCTGACTTGAGTTTCTCGCTCGGTGAAAATCCCACACGGAGGATCACAAATGCCTTGATAATGTTGCCTTTCATGGTGTCAGGCTTGCCGATGACCGCCGCCTCTGCAACGGACTGGTGGGAGACGAGAGCACTCTCGACTTCAGCGGTGCCGATGTTATGGCCGGCAACGATGATAATATCGTCGGCTCTGCCGATAATCATGATATATTCGTCTCCCTTGCCCTTCACTGCCAGGTCACCCGCAGTATAACAGTCAGGGATAGTATGCCAGTAGGTCCGGTAGCGTTCATCGTTTTTGTAGACCGTCCGGAGCATGGCAGGCCAGGGTCTTTTAATCACCAGGAATCCTCCATTGCCCGGTGCGACCGGATTCCCCTTCTTATCGACCACATCTGCCACCACCCCGGGTATGGGCCGGCCGGCAAATCCGGGACGCATAGGTTCACCAACCATAGTGGTAATCATCTGCATCCCTGTCTCGGTCTGCCACCAGGTATCGACGATTGGGCAGGCCTTCTTTCCGATGGCACGGTAATACCATTCAAAGGCCTCGGGATTTAGGGGTTCTCCCACTGATCCCAGGATGCGGAGCGAGGAGAGATCGTACTTGTTCGGCCACTCCTCCCCAACTTTCATGAACATGCGGATTGCGGTCGGGGCGGTATAGAAGATGGTGATACCAAGGTCCTGGACTATCTTCCAGTAGGACCCCGCATCGGGATAATCGGGGGTCACTTCGGCCAGTACGACGGTTGCACCTATAGCGAGCGGCCCGTATACGACGTAACTGTGGCCGGTGATCCACCCGGTATCCGCGGTGCACCAGTAGACGTCGTTATCCTTGACATCGAATACGTGCTTGGTGGTGTAGGCGGTTCCCACCATGTAACCTGCACAGGTATGCACGATACCCTTGGGCGTACCTGTTGAACCACTGGTGTAGAGGATGAAAAGGGGATCCTCGGCGTCCATCTCTTCTGCCGGGCAGACGGAGGAGACACCCTCAAGGAGCTCGTAGTAGTCAATCTCCATCTCCTTGTGCAGTTCCACCGGTTGTTCCTTGTCGCGACAGAGTACCACGACCTTGTCGACGCTTGGTGCGTTGATGATAGCTTCTTCTACGATAGTCTTCAACGGAATGGATTTTCCACGTCGGATTGTGACGTCCGCGGTGATCACGATCCTGGCCTCGGCGTCCTTGATCCGCATGTTGAGTGCCTGGACCCCGAACCCCCCAAAGACCACGCTATGAACCGCCCCTATCCTTGCACAGGCGAGCATTGCAATGATCTGCTCGGGAACAAGAGGCATGTAGATGCAGACCCGGTCTCCCCTCTGCACTCCGAGTTTCTTGAGACCGTTGGCAAACCGGCATACTTCCTGGAAGAGCATCTTGTAGGTGAAGATCCGCTCTTCGCCCTCCTCGCCCTTCCAGATGAGGGCTACCTTGTTCCTGCGATGGTTGTTCACGTGGCGGTCGAGGCAGTTTGCAGTGATGTTGAGCTTGGCGTTCACGAACCACTTGGCATAAGGGTAATTCCACTCGAGTACCTTGTCCCATTTCCTGATCCAGTCAAAATGGTGTGCCTGCTTCTCCCAGAACCCATCGGGATCTGCGAGGAACTCCCTGTATGCAGCCTGGTAGTCTTTGGTCCATGCATTCTGTTTGTAGGATGGGTCAGGGGTGTAGGATTTCTCATCCCCGGACAGCGCCACCTCAAATGATTCTGCCATTCTATCGCACCTTTCCGTTCGGAATCATTCAATCAGCCATTGATGTGGAGGATCCGGTCAGGATTCCCATCCCTCCGGAATGCTCTCCCAAATGTGCTCTCCTCAATCATGTGTTCGAGTGTTCAACAAGACCATTCCGCGGGGTAGTGAAATCCCCGCAAACCTGGAAATAAGCCACATTAGGAGTTATTTTTGCCATGCCTCCCGGGATTATATCTTAATGATTAATCATTATATTTATTAAAAGCTGGCGTTTTGCATGTCCGATACAATTTCAACTTTTTTTGTAGAATCATTGAAGGGATCTCACATGTACGCAGCGTTTTCACGATGTCAATCAGAATGGTTGTTTCCATCAGAAAAGTGCAGCACAATGCAGCCGGAGAACGCGCATTTCTCAAATCCTCGTTCAATTGGAGGGAAAAAGGATTAACATCTGCCAATTAAAAAGAAATGTATGGATATTGCCATTATCGGGGCCTCCGGCTATGCCGGTGGCGACCTGATTCGCCTGCTCCTCGCACATCAACGGGTCAGGCTGGTCTGCGCTACGTCGAGGAAACTGGCCGGGAACGCGGTCTCGTCTATCCATCCCCAGGTCAAAGGACTCCTTGATATGGAGTTTTCAAATCCCAAGCCTGAGGATCTTGAGGCTGATGTTGCGTTCCTTGCCGTACCCCACACCGCGGCAATGACATACGCCCGCCCTCTCCTCTCCCGTGGTATCAAAGTGGTTGATCTCTCCGCAGACTACCGTCTGCCCAGGGATATCTTTGAGAAAGTCTACGGGGTTGCCCACACTGACTACTTTAAAGCGCCCTATGGTATTCCTGAACTTCACCGTGATTCCTACAGGAATGCCGAGTTCGTGAGCAACCCTGGCTGTTTTCCCACAGGTGCTACACTTGCCGCGGCACCGCTCGCCCGGTATGCCCATACCGTCATTTATGATTCGAAGACAGGGGTGTCAGGGGCTGGAGATAATCCCTCGGCTACCACCCACTACCCCAACGTGGGTGACAATGTGAATGCGTATAAGTGGACCTCTCACCGGCACCTCGCAGAGATGAAACAGGAGCTTGCAAGCCTTGGTTCGAGTGCGAAGTGCTACTTCACCCCGCATCTGGTTCCGGTCAACCGGGGCATACTCACCACTGCCCATATCCTCCTCGATAAGCCTCTCGGCCAGGAGGAGGTCGAAGAGATCTATCGGAAATTCTATGAGAAGGAGTTCTTTGTCCGTCTTCAGAATCCTGTCCTTGCTGCGGTCAGAGGTACCAATTTCTGCGATATCAGGGTTGAGAGCGAGGGAGAGCGGGTGGTGGCGGTATCTGCAATCGACAATCTTGGTAAAGGAGCGAGTGGCCAGGCCATCCAGAATATGAACCTCATTTGCGGGTTCGATGAACGTGAAGGCCTTACAGGGGCCGGGCTGCTTCCCTGAAGGGGGGATCCATTCATGCGCATCCACGAGATAATGACACGAAATCCTGTCACTGTTCAGGCTACAGCTCCCGTGAGAGAGGCGGCGGCCCTCCTCCGGAAGCACAAGATCGGGGGTCTCCCCGTGATGGAGGAAGGAAAACTCGTAGGCATAATCACGGAATCCGATATACTCAGGCTCCTGGAGACTGGGAAGATCTCCGATGACCTCTGGCTCCCATCACCCCTGGAAGTCATTGAAGTCCCGATTCGGGAGATAATCAACTGGGAGAAGACAAAGCATGCCCTGGCGGATATTGGGAAGCTTGAGGTCAGGAATGTGATGAGCCATCCTGCTATTTCAATCGGGGAGGATGAAGACATAGAGGACGCCGCAGCGCTTCTTCTCTCCAGGAAGATCACCCGTCTCCCCGTGCTTCGCGACGGAACCCTGGTAGGGATCGTCGCACGTGCGGACATCGTCAGGGGAGTTGCAGGCACGGGATAACAGGGGCCGGATGGACGTGCAATGAAGAGCATCTGTGGAGTCGAAGGGGTCAGTGCCTGGGGTATCAAGGAGAAAAAGTTCGGTCTTGCGCTCATCAGGGCAGAAGGAGAAGCTGCCGGGGTATTTACTACAAACCTCATGAAAGCACCCCCTGTCAAGGTCATGGAGGAGCGAATACGCAGGGGTTCCCTCTCTGCCGTCATCGCAAACAGCGGCTGTGCAAATGCCTATACCGGTGCACGGGGTTACCGTGATGCACTCGAGATGGCAGCAATAGGCGCAGAATCACTCGGGATATCCGAAGAGGAGGTCGGGGTTGCCAGTACAGGAGTAATCGGGCGCTACCTCAATCTTCCCCTGATCCGGGACCAGTGCCATCGTGTCGCCCCGAACCTCACAAGGACAGAGGAGGCAGAGACTCTCGCCGAAAAAGCGATCATGACGACAGATCTCACTGAGAAGCATTCGCTTATCAGGAGAGAGACTTTCTCGGTGGGAGGTATCACGAAGGGATCCGGGATGATCGCACCGAACATGGGGACCATGCTTGCATTTATTTATACGGATGCCGATGTGTCGGCTCCTTTACTCCGCGAAGCTTTGAGAAATGCTACCCGACGGACATTCAACAGGGTCGTGGTGGATGGAGATATGAGCACGAACGATATCGCGCTCTGCACTGCGACAGGCAAAGCAGGAAAGGTCAATGGTGCCGAGTTCTCAGCGGCTCTTGAGGAATGCTGCAGAATTCTTGCCATCAAGATTGCCGAGGATGGTGAAGGTGCGAGCAAGCTCCTTGAGGTCACCGTGGAAGGAGCCCCTGGCGAGGAGGAGGCAGCTTCGGTGGCCAGGACCGTGATCGCATCACCCTTGGTCAAGACTGCGGTATACGGAGCCGATCCAAACTGGGGCCGCGTGATAGCCGCCGCAGGAAGGGCGGGTGTTGACTTTGATCCCGACAGGGTGAACCTTTGGATGGGAGACGGTATTGAGAATGTGCCACTGGTAACCCGGGGCGAGATCGTGGTTGACCTTGCACGGGCGAAAGCACTGATGATGGGGAAAAAAGTTACCTTTATTCTCGACCTGGATGCTGGTGACGCACATGCAACAGCCTGGGGTTGCGACCTTACCGAGAGATACGTGGAGATCAACGGGAAGTATACAACATGAAGCGTGAGGAAGTCCTGATCGAAGCCCTCCCCTACATCCAGCAGTTCCATGGCAGGACCATGGTGATCAAGCTGGGAGGGCATGCCATGGTGGATGCCGCCATCCTTGAGAATGCGATCCAGGATGCGGTACTCCTGCAGCTGGTGGGAATACGGGTCGTCCTGGTGCATGGTGGCGGACCTGAGATTACCGACAAGATGAAAGCCATGGGAAAAGAGCCAAAGTTCGTAGGGGGTCTCCGGATCACCGATGAAGATACGCTTGAGATCGCCCAGATGGTGCTTGTCGGCAAGATCAACAGTAATATTATATCTCTCATCGCAAAAAGCGGGGGACAGGGAGTGGGGCTCTCGGGGAATGACGGGAACCTCATCATCGCACGAAAGATGGAACCACAGAAAGTCCATGTCGCCGGAAAGGAACAGGAGGTCGATCTCGGGCACGTGGGGGAGATAGAGGTGATCAATCCTGCTGTCCTGCATACCCTCCTTGACAAGGGATACATCCCCGTCGTCTCACCAATCGCAATAGACCGGAACGGACAGAGCCTGAATATCAATGCCGATACCGCAGCCGGGGAGATCGCCATATCCTTAAAGGCGTTCAAGCTGATCAACATGACCGACGTTGATGGCATCATGGATGCCAGCAGGACCCGGGTCTATCGCCGTATGCGTGTCCAGGAGGCGGAACAGCTGATGGGGAGCGGCATCATCTCGGAGGGTATGATCCCTAAAGTAAGCTCCCTTGTCCGGGCTGTCAACAGCGGCGTCAGCTATGGCCATGTCATCAACGGCAACATTGCCCATAATCTCCTCCTCGAGATGTTTACTGACGAGGGTGTGGGTACTATGATCTGTGCTCGGGAGTGAGAGAAGTTACGAAGAATCCATCAATACAGGCAAGGCAAAGAACGATCATCCCGGGGTTGTGCATATGCATCCTGCTTCTCCTGCTCGTGCCATCAGCCGCCTGGGCTGAACTTTCCGGGGATCCTTCAGGATTCGCGCAAGATCTCTCATCAGTCCCCACACTCTCTCAACCTCTGTATGAGGAAGGAAAGCCCGTAGTCCATTTTTTTTACAATACCAACTGCGCAGAATGCCAGAAGACCTTACCCTACATTGACGAGATGGTCTCTTCGCATCCCCAGGTGTTCTTCCGGTTCCATAACATAAGGGAGAGCGATGCCGACAGGGAACTATTCCAGGAGTTCAAGAATGCATACGGAAAGGAGTTTCTCCCTGTACCCTCACTCTTCATTGGACCCTATGTCCTGTCGGGATACGAGGAGATTGTCGAAAATCTTGAGGATGCGATCCAGCTCACCTCGCAGCAACCGGGTGTCCATCCTACCATAACGTCCAACACAGGAGGTTTGGGGGACAATGAGACACTTACAATTCCCCTAGTTATCGGTGCAGCCCTTGTTGACGGTATCAATCCATGTGCCTTTGCAGTACTGATCTTTCTTCTGCTCTCGCTCCTTGCCCTGGATTCCAGGAAAAAGGTCCTTATGGTTGGTGCCACGTTTATCTTTGCAGTCTTCTGCTTCTATTTCATGTCGGGACTCGGACTCTTCACCCTGGTACAGTCTTCCGGGATTTCCACACTTGTATCTCTTGCAGCAGCAGCGATAGCGATACTGGCCGGAGTAATAAGTTTGGGAGAAGCTGTCCTGAAAAGGAAAACCCCCTATCTTTCCATCCCGGAGTCGACCAGGGGAATCATCGATACATGGGTAAAGAAAGGATCAATGCCTGCGGCATTCGTACTGGGGGTGCTTGTCGGGATGTTTGAACTTCCCTGCACTGGGGGAATATACATTGCGATTCTTGCGCTCCTCTCCAACCAAATGACCATGTCGGAAGGGATACCCTTCCTTCTCGTTTACAACCTTATTTTCATCCTGCCACTCGTAATCATCCTTTCTTTAATTGCGTTTGGCGTGACACCTGAACAGCTGGACAGAGTCCGGAATGAGAAGCGCCCATATATCCGGCTGGCTATGGGTTTCGTGATGATAATCCTCGGAGTTATCCTCCTTTTGGAGATACTCTGACCTGTCAGGGGAGGTTTCCGTCCCCCTGGCATTCCCGCTGTTTCTCCTCACTCATGTCGATCAGGATACCAAAAATTTTCCTGACAAAGACTGGATTGATGTTCTTCTCGACCGCGTAATTGAAAGCAAGGTCGAGCACCTCGCGGGTCCTCTTCTCATCGTGGATAGGCAGGCCGTCGTTCATCTTCACCTGCGCCATACGTGCGGCAAGATGCTGCCTTTTGGCGATGAGATCGATGATCTGTTCGTCAATCTGGTTGATCTCGGCCCTGAGCGCTTCGATGGGCATATGATCTACCTTCAGGGAGTGAAGGGATTTAAAGGTGGTGGCATTGCTCCCTCCAAAGGTGATATTGGGTGGAAGGAACAAACATGATACGAAGTAGCCTATGCTTGAACGAATCACCCGGAGGGAGCGTTCCGACCTGCTCATTGCCTGGCTTGCGATATCTATAGCCTTCTCACTCGTATTTATCAAGGGCGGGGTCACCGCGGAGCTTTTCATCCTCTACCTGCTTATCTCGATGTTCACTGTGGGAATCGGGTTCATCTTCCATGAGATGGCTCACAAGTTCACGGCAATGAAGTTTGGATTCTGGGCGGAATTCCAGAAGAACAACCTTATGCTTCTTGTGGCGGTAGCGATGGCTGCCCTTGTCGGAGTTGTCTTTGCAGCACCAGGAGCCACGATGATTTATGGGAGTTACATCTCGAGAGAGCAGAACGGGAAGATATCAGCTGCGGGACCTGCAGTCAACCTCGTTTTATGCATCCCATTTGCTATCATCCTGTTCATTTCTGGCATGTTCCAGTTTTTTTTCCTTTCGATGAATGTCCTTGAACGTATTGGATTTGTTGGACTTCAGGTGAACGCCATGCTCGCTGCGTTCAACATGCTCCCGGTAAGTGTGCTTGACGGGAAGAAGGTGCTTGCCTGGAACCCGGCCGTGTTTGCGGTCCTGATCGTAGCAGCATTCGGCATCCTGATCGGATCGTTCTACCTCGTCTTTTAAGAGTTTCCTTTTTTTAATTCAGACAGTGAAAAGAGAAGGCATAAATATTAATCAGTTTTATTTGTTCTAACTCAAATAAAATTGATTAGAAGGTCATATCATGCACATCATGGAAGGTTTTCTTCCCCTGCACTGGGCGGTAATATGGTGGATTCTCGCAATCCCCTGCCTTATATTCGGGATAATCCAGCTGAAAAAGATCCTTGCCTCCGATCGTGAAGCGCTCCCGCTTTTGGGTGTGACAGGGGGTTTCATCTTTATTCTCTCATCATTGAAACTCCCGTCTGTGACAGGGAGCTGCTCCCATCCTACCGGGACCGGTCTCTCTGCAGTCTGCTTTGGCCCCTGGATTACCTCGGTCATATGTGCCATCGTGCTCCTTTTCCAGAGCCTCTTTCTGGCCCACGGGGGCCTGTCGGTGCTTGGTGCGAATATCGTCTCCATGGGAATTGTCGGGCCGCTCGCAGGATGGGGGATCTACCGTGCTCTCCGCGACACCGGTGTGAACATGTATTTCACAGTGTTCCTTGCGTGTGCCATCGCTGATCTCTGCACATACATTGTCACCTCACTCGAACTGGCTCTCGCATATCCTGCAGAGGTGGGTGGATTTTTGAGTTCTTTCGCGCTTTTCATGGGCATCTTTGCGATTACTCAAATCCCCCTTGCTATCGTCGAAGGGATTGTGCTCGCACTGGTGTTCAAGTACATCGTCCAGCTCAGGCCCGAGATTCTCATCCGCCTCAATGTGTTCCCGGATGAGAAGATCAGGGCTGCAGGGAGTGATGCCTGATGTCCCCCCGCTACCGCCTCGAAATACTTGCGCTCGTTGCCATACTCTGCTTCTGTGGACTTTTCCTGTTTACCAGTTCGATCATGGGCGATGCCGAGTACGCCGGGTCTGACACGGTTGGATCATCGAAAGTTGCCGAGCTTGCCGGCTTATCTGAAGAGGATTTCCAGCCTCTCGTTCCACAATGGGAACCCCCGAGCGGAGAGATCGAGTCCTGCCTGTTCGCATTGCAGGCAGCAATAGGGGGCATCTTTGTGGGATGGGTATTCGGGTACTGGAAGGGCCAGAAGAATAGAAGCATCTGAAAATTCCATACTTTATGCCAGAGGATGTACGACGAACTTCTCGAGGACATTGCCCAGGAGAACGGACTGCGGGAGGTCAACACCTACACAAAGCTTGCAGCAGGTCTTGGAGGCATACTCCTCTGCCTCCTCTCGACATCGTTCGCAGCACCGCTCTTCATCGCGGTTGCACTCTCCCTTGCACTCCTGACTATTGCACGAATTGATGCAAAGACGTACCTCAAGATATTTGTGGGACCGGCAATCTTTGCACTGTTCAGCGTGATCGTGATCATCCTCATCAGCGGAGGCGGGGAGATCTTCTGGAGATGGCAGCCGCTCCCCTGGCTCTCGCTCTCGATCACAAGGGTAAGTATCAACGAGGGGCTATTCGTATTTTCAAGGTTTCTCGGGGGAATGTCGTCCCTCGTTTTCATTGCACTTACCACACCTATGACCGATCTCTTTGCAGTCATGAGACGTGCCCGCTTCCCGGCGGAAGTCCTCGATCTTGCCATGATCATCTACCGGACAATCTTTCTGATCATGTCTCACCTTGTGCTGGTGTACCGGGCGCAGGTGATGCGGCTCGGGTACCGCTCAATCCGGGAGTCAGTTCACTCGTATGCCACGCTCTGTGGGGCGGTATTCATTGCGAGCTGGGAGTCGGGCGAGGATCTTGTCCGGGCTATGGAAGCCCGCTGTTACGATGGGAAATTTGCAGCCCTCGGGGAGGGAGGACCTGTCCGCCTGCGTCCTGCCCTCGCGGTCTTCTCATTCCTGGTTATATCGGCAGGAATCGTTGTTGCCACCCGTCACATCTCGTTCATGTAGGAGCAGACCATGTCACACATCATCCTGGAGGCACGGGATATACGCTACCGGTATCCAAGAGGACCAGAGGCGATCCACGGGATAAGCTTCCATGTCAGGAGAGGGGAGAAGGTTGCTCTTGTGGGACCCAACGGGGCCGGGAAATCGACCCTTTTACTGATGTTCAACGGGATGATACGCCCGGATTTGGGGACAATCCTCATTGACAATGAACCGATTCGGTACGACCGGGAGAGCCTGCGCACAGTACGGAAGAGGATTGGGTTCGTCATGCAGAATCCCGATCGGCAGATCATCGCCCCGACAGTGTATCAGGACGTAGCGTTCGGGCCAACGAATCTCGGGTTGAGTGAGCAGGAGGTGAAGGGTGCGGTCGAGAAATCACTCCGGCTCGTAGGGCTCTCAGGATTCGAACGCCGCCCGCCCCACCAGCTCTCGGGAGGAGAGAAGAAGAGAGTGGCCATTGCCGGCATTCTCGCCATGGACCCCGATGTCCTTGTCTTCGATGAACCCACGAGCGGCCTCGACCCGTCCGGTTCAGAGGATATCATGGAGCTCCTGGACGAATTGAACCAGCAGGGAAAGACCATCATCATCTCCACGCATGACATCGAACTCGCCTACCCATGGGCTGAAAGGGCCATCCTCCTTTTGAATGGTAAGATTCTCCAGGAGGACGTCCCTGATATCGCCTTCGGTGACCAGGATCTTGTGAGGAAAGCCCGGCTCTCCATGCCGACCCTTCTGGAACTCTACCTTGAACTGGAACGAAGGGGCTTTCACCTCCCCGGGCGGAAACCGAGGACCGTGTTGGACATGATCAATATCATGGACCGTGCCTTCCGGAACAAGCCCTGCTACACGGAACCCGGAACCATCTCTCTCGTTGATGTGGATTCCCCCAACGGTGTGGATCTCAGCGTTTGGCGGTCATCCAATCCGGGTGTCCCTATCGGGGGAATGGGTACACGTGCAAAGCAGTATGCGGCAGACAGGATGATCCCGCTCGATTTCACATACGGGGTCATCGACAAGTGCATCCTGAAGGCCCTGCTTGGGGAGGACAGCCTTATCATCATCACCGGGAGCATGGTGCAAAGAGTCCATGAGAGGGTTGATGAATTCTGCAGGGAGAACCAGGTTTGCATACGGGTCTCAAACCTCTCAAAAGATGGGAACAGGTAGCATGCAGTACTTCTGGCGAAAAATTGGGCCCAGGATACCGCACTTCAAAAAAGTGATGGGATTGAAGGTCAACACCCTGTGGTGATTTCGGGTTCAGATATCCATGCCAAAAACACGACACATCAGGGATCCAACTGCGGTCCGGATCGCTTTTGACCTGGTCTTCCGAAAAGGCCGGTCTCCCCCCTCATGTCCAATGCCGGACGACAGGGAACTCCAAAACCTCATCATGGACAGGGCACCTGAAGCATCTGCTTCGGAGTGCAGGGACGCCCTCATCATGGTCCGGAAACTCTCATACGATGTGTACCAGGTGTGCGATGCGTTCCGAGAGGGCTCCTATGGGAAAGGAAATGATGGAGAAAATGCTGCGATTAGAGATCTTGAAGAGAAAAATCCCGGCTTTTCGCCTGATGAATACCAAAAAGCGTTTGCGGTCGGCATGATGTGGACTGCATTCTGATACTTGAAAACATAAAAATCGTCGCTCTCGAAATGATCATTTCCGTTTTGATATGCGAATCACCCCGACTACTTTTCCTCCTTTTTCCCGGGCGCTGCCCAGTGCAGTGGGATGCCCCCGGATTCCCTTGTACCGGTCCATGTCATTGGCGATGATATTATCATAGTATTCAAATCCCAGCGTGTTGAAAAAGGCTGTGACTGCCGGAAACGCCGCATCGAATACATTATCCCACGAGAGTCCCGCGGTCGAGATGAAGACGCCCTTGTGATTTACAATGTGCGCGTTCGAAAAAAAGAGGTTCTTTAAGATGAATTTCCGTGCCCATAAATACTGTGCCCGGTCGATGAGCCCTTTGAGTTCTGCAGTGATACCCATGCTATAGATGGGGGAGGAGACCGCAAGACAGTCAACGGATAAGATACGGTCAAAGAGAAGAATGGCATCATCCTCGACAACGCATTCTCCTGTCTTGTGGCACGCATTGCATCCACGGCACGGGGTGTAGGAGAGATCCTTGAGGATTACCTTCTCTGTCTCCCCACCGGCCTCTTCTGCGCCAACGAGGAATGCATCAAGAAGTGTCTCGGTGTTGCCGTGACGGTGGGGACTTCCCGAGAGGCCCAGGACCTTCACTGTCATCCCTGCTGCTCCAGTCTCTTTCTCAGTTCTGCGATGACCTCGTGGCCCAGGCGTTCGGCATCAGCCTTTGCGGACGGGTGTGAGAGGATTGCACCCTTCTCGTCAATACCGTTGATCATGAGGTAGTGGATGTCCTTGTCCCTGACATCTATTACATGGAAGAAACACTTGACCGATGGTACAGCCCCGAGGAAGACATGGTCCCAGTTCTGGCCGGCTGTCGAGAGGAATATGCCGAGCCGCTTTCCTTTCCGTTCAGGGGGAACCACGGGGAGTTTGAGCACAAATTTCCGTGACCGGAAGACCTGGAAACGGTCGATGAGGGCTTTTGCCTGGGCACAGATGCCCATGCAGAAGATCGGTGCGGCCAGGATAATGCAGTCGGCATCGATGATCTTGTCATGAAGGACATCCATACCGTCACGCTGCACGCATCTATTCAATTTTTCACACGCATTGCAACCCCTGCATGGATTCACATTTGCTTCTGTCAGGGGAATTTTCTCAATCTTCACACCCGGTTCCTGTTCCATCGAGGCCAGGACCCAGTCCAGCAGGGTCTCAGAGTTCCCACCTCTCCTGGGGCTTCCGGAAAATGCAAGGACTTTGATCTCCATTAATGTCCGTTTGGGCCCTTGAGGTGAAAAAGGGTTGGAAAAGAGAAATGGATCTGGAGTCAGGAGGAAAAAATTGGATTCTTTTTTAGATCTTCTTAAAGCAGAGGTACCAGTCCTTGCATTCGTAGCCTTCTGAAAGGCGCTTGTCCATTTCAGCCTTGTTCTTCGGTGCTGGCACAACAACCTTGTCGCCAGGCTGCCAGTTTGCAGGGGTGGAAACTCCGAATTTGTCGGTTGTCTGGAGTGATTTCACCAGCCTGACGATCTCGGGCATGAAACGGCCGGCGGTGAGCGGATAGTAGATCATCGCACGCAGTATCCCCTTGTCATCGATGAAGAAGACTGCCCTGATGGCTGCCGTACTGCTCTGCCCCGGGTGGATCATGCCATACCTTTTTGCGACCTTCATGTCGAGGTCTGCGATAATCGGGAACGGGATGTCAACACCCATCTTCTCCTTCACATTCTTGATCCAGGCGAGGTGGGAGTGGACAGAGTCGATCGAGAGGCCCATCAGCTGCACATTGAGCGACTTCAACTCATCCGCGATTGCGGAGAACGCCATGAATTCGGTCGTGCATACGGGTGTGAAGTCAGCCGGGTGCGAGAACAATACCAGCCATTTACCCTTGAAGTCTGAAAGCTTTACCATGCCGTTGGTGGTAAGGGCCTCGAAGTCCGGGGCCGGCTCACCGAGAATGGGCATTGAATTAGATTCACCACAACACACAGGTCATCATTCCTTCATGATCTCATCGAGTTGTGCTTTCCCGTACACATAGGCAGGCATCCCTGCAAGGAGGAACGCAACTCTCAATGCTTCTTCGACCTCCTGCTTTTTAACTCCCAGGTTTGCGGCACCTGTCAGCTGGGCACGGGTCGCATGCTGGTCACGAAGCGAGGCGGCGATGGCAATTGCAATAAGTTTCTTGGTCTTCCGGGTGAGTGCCCCATCGTCCCAGATGTGTCCCTCAAGCTTCATCACCATGTCATACATCAGGGGGTCTTTCTCTGCAAGGTCCTTGAAGAATTTCGGGACTTTCCCGATCATCTTCTCAAGGTCTTTGACATTCTTTGCTTCTTTGGCCATTTTTGATCACTTCTTGAGATTCATCGGCTGGCCACAGCAGATAAGTTCTCCGCCGCCAGCGACCTTTACCACAACGACGTTCCCGCAGATCTCACATTCGTACTGCTCCCCTTCCTTGGATACATTCACCATTTTTTTACGCTCCTTGAAAATCCTGAAAAGTTTCTCATGAGGGAAACTCTGTTTTTTCTGAAAACAATACGCAGGGGCCAGCCCTGCCTGTGAAGAAAAATTTTAAATTATATGTTACTCTTTCCACGCTTTGGTGGCTTCATCACATCTTCCGCGGTCTTGATGTCCGGGCGGATGTGGGTCATCGGGAAACACTGGTACTCTTCACAGGCGCATGACGGGCATTTCCTGAGATCCTGCTCAACGGCATCGAGTGTCAGTTCACGCCCGCAATCAATGCACACATATTTGCCGGGGCCAACCTTCTGCCCGGCTTTCACCTTTTCGGTCAGGTCTATCACCAAGACGTTGTATAAGCGAGTAAGTTATATATCCCTTTTGTTCATGACCCATAAAAACGGAATATTGGCCTTGAAATCAAAAATGAATAAGA
The DNA here is from genome assembly GCA_018262855.1 of Methanolinea sp. Classification (GTDB taxonomy): domain Archaea; phylum Halobacteriota; class Methanomicrobia; order Methanomicrobiales; family Methanospirillaceae; genus Methanolinea_A. Next base: position 57,138 of record JADFDO010000003.1, on the reverse strand, counting down.
AATAGGCTTGCTTGCAGCGGGCTATCCCCTATCGTAATATATATCCACGGCAAGAGGCCAAGGTTGGGTATGGGATACAGGGTTATCGGGCTCCTGGGAAGTCCGCTTATTGAAGGAAACACGGCGAAACTGCTCGAGAAGGCATTGGAGGGTGTTCGGGATGCAGGGTGCGAGACCGAGACCATCGCAGTGACGAACCTGGATTTTCAACCATGCATGGAGGCTTTTTACTGCCGTGACCACGAGACATGCATGATGGATGATGACATGCAGGCCATGTATCATAAATTCAGGGATATGGACAGCCTGATCGTTGCGACTCCCATCATGACCATGGGAATCCCCGGGGCACTGAAAGGTTTCATTGACAGGTTCCAGGTCTTCTTCATGGCAAAATACATGCGCAAATCTTCGCTCGTTTCCCCTGAGAGGATCTCCCGCCGCCGGGGTCTTTATATCGGGATCTCAGGGATGAACATCCCCAATGTCTTCGATGGTGCAAAACTCACGATGAAGGCCTTCTTTGACATTATTGATGTGAAATACCACGGCGAACTCCTCATAAGGGACATGGACCACATCCGTGATATTACGACCCGGCCCGATCTTCTTGATGAAGCGTACAGGAAGGGGAAGGAACTCGGGATGATGCTTCGGGAAGGGAAATAATACATGCTATAAGGAAAATCCCTTACAAGAGCCCACGCTCTTTCAGGCTTAGATACCCTGATCTGGCAACAATAATATGGTCAAGGAGGCGGATCCCTAATATCTCCCCTGCCTGGGAAAGTTGGCGGGTGATGGCGAGATCCTGGGAACTCGGCTCAAGGGTTCCTGAAGGATGGTTATGCACGCATATCACTGCAGCAGCACGGTCGGTGATTGCATCTGCAAACACTTCGCGTGGGTGCACAAGACTGTGGTTCAGGAGGCCGACAGTGATGGTTCGTGTCGCGATCACCTCGTGTGCCCCGTTCAGCGTGATACAGAGGAAGTGCTCCTGGCGCTGGCCATTCAGATCGGAGATGAGCGGCAGGATATCAGCGGGGGTCTGGACCTTGATCCTGGGCTCTTCGCTGTTCCTCATGTAGCGGCGGGCCAGTTCGAATGCTGCAACGATCTGGGAAGCCTTTCCGGGTCCCACCCCGTGAATCATCGAGAGGGTCTGACACCTGATCTCTTCCGGATCTTTTTTGATAAGATCCGCAATCTCACCGGCAATATCGAATACGTCTCGCCCCTTTGTCCCCCTCCCGATAATCGCAGCAATGAGTTCCCTGTCGGTCAGCGATTCAGGTCCCCTGGAGGCAATCTTCTCCCTCGGCCGGTCTGTTTCATCGAGTTCCCGCATCGGTTTCATCTGGTTCCCTGCCAGGAGATGTTGGTATGAGATAAGAAAAACCTGGATCTTTCATATCGGGAAAACCGTTCCGGTCCTGGTACCAGAAAAGACGCCAGCCACCATGAATACCTATTTGGCATCCTCTTCCCTAACGTTACAACCATGGCAACAATGGAGAATGCGATGGAGGCCTTTGCAGGAGAGTCGCAGGCCAACCGTAAGTATGCAGCCTTTGCAGAGCAGGCAGAATCCGAAGGATTCAAGAACATCGGACGGTTGTTCCGGGCAGCATCCGAGGCTGAGGCGATCCATGCGCGGAAGCTCCTGAAAGCAATGGGGATGATCCACCCCACCAAGGAGAACCTTGCAGCGTCGGTTTCAGGTGAAACTCATGAGTATACCGAGATGTATCCGGCATTCATTAAGGAAGCCGACGCTGAGAAGAAGAGTGATATCAGTCTTGTCTTTTCCTATGCCATGAAAGCCGAGGAGGTCCACGCCACCCTGTACAAGGAAGCGTTGAACAACCTTACCCGTGGCCAGGACATGTCAAACCGCACGGTGTATCTCTGTCCGGTCTGTGGAAATGTATTCCTTGGCACCGCACCCGACAAGTGCCCGATCTGCATGGCAAACAAGAAAGTGTTCAAGACGATTGAGTAAGAGAAATCAATCGTACCTTTTTTTTGCTCTGGTGGGGCTGGATCTCTGTATCTGGAAACCAGGGATATTCACAACCATCAAATATTGATATACGAGCGGATGAAAGGTATATCCATGTACCTGCGATCAGTTCCTGTCCTTATCATCGTCTGCACGGCAATCCTTGCAGCCGGCTGCATGGAGAGTCCCGGCTTATTTCCGGGCACTGCAGTGACCACTCCCCCCACCGCGATTCCGACCGCATCTCCCACACTTTCCTTCGTTCCTGAACCTACTGATGTGATGCCCCTGACCTATCTTGTCACAGTCCAGGTCGTCAAGAACACCATCTCTACAGACCCGTCCATCACGGTGACGTACGAAGGCGGCCAGGGTCTTGCCTTTACCTCGTCCATGACCGCACAGGCGATCCGCTCTGATATGACAGTTGATCAGGAGACACTGGCAAGTCCCCGTATGGGATCAGAGATCGTTCTCTCCGGCACGACTGGGACTGACAGGGTTCTCGTGTATGTGACAATGGCTAATGGTGTCACCTACAAGGTGTTCGACAAGGACATGCCGTTCCAGCCGATAAATCCGCAATACTAATTTTTTCACAATACCCGCTACTGATACAATCACGTAAGAAAAACGATCCATTTCCCAGCGGTAAAACCGCTGCCTGTAACCCCCATTGCGTGGATCCCTTTTCCGGCTCCACCACGTTTATCATCATTCCCGGTTATAAATCCCCTGCATGCCCAGGGTTACTGTGTATTCTACCCAGAACTGCCCCTACTGTCGCATGGTGAAGGCTTTTTTGGATAAATATGATGTGGACTACATGGCCATCGATGTGGGAACTGACCGGGAACAGGCCAAAAAGATGGTGGAGATCTCAGGCCAGTACGGAGTCCCCGTGATTGTCGTTGATGACGAGGTTATTGTGGGGTTTGATGCCCAGCGGTTGAATGAACTTTTCGGGAGTGCGAAGCCAGGGGATATCTATGATGTATTGATTGTGGGGGCCGGTCCGGGAGGGCTCACCGCAGGGGTATATTGCTCAAGAAAGATGTTAAAAACGGTGATAATCTCCGAGAACATCGGGGGGCAGGCACTCGAGAGCTGGGCAATCGAGAACTACATGGGATACCGGATGGTCTCGGGAGAAGATTTGATGCACAGGTTCGAGGAACAGGTCAGAGAGGAGCATATCAGCCTTGAACTGGACCGCGTGGCCTCCATAAGGAAAGAGGGGGAGATCTTCCTCGCCGAGACCGCCACAGGGGCAACATACTCGGCGAAAACCGTCATCCTGACCCAGGGAAAACGTCCCAGGAAACTCGGGGTCGAGGGAGAGGAGAGATACCTTGGACGGGGGCTTTCGACCTGCTCGACCTGCGACGGCCCGCTCTTCCGGGACAAGGTGGTTGCCGTGGTTGGTGGCGGGAACTCTGCGCTACAGACTGCCATCGAGATGAGCAAAATCGCAAAGACCGTCTACCTGATTGTTCGGAGCACGATCAAGGCTGACGAAGCGTACATTACCAGGTACCGCGAGCAGAAGAATATCATCACATACGAAAACCACACGATCTCTTCGCTCCAGGGCAATGCAATGTTGAACGGTATTACGATAAAGGACCGCGATTCCGGGAAAGAGACCGTTATTGCTCTCGATGGGGTGTTTGCGGAGGTGGGGTGGATTCCGAATACCGACTTTCTTGAGGGCTTCCTGATGCTGAACGAGATGAAGGAGATCGTGATCGATATCAATTGCAACACAAGCTTCCCAGGGGTCTTCGCGGCTGGCGATGTGACGAATATCAGGACCAAGCAGATTATCACCGCCGCGGGAGAAGGAGCGAAGGCGGCATTGGAAGCGTACGCTTACCTGACAAAATAGGAAAGAACCTCTGCTAAAACCCTTTTTTAAAGACCACGATACGGTTGGTATTGGTCCCGGAATCATTGTTTCCGATGCCCCAGATATGGGAGGTCTTCGTGAAGTGCTGGCAGTTCACGAGGATTCCCTGGCAGGAGAACCCTGCCCGGGTTCCAAGCGGGACCACGACTTCATCAAGCTTCACGGCCCCCCTCCTCACTTCGCCGACCTCAAAGGCAACGTATCCTCCTGGCTTTGTGATCCTGAACAGCTCCCGGAATGTACCGTGCATGACTTCCTCCCATTCCCGGAGAGAGCGCGTCATCGTGATATCCTTCTCGATCGTCTGCGTATCGATCCCGTTGAACCAGCACCGGAGCCAGTTATCCCGGGAATACTGGACTACATCGAGAAAAGGTGGTGATGTGACGGTGAGCTGCACGGAACCAGCTTTTAACTCAGGGGTGTCCCTTGCGTCCCTTGACAAGAGGACAGCATTTTCGCCCGCATACCGGAGATTATCTCTTGCTGTTTCATCCACACCCTTTAGGAGGGAGCGTGTTTTCCTGTATATCAGGTCTTTCGTGTCCCGGTATCCTGGTTTCTGGTTCCTTTTTCTGTTTATGAGAACCTGCCGTTCCGCTGAGACTGCCTGGTTCGGAGGGAGGGTATAGACAGAGAAAAAGCCCGGGGAGTGCCCTGTAAGCCGGTTGGTTGCAACCATCCGGATCCATTCGTCAATATGATCGAGAGTTCCCGTATGTGCCTTCTCGAGTAGATACCCACGCAGGGAGACGATCTCTGCTTCCGTTTCCTGATGATAAAACATGGAGAGGTCGATGTCCACTCTGTTATCTCCACGATAGGGTATCTCGTCAAGCCTCTTCTTCACCTCCCATGCATCAGGGGGCTGGAGGCGGGGCAGGGTGAGGATCAGTGAGAGTGGATTGATGTCGTTCGCTGCGACGGCCCTCCTCTGGAGTGCAGCCTCAATCGCGGTGGTTCCACGGCCGTTGAAGGGATCGTAGACGAGGTCACCCTCACTTGTGAGTTGCCGGATGAAGAATGCCGGGAGTTGTGGTTTGAAGCATGCACGGTACGAAATCTCATGGAGTGAAGATCCTTTCCGCTGCCCCGAAGTCCAGAACTCCCCGGAATACCTTAGCACCGGGCTGCCGGAGATGATGATATCGTCTGTTACGTCTGTGTTTTCGGTCCACCCAGGGCTGCAGTCCGGAAGCTCTCCTGACATTACTGGTACTATTCAACCACATCGTTCATCAAATTCACCGGGTTCAAATCCCACCTGTTATGGTGCATCCCTTCCCACTTTAATCAATGCACGAAGAGGCGCGAAAGATCATCCACATGTTCTTTGGTGTAGGAATTGCAGCCCTTGCGAATCTCCTTCCGAAGGACATGATGATCGCCCTCCTTGGCGCGTCCATCTTCATTGGATTTATCCTTGCGGAGGGTGTGCGCAGGGGATTTCATATACCACTGATCACCCTTCTCATCACGAACCTGGAGCGTGAAGGGGAATATCCGGGGAAGGGGGCGTTTTTTTTCACTGCCAGTGCCCTCTTCTGCGTAATCTTCTTTCCCACAGCGGTTGCTGTTCCCTCTATCCTGACAATAGCAGTCCTCGATGGGGTGGCAACTCTTGCCGGTATTCACTTTGGGAAGCATCGCATCACGAACGGGAAATCGTTTGAAGGAACTGTTGCGGGTATCCTTGTGAACACTGCAGCCCTTCTCATCCTCATCTCCCCCCTCCAGGCATTCGCGGCCTCGCTTGTTGCAGGGATTGTCGAGCTTGTATCCCCCGTCGATGACAACCTTACCATCCCGGTCTGCATCTGCATCCTGCTCACGCTCATGGGAGTGTAGCGGCACTCCACTTTCCCACTGCATCATGCAGGTTTATAGCGTGGCATTTCAGAGTATTCAGAAGCCATGGCTCTGGGCAAAGGAGCGTACCTTCGTGCAATCACGACCTCCAGGATGGGAACCTCGAGGGAGATCGATAAGACCATGGAAGGGAGCACCCCCCCATCGGTATTTGTGGGAAGCTGGAATTACCCGAGGGTGTTTGCAGGGCCTCTGATTGCCCCCGTGAGAGAGGAATGCGGGATCATGGATACCCCTGAATCCTGGATCCCTGCAGGATGGTCTCAGGAGGATATCCTCTCCTGCCGGCTTGATCTCGTGAGGGGTAAAAGGCTCCAGGATGTCAACCAGACCAATGATCGGAATGCCATACGGCTCCAGGAGATTGCACTCTCTGCGGGATCCCTCGAGAGCGAGGCATCGTTCGCTGAAAAGCCTGCGGGGACTTCTTTTTCAGAGGAGCATACTCCGTTTGGCCCGAGCGCCGAGCTCATTGATTTCAGGGCCGAGAGCAGTCGGTTTGAACCCCACCTGGAACGCTGTTACTATGACAGCGATCTTTCGGCATCGGATGCGATCTTCGAGCTTCAGCAAAATGGCATCCCTTTCAGCAGCATCCAGAAAGCCCTCTCGGTGGGCGCACTTGGATGCGGGCCTAAAAGGCGGCTTGTTCCCACCCGATGGTCGATTACTGCCTGCGATACCACCCTTGCAGGCCGGTTTCTCTCCCGTGTCCGGCAGAACAACCTGATCGACACCGTCAGGGTTCACGAATTTGAAAGCCTCAACAATCACTATGCAGTCATACTGCTCCCCACCGCCTGGCAGTATGAATGGATGGAGGCCTTTCTGCATATCAGGGGAGATGAGGAGGTCCTCTTCTCCGACCACGAGGAGTTCAGGGGTAAAAAGGAGTATTCCAGTGTCGGTGGCTGCTATTACTCCTGCAAGATGGCGGTCCTTGAAGGGCTGGAGAGACAGAGGGTCCAGGCCGGGGCATTCGTTCTGCGGGAGGCCAGGAAGGGGTATATCCCGATGGGAGTATTCAACGTTCGTGAGAATGTGCGCCAGGCGATGCTCCAGCCGTACCGTGAATTTGAGGATCTCTCCTCGGCACTTTTTGATATTTCAACGCGGATGCAATTCCCGATGGAGAGGTTCATTGGTGAGAGCACTCTTCTCAAATCCCAGTTCCATGTCAGGCAGACAACACTGGATGCATTCTTAAAACCCGGAAGGGAAGTCGCCTGAATCCCGCTACAATTCGGTCAGGTGTCGTAGTTCTTTTCAACCGGAGAGCGTCCTGAACCATTCGGAGAAGCAATGGATGGGTGCAGGTCCATATCGGAAGAGAACTGCGATCCTGCAGGCCACAGCATCACCCAGCCATTTCTCAAATGGGGAAGGGTATCTGTAACTCATAAATCGGTCATCAGGATCAACTCATGCCTAAAAAATTCCTCCTCGCTGTGTTGCATGGGAGATTGAATCGAGTTTGTTCTATGCATACCAATTCAGTCACTGAACCGCCCCCACAAAATGGACTCGGTTCGTCTATCCTGCCTACACCAGGTAGCGAAGATCCTAAAATAATCTGACTTTAGACCCTGGGGCTTTCCGGGACTCCTGTGAACCGGTAGGCACCCTTTGGGACGGCTAACTCGAACCGTGCCCCCCTGCCATGTGTCCCTGTCTCATGTATCGTGATGTCCGTAATCGAAAGGATTTCACGGGAAAGAAAGAGCCCGAGACGCTTCTTCCCCTCACATTCCCTCTCGAATATCATTTCCTTCGAATCATCCGGGATACCTTCGCCGTTATCCTCGAAAAAGAGCGTGATGCCCTCTTCAGATTCACGGTAGTAGAGCGAAATTGCAGTAGCTCCCCTGGCGTGCTGTATCACGTTGTGAATCAGGGTGAGGAAGACCATTTCCAGCAGGGGATCGGCATAGATCTCAAGGCCTTCTACTTCGATGCTTCGCGAAAAAGATGGTGTATCGATATGCGATAATGCGAAGAGGAACGAGTACATGACATTCTGCCATGTTGGGGGTTTCTGCCCCAGATCCTGGTACATCTTCGCAAAATCGAGTGAATTTCTCATTGCCTCCGTGATCGCAGTCTGTTTTTCAAGGTATTGCTTCAGTGAATCTCCTGTCGGATTCTTTTTCATCAGGTCCAGGTACCCCGAAAGCGAGAAGACGGCGTTCTGGATCTCGTCGAACGTGATAGCATTCAGAAGATTCAGTTTATTGACGGCCCGGGCGAGCGCTTCCTCGGCAACGATCCGCTCGGTGATATCCTCGGAAATTCCGAGCAGGTATTTTGGTTCATCCGTTCTCGACAAAATCGGGATTTTTTTGGTATGGATGATACGTGTCCCTTTATATCTTGTCCTGATGGTTTCACGGGGAATATCCAGGATGTTTTTTCCGGCCAGCACTTCCCGATCTTTCTCGATGAAGAAGTCTGCCTGTTCGCTCGGGAAAAAATCATGGTCGTTTTTCCCATACATCTCTTCCCGGGTAAACCCGACCAATGCTTCGCCGGCCTGGTTGAACCGCACGAAGCGCAGATTCTGGGCATCCTTGACAAAGATCATGTCAGGGATATTCTCGATGATAGCATCAAGAAATTCTTCGTTTTCCGACAGTTTTGCTTCAATGCGCTTTCTCTCTTCGATGTCGGCGTGGAGCTGAACCACCTTGCTCTCAAGCTTTCGGAAGAGTACCTCGTTGTACTGGCAGAGTATCTCCATCTCGTCGCCAAGGGGCCTGGTTTCGGATAAACCACCTCCCTCTTCGCGTTGATTCAGGACATCCTGCACGACGCGGGCGAGAACCTCAGGTTTCTGGGGCTTGACAATGAACCGTTCCGCCCCGAGGCTCATGGCAAATTGTTCATCCCTCGGGTCGGTATACGTCGCAGTGTAAAATACGAAAGGGATTTTTTCCAGGAGTGGATCAGCCTTCCATTGCCTGCAGAGCTCGAACCCGTCCATCACCGGCATCAGAATATCCGTGATAATGAGATCGGGAGGATCTTTTCGTGCCACATCAAGTGCTTCAGATCCGTTCCTTGCAGAGACTACCGAGAACCCATACCCTTTAAGGATTGATTCCAGGAGGTAGATATTGGTCTGGATATCATCAACGATCAGGATCCGTGTCACGGTTTACTCGCTTGATGTTCTGGAACGAGATATTCTTCTATCTGTGCCACAAAAGTTTTTGGATTGATTGGTTTTTCAATATATCCAATGCATCCTGCGGAGAGAGCCTTCTCACGATCCCCTGCCATGGCGTATGAAGTCAACGCCACGATCGGTATTCCTGAGAGTCGGGAGATGGTCCGCAGTTCACGTGCGGTAGCGTACCCGTCCATAACCGGTAACTGGATATCGAGCAGGATAAGCATGGGTTCCTGTTCTTCTGCCAGTTTCACACCTTCTCTCCCATCCCGTGCCCGAATCACTTCATATCCTTTTGCCCGGAGAATATAATTTACCAGGTAAAAATTCTGGTCGTTGTCCTCAATATAGAGTATTTTCATGGTGTGTCCTGCCCCCCGTCCCCTGGAATGGTGAAGTAAAAGGTACTCCCTTTGCCATATTCGCTCTCTGCGTTAATAGTACCTCCCATCAGGTGGACAAGCTTTTTCGAAATGGAGAGGCCAAGCCCTGTTCCTTCATACTGTCGGGTGAGACCCGTATCGATCTGGCGGAATGGCTTGAAAAGTTTCTCCATGTCAGCCTCCCGGATACCAATCCCCGTATCTTTCACACATATGAAGATATCCTTTCCCTGTCGCGTACAATCAAGTCTGATATAGCCCTGTTCGGTAAACTTGATGGCGTTGGATAGTAGGTTGAGAAGCACCTGTTCTACACGCCGGCTGTCGCCCCTCACTTCGCCAACGGAAGAGTCGATCTCACTCTCGAGCCGGATGCCTTTTCTCTCTGCAAGGGACGTGACCGTCCTCAGTACTTTTTCGATGGATTTTTTCAGGTCGAAAGGTTCGTGTGCGAGTTTCAGCTGCCCAGCTTCGATCTTCGAGATGTCCAGAACATCATTGATCAGGGCAAGCAGGTGATCCGCACTCTCGGAGACCATGGTGAGCTGTTTCTTCTGTTCGTCGTTCAGGGGACCTGCCAGTTCCTGGAGGAGAATCCCCGAGAAACCTATGATGGAGTTCAGAGGCGTCCTCAATTCATGGGACATTGTTGCAAGAAAGACAGATTTCAGGCGGTCGGCAGATTCGGCAGACTCCTTTGCAAGGGCCAGTTCACGCGTACGTTCAGCAACGAGGTCTTCAAGATGGTCCCGGTATTGTGAAAGTTCAGCGAGTGCTTTGTCCTTTTCCTGTCCTTCCTGTCGCAACCTGTCAACCATTGCTCCAAAAGAGTTCGCAAGCATCCCGATCTCACCAGAACTTCTTTTCTCTATCTCCTGGTTCAGGTCCCCGGTCTCTGCAATCCTCCTTGTGGTATCAGTCAGGCTTGAGAGTGGAGTAATAACAGTGTGGTTGAGAATGACCACTGTGATTATGCTGAGCAGCCCGAGGGCGATCAGGACAAAAAGGAGAATCATCTGAATGGACTGATTGATCTGCTCCTCGACAGAACTGAACGGAATGAAGACACCTATCTTCCAGCCAAGTTCAGGGGAGGTATAGTGAATGAGGTACCTGTCGTTGAGAACAATTACCCCCTCATTCACCGTGAGAAAAGGTTCGGTCTGTTCGCCAAGGATGCTCCTGATATCTCCAAAAAGGAGCGAGGAATTTCTGGAGGCGAGGATCATCCCATTTTTGTCCGCCAGGATCATCTCCGCATCATCTCCCACATCAAACCTCGATATATAATTCGTGAGACTTACGAGGGTGATGTCGGCGCCAACCACCCCGTAAGGGTCTCCACGTTCATCAAGAAGGGTGGTGACAATCCCGATATTCACGTCAGGTGTGGTCACTGCCTGATAGGGTTCTGTGACCATAATCTCTCCTGGGTTCGACATTGCAAGGATATACCAGGGACGTGTGCGTGGATCATATGCAGTAGGCCGGGCTCGCGGAAATGCCCTTATAAATGCTCCATTCTCCCGGCCCATATAGACTGAATCAACGTAAGGGTGTGTGAGCTGGTATCCCTTCAGGATATTGACAATCTCCTGTTCCTGACGACCTATCGTGTAGAAAAAGGAATCTTCAGATGCATTCAGAAAGCTGGTGAATTCGGCATCATCCCTGGCCCGGACATCCTCGTTCGTCGCCAGCTCATGCACGTCATACTTCACGCTTGAGATAAAATTGGAGATGGCAAAATCGATGTGCTGCAGCTGGTCTATGTAGTGTCCCGAGACCGTGTTGAGATTCTGCTTGTGGAGAGATGAGGGGAGGACCCCTCCAATGAGAACCAGTACAAGAAGAGCAATGATGAAATAAAGGAGCAGGACTCTTGACTGGAGTTTCATCGGTATGGGTTAGTATTTATATGAACGGGAATAATCGTTTTGGATCCTGCACCAGCCCGATCAGAATTTTATCCTGCATTTGTCGATTTGAAACAGAATTGGCACGTTATTTCTTCTTTCGGGCGAAAAAGGAGACTGAATCTCTTTATAGTCAGGATGTTTGATAATTTCCGGAGAAAAAGGATAATTTCGTATCACACAGGCTTTTCCATTTTTTTCCGGTCTTTTTCGCGGTAACCCTCAAGGAGGAGTGTTGTGATGTTCTTCACCGGTCGATCGGTGTGCTCCATGATATGGAACTCGCAGAATGGGCATGAGCTGATCACGATATCCGCTCCTGTCTTCTCGATCTCATCCCTTCGCTTTTCTGCAAGTGCGGCAGCCTCCTCGGGAATCCCTGACCTTACACCCCCTCCTGACCCGCAGCAGATTGATGGCATCTCAACCAGGTCAACAACCTGGGTAATGAGTTCCCTGGGAAGATCGCGTATCCCCTGACCACGAAGGAGATGGCAGGGGTCGTGGTATGTTGCCTTCAGAGAAAGCCTTGCAGGGGGTTCGATCCCGAACTTTGTCAGCAACTCGTTGATGTCCATGACACGGAAGGGGGTGGTGTAGTCGTTTTTCAGTGTTGACCCGCATCCGGCGCACATCGTAAGTACAGTGTCGATTTTTCTGAAAACAAAGGCGTCGATATTCCTTCTCTTCAGCGTATCAAGATAATCCACCTGCCCTGTCCGGATAAGCGGGGAACCACAGCACACCTGCTCCTTTGGTATGATGACACGGATGCCGTTCCTTTTGAGTACCTCCATGGCGTCAAGTGCAGTCTTCGGGAGCCGGAGGTTGTACATGCACCCGACAAAGAATCCTACTGTAGCCTTGACCGGTCCGACAGGTTCGATGACTTCAGGTACCTGTTCAAGGAACGAGGTTTCTGTCCGGACGACACTCCTCCCGGTCTCCTTAACCAGCTTCTCCACTTCCTGGTGGCGCGGGAGGGTCAGTCCTTTCTTATTCGCGAGAGCACGAAGTTTCTCGATCGCTTTTCCGGGGATCTGAATATCTTTCGGACATACCTTCCAGCAGGCCTGGCAGGAGGTGCAGGTAAAAAGACCTGCCTTCACCGCTTCCGTGACCCGGTCCTCGGTGTCACGCGGGTCGAGGGCGAGCCTCAGATCTTCCCGCATTGCGGTAGGTCCGGCGAATGCAATGACCTTGAGAGCAGGACATGCCGAGACACATGCGAGGCATTCAATGCAGCTCCGGAGCGGTTTGATGGTGTCCACGACATCTTGCGGTGGCATGACGAACTCTTCCCTGGGTGCCAGGGAAGATATCGATGCGAGATAGGGTTCGAGATCAACCATCAGGTCCTTCTGAACAGGAAGTTCCAGGGGCTCGATGGTGATACCATCCCTTGCCTCCTCCATGCATGCAAGAACGGGTTCCCCGTTCACCCTGACAGCACAGCTCCCGCACTGTCCTGATCCGCAACAATAACGATAGGAGAGAGTAGGATCATGCTCTTCATGAATGGCGTGCAGGAGATGGAGGACCCGTGCGCCCTCATTGACCTGCACATGGTATGTCTGGTAGTGAGGTGCCTTATCCTCGCTGGGGTCAAAACGGAAGACCCTTACGCTCATCTCCTTCATGCTTTTACCCCTGTTTCCACGCCGGAGTCCTTGAGATTCTGCCAGGTGTGGCCATAGGGTGAGGACTTCGCATCCCAGGTCTGGGTTACGTCTTTTCTCACGTGAGCTCCCCGGGACTCTTTCCGGAGCAGTGCACCCCTGACCACAAGCGATGCGGTCCTGAGCATGTTCTGGACGGTGCAGCACTCTGCAAGGTTGGAATTCCCTGTTGCCTTAAGGGGTAGCGAAGAGAGGTGTTTGATTACTTCGAGTGTTTTTTCGAGCTCCCTTGCGGTCCGGAAAATTCCGGCACCTTCCCACATGGCGGTCTGGAGGGAACGGGCAATCGTCGTCGGAAGGACCGAACCTTCATGGAAACCTGCCAGTCTCTTCTCCTGGGCTTCGATCTCCTTCCTGTGAATTTTTTTGACCCGTTTCCTGGACCTGCCTGCCGCTTCACCTGCTCGCTTCCCGAATACCTGGGTATCAGCAAGTGCGTTCCCCCCAAGCCTGTTCGCCCCGTGAACGCCGCCTGCCACTTCACCGCAGGCATAGAGACAGGGGATTGTTGTCTGCCCGTCTGTAGATATCCTTAGTCCCCCCATGATGTGGTGGGCTGTTGGTGCGACCTCCATGGGTTCATCGCGTATATCCACGCCGAACTTGAGGAACTGCTCGAGCATGACCGGCAGCCTGCTCTCGATCTGGGACCGCGGCAGGTGGGTCACGTCCAGGTATACCCCGCCATGTCCAGTCCCCCGTCCTTCGAGAATCTCGGTCGCAATCGAGCGGGATACCACGTCCCTCGTCGAGAGTTCCATCCGTTCAGGATCATATCTCGACATGAACCGTTCATTGAGCGAATTTTTGAGAATTCCTCCCTCACCACGCACGGCCTCCGTCACCAGGCGACCCCGGGCATCGTAGGGAAATACAGCACCTGTTGGGTGGAACTGCACCTGTTCCATGTCGATCAGATCGGCGCCTGCCCGGAATCCAAGGGCGTACCCGTCTCCTGTTCCGCTCGAGGAGTTGGTGGAGATATCGTAGATCCTTGTTCCTCCTCCGGTTGCGAGGATGGTGCTGTCAGAACGGATAGCGAGGAGCTCCCCGTTGCGATCGATTCCAAGGGCTCCCGTGACGGTATTTTCATCCTTGAAGAGGTGGATCACGCTCACCTCCTGGATGACCTCTGTACCCGAAGAGGCCATCCTGTCCATGAGGGTTGCCATCATCTCGTGGCCGGTACGGTCGCCGGCATAGCAGGTGCGGGGAAAACACTGCCCCCCAAATGGCCTCTGGGCGACTTCGCAACGGTCGGTGACGTCAAACACCGCTCCCCATTTCAGGAGGTCCCTGATCCTTTCCGGTGATTCATCGACGAGAATTCTCACGAGGGCAGGATCGTTCAGGTAAGCCCCGCCTTTCATCGTGTCCTCGAAGTGATCCTCGCATGAGTCCTCCTCTCTCAGCACAGCATTGTAACCCCCCTCAGCCATGGTGGTACATCCGCCCTTCCCTGCAATCGTCTTGGAGAGGAGGATGGTTTCCCCGTAGCAGGAGGCCTCTATTGCTGCACGAACCCCCGCTCCTCCGCTTCCTATCACAAGCACGTGACAATCGAGAAATTCAGCTGACCGCATCTTATTATAAGGTGGGTCATATACGTACATAAATAGCTAGCAAAGGAAAGCGTGAGCCTAAATGAGGTTTTTGATGAAATTTGGCGGCACTTCGGTGGCCGACGGGCCCAGTCTCACCCGGGTCGTGGATATTGTAAAATCCGCGTACCAGTCAGGGAACGAGGTCGCCGTGGTAGTCTCCGCCCAGCGTGGTGTTACCGACCAGCTGATTACCATGGCCACAGAGCTTGCCGGAAGCCCTGATGCCACCGGGATCGAACCGTTCATCAATTCACTGCGGATACGGCATGGAAAAGTTCTTCTCGAATCGGCCGAGGAATATGCTGACGAGGTGGGGCTTCTCCTTGAAGATCAGCTCTGCAACCTGGAGAGCATCTTAAAAGCCGTGCACAACCTTCGGGAACTCACCCCCAGGTCCCGCGATTATATCATCACCTTCGGGGAGCGTCTGAACAGTCTCGTCGTGAGCGCAGTATTCAGGCAGCAGGGGTTACCTTCAACCACGCTGGACGGGTGCGAGGCCGGAATCATCACTACCCAGAACCACGGGGAAGCAATGGCGCTGCCCGAGAGCGAGGCAAAGATACGGAACCGGATCATCCCGCTCCTGGCAGATACCGTTCCTGTCATTATGGGTTTCATGGGCTGCACCACGACCGGGGTCGTCACTACCCTCGGAAGGTCAGGTTCTGACTACTCTGCTGCAATCATCGGCGCAGCGATCGAGGCAGACGAGATCCTGATTTGGACCGATGTGGACGGGATCATGACCTCCGATCCGAGGCTCATCCATGATGCCAGGGTGATCTCCACTATCTCGTACCTTGAAGTCATGGAACTCTCCTATTTCGGTGCCAAGGTGATGCACCCCAGGTCGATCGAGCCGGCAATGAAGAAGGATATTGTCGTCAGGGTGAAGAACACGTTCAATCCCTCACACCCCGGGACTGCAATAGTGAAGAGCGAGCAGAGGGACTCACGGGTAGTCAAAGCCCTTACCTATATCGAGAAGGTGGCCATGGTGAACATCTGCGGGGCACAGATGATCGGGAGACCTGGTGTCGCGAAGGCAATTTTCGGCCTGCTTGCAGACAGGGATGTCAACGTGATGATGATCTCTCAGGGGTCATCAGAGGCGAATATCACGCTCGTGATCGAAGAGAGCCAGGAGCATACCGCGAGGGAGGCCCTCTCGGTGCTTGTCAACCAGGGGATGGTACGGCAGGTCACCACGAACAGGGACGTCTGTGCTGTCGCCGTCGTGGGCTCCGGGATGGCAGGAGCCAAAGGGACGGGGGGCAGGATATTCTCTGCGCTCGGTCAGGGAGGCATCAACGTAATGATGATCACGCAGGGATCATCCGAGGTCAATATCTCGTTTGTCGTCAGGCAGGAGGACGGTCCGAAGGCCATGCGTATCCTGCACGATGAATTCAGGCTCTCCGAGGAGGACAATGAGTAATCACAGTACCTATCGCGAAGCCGGGGTTGACATAAGTCTCGAGAGCAAGGCGATCTCAGCGCTTGTAAAGAACCTCTCATTCCGGAGGAAAGGGCAGTATCCCATGATGGGCAATGTCGGCCATTTCGCAGGCCTGATCGATCTCGGCCACCTTGCGCTTGCGCTCACCGTTGACGGGGTCGGGACAAAGATGCTGGTCGCAGATCGCCTCCGGGACTGGTTAACGGTCGGGATCGATTGCATGGCGATGAACGTGAATGACCTCTATGTCATGAACATGGAGCCGGTTGCCTTTGTCGACTACATTGCAACCGATCGCCTCTCCGTGGACCAGATGGCACAGATAGGGATCGGCTTAAATGAGGGTGCAAGGCAGGCAAACGTGAATATTGTTGGGGGGGAAACCGCATCACTCCGGGGCCTTGTGAATGGCCTCGATCTTGCCGGCACATGCCTTGGAATTCAGGAGAAAGAAAATGTGATCGATGGAAGGAAGATCCGGCCCGGCGACCTGGTTGTGGGATTGCCTTCTTCAGGTATTCACAGCAACGGCCTCTCGCTTGCCCGAAAGATCGTGGAGAGCGAGGATGCATGGGATACGGTCCTCAGAAACGGGCGAACTATCGCGAGAGAGCTGCTTCACCCGACCCTTATTTACAACCAGGTGCTTTCAATCACGGAAAAGACGGAGGTGCACGGGATGTGCCATGTGACCGGTGGAGGTCTCCTCAACTTCTCGAGGCTCACGAAGTATGGATTCGATTTCACCGATCCACTTCCCCCCCAGGAGATATTTACCTGGCTGCAGGAGCACGGAAAGGTTGAGACGGCCGAGATGTACAGGACCTTCAACATGGGCATGGGATATGCATTCGTAGTGCCTTCTGGATCAGAAGACCCCATCCTGTCAGGAGTAAAGGGAAGCAGGGTGGTAGGGAGTGTGAATCCCGATCCAGGGGTGCGGCTGAAAGGGGTCCCGATCAGCTGATTTGATTCCCCGGGGAATCATCATCCCAGGATTCGCATTCGACCGCGGTGATGGGGAAAATCCTGGCCTTTTCACCAAGTATTGCTGAATTTCCAGTGGGATCGTCTATGCGAAGCGTCACCGAAAGCCGGCCAGCTTTCACCTGTGCGATCCGCTCCCGGAGGTGTCCGGCATTCTCAACTTCCTTTGGATCCTCTGTCCATCCCGCAACGCTTGCGATCACCGCATCGATCCTGTTCAGGACACCCTCAACGTTTGAAACAAATCCCTCGCAGGCCGGCCCTGGGTCGATATGAACTCCGAACTCAGGAATGCTTATGATCCCATTCATGCTCCGGACAACCCTTATGTTGAGGTCATCAGGTGATGAGATCTGAAGTTCCCACCGTGAAGGCTCGGTATTTTTCAGCAGTTGTGTGTCAACGAAGCGATACCCGCAGTGCGTGCACCGGGCTGATATAATCAGAATTCCGGAAAAATAGGGGATATCTTCAGTCTGGTAAAGGTATTCTATCTCTGTGCTGCAGCCAGGGCAGGGACCTGGGACCACCTGCCGCACTCTTCAGCTGACCCCGCCGATCTTGTCCCGGGAAATTTTGACGGAATTCGGGGTTATCACGACGTATCTCTGGTCTCCAAGTCCTATGATGTCTCCATTGACGTCCTTTGCTACTTCCTTGAGATCCTTGAGGACCCGCTCGTACATGACCTTGTCCGCCTTCAGCTTGGCAATATCCGCGATCACGATATTCCCGTTGTAAATCTCATCCTTGATCCGAGGACTGTCCTTAATATCCCCGACACTTGCGATCTTCACGAAGAGTGCCGGTGCACCGGCTTCAGCCTCCTCGAACGCCTCGAGGTCGAGGTCCATGTAATCATCTTCAGATGAAGGCGTACTCTTTCCAAGAAGGGTATCCAGGAATTTTACCATAGCAAAATTGTCTATTGTTATTTATTTAATAGTATCTATCTAAAAGTCGATATTACCGGTCCGGAAGCCCTGAATTGACAATCGAGTGTTCATTGTGCGGAAAAAATGGTTTTCCCTTAAATTTCGAGGGCCCATAATTCATCTCCCACGTAATAATGAGTCTTGATCACTTTTCCGCTGGACTTCTCCCTCATCTCTCCGGCATCGAAGAGGGAAATTCCAATGGCAACCGGCTTGCCATGCCGTTCTTCAACCACCTGTACCGGCATCCCAGCCCTGATATCATCGGAGATGGAGGTGATGCCGGGGCGCATGACGTCAGCTCCCTTGATCACGAACGGTACAGCACCGGAGTCAACGACTACCCTCCGTTCAGGAATAGGATGCTCAAGGAGACCCTTCAACGTAGGAAAGACATAACCCCCGAGGTGCATAAGAAGCGGTTTCTTATCCACAAGGTAGAGCATGATGCCTGCATCAGTCTCCAGGATCTCGATCCTGCCGGACGAAAAGAGTGCGGCAGAACTCCCAATCTGCTTCTGCAGGTCAGCCAGAAGGTCCTGGGCCTGGGATTTTCGTATCGTGTGTCGTTTCTTTGCGATGATTCTGGACATCCTTTGCTCTCATACTCTTGCTGCCAGCCCCTAAAAATATATCATGCTGAAAACCAGTGTGTACTGGAATTACCCTGAAAATGCCTGTATTGGACCATGGTGGGCGAAGAGCGCAACGGGCCCGACGGTACCTTTAAGTATAGGCGTTACGCACATATATTACCCCAAAGTAACTGGAAGTGGGTACGATTATGACCAAACGGCCGTTGGATATTTTGGATCAGGTGCTGAACCGGCAGCCTGTCATCGTATCCCTCAAGGGCGGGAGGGAACTCCGCGGGGTCCTGCAGGGTTATGATGTGCACATGAACCTTGTTCTCGACAAGGCAGAGGAGATTGAGAGCGGGCAGGTCCGAAACGTCGGGACCCTCATTGTTCGGGGAGACAATGTCATTTACATCTCTCCCTCACCTGAATCGTTCTCGTCAGCACAAAAATAGGGAATATCTTAAAAAAAAGGTGAATCATGTCAAAAGGAACTCCTTCAATGGGAAAAAGGAATCACAAGACGCACATTGCCTGTCGCAGATGCGGAAGCGTCTCGTACCACCTGCGTCACAAGACCTGCTCTGCCTGCGGATTCGGGAAGAGCACGAAGATACGCGGATATAAGTGGACGATGAAGAGACCAAAAGTCCCGACCCATTAAGACCATCCATGTGCGGAATCGTTGGCATCAGAGATGCTGGCGGTGTCTCTTTTTCCCTATATTATGCCCTCTATGCCCTCCAGCACAGGGGGCAGGAAAGTGCAGGTATCTCGACGTTTGACGGCAGCCGGCTCTATAAGCATAAGGGCCAGGGTCTTGTGGCCGACGTGTTCGACTCTTCGATTCTCGAAAGCCTCGAGGGAACTGTTGGAATCGGACACGTGAGGTATCCCACTACTGGTGCAAACCGCCCTGAAAATGCACAGCCCTTCAATTTTGCCCATCGGGATCATATCCTATCCATTGCCCATAACGGGAACCTGGTGAACAGCAGGGAATTGAGGGAGGAATATGAATCTCAGGGCCAGCTCTTCTGTTCAACCACTGACACGGAGATTATTGCAAAGGTAATCACCGAAGAGATGTGCAAATCGGGCTGCATCGAGGATGCTGTCCACCGGTGCATGAGGATCCTCAAAGGATCATACTCGGTCGTGATGATGATCGACGGTGTTCTTATCGGTTTCCGCGACCCGCTCGGGATCAAGCCACTCTGCATCGGGAAGACAGAACAGGGGCTCATCATTGCATCGGAGAGCGTTGCAATCGATGCTCTGGGGGGAAGATTCCTTCGCGATGTTGCACCTGGAGAGATGATCTGCATCGATGATCAGGGTATGAGGAGCACCCAGATCGCAGTCGCGCAAAGGAGAGCCCACTGCATATTTGAGTACATTTATTTTGCCCGTGCCGATGCGATACTCGACGGAGCCCTCGTCTATGATGTTCGGTTGAAGATCGGCGGAAAACTTTTTGAAGAAGCCCCGGTCCCGGCGGATTCGGTATGTACAGTCCCCGACTCAGGTACAGCGTATGCAATAGGATATTCCGAGAGGTCAAAGATCCCGTACGTTGAGAGCCTTCTTAAGAACCGCTATATGGGCCGGACTTTCATCATGGCAACCCAGACCGAACGCGAGCTTGCGGTCAGAATCAAGCTGAATCCCATCAAGAGTCACCTCGACAACAAATCAATCGTGCTTGTTGATGACAGCATCGTGAGAGGGACCACATCCCGGAGGATAATCGGGATCATGCGGGATGCCGGAGCACGGGAGATCCACATGAGGATTGGATCCCCACCCATTAAAGCCCCCTGTTATCTCGGGGTGGACATGCCCACCCGCGAGGAGTTGATTGCGAGTGATAAGGCCATGGATGAGGTGAGAAAGAGAATCACCGCCACTTCACTCCATCATATCTCAATTGAAGCCCTCGTGGAGGCTATAGGGATAGATCGGTCGAACCTCTGCACAGGTTGCCTTTCAGGATGTTATCCCGTGGAGATTTCGGGAGAAGAAAGCAGCTCACCGGACATCGATTACCTTGACGGGACCTTCCAGACGAGGCTTGAATCCTTCGGGTCCTGATATGATCCGGCGCCCTTTTTAACAAGGAACTACTGTTTCGGGATTCTCGCAGTGGACGGGCTGCCATGCGGTGGCAGGCACAGCATGATAAGAGTTTTGAAAACACGTATGAGGCGTCTGGCATCAGGCCCGACGCATGAAAATGCCGGAGGCATTTTCATAGATAATAGCGAGGGATGGATTTGAACCATCGATCTACGGGTTATGAGCCCGTCGGGATATCCTGACTACCCCACCTCGCTTCCGGAAGTGCAGGGTTAGTAATTCCAACTTCTGCAGTGATATAGTTTACTCCGGAATGCGTCCCTGAGCCATTCAGGAGCAGCGATTATCTGGTCCTATCACCATACAAAAACAGTATGGGAGATGAGGAATTACAGCGGATCAGGGAAAAGAAGCTCCGTGAGCTTGAGGAGAAGTTGCATGCCCCGCGCAAGGATGCACCTGCCGCGAAGGTGATCCTCGTGGACCAGGCGAACTTCCGCAGGCTCCTTGGTGAGCATCAGCACTTTGTCGTGGACTTCTGGGCTGAATGGTGCGGTCCATGCCGGATGGTCGGTCCCGTGATCGAGGATCTCTGCCACGAGATGGCCGGGCAGGTTACTTTCGGCAAGTGCAACACGGATCATAACCAGCAGCTGGCAGTTCAGTTCAATATATCGGCGATTCCGACAATCCTCCTCTTCAGGGGAGGACAACTGGCAGATCGTATCACGGGTGCGTATCCGAAGGATGCAATCCGTTCAAGGATAGTCCGGTCATTCGGCCTTTCTTCATGATTGCCACGGGAGCAGATCCTGCATCACAACCATATTAACCACGGCAGGATCACCACTGTACCCGATGGCAAAGACCCGGATAATCGTGGGACTCTCCGGTGCAAGCGGCATTCTGTATGGAATAAGATTGCTTGAGGCTGCGAGGGAGCTTGGCGTGGAGACAGATCTCATCATGACCGAGACAGCTGCCAGGATGATCGAGATAGAAACATCCCTCACACCGGAAAAGGTCACGGCCCTGGCAACAAGGATTCATGAGAGTGGTGATTTCACCTCGCCACTGGCGTCCGGTGGTTATGTACACCAGGGCATGGTGGTGATTCCCTGCAGCATGAAAACTATCGCGGGAATCGCCTGCGGGTTTGCTGACAACCTCCTCCTGCGGGCAGCCGACTGTGCACTCAAAGAGCACCGCCCACTGGTCCTCGTTCCACGGGAGACTCCGCTCTCAGTAATCCATCTCCGCAACATGCTCACCCTGGCTGATGCAGGGGCAGTGATCCTTCCTGCCTCGCCCGGTTTTTATCACAGGCCTGAGACTATCCGGGGTCTCGTGGACCACGTCGTCGGGAAAGTTCTTGACACCCTCTCCATCGAGCATCACCTCTACCGGAAATGGCGGCAGGAAGATACGGAGAGGAAGAAGTACTGACCGGGGATGGGCCTCTTCCTGGGCTCACCCTATCAGGACTGTTGTCTCCTCTCCAGCAGTTGACGGATTGCCCTGACCTCACCAAGCAGCCTGTCTTCTGAAGTCTGTGGTATTCCGGGTTTTGCAGGAGTGCCCGTTGCATCAGAAGGCCCTGTAACAACCCTTGATCTCCGTATAAGTGAACGGATGGTCTCTCTCAACTCCTCCGCCTCCACGATACCTTCAAGGACGATCTCAGACCTTGCCTGTGCCGAATACCCTGCTGTCTGGAGTTTGATCGACGAGAATCCAAAATAGCGCATGAGGGGTCCCTGGTAGATATCGATATTCGTAATGCGGTCGTAGGGAACGATTCCTGTCATCCGGAACCAAACGCCCCTCCTCCAGGTCACCTCGTCGTCCTTCAGTTCGAAAAATATCGTCTGGTAGTATCTGCCGACCCAGTAAAGATACCCGCCTGCGAGAAAGAGGACCGCGACAATAGCTCCCGCAAGGAGAATACCCGATCCCGAGTGATATCCTGCAAAGAGGAGTATTCCCCCGAACACGATCAGGAGTGTCACAAAGAGCACATGATACATGCTTACGAGGCTTTTATCAGGCTTGAACGGTGTGAATAAGGAAAAATGCCCGGATTTCATCTGATTCACCTGTAAAATGGAAGGATAATCAACTAATGGTCTTTCATATGGGTGTCATCGGACAATAAATAGTACGCCATCTCCAGTGATCTGGACTGTGAGAGGTTTTTATTGCTTCACGGACTTCCTGAACATATAGTCCCAGGGTTGAATGAAGCCTGACAGGGTGAAAGGAAATGCAGGGGTAGCAAATGAAGGAGACTGATGTCATTGTGGTGGGAGGCGGCCCGGCGGGGCTGTTCTGTGCATGCACCTGTGCGGCTGCCGGAAAACACGTGATTATCCTGGAAAAAATGCCCTCCTGCGGGAGAAAACTCCTCATCTCGGGTTCCGGCCAGTGTAATATCACCCATGAAGGCGAGATCTCCTCATTCCTTGTTCATTACGGTGAACACGGAAAATTTGTAAAGCCTTCCCTCCTGCAGTACTCGAACCGCGAACTTATTGCATTCTTCAGGGATCGCGGCCTTCCGATGGCGGGCGCAGAAGGAGGGAAGGTATTCCCGGTCACAAGGAAGTCATCAGATGTCCTGAAGGTCCTCCTTGCCGAATGCTCGCTGTACGGAGTTGGAATCAGGTGCAGTGAACCTATCCTCTCCGCGGGTTTCGGCAACGGACGTTTTCTCGTCACCACCAGGAGGGAGACGTATTGTGCGGATAACCTGGTCATTGCGACGGGTGGGGCATCCTACCCTGCGACGGGGTCTTCGGGAGACGGGTATCAACTTGCAGGTTCATTTGGGCATTGCATCACTGATACCGGCCCGGCACTTGCAGCAGTGCTTGTCAGGGACTTTCCTCTGACAGACCTTGCCGGGATGTCATTTGAGAACACCCCAATCACCCTGTTTCACGACGGGAGAAGCGTGCTCAAGCACCATGGAGATCTCCTCCTGACCCATACCGGGCTCTCGGGCCCCGGGATTCTCGATATATCGAGGTATATCAAACCCGGAGATCTCGTGAAAGTCTCGTTCTTCCCCTGCCAGGAGCCCGAACAGGCAAAGAGTACGGTAACCGGACTCCTGATGGGCGGGAAGGGAATCACGGTCTCAAGAATGCTGAGGGATCTCTCACTTCCCGAACGGCTCGTGAAGCACCTTCTCGGACAGGCAGGAATTGAAAGCGGGCAGACCTGCGCCCACCTCACGAAGGGCACAAGGAATACCCTTGTATCGATGATCACAGGGTATTCTTTTCCGGTCCGGGCACTGGAGGGATTTGACAGAGCGATGGTGACTCGGGGAGGTGTGACACTCAAAGAGATTGATCCGGGGACCATGGAATCACGCCTCCACCGCGGGCTCTTTTTTGCCGGCGAAGTGGTCGACATCGATGGCGACACGGGGGGTTATAACCTCCAGTTCGCCTGCTCATCGGGCGTGGTTGCCGGAAGGAACATCGCGAAGAAGGACGCATATGGCCAGGATCGGGAATCCTGATCATGCGTGTATTCATCAGTGGTGCTCTCTGACGGGGCTTATATCTCCTGGTAAGGAGAACATGCTCATAGTTTCGGGAATGAGTGGAAGGAACAACATGTCTGCTGATAGGTCACAGAAGAAGACAGGCACCCCGCACCGGTCAGGGACAGGAATTGATCCCCTGCAGCAGTTCTTCCAGAGGCCGCTTTTCCTCTCGCTCACCATCGGCATTCCTTTCTGCATCTTCAAACTCCTCTTCGGGATTGCGGCAATCCGTGTCCTCACTCTTCCTCACCACGGCATGATTGCAGTGCTGGGCTGGTGTGTAATCGTATGGGCAGGCATCGACCTCCTGATGAATGCAGGGCGGGCGATCCTCGATCTCCTGGGGCAATCCGCTCCCTTTGAATACTGCACGATCGCACAGCTGGGCGCCTATTTCAGGATGCCCCTCGTGTTCCTTGCAGTGGACACCCTGCTGTCGTTTGTTATCATCTGCACCATGCTCTGGTCCGGATGGATAACCCTGCTGACCACGATTGAGAGTTATCTCTGGTATGCAGCAACCACCCTCAACCTTATCAGCCTCTCCCTTGTACTGCTCTACAACGAGGTCCGGAAAGTGCGTATATAATCTGGAAAAGAGATTCCTGCAGGAGCCATCCCCACTTCTCTTTGTAAAACACACATGATTCCTATCGAGACATAAGCATACAAAATGAAAATTGCGGATGCGATTTTCATATAAAAATAAGGAGGGAGGACCCATCTCTTCCGGGAAATGGTGGAGCAACGGGATTCCACTGGCCCGGTGCCCATGCATTTTTACCGATGGATACCGATCTCATACCCAGGCAGGAAGCCATCAATGCACCCGACAATTAACTTGGCCCTACGGTTTATCTTCCCGTTTATCCTTGGCGGGCTCTACATCCTGCTCCTCTTTCTCTTCCTCCCTTATGAGAGGGCGCTGTTGTTGTCCGGGTTGATGGGTGCATACGTAATACCCCCGGCAGGAAAGGAGACGATCCTTCCCATCGGTGTGGCACTCGGGTTCCCCTGGTGGCTTATCGGGACTTCTATAGCACTCCTCGATATTCTCGCGGGTATCTTCATGGCCCTTAATTTTGAACTGGCGTATCGGATTCCACTGCTAGGAGCCTGGATCTCGCGGTTCATGGACCATGGCCAGGCATTCTTATCGTGCAGACCGTGGCTGAAGAGATTTTATTTTACCGGCATCGTGCTCTTTGTCATGTTTCCTTTCCAGGGTTCCGGTGGCATCGGTGCATCCCTGGTGGGGCGGCTGCTCGGGATGCCGAGCAGGAGCGTGCTCCTTGCAATCGCCATAGGGGCATTTCTCGGCTGCTACCTTATTGCACTAGGGGCGGAATATGTCTGGGGCCTCATCCTTTCCCAACCCCTTCTCGGAATCGGAGTCGCAATCGTGATACTGGGGGCAGTCATCGGTGCGTACCTGGTATATCGCAGGAAAATGCCCAAATGTGAGGAATGACTGGATGGGGCCTCTTCTCATCGCCTCCGCCCTCTTCTGCACAGGGCTCATCCTCCTCGTCAAAGGGGCAGACTGGCTGGTGAAAGGGGGTGCCGGACTTGCCGTGAAATGGGGTATTCCATCGGGCATTGTTGGATTTACTATTATCGCGTTTGGAACTTCGCTCCCCGAATTTTTCGTAACCACCAATGCGGTCCTTATCGGGAAGGACGATATCGGCCTTGGGAATGTCATCGGGAGCAATATTTTCAATATTGCCTTTATCCTTGCCCTCTGCGTTCTCGTGAAGCCCGGTCCCATACTCACCCCGAAAACAAGGCCTATTCTCTGGAAAGAACTCGCACTGACCATACTTGCAACAGTTCTTTATATCACCTTGGCACTCCGTGGAATCCTGGATATCTACACATCTGTGCTATTCCTCGGGGGATTTGCTGTCATCCTTCTTTATATCTGTAAAAAAGGGATTGTACCACCTGAAGAGGGCCTTCAGTCGCATGGGAACCTGGATTATCTCCACACCATTCTCGGGTTGGCCGGGGTGATCGGAGGATCTTCGCTCTTTCTGTCAGGTGCGATTGATCTCGCGACGATATTTCTTATCCCCCCCTATATCATCGGGCTCTCGATCGTAGCGGCAGGAACTTCGATTCCTGAACTGGTGACCTCGCTTGTCGCCATTCTCAAGAATTATGGCGGGGTGTCAGCGGGAAACCTTCTCGGGAGTAACTATTTCAACCTGCTCTTTATCCTGGGCGTCGGGAGTCTCATTCATCCGGTCACGGTCCCCGAGCAAACAACAAATCTGATCCTCCTCGTAGTAACATTCTGCATAATCCCCATGTTCATTCTTAAGAAGAACTGGATGCTCCGTGCATGGGCACTCCTTGTCTTTTCCGGCTATATCCTGTATCTCTTCATGATGTATGCATGAAGCATAGAAAATGAAAATCGCGGATGCGATTTTCTATGAATATACATCCGGTTTTTTTATGCGTCGAGCCTGTTGCAGGACGCATCATTAGTGTTTTTTATTTAAACCACATGATTCACTTCGAGATACATGCATACAAAATGAAAATCGCGGATGCGATTTTCATATAAAAAGGATTTACGCGGGGGTGCTCTCCTTCCTCATGCCGCTTCTTGCCTGGAGAATGAGAATGGTCAGTGCAGAAAGGGGAAGCCCGATAATAATGGGGTCCATCGCATTCCAGGGATAGGTGAGGACGCTCGTGGTCCCGAGCACAGCCGTTGAAAGCCCGAATACGGCAGCATATTTGGCATTCACGAAGAGGGCCCACACGAACCAAACGACTGCACCGACCACGAGGCTCACCTTTGCCGCTAGTGGATCAGGCTTCTTACAATAGACTGCCACTGCGAATACCGGGAGGAATGCGGACGCACAGAGGCCCATGAACATCGCGGTTGCAAGAGCGATGATGCTCCCTGGCATCAGGAATGCAACGATCAGACTTATGATGATCATGATCAGCACACCGGCCTGGTTTGCCTTAAGGGACAGGGCGCATTCACGGCCTCTGCCCCAGAGATCACAGATCAACGCAGTTCCCATGGTGTGGAAGAGCGAAGAGAGGGTGGACATCGCTGCCGCAAGGAGCGTCACCATGAACAGCACGGTGAACCAGTCCGGCGTGGCGAGGTTGATGAAGAGTGGGATGACCGAATCGACATTTCCTCCTGCCGCAGCCACTGCGAGGGTTCCCTTCGCCTGGTAAAAATAGACGTTGGTTAAGGCTCCGACAGTAAAAGCCACCCCGGTCATCATCAGGATGAACGGTCCACCCACAAGGACCGCCCGGTTCAGGGAGCGGTTGTCCTTCGCGGTCATGAACCGGACCACCAGCTGGGGCTGGGCAAGCACGCCTATCCCCACACCCAGGACAAGGGTTGTCACAAGTGTGAACCAGATGGGGGATCCTAGATCGGGCATCACTGTCCAGCCATTCATCCCCTGTTCAGCGAGTTTGGCCGGGACCAGGTTTGCCATGTTCGTGAGCGCAGTATGTGCCGCTTCGACCCCGCCAAGGATGACATACGTGAATATCAATAAAAATGTCATTCCCACAAGCATGATCGCACCCTGGACCGCATCGGTATACATAACCGCAATAAGCCCGCCAAAAATCACGTAGATAGCGACGATGATTGCAAAGCCTATGAGGGATACTGAATATGAGATCCCCAGGGTCTCCTTGATGAACTGGGCTCCCCCTATCAGGACGGCAGCGGTGTAGAGGGGCATCCCGACGATGATCACGAGACCTGATACGACCTGCATGAACTGGGAGGAGTAGACCTTTCCCATAAGGTCCGGGAATGTAATTGCTTTCAGTCGTGAGCCTACCTCCCGGGTCTTCTTTCCGAAGATCACGAACGCCAGGAGGATCCCCACACCGATGTTAAAAACGGTCAGCCATATAAGGCCCATCCCGAGATTCGCAGCCTGTCCCCCGAAACCGACGATAGCCGAAGTGCTGATGAATGTTGCCCCGTATGAGAGGGCAATGACCACCGGATGGGCATTCCTTCCTGCAACCAGATAGTCCTCGGCCGCTTTGGTCTTTTTATACCCGAGGTACCCGAGGCAGAGGATCATCACAAGGTAGATGGCGGTGATGATGGCAATCCAGAAGAGACTGGCTGCCACCTTCACTCACCTCCCCTGTTCCAATAGATGAGGCCATAGACGATACAGGCGAGGGCAAGCGCTATGCAGAGCAGGTATGCGATCCATATTTGAGGGTCAGGAATTCCAAACATGAGAGAAACCTCCGGTAAACTCCAGGGATGTGCCGTTACATGGGGACCGGCAGCCTGGCTGGTCCCCTACCTAAACAGGAAGAAGAAAGAAAACACGCCGGTATGACGAAGATCCGACACCACATGAGGCATTCGTGTTCGTGACATCCGGGTTTACCTGATCAACTTGGAGAATACAATATATATATGCGTTTCTTATTCCCACAGCACAACAGATAACTTTTCTAAGGCTCCAACGTTCTGGTGATCACAGGTGAACGGGATTTTTCCAGGGCTCCACGAATCGCTCCAGGAGGTGCTCGCGAACCGCCTGGGCTGGTCGGACCTCCGGGAGGTACAGTCGCGGGCATACGGAGAGGTGGCTCTTGGGAAGGATGTGATGGTGATTGCCCCTACGGCAGGAGGAAAGACCGAGGCAGCGCTCATCCCGGTTCTCGATCGCATCCTCAAGGAGGGGAGCCCTGGCGTTGCCTGCATCTACCTGTCACCATTAAAGGCACTGATCAATGACCAGGAAGAGAGGTTCCGGTCTTTTTGTGTCCCTACAGGACTCGAAGTCCGGGTGTGGCACGGTGATGTTCCCCGCGGCGACCGGTCCTGGAGCGAAGGGGAACCGCCTCATATCCTGATGATCACCCCGGAATCACTCGAGGTGCTGATGAGAGAGGGAAGACCTTCGAGGGATCTCCGCCATGCCCGGTTCGTCATCGTTGATGAACTGCATGCCTTCGTAGAGTCGGAGAGAGGAGCCCATCTCAGGGTTCTCCTTGAACGTCTCGACAGAATCGCGGGGCGTCATGTCCAGCGAATCGGGCTCTCGGCGACGGTAGGGAATCCCGAAGAGGTGCTGGCATGGCTCTCGGGAGACTGGAAGGACCGGCAACTTGTCCATGTCGCACAACCGCCGAGAGAGAAGCGGTTCTCGTTCTACCTTGAGGAAGACGAACAGAAACGAATGGAAGCCATCGCCCGGATTGTGTCTGCCAGGAAGGCACTCGTCTTTGTGAACAGCAGGGCTGAAGCAGAGCAGGCAGGACGGGCTCTCCGGGGGAGTGTGTCCCACCTCTTCGTCCACCATTCTTCTTTGTCGCCGGAGATGCGGAAGGCTGCAGAGGACTCGATCGCCGGAGAAGGGAGTGCCTGCATCATCTGCACGAGCACGCTTGAGCTCGGTATTGACATCGGCGACCTCGACGTGGTGGTGCAGATTGGGGCGCCCACCTCAGTCTCATCTTTCCTCCAGCGCATGGGAAGGAGCGGGAGGAGGGGCCGATCCCCCTATATGGCGTTTGTGCTCGTCGATGCCTGGGACCTGCTCCTCTGTGCAGCGGTGATAGAGAGTGCCAGTAAAAAGAGAGTCGAGCCGCTCATCCCTGTGAAGCGGCCTTATAACCTCCTTGTTCAGCAGGTTTTCCTCGAGATCATCAGGCACCGGAGGACCACGCGGACAAGGCTTCGGCAGTATCTCGGCACACTCCCTCTCTTCCGCGAGCTTCCGGAAAATATCCATGACCTCCTCTTACACCACCTCGAACACGAGGAGTTCCTTGTCCGTGACGGTGAGATCTTCATGCCGGGGCCAAAGATGGAGGCTTGGTATGGAAAGTCCAACTGGAAGGACCTCTACTCGGTCATCCGGGGAGGGGGTGATTTACGTGCGGTCACCCCTGATGGTGAACTCGTGGGGAGGCTGGATGCCCGCTTTGTTGCCAGCGGCGGTAAAGGGAGTTTCTCCCTTGGCGGGAAGAGCTGGACCCTTGTCAAGAGCGACGAGTCGCACAACCTCGTTGTGGTCGTTCCTGGCGGGGAGACTGGAGGCAAGGCCTTTTGGACCGGGGGGCAGGCGGGCTTCTCCCCCGTAGTCTGCCAGGCGGTCCAGAAGATCCTATCAAGGAGGAGGACGCTCCTTCCACTCCTCGAACCGCACGAGGAAGCATTATCAGGGATCATCAGGAGCATCCCGCCTCTCCATTCGAAGGGGATCCATATCTGGGAAGTCCCCGGCAGGCGCAAGCTGGACGCAATCGCGCTCACCTTCCTCTCGAGATCCGACAACGCCCTTCTTACTGCGCTCGTCAGGCGGATAAAGGGGGAGAAGATGAAGATCCGGTATGACGATCTCTCCCTCTTGTTCCAGGACCTTGCCAAAGAGGGTGCGGCAGAGATCGTCCTTGATGCATTCAGTCAGATCCAGGCACTGTCTGCACAGGAGATGACCGATCTCATGAAGATCCCTCCGGCTGAGAACTGGAAGTTCGGGCCCGCTCTTCCCCTACCCCTGGTGCGTGAGATGGCATCAGTGGATACCTGGCACATGGAGGAGTTTGCCGGCTGGTTCTCAGGTCTTCCTCTCTACAGGGTGCCAGCGCCGGGTGAGGAGAGTTGCGGAAAAGCGGGGGAATGATTGCACCCGCCCCTTGGTGTATGCGTCCTTGTTCATGCATAATGAAAAAAAAGGAATTTTAAGTTTTGGATGAAAATGGTCCAGCTATTTCATGTGACCACGGCTTTCTGGAACCTCCACCATGCCAGCGCGAACATTGCGATCGCAAAGACAAGAAGGACTGAAAGGGAGACGAGCAATTCGGTGACAGTCGTCGAATAAACGATCCCGATAGCCTGGAAGTCGTCCCCGATCGCGAAATAGCGTATGCCGTTCACAAGGTGAGTCAAGGGATTTCCCATTGAGACCGCCTGCAGGGCCGGGGGGAATGCATTCACCGGGTAAAGGGCATTGCTCGCAAAAAAGATCGGCATTGTAAGGAGCGTCATGATCCCCTGCATCCCTTCGGGGCTGTCGAGCGAGATGGCAATCGCTGCCGAGAGGAAGAGGAACCCGAGCGAGAAGATCCCGACGAACAGGAGGATCCCGAGGATCGAGAATACGATCTCCAGCGGACCGAATCCCTGAAAAAATTCTGCACCTATGAAGATCCCGAAGACCATGATGATGGTTGCCTGGATGTAGGACTTGGTCATTCCCGAGAGTGCAATGCCAAAGATGATGTGGTCTCTCGGGAGAGGGCTTGCCATCACTTCCCTGAGCAGGCCCCAGTTCTTGTCAAAGAGGAGTGTCATCCCTCCAAAGAGGCTCGTAAAAAGCGTCGTCATGGCGATGACGCCGGCGGCCATGAACGTCAGGTACCCGACATTTGGTATCCCTGGGACCGGCGGGACGTCTGAAGTGAGCCGGGTGAAGTTTGCCGACATGGCGATCCCGAAGAATGCCATCCAGAGCGCGGGCTGTACAAGGGATGAGAAGAGAAGGGTCCGGAACCGTACGAAACGGATCATATCCCTCCAGTAGATGGTGAGGAATCCTGGATGCATGGTCACCGCCTCAATGCCCGCGATAGGGCTGCAGGAGCGTGCTCCTGCCCCTCATCCCGCAAATCCCTTCCTGTGAAATGCACGAAAACATCGTCCATCGACGGTTTTTTGAGGTTGACCGTGCGAATCTGTATCCCGGAATTCC
Source organism: Methanolinea sp. (assembly GCA_018262855.1). Taxonomy (GTDB): domain Archaea; phylum Halobacteriota; class Methanomicrobia; order Methanomicrobiales; family Methanospirillaceae; genus Methanolinea_A. The sequence continues at coordinate 25,274 of JADFDO010000003.1, read as the reverse complement.
TGAGTTCATCCATGACCCCTGGCAGGAGATGCGTGCCATCCTGGCTGATTCTGACGATGAATCCCGCCTTTTTTTCCTGTATGCCTGTTACTTCATGCATTTTACGCAGAAGGTCGCGTGCGGCGGCATCATTGCTCGTCTCCAGGAATATAAGGTCAGCTCCAAGCATATTCTTGAGCTCCCATGCAGGTCCTGTTGCAATGATCTGCCCATGATCGATGATGCTGACCCTGTTGCTGAGCTGATCTGCCTCGTCCATGTAGTGGGTGGTCAGGAAGATGGTGGTCCCCTCTTCGTTTACGGACTTAATGTAGTCCCACATGCGTCTCCTGGTCTGCGGGTCAAGGCCGATGGTTGGTTCGTCAAGGAAGAGGACCTTCGGGCGTGTCATCAGTCCTCGGGCGATCTCCAGCCTCCGCTTCATCCCTCCCGAAAGGTGTTTCGTGAGGGTATCCCTCTTCCCCTCGAGCTCGACAAGCTCCAGGAGTTCGTCAATCCGTGCTCTCCGCTCTTTTTTGGGCATGCGGTAGAGTGACCCGTGGAATTCCAGTATCTCCCAGCAGGTCATGTCACGGTCAAGGGTTACCTCCTGGAAGACGATCCCGATCGAACTCCTGACCTTTGCCGGTTCAGACGCGACATCAAATCCTGCGACCCTGGCGGAACCCTGCTGGACCGGGAGGAGGGTGGTGAGGACATTGATCGCGGTGCTCTTCCCCGCACCGTTTGGTCCCAGGAACGAGAAGATCTCCCCGGCCTCAACAGAGAAACTGATGCCTTTGACTGCCTCGAAGTCCCCGTAAGAGTGCACAAGACCGGAGACTTCAATGATCGAATCAACCACGTTGGTTCTCCCGCATACTCTGCAATTCCTCTTCAGGCAATCTTCCTGATCAATCGTGCAACGTTCTCTGAAAAAAGCCTGACCGTGGTGATTCCCTCCACGTCCTTCCAGACCTCGCCGGGCTCTTTCCCGAAGAGCATGTTCCAGTAGGTAGAGCCCGGCACGATCATGTTGTTGATGAAGAAGAACATCAGCATCTCCTGGATCGCGGCGGTGTGCCCGCCCCTCCGTGCGACCGCTATGGGGCCGCCCACCTTCCAGGAGAGAAACCTGCTGGTGGACATCGATACCATGCCGTTCCTCTGGAGCGCCGCCATGACATCCCCCCGGGCAGTCCCGAAGTAGACAGGGGATGCGACGATAAACCCCTCTGCATCCCTGATGCGGTCGATGATCCCCGCCAGGCCGTCATCGAGCACGCAGTTGCCCTCTTTTGCGCAGCGGCGGCAGGCAGTACAGGATTCGATCTTCATTCCTGCAAGGGATATCACCTCTGCGTCGAGACCCTGCTCCCTGATCACGCTCGCACACTCCTCGACCACCTGGAAGGTATTCCCTTCAGGCCGCGGACTCCCGGAGAGAAGCACGACTCTCATGTAAAAAAACCTCTTTATTGAGTCTGTGTGGGCATTTTATATAGTTCTGCGGGGAATGCAGAAAATTCCGGTGCTGGTGCTCCGGAAGATACTTCCAGGAACAACCAGCTGCACAGGAAATGATCATGCTGGAACCATACGGCATACGTGCACCAAGCGGGAGGATCGCAGCGTTCCCGTCAGGAATCTTTTTTGTGATTTGCATTCCCTTTCAACGGTATGGATGCGGAACGCTCCCGGGAGGATGATCGGCGTGCGTATTACATGGGTCTTCTTGATGATCCCGACCCTTCGACACGATGGAAAGCGATCGAGGCACTAGCCCGGGATGGAGATGGGGCCTCTGTAGATCCGATTATCAAGGCACTGGATGACGATGACTGGCGGGTTCGCCAGAAAGCAGCCTGGGCACTTGGATACATGGGGGATATCCGTGCTCTTCAGCCCCTCAGGAGAGCATTATCAGGGGAGAGGGAAGGAGTAAAGGAGATGATCTTCGAGGCACTCGATGAAATAATCAGGAAAAATTCCACATAAGCAGTCCTGTCGGTCCGGTACTTGCTGGTTGAGAGACCTGTTCCTGCCGGGCATTCCCAGGAAACGTACAAACATTATCATCTTCCATGCGAATTTTATAAGGGAACAAATCCTGCAGGCTGTCCTTTCGGGAGCCTGCATGGAGAAAGAGCCGAAAGGCTCCTCTTCCACACTGCCCGGATGAGTCCTTAGTGTGTCGGTTGAGAAAAGGAGAGATCATGGAGAACAGGCAGAACGACGTTGCATTCGACCAGCAGAGGCTTGAGAAGAGAGAGGAAGTGCGTGCATCAGGTGTCCCCTTTTACCCTCCGGAGTTCGAAGGGAGAGAGGATATCAGTGCAATCAGGGAGAGGCATGCCGGGGCCGGGCATGAAAAGAGCGAGGAGAGAGTATGCACTGCCGGCCGCCTGTATACAATAAGGAATCACGGAAAGACAGTCTTTGCCGATCTCCAGGACGGAAGCGGCCGTATCCAGCTCTATATCCGGAAGAATGACGTGGGGGAAGAGGCATTCAATTTCTTCCTCCGGGCAATCGAACGGGGTGATATCATTGGCGTGCGTGGTCATGTGTTCCGCACCAAGGTGGGAGAGATCACTCTGTGGGTTGACGAGATAACACTCCTGACGAAGGCGCTGTGCCCACTCCCCGAGAAGTTCCACGGTCTGAAGGACGTGGAGAAACGGTACCGCCAGCGGTACGTGGATCTCATCATGAACGAGGATATTCGCGAGACCTTCAGGACAAGGAGCCGCATCATCTCCCTGATCCGGAGTTATCTCACAGATCGTGGATTTCTCGAGTTCGAGACACCCATCCTTCAGCCCATCTACGGCGGCGCCAATGCAAGGCCTTTCACCACGTTCCATCATTACCTCCAGCAGAACCTCTTCATGCGGATCGCACCCGAGCTCTATCTCAAGCGGCTTGTCGTAGGGGGCTTTGAGAAGGTCTTCGAACTGGCCAGGAACTTCCGGAACGAGGATATCGACACCCACCACAACCCCGAGTTCTCCATGGTGGAGATCTACGAGGCGTACCGGGACTACAGGGACATGATGGCGCTCACCGAAGGGATCATCAGCACCCTGGTGCACGAGATCCACGGGTCCTTCACGCTGACGTTTGACGAGACCGGGCTTGATTTCACTCCGCCATGGAAGAAGATGAGCATGGACATGGCGGTGAAGGAACTTGCAGGTATTGATATCTGGGAATATTCCTGGGACGAACTCCGGACGATTGCGCAGGAGAAGAAGATCGAGGACTGGGAGAAGGCCACAAACCAGCGTGAACTCCTTGTGCTGCTCTTCGAGGGTCTTGTCGAGGACCAGCTCGTCCAGCCGACATTCATTTACGATTTCCCCATCGAGAACTCCCCGCTCGCGAAGAAACACCGTACACGCGAAGGATTCACCGAGAGGTTCGAGCTCTTCATCTGCGGAATGGAGATCGCAAACGGCTTTTCAGAGCTGAATGATCCCGTCGACCAGATGGAGAGGTTCGAACGCCAAGACGCAAAGAGGAGAGCCGGCGACATGGAAGCCCAGATGATCGACTATGACTTCATCAATGCACTGGGATACGGGATGCCGCCTACCGGAGGGGTGGGTCTCGGGATCGATCGCCTTGTCATGCTCCTCACGAACAAGAACTCCATCAAGGAGGTCATCCTCTTCCCCTCGATGAAACCAGAGGCGGGGACCGACAGGCAGGAATCTCAGGAATCCTGAACTTCTCTCTTCTTCAAATTACCCAATTCCCTGTTTTCATGCTGCAATGAAAGACTGATTGTCATTTGCACAGCATGCGATTTACAACCAGGAGGTTTCCCGATCCCGGTATTGCAGGCTGGTATAATCCGGCGTTAAAAAAAGATGATCAGATGAGGGCTGCGGTGATTCCCATCACACCGGACTGGATGATCACCGCGGTTGCGATGATGACCCCTGCCATCTCAAGGGCAACGGCCACATTTCCCTTCCTGATCTCCTCGAACTCGCTCACTCCCTTAGTGAGCCGATCAAGGATATTCAGGGCAAGGTAGATGGCACCTACGGCCAGGAGAATCCCGAGGACAAGCTGGAGGAACGCTCCTCCGATCGCGACCAGTCCGTCAAAGGATGAGAACCCCACTGCGAGAGCCTTCGAAATACCAAGGGATATCCCTGAGACTCCCGACTGCACTACCACGGCAATCGCAATGAAGACAGACGCGATGATAACGCCGACGGCGGTGTTGCCCTTTGCAAGTTCTTTCTCTTCATCAATTCCCTTCGTGATCTTTGAGAGCACGGAATACCCGATATACAGAGCGACCACTGCCAGGATGATGGCGACGATCAACTGTATGATCCCAATTATAGCATTTGCCCACAACATGTGACTTTCACCTCAATTTGGTTTGTCATAGGTGGGGGTATACAATACTTAAATATATCGTGAATTTTTGAAAAAGGACAATAAAAATCATGCCAACCGGGCAATACTGCGCATCCATCCATACAATTTCATTCATCACAGCGACGGCTTATCTCGTATATCTCAAGCACTTCGGCTGCTCCCCCGAGACCAATCTCGCGTCCGATATGGTCGATCAGGATGCTTATGTGGGCAAAAGGTATGCAGCCAAGACTCTCGCTCCTATCCCGGATTAACCCAAGGAGAGATTCGAGATCCTCCCTCGAAAGAGAACTGATCCTGTAATCGAAATCTGCGGGATCAGAAGAAAGATGGTTGGAGATCGGAGGGATCAGGGACCTGAAGTGAAGACCGGACCCGGTGCAGGTAATCTCCTCGCATTCTGGAGCCATTTTTTCAGGAGCAGCAGGTCCCGCTCGGAAAGTTCCCTTGGCACGGCAACGGCGTGTTGGTGCCTATCTTATATAAGGTCCGTTGCCACAGAACGGGTACAGAATATTTTGCCCTTTCAAGCCGAAATACGCAAAAATTGGGTTTTTTGGGGGAAAGATTTATCATCATTCAAATAGAGGGTTTTTTTACCACAATCTGATCAGAACTCCAGGTTTCATACCAGATACTAGATCGTGGGCTTTGGCAGAGTGAGTGGATACTGCGTGGCATCCTAGGGGCAGGGTATTGACTCCTCACCATTGCTATAGCGTCTGGGAATGAGGTGGAAGGTGCAACTCATGAGATCAATGTCAGGAATTTCATTTATCCTTATCATGGTAGCAGTGCTCCTGGCACTCACCATGGCCCCGACAGTCGCCGATACGGCGGTCGGGGTGGATATGGCCAGGCTCCCCCTGGTCTTTATCGAGAACCAGGGACAGAAGAGTGCAGAGGTTCTTTACCATGCGGATGCTGCAGGCCACAGCATCTATTTTACCCGCGAGGGGGTGGTCTGTGCGGCAGCCGGCATAGAGAATGAGCCTGGTTCCGCGGTAGAGATAACTATTGTTGGACAGGATGGCGGAGCACGCGTTGTTGGAGAAGACCTCCTGCAGGGGACTGCGAACTTCTTCCTGGGAAGCGATCCTGGGAAATGGGTCTCCTCTGTGCCGACCTACGGGAGTGTGAAATATGGAGACATACTCCCGGGTGTGGATATCATCTACTACGGTACTCATGGAGCCCTCAAGAGGGATATCCGGCTCGCTCCCGGTGTTGACCCTGCGAAGGTTGTATTCCGCTACTCTGGACAGGAGAGCCTCTCCCGTGATGAAGGAGGTGCGCTTCTTGTCAGGACCGCAACAGGAACCCTTGTGGAAGCAGCACCGTTCTGCTACCAGGCTATTGACGGCATCCAGGTTCCCATTGGCTGTGAATATTTGATCCTCGGAGATTCCCTTGTGGGCTTTTCACTGGGAACCTATGACGCCCGATATCCGCTAATCATCGACCCGTACCTTGATTTCTCAACCTACCTTGGTGGAAGCCAGCAGGACCGCGGGTATGCGGTTGCAGTTGACAGCGCAGGGAGCACCTATGTGACCGGTGCAACCCAGTCGACCGATTTCCCATTCCCTGAAGGAAATCCGAGATACCAGATGCTGAACGCTGGGGGGCTGGATGTATTTGTCACCAAGTTTGAACCCGATGGAACAGCGCTCAACTATTCCACGTATATTGGAGGATACAATGACGATTCCGGACAGGGAATCGTGGTTGATGCATCCGGTAATGCTATTGTCACTGGGTATACCATCTCCGACAATTATCCTGTCCTCGGCGCATTCCAGCCAACAAAGCATGTTGCCTATCCAGATTCCGATGTATTCGTTTCGGTTCTTGACCCAACTGGAACGACTCTTGTCTGTTCCTCGTTCCTGGGCGGAAACATGACCGATGTCGGTCAAGCAATCGATATGAACGGATCCGGAAATTCGGTCGTGATAACCGGGTATACGGGGTCCTGGAACTTCCCCACAACCGCAGGTGCATGGGATGATGAGCTGAATGGCACCTTCGATGTATTCATATCCGGTATCTCATATGGTCCAGGGGCAATGAGCCTTGACTTCTCCACATTCCTGGGAGGTGATGGCACTGACCAGGGTTATGGGATCGCACTCCATCCCACCACACAGGAAATTTATGTGACGGGATTGACGCGATCATGGAATTTCCCTACGATCCTCCCGGCATTCAGGCAGAATATTTCATGGAACCAGGATGCATTTGTTACCCACCTCAATTCTGATGCGAGCGCGTTGAATTCATCCACATATCTTGGGGGGATAGGTGAAGAAACGGGATACGGCATTGATGTGGATGCCAATGGGTATATTTATGTGACAGGGTATACCCAGGCGACTAACAACCCGTATTCCGGATTCCCCCTCAAGAATCCTTACCAATCGAATAAGTTAGGGATCCAGGACGCCTTCGTTACAAAGTTTAATCCCAATGGATTGTCACTTAACTTCTCCACCTTCATCGGCGGAAACCTCGTTGATGAAGGTACCGGAATTGTAGTTGATGAGACAGGGTCTGCCTTTATTACAGGGTTTACTGATTCATCCAACTTCCCGACCGCAGGTCCCCTCTATACCAATATGGACGGTTTCAAGTACGATGCATTCGTAACCCGCTTCCTTCCCAACGGGACCGGTCTCATGTACTCAACGTACCTTGGCGGGGAATATGACGATAGGGCTATGGGCATTGCAAGGCAGGGTGCGAATGTCTCGGTGGTCGGATGGACCGACTCACGCGATTTCCCGTTGAAGAACCCAGTTCAGCCGACCTATCGCTTTGCCTTTGATGCTTTCGTGGCAAGGATAGTATCGATCCCGCCGACCGCAAACTTCACCGGGGAAGCACTCGGAGTCACCAACTATACGCTTATCAAGGGACTCCCACCGCTGCTCGTGAACTTCACCGATCTCTCGACTGGGAACCCCACTATGTGGTCCTGGCTCTTTGGAGATGGCGGGACATCGAATCTGCAGCATCCATCCCACACGTACTCCACCGGTAACTGGACGGTCAACCTGACAGTCAGCAATGCAGAGGGGAGCAACTCGACAGGGAAATACTGGTATGTCCAGGTAGGACCTCCCCTGATTGTGAACTTCTCTGCAAACATGACAGATGTACCCTGCACCTTCTGCCAGGGCCTTGCACCTCTGAACGTGAGCTTCACCGACCTGACGGACGACACACCGGTTGCCTGGAATTGGAGTTTCGGAGATGGAAACCACAGCATTGTGCAGCATCCATTCAACTTCACCTACAACATCCCGGGGCTCTATAACGTGAGCCTGAATGCGACGAATTGGTACGGCTCCAATAGCACTACCAAGTATTACATGGTGGAGGCCGGGTGCGTTCCTGATGCGAACTTCACGGCAAATGTAACGTATGGGATCGCACCCCTTCACGTCGGGTTTACCGACACCTCGTTTGCAGTTCCGTCGGTGAACACCTGGAACTGGAGTTTCGGAGATGGATCAGCGAATGGAACGACCAAGAATCCGCTACACATCTTCAATGCGAGAGGGAACTACACGGTCAACCTTACGGTCACTAACTTCTGGGGGACGGATACAGAATCAAAGACTGAATACATAAGGGTAGGTGAGGTTCCTGTCGCGAACTTCACTGCTGATCCAAGAAACCTCGTGGAGAGCCACATTGTCAACTTTACCGATCATTCAACCGGGTATCCGAACTGGTGGCTGTGGGACCTCGGGGATGGCTACATCGACAACAAGACCAGCAACCTGACATTCAACCACACGTATCTCAACGCAGGGAACTTCACGATTAAGCTCACAGTAGGAAACGAGTTTGGGACGAGCAGCATGACGAGGGACCGCTATATCAGTGTCTGGGGTAATGCAGCCGTCGCAAACCTTACCTTCGTCCCATCGACTGCGATCATTCCCACCAATTCGACGACCGCGATGAAGCTGATCCTTGAAGAGGCGGACCGTGGGCTCTCGGGTTATAACATCACCATCTACTTCACCGATCCATCTGCCGCGGACATGGTCACATTCCATCCGCCTTCATGGGTCAACCCGGTGTATGTCATCAACGGGACTGTCCCTTCATCATCGATATGGATGAAGGTCTCTGATATCGACGATGTGATCCATCCGGGAGCAACCAACATCGATCTGGCGCTCTTCAATAGCACGGGGAAGGTGCCCATGTCAACAACGATGAATGTGACGGTATCCCAGATCGATACCGATACAGGAGACCCGGTGCACACTCATGTCAACCCGGCACCTGTCACCATCGTTGCTCTGCTCCCATTCCCGGGATACAGCACCCCGCCCACCGATCCATACCATGACGGAGTGTATTGGGACATCAACGGGAACGGACGGATCGATTTCGATGACGTGATCCTCTACTTCCTGTATCTCGAATGGATCCAGGCGAACGAACCGGTGAGCCTGTTCGATTACAACAACAATGGCCGGATTGACTTTGATGACCTGTACATCCTGTTCACCATGGTCTGATCAAGTTCTCCATTTTTATGAAAGAAGGCCATATTCAAGTAAAATGGAGAGAAATTCGAAGAATTACTTCATTTTACCTCATGGTTTAAATATTATGATGCATAACCAAGAATTCAGGAGATTTTCGCAGGAGAAGGCCAATCTGCCTCCTGCAGGCAGATCGGAGCCTATCACTGCAGGATGAGGGATACACATGAATCATACTACACTGTTAAGACTAGAAATTCTAGGATTGTGCCTGTGCATGCTCGCACTGCCTGCACTGGCTACCACACTGACTGTTGGTTCCGCGACGCTTCCCGCAGCAGGGGCCACCACCAGCATCGTGATTTCGGGGGATAGTTTCCCCAGTGGCCTCCGCGGGTATCTCATGAATGCCACGTTTACAGATCCATCCATCGCGGAAGTGACAGGCATAACATTCCCAGCATGGGCATTGCTCAAGGCAAACAGCACCGTACCATCGACAGATTTCATGCTGACAGCAGCAACATATTCAGTTCCTCCCGGCAGTAGTGCGGTCACCCTTGCAACCCTCAATGTTAGAGGCAAATCGGCGGGATCGACCTCGCTTACCCTCAATGTCAAGGAAATAACTGCTGAAGGAGGCGGGTCAATCACACCTGTAATAGTCCCAGGAACAATTACTGTAGGCGGAATTCCGACGACTACCACTACGACAACGACTACCACGACAACGACTTCCCCGTCACCAACTGAAACTACAACCACCACCACCACGACAACGACTACGACCACCGCGACTTCGCCATTGCCAACGGACACAACCACGACCACGACCACTTCGACGTCTCCTACGACGACCACTACCACGACCATTCCAACCTATGTGGATCCAGGATACCTCACCGTCTTCAGTTTCCCGGGGAAGGCAACAGTCATTATTGATGGAACGGCCATCGGGATCACTCCACAGATTGATATCGCACTGAGTCCTGGTTCCCACACCCTGAAAGTCAGCGCTGCCGGGTATTCTGAGTATATCTCGAATGTGGACGTGATATCGGGACAGCACAAGAGATTGCCCTTCGTTATCCTCCAGAGAACCAGCGGAGGTGGAGGATTCCCGACACCAACGATAACCACCACCGTCACCCAGACTGGTTCACCCGGGGAAACAGGTGGAATGTCCGTGAAGAGCTTCCCGAAAAATGCCGTGATTTACCTCAATAATGAAGTAAAAGGGAACACGCCGGCCACTATCCAGGGTCTGGCCCCGGGAGACTACGAATTGAAACTTGTGTATCCCAGGTACCAGACAAAAGTGAAGACCGTGACTGTTGAGGCCGGAAAGATCACGGCGGTCCCCCTCATCCTGATGTTCCCTGACCGGTTTACCCGGTAATCGGACTCTTTTTTTAATACTTCCACAGGTCTTCTAGCCTCTATCGAATAACCACTATAGCCAGATGCTGCCGGAAATTATCGAAAAACCCTGAGAACCTGACGTGAGGTACTTCCCGGCCCTCACTCATCCCCCGCAGTGATCCCGGCGTAAATGCACTGCCCAAAGGATATGCAACCATCCCCAAGGGGGTAGTCGGGATTCATGCAGAAACCGATGCCCGAGGCCGCCACCTGGCTCCGGATGGTCTCCCTGATCGCCCGGTTGTATGCCACTCCCCCTGAAAGTGCAACAAGGGAGATATCCCTCTCCACTGCTGCATGGATGGCCATCCCTGCAATCCCCCTGGCCAAGTTGAACTGGAAAGATGCTGCAATGTTCCGGAGGGCAGATGTATCGCGGTCTTTCACCCTTTCTGCCCGGTTCATTACCTCCCGCAGGAGCGATCTCGTGGAGAGGACTTCCCTCTCTCCTTCCCGGATACATGTGAGGTCCCAGGGCTCTGCCTTTCCGCCGGCCGCAAAGGATTCCAGTTTCATGGCCGGTTCGCCATCATACGTCCTCTCCCTGCAGATACCGAGGAGTGCAGAGGCGGCATCGAGCACCCTCCCCGTGCTGGACGTGGGGACCACGTTGATTGCACGGGACACCTGTGCTTCAAGAACTGTTAACTCAACATCGGTCCACCCGCGGCTCTCAAGGAGTGCAACAGTCGCATCGCATGGGAGCATACCATACAGCATCCTCTCTGGGAACCGGGTGGCCAAGTCACCGCCAGGCATCGGGACCACTTCGAGGTGACCGACCCTCTCGTAGTGTGGGACGGTTCCGGCAAAGATCTCCCCACCCCAGATTGTATTGTCCTCCCCATAGCCAACGCCGTCAATGGCGATCCCAATGCAGGGTTCCTGGGTTGTCGCCGCGATATGTGCCTGGTGGTGCTGGACGGGGACCAGGGTTGCACCATGCTGTTCGGCAAGTTCCTTTGCATACCTTGTGGAGAGGAACTGGGGATGTGCATCGTGGGCAATATACTGGTATCCCCTTCCCAGCAACCGGCCAAGGTTCCCGATCGTCTCTTTAAGATAGTCATAGGTCTGCGGATTCCTCACGTTTCCTATATGGGGCGAGGTGGTGCAGAAACCATCCCTGTAGATCGTGATGTTTGAATTCAGTTCCGGCCCTACTGCGAGGATGGATCTCCTTCCCAGGTCGAGTGCGGTTCTCCGCGGGGCCATGCCACGGGAGAGCCGGATGATGAACCCGTCCCGTACCACGGAGTCGTCGCACCGGTTCACGATCCTGCGGTTGTGGGACAGGAAGAAATCAACATGATTGTGCATCCGTGCCATGGCAGTATCGATCTCGGTGATCATGGGATACCCTGGCATGTTTGCACTCGTCATGATCAGGAGGGGGTGTGAGAGGTGGGAGAAGAGGAGGTGGTGCAACCCTGTATACGGGAACATGCAGCCAATGGTGTGGAGGTTGCTGATATCGCCATGTGCCTCGTGATCGCGCTTCTCCAGCACCGCGATGGGCTTCTGGCAGTTTTCCAGGATCATCCGGTCTTCACCCGACACGATCGCGATGCGGTCGATGAAATCAGGCTTTACCATGATGGCGAACGGCTGCTCCGATCTCCCGAGCCGCCGCTTCAGCTCCCGTGCCGAATCCTCGATGCAGGCGAGGTGGAAGCCTCCGATTCCCCGTATCGCCACAACAGCCCCGGTATCAAGGAGGCGGGCAGTCTCGGCAATCACGTGAGTGCAGGGAACGATGTTGCCCTCTGCATCCGTGAGTTTCAGGCCCGGACCGCAGGTGGAACAAGCGATGGTCTGGGCATGGTGCCGACGGCATCCGGGGTCGCCGTATTCCCTCCCGCACTCCGGGCACATGGGAAAGATGTTCATCGAGGTCCTTTCCCTGTCATAGGGGAGCGTCTCGATGATACTGTACCGGGGGCCGCAGTTCACGCACGAGGTGCACCAGTATTCATCGTACCTCCCGCCGGGTGTGGTGATGTCGGATATACACTGGTCGCAGATGGCGATATCCGGAGGGATCATCCCGGAGAGGGAGCCGGCCCGGCTCGGCAGGATCGAAAAGTCATCCGGGAAAGGTCCGGCATCCTCGAACACCTCGACACGGTCGATCCGGGATAATGGCGGGCCCTGTGAGATCTCCCTCACAAACTCGTCGAACCGATCTCCTGATGCCCGGATCTCCACCTCGCTTCCGAGGTTCGTAACCGTGCCGCGAATCCCGAGGCTCTTCGCGGCGGCATACACAAAAGGCCGGAAGCCGACTCCCTGCACAATCCCGCGGATTTGTATCCTTCCGCTCCTCTGCATGCCGTTCAAACAAAGATTTATTGATTTATCACTTCATATAATATTAGGGTTTTACCAGTGAGCGGCCATATACGGATAGTCAACGATCCCGTGGACCTTGTTCCTCTTCTCATGACATTCCATAATTCGACATTCAAGCAGGTCTACGATCTGTTGAACAAATCCTGGATGACCGAGGAGGAGCTCTGCAGCCATCTGGAGGAAGGGGATGTGGGGCATTGCCTGCTGGTACTCAAGAAGGGGAGCCTTATCGAGGAGAAGTGGAGGATGCCGGAACCCGGGCAGAAACCGATCAAGGAATACCGGGCAACCTATAACAAGTTCAGGGCGAATTTCCAGTGTAATTTCGTGGATCTCTCCGACCTGCTCTTCATTGCGGTCTCCAACGATGAACAGCTCCGCCTAATGGTCGAGAAGGTGGAGGAGGAGCTCCGGTCGGGGAACACCTCAATCAATGATATTGCAAGGAAGTTTGCAGTCAATCCCGTCTTCATCAAGGGGCTTGCGAAGCGGATCCCCCATCTGGATGTAAAGGGGCAGGGGCTGGTGCTCCTTGACAGAAGCCAGTAAGGATCCCCTATCATCGCTTCTCCGGAGCAAACGCGAAGTTACCCGTCTGCAGATACTTGTCGAGGTTGCCGAGCACCAGCCAGCGGTAAGGCAGCAGGAGATTGCGGAAAAACTCGGCATCACACCCCAGGCGGTCTCAGAATACATTCGTGAGCTCGTAGACGAGGAGATGGTCGCCTCCCATGGCCGCGGGAGATACAGTGTCACAAGGAGCGGTATCGAATGGATCCTGAGCCACGCTGAAGCCCTTGAATCATATGCCCGCCATATCCGGCGGGACATCATCCAGCAGGTCTCCACCTGGACCGCCATCGCGGCCGTTGATCTTTTTGAGGGAGACGAGGTCGGAGTATACATGGAGCAGGGCTGGCTCTACGCTTCGCGGGAGCCCAGGAGTGCCATGGGGACGGTGGTGATGAATGCAAAGGCCGGGGAGGATGTGGGTGTCGCCCGGTTGACAGGGCTGATCGATCATACCGAAGGTATCATCCACGTATGCAAGGTCCCCAGGGTCCAGCGCGGAGGATCACGCAAGGTACGAAAGGATCGGCTTCTTGAAGTCATCGAGAATGTGGGAGTGGTGGCGGCAGTCGGCCTTGAAGGATGCGTCGCCCTGCAGCAGGCAGGAAAAACCCCAGATATGTTCTTCGGGGCCAGGGAAGGGGTGATCGAGGCTGCGTTCCACGGTATCGAATGCGCTATTCTCATCGTGGACGAGGAATTTACCGATTTCCTGAAGCGGCTGGAAGGGGTGGGGCTTACCTATGTCCTCCATGACCTGATAGCCCCATGAACGTGATTGTCCAGCCACAGAAGGGTAATTACAAGATCCTGTTTCTCGACAATCTGCAGGTAAGGGCGGTGGGAATCGCCGAGATCGATGCGACTGCAAAGGGTCACCGGCCGGGCCATTACCGTGTCAAATGGGGCAGGAAGCACCAGTTCCGCACCACCCCCTCAAAGGAGCTCGTGGTCTCACTCCGGAAGGCGACCGTCTACCTAACCCAGCAGGATGAGCCGTTCGAGGGATTTCTCCATGATTTCCAGATTCCCTTCGCCCATGCAAAGGTATGCAGGATCTGCCTCATGGATGACAGGGTCACACCCATCAATAAGAAGAACAGCGTCCGGTACACCACCGGGGAGCAGGTCTGTTTCGACTGCGCACGGAGGGAACTCCGGCGGGAACTCGCCACCATGGGCAAGGTAGGAACACAGGCACTCGGGCACCTTGAGGAGCTTCTCAGGAATCTCCGGGACATGGACAAGGTACTCGCAAGCGTTCAGCCGGAGAAGGTAAGGATCTCCCAGGCACTCTTCGACCGCCTCGAAGCACATCCCCTGCAGAAAACCCAGGAGATCGCAGAGCTCCCACTTCCCCGCGACTTTATTGATGCTGCAGGAGTCGAGACGCTGATGCCTGCACAGCAGATGGCGGTGGATGCGGGTCTCCTGCATGGCAAGCATCTCCTGATCGTCTCTGCCACCGCGAGCGGAAAGACGTTCATCGGGGAGATGGCGGGACTCAAGAATTACATGGAAAAAAGGGGCCATACCCTTTTCCTGGTCCCCCTGGTGGCGCTTGCCGTCCAGAAGTACCAGCGTTTCGAAGAGAGGTACGGGAAGATCGCGGAAGTCGGGGTCCTGATCGGGCAGGCCCGCATCAAGCTGCCTGAGAACGCTCCGGTTGGCGACCGGAATATAAGAGCCCCTGTTGTCGTCGGGACCTATGAGGGCGTGGATCACTTCATCCGCTCCGGGAAGAAGCTTCCCCTGATCGGCACTGTGGTGATTGATGAGGTCCAGATGCTCGAGGACCCGGATCGCGGTCACCGTCTCGACGGACTGATTGCAAGGCTCAAATATCTCTTTCCGAAAGCCCAGTTCCTGTATCTCTCGGCAACAATCGGGGTGCCGAAAGTGCTTGCAAAGAAACTGAATGCGGCACTTGTCAGGTATGACGACAGGCCGGTGGCACTCGAGCGGTATCTCGTCTTTGTCGAGCACAAGCAGAAGATCCCGACCATTAAAAGGCTCTGCACCCAGGAGTACTCCCGCGTCTCGTCAAAGGGATTCCACGGCCAGACGATTGTATTCACCCATGCGAGAGCAAGGACGCATGTCATTGCCGATGCCCTTGGACCCGGGTACGCTGCCTACCATGCAGGCCTGACCTCCCAGGAGAGGAGGGAGATAGAAGCAAAATTCCTCTCCGGGAAGTTGCGGGCAGTGGTCACCACTGCGGCGCTCGGGGCAGGGGTTGACTTTCCTGCATCCCAGGTGATCTTCGACTCCCTCGCGATGGGCATCTCCTGGCTCTCGGTCCAGGAATTCAACCAGATGGCCGGCCGTGCAGGCCGTCCGGACTTCCATGACCTCGGGAAGGTGGTGGTGCTCGCTGAACCCGGTGCTTCCTACTCCCGTGAATCCAGGGTTACCGAAGAGGAGGTGGCGATGCAGCTTCTGAAAGGGGAGATGGAGGAGGTTGCCCCGGAGCATGATCTCGAGCAGAGTTCCGAGGAGTACGTGGCAAATGCGGTTGTGTGCAATGGCAGGCTTGCCGATCTCGATCGCATCAACAACAGCATGGTCGGCAGCATGGAGCCGGCACTCGATGTCCTTCTGGAACGGGATCTTGTGGCATGCCAGGATGGCAAAATTGTCCTTTCACCCCTCGCGAATGTGATGGCGGAGCATTTCATAGGCGTCGAGCGTCTTTCCGAGATCCAGAAACTGATGAAGAAGATCGAAGACCCGCTGGAGATCGTTGCCGAGCTCGAATGTGCGGATGCCGAGCAGAAGAAGGATGATGGAAAGAAGAGAAGGAAGTGAGGATATGGACAGATGCCTGCTACGAACGGGCACTCCCGCTCGATCCAGGGAATGGAGCGATCCTTGATTTGAAGGAGATCTCAATCCAGGACAGGACATGGCAGGGAACCCGATGTGAGCATCATCACAGGAGCGTAAAATGGACCAAAAAAATAGCGTAAGGATTCCCGATCGAATCCTGAAATACTGCCTGGTTCTCTGCCTCTCGTTTTCCGCACTGATGTTTCTATTCGTGTTCATTCTCAACTGGGAAGACTGGTTCTTCGGAACCAAGCTCGACGGCGCGGCAGCAGGACTGTATCTCTTTGCGAAATGGTTGATCTCAGGAGTGCTGGCTGTTGCCCTTGTCAGGTATCCCCGGTATTCCCGGCACCTTGCCGCGGCTGCCGTCTGTTATTACGGATGGCTTCTTCTGGATTCATCGGTCACATCCACGATACTGACTCATCACAAAGGATCATTTCCCCTCGTGCCGGCAGTATTGTTACTGATCGCGCTGGCATACCTGTTCATCAACACTATTACCACCAGATGCCAGGTCTCCCGTTGATCCCGTCCACCCCGCTTTTTCTCTCTCTCACCTGGTTCATGAACCAGACAATCCCTGCCCGGGCTACACCTGCACGCACCGGATTCTCTTCCCCTTGTTGGTTATCCGGTAAGATCCAAACTCATATAGATGCACAGGGGGAAGTTAGACCATAAGAAAGGGATATCGATGAATGACGTGGATAAGGCAGTTGATGCCGGGAAAGCAGCCCTGAAGAGACGGCTCGAGGGGATGACAGGATCTTTTTCCTATGAGGAGACGGCATACCACCTCCCTGTCACCTTTGCACTGACCGGATCCCCGGTGCATGACAGGAATGAAGCGCTGGCAGCGTTTTCGGCTGCAGGTGAAAATCCCCTGGTTGCCGCCGAGTGCCTGGCTGCGGGTGAGGCAGCTGTATCCGGCCGGGAACCAGCTCCCTATACCGGGTTCATCCCGGACGCGGTGCTGCGGACGCTTGGATACTCGCTCGTGGACGGAAGTATTCTCGGCCTTGCTCTGGTCGCGGGGACTCCCGCTGACCCGATAGAAGCGGCCGGGCTCTGCAGGGAACTGCAGGAGAAGTATATGCTGACGTTCCTCTCCGGAGGGATCATCGGGAGCCTCCAGTCAGCAGGTGTCAGGGTCGGGACAGAATACAGGCTTGTTCCGCTCGGATCACGCCCCTCGTCAGCCATCCATTTCATCGATATCCTCGCAAGGGTGGCAATGATGTTCGGGGGAGTGACCCCGGGGGATGCCACAAGGCTCCTCTCCTACGCCCGGGAGCGGGCAAAGGCCATCGCAATAGTATTTCCGGGGCTGAACGAAGAGGAAGTCGCGATTATCGATACGTTCCGTGTGCTCGGCATCCCGGTCATCACCCCGGGAGGCTACGAGGGAGGCTCGTGGGTCCCCGTCCGTATTGCCGACGCGGTCCGTACCGGAATGGAGCTCCGGGGTATCAAGGTAAACGTGACCGCGATCCCCATCCCCATGGCCTGCTCGCCGGCATTCGAAGGGAAGAGCATCCGCAAGGAGGAGATGTACGTGGAGTTCGGCGGCGGGCGCTCCCCGGCGTTCGAGATTTTGAGGGTCAGACCCGGTACGGAAGTGAAGGAAGGGGAGGTCCAAGTCATTGGTCCCGAGATCGAGGATATCAAGGAGGGATCTGCAGTTCCGCTCGCCATCCTCGTCGAAGTGGCAGGATCGCAGATGAAGAAGGAGTACGAGCCGGTCCTTGAACGGAGGATCCATAACTTTGTCAACTACGGCGAGGGCTCCTGGCACGTGGCACAGCGGGATATCATCTGGGTCCGGCTCTCAAAAGATGCGGTCTCCAAGGGTGTGCACATACGCGACATAGGCGTCCTCCTCGCCGCGAAGTTCAGGATGGACTTCCCGGACCTCCTTGACGCGGTCCAGGTCACCCTCATCACCGATGAGAAGGCTGTGTTAGAGGCGCGGGAGAAAGCCGAGGCGGTGTACCTGGAGCGCGACGAGAGGATCAGGGGGATGAAGGACACCGATGTTGACACCTTCTACTCCTGCACGCTCTGCCAGACCTTTGCCCCCAACCACGTCTGCATCATTACGCCTGAAAGACCGGCGCTCTGCGGGGCGATCACGTGGCTCGACGGCAAGATCGCCTATGAGATCGCACCGGCAGGAGCGAATCAGCCTGTCGAGAAAGGAAAGCTCATCGACCTGGAGAGGGGAGAGTTCGAGGGGGTGAACAGGTTTGTGAAAAAAGCGTCCCACGGGGAGGTCGACCGGTGCTCCCTCTACAGCATCATGGAGTTCCCCATGACATGCTGCGGCTGTTTTGAGTGTATTGCCGTCATGCTGCCGGAGGTAAACGGCTTCATGGTGGTCTCGAGGGAGTTCAAGGGAGAAACCCCTTCGGGAATGACCTTCTCAACCCTTGCAGGCACGATCGGGGGAGGAGCCCAGACGCCCGGATTTGCGGGAATTTCGAAGGGATTCATCCTCTCCGACCGCTTCCTCCAGGCCGAGGGCGGAATCGAACGCCTGGTCTGGATCCCATCGATCCTGAAAGAGGAGATTGGCACCCGTCTCCGTGACCACCTCAAGGCAAAGAACCTCGAATCGCTCTACGAGAAGATCGCAGACGAGAAGACTGCCGTGACCATCGAGGCACTGACAGAATTCCTGGCCTCGGTGGACCACCCGGCGCTCGGCATGAAGCCGCTGATCTAGGGAGGGCCTGGCCATGGGAATCTCTACCATATCGGACTGGACCGGGCAGATCGGGGAACTTGTGATCGGTGCAACCAGGTCAGAGGGCGGGACCAGGAGCCGCACTCTGAAGGTTGGAGGAGAGAAAGACCTCAACGGGATCGGCAACGCGCCTCTGGGGTATCCCGCGGTTGTTGCCTACGAGATTGCCGATGACCCGGACCTCTGGCCCGCGGTCGCCCGGCATGCGGTGGGAGACGCCTCATCCGATCCGGCGGCATGGGCACGGTTCGCGGAGGCAGAGATCCGTCCCGACCTGATCAGGCTGTACTGCACGAGTACCCGGAGGCGCGGGTTCTCAGACTGTGCTGCCATCAGGAAGACCGTCGAGGAGGTACTCCAGGCAACAAGCCTCCCGATCAGTATCGAGGGAAGCAACGATCCCGCAATCGACAGCGAGGTCTACCAGAAGATCGGTGAGGCTGCTGCAGGTGAGCGCATCCTCCTCGGGACCGCAGAAGCGGGCCGGTACCGGAGCGTTGCGGCGGCTGCGATGGCGTATGGCCATTCCATCATTGCGCAGTCCCCGATTGATATCAACCTCGCCAAGCAGCTGAATATTCTCCTCCGCGAGATAGGGATACCCCGAGACAGAATCGCGATCGACCCGTATACAGGAGCGCTCGGGTATGGATTTGAATATTCCTACTCTGTCATGGAGCGTATCAGGACCGCCGCACTCAAGGGTGACGAGGATCTCGCCATGCCCATGATCAGTTCAGCGGTAGATTCGCTCACCATCAAGGAAGTCAGGGAGGCCGAAGGTGAAGATGCTGACCGGATCGCGGTTGCATGGGAACTCTATGCCATGCTCCCGGCATATCTTGCAGGAGCCGCGATCGTCTCTGTTCGGCACCCGGAGACGGTCCCGCTCATCAGGGATGCATGTTCGTCGCTCTTTCAAGTACACCCTGGCGGAGGGGAGTGATCGCCCATGGCCTCGCTCAAACCCCTGGACATCTACAAGCTGCTCCCCAAGAAGAACTGCAAGGAATGCGGGGACCCCACGTGCCTCACGTTCGCAATGAAACTTGCCGGAGGAAAGGCCCAGCCCGACCAGTGCCCGTACCTCGACGAGAATGCAAAGGCAATCCTTGGCGCCTCCACCCGTCCGCCCATCCAGAAGGTGAAGATAGGAGTGGGCGAGCGTTCCTTTACGCTCGGCGAGGAGATGGTCCAGTACCGCCACGAGAAGACATTCATCCACGAGCCGGGCATCATGACCGCCATTCCGGACACCATGCCCGGAGACCGGATAAAGGAAATAACCACCGATGTCCGGGACTACGTCCTCACCAGGATCGGGACCGATCTCAGGCTGAATGGTATCGCTATACGGTGCGAATCGGGGAGTCCCGGGGAGTTCTCCCGTGCCGTGGAAGCAGTTGAGTCGGTCGCAGACCTTCCCGAGGTGCTGATGAGCACTGATCCCGTCTGCATGGAAGCAGGCCTTGGAGTCTCCGGCAACTACCGTCCGCTCATCCATGCCGCAACGCATGAAAACTACCAGGAGATGTGCAGACTCGCGAAAAAATTCTCCTGTCCGCTGGCGATCCGGGCAGACACCCTCGATTCCCTGGCCGATCTCTCGTCGAAGTGTGCGACAGAGGGGGTCAGCAACCTCCTCCTGGACCTGACCTCTCCTTCCCTCCACGAGGTGCTGAACAGGACGACTGCGGTACGGCAGCATGCGGTGACCCGCCAGACCCCTGCACTCGGGTATCCCGTGTTCCTCGACTGTGCTCAGCCGGGTCTTGAGGATGCCTTCCTCGTCACCGGGGTTGCGAAGTTCGGCTCGGTGCTGGTCTGCAATCCCCTGTCACAGCCGGTGAGGAAGGCGCTTCTTGTTCTCCGGCAGAACATTTACACCGATCCGCAGAAGCCCATCCAGATCACCCCGGGTCTCTATAGGATCGGCAGCCCCGGGAAGGACGCCCCTGTTCTCCTCTCGGTCAACTTCTCGCTCACGTTCTTCACCCTGCAGGGGTACCTCGAGGCATCCCGCGTCCCGTCGCTGATGCTGGTGGTGGATACCGAGGGGCTCTCGGTCCTGACCGCGGTCGCGTCGGGAAAACTCCAGGAAGCGATGGTGAAGGAGGCAATCGCAAAGTTCGATCTCGGGAACGCGGTCTCGCACCGGAAACTCATCATCCCGGGATATGCAGCCCCGCTCTCGGGGAGGATTGAAGATGCCACCGGGTGGAAGGTCCTCGTTGGCCCGCGAGACGCTGCGGATATCGCCGAGTTCCTGCTCCAGGAGTGGAAGCCCTGATCATGCCGACGGTCACATTCCTCCCGAGTTTCCGGAAAGTCGAGATTGTGAAGGGGAGCACCATTCTCGAAGCTGCGCAGAAGGCAGGCTTTCACATAAACGTGGTCTGCGGCGGGCAGGGAAAGTGCGGGAAGTGCAAGGTTATCGTAAAAAGCGGACGGACAGAATTCGACCATGAGCAGTATGAAAGCATCCTTTCAGCAGCTGAAGTAGAGGATGGCGTCTGCCTTGCCTGCCAGGCGAAGGTCATCGACGACCTCCGGGTGGTGATCCCCGATGCCACGCTCGTCCAGGAACAGCAGATCCTCGTTGATTCCGGGGAGATCCCTACCGCCCTGAACCCGGCCGTATGGAAGTATTTCCTCACCCTTGTTCCGCCCTCCCTCGACGACCAGTCACCCGATCTCACCCGGCTCCTCTGGGAGATCGAGAAGAGCGGCGGGCCGAAGGAGAGGGCCATCTATGCCCCGCTCGAGGTGATACGCCGGATACCCCGGGTTCTCCGCGACAGCGGCTGGAAGATCACCGCAACAGTTGCGCTCGTGCCGGGGGGCTACCGCCTCATCCACGTCGAGAAGGGGGATACTGCCAGCCATATCTACGGGGCTGCGGTGGACCTCGGGACCACCACCATCGTGGTCTACATCAGGAACCTTGCTGACGGGCACATCATGGGGATCGGCTCGAGCTACAATCACCAGATCAGCTGCGGCGAGGATATCCTCTCCCGGGTCACCTATGCCAAGTCGGGAGGAGGGCTTACAAAACTACAGTCCCTTGCCGTCGACAGCATCAATGTAGCCCTCACCGAGGCATCGAATTCCGCGGGGATCGACAGGGAGGATATTTACGAGGTGGTAGTGGCCGGGAACACCATCATGACCCATATCCTGATGGGAATCGATCCGGCCTACATGATCGAGGAGCCTTATGTCCCTGTCGTCAGGCGGTATCTTACTACCGCTGCACAGAGGATCGGCCTTGCGGTGGGCGAGAATTCAGGCCTCTTCATCTTCCCGGCGGTCAGCGACTTCATAGGGGGTGATATCATTGCCGATATCCTTGCATCAGGCATGGCGGAGAGCGAGGAGATCTCACTCCTGATCGATATCGGGACCAACTTCGAGGTGGTCCTGGGGAACCGGGACTGGATGTTTACCTGTGCAGGTGCGGCAGGCCCAGCCCTTGAAGGCGGGGAGGTCCTCTTTGGCATGCGGGCGAACCCGGGGGCAATCGAGCGGATCACCATCGATCCGGTCACGCTTGTCCCGTCATTCTCGACCATCCATAACCAGAAACCGAAAGGGATCTGCGGGTCGGGGCTGATCGATCTCCTCGCCCAGCTCCTCGAGGCCTGTGTCATCGACAGGACCGGCAGGATCAACATGACTATCGCACACGAACGGATCAGGATGGGACGCCATGTCCCCGAGTTCGTGGTCGCCTGGAAGGACGAGACCGCGATCGGACGGGACATCGTGGTCACCGAGAACGATATCAAGGCGCTCATCATGAGCAAGGCATCGGTCCTTGCGGCCTGCCAGACCCTCATGAACAAGGCAGGGATCGCGAGGGGAGAGATCTCACGGATCTTCTTCGCGGGTGCGTTTGGCAATTACCTCGACAAGAATCATGCGATCACCATCGGGCTTATACCGGAAGTCCCGGTCGGCAGGGTGACCGGAATCGGGAACGGTGCGATTGCAGGGGCAAACATCGCGCTCCTGAACCGGAGGAAGAAGAAGGTGCTTGACGAGATCGCGGAAAAGATCGCCTACGTCGAGCTGAACGCTGAACCCGCGTTCATGGATGAGTATACCAGAAGCTGCTTCCTGCCCCACACCGATCTCTCCCTCTTCCCGGACGTGGAGACGAAACTCGGGCAGTGCAGGATCAGGAGAGGGAGTACATGAGCTCCTGGATCACTCCCCCGGAATGCGGGGCGACCGGCATCGGCGGTCTTCCCCATACCGATCCCCGGCAGGCATGTGACGATGTCCTCGAAGCCTTTCCCAAGTTTCCCTACGTGCCAACCCTTCCCAACCGGGGCCTCATGGAATCGATCGTGTTCTGCGATTCTGCACCATTGCCAGGGGGATCTGTCCATGACGGAAGACTTGGCATCGATCCCTCGCGGGACATAGGGAGCGAGATGGAGAAGATCTACCTCGACTTCATGGAGAAGAACGTCGCACCCTATGCCCGGACGGACCGGAATGCCTCGGCGTTCTTCGAGATGGCGAAGAGGGATTTTTCTTCGGCAGCCATCCTCAAGTGCCAGGTGACGGGTCCGGTGACCTTCGGAATGCAGGTGGTGGATGCCGACCGGAGGCCGCTCTATTACGACGACCAGTATGCCGACGTGATCTCAAAGATGATCGCACTCATTGCCCGGTGGTGTGAGGAGGCGATGCGGCAGTTTTCCGGGGTGAAAGAGACCCTGGTAGTGCTGAATGAGCCCTACCTTGCATCGCTCGGCTCATCGGTGGTTCCCATCCGGCAGGAGAACGTCACGGCAGGGTGGGAGGATATTGCCGGGATGGTGGAAGGGGGGATCGGGATACACTGCTGCGCCAACACCGACTGGAGTTATTTAATGGGCCTCAACCCCTCGTTCCTCTCGTTCGATGCTTTCACCTGCTCCCGCGAACTCCTCCTCTATATGGACGACCTCGTGGCCTTCATGGAGAGGGGCGGGGTCGTTGCCTGGGGGCTGGTTCCTGCAAGGCCCGAGGATTTCTCAAAGGTGACGCCCGACAGCCTCTTCCAGCAGTTCTCCGCGATCCGGCAGCAGGTTGCGGATTCATGCTCTGACGACCTCTTCATGAAACAGTCCGTGGTCACTCCAACCTGCGGAATCCAGACCGGAGACCCGTCTCAGGCACGGGAGATCATGGGTGCCGCGGCGGCACTCTCGGACCGTGCACGGGCCGGGCGGCCCAAATGAGTCCCTTCTCGGTTGCGGTCACCGGGAAGGGGGGGACCGGGAAGACCACGCTTGCCGCCCTGCTGGTTCGGGCACTTATCGAGGCGGGCGAGTCCCCCGTGCTCGCGGTTGACGCGGACCCGAACGCCAACCTCCACGAGGCCCTCGGCGTGGAAGTCACCAAGACGCTCGGGTCTATGAGGGAGGAATCGTTCAAGGAGAGCATCCCTCCGGGGATGACGAGGACCGAGTTCATGGAGCTCCGGTTCAGGCAGGCGATTGTGGAGGAGCGCGGGTTCGATCTCGTCGCAATGGGGCTGCCGGAGGGCACCGGCTGTTACTGCTTTGCCAACGACGTGTTACAGCGCAGTATCGCGATGCTCCGGAAGGAGTACCGGTTCATCGTGATCGACAACGAGGCCGGGATGGAGCATATCAGCAGGGGAACGATCGGGATTCCCGACCTGCTCGTCATCGTGAGCGACCCGGGGGCGAGGGGCATCCGGACGGCTGCGAGGATCAGGGACCTTGCGAAGTCGCTCGGCCTCTCTTCGGTTCCCCAGGTGCTCGTCGTGAACCGGTGGAAGGGACAGAGTTCAGACGTGGTCCCGGGAGCACCGGATATCGGAATCGTCATTCCCGAGGATCCTGCAGTCGAGGCCGCAGACCTTGCCGGGTCCCCGGTCGGGTCCATCCCGCCGGGCTCTCCTGCAAGAGAGGCAGTGCGGCGACTTGCGCAGGAGATCCTCCGCCGTGTGAAGGAAAAGGGGACTCCCGCGGTCTCCTGATCCCGGTCTCCTGCTCCCTTCCTTTTCAGCTCCGAACAATGTTCTCCACAAAGGCTCGTGTCTTCTCCGGCTCTTCCACTCCCGGGAGACGGATGGTGCTCTTGTCATCAAGGAGAACCTTCAAAAACGAGATCCCGAGGTAGCGGCATACAACCCCGCACTCGATCTCAAGACCCCAGATCCGTGAATACGGCACCGCAGTGCGCACTGTTCTCCATACCCCCCTCTCGCAGATCATACTGCTCCCGGTGAAACAGACCCGGAACGATTCCCAGTATCTCGGGATATACCAGCGGATCAGAAGGAGTATAGCAAGAATTACGAACGCTGCCAAAAGCGTGAGGTGGACGGGTGCGGAGAACACCACGAGAATGAGGATCGGCAGGAGAACCAGCCAGGTGACCAGGATGAGGAGGAGGAGATGGAACGACCGGAGCCGGGGTGAAGGGGAAAAGAC